>CAVOWB010000014.1:0-146491 GCA_963699995.1 Candidatus Bathyarchaeota archaeon | reverse complement strand
TCGAATCGCTTGCTGCAGGATCGGCATACTTTATACATGATCGTCTGCTCGCACTTGCCCCAGAGGCTTTCAGCGCTTCCAAGCCCCAGGCTTTGCTTTCCTGTTCAATTTGATGCTACTTATAAGATGGCTACTTATCGTATGTAGACTTATTGGCATCATTTTTCTAAGTTGTCAAGGCATGAAAGCCCGATTCGCGATTTCCAGATCTTGGGAAAAGTGTTGGGGAAATTCCGCGAGGAGCTGGGAATTTCGCAGGAGACGCTGGCTGCAATGACAGGGTTGCATCGAACCTACGTCGGCAGCGTCGAGCGAGGCAACGCAACCCGTCCTTTCAAAGCATCAATTGCATGCTTGGGTCATTGCGCAAAACTTGGTCGGACTTGGAAATGCCTTGGATGCAGAGTTCAAGAAATAGTTTGATCGACGAGGCGGCTCCACCGCTACCCCGGTAGTTCTCAGACCTTCTTGACAATAATGTATCGAAAACAGTAAGTTGCCGCTCGACTGTCAATCATTCCACCAACCACGAAGTACAAACCCTTTTACATGCCCGACTGTGATCTCTGCTGTCTGTGCACTTTTGGCAAATGCGATTTGACAGCGGGAAAACGCGGCGCATGCGGCTTAGACATCGCAACCCAATCCTCCCGTATTGTGATGTTAGCATGTGCAATCGGAGCAGCATGCCACTCAGCTCACTCACGCCACTTGGTTCATCACTTAATCGAGAAATACGGTCGCAGATACCCCTTAGACATTGGCGGATTAAACATCAAAGTTGAAGCACCAATCACTCGCCTTGTCACAGGCATAAAGCCTGAAACACTCGGCGATCTTGAAGATGTTCTGTCTTATGTTGAAGAACAAATCACACAAGTCCTTGCAGTAGGGCACACCGGTCAAGAAGGCAACAATCTAGACTTTGAATCAAAAGCCTTCCACGTCGGCATGATTGACCACATAGGCATGGAAGTCGGCGACATCGCACAAATTTCAACCTTAGGCTATCCAAAAGCTGATCCAGAAGCACCCCTCGTCAAGTTAGGCATCGGAAGCGTCGACCGAACCAAACCAGTAATCATGTGCATTGGCCACAACGTAGTACCATCAGTTGGAATCATCGACTACGCAAAAGACCACAAAGTCGACGAACAAATAGAGATAGTCGGCCTGTGCTGCACATCACACGACATGACACGGTACTACACCCGAGCCAGAATTGTGGGCCCAATCAGCTGGGAACTAAGATTCATCCGCGCAGGACTAGCAGATGTCGTCGTCCTCGACGAACAATGCATACGTACTGACGTCTATGACGAAGCTAGCAAAGTTGGCGCTCCAGTAATTGCTGCATCAGAAAAGAACTGCATGGGCTTCAAGAACCGCACAAACGACCCAGCAGACGAAATCGTTGATGACCTCGTTAGTGGCAAAGTCAAGGGCGTGCTTATCCTTGACCCAGAAAAAGTCGGCGAAGTCGCAGTACGTGTTGCCCAAAAAGTTGCTCCTATCCGCAAGAGAAAGAATGTTCTCCCAAGCATAGAGGAACTTCAACAAATCGCCAAGACCTGCAGACAATGCAACCAGTGTCAACGTAACTGCCCACAAGACTACAACATCCCAGCCGCCCTTAAAGCAGCAGCAGAAGGCGACCTAACCCTACTAACCGAACTATATGAGACCTGCATCGGATGCGGAAGATGTGAAGAAGCTTGCCCACAAAAAATCATGGTCCACAGCCTCATCATTAAAGCAGGCGAAAAAGCCATGTGCGAAGAAAATAACTTGTGCCGCTCCGGCAGAGGCGCAGTGTCAGACGTTGAAATCCGCAACGTCGGCAGCCCAATCGTCCTCGGAGAAATCCCAGGCATCGTTGCAGTCGTTGGTTGCAGCAACTATCCAAAAGGCGGCAAAGACGTCTACGACATATGCAGAGAATTCGCCCTCAGACGATACATCGTCGTTCTGTCAGGTTGCTCAGCCATGTCCGCTGGCAGCTACCGCAACAGCGAAGGTCAGACACTCTACGAAGAATTCCCAGGCGGATTCGAAGCTGGAGGAGTAATGAACGTCGGTTCCTGCGTAGCCAACAGCCACATCGCAGGCGCAGCCATCAAAGTCGCAAACATCTTCGCCAAACGCCCACTACGCGGCAACTATGAAGAAATCGCAGATTACATACACAACCGTCTTGGCGCAGTGGGCTTAGCTTGGGGTGCATATTCACAGAAAGCCGCAGCAATCGGAGCAGGATTCTGGCGCTTAGGCATTCCAGTGCTTGTTGGTCCACATGGTGTAAAATACCGCCGTATGCTCATGGGCAGAGAAGACAAACCAGAAAACTGGGAAGTTCTCGATGCACGCACAGGCAACAAAGTAAACGTCGGACCAGCACCAGAACACCTCTTCAACACAGTTGAAACCAAGGAAGAATGTATGGTCGCAATCGCAAAACTCTGCATCAGACCAAACGACACATGGAAAGGACGCAGCATAAAACTAAGCCATTACGTTGACTTAAGCAAGCGCTACCTCGGCGTCATGCCAAACGACCTACACCTGTTCGTCAGAACGATGGCGGACGTACCCATGACAATGAAAGACGAATTCCAAAAGATCTTGGAAGCAAATAACTGGAAGGAAACAGTGATTCCAGACCCGACCTTGCTACCGAGAATGGTTCGGAAAATGAAGGAGTAATCAAGGAGGCAAATGAAATGTCCTGTGAACCATGGCAATGTGCAGAAATAGCATCAACAAAGAAAGCAAACCCCATAACAAAACCCGAGATAGCAGTAGCAATGATCAAAAAAGCCCAACGTCCCCTTCTCATTGTGGGAAGTAACGCCACTGAGAGGTACATGGAAGGCAAACAACTAATCGAATATATGATTGACTTCGCAAACGCCTCCAAAGTACCAGTAGTGGCCACAGCCCATATGGTTGGCGAATTCCTCAAGCGAGGATATCAACCAGCAAGCTTCATGTCTGCAATGGACATAGGCCAAAGAATTGTTGACCCCACTTGGCAAGGACTCGACGGAAAAGGCCACCCTGACCTAATTCTGTTAGTCGGGCTGCCTTACTACGTGGAATCGTTAATGCTCTCAGGATTCAAACACTTTGCACCAGACCTCAAAACAATGACTCTTGACAACCTATTCCACGTGCACGCAAGCTGGTCCTTCCCCAACGCAACCCTTGAAGAATGGGCTGCAAACCTCAAAGTCATGACTTTAAAATTTAAAGATGGAGGAAACTAAGAAAATGTCAATGTTTAAAGACATACCCGTAGATGTTGGCGTAATCTACGAAGGAGAACGTATACGCAGAAACGACATGCAAGTAGAACTCGGCGGGCCAACGGTCAAAGAAAAATTTGAACTAGCCCACGTTAAACCCATGAGCGAAGTCGAAGACGGCAAAATTACCATTGTCGGTCCAGACATCAAAGACCTCAAAGAGGGCGGCGCATACCCACTAGGTATACTCGTCGAAGCCGCAGGCGCAACCCTAGACGCAGGCCTTGAAGGCGTAATCGAAAGACGCATTCACGGCTACCTAAATTATATCGAAGGATTCATGCACCTGAACCAACGCTATGATATCTGGATACGCCTCGGCAAGAAATCATTCCAAAAAGGTCTCAACAGCTTCGAATCAATCGGCAAAGTTCTCTACAGACTATTCAAGAGCGAACTACCAATCATCGAAAAAGTCCAAATAACCTTCATCACAGACCCAGCCAAAATCCAGCAAATGTACCCCGAAGCAGTTGCAGACTACGAAGCACGCGACGCAAAAGCGCGTGGTCTCAAAGACGAAGACGTTGACAAATTCTACGGCTGTGCTCTATGCCAGTCATTCGCGCCAAGTCACGTCTGCATTATTACTCCACAACGCTACAGCAACTGCGGTGCCATCAGCTGGTTCGACGGCAAGGCATCAGCAAACATTGATCCCAAGGGTCCAGTGTTCGCAATAGACAGAGGACAGATTATCAACGCAGAAAAGGGCGAGTTCTCAGGCGTCAACGAAATGGCCAAGAAACGCACCATGGGCGAAGTCAACCAAGTCTGGCTCTACACAGCCTTTGACCACCCACACACCTCATGCGGATGCTTCGAAGCAGTAACATTCTACATCCCAGAAGTCGACGGATTCGGCGTAGTCAACAGAAGCTACAAAGGTGCAACAGTAAACGGCTTACCCTTCTCAACTATCGCTGACTCAGCAGCAGGCGGACGACAAATCGACGGATTCCACGGAATGTCCATCGAATACATGCGCAGCAAAAAATTCTTCGCCGCAGACGGTGGATGGAACCGCGTAGTCTGGATACCAAAAGAAGTCAAAGAACGCGTTAAAGACTTCATACCAAAAGACGTAGTCGACAAAGTAGCAACCGAAGAAAACGCAACTAACGTAGATGCACTCAAAGCCTTCCTAAAGGAAAAGAACCACCCAGTAGTTGCCAGATGGGCAGCTGAAGAGAAAGCAGCACCAGCCGCGGAAGAAACATCAACCGAAGTCCAAGCAGCCCAAGGTGGAATGATGCCAGTAATGACAGCATCCTCGCTACCTATAATGGCTGGCGGGTTCAAAATTATCCTCAAAGACGCAAAGATCTACGCAAACAAAGTCATCATCAAAACCGTCAGAGACGAGAAAGCCAAGTAGCGGTGACACCTGTGCCTCACCATGAGAAAAAAGACAACAAAGAAGCCGCTGACGCCCTGGGTCTAAGCCCAGAAATCTTGGAGCTTCTCGCGAAGTTCCAGGAGATCGAGCTTGAAGACTTCCAGATGGACGTTAGCGAAATGGAGTTGTCCTTTGAGCCTGGTATGGCTGGGCAAATGATGCCCAAGCTCAATTTGCCACCAGCATTGAAGGTGAAGCCTGTCTCTATGTTGCAGGCAGCTTTTCTGCCTCCAATCGAAACTTACCCCAGCACAATCGCTGAGGTCAAACTAGGCGGCACTAAAGGCGAAGGCGGCACCCGCGGCAAGATCAGTCGTAATCGGCGGAGAAACCTCTCCAGCTTTCTACACTTTCGAGCGACCAATTGTTCACGCTCCTATCATTACATTGGACGTTTTCGACATGGAAGTTCCTTTGTCGAAAGCGGTAAAGATGCACGTAAAGGACGTTGTCGGCGACCCAGCAGCATGGGCAAAACTTGCAGTTGAGAAATTCGGAGCAGACATGGTAACTGTTCACCTCATCAGCATCGACCCCCTGCTAAAGAACGCAACACCAAAAGATGCAGTGAAAACCGTAGAAAACATACTGCAAGCCGTTGATGTCCCACTCGTTATCGGCGGGTGCGGTGACCCAGTTAAGGACGAAGCCGTTTTCGCGGAAATCACAGAGACTTTCAAAGGTGAACGCTTCCTCATAAGCTCACTCACAAGAGACATGGATGTTGAACGATGCGCAAAATTCGTAAAGAAAAACGGTCACGCAGCATTGTCATTCACACCCATGGACTTAAACTTGGCAAGAGAACTTAACCGCAGACTCTACGACTACTTGGGCAAAGAAGACATAGTCATGGACCTCACAACAGCCGCGTTAGGATATGGCTTAGACTACGCGTTCACCAACATGGAACGCGCCAGAATGGCTGGTTTAATGGGAGATTCGGAACTAGCACAACCAATGTCTTCAGGCACAACCAACGCGTGGGCAGCAAGAGAAGCCTGGTTAAAGATGGCTCCTGAATGGGAACCCCGCGAACTGCGAGGTCCCCTCTGGGAAGTCACAACCGCACTGACCCTGCTACTTGCAGGTGTAGACCTGTTCATGATGATGCACCCTGCAGCAGTTAAGACACTCAAAGACGTCACCAAAAACTTAGTGACCGGTGGAAAAGTCGACGCGGCAAAATTCGCGGACTGGGTAACTGTCAAAGCATAATGGAGGCGCATAAGACATGACACGAGCAAGCATGAAAGAACTAAGCCCAATAGACATCTACAAGCTCCTCCCAAAGACTAACTGCAAAGAATGCGGTCAAGAAAACTGCATGGCTTTCGCCACCAAAATTGTGAACCGCGAAGTTGACCTTGACTCCTGCAAGCCTCTGCTGAAGAAGCAATACGAGAAAGCCTACAACCAGCTGAAAGAACTGCTTAGGCCAGCGGTCAAAGAAGTCGTAGTCGGCGTCGGCGAGAAAGCCAAGAAACTCGGCGGCAAACTCGTCATGTACCGACACGAATTCACGTACACTAACCCAACAGCCATAGCAATAGACGTAACCGACGAAATGTCTGACGAAGAAATCCAAAACCGAATTAAGAAAACGGAGAACTTCAGCTTCGAATACATCGGCTACACACTGAAACTCGACATGATAGCAGTACGCAGCACCTCAGGCGACGCAGAGAAATTCAAAGCCACCGTCAAAAAAGTCGCAGAATCAACTAACCTACCTTTCCTCCTATGTACGCTCAACCCAAACGTTGCAGAAGCAGGCTTGATGGCAGCACCCAAGGCAAATCCGCTACTTTACGCGGCTACCACTGAGAACTGGAAAGATATGGCGGAACTCGCGCTAATGTACAACTGCCCATTGGTCGTTTCAGCGCCGAATGATCTAACTGCCCTCGTCTCGCTTGTTAAGACCCTAACGGCTTACGGCGTCACAAATTTGGTTCTTGATCCGGGAACCTTCACCAACGACGGCTTAGGCACTACACTTAACAACTTCACAATGTTGCGCAGAGCGGCATGCAAGAGTGGCGAAGAACTCGCAGGCTTCCCCCTGATTGGTGTTCCAATGGTTGCTTGGGCAGGCAAAGGCGAAGTAGCTGACGAAATTATCAAGTGGCGTGAAGCATACTTGGCTTCGATGCTGGTTGTCCGATACGCGGACATAATCGTCATGCACGGCAACGACGGCTGGTCACTATTGCCAACTGCAGTTCTACGGCAAAACATCTACACTGACCCACGCAAACCAGTTGCAGTCGCACCAGGGCTCAAAGTGTTCGGCACTCCAGATGAAAACACGCCAGTCATGTTCACCAGCAACTTTGCACTGACATACTACACCGTTGCCTCAGACATTGAAAGCAGCAAAATCAACGCCTACCTCATCGTCGTCGAAACAGAAGGCTCAGCTATTGACAGCGGAGTCGCAGGACGCAAACTAACCGCAGAACGCGTTGCCGACGCACTCAAAGCCTCGGGCGTAGAAAGCAAAGTAAAACACAAGAGACTCATCATCCCTGGCAAGGCGTCACGTATCAGCGGCGAAATCGAAGAGCTCACAGGTTGGAAAGTCCAAGTTGGACCCCGCGACAGCAGCGAGATACCCAAGTATCTCACAGAGAAATGGCAACCATAAACCTCTCTATTTTCCTTTTTTGATTTAGCTTCTTCAAGGTACCTTTTTATTCAAAAGGCAACACAAGCGTCTCTGTGAGGAGACCCAAATGAAAAGTCTTGTAGTGTTCTATTCTCGAACGGGGAACACCAAATTCGTAGCCGAAACAATAGCTGCAGAACTCGGATCTGACATTGAGGAAGTCTTTGACCAGAAAAATCGATCAGGCGCACTCGGTTGGATATCAGCTGGCAAGGATGCAACTTTAGAAAAAGAAGCCCATATCGCTCCAACAAAACGGCTTCCCGCAGAATACGATCTCATAGTCGTCGGAACACCAATTTGGGCCTGGAAACCAACCCCTGCAATCAGAACATACTTGGTCAAGAACGACCTCTCCGGTAAGAGAGTGGCTTTGTTTTTCACAATGGACTCAGATTTGAAGCAAGCTATTGAGAAAACCAAGGCGTTGACGCCCAACTCCGTATTTGTCGGCGAGTTAGCCCTGGCGAAGGCGTTGGAGAACAAGGACGAGACGGAGAAGAAGATTGCGGGGTGGTGCAATACAATCAAACCCTCTAAAGCGTTTAGTTTCTGTCACGCTTTGGATGCGAAAATCTAGCACTTGTAGCAGTTTAACTTGTTTTGTATGTGCTCCAAGGTTGCCTCGATAAGCGCAGCCTTTAATTTGGGATTCTCCAGCTGCAATAAAAAGTGAACTCAATTAGGCTAAAACCAGGGAAAGACGGTGAGCTGGCAGTTGCTATTTCGTGCTGAGAACCAGATTGGTGGTTGTCTTTGAATCATAAAATTACGCATTTTAAATCACAAAGGATTGAAAGACTGAAGAGATTCTATAAGAACCTCTTTGGCTGGAAATTAAGTTCCCGTCCGCGTTCACATTTTTTAGCCGCATCAATTGGCACGAGTTTTGTTTTCAGAATTGCTGCATGAATAGGCTATTCTTGCCACTTCTTAAATTCTAAACAAACAATAAGCGCTCTATGAAAGGAGAAACGTGAATGAAAAAAGTCGAAAATAAAAACGAGAATACTCTCTATACCATTATTCTTTTGTTGACATTAACCGCCACTCTTGTCGCTATACCAAACGCCAATGCACATACTCCCGCATGGAACGTTCCAACATTTGCTTATCTGACAGCTTCACCAGACCCTGTAGGCGTAGGCCAACCAGTATCTCTCATCTACTGGCTCGACAAAGTCCCGCCAACAGCAGCAGGATTTGCGGGCGACCGATGGGGAAACCTGACAATTACAGTCACAAAACCCGACGGATCCAAACAAAACTTAGGACCATTCATATCTGATCCTGTAGGAGGCGGCTACGCAATCTACACTCCTGATCAGAGCGGTACTTACAATTTTGTCTTCAACTTCCCCGGGCAGGTTGCTTCTCTAAACAATCCTGTCACTGGCTTAGCTGGCAGTCCAAGTGCGTATGTCGGTGACTACTACCTTCCTAGCAGCACAACAGCAAAACTGACCGTGCAACAAACAAAAATATCGCCTGCTGCCGACTTCCCTCTTCCGACTGGTTACTGGTCACGTCCCATTGAAGGGCAAAACACAAACTGGGCTACAATTGCATCTAACTTTCTTTCAGGAAGTGCCATCACCAACAAGTATCAGCCAGACGGCATTGCACCTAACAGCGCCCACGTAATGTGGACAAGACCACTTGAGGACGGAGGCGTTGTCGGGGGCAGCACTACCTTGCCTAACGACATAACTTACTACGACGGGACCAACTACGAAAACAAATTCGGCAACCCAATAATCATGTACGGAAGACTCTACTACACTCTACCACGAAGTGACAGCCAACCCGGCGGATTTGGCGCCTCAGTAGGAGGAGGATACGTCTGCGTAGACCTGCAGACTGGCAAAGAACTCTGGCGGCGAACAGATTTAGGTGGGACTTTGACTGCGCCCAGCTTCGCTCAACTCTATGACTATGAATCCATGAACCAACACGGCGTTATCCCCAATGGCTATTTGTTTAGCACTGATGAAAACCCCTTTGCAGCATTGTTCGGTCTTCCATCAGGTCCCACCACGTGGCAAGCATTTGACCCAATTGACGGAAGCTGGCTGTTCAATTTGACAAGTATTCCTTCAGGTACTGAGGTTCGTGGACCAAACGGCGAGATACTTCGTTACGTCCTTAATGTGACAGGTAGGAGCCTTGCACTTTGGAACAGTACGGCGCCTCAAGCATTAACAGCGACGATGGACCCAACGGACTACACTAGCACCAACTATTATCAGTGGCGACCCGTTGGCAAGTCAGTCAACGCAAGTAAAGCATACTCATGGAACGTGACAATACCCCAACTAGCTGCGCGGTCTTCCATAATAGCAGCCGTTTACAACGACATGGTAATCGTCAGCACACCATTGAGTGGTTTTGGAGGCTTCGGCACACCGGAAATTACGACAGTGAGTGCGGTAAGTGTGAAAGACGCAAACCGAGGTCAACTACTCTGGACCACAAACATTCCAGCACCCCCAGGCAACCAAACCAGATCCTTCGCGACATTCGACGCAATAGGTCGTGCATTCGTTTACTTTGACAAAGAGACCATTTCTTATACAGGCTTTAGCATGGACACTGGGGCAAAACTTTGGGGTCCGACAGCATCTGAAAACCCCTGGAACTTCTATTTGGGTGCTGGCGGTGCTATGACAACGCTGGCGGCAGCTGACGGTAAACTCTTCTCAACCGGATACTCCGGCGTCGTCTACTGCTACGACATCAAGAACGGTAATCTGCTATGGAATTACACTGCTCCCTCAGGGTTGGATACTCCCTATAGCGGTTATCCATTAGGTATAGCTGGTATTGCTGACGGAAAGATATACTTAGCCTCTAATGAGCACTCTTGTATCGCGCCATACTGGAAAGGATGTCTTATCCGTTGCGTAAACACTACGAATGGAGCAGAATTGTGGACTCTGTATGGTCATGGCACCTCGACATATGGCAATGCAGGCTCAGCTATTGCCGACGGTTACTTTGTGTACCTCAACCTGTACGACATGCAAGTCTACTGCATAGGCAAAGGTCCGAGCGAAGTCACCGTTGACGCACCGCTGACTGCAATTACTCGGGGACAGAGTCTCATAATACGCGGGACCGTCACCGACAAATCCTCAGGTGCCAAGCAGCTCGCAGAAGACGGCAAATTCAATACTGTGGCAGCGGTTTCCGATGAGGACATGGGCTCTTGGATGGCACACCTCTACATGCAAAAACCTGCCCCGACAACCGTCCAAGGCGTTAAGGTGCACTTAACTGCTTTTGACCCCAACAACAACATAGAAGACCTCGGCTACGTGACAAGCGACAAAAGCGGACTGTATAGCCTGCTGTGGACTCCGCCAGTGCCAGGAAAATACACCATTACCGCAACCTTCGAAGGCAGCGAATCCTACTGGCCATCATACTCAGAGACAGCCATAGGAGTAACAGAAGCACCAGCAGCATCCATCGCACCCGTCGTTACACCGACTCCGACTCCACCAGCCCCAACAGTAGCGCCGACCACATCACCAACAGTCGCACCTTCAATCTCGCCAAGCGTCGCTCCTCCACCAACAAGCGAAGCACCCATCGCAACATACATCGCAATTTCAGCCGTAGCAATCATAGTAGTAATCGTTGCAGCGGCGATAGTGCTCAAGAAACGCAGATAGTAAACATATCCTCCCTTCCCTTTTTTTGGTTTAAACGCAAAAAATAAGAATATGGACAGCCCGGTTCTGTACGATAGCCAAATTAACTGGTTTAACTGGCATTATTGACTAAGCTTTGACGGCGGTTAGGATGAGCTTTGTTGAGTTGACGTCTACTTCAGCTATGACACAGTTGTTGAATTCTTTAGCTTCCCCAAGCACGTTCTTAACGATGACGTTACCGCTTTGTGCTTTGGCGTAGACCACGTCTCTAAACTGGGTTTTTCCGTTAAATATCACGTTGAATTCACACATGGCATGTTTCCCTTCAAAATATTCGTGTTTTCCGCCTGCTATAAGTAATTTGCTCTATTCTACTAAGCAGGCATGGTTTTCGTGAGGATATTTTAGGATGAGCAATTCTCTCTGAGTCATTGGCAGCGAATTCTTTTGAGACAAACGGTATTTCGCAAGCAACGCATTCGCAGCGAGTTTGCCTTGAAGCCACTGATGAGCGTCTGTCATGTTTTACAAATTGAAATTGATTTAAAGCTTGCCTACGATTTCTATTAGTATTTTTCCGTCTTGAATCTTGGTTCGATGACTTTCTAAGACCGTGGCTTTGTTTTCTTCGTACTGTCCGTTTCGTACGTCAAATTTCCAGCCATGACATGGGCACATAACCAAGTATTCCCTAAGAATACCCTTGTCAAGTGAACATCCCATATGAGGGCAAATATTTGAAACCCCAAAAACTTGCCCGCCCTGTCTGACTAACAAGATAGCTTTGCCAGAAACTCGCACACGTTTCATTTGGCCTTCCTTCAATTCGCTCTCCTTCAGGCAAGGCACGAAATTGTTTGAAGCCAAGTTTTCATCCTCTTAACAGACAACGTGTTATGATTTTTATGTTTATCTTTTCGCAAAATTCGGTTGTATTAGTTTGTTAGTGCCTGCTCATTTGACCCAAAGAGTGAAATGGTCTTCTCCCTGGATGGTTCCAAAGAGCGTGCGCTAAAAAACATCGTTCGGTGTGAGTATCTATAGAAGACTGAATTATTATTCATCGTGAAAACAGAGAGATTGGAGAGGGGATTGATTTTGGTCCACAAGCACAAACTGGAATTACGCCTTTTAGTAGATCTGGACCCAGATTCCGTTGGGGTCTTCCATAAATGCCCATCGGAAATTTCCTTGCTGGTGCTCATCTACCTTTGGATACCCGGCTAACTTGGCTTTCTTCAGAGCTTCATCGATGCTGTCAACTTTGAAGGTTAGATGGTCTAGGCCTTCGCCAAGCTCGTATTCTATGTAGTAGGGGCTGTCCTCTTCGTAGTAGTTCAGTTCAAGAGTGAAACCGTGCTCTTCGCTTGATAGCTCCACCCATTCGCCTTTCGTTTCCTCCAGTTTTCCCCTGCCCACGATTTTCATATCAAGCAACTTCGTGTAAAAGTCAATCGTTTTCTGCAAATCTCTGACTCTAATTCCAGCGGCAACAAACTCCGTTTTCATGCACCTTTTGTCTCCCATAGTTGGTCGCAACTCTCAGATTATCCAAAACTTGACCCGCTATTTATAAAGCTGCAGACACCCAATCAGCATAACACTATTTTGGTTCTTTAGCGAGATTTATTTCTATAAAACCAATTCCGGATGCTTATTGCACCCTTAATTGTGAGAACCACTGTGGAGAGCAAACAAAACTTCGCGAATTCCCATATCTCAAGTGAACTTCCACTTTTCTCACGAGATAAGTAATTATAATTCATGAATCTTATAACCATTAAATCGTACATACACCAAGGAATTACAGATGCCTGAAAAGAAATCTTTCGCCATCGACATATTCGCCTTGCTTTCTGACAGCGAAGTAAAGGCATCTGTCAAAAATGAGGAAAATACTAGGGAAAAAACGCAAAGAGAAGAGCTCTTGGGAACCACGAAGGTAAAAGACCTTTTCCCAGAAGGCACCATAACTATTAACAAGCACACCTGTGTTGGCGTCCAATGTAAACTCTGCATAAAAGCCTGCCCAACGAACGCGCTTTACTGGACCAGCCAAGGCATCGGCGTAACAGAAGACTTATGCGTCCACTGCGACGCCTGTGTCTTATGCTGCATGGTGGACGACTGCATCAAGGTGACCAGGAAACGCGAAGATGGCAAAGAGGAGCGTTTTGGCAAAACCCGCGACGTCCTGATACTTGAGAACCAAGTCAACGCCAAGAGACGGTTCCAACGAATAAGCGCAGTTTTCCCATCCGCAGAAGAATACAGCAGAAGATACCCTGCCAAGAAATAGACGCACCTGAGGTTAAGGTTTTAAAAGCCGCCCTCCCTTGTTGAAAGCAACATTGGGTGGCAAAAACCGTTGCTTACGCGTCTGAAAGCTTGGCTAAGGCTAATGTTCAACCTGAAGGTTCTGGTTTTTGCCTGCCTCTGCTCCCTGCTAATCTGGGTGGCCATCATGATTCCTTCAAACCTTGACCACCTTCTCAACGTAATTCTGGACCGTCCGGATTTCTACACAGGCAACTTAGGCATGTTTGTCTCTTCTTTCGCAGGGTTAATCGCCCGACTCTTCGCGGTTGTTTTGGCCATGGCTGTTGGGTTCATCGTCTGGGGCATGAACACCAGGCCCTCCTGGAAGATTGAACGCATAATGGAAGCAGCCCTTTTCTTGGAGGGCACCTACTTTGTCTTGCTGTTTCCTTCCGGATTGTGGTGGCTGGGCTTAGGCTTCAACTTTCTGGGCATCGCTTTTCTTCTTCAGTCAGCCTGCGCAGGTTCCACTTTGCTCGTGTTAAGTTTTAAGGTTCGGGACTTTGGCAAAGACGTGGAAGTTCTGAAGTGGCTTGGCATCGCCGCCGTTGGCTACATCGCAGCGCTTTGGTTTAACAGCGTGTTTCGATGGTTCGACCAAATCGCAGTCATAGGCAGCGAATTCCTTCTTAGAGGCGCAACATCGTGGGGGTTCCTTGTTTCCTTGACCGCCATGTCTTTGGCGGTGGTGTTCGCGGTTCCAGGTGCATATTTCCTAACCAAGAACAACGGCGAATCAGCAAAGTGGTTCGGCATGTCCCTAACTATGGTTGGAGTCTACTACGTAGTTTACGTCGTTTACTCCTTCACCAGCAGCAACTTGGATTCAGCAATGCAGATAGACGTGTGGACTCTGCCCTTCCTGTTTCTGGGACTAAAGATGCTGCGGGCAAAAGCACCAGACAAAATAATTTAGGCACCAATGCCAAGACGTGTCCGCAAACGAATTTACTAACAGAATGCAAACGTTTTCGGGTTCTTCCTCTAAACCAAATCTATATTGCGCCGGCAATCCTGGCTCTCTATTGAAGGCTTGCTAGCGCGGCGTATTTCTTTGGCTACTATCTTACCTTATTCAGGAGGTTTAGCTTTTCTCCAAGTTCGACTAAAATAGTCTTCAATCATAGTAATCAAGCAAAGATTGTTTGTCCAAAGCGCTGCTGAAGACAAAGGATTTGGCTTTGGGTCAGTTGCAATCAAAACCTCTTTTCCATCAACCACAGAAAACATCACAGGAAGCTGAATATCCGAATATCTGACTTCATACGAGCCCTTCTTTGTCCAGACTGACTTCTGCGTCGAATTTGACTTTTTGCCTTGAGGCTGGTTAGAGATTACCTTGACTTCCACGCCTCTGGCAATTGCCTCTTGTAGCGAGGGCGGCAAATCATTTAGACCTGGTTCGCCCATGTATGTCATTACTGTGTGAATCGTCTTTTTAGCATTGTCATGAATTTGATCTACCCTGCGTCCATGAGCTTCGTTTTCGGGGATTAGGACGAATTCGTGAGTCTCTTCGACTAATACATGAATCTCTTCTGGTTTGCTGAGCAATTTCTTGGTCTCTGATTGCAGTTCGCGGTATTCTCGACTTCTGTTCCTGAACAGCATTTCAACTGCATTTTTCAAGGGTAGCGCTCGAAACTTGACGGGTGTCCCCAAGATTTTTTCGACTAAGCCTCTTTCTTGAAGAGACAGCATCGTTTGGTAGGTGTTTTGGCGGGCAACATTAGAGGTTTTGGCGATTGTTTTTATGGCGGCTTCTCCCAGTTCAGCCACGGCAAGATAGGTTTTTGCTTGTTGGTTAGTGAGCCCCAAATTCATGAGGGTCTTGATTTTTTCATTTTCTTCTGTCAATTGTCCTCATCTTGCCTCTTCGTCATTGACTTCCTGATTCGCTTCAACCTTTTTTTGATAAAGCCTGTATGAATAGGGTATTCTTGCAACGTTTAAAAAACCTACTGTTGTAAACGGCTACCATTGACGTTAGGAGAGATAATACAAATGAACAGAATATTTCTTAAATCTAGGATTAGTGCCATATCGCTGTTACTGCATCTGACTGTCTCTTCGATGCTAACAACCTTGCTACTCATTGCAGCTCACACCCCTGCGGACCGTTCCAACATATGCCTTTCTCGAATGCTCACCCAATCCAATCGGTGTAGGCCTTACAGTCTTCGTCATGTTTTGGCTTGACAGAGTAACGCCGACGGCGAGCGTCGCCTTTCTAAATCGAACTTTGCTTCTCCAAAATATTATGAGCTCTACAGTTTGAAAGTTAGCACCAATTCTCAAAATATGTTCCTGCAGAAGTGAGGAAATGCGCAAGCCAGACCGAATACTCAAACCGTGTGCTTGCGGCGTCATATCAAGAGGAATAGAGGTGTAGAAAAGGAAAACCGCGCAAATTCCTTTAGGGTAATGGCGGGCCCGCTGGGATTTGAACCCAGGGTCTTCGGCTCCGGAGGCCGACGCCTTAATCCGTGCTCGGCGACGGGCCCACGGCTGAATCAGACCGTCTCAGAATTTAAGTTAATCGCTACTCTCCCTGGACAAGTTCCTCGTTTATCCACCAGGCTTTCTTCTTTCCTGACTTCTCGCCCGCATAGTAGTCTATAACTGCTTTGCCGAACTGCTTTCTACTGTTCTTCTGGATTTTGCGAAGCCGGTTCAGTACGAGCCACCTGTTGATTTTCATGTACTCCGCAAGTTCAGGCGTCGTTGCGCCCTTGTAGTGAATAATGTATTCGACAATTTGATGGTCTACGTCGTCTATGCAGAAACTGTGAGGGTTCACCTTCCGCTTACCGTAAGTGAGCAGTTCCAAGTCCGCAAGGTACTTGCGTATGTCATCCATTTCCTGCTCAATTTTGCCCATACGTCGCTGTAGCTCCAAAACCTTATCCGCCTTGGGCGTTTTCTGAAGCTTCTCCAATATGGCTTCGCGGATAAAGTCGCTTCGTTCGCCCTCTGGAATGCGGAGAGCCATTTCTTTGTAGACTTCTTCGGGGATTTTTGCGGAAATCACTCTGATCTCGCTCACTGCTGCCACCACTGCCTTTCTGGTTATGCTGTTTTAGTATTTCATGGTTTCTTCCTTTGAATTTGCGAATTCGCTAAAACTCAAATCCATGTTCACTGAGATTATCCTGGGTTGTAAGTGACTAAAAAACCACTATCAGCATTATCAAAATGTGACGTTGGCTCCCTCGCGGGATACCACGTTGTTCCTCAACCGCTTTCTAAAATCGCTGAGTAGAAGCCTTGAAAACGCCAAAGCACGAGGCGCAATAAAGCCACTATGTATTCAACTCTGGTGACGACCTGGAGCTCTTGATTATGCATGAGAAGGGCGAACAGAACCACGAAACCCACAAACTATCCTGGATTCAAAGAAGCAGCAGACAAAACCCTTGAGCTGAAGCTTTCCGGAGCAGGACAAGATCTTCTCAAAGCCGCATTCAGCGGTACCTTAACCGAACAGGAGTAGCTGGTTCAAAAGTTGGAGCCTGTCTACTCCACTTTCTTAGACAACCTTATGCACCGCGTCTCGACGATTTCGTGCAACTTGCTGCGAAGCTCCTCTTTTGAAAGCTTCTTCTGTTTGAGCAATGCAGTTTTCCTAGTCAACTCTTCGTCTCCAATCGACTTGAACCATGCTTCGAAGTCTCCTCGACTGACGTGGAACTCCAGCGATTCCGCGTCGACTTTGCCGAGTTTATCGCAGAAATCTGACAGGTCATGCGCGAAAACGTGAAGTGGCTTACCTATTCCTACGTAAAAATGGAATGTTTTTTCTCGAGGAACCTTCGCCAAAATCGCTAGTGCATTCTCTTTGGCGACTTCAGGTAACCCGAGTGCTTTCTTGCCCTCTTCCGTTATGACGTAATGTCCCTTTTTGGGCGATGCGGCGTAACGCATTTTTACTAGCCCAATAAGATGCATTTGGACGGCTGGAAATTTTTTGCTCAATTCTTTGGCAACTTGTACTGCTTTAACTGTTTCCTCATGTAGCAAAAGGGTTTCGAGTATCTCCAATTTGGTTGGGGACAAATCCATTTCAAAACACTCCAAGTGAAATATGTGCAAGGGTGCTAATCAAACTTTCTTAAATTTTAGAAGCTCGTTAACCTTCTGAGAACTGTCTTATAGGCAAAGTATTTGTACAAACAAGTCATTGCTTAATTTGGAAACGGTTAAGGTGCCCCGATGAAAATTGCTGTGTTTGTTTATGAGTACCCACCTAAGATCGTGGGTGGGCTGGGAACTTACGCTGCTGAAATTACACGCAAATTTGTTCTCATGGACCACGATGTCACAGTTTTCACTATGAATGACGATGGTGGCACTTTACCGACACGTGAAATCTGGCGCGGCATAGAAGTTCACCGTCCGGTCCACATAGACATATCGGACTCGTTACCAGATGTCATTGCTGAAGACATTCGGAAATGGGGCAGAGGCATCCATCTGTTCGGTAAACTCATGGTCTACAACTACCTGTCAGCAGCGAAGCTGGTTAACGAACTTATCAAGAAGGAAGGCATGAAATACGACGTCGTCGTCGCACATGACTGGCTGTCCGTAATGGGAGGCATAACCGTGAAAAGAGAAAGCGGACTCCCATTGGCTTTCCATGTGCATTCGACCGAACAAGGCAGAACGATGGGCAGCGGGAGCAGCGTCGTCAGCAACATCGAACTCCGAGGCGGCAAAATGGCTGATTTAGTCGTCACGGTTTCTTACGCCATGAAAGACGAGCTCATATCTCTTGGATTTCCAAGAGAAAAAATCCAAGTAAGCTACAACGGTGTTGACCCTCAAAAGTACAACCCTGCCGGCATCTCTGAGGACGACAAGAAGAAGATTAGGGAATATTACGGTCTGAAGGACGATGACATTATGATTCTGTTCTTGGGTCGACTCGTAGGTGTGAAGGGGGTCGATAAACTAATCATGGCTATGCCCCACATATTGCCCAAGTTTCCCAACGCCAAGCTCGTGATCGTAGGTGTAGGTGACCTGCAAGAGTACCTACAGAACCTGGTGCGAACCATCCGTATGGACCAGTATGTGCGGTTCCGCTTTGACTTCGTTCCCGAAGAAGAGCGCATATTGCATTACGCTGCATGCGACATCGCGGTGTTTCCTAGCTTCTACGAGCCATTCGGCATAGTCGCCCTCGAAGCAATGGCTATGGAGAAACCAGTTGTGGTGGGCGCGGCAGGAGTCAGTGGCATGAGAGAGATTGTCATATGCTGCGGCGAGGAACAATGCGGATATCACGTGGACCCAAACAATCCCTCAGACGTCGCATGGGGCATCCTGAGCGCCTTGGAAAGCCCGGAAAAACGTAAATGGCTGGGCAAGAATGGCAGGAAACGCGTCCTCAGCGAGTTCACTTGGAACCAAATCGCAGAAAAAACCGTTGAACTTTACGAGAGCATAGCTCGTCGCTGACCACCTTGCCACGCAACTCGTTAAGCGAAAGCGCTTTGGAGGCTCGGCGGAAAACTGCTCGAGAAGCTGCTGCTCTCCTGTATTTTGGGCTTGAAAAAGAGTACCGCCAAGCCAAGTTGAAGGCAGCGAAGAATTTGGGGACACGCATTTTGCCTGCAAACCTTGAAGTTGCCACGGAACTGGACAGGCTCGCCGAAGAAACCGAAGGCGCCGCCCGAATTGAGCGCCTAATCCAAATGCGCAAAGACGCCTTGGAAATCATGAAACTACTCTTTGACTACTGCCCAATCCTGATTGGGAGCGTTTGGCGGGGAACGATCAACAGGACAAGTGACATCGACATAGAAGCTTACCACGATGAACCAAACACCGTTACATCCTCCCTTAAAGCTGAAGGCGTGAAAATTCAGAAAACCGAAACTGTTACTGTCACGGAAAAAGGCAAAACTTCCGAGTCCTTCCACATCTTCGCAGAAACCCCTGGTGCGTTCATCGTGGAAATTGCCGTGCGCAACCCAGAAGAAATGAGCAAGAAGCGGACTTGTGATATCTTCGGGGACGAAATCAAGGGACTCACAGTTAGAAATCTGGAGAAAGTCCTAAGGGAGCATCCGTCCCAAAAGTTTCTTCCGTTCTGACCCTTTGTCTCTCCATAGAAATTTTATCTTCTCCATAAAAAAACACATAAACCCGCTTTTCCATACTTTTCATAATCTATGTCGCGATAGTAGGGTAGGCTTGTGGAAATCGGCAAGAAATCGATTAAGAAAATGTTTCCGAACCTTATCAAAGAGCTTGAAGGCACCGGCGAAAACAAAGTGCGGATCGACTCTGTGCAAGCTGATGCCGCCAAAGCTGAAGAAGACCTGAAGGATGGGGATGAGGCTCTTTTTGCAGAAGCCGAGAACGCTTTGCCCGACAAGTTCCGCCACTACAACCCAACCTTCGAGGATTTCATTCGCAGATGTGACACCGAAGCACAAGCTGAGGAAATTGTTGCGTACCTCCTTAAACGTGGCGAGATAACTGAGGACCAAGCAGCGAAAATCAAGACGCAGCTTAAGAAGGAAGGTGTGCGTAGCTTCGGACCCAAAAAAGAAGACGACTACTACTTCAAGCATAGTGGAATTTGCTGAAGTCTTCGTTTTCGATGTCAAATACCCACCGTTACTTCCCGGCTTTTATGCCGAAATTCGTTTTGGACCAACCCTCTTGAGTGTTGAGAAACATCTGGGTGGCGATTAAGAGAACCTGTGCGGCGAGGGGCTTTTTCACTAGACTTATATACGCATAACATCTATAACCGTGGTGTACTTCTACAAATAAACCATATAGGAGAGAAAAAAATGAGCAAAACCATTATTGGAAAAAATACAGCAGTCCGCGGAAGAGTATCCATAATTGCCATCACTTTGATTCTACTATTAACCTTCTCAGCCTTCGCAGCAACCTTCTCAATAGCTTCAGCACATACTCCGCCGTGGACTATTCCGACCTATGCCTACATAGTTGTTACACCTGATCGTGCAGGTATCGGCCAAAACGTCGCTGTGGTGTTTTGGCTTAATTGGGTACCTCCCGGAGCAGGCGGTATTGCTGGTGACAGATGGCGTAACCTGAAAGTAGATGTTACAAAACCTGACGGTACCAAAGAAACGCTTGGCCCATTTACGTCTGATCCAATTGGAGGCGGCTACAGTGTATATACACCCAGTCAACTTGGCACATACAAGTTTGTGTTCACTTTTCCAGGGCAAGTTCCATCTATGTACGGTCCTACAGGATTAATCTCGGTGAACAACGCATTATGGGACTTCATAAACGATACTTTCCTGCCCAGCAGTGCAGAAACGACACTTACCGTTCAGCAACAGCCGCTTCAGCTGATCCCGGAATATCCGCTTCCCACAAATTATTGGACGCGTCCAATTGAGGGACAGAACACCAATTGGGCTACCATTGCATCCAACTGGCTAGGTGGAGAACCAGCTGCCACCTACAATATTCAACCGAACGGCATAGCACCTAACAGTCCGCACATAATGTGGACAAGACCGCTTCAGGATGGAGGAGTAGTTGGAGGGTCCTATCCGGGAATCACCTACTACGCAGGAGATTCATACGAAATGAGGTTCAACAACCCAATGATCATAAACGGAAGACTCTATTACGATCTGCCCTTAAGTCACGCGAAAACGGGAGGAGGCTATCTTTGCGTAGATCTGCTCACTGGCGAAAAGATATGGTGGGAGAACTGGACCAGTGCGCTCCCTGCATTCGGCGAAATCTACGAATACGAAACAATAAACCAACATGGAGTTCTACCCGCCGGTAAATTATGGCGAACCGTCGGTACCACATGGAATGCATATGACTCATTAACAGGAAGCTGGCTTTACACTCTGACAAACGTTCCATCAGGAACCAATATATACGGTGAAACGGGCGAGATAACCCGCTACGTGCTTAATAGCAACAACAAGTGGTTGGCTTTGTGGAACAATTCGCAACACAACGTTGGATTGGAGATTAGCACGGATGAGTTTGGAGGAGTTAGCGCAAACGCTCTCCAATGGAGACCTAACGGAAAGACGGTCAACATGAGCACTGCTTATTCATGGAACGTAACACTACCTGCTTCAGTGCCTTCGGGTTCAAGTATCAACTATGTTATTCCTAATGACCTACTACTCTGCAATACTCCCACTCAAACTCTTGGAGGAAACGTTGCATTCAGTACCATCACCTATACAGTATATGCGATAAGTCTAAAACCAGCTACAAGAGGGCAGCTGTTGTGGAGCAAGGTGTACACTCCGCCGGGAGGTAACATTACTCGTCAGATAGGTCCTGTAGACAAACTGAATCGTGTTTTCACAACAATAGACAAGGAGACCATGCAATGGTCTGGCTACAGCCTCGACAATGGAAACCTACTATGGGGTCCAGTTGGAACAAACCTCCGGGGCTATTCGTATTACGATAGCCGATCAGGGGGCGCAGGATCGTCGCAATCGATATATCAGGGCAAGCTCTACGTTGGTGGCTACAATGGAATAATCTACTGCTATGATACTAAGAACGGAAATCTCTTATGGGTTTACGGTACAGGTGGGCCTGGCAACAGCACTTTCAGCGGTCTTGAAAACATATGGGGATACATTCCCACTTTTCTAGGCGCCTTTGCTGACGGAAAGGTCTACACGTTCACTCAAGAGCATTCTGTCAACATGCCCATATACAAAGGTGCGTTAATACGCTGTCTCAATGCCACTACAGGCGCAGAAATTTGGACCTTGCCAGGATTCGCATCCTCGACGAGCTTCTACAGTAGACTCGGGGCTATTGCAGACGGTTACTTATCGTACTTTAACACTTATGACGGTCTAGTATACTGCGTAGGCAAAGGGCCAAGTGCCACCACGGTTTCAGCACCAGACACAGCCATACCCAGCGGAACCCAAGTCCTAATGCAAGGCACAGTGGCAGATCAATCCGCAGGAGCAAAACAGAAAGTAGACGATGGCGAATTCAACATCGTTCCAGCAATGTCAGACGCAAGCATGAGCGAATGGATGCAGTACATCTACATGCAGAAACCCAAACCCACAGACGCAACAGGCGTCAAGGTTCATCTGACAGCAGTCGACCCCAACGGGAACTTCCAAGACATCGGCACAACAACCAGTGACGCAAGCGGTAGCTACGCAACAACATGGACACCACCAGTTCCAGGACTATACACTGTAACAGCCTCCTTCGAAGGCTCAGAATCCTATTATCCATCATCAGGCGTGACACACTTCAACGTCGTCTCCGCACCATCAGCACAGCCAACATCAACACCACCAATTCAAACACCACCGCCAACTTCTGGTCCGACACCAACACCAGTTACACCCACACCGACTTCTCCATCGCCTAGCGTTGCACCTCCACCTGAAGGCGGCATCCCAACGATGACATACATAGCCATCGCAGCAGCAGCAATCATAATGATAGTCGTCGCAGCAGCCATCGCCTTAAGAAGACGAAAGTAAACACAAAAACAACCACCCTTTCCTTTTTTTGGTAAAACTGTTTCACAATCGGAAAACACTGTCTGCAGAATCTTACCAGAAATTGTGGTTAACTCAATTGTCACCTTAAGAAAAAGCCATATTTGGTGTTCCAAATCTGTTAATTTTTTTAGAAATGATCTGTATTTTTCTTCTCACACGAAAGTCTAAATACATCCAAAGCATACCATGGTCTAAAAGTAAATAAACAAGCTCACGGTAAAATAAGAAAACCGACTTTAGAGGAATCCAAGTGAAGAAATCCGCCGTAATCTTTGCGTTAACCCTATTTACGCTAATCGTTTCCCTGCCTTTAAGCCTCAATTTGCAGGCAGCAAACGCACAGTCAATCAACTACACAATACAGCATGTCGATCATAATATCCAGATCCTCCACTCAGGTCACATAGTTGTAACTGACACCATCCAAATCACAGGAACCCTCCCTGAAACTTTCCAAATTGGGGTACCTTACAAATTCGGTTCATTTCTCCTCGAAACAATCGCGTACGATACCAACTATAAAGCGTTGTCAGTCGCATCAGGAGTCCAACTGCAAGAGCAAAGTGGCTTCTATGGCGTAACAATATCCCTCCCGCAGGGAACAGCCAACACCTTGACCGTTGTATTCATCCTCTCAAACAACGCATTAACTTCCACTTCGACAGGATTTGCCTTGGATTTCCCAGCTTACCCAGGCTTCACGCAGACCACAGCAGACTGCAATGTAACGCTCACATTACCATCGGGATCAACAATAGTTGGCATAGATAAGCCCGATGGAGTGGTTAACGAAACTAGTTACACAAAGACCAATCTGGCAGCTTTCACTTACGCACCAGCTACAGCAACGTTCTCAGCCACCCCTGGCTACATCCAAAAAGTCAACATATCCTCCCTTAAACGGCAAATAAACATTAATCCTTCAGGCACCATTACAAGCACTGACTCATACAGGATAGTTAACAACTCCACAGGAAGCATAAGCTCCTTCATAGTTAACTTGCCTCTGAACGCCACAAACGTAATCGCAAGAGACCAGTTCGGCAGAATACTCACAACAAGCCTTTACCAGACTAACAGTCTCATTCTCGCCCACAACGTAACCTTGGCAGTCCGCATGAGCGCAGGAGACTCCACAGACATAACACTAGATTATTCTTTGCCAAATACAACTCCAGCGCAAGGAGCAAGATATAACCTAAATCTTGACCTCTTCGCCTACTTCAACTACTACATCGACTCAGCCTCAGTTACAATAACACCACCCGAAGGTGCAACCATCGTAGCGCCTACCCTGTCCCAAATTGGAACCTCCGCAGCACTGTCTCGAAACGTATTCCAAGAATCCCTCACCGTAAACAAGCAGGGCATAAGTTACGTAGACAGCATCATCTCCTCACAAGACATCGCCACAATAAGCTTCGACTATAACTCGCTGTGGATAGCTTTCCGTCCAACGTCGTGGATGTGGGTAGTCGCTATTGTGGGTGTAGTAATCATAGCTATGTTAATCAGACCAAAAGCCAAAGGGGCCGTTCCAAGAATATCCGCGGCGAAAATGGTTGCAGGACAAGCCCTAGGTCCAGAACACATCAGGGAATTTACTGACGCATACGAAGAGAAGAACAAGATAACGCAGGAAATCAGATCCCTTGAAGCTAGAGCACAACACGGCAGAATTCCAAGACGCCGCTACAAAGTACAACGCAGGACCCTTGAGATGCGCCTCGAAACCATAGACAACAATATCGCAAAGTTAAAAGGGATTTTACGTGGAGCCGGCGGAACATACTCAGACATAGTCAGGCAATTAGAGGCGGCAGAAGGGGAGCAGAACGAAGTAAACATGAACCTCAAAAACATTGAAGCACGACATGAAACTGGCGAAATTCCCTTGGAAGCCTACCGAAAACAACTCAACGACTTAGAGCGGCGCAAGGAAAAAGCTGAATCAACCATCAACGGATTGCTGCTACGTCTCCGTGGAGAAATCTAGTAATTTACCTAAATGCTTTTATCCCTCTTTTTTGTTGTTGATAAAAACCAACAGAGGTATGAAAAAATGGTAAAAATAATGGTTGACAGCGACAAGTGCAACGGATGCGAAACCTGCGTAAACACCTGTCCAATAGGCGTTTACGAGATGAAAGATGGCAAATCTACACCCGTCAAAGTTGACGAGTGCCTAGTTTGCCGCGCTTGTGAAGCTCAATGCCCACAAGGCGCCATCCAAGTAGTCGAGTAAGCGCTTGCTTCTTGGCTCTTGCCATTGCGCGTCTTTTAACTCCTCGTCTTAGGAGTTAACTGACTCAACTTTTCTTTAAAATATTTCAAAATTCTATGTTTTCCGGAACGTTTGAAAGCTTCTGCTTCCGTTAAAAAAGCAAATTTGTGCCCTATAGCTACATTTCATCTTGGGTCAGTGGCTTATTCTCTTTTGTCTGGATGAGTCTGCGACCCTTCAATGCGCAGTGTAGAATTCACCTTCAGATTCCCGATGAAATAGCCAAAATCAAAACCGGACTTCACGGCTGTCCGGCTTTGTTTCTTGTTTGCAGGAAAAGCTGATTTACATATTCCGTTAGTGTCATTCCCTTCTTCTTGGCGAGCCGCTTGAGCGCACTATTAATCCCCGTGCTGTACTGTATCGCTTTCTTGGGCTTCTCCGTGATATGCTTTGGGATGCCCAGTTTCTCCGCGGTTTTCCGCAGCACCAGTTTTCTCAGCGAGTCCCTTTTCTTTTCAAACTTGATTTCCGTGGGTAGGCTCATGGCGAACTTTGCGATTGGATAGGATGCGAAGGGCAAGCGCAGGTCTACATCATAGTAGTCGCAGATTTTCTTGTCACGTTCAATATTGCTTTGGTGAATCGTCACGACGTCGTGGAACATCGTCTGTCTAACCACTTTGTCGCTCTTCGCGAGGTATTCCACGACGTATCGTTGGTAACCGCCGAAAAGTTCGTCTGCGCCCTGCCCAGCAAGCAACACGTGGAAACCTCCGGCGGCAGCATTCTGTGCAATCCAGAAAAATGGCACGCCCACTGCAGCCTTGATTGGGTCAGCATCCTCAATTAACTCGACAACCTTGGGTGCGACTTTTTCAACGTCAGATTCCGTGACCAGATGAACTTGCAGAGGCAAATCCAAGGCGTCAGCGGCTTTCTTGGCTTCTTCAGTCTCAGGGTGTTCCGGTAGACTCACATGTACTAACTGGATGTTCGCGTCCGTTTGCTTGGCTAGGCAAGCGACTACGCTGCTGTCTAACCCGCCTGAAAATGCTACTGCAACGTCTTTGTGCCCAAAAACCCTCAGACGCATGGAGCGCTTCAGCAGTTTGAGCAGCTTGTCTGATGCTTCATGAATGCTTATCGGTTTTGGCTCTTCATATTTCAGGGTCTGTACGGGTTTAAACCTGACCTCACTTTTCGAGATAATCGCCAAGTGACCAGGCGGAAAAGACTTTGCCTGCTCTATTCCCAGTTTCCATAGAGTCTTTCGGTTCGACGCCAATGCTGCGAAGGCTTGATTCTCGCCAAAGTAGAGCGGTTGCACACCCATAGTGTCCCTTGCCCCGATGATTCTCTCTGGCTCTGCGATCAGTAGTGTGAAGTCGCCTTCGACGCTTCTGAGAAAGGAGGCAGCAGATTTTTCGTGGGTTGACTGCTGCATTTTCGCCAAAACCATTTCGGCGAAGGAGGGTTTTGGTTGTGGGAAATAGGTTTCGCCTCCAAACGCGAGCGTTGCATTTTCTAGGTTCAGGAACAGTGGCTTGTCGGCGTGGGCAGTCTGTGAGGCTGAGCCTATGGCGATTGGTGACTCTAGTTTTTGCGAGTTTAAGGCCTTAGCTGTTTTTCCCTCAATTATCACCGAAGAAGTTGCTAGGATAAACCTCGTATCGGTTTCGGGAAACATTTCTGCAAGAGCGTTGACTATTTTTTTGACCGCAGTTCCGTCGCTCTTGTCCAACACCGCAATCATTGTTCTCATGGCAAAATCGTCTGTCCCTCGGTATCGTTCTATAGATGGTTTGGTAAAACATTAATCTTTAACCCGCATAACAGTGTCAGCAAAGGAGACAAATCCAATTGCCCATCTTACCCATAGACACGGGCCGCTACGGAACCCCTGAAATGCTCAGCGTCTTCCAAGAGGAAACACGCATCCAGAAGCTTCTCGACGTTGAAGCCGCTTTGGCTTGGGCGCATGGCGAAGTCGGTAACATCCCCAAGAAAGACGCTGAGAAAATCTTTTCCATGGCTTCCACAAAGTACGTGAAGTTGGAACGCATCAAAGCTATCGAGAAAGAGATTAAGCATGACCTTGCCTCGCTTGTGCGCGCTCTGTCGGAGCAGTGCGGTCCAAGCAGTGCGTACGTGCATTTGGGCGCCACAAGCTATGACATTGTGGACACCGCTAATGCGTTGCAGCTGAAGGAGGCCTTTGACGTTCTGGAAAAGAAAATCGAGACTTTGGGGAGCATATTGAAGGAGAAAGCTGAGACGCACAAGGCAACGATTATGATGGGGCGCACTCACGGACAACATGCTTTGCCAATCACCTTGGGCTTCAAATTCGCAGTTTGGGGACGAGAAGTTGAACGTCATATCCAACGGCTGCAGCAGTGCCGTAGCCGCACTTTGGTTGGAAAAATGAGCGGTGCTGTCGGCACCCAAGCAGCTCTAGGTGAGCATGCGGAACGCATTCAAGAACTCGTAATGAAGAGGCTTGGGATCCGCGCCGCGGAGATTTCGACTCAGATCGTGCAGCGGGATCGCTACGCCGAGTTCATCTGTGACCTTGCTATCTTGGCTTCGTCGCTGGATAACTTCGCCACAGAGATCCGCGAGCTCGCAAGACCCGAACTCGGCGAGCTCTTCGAATCGTTTGAGGCAGAAAAGCAGGTCGGCAGCTCCACCATGCCTCATAAGCGGAACCCCGAAACCTGCGAACGAATCTGCGGCTTAGCCCGCCTCGTTAGAGGGCTAATCGTTCCTGCTCTTGAGGACATAATCACTTGGCATGAGCGTGATTTGACACAGTCTTCGGTCGAACGGTTTCTGCTGCCTGAAGCCTGCATCCTAACTGACTACATGCTCTCATTGATGAACAATGTATTGGCAGGTTTACGGGTGGACGAACAGCGAATGCTGCAGAATCTGAACTTGACTCAAGGGCGCTGTATGTCCGAGTCAGTGATGATTGCGCTGGCCCATAAAGGTGTTAGCAGACAAGAAGCTCACGAAATCCTGCGAAAGCTAACCATCGTTAGTGAAGTGGAAAAGAAACCGTTCCGCGATATCCTGATAGCCGACAAATTTGTGCGTGGTAATCTTAGCTTAGAAGAAATCGACGCCGCCCTAAATCCAAAGAATTATCTTGGCACCGCAGTGAAGCAAGCAGAAGCATTCGCCAAAAGTTAGAATTCCGACAGCGACTTCTGTTTCCACTCTTCACCCTTACTCAACTCTTCCCACTGCTGCTTCTTCACGAAGCCCCCCACTTGCTCTTTGATTTTCTTGGCTAATCGGGGTCCAATAGTGGGTAGATTCGTCAGGTCCTCTATGGCCGAGCGCCTGAGATCTTCGATGCTGTGGTATCCCGCGTTGAAGAGTATTCTTCCACGCATGCGCCCGATACCTTCCAGCTTGACTAATGGTAGAAGCTCTTTCTTTACGCCTTTAGCGAGTCGCTCATTCAGTTGGGAAATCAAAGGCAGGGCTTCCTTTTCCTTGAGCAGTTCCGCGAGTTCCTGAGTTGCGTGCAGGAGCCACTTGCCATTCTCGATTATGCGGTAAAGGTCACCCGGCTGCACCCTGAAGTCTTCCAGGAGTCGCTCTTCCGTGGTTTCTTCCATCCAGGCACTAAGGATCATAGCGGTTTTTAGTTCGCCTAAGTACTCTTCAAAAGCTACGTGGTCCTCCCATTCGTTGGGTGGCGGAACGAAGAGCTCTTCCCTATGCCGTTCAGCCTCAACTGCGAGCTTCTCGATTTCTTCACCGTAAGGTCTCATTACTGGTCCCATGTCTGGCGTATGAGTGATGAGATGCAGCATGCTCAGCTCTGTAAGCGTTGGAGGCGTCTGTTTGAGTGCATCTCGGATGGTAACTGCGGACACTGGATCGATGTATAACTCGCTGACCCGTTTGCCGAACTTCGTAGCCAATAGATTTGCTTTGTCGACGTAGAGCATATGCTCGTCGTAAAGGTACTTGAGGATTTTTGCTATGACAGTTTTGATGGCTTTCACATCGTACTGGTAGGCGTAGAAGGTTCTGCCGAAAAATTCGTAGACCCCGTTTTCCGTGTGAGCAAAGTCCGAAGCCACAGTTGCTAAGACGTGTCCACGGATGATTTTTTCAACTGCGAGCCTTGACCAGATTCGCTCTGGTCGTGCAAGGATGAAGCTTTCCATCAGGTAGTCGGCTTCGTCAGATGTTTTGGCGATGAGGATGGCTTCCCCATTCTTGTCGTATTTGGGTCTTCCTGCTCTGCCGGCCATCTGCTTGTACTCTAGGACGCTTATGGGGTAGTATCCGTATCCTACCTCGTAACGCCTGTAATCCTGAATGATGACGATGCGTGCAGGTAAGTTCACGCCGAAAGCGAGGGTGGGCGTGGCAGTTAGTACTTTGATTTTGCCTTCTCGGAAAAGCGTTTCGATGATTCTTCGGTGTGCGCCTGCCAAGCCTGCATGGTGGAACGCAGTGCCGCATTTTACCATGTCTGCGAGGTTTTCGCTGAGGCGGGTTTTTTCGTCTGCCCCCAGAATGTTTTCAGCTTCCTGAGCCAATGTCCGCCTTGCTGGTCTGCTCAGCACCGCATTTGTCTCGTCCGCGATTTTCTTGGCAAGAGCCGCAGCGTTCTTACGGGTGGAAGTAAAAACCAGGGCTTGTCCGCCTGTCTTAACGGTGTTCAGGGCTAGGTTGACGGCGTCATTGCTGGTTTTGTGGTCTATTTTCCGAGCGTCTCCTTCCTTGAATTGGATTTCGTCATGAAGCAGCACGCCTTCCTTTAGCGTTACTGGTCGCCATTCCGTTATTACGAATTGAGCTTTCAGCCAGCTAGCAATTTCGTCCACATTGCCCATTGTCGCGCTTAGAGCCAGAACTTGAATGGCAGGGTTAACCTGCATGAGCCTTGCCAAAACCACTTCCAAAGTGGGTCCACGTTCAGCTTCGTTCAGCAAGTGCACTTCGTCTGCGACGACAAGACTAATCTCGTCAATCCATTTCGCGCGGTGCCGCAGCAAGGAATCAGCTTTCTCGTTGGTGGTTACTACTATGTCATAGCGTTGTAGCCATGGGTCGCTGCTGTCAAAGTCTCCAGTGCTGATTCCGACACTTACTCGTTGTCCGTTGGGTTTTTTGAGTTTGGCGTATTTTTGGAAGTCGTCGAACTTCTCGCTTGCGAGTGCACGTAGCGGTGCGAGGTAAATTACTTTGCCGTTTCGTTCCAGTACGTGTTTGAGGCTGCAGAGTTCTGCCACCAGCGTTTTTCCTGAAGCGGTTGGGCTTGCCAAAACGAGGTTCTTGCATTCGAGCGCTCCTGCACGAATCGCTTCTTCCTGGGGCGGATATAGCTCTGTGATTCCGCCTTGAATGATGAGCTCTTTAAGCTGCTCGGGGACTTGGAGTTCAGCGACTTTCACGTGTACTTCGCCAACAAAGACTTGTTTGGTGTTTTAGTTTATGAGAATGCGGGGGTTAATAGCGTTTTTTCGTTGAATGCGCCTGTCTTTAGCTGAGTTGGGCTTGTTTCTTGGTGTTTGGTTGATGCTTTTGTATACGATTTCTTCATAGCAGATTGCCTTCCATGTGTTGTCTTTGGCGTGCTCGATTTCGGTTCCGCTTTTTCATTTAGACCGAAGTGCGTGGAATTATGCCGGGCTAGTATTCTCTACGGAGCCAACTCTCATTTGTTTATGATCCAAATATTTGCGCGGTTTGCCTTGACGCGAAGTGAACGTTCATTATGTTTCAATCAGTAGCTAGAACGGTAATTGTGCGGACAGATACTTCTCTCTGCAAATGTAGCACGTCCTTCGCCAGCTATTTTGCAGAAGCCCCAGTTTTGTTTGTTAAGGTTTTTTTAGTTGTTTTACAGTACTAGCCTATAAGCGTGTTATTATTCCATTGACCAAGGAGCGAATGGTATGGTTGAAAACGTGCGAGAACTCCTCAAACTCCATGAAGGCATAAAACGCGAAGTCTACCTCGACAACGAAAACAGCACCATCCTCCCACAGGACGTGCTGGACGCCATGCTGCCCTACTTCAACAAAATAGCGTATGGCAATCCCACCCTAACACACAAGCCAGGCTGGGAAGCCTTCACAGCCATCATGACCGCCTCCAAGACAATCGCGGAATCCATCGGAGCCAAAATTCTTGAAGAAATCAACTTCACCCCGGGCGAATCGGAAGCCAACAACCTTGCCCTCATAGGTGCAGCAGCAGCAAACCCAACGAAGGGCAAAAAAATCGTTGTCAGCGAAATAGAACCCATAAACATCCTCAACGTCACCGACCTCATGAAGAAACAGGGATACACAACCACCAAAATCCCCGTCAGCAAAGAAGGCGTCATAGACCTAGAGAAGCTCAAGGAAACCGTGGACAAAGAAACCGCCCTCGTTAGCATCCACCTAGTTAACAACGAAATTGGCACAATCCAGCCTATCAAAGAAGCTGTGGCCATAGTAAAGGACAGGAACCCGCAGGCGCTGTTCCACACTGACGCTTCTGATGCTTATGGCAGGATACCGTTCAATGTGCAGGACCTCAAAGTTGACATGGCAACTCTGAGCAGCTATAAGATTTTGGGGCCGCGTGGCACAAGTGCGCTTTTCGTCCGTGAAGGCATAAACGTCGAACGAGTTCTTGAGGGCCCAATCTTCACACAGAAGAACTGGCCAGGAATCGAGAACACCCCCGCAATCATAGGATTCGCAAAAGCCTCCGAAATGGCTTTTGCCAACTTTGACGCGAACGTGGCAAAGATGCGTAGCCTAAGAGACAAACTAGTCGAAGGCATCCTGGGTCGCATGACCGATGTGAAACTCAACGGCACAACAGGTGATAGACGTAGCCCAGATAATGCTAACATCAGCTTTCTCCGTTGCGAAGGCGAAGCGCTCACCATCGAACTTAGCCTCAAAGGTGTGTATGTTTCCAGCGGCAGCGCCTGCAGCCGAAGACTTCTTGCAGCCAAGCCATGTGCTCATTGCAATAGGCAGGCACTTCAGTGAGGCGCACGGCAGCATCCTTATGAAGACAACGCGGTATCACACAGAAGAAGATATTAACCATGTCTTGGATTCGATTCCTTAGCTCAGTTGAACGTATTAGAGGTATAGTTGGATCTACAGGAGTTGATTAAACTTGTCGCGTGTACCTTTACCTTATACAGCAAAAGTTATGGATTTATTCAGGAACCCCAAGAACCTAGGCAAAATGGAAGACGCCACCGTTGTCGCCGTCGCAGGCAACCCCGCGTGCGGAGACATGGTAACCTTCTACCTCAAAATCACCCCGCAGGAAATCATCGAGAAAGCCAGCTTCGAAAGCTATGGCTGCGCGGCAAACATTGCAACCAGCAGCATAGTCACCGAAATGATTAAGGGTCTAACGCTAGAATCCGCCTGGAAAGACATAACTTGGAAAAAAGTCACCGAAGAAGTCGGCGGCTTACCTAGCATAAAATTCCACTGCGGAGTTCTCGCCGTCGGAGCACTGAAACGCGCAATCAGATTATACTTTGAAAAGAAAGGCGCTGCCCCAGAATGGGTGCCAAAAGAGCACACGTTTGAGGAGAAACAGGCGCTGGAAGAGGAAGAACTAGCAAAAATGCTCTCAAAACGGCTCAAGACAGAGGAAGAGAAAAAGTAACAATGTTCGACTCTCGCAGCCTCCGCGACGACTTCCCCATCCTAAAGCGGAAAATCAACGGGCACCCATTGATTTACTTCGACAACGCTGCTACAACACAGAAGCCAAGGCAAGTTATAGACGCGGAACGCGACTTCTACGAGAACCACAATGCCAACGTCCACCGAGCTGTGCACACGCTCAGTCAAGAAGCCACCGATTTGCATGAGGGAGCCCGCGAAACAATTGCGAAATTCATAAACGCTAAAGAACCCGCCGAAATCATTTTCGTTCAGCGGTACTACAGAAGCCATCAACCTAGTGGCTTACTCATGGGGGCTTCGCAATCTCAAAGAAGGCGACGAAGTTCTTGCTGTCCTTGATGGAACACCACAGCAACATCGTCCCGTGGGAAATCCTTTCTAAAATTAACGGTTTCACAATTAAATATGCGGAAAGTTAACCAGGACGGCACATTGGACTATGGAGATTTTGAAAGCAAATTCAGCCAGCAAAACTAAAACTTGCCTGCCTAAGCCACGTCAGCAACGTCAGTGGCGTAATCAACGACGTCAAACGCATCGGCAAAATTGCCCATGATTACGGCGCTCTGATATTGGTGGATGGGGCTCAATCCGTTCCTCACATGCCCATAGACGTAAAAGATTTGGACGCCGATTTCCTGGCTTTTTCAGGGCACAAGATGCTTGGACCCACCGGCATCGGAGTACTCTACGGCAAAAAACGCTTCTCGAAAAGATGGCTCCATTCGCAAGGCGGCGGAGAAATGATTAAAGAAGTCTCCTACAGCCAACAAAGCGAACGTTGCGGCATAAGTCTGGAACGACCCGCCATGGAAGTTCGAGGCTGGAACCCCCAACATTGCAGGAGGCATCGCGTTGGCAGAAGCAGTCAAGTACCTCGCAACATTTAGGTATGGAGGAAATCTTTGAGCATGAAAAAGCACTCACCGAATATGCGGTGAAGAAAATGCAGAACATGCTGCACAAAACTAAAACTCTACGGGACAACAGATCCGGCGTTGAAGTGTGGAATCATCCCTTTCGGCGTCGAAGGCTTATCTTCGCATGACGTGGCGCTTGTTCTGCGACAACTACGGCATCATGATACGCAGTGGCTTCCACTGCGCCCAACCGCTTCACCAGGTTTTCAAGCTGTCATCCAGCGCCCGCGCCAGCTTCTACATCTACAACACCAAAGAAGAAGTGGACCGATTCGTTGAAATTCTCAAGGAGATCGAACAGTTCTGATGGCAACTGTTGAAGATTATGTGGCGAGAATCGAAGGCACTTGCGGCGCAGAAAAAGACGTTATAGTAACCTTCAAATACGAAAAAAAAGAAGAAGCCATCGCGCACATCCTCAAAAAAGCCACCCTCAAAAATAGCCTTAGCGGCATTATCTACGAGTTGACTTTTGAAGGCATCTCTTTTCGTGTTTACAGCAGCGGCAAAGCAATTTTTCGAAGCGTCAAAAACAGGGAAGAACTCAACCGAATTTTCACCGCCCTCCTACTTTAGACATGCCTGAGGAATCTTAACTGCTTTTTGAGCTAACGTAGTTTTCTTTTCATCTTGCACTTTGGTTCGGCTCACCCAATTGAAAAGCGGGATAAGGGACCCTTAAGCAACTGCGGAAGAACAGTCTTTAGTTTCCCTGTGAAGTCCCAGTCTAGAGACTATGCGTCCTTTTCGGTTAAGCGGAATGTAATATCGGGTGAGCACTATTTGGAGAACCCATTGCTTTCCTTGAAGGTGTCCAGCGATGGGTGATTTCCCATCCTGCCATACATAAGCCATGGGACGCCCTTTGATGCGCAAACTTCGACTGCCTTTGCCACGAGGCGCGTTGTTCACCGCTTTATCCCAATGCTGCTGCAGCGAAAGAATCTGAGCCATAACTGCAATTTGGTCCCCATGAGCAACTCGACAAACCCAACCAGTTCACCATTCAAATAGGCGCCGATGTATGTGCTTTCTCCGGCATAGTGTGCCACCATCGCTTTCACGGGTTCTAACTTCCATCCGTAATGCGAAAACGCTCTGCCCTTGCCGGACCGGAGTCTCATTGTAGATTCTCCACATGCCCTCGGCAAATTTTTCAGTTGCATCAGCCACTCTCGGTCTTCACGCCGCTTTTCTCAGCTTTTCGGATCATGTTCCGGGTCTTTTTCCCAACGGAAGTTCCACCATTCAGGGTAAGGGGTTATTTTGAGGAGCGCAATGTTGTCTTCAGACTTTAACCACTTGTCGGAAGCTTTGGCTAAGGGACAGCACCATTTTCTCTCAACGAAAGTGAAGATGTCAGCGCCTCTTTCGGCAAGTTTCTCAAGAAACCTTTCAGAAAGCACAATATCCTGGAGATACTCAAGCTGTTCTGGATACTTGGCGATTTTGCCAAACGCTTTTTTTCGTATAGATAGCGTTTTGAATTCTGCTTCGACTCGGAGAATGGTTCTCAAAGTTTCGTAGTATGGTCCCCTGTGGTTGAGGGTTCCGCGCTGGAAGAGCCATTCTGGGTGAACATGCAAGACTTCGCCTTTTTCAACGGAGCTTTCTGCGATTTTCACTGCTTGGGCTGTTGTATTTTGGTAACACAAACGGTCTAGTCCTATTGTCGGAAAATCGTAGAAGGATTTTAGGGGAAAACCAAGGGGAATGGGTGCTCTTGCTTCCCAAAGTTTACGTCTCCATATTAAACGGGCAATTAAGCGGGCTGTGCCGTGAACTGTGTAATATTTGACCTTTCGTTTTGTTGCTTTTTCAAGTTTTTCCATTCTGGGTAAGGCTGAGTGGCAACGTGCAGTGCTACTTCATGTCTGTCTTTATTGAGCAGTGCAAGGAGTTCGCTGTCGGGCGTGGTTTGGGGGACGAAAAACCAGTAAGCCTTGATTTCTTGTGGTGACTCATTGATCATCTTCGCAATGATTTTTGAGTTTTTCAAGTAGTTTACTGCTTGTTTAATGTTCAATGCAGTGAAGAGGAAACTTTGGAGCCTTGAAGGGTATGGGTAGTCAACGTCCAATCTGAGTTTAATCATTGCCATCTCTGCTGCGTTTTGGTGAATGTGAATTATACAATTGTGAACACTATGTTATATTGGCTTTCTAATACTTTGCCAGAGCGACTATTGTTTCTAAGTATGCCACAATTAAGAGGCGATAAGACAAGGTTTTTATTCTTACCCAATAATAACCCCTCGCATGGCTAGCCTTAAAACCCTGAGTTCTATTTTCAAGACGACAAGCAATTTTTGGGTCGTACCAACACTCAGGTGGTCGGGCAGCAAGAAGAGAGTGGTTTTCCGAAATGGTTTCAAAATGGAGCTAAACTGGTCGGACTACACAATTTTGAGAGACATTTTCTCGGCTGGCTACTCCGTCGAATGCTATTCGGGCATGCTCTGCTTCACGAAGAATAACATAAAAATCGTCGGAGCATTGCCAGACGTCAAAGTCTTGTCCGAGGACACCCACGATTTCAATTCAATAGATTTTCGAAACAAAGTTGTTCTTGATGTTGGAGGATTCATTGGTGACACTGCGGTGCTTTTCTCAGCGATGGGCGCCAAGAAAGTAATAATCTATGAACCCGTCTTGGCACACCACGAACTAATAAAAATCAACACAATGCTAAACGGTGTAAACGCAGAAATTCATGAAGAAGGACTCGGGGAAACAGATGGCTATGCAACGGTCCACTATGAAAAGGCGGGAATAGACTTTGGACTAAAAAAATTGTGGCACCCAAGAAATGAAGATGAAAATCAGAGGTGCACAACACATTATAGAAGACAGCGGCGCGGAAATAGCCAAGTTTGATTGTGAAGGCGCAGAAATTAACCTAGTTAACGTCCCAGATGACGTCCTTAGAAAGATGCCGTTTTACGTAATCGAAGTTCATTCCACTGAAATAAGGCGCGCCATCTCCACAAAATTCAGGAATTGTGGATTCGATCTTGTCAAAGACGTGCCAAATACGGCAGGTCCCAGCTATTCTGTACTTTTCTTCAAAAGAGTGTAAAGAACTATGCGGCACATTCCTGACCAAGAAAACTACGGGCAGCTTGTCGTGATGGATGCTTTTCTGGCTATTACGATGTCCTGCCAGCCTTCATTCTTCGACTTTGGAACTCCTGCCCATTCCCCGCGGAGAATTGGGTCTATCACTTCAATTCGGTTTTTCTCGTAGAGACCCAAAATATATTCTTCACGGTATGCTACGGCGCTTTCTGGAACCGACTTATCTATTATGCTGAAACCTTTTCCAGTATTCATGAAATTCATCTTACTCAGTTTCTGGTCAATGCGACTTTGCGTTTGAGGCGTCAGAAGAAAATAGCTTATCAAGCATCTGCCTCCTGGCTTGAGAACACGGGATATTTCTGAGAGGTAGTTTTCCAGATCTTGCGGAAGCATATGTGTAAACACAGAACCTAGAAAGGCAACGTCAATTGACTCATTTTGATATGGAAACTTGAATTCAGAAGCCTTAATCTTCCCGCTTGGGTTATAACTGCTGTTCCACACGTTGGCATGCTGAAAATGAAAATTTGGGTATCTGGGCGTAACTCTGGTTTGCAGCCAATCGATGAAATCTTTGATTATATCGAACCCATAATATTGCCCCTTGGCATTCAAGTAGCTAGTTAAGGAAATGGCCAGCTTTCCACATCCGCAGCCAGCATCCAAAATTTTCTCGTTTGGCTTTAGCCCACAGTAAACTCGGAGTTGTCGGACATACGCAGAATGTGCAAAATCGTCTTCCCCAATTATGTGCCGCAGCTTAAGCGGCGGAACTAGCTCACTACTTTGTTTGGGTTTCAAAGACATATCTTAGCAAATCAAGCACAAGCGTGCGCATCGACTGGGGCGTCCTTATGCGCAGAGCAGATTTTATCTGGGACAATTTACCAAGGAAAAGGTTTGTGAAATTCAAGGCTCAAACCCCTCTCTGGAGTTCTCCATTTTCTCCAGATTCTTAGAAGAAGTGTTGGTTGATTTGGGCATCCGAATTCATCCGGAACATATTCCCCGACTTCTTGATAAGATTTTCCGCTAAAACAGACCTAAGGTGAAAAATGGACGGCGATGCAGATAACAGATGTCTCCATTTGCAACTTTGGCTTTTCGACCCCTTCGTTATGGGCGCCAATTTCTTCTTGACAACGTTTTGCGAGATCACGAGTAGCCTTGCACGGCTTTTTCAAATGCGCTCTCCATACGTTCAGAGTATTTTTCCCAAGACAAATTGCTCATAACGTACCTTTGGGCGTTTTCCCCCAGTCTCCTGCAAAGGTCAGGATTGTTCATGAGTCTTTCAACTTGTTTCGCAAGTTCTTCGGGTCAGCATGATTAACAACTACGCCGTTTACGTCAGTTTGGATAATTTCAGATGCTCCACATCTGTTGCTGACTACGACGGGTTTTGCTGCCGCCATTGCCTCAACAACCGCTAAACCCCACGTTATATTTGCTGGAAAAACAAAAACGTCGCATGCAGCGTAAACCTCTGCGAGTTCTTCGTCACTACTGCTCCGGAGAAATATCACCCTGTCTCTTACGCCAAGTTTTTCGCACCACCACACCAATTCATCTTGCCTGCCGCCGCCATCAAAAACCAGCTTGATTCCGTTGTAACGTTTGGAAAGAATCTGCAGCGCTTTAACGGCGTCTGCTTGTCGTTTGTTGAGTTCTATGTTGCCTACTTGAAGCAGAACAAAATCTTTCTCCAATCCGTATCTTACTCTGACTTTGTTACCGCTCGCTTTCCTGAATCGTTGGGCATCTATGCCGCTTCTCACCACCTTCGAAGAGCGATTGTATGCTTTGGTAACATACCCGCCCGCGACGTTGGACAGAACCAAGATTTCGTCAATGTAGTTAACGGCGGTTTTATCCAATAGGTTGTAGACTGGCCAGTTTATTCTTCGCAAACCTCGCCTGAGTGCAGGAACAAAAAACCAGAAGGGCGGCTCATTACACATCCAGACAACTGGGCGTTTCAGTCTTTTCTTGGCTATGAAAGCCGCCCACTCCGATGGGTAATTGTGGTTATTTATGACGTCGAATCCTTTGGGAATTTTTCTTCCAATGTTAATCATTGTCGGCAGTTCATACGGTATGGTGTAGAACTGGCGTCCCATGTTTTTGCGCATCCACTGCCTTATGGCGGACTCCTGCCTTGAACCTTCTTGACCCGACTTGGGGGAACGCACTGGTTCCAGTGGGGTTAGCAATCGAGGCATTTTTTTTCCCAGAGGGTGAGGAATGACCGTAACGTTGAGGTTTCTAAGCATATCAGGATAGCTGTTTTCCACGTCGAGGGCGCTGACGAAAATCTCCACTTCGTTGCCTTTGCGTTGAAGTTCGGTGGCCAATCGGAGGATTTGCCTTTCTCCTCCTCCTCGCCCTAAAATCGGGGTGTGAATCATTGCAATTTTCATCGATGCCCAAGCCCGAATCGTGTTAATGGGCATTAGGTTTAAGGGTTATATATTTGTAGCTAAAGTAAGGTTCTTTTGAGAAAGGGGCCGGCATGAAAAGAATCGAGACAGCTGTCATTTTAGTTGGTGGGTCAGGCTTGAGGATGAGGCCTCTAACTGAGGACATGCCCAAATGCATGGTTCCGCTGCAGGGTAAACCCCTAATTTATTGGATATTGAATTGGCTCAAGAGCTACGGTTATAAACAAGTAGTCTTAGGCGTGGCATACAGAAAAGAAGTCATAATCAACTACCTCAAAGAGAACAACCAGGGCTTGAAAATAGACATCAGCGAGCACACTGTGGAGGGGGAAACTGGGGAAGGTTTCCGATTAGCGATTACCCGTTTCGTTAAGGATGAAGATTTCCTGGCTATGAACGGCGACGAAATCACAAACCTGAACTTGAAGCGCCTGGAAGACACACACCTCAAAAATAAGCCCATAGCCACAATCGCCGTTTCCCCAATGCGCTCCCCGTTCGGCATCCTTGAGCTTGAAGGCGACGACATCGTGAGTTTCCACGAAAAAGTGCTCCTCGAAAACACTTTGGTGAGTATAGGCATCTATATGTTCAATCGGCAGATACTGAATTATGTTCCCACGACGGGATCGATAGAGCGAACTGTTTTCCCAGAGCTTGCCAAGAAGCGGCTGCTGAAAGCTTTCAGGCTCATGCCCGAGGAGTCTTGGCTAACTATTAATAGTGTTAAAGAGCTATCTGTAGCAGAAAAAGAGTTTGCAGCACTAAGGAGACAATAAAATGACCAAGACCAACAGAGTCTTGATTACAGGAATCTTGGGGTTCATTGGAAGTAACCTCGCGCAATGTCTCGTAAAAGATGGTTACGAGGTCTACGGTGTTGCCCGCCGGGTAGCCAGCCGAAACCTCGAACCCATCGGAGGTATACTCCCCGAAATTACTCTGGTTACAGGCGACGTATCGGACTATGTTTCCATTCGGAACGCAATCAAGACTGTTAACCCAGACGTAATTTTCCATCTAGCGGCGCTTTCCCCTGTGAGGGACTCTTTCGAAAGGCCATTTGAGTACCAACAAGCAAACTACATCGGCACCATGAACGTCGCTCATTCTCTGCTCGAGCTTCAGGACCCGCAGACAAGAAAACTGATTGCTGCCTCAACCGCAGAAGTCTACGGAATACAGTCGAACGAACCGATGAAAGAAACTTTGCCGTTACATCCGTCAAGCCCATACGCCGTCAGCAAGGCTGCTGGAGACCTTTACCTACAGATGATGCTGATCTCCTTTGTACTGAAGGGGACAATTATGCGACCGACAAATTCCTATGGTCGCAAGTTTGACACCAGCTTCATGATTGAGTACCTCGTTACTCAGATGCTGAAGGGCAAGAGGATCTACATAGGCTCGCCTGACTCTGTGCGGGACTACATGTACGTGGATGACCACGTGAAAGCGTATATATTGGCGATGAAGAACACGAAGGCAAATGGGCAGGTCTACAACGTGGGCACAACCATCGGCGCAAGCAACCGCGAACTCGCCACAATGATCGCCAAGAAAGTCGGGTTCGACATGCACAACGTAGTGATGGGTTCTTACCCGCCTGGCTATCCGTTCCGACCGCAAATATCAGACCAGCCGTCAATTGTGCTGGATTCGGCGAAGATAAAGAAGGATTTGAAGTGGGCGCCAACCGTCACGCTCAGCGAGGGTTTAGACAAGGTAATCGCCTACTTTCAAGGCGCGCTCAAGAAATAAGAAGTCCCCCTATTCTGCTCGGATTATTTTCTGTTTTTTTTCTTGGAGCTGAATATAGAAAGATTTAAGCAGCAAATAGCGAGAAATGAACATAAAATGGGTCTACGCTTTCCTTTGAACCCGTTAGGCAAAAGCCATGTCAGGAGTTCAGTCAGTTGGAGAAAATAACATTAGTGATGTGGACTTACAACGGGGCAGCCACGCTACCTGAGGTGCTCAAACGAATTGGCGAGGTTATTCCCGAAAAGGCTGTGGCTAAAAAAATCATTTCAGATGACCGTAGCACTGACGACACTCGCGAAATCGCTGAATCCCTTGGCTGGACCGTGGTCTTTGACGAGGGCAAAGGAATCAGTAATAACGCTAACACAGCCCTCGAGAATGTGGAAACAGAGTTTTTTGCGAGTTTTGAGCAGGATTTGCTATTAGCGCGTGACTGGTGGACCAAGGTTCCCCGGGCGTTAGAGAATCCTGTGGTCGCTGCTGCTTCTGGAATGCGGTTTGCTGATAGACCGCGGAGCGTGCGGGCACTGCAACTATACGTCGCTAAGAAGTACCGCGGAGATGCTCAGCTTGAGTCTTGGCTTCGAGGAAGAGAGATGGCGGCTTTCACTTTAGGAAAGACGTTAGATAACACAATTTATAGGACAAGCGTGGTGCACGAAGTCGGCGGTTTTCCGAATTTGGCTTCAAGCAGCGGCGTAGACACCGTTCTCGCTTATGAAATTGACGCACATAACTACCAGTGGTTTGTGGACTACAATGTGCAGTCGGTGCATCTTCGCAGCGACCTAAGACAGGAGCTGAATCACCAGTTCTGGTACGCCAAGCAGCTGCCTGAGATGTGGCGGAAAATCAGCAAAGCCACACAAAAGCAGGCTCCACCTGTTACCAAACTTGGCGTTTTTCAGCGTTTCATTATGTCGCCGTTTACTGGGCTGTTTATGGCTTACAAAACCCGAGAACCCTTACTTGCCTACATTCATCCATTGATTCGCTTGTATTATCTGCGCGGGTACCTTGTTTCGGGCTAAGGTGAGATTTTCTTCTCTAGACAGAGTTCTACATACTTTGTCCAAATTGGTAGGGGCGACTCAAGTTTCCCGAGTTTGGCTTTGGTGTTCTCCCTTCCGTGTTTCTGTGGGTCCTGCAAGATTTTCTTGGCGGCTTTCAAGATTCCGGACTTGTTTCTGATGATCTGGATGGGGAAACCTTTCTTATGAAGATACCGTGCCTGTACATCCCAGAAGTGGAAGTTGATTGTCGGAACTCCACACATCGCCGTTTCCCGGCATGCTGTGCCTCCACTGCCTACCATTAAGTCAATATAAGGAATAAGTTGCGCTGTTAAAACGGGCTTAGGTTGCACCCATACGTTGCTCAGCTTCTTGAGCCTTTCTTTCTCTGTTTCATACCGTGGCAGGTAAACTACTGTTCCGAGTTTGCTTAGCTCCTCCAGCAGGCGTTGTGAGTCCACTTTGACGTCTTTGCAGTAAACCGCCTGGTACTCTGCGTCACGGAAGAGGATGACTGGCTTTTTGGCGCCAAGTTCCTCGAGGAACTTGGGCTCCTCAAACTTGGTGCCCTGCAGCCAACTCACTTCTTCCAAGCCGTCGTAATGAATAATTCTCGACTTCGGTATGCCGAATTTGCTCCATGAACTGCCAAAACACGCGGGCGCAATAAGCCAGTCCACCAATGGACAAGCCAGCCGCGCGACATGGTAGGCAAAAACAGTGTCGTTAGCGTACACAATCGGTATGCTCAGCCCAAAAGCTGTGCGTATGGCCGATACATCGCCATGGGTCCACAGCACCTTCGGGTAGCCAATGCGGTCAAAAAGCTCTATTAAGTCGAGGGTTCGTTTCTGCTCGACAACAAGTTTTTCCTTAAGCGTTTCGCCATAGTTGCCAACGGTCTGGTAAGGCACCTTCAACAGATCGAGCATGTCAGTTGTCTGTGTTTGGTTCTTGGCCGTGACGAGCGTGCTGTAGCCCTTCGCGTGTAGAAGGGGGAGGAGACTGTGGATGGCTATGCTAATTTTAGGAGTAACGGTGTCCAACCATACGTCGGGCATTTACACTCGCTTACGTAGGGGATAGTCCCGTTGTTATAAGTTTTGCTTACATATTTTTCTGCTGGGATAGCCATTCGCGGTATTGCTTGTCAACTTCGATGGCTGCATCCAGCAGAGTGCTCGGCGCCAGCGACATCACATACCGTATGTCCTTCGGAAGGCAATGGCGTCCTATTCCGTCGCGTGCTTCTGGCAAATCCACGTTCCACTTTGTGTTCATCGCCACCCGCAATTCGTCAAAGTCCGTGCCAATTTTGCTGCACAGCATCTTGAGGTCCTCGGCAAAAGCGATTTGCAGGTAGCGGTGACTGTTTTCGGCTATTTTACACATCTCTGCGATCTCAATAGTGGGACAAATGTGCAGCGGGATTCCAAGCAGGTCCCTGTACAGATTAAGGCCTGCTTTGAGGCTATCGTCGTCGACGCCGCCGATGACTCGGATTTGGTTAACACCGTGCTTCTCAGGCTCGTCGGCCCAGTATCTATGTGGGACATGCACTACTCTGGCTCTGCCATTGAAAATCTCTTTGAAAACCCTCTTGGAAGTGCCGGGAACGATGGTGCTTTCGATGGAAACCAGCGAGTTGATTGCAGTTTTTTCGGATACTTTTTTGCAGGCGTCGAAAACAGCGGAAACGTCGGGGCAGTCGTTGAGTTGGCCCGTGGTAACGCAAATTATGAAGGCGTCTACCTTGGGGACCTTTGTCCAATCACTCGTGACTTGGAACTTTTCCGTTTCTGAAATGCGTTTTACCGCGACTGGGCTTATGTCGTAGCCCCAGACGTCGAGCCCTTTCATCTGTGCATACTGCGCGACTGGAAGTCCAATTTGCCCCAGACCTATAACGCAAACTCGCATTTTGCCCATATTCCACGTTCCTTTAGGAGTTGTCAAAACTCAACGTAGCTCTATTCTTAAGCTTTTGCATCTAAAGAACCCGACGGTGCTAAGGGAGGTGGGCCGAGCCGGACTCGGACCGGCGACCTTTGGCTCGTAAAGCCAACGTCCTAACCAAGCTAGACGACCGGCCCACAGTTTGAGCTTCTTGTTTAGACCGCTTTGCTCTTTTTAAGTTTGTCGAATTGAGAATAAATATAAATCGGTTAGCTTGTTAACCAATAGCTGTTTGGTGAGGAAATCTTGAAAAGAATCCTGTGCACAGGAGCAGGCGGACCCGCGGGCATAAACTTTTCGATGTCGCTTCGTGCTGCGCCAGAAAGAATCGCCTTGGTTGGAACTGAGGCAAATGAGTATTTCATTCATTTGGCAGCTACTCATCCAACTTATCGAGCGCCTCTTGCTAAGGATCCAGCATACATAGAAAAACTTAACGAAATCATCAGCAAAGAGAATATCGAGTTCCTGCACGCGCAACCAGATGTAGAAGTAGAAGTGGTTTCGGAGAAAAGAGAGAAGTTGGATGCGCCAGTTTTTCTGCCCTCCAAAGCCACCGTGAAAACGTGCCAAGACAAGCTGGAATCTGCCAAAGTCTGGAAGAAGAAGAACGTGCCCGTTGCCCGGACAATTGAAGTGCGCAAGGAGGAGGACATCGACAGGGCTTTCGCGAAGTTTGGCAGCCCAATATGGGTTCGAGCAAGACATGGGGCAGGTGGAAAAGGCAGTACGCCAGCTGATAACCGTGAAACTGCCGTCGAGTGGATAAAGTACTGGAAGAGCCGCAAAGTCGATTGGGAGTTCATCGCCCAGGAGCACTTGCCAGGAAATAACGTCGCGTTTCACAGCTTGTGGAAAGATGGGGAGCTCGTGACCTCGATGGCTCGGGAACGCCTGGAGTACATTTACGCCTATTTGGCGCCCTCAGGAATTACAGGGACCCCCGCAGTTCAACGAACTGTACACAACGATGCAGTGAACAAGGTCGGTACCGAAGCCGTGCTATCAATAGACCCGAAGTTCAGCGGCATCGCAAGTGTCGACTTAAAAGAGAACTCTGAGGGCGTGCCCTGTGTAACAGAAATCAACCCTGGACGAATGTTCACAACTAGCTATTTCTTCAGCTTCGCCAGCAAAATCCTTCGCAAAGACTACTGCGCCAACATCCCGTACTTATATGTGCGGCTGGCATTCAAGGAGGCTATTCCTGAAATGCCTAAGTACAACGTTTTGCCCAAAGAGGTCTATTGGATCCGCCACATGGACGCACCTGGTCGGCTCGTTAAGGACAACAGAGTGCTGGGAGCCATGTACAGCTGATGGCTTCCGCCGCGGTTTTCGACTTAGACGGCACTTTAGCTTGCCTACCTATTAACTGGGAGGCGCTTTTTGAGGAGTTCAAGCGCATCATGCATGCCGATGTGGTGAGACCACTTGTAGACGCAGTCTCAAGAGTTGATGACAGAACAAAGCAGGAGGTTTTCTTGGCTTGGGATAAGGCAGAGTTTGCATCCTGTGAGCAGGCAACAACGTGTGGGGAAGGAATGAAACTTTACCGTAAATTCAAAGGCAAACCCAAGGCGCTTGTCACGCTGCAGGGCAAAGCCGTCGTGACGCCATTGCTGAAAAAGCTCGGATTGAAGTTTGATGCGATTTTCACGCGAGAGGACACCCTTTTCAGGGAGGAACAACTGCGTATGGCTATTGAGAGGCTAAAAGTGCCAGTTGCCGACGTGCTATTTGTGGGCAACGCGGAAAGCGATGCTGTTGCGGCGCTTAAGGTTGGCTGTCAGTTCCAGAAGGTAAAATGATTCGAAAAACTATTCTGTTTGCAGAGAACTTTTCTTTGAGTTTATTGCAGGTTTTTTGGGTTGAAAACTGTGAATTTGGATTTTCTGAGGTGCCTGCCCAGTCTGCCGATTAAGCCTGCCGCGTCAGTGCCCAACTTGCAAACCAGTGCATGCTCGAATGTGCCCAGCGACTCCACGTCTATGACGTCGCGATTTAGCCCTTCCTGTTCCAACGTCCCGTTAATCTCCGTCGCAGACGCGCCGACGACAATGAGCCTATCGAGTAGCGAATCTTTCCAAGTGAGCAATTTCCTGATTTGGCTTTCCTGTAGTTCTGCTTCTATCGCCCCTTTCTCAGCGTCAACTTCTAGAACCTTGACTTCTGTCGGCAGGTTCTCACAAATCCCCCACATCTCGCTGAGCTTTTTGAGGGGCAGTTTCTTTCCTTCTGCGAGGTTAGCCTGCAAGTTGCTGAGCGAAACTGTCGCGTAGACGGGGTTTGGCTGGAAAATCCCTACGTCAACGGTCAAGGCTTCGCCGTTCTTTTCTAAGCCTGTCACAAAACCTTTGAGGCTGGCAAATTTTTTCACTTTTTGGAAATCCACTGGGCAAAAACCAATTTCTCGTTCCAGCAGTTTCGTGGCTATTCCTTCGTCTTCTCCTGAAACTTCCAGAACAACCCACCTGCCCGCCGCCGTACCTTTGACCAAGGCCTCAGTGCTTAAGTCTCCGAGTAGTTCCTCCAAGATTCCGCCAATCTGCTTCATCTGGTGAGAATTGTAGATTCTCGCTAGGAAAGTAAGTTCAGTCATAATTAGACCCCGATAATCTGGGCAATTTCTTCGTGAATTTTCTGGACTCGGTTTGCCGCAGCGTCTAGTTTGTCTTCGCGTAACTTCTTTAATGTCCTTTCGATTGGTACTCGATCTGAAGTTTCAATGAGCTTATCGGCGTAGGAGACGATCTTCTCCTCAACCGAAGTTGGCATGTAGTTTTCTTTTGGCCAGCCGAGCGTTTGAGCTTCAGCAGGAGTTATGCCGCCCCCAATGTGCCGCCTGATAATAGCAAGCACCGAATCTGGCAAACCTGCTACTCTTGCGATTTCCGCCCCAACGACGACGTGGTCGACAGAATGCGTTTTGGCACGCCCAAGGTCATGTAAAAGAGCTCCCACCTCAACAAGCTTAACGTCCACTTTGTAGCCCTTCTTCTGACACATCTGCGCAGTTTCAACGGCAAGTTCCGCGACAGCCTTACAGTGAGATATTACGTTCGCTGGGCAATGGTTTTCACGCAGAAGTCTAATTGCCCGCTCCCTGGACGGAAGCTTGCTACTCACCCAGTTCCTTCCTTAACTGCTCAACTTTCCCGGTCAAGTTGTCTATCATCATTCTGTTTTCAAAATGCGCCAAAGGTTTGCCACACGCACCACAGTGAAAAACGGCTTCCACGGCTTCTTCAAAAATCACTCTTCGGCAACCAGGGGTGTTGCAGTAGTAGAAGTCATGGTTTGCCTCATACTCAAGTCTAACACTTAGTTTCTCCAAAACCCTGCGTTTCTGGCTTAAAATGAAACCTTCAAGCTGGTCGGGTTGAAGCCTCCAATGGAAAATGAACCATCCCGTTTTGGGGTCTCTAGTTCTCCTCAGGCTCACCAAGGAGTGATCGTAGAGTTTGTAGAGGATTTTGCGGACGGAATTCAGCCTAATTCCTGTTTTGTTAGCTATTTCGTCGTCTGTGATTTCATCCATGTTCTTTAGATGTTCAATTAGTTTAACAGCCTCTTCTTCTCCGAGAGATGAAGCCACCTTCATTAGTGTCGCGTCGTCAACAGTTGATAACATAGTCATGTTCCTTGAGCAGTAATATACTGCGATGTTCTTCCATAAAACTCTTCTTAATTATAAGGGCAAAACCGCCCTGTCACTCTACTTTCTTGCCTCTTTTCTGGGGAACAATTCGTATCTTGGCCTTTTTGAAGGGTTTTCCTAAACTTTCGCCCCCGAAGAGCCGATCCAAGAAAATGGCTAATGCCGCGCATTCAGAATGCGGTTGATTGCCAACGGCTACGTTGAAATCTGACACTTCAAGAGAATAGAATTCCCTTGGCACCTTTTGGCTCCCAACAAGCACCATAACGGTCTTCTTTGTATTCCTTATCCTATCCAAGACGTCGCTGGTTTGAATGTTTTCGCCGTAAGCAGTCAAATGAACAACTATCCCCCCGTCTGCTTTCCAGTCGCGGATAACGGTTTTCCATTTAGTTCCCATTTCAAAACGGAAGTCTCCACCCCAACTTCCGTTGACTTTTTCCACGGTCTCCTTAATTTTTTCATCCGTCGCGTCGGATAGGATGAACCTTGAAGCCCCAAGTGCCCGCGCGCTAAGCGCAACATGAGTTGTTAGGCGTACGTCCCTCTGTGGTCTGTGTCCCCACCTCAAAACGGCAACTTCCTGCTTGAGCGCTGCTTGATCTTCATGGGGCTCTGGCGAAAATTTCGATTTTCCCATGAAGTTCCTGCACCCGCTTCTTCACTTTTTCGGCGAACTCTGGGTCCGCCTCAAGAGAGACCTCTACAACGTTCTCTTTGTAGTCGACTTTTTTCACGTCTGCCTTACCATAAACCCAGGACATCAACTGCATGGTTTCGCCGCTCAATGGTACCGTAAATGAAGCTCGTAGGTAGCCTTCGAGTTTTTTGAGAATTTCGCTTCTGAGGGCGTCGAGGTTATTGCGTTTAAGGGCGCTTATCAAGATAGGACTCTTGGTTTTCTCCTCGAGCGCCTCGAGCTTTTCTTTGGATTCAGCTTCCGTTAAACAGTCGATTTTGTTAAGTGCCGTTATCATAGGGACTCCTGAGGCTCCGATGCGCTCGATTGTCTCCAAACATGTCCTGATTTTGTTCTCGATTACATCCAAGGGTTCACTGATGTCCAAAATCAGAATGATGAGGTCCGAGTAAATAGTCTCCTCCAGCGTCGAGTGGAACGCCTCAATGAGTGTCAGGGGTAAGCGGTCAATGAAGCCTACCGTATCAGTCAACAGGAATTTCCTTTTGGAGAACTCTATCAGCCGCGTCGTCGTGGAGAGGGTCGTGAACAGGGCGTTGTCGACCTGAGCCATCTCCTCCGCCAAAGCATTAAACAGACTGCTCTTTCCAGCGTTCGTATATCCTGCTAGGGATATGCTGTGAAAGCCGAGTTCGATTCTTCGGTCGCGTTGCAGAACCCGTTTGCCGCGGATTTTGCGCAGCTTCTTCTGAATGGTGTGAACCTGCCGCTTAATGGCTTCAACGTAAACTTCGGCCTCGTATACGCCTATTCCCATAAAGCCCGGCTGTTCTCCCCTTTTGGAAAGCCGCACTTTTTCCTTTGCGTGTTTCAGCTCGTTCTTCAGCGTCGCAAGCTGAATCTGAAGATTCGCCTCCGTTGTCGTGGCACGCTTCGTGAAGATTTCTAGAATCAGTTGGAATCGGTCGATGTTTTCTACATGTGTGGCCTTTGCCAAGTTGTAACTCTGCAGTGGTCTGAGCGAGTTGTCGAAAATGACTCTTTCTGCGCCCGTTTCCTTTACCAAGTTGGCAAGTTCCTCCACTTTGCCTTGACCAATCTGGTATCGCGCGTCGGGTCTGCGGGTCTGCTCCATCTCGGCTACCACAGTGTAGCTAGCTGATTCTGCGAGTCGTTTCAGTTCAGGAAGAGATGAGGGTTCTCGGTTTAGGCGACGCTGCACTATTATGGCTTTCGTGTGACCGTTTACTCCTTGCCCTTCTTGTCCTCTATCTTGAGGAGGTCGCCCAACGTTAATTCTTCGCTGGTGGCTTTTGGTAATGGAACCTTCTCTTCTGCGACGGCAACTAACAGCTTAATTTTGAGTGTATGTTCCAGCTTGGAGATTAGCTGGTCGTTAGGCGCCATCTTGCCCGTCTCGATTTTGCGTAGTACGGACTCTTTTTCATTAATTTTCTTGCCCAGGTCTTCGTGGCTCATCCCATGTTTTTCTCTAGCTTGCCTGATGACTTCGGCGTAATCTTCCACGAGTTCTTGGCTCGTATCCACCCTTGCCGTTATAACCTTCTTCCTGATCTGGATTGGCGCATAGGTCGGCGTCCCCTTGATGGTGGTTGCCTGCGCGTAGGGTGTAAAGGTGGGTTTTGATGATTCCTCCCAAGTTGTTTTGCCATGTTTGGAGCATTCGGTGCAAACGGTAAGTTTAGCACCTTCTATAACTACGCGTCTGGGCTCTTCGCGGATTTTGCGTCCGCAGACTTCGCATCGCATAAAGGTCATTCACCTATTCTGTTTTTATTGTATTGTCGTATGTAAATAGTTGTCGAATGAAGAAACCGTCATTCACGGAAGAAAACGGCTTGGAAAATCCTCTTAGGCGCATTTGGAGCATTGCGGATTATCAATTCGGGGAAGGCGCAGGCGAAATACTGTTCCCCAAAGACGTAACAATAGAGTACAGCCACAATACCGGCAGAATCCGCTACATTACTCTTGACGGGGAACGCATAGCCACGCTTCGCCCCACCGACGGTTTGCTCAGTCTTAGCGTCAAAGCAGCTGAGGCAATGGCAAAAAAAGCGCCCTCCGCTCCCTGTTACATCATGGTCCAGCAGGATGTGGCAGGGTTCATTGCTAAAGGTGGTGACGTCTTCGCCGCTCACGTCGTCAAAGCGGACCCAGAAATCCATGCCAAAGACGAAGTGATAGTTCAAGACGAGAAAGGCAGGGTTTTAGCCGTTGGGCGGGCGTTTCTGTCGTCGGCTGAGATGTTGTCTTTCAAAACTGGTGTCGCCGTCAAGGTTAGACACGGCAGCGGTTGAGGATATCCGTTCTTGGTTTCGGTGCAGCGTCCAACAAACCGAGCAGGCGAAAAAGGATTTCTGGCAATTTGAGGCAAAGGCGAAACAGACTAACGGAACGATAAAATAAATGCGTCACAGACTCAGTGGAGTTAGTCATTAAGTTCCTGAAAAACAAAAACATGGTTCGAACGCTCCGCAGAATATAGAACAAAGAATTCAATGTTACGCCTTCCACTGCTCAGTAGTACGCAAGTGTTTTTGCGCTTTGCCGCGCCCTTTCTATACTATCTCCAACGGTCTGTCGCCGTAACCCTGTCTTTTTTACAAGCTCCGACGGGTCTTCAGCTATCAGCTGTTTTATCAAGACCAATCCGCAGGAAACCAACATGAGCCTGTCTTCTCTTCTCAAGTCTCTAAGGCAGCTAAGCGGGTGTAGCCTCTTTTCCTCAATCATTTTCTCCAATCCCTGGCTAACAGGGAAATTCCAGCCCACCTGCATTATGTCCTTGCAACGACCATACCTTATTGCATGTTCTGAGTACCTGGTGTTAGTAACAATCATAGCCTTATCAACTCTAAAATCGGAACTGCCCATTTGGAAGCCCTCCGAGACGTCTTCAAGCACGGCGCGAGCTATTCGACTCTCATCCAATCCCGTCAACGCATGATAGCTCGTATGATGCTTTGACTCAACAAAATAGGTGACACCATCTTTTCGTGCGATTGCGTCAACTTCATGTTCCACGCAACGTCCCTTCAGAATACGATTTGGATGGACTTCAAATCCGTTATTTGCTAACAGAACCTGAACAAACGTTTCAAACTCAGGTTTAGAGTCCATCAAACTTAAGCCTTTTCGCAAATCAAACAGGCGCCCAGACCCAGGCTTGTCCCTACGCATGAATCTAAAGATCAGTTGAAGAATCTCCTTTGTGGGGATGCCCTCGTAAGCTCTGCTTTCGACCTTCTGGGCAACTTGAAAGGCAAGTGGATGGTTTGCACCCATCCGTATACAGGTATTAATTACCTTGTCTCTGTCGAATAACTGTTTAGAGCCGTCTGCCTTAGTTACGTTGACTGTCAAGGATTTCATCCGCTAAAGTCAAACAGAATATGCTCGTGTACATCCTAAAGAGAATTGCCATAGTGCGCACGCACGCAAAATGGCGCGAAAGTTAAGTATAAGACCACAACAAATAAAGTACAAAGGTGAAAAATCCTATGCAGAGACGCATGAACCCCAGAGACGCAAAGCGCATGATGCAGCGCATGGGCATGAACATGGAAGGAGTAGAAGACGTACAACAAGTCATTATACGCACGCCAACCAAAGAAATAGTAGTCGAAGCCCCAGAAGTCGCCATCATCAACGTCCAAGGACAAAAAATCTTCCAAGTGGCAGGCGGCAAAATCACCGAACGCGCACCTCAACGCGAAACCAATGCTACAACAATCAGCGAAGAAGACGTCCAACTCGTCGCTGGACAAACGGGCAAGACGCCGATTCAAGCAAGGCATGCTCTGGAAGAAACAGGCGGCGACTTGGCAAAAGCAATTCTACTGCTTCAGTCATAGACGCCCTTTTCAATTCTATTCTCCATTTAACCGAGGCAACCAAGGTTGATGGCTCCAGACATCGCAGTAATCGGTCACTTTTCCATAGACCACCTCAAATTGCCAAAACACCCGCAGCCATACACGACATTGGGCGGTGCAGTTGCCTATGCTTCACTCGCAACAGCCATTTTAGGCGGAAAAGCATCAGTCATCTCCAAAATCGGGCACGATTTCCCTCAAAAATGGCTAACGCAACTCAACCAGAAAGGAATAGACATTTCGAGGATCACGAAAGCGTGGAATGAAGAAACAACAAGCTTCGAACTCACCTACAACCAAGACTCCTCAGCCCGAATCCTCAAGCTTCTAAAAAGAGGCTCACCGATCTCCCTTAATGATTTGCCATCTTCTCTGAACGCCAAAGTCATCCATATCGCACCCATTGCGGACGAAATCCCAATAGAAGTAGTTGAACATCTGCGACACTGTAGCAGGTGCCTATCAATTGACCCGCAGGGGATGACAAGAAAATTCAACGAAAACGGAGAAGTTGTGAACAGCGCCCAATTGGACAGGCGCCTATTGAGCTTGGTGGACATTTACAAATCCTCTCTGGATGAAATTCAAGTTTTAACTGGGCAATCAGAGCTTAAGGAAGCCATCAAATTTATGCATGATCTGGGTCCACAAATGGTCATTGTCACAATGGGTAGTAAGGGATCCATTCTCTCTTCACAAGGTTCGGTTCTCGAAGTTCCAGCTTGCAAGTCAATACGGGTTGTGGACCCCACAGGTGCAGGAGACGTTTTCATAGGTGCATTTCTCACCGAAAACATCCAGCATAAGGAAATGTTGTGGTGCGCCTGCGTCGGTTCCGCTGCAGCCTCGCATGGTCGTGGAGGGGGTGGGCACATCTTTCCCCGGGGACAAAGCGGAGATTTATCGCCGCGCCCGTACCATCTATGAAAAAGAAATAAAGCCATGATGCGTATTAGACTGCGTACTAAAAGCATGATGAGGCGCTTAGACGTTGGGTCGCATAGACAAAGGCCAAAAATGCAGCGTTGTCGGCTGCAGCAGAGAAGCTGAACGGTCAATTCCAGTTGACAAAGCCAGAGCCGCGGGACTAAATGTTGGCAGCGGCGAAAAACGAGCTTACCTCTGCAAAGAACACTATAAAGAATACAAGAAGAAATCCAAAAAAGACAAAACCCTGGAAAAGTGGCGTTACGGCACATAGTTGAGTGTGAAACCGAATGCGAATCCTCCAGATGCATTCTAACTACATCGTTTATACTCCTGTCCAAAAAGAAATCCAAATAGCCGAAGAAGCCGACAAGAAAGAGAACCGTGTGGAAGAAGTCGTGGTTTTGTTCACCGCCGTCGAAGAAGACGACAACTCTAGCCTTAGCCCAGAAAGCCATCGATGACGTCCGCGCTTTTCTGGGCAAGCAGAAAGTCAACCGCATCCTAATTTATCCCTTCGCGCATTTGAGCAGTAATCTAAGCAACCCAAGCGAAGCCTTAAAAATCATAAAGGCCATGGAAGCTTACGCCAAAGGCAAAGGTATCGAGACATTCCGAGCGCCTTTTGGCTGGAACAAACAATTCACTATCTCAATTAAGGGCCACCCGTTGGCAGAGCAATCACGCACCTATGTTCCTGTTCCCGCCGCCGAGGTTGAAGTCAAAGCTGAAGGCGAATGCAAGAAAGAAGAAGAGCCTGTTTCCGCGGCGCTGAAAGCCGAGGATAAAATGCAGTCGTTTTGGCACGTTCTGATGCCCGACGGCTTATTGATGCCGATTGAAGAATTCAAGTTCAAGGGGCATGCGAATCTTCAGAAGTTTTCGCAATACGAAATTAAGAAAGCACGGGCGGTTACCGCGATGCCTCCACATGTGCCACTAATGAAGCGGCTGGAAATCGCCGATTATGAGCCTGGCAGCGACCCGGGAAACATCCGCTGGTACCCGAAAGGGTCGCATGATAAAGTCTCTGCTGGAACAATACGTGACTGCACGCGTGGCGGCATACGGCGGAATGGAAGTCGAAACCCCAATAATGTACGACTTTAACCATCCTAGCTTGAAGAGCTACCTGAACCGTTTTCCCGCCCGCCAATACGTGCTCAAATCCGAGGACAAGGAGCTGTTCCTTCGGTTCGCCGCCTGCTTTGGGCAGTTCCTAATGGCGCACGATGCACAATTCAGCTACAAGCAACTGCCTATCAAATTGTACGAATTAACCCGGTACAGTTTCCGTCGAGAAAAAAGCGGCGAAGTCGTCGGCTTAAAACGTCTGCGTGCTTTCACGATGCCTGATTGCCACGCCTTCTGCACCGACCTTGAACAAGCTAAAGCACGAATTCATGATCCGCTTTAATCTATGCATAGATGTCCTGAGTAACATTGGCTTGGCTAAAGACGACTACGAAATAGCCATGCGATTCACCAAAGACTTCTACGACGAAAACAAGGAATTTCTTGCAGAGCTCGCCAGGACCTTCGGAAAACCAATGCTGGCTGAAGTTTGGAATGAACGGTTCTTCTATTTCGCCCTTAAATGGGACCTCAACTTCGTAGACAACCAAGACAAAGCAGCAGCGCTTAGCACCGACCAAATTGACGTAGAAAACGCTAAGCGATACGACATAACATACGTTGACGAGAAAGGCGAAAAACAGTTTCCGCTGATTCTGCACTGCAGCCCAAGTGGCGCAATCGAACGCGATATCTACGCGTTGCTGGAGAAGGCTTATCAGAGCAGATGACTGGAAAAGCGCCTATGCTGCCTCTGTGGCTATCTCCTACGCAGGTGCGGCTGATCCCGATATCCGACAAGTACCTAGACAAAGTGGAGGAAATTGCAAAGAAAATCGAAGCCCACTGTATCCGCGTTGACATTGACGACAGCGCCTCGACGCTGCAGAAAAAGATTCGTGAAGCCGAGCAGGAATGGATTCCCTACATCGTCGTCGTCGGCGAGAAAGAAGTAGAATCTGGCAATCTGTCTGTCCGCGACCGCGAAGTCAAAGGAGCACAGCAAAACTTGACAGTAGATGAGTTGGTTGCCAAAATCACGACCAAGACAGCAGGGAAACCTTTCAAAACTTTGCCGTTGCCGCGGAGCCTTAGCAAACGCCCAGCATTCCACGGATAGACAAGCGAATCATATAGTTCGTCAACAAAAGCTATAAGAAATCATCATGTCATATGAGAGATTCGGCCTCGAGGCTAAAACCATGACCAAAGAGCAAGAGCTTCAAATCTACATAGATGGAAAATACTACCCCAAATCACAGGCAAAAATCAGCGTCTACGACCACGGATTCCTCTATGGCGACGGCGTCTTCGAAGGCATCCGCGTCTACAATGGCTTAGTCTTCAAGCTCAAGGAGCATGTTCAAAGGCTTTACGATTCAGCCCATGCAATGATTCTGGAGATTCCGCTGACGCAGGAGCAGATGATTCAAGCCGTAATAGAAACGGTGCGCAAGAATAACCTGAAAGACTCCTATGTACGCTTGATTGTCACACGCGGGGTAGGCGACCTCGGTTTGGACCCTCGCAAATGCTGCATCGCTACAGTCATATGCATAGCTGATCACATTAAGCTCCACGAAGGCGAAGCCAAAGTCAAAGGCATCACCACACTGGTCTCTTGGGTACGCAGAGACCCTGTGGATGGTACCTCGCACGAGATAAAGTCGCTCAACTATCTTAACAGCGTGATGGCAAAGCTTGAGGCCAATATGAGCGGAGCCGACGAAGCTATTTGCCTCGAAAAGAACGGCTGCGTCGCCGAGGGCGTAGGTGAAAACGTCTTCATTGTCAGGAATGGCAAAATATCCACACCTCCTACGAGCACAGGAGCGCTGGAGGGTATAACATCCAAGGCCGTGGTAGAACTTGCCAAGAAGCTAGGGTATCAAGTAAACGTTGAGAACATCACACTGTTCATGTTGTTTAGTGCTGAAGAGGTATTCTTTACTGGGACAGCCGCTGAAATCGTCCCCATCCGCCAGGTGAACTGGAGAACCATCGGCAAAGGCAGTCGCGGTCCAGTCACAGAGAAGCTCATGGGTGAGTTCCAGAAGCTGACTCGCGACCCAAAGCAGGGAGTAGACGCCTACTCCTAAGCTCAGGGGAACTTCTATTTCTTATTCTTCATGAACCGCTCAACTGCGTTGAACGCTTCTTCAAGCATGTTAACTGGGGGCAAGAAGACTGCTCTAACGTGCCCTGCACCGTAGACTGGGTCGAATCCTGAGCCATTCACAACGAGCACGCCTGTTTCCCGCAGGAGCTCAATGACGAACTGCATATCGGTTTTCCATCTTGTGCCGACATCGTGGATTTTGGGGAAAATGTAAAATGCGCCTTCGGGTTTGGTGCTGCTGATTCCTTCGATTTCGTTTAAACGTTTCCATGCGTAGTCCCTGCGCTCCCTAAGCTTCTCAACGACATCTTTGATGTGATCCTGCGGTCCGTTCAGAGCAGCGGCTCCTGCTTTCTGTACTGGCGTGTTAGCGCAGAGTCGTATGCGGCATTCCTTCTCGATTCCCTGTCTAAGCTCGTCTAGCTCGCCATTTTTGCCTTTGAAGTACATGTAACCCAATCGGAGGCCAGTCATCTGGTAAGCTTTGGAGAAGCCGTTGAATCCCACTACGGGCACATCTTTCGCCAAGACTGGCGGTGCTGAAGAACGTCTCCGAGTAGGTTATTTGGTCGTAAATTTCATCTGACAAAACCAGCAATTCATGCTCTGCAGCTACATCCAACATTTCTTTGATAATTTTCTTTCCGTAGACAGCGCCGGTGGGGTTGTTTGGGTTGATGATTACGAGGGCGCGAGTTTTGCTGCGTGATTTTCTTTCGTAGGTCGTCGACGTTTGGTTGCCATCCTTCTTCTTCAACCGTCTCGTAGGAGACCGGCGTGCCGTTGAAGAATTTTGTATAGGAAATGTATGGTGGGTATGTGGGTCCTGGGAAGAGTATTTCGTCGCCTCTTTCCACGATTGCTGCCAGCGCCATCTGTATGCCCTCGGAAATGCCTTCGGTGACAAGGATGTCGTTAGGGGTTATGTCGACGTTGTTGACACGTTTCTCTTTTTTAGCAATTGCCTCCTGAGTTCAGGGATGCCTTCGGAGGGTGAGTAGTAGTTGACGTCTTCTTGGACTGCTGTGCAGAGGGCGTCTTTGACGTGTTGGGGTACGGTGAAGTCGAAAGCTGGCGGGTCTCCGATGTTGAGGTAGTAGATTTTTCGGCCATCTTTGATAGCTGTTGGGTATAAGGTATGACTCCCGTATGGCGTACTCAATGTTGGTTGCTCGGCTTGTGACTTTGATTTGCGTCAAAGGAGGAGTGCCCTTCAAGAAGGCACACATAAGACTCCTCGGAAAATAAAGGTTGCGAAGAAAGATTTCACAACGGAGTATTTTTGAGCGGTGTTAAGGCAACCATGAAAAGCATCTGTTATGGAAATATTGCGTAAGATGTGAAATTGCAGCGATACTCGACTCGCTTGGACAGAGAAGCTTCAGAATTGCTTTTTCAATTGGTTAATTGAATAAACCTGAATCTGTCTTTCGGCACATTTTCATTACACTTATTTCTAAGGAGAGAACGAGTAAAGCGATTCTTGATGGGGACTCACCGGTCGAATCGCAGCGGCAGTTCACGCGGACAGAGAACATGTCGTGCTCTACAACGGTGGACAATTCAAAGTTGGAGATTCGGGGTTGAAGAACCGCTTGGTCGAGGCCGAGTAACCTTCATCTGAGCTTCAAGAGCGCAATAGGCTTTTTATCTGCGGTTTCAATCTAGTTGTTTTGGAAAGTTTTGGCAGGGCTAAAATTATGCGTGGCTGGAACGGCAACTTCCTCAATGTGAACCTGACAAATAGAAAGTGGGCTGTCGAATCGTTCGATTTGGCTTTTGCCTCGAAGTTTTTGGGCGGAAGGGGATTCGCAGCAAAAATTCTCTGGGACAGACTTCCTGTTGGAACCGACGCCTTTTCCCCTCACAACCTGCTCATCTTCGCTGTTGGTCCACTAACCGGGTTCGTTTTGCCTAACAGCGGCAAACTCGTTGTGGCTTCCAAGAGCCCCTTGACTGGCGGCTATGGGGACGGCAACATTGGCACTTGCGCGGCGGTTTACTTGCGCAAGGCAGGCTACGACGCTGTAATCGTTGAAGGCAAAGCAGCCAAACCCACAGTTCTACACGTTAAGGACAAGGACGTCGAATTTCTGGATGCAACTGACCTTTGGGGCTTAAACAGCTTTGAAACTGAAACACGACTGCACAAACTCTATGGCAAAACCTCAGGTATCGTTTCCATCGGCCAGGGCGGAGAGAACCTCGTCAAGTTCGCCTGCGTTGTTTCCCAGGAGGGCAGGGCGGGCGGCAGACCCGGCATGGGCGCCGTCATGGGCAGCAAGAACCTCAAAGCCATAGTCATCGAAGGCTCAGGTACCATCCCGTCAGCCAACCCCAGCAAGCTAAGAGAAGCAGGTTTGGCAGGCTATAGAGAAATCTTGAGCTAAGCCCAGCTACGCGTTTTGGAAGCGGCAAGGCACTATGAGCACCGTTGAATGGGCCAACGAAAACAGCGTGCTGCCGACCCTAAACTATCGAGAAGGCGTCTTCGCTGAAGCTAACAAAATCGGCGGATACGCGCTGAAGAAGCTGCAAAGTCTCAAACCGTGGCTGCCCCAACTGCAACATGACCTGCGGTAACGTCGTCAAAGACGCCGAAAACCGTGACTCAGAACTGGATTACGAGAACGTGGCGATGCTGGGAAGCAACATTGGCTTGGGCGACCTGGCACAAGTTTCGGTGTTCAACCGCGTTGCTGACGAGTTTGGGTTAGACTCGATTTCTCTAGGCAGCGTGCTTGGCTTTGCCATGGAAGCCTCAGAGAAAGGGTCTAGTCAAAGAAAAGATTGGCTGGGGCAACCTTGGCAGAGGCAAAAGCGCTCTCCGAAGACATCGCTTTGCAGGCGTGGACTGGGCGATCTTCTGGCGGAAGGCGTACGCGTTGCATCTGCCAAATTGGGTGGCAGCTCCACTGACTGGGCAATGCACGTTAAAGGCTTAGAGATAAGCGCTTACGACTGCCACTCCGCACCCGCCATGGCTTTGGCTTACGCGACAAGCCCCATTGGCGCGCACCACAAAGATGCTTGGGTTGTTGGCTGGGAGACGCAGCATGACCGCTTCGGCTACGGCGAAGAAAAAACCGCTCACGTCATCGAGGTTCAGCATAACCGTGGCAGTCTTTGAGTGTCTTGGGCGTCTGTCGTTTTCCGCTGGTGAATCTGGGATTTGACCGTGATTGGTATCCTAAATACCTGCATTTGGCAACAGGGCAGAAGTTTAAGTGGGAAACCTTGAACCTCATTCTCGGAACGCGTGTTCAATCTTATGCGAGCCTTCTGGATACGCGAATTCAGCGGTTCATGGGACAGCCGAATGGATGTTCCGCCTGAACGTTGGTTTAACGAACCATTGAGCAAGGGTAACTTGAAAGGAGCCAAATTGGACCGAGCAAAATACGACACGATGCTGCAGGGTTACTATGGCAGGCGCGGCTGGAACGTAAATGGTGTGCCTACAAAAACGACTTTGGAGAGGCTAGGGCTGTCGGATGTTGCCCGGCAACTTGACGGCTAATAACGCGTTTGTGTTTAGTAGCTTTTGGCGAAGTACGCGATTTGCTTGGCTGGTTGCCCGCATAGTATGCATATAGATGCAGGCGGCTCTTCTTTTTCGAAGGGCATGACCCTGATGGTGGCGCCGGTTTCCTCTTTGATTTTTGCTTCGCATTCTGCCGCTGCCACACCATGCTGCCTTGATGAAGCCGCCTTTGTCACACAAGACTTGCTTGAATTCGTCGTAGGTTTTGACGGCTCGTGGTTTGTTTTCCATGTTTATTCGAGCTTTTGCGTAGAGATTGTGCTGAATCTCCTCCAGCAAGCCTCTCGACTTCGGCAACCGCTTCGCCTTCTTTGACGAAGACTTTTTGGCTTTGTGTCCCGTCTCGACCAAGGTCACTTGCTGCTGTTTGATGTCTCTTGGACCTATCTCAATGCGAGACTGGGACGCCTTTGAGTTCCCACTGATTGAATTTCCAGCCTGGAGTGTACTCTTCGCGATCATCTAAGCACACGCTGATAGCCTTTTTGAACGAGTTTGTCAGCGATTTCTCTGGCTTTCGCGGCTATGGCAGCTGGGTCTGCGCCTCTTGTATGGGAATGGGCACGATTACGACTTGGACGGGTGCGATTTTGGGTGGAAGCACTAAACCTTTGTCGTCACCGTGAATCATGACGATTGCGCCTATTAGTTCGCGTAGTTATACCCCAGCTAGTTTGCCATACGTAGTGGTCTTGTTTGTCTTCGCCTATGAATTTTATGTCGAAAACCTTTGCGAAGTTTTGACCCAGGTTGTGGCTGGTTCCCATCTGCAAGCGCTTTTCCATCAGGCATCATCGCTTCAAGTGTCGGTTGTATAGTCAGCTCCCGCAAACTTCTCGCTGTCAGTCTTGACTCCAACGATGACTGGAATGGCAAGATAGTTTTCCATGATGTCTCTATATTCGTCCAGTGTGTACATGAACTTCTTTTTCCGCTTCTTCGCTTGTGGCGTGGGCGGTGTGGCCCTCTTGCCAGAGAAACTCTCGGGTTCTCAAGAAAAGTTTGGTGGCTTTGGTTTCCCAGCGGACAATGTTGCACCATTGATTAATCTTCAGGGGCAAGTCTCTCCAGCTTCGTAATCCACTTGGCAAACGTCGCATACATTATTGTTTCAGATGTTGGTCGCACAGCGAGCTTCTCCTCGAGCGGTGTGTCTCCGCCCTGAGTAACCCAAGCAACTTCCGGAATGAAACCTGCGAAATGTTCAGCTTCTTTTTTCAGGAAGCCTTCAGGTATGAACATGGGAAAGTACACGTTCCTGTGACCTGTTGCCTTAATTTTCTTGTTGAAGACTTCTTGGATTTTCTCCCACATTGCGATGGCGTCTTCCCGAATTATCATGCAGCCTTTGATGGGCGCGTAATCTGCTAAGCCCGATTTCAACATGACTTCCGTGTACCATTCAGAGAAATCTTCACTTTTCTTGACGGTTACTCCCAATGTCCGACATAACGGGTCTCTGCTTCTGATTCCATTCGGCACAATATAACCGTAACGTAGTCTATTTGGGCTGTCTATTGGACGGATACCCAAACGCCCTGTTTGTAGCCAGTCACGACCAGGATTTCACCCCTGAGAAGGCCGTCGGTTTCCGCCTCGCCTGTGTCGACTCTGAGCGATTTCGCCTTCAATACCTCCAAGCTTGTTCAACGTCGCAACGACGACGATACGTTGTTTGCCTACTCGCCTGATAACTTCGGGACTGATCTGCTGATTGCCCCTGCCTATCAGAATGCCCTGGTGCCCAATCGGAGACAAGATAATCCACGTGTTGCCCCAGTCATTAATTGTCTTGAGAAGCGTATTCTCATCCGCATCAAGCGTTACTTTTCCATCCAAGTAAATATCCACGCCCAGAACCGTCTTCTTAACGCCCAAGAATTCTGCAATGCGCCGAACTGTGGTTCCGGGCCCAAGAATGAGAGTGGCGTTTTTGGGCAATTCCTCGACCACGTAACTGGCGATGGCGTCTTGGCTGTCTTTCTCGCTAACGGTTTCAGGTGTAACTTCTTTGCTTCCCTGAAGCAGCGCGGGTAACGAAAGCCCTTTGAGGCAACCGTAGAGTCTAACGTCAAAAACGTCGGCACGGATGGCGCTTTCGTCAGCATCCATCACCTCAAAATCCGATACCTCCGCACGGTGCTCGACAAAACTTACTACTGCCTGCGCCGCAAGCGTGGGGTTGATGGCGAATATTCCGCTGTACATTTTCACTCCAGCCGGGACTCCCAATACGGGAATATCGGCTTTTCCTTTCATGGCGTCAAGAATATCTTTGGCTGTACCGTCTCCGCCCACAAACACGATGAGCTCCACTTTGGCGTCTCCGAGCAGTCTGACTGCTTCTTCCGTGTCTGTTGCGCTGGTCTCCTTGCCGAGAGACATAGGCAAAACTCTTACAGGAACGCCTGCCTCTTTGGCTTCCTCGGCGCCCATTCTTCCAGGGCAAGCCAAAACTTCGACAATGTTTTCTTTGAGAAGTTGCCTGAACTCCCCCAAAAACTCTGTTGCTCTTTTGGGCGCAACGGGTTTTGCGCCTTTGGCCACTGCTTCTTTGACTATGCCATCTGTCCCTTTTAGACCGACTTTACCTCCCATACCAGCGACGGGGTTCACAATAAGGCCAACGCGCACGATGTTCCCATCTTCAATTCTTGTCCGGTTCTCATTTAACCATTGCGGGGAGTGAGGATGACAAATAGCTGCGGTCTCGTAGATTTTCTGCAGATAAAATATCAACTAGTACTCTGGGCGGCAGTCCCGAGTAGTTCTGATTGGTTTTCAGAGTCTCAATAGATGATCAGAAGACACTCAGCAAAAGAGACAGAGTCTCTCGGAGACTTTGCTTTCCTTGTCAAGTAAGAGTTATTAGCCAAAACCAAATTAAGCATATGCCATGCCAGACAAAGTACGTTGTGCCCATATTCTAGTAAAAACCGAAACCGATGCCAAAAATATCAAGACGCGACTGGACAAAGGCGAAAAATTCGCAACAATCGCCCAAACCGTCTCACTTTGCCCCTCGGGCAAAAAAGGCGGAGATTTGGGAACCTTCACGCGTGGCAAGATGGTTAAGGAATTCGAGAACGCTGCGTTTAAGCTGCAGAAAGGCGAGACTTCAGCTCCTGTGAAGACACAGTTTGGATACCATATCATAAAGCGGCTCGAATAAGCTCCTCTATAATTCTTTCTATTTCCTTCTTGTTCGCCGTTGGACTATCAGTTTTGACTGCTATTGCCACAGCCAGTCAGCAATTTCTCCGTTGCTGCTTCTGCATGGTTTTATTAACCGCTTGACATACTGAAATTCGCAAACTAAGCGAGCAGAAGGAAAAGTAGAATGTCAGCGCGTTTAATTACTCTGCTGCATAACCGACTCGACAAGTGGCGACTTTGCCTGCTCGTTTTCGCCATCGCATACGGTTACGTGCTCACAATTAACCTATCGTACATGTCAATGGAATGGGACGAAGCGGCGCATTTCACAGGAGGATTGCTCCTTTCCAGAGGGCAAGTCGGTCAATGGGTGTGGACAAATTCGTTTTATCCGCCGGCTTTCGATGTCGTTACATCTATCTTCTTCTTTTTCGGCGGTGTTAGCGTTTTTGCAGCAAGATTTGTATCCGTAACATTCTCGGTGATTTCACTTCTTGTCATCTACGAAATCGCGAACAAAATGTACAACGCCAAAACCGCCCTTCTCGCAACAGCTTTGTTTAGCGTTATGCCAGGGATTATTTGGCTTTCAAGAATGGCCATGATTGAAACCATGCTCATATTCATCTTTTCATTGTCCATGTTTTTCTTCTTCAACTGGTTAACAGCTGGCAATCAAAGGGACCGTATAATCAGCTTCGTTGCACTTGCCATAGGCGTCGCTGTAAAGTACCAAATGATAGTAGTCGTCCCCATAATCATGCTAGTTTGCATGTATTTCTGGAAAAGGGATTACCTAAGAGCCGAAGTCAAGAAGTACCTGCAATACCCAGGCATTTCAATTATTCTAGCTGTTGTTGCTGCAATGGTAGTCGTAGTCTATGCACTCTACTCTTCAGGATTCATGAACACCTTACTCTACGCTATTCAGGTTGGAACAGCCGATAAAGCGATGTACAGCATTCGGTACCCACTGCCTGTTTTTTACTTCATTGAAATGACCTGGTCAAACAGGTTCATGCATCCAGTTTCGCTTCTTCTATACCTTGTAGCGCTTGCAGGCATTGGCTTGTTCTGCTATCGGAGGAAGTTTGAAGATAAGTTCCTTCTGCTTTGGTTAGCCGTGGTTTTCATGGTGTTTACTTTGATTCCTAACAGAGAATGGCGCTATGTGACGATAGTGTTTCCTGTTTTGGCAATTGCCACGTCCAGTCTGCTTTTATCGTCATTTGGCAAAATTCAAAAATTCGCCCGAACAGCAAAGAGCCAATTCGCCAGGAAATGGGGGACAAAACTTGCGGCAGCAACCCTTATCGCATTCACGGTCGTTGGCGTCTCTTATAGCTGCGTTGACGCGTACACTTGGATTAGAGGAGACCAGATCCAAGTGCCAATGGAACAAGCGGCTGAATTCGCGGCACAAAACCTGGCCCAAAACCAGACTTTGATGGTTGCCTGCCCACTCAATCGGTTCAACAAGAATATGCTTTGGTTTTATCTTAACGCTAAGACTTCGAGTGTAGACCAAAACCAGACACTCCAGTACCCGCAGCTAGCCGTTGACGCTTACACTCCAACGTTGAAAATGACGGAATTTGTCAGTCTATGCGAAGAGAATCGAGTTAGGGATGTTTTACTGTATGAAAATGGCGCAAACCGATACTTCAATTCGACTTTGACAGCGCAAGACGTGTTTGATTTGCTGAATGAGACAAGCCGGTTTACTCTCCAGATAACCTTTGGAACTGAGCCCCACCGAGTTTTCGTTTTTGCGTTCGGGCAAAGCGGCCAACGCGGCTAAGTCAAGCCTAAGCTTTGCTTGTACGACGCAGCACAATGCACGCAGCAGAACGTCAACTCTTTGTCTTTTATGCGTTCCGCATATCCACTGCCCTCGTATACCTTGCATCCACAGTGGGCACAGACTGAGAGACTTGGTTCCAAAGCAACGCTTATGAGCTCCGAAAACCGCTTGAACAGCTGCTCGCTGAATTCCTTACCTTCCTTGGTTAGCTCAAAAACTTTCTTCTTTTTTGCTCCAATAGGCTTGAGTGTATATTTAACAAGTTCTTTCTGTTCCAGTTGCTTAAGAAATGGGTAGACGAGGCTTGGGCTCACGTCTTTACCGACGACTTTTTTGAATTTGCTGATGATTTCGTATCCGTGAACTGGTCCTTCATGGAGAATGGTCAGGATATATACTCGGCTGAAGTCGGATACGATTTCGTTTATTTCGGAGGGTTTAGCCATTTGCTTAACCTATCTTATTGAGATATATTTGTGGGGATGCATTTAAACCTGTATTTCATTTGAGTAAGAATGCATTGGTGCCAGATGGCGACCATCAACTCGGAGAGCGCTGACTCGCTTTGGCGGTTATCGTTTTTATTAGTCGACGTTATAGTGACAGAAAGTCGGTTCACAGAAGGGGAAACTTCTTGCCTTTTCTCCTTTCTCCCAAGAAAGGCTTTATGCGGGCAGTCTTGCAAACCCTCTTCGGGCTTAGGTTTTTAGGTTAGCGTTGCGTAGTGGTTTCTATTGGTTTTAGTGGACTATCATCTCATGAATATACAAAAGATGTATCGTTATTAGATATATTTATAAGGTAAAGGTGCCTTAAACTTAAACAACCAAGCGGGGGAAAAAACATGCCCGAAGAAATGAGAGAAAGCAAAACAAACGAGCCAGGAAAGACTGCAAGAGATCCAGTGTGCGGCATGACAGTGGATAAGGACACAGCTCTCAAAGCGAAGATAGGAGACAGAACATACTATTTCTGTTCGCAATCATGCCTTGATGTTTACACTCAGCCGGAACGCGAACTGAGGGCTATGCGCAGACGCGTTGCCATGACCTTGGTGGCTGCGGTTGCTGCGGCTGGGCTGAAAGTAGCTGCAACTTTTGGCTTAGTCGGCGCAATAATGACGCTGGAGCTTATAGGCGGTTTACAGGTATACGGGCTTGTGATTTTCCTGGTCTCAATCCCAATTGTGTTTTTTGCTGGTTTCAGCATACTCAAAGGCGCATACTTCTCTCTACGGAACCGAAAAATCAACATGGATGTTCTCGTCGCCGTGGGAGTCCTCGCAGGCTGGACTTACGGAGCACTAAACGCGTTTGCCCCTTCGTTGGCTCCTGAAGGTGCAGGATACCTTGAGGTTTCAATCGCGATTCTGGCGTTTGTACTACTGGGCAAATACATAGAAGAGAGTATTCGGCGTAAATCTGCAGCTTCCATTAGACAGCTGCTTGAACTTCGGCCAACGACAGCTACGGTGATTCGAGATGAAAAAGAAGTGGAAGTCTCAGCCGATGAGCTAGAAGTGGATGAAGTTGTCATTGTTAAGCCAGGCGAGAAGATTCCCACAGACGGTATCGTAATAGCTGGTTACTCATCGGTTGATGAGAAGCTACTAACCGGTGAAAGCATACCAGTTGAGAAGAATGTGGGCAGCGAAGTTATTGGCGCAACCATCAACAAGACAGGTGTGCTGAGAATCAAAGCCACTAAAGTGGGGGAGGAAACCGCGCTTTCGCAAATTGTGCATTTGGTAGAAGAAGCTCAAGCTTCCAGTGCTCCAGTTCAGAGGTTCGCTGACCGTTTCGTAGCCAAGTTCGTTCCTATAGTCTTTACAGCCGCAATCATTTCTTTCGTATATTGGTACTTCGCAGTCGGGTTTTCCACTGCCTTCCTTGCCACTCTCGCGGTGATATTGGTCGCTTGCCCCTGCGCGATGGGTATCGCAACTCCAACGGCCATTTTGGCAGGAGTAGGCAAGGGTGCCGAATATGGCGTGCTCCTGAGAAGCGGAGAATACGTTGAGAGGGCAAAGAAGCTTAACATGGTCGTTTTCGACAAGACAGGAACGCTAACCAAAGGTGAACCGTCTGTGACTAACACAAAGGCTTTCAACGGCTTCACCAAACAGCAAGTGTTGCAGTTCGCGGGTTCAGCGGAGAAGGGCTCGGAGCATCCGTTGGCGGAAGCCATCGTGAAGCAAGCGCAAGAGGAGAAAGTTGACCTTACAGAAACGGAAGAGTTTGAGGCTGTTCCTGGAAAAGGCGTGAAATGCACTGTAAAAGGCAAAGCCGTGTTGTTGGGGAACCGGAGACTAATGGAAGACGCAAATGTATCAACAGCGCAGTTGGATGCAGATGTGGTCAAGCTGGAAAGCGAAGGAAAAACGACAATGATTCTTGCTGTAGATGGGCAAGCCGTAGGAATTGTGGCAGCCATGGATACGCTGAAGCCGAGTGCGATTGAAGCAGTAAATGCTTTGAAGAGTATGAATTTAGAAGTAGCAATTTTGACGGGCGACAACGAACGAACGGCAAAAGCTATTGCAGATCAATTGGGTATCGATAGGGTCATTGCAAACGTTTTACCGTGGCAGAAGTCTGAAGTAGTCAAGCAGTTGCAGGCAGAAGGCAAAGTAGTTGCGATGGTGGGCGACGGAATCAACGATGCTCCGGCTTTGGCTCAGGCGGACATTGGGATAGCCATCGGAAGCGGAACGGACATTGCAAAGGAAACTGGAGGAATAGTGCTCATCAAAGATGACTTGCGAGACGTGGCGTTGGCTGTGGAGTTGAGTAAGCGGACGATGCGGAAAATCAACAGCAACCTGTTCTGGGCGTTTGCTTACAATTCGGTAATGATTCCAGTTGCAGCAGCCGGACTGTTGGGACATGAGGGACCGATGTATGCAGCAGGTGCCATGGCTATCAGCAGCCTAACGGTAGTGACGAATTCAGCTTTGTTGAAACTGGCCAAATTCAAGTTCGAAAGGTTTAACGACAAAGAAACGAACGTTCATAGGGAGGTGAATTGAGCATGACTAAAGATCCAGTTTGCAATATGATGGTTGACGAGAAGACAGCGAAGTTCAAATCCGACTACCAAAGCAAAACTTACTACTTCTGCAATGCCTCCTGTAAAAGCACGTTCGACAAGAACCCAACAAAATACGTTAAAGGGTCATCTGGCAGCGGAGGGCATTCAGGTGGATGCTGCTGCGGCGGGCACTAGACGAAATGCAAAACATGAAAATGCTGGCGCAAAAACCAGCTGACTCTGCTATTTTTTATTCTTGGCATCTTTAGGTTTTGTTTGCGGCTAAGACTGCATGTTCAGCGAAAAGGTCTTCGTTGAACGCGCCTGTGAACTCGACTGTTTCGTTTATGACTATTTTTGGCACACCAATCACTGAGTATTTTTGAGCCAAGGCTGGGAATTCTTGGCGTCTATCACATCTGCTCGGATCATGTCGCTTTGGACAGCAAGTTTATGTGCAATTGCTGCTGCTGTGGGGCAGTGTGGGCAAGTTAGTGTGACGAAGACTTGGATGTGGACGGGGTTTTTTATGTCTTTGATGATTTCCTTGGTTCTGTCTGAGAGGTTCGTTGTGCCCCTTGATACGTTGGTTATGGCTTCAATTAGCGTCTGCAGTTCGTATCCGTATGGTATGCCGAAGATTCTTACCCCATGGTCGATTTTGCCAATTACTGCAATTGCGGGGATTTTGTCTATGCCATATTCTTGGGCTTTCTGTACGTCTGCTACGAAGTCGAAGACGTCAACAGTGATTCTGTCGCTTAAATTCGTAATTTCCTGGGCGAGTTGTCTGGTTTCACTGCAGTATTTGCATTCCATTTCCTGCGTAAACATGATGAGTTTGACTGGGTCAACGAGTTTCTCTTTGAATTCGTTCCGGAGCAACTCTTTTTTCTCTTCAGGCAACAAGCTCATTCGTTATTCTTCCTTTTGGCTGGCTAAAACAGTTCACCTGTAATTGTGGCGTTCCTAGCATATTATCTTTGTGAAATGCAGAGAATTCTTTTGAGATTTTCTTGTCCACATTGTTTTCTGTGTAACCTATTTGGGTCCATTTTTCCACGACGTTTGCAGAGTGCTTTGTCCACAGTGTAAGAGTCTGAGAAAAGCGCGCAGCTTCAAGAGAACCCAATCCCAAAGCTCAAAATAGCCTTTTCTTTGGAATACTACTTTCCCAAAGGAACGGCCGCTAAGCGATGTGCTCAGCTAGCTGAGAAGAAGTCGCTTATCCGTTTCTGAAACAGCGCTTGCCGCAGTAGCTTACCTTGGGCAATCCATTGCTCCATGGGTATTTCAAGCCTACTGTTGATGAATTCGAGGGATTTCTGCAACGAATTGAACCTATCGGGTTTTTGTCGCATAGCGTTACGCACATTTTCACGAACTTGCCATACTCCGATTGGCATTATATAACCGGGACGCGCTTCACGCAACACAATGACAGTAGCTTGACGACGTTCCTTTACGAGCTGCTCGCAAGTAGCTAGCCGCGCTGAGTAATAGCAACCCCCTATTTGAGCGTAGGTAGTTCTGCCGTTGTAGCCTTCGTTGTCCGAGTAGATTACAACGCTCGTACCGTTCGGGTTCCAAGTGGTCCCCGGGTACCAAGCTTCCATCGACTCGTAGCTCCAAGGAGCTGGAATCATGAGAATTTCAAACACGTTATCCAGATAGACAGATTCATAGACGCGGTACTCATTTATTTCAGGAAAGGTCTTAACCTGCTCCATCAGGCTTTTGCTTATTATGTCATCTACCGCTGTTATGCTCCAACGAGTTGGCACAAGGCGACGCTTTTTCTCCAGTCCAAATGCACCAACGCTGAAGGCTTTCTGAATTCTACTGACCAAAACACCGCGTCTGTAAAGGTCTCTCACAGCTTCTGTTGCTTTTAGGTCGGTGTCGTAGTAGGCTTTTTCGACACGTTGGTCAAACCTTGTGTTGCCCACATTCAGGTCTCTGATTGGCGCGGAGGGACCGAAAGGCTGAACATCGTCGTCCATGAATATGTTGCCACTTGGTTTCTTGGTCAGGTTTAGCTCTATTCCAACACTGTCCTCTGCCAAAGCCAACTCGCGGGTCTGATCCATAATTTTGCCCGCCAGCATGAATTCATTTACGTTAACTCGATGTTTACCCCGAATGAGCAGGCTTCGGAAACCGACAATTTCATCTATGGATTTTCCAAACCATTGTTCGGGCATGTCGAAAAGGCTGGTGTCTTCGTGTATTGGCGGTACGAGAGGTCCGACGTATACATTGGGGTAGCCAATTCTGCCAATGAAAACACTGGGCGGCGAGGAGCCTTCAATGTCTTCGCTGCTCATAAGGGGCACGCTCTTAAGGAAATAGTTCACTTTAATCAACAGCGGGCAGCGCGTTTTGCCGCACAAATTCCTCGCGCCTTTGCAAAGGACGCATTGACTGTTCTGTCGTGTTCGGGTTGAAATCTGGCTATCCAGTAATGCGGCGTGGTTAACCTGCCGTATGATGCTAGTTAACCAGTTGTCTGAATTCGCGAGTTCTGAAGCAATTCTGGGAAGGGTCATTGTTCGAAGAAATATGAACGTGCTGTTCTCATATGGCTTACGCACAGATGAGGCTAAAACAAGGTACCTGTATAGAAGTAAAGTGGCGCCCAGGCCGGGATTCGGACCCGGGTCCTGCGGGCGACAGCCGCATATACTGGACCGGACTATACTACCTGGGCTTCACAAGATGCCGCATCAATACTAACGGATTTAACTAATTAACTTTTCCCGCAAAACAATAAACCCTCCAAAGCAGGCGACCAATTTCAGGGCTTGGCAACTGTGACTTTGGGGTTAAGGTGTTTCTTGCCTGTCATGCAGTCAATGTCTATTCGACACATCTGCGTCTTCGCCAGCTTCTCCGCGGTTATCTTGGCGAGTTTTGCCTCTGGATTCTCGGACAGTTGCCTCACCAATATTTGGATTCCATGCTGTTTCTCCGCCAAACTGTTGACGAAAAACATTTTGCCAGCAAAATGTACCGATGTGTAAGCGTAATCGCATTCATCGGTTACGCCATAGTCCATCATGGCTTGTCCCCAGACTTTGTTGTTTGCATGCGCGTAAACGAGTTTCTTGCCTTCGGGGGCACAGTGGAAGTAGATACAGTTATTCTCTTCGTCATAGCCGTGGCTAAGCGACACCACATACGGCTCGTTGTCCATGCAGAGGGCGATGGTGATGTACTTGGTGGTTTTCAGGACACGGCGCATTTCGGCTAAGCTGGTGATTTCTCTGTCTTTGCGGCGAACATGAAACGTCTGCATAGAAACCCTGTAAGCCAGGAACCAAATATTAACTTTTAGACAGCAAGACACACCTGATTCATCTGGTCGTCACAGTTATTCTTAAATATGCGTTTCATGTGGGGTTTAGGTGCAAAGTGTTAGGGTGTACAGATGCCGAAACAGGAAAAAGGTAAAAGTCACAGTATTCGTCCAGTAAGCCGCAGGCCGCCAAGCTGGTGCAAATACGAACCAGAAGAGGTAGACGCCTTCATCATTAAACTTGCCAAGGAAGGCCACAACCTCAGCAGCATAGGCACCATCCTTCGAGATCAATACGCCATACCATTGGTCAAGCCAATTACTGGCAAAAGCGTTAGCCAAACCCTCAAATCCGCGGAGCTCGCCCCGAGCATGCCTGAAGACCTTGCGAACCTAATGAAGAAGGCTAAGCGCATGGCAGTTCACATGGAGAAGTACAGGAAAGATGCCCACAACAAACGCAGTATGGTTCTCATCGAAGCCAAAATTCACAAACTCAGCCGATACTACAAGAAAACAGGCGTCCTGCCAAAGAACTGGAAGTACATACCAAAGATCGCCTCCATATCCTAAACCTCCCCTATTCTACACTCGCAAAACATAAAGCTGCGCATATACAAGGTTTTCCAATCGCATGTAGTTGAAAGTGAAAACTATGCCCTTTGAGCCTGACCCGAATTTGTCGCAGGACTTTTTGGCAGACGCTGCCAAAGCAGCCAAACTCATAAAAGAAACAGTAAGAAACGACGGCTTCATTCACATATTCAGCCATTTGGATGCGGACGGCATCGCGGCAGCAGGCGTGATGGGCAGAGCGCTTTTTAGGCTGGATGCGCGGTTTCGCATTAGAATTACACAGTGGGTGGACGACAAAATCATCGGGGAAATCATCGCCGACAAACCCGATCTCGTCATCTTCACAGATTTTGGCGCCGGATACCTGAACCTGCTAGACGAGAAAATTCCAGGCTTCAAGGTCGCCATTCTCGACCACCACCAGATAACGGGCACAACTCTGAACCCAAACTTTGTCCATGTCAACCCACATTTACATGCCATGGATGGTGCAACAGAGGTTAGCGGTTCAGGTGTTGCGTACTTTACGACTAAGGCCATGGATTCGCGCAACATGGATTTGGCACCAATCGCCTTGGTGGGTGCTTTGGGAGACATGCAAGACCGCTACGACCAACGCAAACTCGGCGGTCTAAACGCGCTCATCGTCGAAGACTCTGTCAGCACCAGGCTCGTTTTGATTGAGAAGGATTTGATGCTCTTTGGCAGAGAAACCCGGCCGATCCACAAGACTCTCGCATCAACAACGAACCCGTTTCTGCCAGGCATAAGCGGGCAAGAAGACAAAGCCCTCGAATTCCTCTCAGGCCTAAACATAGCACTCAAAGAAGGCGAAAGACTACGTGCGCTTCGCGACCTAACCAGAGCAGAACGGGAACGGCTCTGCACGGCACTGGCGAACTACCTGCTTTCCAAGCAACTTCATCTGGAGATTAAAAACCTAATCGGTAACATCTACATCTTAGCCACTGAGGAACCTTCGACTCCATTACGGGACGCACGCGAGTTCGCTGTTGTCCTCAACTCCACAGGTCGTATGGATCGCCCAAGCTTAGGTATATCAGTTTGCATGGGTGACCGCAAGGTCGCCCTGGAAGAAGCCAACAAGGTCCTTGAGGACTACCGCAAAAGCATCAACAAGTACCTCGCGTGGATCGGGGAGAAACCCGAGCGCCTCCGTGAACTGGAAAACATCTACATTGTGAACGGGGAGGATTTTGTGAGCGAAAAAATCATCGGTACTGTTTCCTCCATACTCATAAGCAGCCTGCCCAACGTGGAGAAGCCGCTAATCGCCTACGCGAATGTGCCAGGAGAAGGCTTAGCCAAAATCTCCGCGCGAACCACTGACCTAGCCGTGAATAGGGGCGTCAATCTTGGCAACGTCATGCGCATGGCTTCAGAGAAGCTCCAAGGCAAAGGGGGTGGGCACAACATAGCCGCTGGCGGGCAAGTGTCTATTGACAAGGCGGAAGAATTCGTGAAAATCGCCAACGATATTGTTGGGCAGCAATTGAGAGGAGAAAAAAATGCAGGCAACGATAACGCTTGAATACAACGATTCGAAGACGGCTGCAGCGGTAGCAGAGGCAGTTTCGCCCGATAACTCTAAAGCACCAAAAGGGTTGAAAGTGATGACCCAGCGGCAAGGCGCATGCGTCGTTACCACCATAAAATTGAAGGGCAAAACTGCCACGCTAATTGCCACTATTGACGACTTGCTCGAAAGCGTTACAACCGCTGAAAAAGCCCTCCATGTTATTAGGGCAAAGACGTCTTAACTAACCCGCTCTTCAAGCCTAACCCATCTAGCTGTAGATAGTAACCAGCATGTGATTGCCTTAGGAATCGCCAGAAGGATTCTCCCATTTTTTCTGCATTGATTACTTAATAGAGAACCAACATGCGGAGAAACCAAGGCAGCTGACTCGCGAGAACACAACTGTAATATTGCGGATTTTTGTTCTTGAAATATGGGACAATCGTATGCCGAGTTCTGTTCGTTACCATTTCCGCCAACTCTTCAATGTGTCCGCCCAGGAAGCTTATGAGTGGTGCACAAATTACAAATCGGGACAGGAAGATCACATGCTTATGGGCGAAAAAACCGCGGCTAGACAAGTTAAGCGAGTGGCTGATAGCACCATAATTTTGACCGACACTTTTCGCACAGAGCAGAGCGCTATCAAGAAACAAAAACTTGTCGAGCTCTACCCAGACAGCCTCTCATGGAACGCCACACATCTAACCGGTCCGGCCAAGTACTCACAGTTCACATACGAAATTACTGCCGACGGCAAAAACGCCTCGCACATAGATTTCACCGGTCTCTTTATTGACTACAAAAACGAGAGCCTAAGCAAAGCCGAGGCTGAGAAACTTGCTCAACAGTTGTGCAAGGAAGACTCGGAAGCTTGGGCGCTTTTGGCTAGAGAAATGGCAAATGATTTCTGCAGGTAATTTGGAGAGTCGTTTTCAGCGTTTTTCTGGGATTTTTCCGCCCAACTCTCGGTACATTTCCATAGCGTACTTGACAATTTCCATGGCTTCCTGAGCGTCTTTCCAATCTCTGGTTTTGGCCCATTTATGCGGTTCCAGCCGTTTGTAGGTTTCAAAGAACTCTTGGATTTCTATGAGCTGGTGCTTATGTACGTTGCCGATGTCTTTGATGCCTTCGAAGCGCATGTCGTTCACGAGTACAGATAATATCTTCGCGTCCAATCCGGCTTCATCTTCAATTATGAGGGCGCCAATGACGCGGATTTTTACGATACATCCGACGTTGAGGGGGGCGTAGCTGAGCACCATAACATCCATGGGGTCGCTGTCGTCGAACCATGTGTGCGGAACAAAGCCGTATTCCACGGGGAAAACCACGGATGAAGGGATAATCCTGTCCAAGACGAAAGCTTCCCATTTAAGGTTGTACTCGTATTTATCGCGGGAGCCGCTTGTTACCTCGATGACCATGTTTAGGAGTTCAGGTGGGTTGTCGCCTGCGGGGATGTCTCTCCAAAAATTCATGCAAGTCTCTCCAAGAAAGGTGGCTGGATGGGTAATTTTAAGGTTTTCTCGGCTGTTCTTTGAAGAAGGCTTCCAGCTTAGCGTTGCCCGTCTTCTTTAGTACCTCAGCGCAAACCTTCGGGTCCAGTGCTCTGTACTCCAGTCCCATAGTCGCCAATATCCTTTGCACATCCTTGCCCAAGTTCGGTGCGACCAAGATAGCCCGGACATCCCGATTCACCTTCGCCTTTATTGGCTCCACGTACTTTGACAGTTGCAGCGCCGCCTCTTTGGACGCGGTTTTCCGTTTGACTTCAACTATGACGAGTCTGCCATTTCTATCTTCGCCATAGATGTCCACGAAGCCAGGTCTGACTTTCTTCTCCCAGCTGATTGGCTTGAATCCCTCCTCTAGGAGATCAGGCTTAAGGAGAATGGCGCGGTGCATATCCTCTTCGGTTGCATGCAAAAGGAAATTGCCTGAATCCCTTAGGTCCAATGCCGAGACCATGAAGATGGTGGTGAAGGTGACACGGACGCTTTCGTGAGGCTTCTGGCGGACGCCATGGACTTCGAGTTCGTCGTTGCGTCCTTGGACATGGAAGACACTGCCAGCGGGTTGCCAATTGACTGGTTCGTTGCCAACGGGTCGGTGCACGAGCAGAGAACCATCTTCCTTGATAATCAGTAGACGCTCGCCCATCTCAAGCGTCGATTTTGCCCTGCCCGAATACTGTACACGGCAGTTGCCGACGACGACCAGGGTCCGCCTCTGCGCAAGCGCCCTCTCAATTGCCGCGGCTGCTTCAGCAAGACTTGGATTCGTGAGCACAGACACTTTTTGCTGGGGCAATTTGGTTCAGCCATACAGTATGGATTCCTTTGTAAATAAGAATATTGAAAAGCCGCTGAAAACGTAGTTTGAAGGTCCACGACGTGAAGTGTCTGTCGAACGCCAGCTTCTAAACTGTGCTTTTCTCTACTCGAGAAAAATGTTATATATTTAGTCCGCTAACCTCGGAAGCTAAAGACCCTAATCCGTTTGGGTTAAGTCGCGGGAGAAATGGGAAATGGCTGGGGAACTGCTGTTCAATGAACAGATGGGACTTTACGCTGTCATCGGCGTATCCATTGCTGCTTTGATTTACGCTATAATTCTTACAAAACAGGTTTTCAAAGAACCTACTGGCTCGGGTAAAGTGAAGGAAATATGGCGTGGCATCAAGGCTGGCGCCAACTCCTACTTGCGCACGCAGCTGCGGTCTGTTATTCTTTTCGTGGGCATCTTGGGTGTCTTTCTGTATCTTTCTGCCGCGCTGGCAAACTATCCGTTGTCGATTACTGTTGGGCGGGTGGGTGCATTCCTGATGGGCACCTTCTTCTCTGGCATGGTCGGATACATCGGCATGAACATGGCAGTTCAGGGAAACATACGGGTTTCCGAAGCCGCCAAGAAAGGGTTCCGAGGTGCCCTAAAAATAGCCTACCGCACAGGGACAATCACTGGCATGCTCACCGACGGCTTGGGTTTATTGGGTGGTACCCTAATTTTCATAATTTTCCTGCGGGACGCACCTGAGGTATTACTGGGGTTCGGCTTTGGCGGAACATTGCTGGCTCTGTTCATGCGTGTTGGCGGAGGAATCTACACCAAAGCCGCGGACGTTGGTGCGGATTTGGTCGGCAAAGTGGAGAAAGGAATTCCCGAGGACGACCCGAGGAACGCGGCGGTCGTCGCGGATCTCGTGGGTGACAATGTCGGCGACTGCGCAGGCATGGCAGCGGACATTTTTGAGTCTTACGAAGTCACGATGGTCGCAGCGTTGCTTCTGGGTTTAGCCATTACGCCGTTTGATTACAAGTGGATTGTCTTCCCGCTTTTGGCCCGAGGAATCGGTGTTGTCAGTACAATCGTTGGCACGTACGCGGTTTCGCTTTGGCCTGACAGAATCACCAAAGGTGACGCTTTCAAAGCCATGGACCTTTCCTACGATGTCTCGAGCGTCATCTCTACAGTAAGTTTCTTGCTGCTCGCCATTTTCTACGTGGGGGACATCCGAGTATTCTTGGCAACAACCATGGGCATCATACTGGCAATTAGTTTCAACAAGCTAGCCAACTACTACACGAGCCCCAAACGGAAACCAACAATTCAAGTCGCCGCCTCAAGCAATACTGGAACGGCTACTGTGATTCTCCGCGGACTCTCTTTGGGATTTGAAAGCACTGTTTGGACGGCTCTAGTAATTGCTTTAACCATTGTCGTTTCCGTCATAGTCTGGACGGGTGCAGGTGTTGTCTTTGCTATGTATGGCGTTGCCCTCGCAAGCATCGGCATGCTGACTCACACGGGAAACAACGTCGCTATGGACAGCTTTGGCCCCATCGCGGACAACGCCAATGGCATCGCAGAAATGTCTGGACAACAAGAGGAGTCACGTAAGATTCTGGCCGACTTGGACTCAGCCGGCAACACGACCAAGGCCGTCACAAAAGCGATTGCCATAGCCTCGGCGGTGCTTGCTGCAGTGTCGCTTTTCGCTGCATTCACCGAAGCAATTCCAGGGCTAAAATTGGACATAGCCGCTGACCCACTTGTCTTCGTCGGACTCCTCATTGGCTCTGCACTTCCGTTCCTTTTCAGCTTCATCTCAATCCGGGCGGTCAGTCGCGCTGCGGAAAAGATTATCGAAGAAGTGCGTAGGCAGTTCCGCATGCCAGGCATCATGGAAGGTCTCAGACTCCCCGACTATGCCAAAGTCGTCAAAATATGCACGAGCGCCGCCCAAAGGGAACTCGCGAGCCTCGCCATAATCGCCATTCTAACACCCCTGCTTGTTGGTACCCTACTGGATATGGCTGCTTGGGGAGGTTTCTTAGCGGGCGTTATTCTCACGGGGCAACTTCTGGCGGTATTCATGGCGAACTCTGGTGGCGCTTGGGACAACGCGAAGAAGAAGGTTGAGGACGGCTTCTTCGGTGGCAAAGGCTCGGAACAACATAAAGCATGCGTGCAAAGTGACACCGTAGGCGACCCACTCAAGGATACTGCTGGGCCCTCGCTGAACCCGATGATTAAGCTCATAAACTTGATTTCGCTGCTGTTCGCCCCAGTAATTCTGCAGCTAAAGAATGTGGCTGTCATCCAGATTCCAGGAACCTCCGTGAACATTCCTCTGGCTTCGGCTGTGGTTTCGCTCATCCTGGCCGTTATCATCGGCGCTGCTATCGTATTCAGCAAACGTGAAAAAATGGACATGCCACTGGAGCAAGAGCCAAAGCAACCAGCCATAGCATAGGAACGTTCTTTTCTGAACGTGTACAGGGAGCAATCGGGCGGTGTGCAGCAAATGCTTTAGAAGTCTCCCAAGAAGTTTTCTTTGTAGGTAACCATGGTTAGCAAGTGGGGCAAGAAGCGGTCCATAATGCGACGCTACAACTCTACGGCGCAGATGTACGACACTCGGTACGGCGAGGAACAGGAAGCCAAGTACAAAGCCGTCTTGGAGGACGCGAACGTCGCTGTAGGCGATGTTGTGTTGGATGCTGGATGTGGAAGTGGCTTGTTCTTTGGCAAAGTCACTGGCCAGACGGAATTAGTTGTAGGCGTCGACATCTCCAGAAAAATGCTGCAACTTGCGCGTCAGCGGGCCCAAGAGTTCCTTAACGTCTGCTTGGTTTTGGCGGATGCCGACCACTTGCCTTTCAAAGAAGAGGTTTTCAGCCGCGTCTTCGCGTTCACTATGCTTCAGAACATGCCCAAACCCGCGGAAACCCTCGCTGAACTCAAGCTCATTTCCAGGTCTGATGCCATCTTCGTGGTTACAGGGTTGAAGGCAGCCATGACTTTGGAGGCTTTGGACGTGCTTTTGGATGCGGCTGAGCTCCGTGTTGTTTCCCTTCGAAGTGACGATCCTCTTCGTTGTTATGTCGCGACGTGTGTTCAACGTCGAAAATGATGGCTTTCCCGTTCTTCGTAAAATTTCAGGGTTTTCATATCATACACGTATGGATAGTCGGGTTCCTCAGGCAATATTTATATCAAAAGAAGTCCACTCAAACTTCCAATGGACGGTTATGGAGCGTTGAAATGTCTATATTCAGCGCATCCATTGCATGCCTATAATGGTGGATAAGACACATGCCGTTTAAAACCCAAAAACTTGATACGGCACAAGCCCAGACGCTAGAGTGGATTTTACACGTCAAAAACTACAAGCTAACCTTGGACAAGGACCAGTGCGTCGGCTGCCAAATCTGCAGTCTAGCTTGCCCCAAAGGCGCCATAACGGTTGCCAAGCAGCCCAAGGTTGCTGGTCAGCCTGCAAAGAAGGCTAAAGTGGATATTGATCTAGCGAAGTGCAATTTTTGTGGTATATGCGACATAACCTGCCCCTACGGAGCAGTCAAAGTTACGTTAAACGGTCAACCCAACGTCAACGTTGTTGACAAGGAAAGCTTCCCGACCCTTATTCGGGACATCAAGATCGACACGAGGAACTGCCCCAAGGACTGCGACGCATGCGTCAAGGCTTGCCCGCTAGAACAACTCAAAGTCACCCGAGTAACATACGACGGTCAACCGGTTGCGGACGCGAACACGCTGACTCCGAGCCAACGCAAACACGTTGTCGTCAGCGTCGACATCCACAAAGATAGATGCCCCACCTGTAGGGCATGCGAGTACAAGTGCCCAGCAGGCGTCATCAAGATGCGCAAGACGTTCGAGGGCAAAATCGCCATTGACACATCCAGGTGCCCAGAGGGTTGCCAAGACTGCGTCGACGTCTGCCCTATCACCGGCGCTCTCACCATGTCAAACGGCAAAGTCCAAGTCAACGAAGCAACTTGCACCTACTGCGGCGCCTGCAAAGTCGTCTGCCCATCCGTTGACGCGTTGACGCTTAAGCGCACCAAGGTGCTTCACACCCCTATTCATTCAGGAACTTGGAACAAGACTCTAGAACGCATTACATCCCCGATGGATGCCGTGAAGGAGTTGAAAGCTACGAGTGGCATGCACGCCAAGAAAGTCGTAGCCAAACGTTTCGTAACCGAGGAGGTAGTTAGATGAGTCAACCGGAAGCATCCATAGTGGTTTGCGTTCAAACTGACGTTACTTTTAAGCAAATGCTTATATCAACTACTGCCGAGAAAAGAAATGAAGCGTTAGAAAGAAGAATGGTTACTGAGGAAGTTATAGAATGAGCAATCCACAAACTCAAAAACCAGCTGAAGCTCCCAAACAGGCAGAACTCCCGCGAGTAGGAGTTTTCGTCTGCCATTGCGGTTTAAACATCGCCGGAACAGTAGACGTTAAACAGGTAGTCGAATACGCCAAAACAATACCTGACGTTGTCGTCGTAAAAGAGAACCGTTACACATGCGCTGATCCCGGACAAGAAGAAATCAGAAAAGCAATAAAAGAATATAACTTGAACCGTGTAGTCGTAGCCGCTTGCAGCCCAAGGATGCATGAGCCGACATTTCGGAAAACCGTAAGTGAAGCAGGGTTAAATCCCTTTGTATTTGAAATGGCGAACATACGTGAGTTCGCTTCTTGGTGCCATCCTAGTATTCCAAAAGAAGCCACAGCAAAAGCAAAAGATATTGTAAGGATGGCTGTGGCCAAAGCGAGGTTGCTTAAGCCTCTCGAAACTATGGAGGTCCCTGTTACCAAAAGCGCCCTGGTTATCGGCGGGGGCATTTCTGGCATCAACTCCGCTCTGGATTTGGCGAACATGGGTTTCCAAGTATATCTTGTCGAGAAAAACGAGAGCATAGGAGGTCACATGGCACAACTCGACAAGACTTTCCCAACTCTGGATTGCAGCATATGAATCGAAGGACCTAGGATGGTGGAGGTAAATCGCCATCCTAAGGTCCAAGTAATAGCTAACGCAGATATCCTCAACGTGGAGGGGTATATAGGCAACTTCAGGGTCAAAGTTCGCAAGAACCCAAGATACGTTATTTCCGGTAACTGTACTGGCTGCGGGGAATGCAAAGACGTCTGCCCGGTAGAATATCCAAATGAGTGGGAAATGAACCTAGGCGTAAGAAAAGCCATCTCCATTCCGTTTGACCAAGCAATGCCTCTCATCTACTCGATAAACAGGGACTACTGCATAGAGTGCTACAAATGCGTGGATGCCTGTGGTCCACGTAAAGCTATAAACTTTGACCAAAAGCCAGAAGAAGTTGAATTGGAAGTTGGAGCAATCATAGTAGCAACTGGTTGTGACATTTATCTACCTTATGATGACGCCAGGTACGGCTATGGAAGATACGACAACGTACTAACAGCTTTGGAGTTTGAGAGACTCATCACAGCGGGCGGTCCGACAAATGGACACGTAGTCCGCACATCCGATGGAAAGACACCGAAAAGCGTTGCCATCATTCAATGCGTCGGTTCAAGGGATGTAAACAAGTACGAGTACTGTTCGGGTTTCTGCTGCATGTATGGGCTGAAAGAAGCCATCCTTCTGAAAGAACACTACCATGATGATGTGGAAGTCTACATTTTCTACATAGATATGCGCACTCCCGCCAAAGGCTATGAAGAATTCTATCGAAGTGCCCGCGAAAAGGGAATCAACTTCATCAGGGGAAAACCGTCCCAAATAATGGAAGACCCAAAGACCAAAAACTTGATAATTCGAGCAGAGGACACGACGCTGGGACAACCCATCGAAGTCGAAACAGAACTCGTTGTGCTAAGCACAGCCGCCATACCCAGCAAGGGCGCCGAAGAATTGTCTAGAATCCTCCATATAACGCGAGGAACAGACGGGTTCTTCATGGAAAGTCACCCGAAACTCAAACCAATTGACACACCTATGGACGGAGTATTCCTGGCAGGTGCTGCCCAGGGACCAAAGGACATACCCTATAGCGTAGCCCAAGGAAGCGGAGCCGCAGCAAGAGCTGCAACCATCCTTTCTCAACCGAATTGGAAGATAGAACCGATTGTGTCGATAGTTGACGTCGCCAAGTGCAGAAACGTGAAAGCAAAGTGTGGTGTGTGCGCGAAAAGTTGCCCCTTTGGAGCCATCACTGTGACTGAGGGGCAACCAGCCCAGATTAATGCAGCCCAGTGCCATGGTTGCGGAACATGCGTTGCTGAATGCCCACAAGATGCGATAACTCAGATGCACTTTACGGACGAACAGATAACCTCACAAATCAGAGCTGCTCTAGAAAGGGACCCTGAAGATAAGATACTAACGTTTATGTGTAACTGGTGAGGTTATGCCGGCGCGGACCGAGCGGGGACGAGCCGGCTTGAATACCCCCCAACGACACGGGCTATACGGGTAATGTGTACTGGGCGGGTAGATCGGGACTTCGTTATAGAGGCATTTAGGCTGGGAGCCGGAGGGGTACTGATTACCGCCTGCCATCTTCCCAGCGACTGCCACTACATCTCCGGAAACGTTAGGATGCAAGCGCGCATGAATGCCTTGGCCGGCATGCTTCAAAAGCTTGGATTGAGCCCAGAAAGATTCAGGGTCGATTACGTGTCATCAGCTGAAGGAGAAAAATTCGTCAACATAGTCAAGGAAATGACTGACCAAATGAAGGCGCTGGGAAAAGAAAAGATACTAGCGGAAAACGCCAAGCTTCGTCCAACCTTAGAGAACATGCTAAAACGCAAAGCAGCAGCCCCAGCCTCCGTACCTAAACCCGCCGATAAAGCAGTAGCAAAGTAGGCAAAGAACTCGTTCAGGCACGTTGTGGTTAGGCGCGCGGTTGGCGCTTGCCATCTTCTCCCTTATTATCCCTACGTAAGTTGGCTTTTATAAGATGTAAGCTCGGACAGATGCTTTAAAAGGCGTTTTGAAGAAGCTTACCGTGGATCCACTGCGGTTCAGAGTGGAATATGCTTCTGTTGCCGAGTGAATACAGAAATCGCCTCATACGCCAAAGATATATAATTTGTCTCATCTTTCTTTCAACACCAGAAGGCACCAATTGAAGGCGTCCTACAGCTAGGTGGTCCTGGCATCGGACTTCAAATCCGGTGAGTCCGCAAGGTCTCGGGGTTCAATTCCCCTTGGACGCCGCCACTAGCTCACTGTCTTCAAAACGGTGTCTAACCTTTCTGTTGCTAGACTGATTTCGTCTTGTTGTATTCCTATTCCGGCGTCGAAGTTGATGTAAGATGAGATGTATTGTGGGCAGCACACTCCGAAATCGTTTTTTTCTAAAGCTCTTGCACCGTTAACCCTTGCCGTGTACAAGGCTTTGCCTATTTTCTTGGCGTTTCTTCCCTCCAGCGTCATAGCCACGGATATTGGATTGTGAACATTCAGGATTCGCTGCGAATGCCTCTCCGCAACCTCCTTCAAGGATGATTCAAGGAACTTCCTGTTCTCTTCCTGCTGGGTTCTCAGCTTCTCGTAGCCTCCTAATCCTATCGACAGTATGGCTGCTAAGAATTGCGCTATGGGCGCTGCTGTTGCCCTCCCTGCATAAGTTCCAGACACATCGTCTAAGAATTCTTCACTGGGTGAAGCAACAATTGCTCCTCCGACTGGGGTGAGGAAGTTCTTGTCTGTGCTCTGGATTATTGCGTCCACACGTCCTGCGTCGACTGCCCCTCTCAAAAGTTTCATAATCTCACGGCTTTGCACTCCGTAGGCGTTGTTTATGATGTGCGGCACCTTTTTCTCCTCCGCGATCTTCGCAATATCTTTGATTTTGTCTGGTTCTCTGGGTGGAAAGAACGTGGTTGTTGAGAGAATCGCGGCAGTATTTTCATTGACGGCTTTTTCTATATCTTCCGTGGGAACGTTTACGGCGTCTCCCTGGACTTCTCCTCCAACTATTCTTTCCTGAAGACCTGCGAGATGAATGGCCTTCAAAGGAGTCTTATGGTCAACTTGTGGGTAAACAACCTCTCTTCCCTTGGTGAGGTTTCTCGCGGCGCACAAGACAAGGGCAAGCGTCATTCCTGTTGCCACAGGAAAGACCATTGCCTTCTTGATGTTCGGAGCTCCGAACCTTTTCATAGCGTCATTCGCCAATTTGTTGGCGAAGAAATACATGAGAGATCCACCTGCCGCTTTAGGCTGGGCTTCGGTCAGGTCACCTGACCTTCCTACCCCATGGTGAAACCCGTATGCCAGCTTTGAAACTGCTGGAGACGCAACCCTGCCCTCCCTTTCGCCTAGACAAGCTGCTTTGCTGTCCTTGTCCGAATCCATTGTAGACAGTAGCTTTAGTAATCCTTCGATTTGGCTGTCTTTCCACCCTTCTTCAGGTATTCTTCTTTGCTCGAAAAGCAGTTTTATCGGCTGGGACTCTGTGCCTAATACAGTTAGGCCTCTATCGAGTATGCTCTTGGGGATTGTGTCCTTCAACCTATCAAACGGTATCATGAGACCTACCTCTAGCGCTCTCGGGCTTCAGGGCGAGCTTTATGTTTAAACTCGTATTGTCTAGCGCTTGCACGTGCTTCACCTAGTTGTCTCTTGGGTTCTTCCGCAATTAAGCTTACCGACTAGGCCAAGTTTTCGCCCTTTTTGGAGCATTTAAACTTGAATTACCTTCGCTTTCTTAAGTACGTGCACTTTTCCGTCGCCTTTCGCCACGTGGCCTACTTCCCAATGCCTCACCCTGCGCTTTTCTAACTCGTTCAGCAGGTCGTCTGTGTCTTTTTTGGTCACGGCAATGAGCATGCCGCCAGCGGTTTCTTTGGCTTCGCCCTGCAGAAGCGGATACCCGAGCAGTTCCGCCAAGACTGGTGTTCCACTGATGACTGCCAACTGGTCAATGATTATATTTACTTTTCCGAGCATCGCCATGTTCTCTGCATGCCCCTTTTAGACCAAATCCTGTAATGTCAGTTGCGGCGTGAACGAGAACCTGCTGCATGGCTTCAGCTACCGACTTATTCGATTCGGTCATGCCTGAAACCGCACCGGAAATTGCGGTCTCCACCAAATCCGCCGAAACCCCGCTGAGTACTTCCCTACCTTCCTCTTCCTTTCGGAGTCGATACGCTGCCATTGCGGGCGCGATCCCCAAAGGTTTGGTTAGGAACAGTTTGTCGCCAATTTTCGCGCCGCGGGTGTAGACAATTTTCTCGGGGTCGCCGATGCCTGTGGCTGCGCCGCCTATGATAGGCCAGGGATTTCGAATCGTGTGTCCACCCACGACGGGCGCGTCCATTTCGCGACAGAAATCTCCAAAGCCCTTCAACATGCCAACGGCTAACTCGCTTGGCATGTTGTCGGGAAACGCCATAATCGTCAAAACCGCAGCGATCTTCGTCACCGCCATGCAGTAAATGTCGCTTGTCACGTTGCTTCCCGCGATTCTGCCTTGAATTTCGGGTTCGTCAACCATGGGAGTGAAGAAATCCAGCGTATTCAAAACGGCAATTCCGTTGGCAACCCGCACGACGCTGCTGTTTTCCCAGGGTCCAGCTAAAACATCCTCGCTGAAGCCCTGGGTCAAGCCTGCTTTTTCCATCAGCAAACCCAACTCGTACTTTGGGAGCTTGCAACTGCATCCGTGTACGGGAACAACTTTTGTTAGTCGATATTTCAACCTCCCAATCCTCCATCTCACGCGATTTTCAATGTTTCTTTAGCTTTATGCTGAAAAAGTCACCCGACTTAAAGGTCTCCAGAACCTCGTGCCCGTGATTTCTTAGCCCACTTCTCAATGTTCTCCAGCGAGGGCGCGCAATCTCCCGTGACTTCCAGAACCTGCCCTACTTTGAGGCTTTCTATCTTGCGTTTCGTCAGCACCGCGGGCATCGGGCAGACTTGGCCTTTAGTGTCCAGTCTTTTTATTTCGCTGCTCATTTTTAAAACACTATTACTTTGTCGCTGGTGACAGTCCATTCCACGAGGTCATTTAGCGTCACGGCTTTGACGCCGCTTATCAACTCGCTTTCAGCGATGCCTCTGGCTTTGAGGCATACGACGCAGGCTTTCACTTCTTGGTTATCTTTTATCAAATCTTCAAGAAACGCGCCGAAGTTGGGTTGGTCCGTTGCTGGTTTTTGGTCTTTCTTGGCGATGTACACGCCGTTTTCAATCAGGAAAATTCTTGTTTTGTGTCCTTCGAATACCGCTGTCCGGGCGAATCTGAGGGCAGTATATGCGCGTTCTTTCTGGTAGGGTGCTTCGTTGATGATGAGTGTAAATGTCACCATAAATCGTTCCCTCTCAAATTGTTTAATAGAAACTATTAACAAAATTAATTTAAACGTTTCCGCATCAAAAGACAGAAGGAAATATAAGCACTTCACTAACGCATAACTATCCTAGGAACCCGTGACTAGGAACATGCGATTCGACTACCTGAAAACATTCCTAACAGTCGCCAAAACCCACAATTTCTCAGTCGCAGCCAAAGAACTCGAACTAACCCAAGGCGCAGTAAGTCACCACATCGCCGCATTAGTAGAATATTTCGACGCGGACCTCTTCAAGCGTGCAGCCAACGGCGTTGAAGTCACTGACGCAGGGGCAATCCTTGCAGAAGCGGCAGAAAAAATGCTCGCCGAAGTCAAACAAGTTAAGGTCGAAATATCCGCCACAAAAAGCATATTGAGTGGGACCATAAAAATCGCCGCAAGCACAATACCCAGCGAATACCTCCTTCCCAGTATGGTGGCAGAATTCCAAAAGAACCATACGCGCGTAAAATTCAGAATAAAAGCTGAAGACAGCGTCAATAGCCTCTTGAAGCTGCAGGCTGACGACGTGGATTTTGCGGCAGTCGGCACCTTAGAAGGGTTTGGAGAGAAACTTGAGGCTATAGAAATCGGCGAAGAAGAACTCGTCCTAATTGTCCCAAACAGCCACGAACTTGCGTCTCGGAAGTCGATTAAGCCGCATGAAATTCTGAAGTATCCTTACATTAATCGTGAGGAAACCTCGGGAACCAGAAAAGAAATTGAACGCCTGCTTGAAAGCGCGGGGGTTTCTCCTGTCAATCTGAAAACTGCGCTGGAGTTGGCGAGCACCGAGTCAGTCATAACGGCAGTCTCAGAAGGCAGGGGCATAAGCGTCATCTCCTCTATTGCTTCCAAAAGAGCTCAGGCGGCAGGCTTGGTGAAAGTTTTGCACCTGCAAGGAGTAAACAGCACCAGGAAACTCTACATGGTGCGACCTAAGCGGCCTCTTGTGAAGACTTCAGAAGTATTCTGGAACTTCTGCAAGAAATACGTCATACGGAAACCTGCTCTTTCTTAGCCGAAAGACCGTTTTTTCTACGTGGCTATTCTTCGCCTTTGATCAGATTTTGCCCGCCTCAACCTTCCACTCCATATTTCACCAAAACATACTCTTTGTCAACTTCGTGTTCGCCCGTCAGCAGGTCGAACCCGCCAATCGTGGCACGAGCAGATAATTATCGAAGTTTTCGGAAATATCATATAGTCTATCAAACAGCTTGAAATCATCGAAGTCTGATGTTCGACAGAAATATAAACTGAAGACAGGATAGACAATAGGGGAAAACTGGTGTCGCAGCGTTATCCTTACCTGCTTATGCTCTGTGGGTTGCCTTCTTCAGGAAAGACCACCATCAGTAAAAACGTTGCCTCCCTGCTCGAGGACAAACATGGAATATCAACCATGGTAATAAGCTCAGACGATTTCCGTGACATGCTCTCGTATTCCTCCACAGGATTCAAACCTGAAAGAGAAACATCGGTAAAGACTCTTTATGAGCAAGCGATTGCCACTGGTTTGGAAAATGGTTTCATCGTCATCAGTGATGACCTAAACTATTACAAGTCGATGAGGAGCGACCTAAGACAAATTGCCAAACGATTAGGTTCTGACTACGACATAGTCTTCGTTGACACACCCGTTGAACAAGCCCTCAAATGGAACCAAGAACGAGAATCGCCAATACCGTCATCCCTCATTGAGGAAATCAATCAAAAACTTGACTCACCGAAGGGAGATTACAAGTGGGACACTCCCCTTGTGGTTGTCGACCCAAGTAAACAAAGCATCGAAGAGATCGCCAACCTCATTGTTACAGCAGTTCTCAAGAGACTTGAAAACCCAATCAGGTCCAAGCCCAAAAAAGTTGTGGAAGACAAGAAATCGCAGAGAGCGAGAGGCATCGAAAGGGAAACCCGAAAGTCCATGATGGAGGTCATGACGCGGTACAAGAATCCGGACTTGGGCATTTCTCTTTCAAGTATCAGAAAAGAAGTGGTGAAGAAGGCGCTGGCAGATGGTTTAGAGCCTGTGAATGCGGTTGAATTATTCCTCAGAGAGGCCAATGCAGTCGCTAAAAGTTACACCATGGCTGAAGGCAAAGGCCTCATTCCCGTTCATGTCGGTCTCTTCGGGCATGTTGACCACGGCAAGACAATGCTTGCCAGGCAGCTAACTGAAAAACCTTCGACCGCTGCTCTGGACAAGGCACCAGATTCCGCCAGGCGAGGAATGACGCTAGACATGGGCTTCTCCGCTTTCACCTTAGGTCAGTATCTGGTCACTCTCGTCGACTTGCCGGGGCACTTCAGCTTGGTTAGGCATACGGTAGCGGGTGCTAACATAATTGATGCAGCAGTGCTGGTTGTGGCCGCCGATCTCGGCCTCCAGGTTCAGAGTGTGGAGCATTTTTCTATAATTAAAAACATCGGAATAAAGGATCTTGTAGTTGCTCTGAACAAGGTCGATTTGGCTTCTCCAGAGAGAATTGAGGAAGTCAAGAAGAAAGTCATACTTCTCCTGAAAGGAACTCCATATGAGAAGGCAAAGATTGTGGAGGTCTCAGGATTAACGGGTAAGGGAATTGATGAACTCAAGAGCGCACTGCAGGATTCTCTCAGTCCGCCTATTCGCCAATGGAATGGTCCGTTCAAGATGCCTATAGACCACGCATTCACCATAGTCGGAGTAGGGACTGTCTTAACTGGTACTATCCACCGTGGGAAAGTGAAAGTGAAAGATACTGTTGAAATCAAACCCATCGACAAGAAAGGTCAAGTGCGTTCGCTGCGATCATTCGGCGAGGACAAAGAGGAGGCTATCGCCGGAGAAAGAGTGGGCGTCGCTGTCAAAGACCTAAAACCTGATGACGCTCACAGGGGCTATGTAGCCGTTGCTCCTGGCTCCATCAGTTCCACCACGTAACGTGTACAACAGAATTGGAATTAGACAAATACTATCAACGCACGTTGGCACCATATAGCGATGTAGACGTGTTTGTTGGATCTTACGAGGTGCTGGGAAACGTTGTGCCCGGAGTCATGGAAGACGGCAAGTTCTTTGTCAAGACATCGGTGAAAGCCCCTGAAAAATGTCAGGTTTACATAGAACTCAGACAACAAGTCGTGGCGGAAAGGGGAGACCACGTCCTCTTGATGAACCCTGGACTCCAAGCCCGCGAATTCCGAATAATCGGTGGAGGAAGAATTTTCGAAACAAACAAAACACCGGAATTTTTCTCAAAAAAGACCAAGGAAGGAACTGTAAGACAAAGAAGGGAAGCCAACGAATACATAGTGAGCGGTCTCTTCAGCACCTCGGAAGCTGCCTCCAAATTCGTGGGAAAAGAAGTTGTTTCTGCATCAGGAGTCAGAGGCGAGATAAAGGCTTCACTGTCGCCAAGCGAAGTCTCAGTTAAATTCAAAGAACCAGTGTCTGAAGGCGAAAAAGTATGTCTCTACTTCTACAAGAGGTTAAGAAGCGAATAGCCTGTTTCTAAGCATATTTCCTGAATATGAGAATTCGGGACCTAGTACTCCGCAGTGTGCAACTAGTCCCTCGGGCACGAAGAATTTTGTAACCGCGCACGCTGACGAGGTGCCCGATTAATCCAAGGGCCGCGTCAACCGCATGAACAGAGAGCCAGCGACCCACAATCTCAAAATACACTCGGAAAAACCTAAACGTACCAATTGAGGTTGAAGCGGAAATGGTTGTGTAGGCGCGCTTATTCTTTCTATTTTGGTGAGGATTTTGGTCGAACAAAATGTAGTTTTAGGATACTGACATTTGCCTCGTGAAGGTTCGAGATTTCTAGGTCTTTCTTTCAGCCTCTGTTTTTCTATCTTTGCCTGATTAGGGTGAAAGCAACAACGAGAGTGTTAAAAGCCAAACATAGATTTGGGTTTCGAACTTGTTTCTTCGTTGTGTTCGTTCTCTTCTGAAATGTGATGCGCCACATGAAACGCCAACCCTGTAGCTGCGCCAGCGGAAAGCCCGAGAAGTAGGTTCGTGAGCCAAACAAAATCCGAAGCAGCAACCAACACCAAAACGACCAACAAGTCGAAGCCCACCGAAATTGCGAGGTAGCCGTAACACCAAGTCTTCATGCTCGTTCCTCTAGGTTGGTTTATGCCTATGCCTGCTAGAAGTCCGAACATAATTATGAAGCCAACTACTGCGTATATCCATTCGAAAGTCACGTTGTATTCAGCCTTCTAAATCTGGCTATGTCTGTGGCTGCACGGGTTTAAGAGCTTATCTGACGAAACCGCCCAATTAGCTAGGCCCGCAAACCAGCACTTGGATCTGAAAATTACCGTTAACCTTTTCTACTGAACCATCCGTTTTATACGTCTAAGCTGGTGATTTAGGTCCCACACTTCGACGAAAGACACTGCCATAAATGGGCACTGCTCCTGCAGCAGAGAAAACAGAAACTGAACCAACTCCAAGACCTCATCAACCAGCAAGACTTAACGAGCGCAAGCCGCCTTTTCCAAGAAATCTTCTACGGATTATCAGGCAAACAAGCTGACCCAGGTATGGCCGGTTCTCTGCTGTACCACATGGCAATGGTTACAAAGATGGAAGCAGAAACCCGCGTGCTGCTTGAAGAACTCGGCATACCGACCCCGGAAATAAGCAAGCCACTGCAGCTTTTCTTCGGGGACTTCACGACAGACGCAGCGGAACTCACAAAAACCATCCCGCTTAAAATAGACGTCAGCAAAGTTGCCTCGCAACCAAGCATGGGCACCCGTGAAAAAATCACCTTATTCAATTACCTTAACGAAAAAACGCGGAAAACAGCCAACATGATCGTTGCCAAAGACACGAAAACGGTAAAAACTGTGAAATTACTTTTTCAGGAATGGTCCCGGAATGTGGCGCAAACTCGTTTCGAGCAGGAATACCAAACAATCAGAGGAATACTAACGCTTTCTGAACTCTCCAAAACCATCGGCGTGCAACGGTTAGGTGCAGCTATGCAAAAGGTGCAAACAAAGTTTGGCAAGGAGACTGTCAGTATCGCGCTGAGCGTAACGCTCAAAGTTGGTATGCGCAGAGAAAAGCTGCAGTCCGTTATGCTAAGCGACCACTACATCGACTATACGATGAATATGGATTCCCTTGACGGAAAAATGGTTTTCCTCAACTGCCCTATCCACGGCGGACACCAATACATTGGCGGCATGCAAGGCATAGACGACAACGTCACTTCGCTTTTCTGTAAGCACTTCTGCTTTGCACACGCAAAGGCCATGCTCGAAACCGTCTTGCCCTTCACGTTCGAGTTGACGCAGCCAAAACGGATGGCAACAGACGGCAAATGCGTCTTCTACCTCAAACTTGGTTACCCACCAAAGGAAACGGCTTCTGAAAAGTTCCTCCCGCTTATAATCTCGTGGAACCTAACCCGAAATTGCAATCTGAAGTGCCAGCATTGCTACATCAATGCGACGCATAACGAACTGAAAAACGAACTGAATACAGACGAAGCAAAAGAGTTGATTGACCAGATTGTCCAGGTCAGCAGACCACTGCTAATTCTGAGTGGTGGCGAACCGCTTTTGAGAAATGACGTCTACGAGATAATCCGCTACGGAAACGAGAAGGGCTTGCGCATGGGTTTAGGCAGTAACGGCGGATTGATTGACGCAAAAGCAGCACGCAAACTTGCGGAAGCGGGCGTTGCAACCGTCTCTATAAGCTTGGACTCGAACATTCCGGCGCAGCATGACGAGTTCCGCGGCGTCGCGGGTTCCTGGCAAAAAGCCATAGACGCAGTGAAGGTCTTGCGAGATAACGACATCCTCGTCCAGGTGAACACGACACTAACCCAGCAGAACTACAGCCAAATAGACGACATAATGACACTTTCTGAGCAGATTGGAGTTGAAAACTTCCACCTTTTCTTTCTTGTGCCCACTGGAAGAGGCGCAAAAATTACTGACATCTCACCTGCAATGTACGAAAACATGATTAAAACCACTTTCAGCAAAGTTGGCAAACACAAGCTCAACGTCAGACCCTCATGTGCACCTCAGTTTATGCGTATCGCCAAAGACATGGGTTTAGATATGCGGCAGTGGATACGCGGTTGCATCGCAGGTATGTACTACTGCAGGATCTATCCCAACGGCGACGTGACGCCCTGCCCGTACTTGCCGGTAAAGCTTGGAAACATCCGAGAGCAGAGTTTTAAGGAAATCTGGTTCAACTCGCCTATCTTCAAAGCTATCCGAAACCTCGACTCCCTCAAAGGCAAATGCGGTGTATGCGAATATAAAACACTTTGTGGCGGATGCCGTGCGCGAGCATATGGACTCTCAAGCGACTTCATTGACTACTGCGGCGACCTGCATGAACCGTCCGCTCTGAAAGGAGACTATCTAAAAGAGGACCCATGGTGCGTGTACCAGCCAAAGAAGCCCTAATCTTAACTTCCTTAAGCCCAAAAAGGTACCCATAACTGCCCTTTCATTGACAACCCGTGCTTTTTACTACTTTTGAGAAAATATTTAGAGAATATCAGTCCACCGCGCTAGAAGATTCAGGGGGATAAAGTGTCTAAGGGGCGCTTGCGACCTAACTGGCTAAAACACCCCAAGTCTCATCAACCACTGTGACAGTTCTCTTGGAGGTAGCTAAGAATAGGGTTCTTGCCATAAAGCGAGGGAAAAACCCTTCAGCCAAAACTGAATCCGAAATCCAGGCGGGTGACGTCCTGATTGCTTCCGGGTATTCGGAGGACGTAGGCGATCTCAAGAAACTCGCTTCTCCGGAGCAGACATGCAATCTGGAATGACCTGAAGGTTCAGTATGGATTCTGGTTTCATCAATACTATAAGTGTGCAACATTCCTATACGAAGAGGAGGCATAATTCATTTCCCAATCTCTGGAAACAGGCAAAAAGACTAGCGGGTACATTTGCCAGACAGCGTCTTGCCAGAAGACTTTTGCAAACCCTCTTAAAACAGTCAACGTCGGAATCTCAGCTGAGCCATACGACGCCTGCCCTTTCTGTCTAGCGGAAATCACGAGTGAGGCACGCGTGGATCTGCAGGATTTACCCAAAAAACAAAAACTCTGTCCTGATGAAAAGAAGCAGGTCTCAGTTCAAACTGTCGTTACGGAGCCAGGATGCAAGAATCACTTTGGTTTTCTCAGCGAACGGTCCTCAAAGGGCCAGGTTCCTGACGAATGCATGACCTGCCGGCAAACAATAGAATGCATGCTGAAAAAGCCGCAGGAGTAGTGCCGAACATTCGGAAATTGAGTTTTAAGCGGTTTGAGACGTAAGTATTCACCGCCGCGGTCAAAGTGGACTCGGCAGCGCGCCACGTAGAAAAGTAAGATTTGTAACTGACGGTTAATGAAATCACTGGCTCGTTTGCAGTCTAAGACTTTGCTAGCGATGACTTCTGTTTCGGCAATTGAGGGTCGCACTTTACTTTGCTCTAAAAGTCTTCGGTCTATGAAAGCTTCTCGCAAGAATTGATTTGTCTTAAAGAAAGATAATTTGATTGAAATGAAGAGTTAGGGAAAAAGAGATTGGTTTATTATTGTTTCTTACTCTTCTTTTCAGATGCTGGAGCTGTTGCTTCCGTTGATGTTTCAGCCTGTGCTTCTTCTTTCTTCTCTTCCATCTCGGTTGTTATTTCCTCGATTGGTTTTGGCGGTGGCGTGGTTGCCATTGTCCAGCCAATCCATGCGCCTATGAGCATAATGGCTACGAAGGCTACGAAGACTGGCACAGCGACGATCCAGAACTGCACTGATGCTGTATCTGTTATGCCAAAGACGCCCAGCCAAGCTGGATAGAATAATGTGACGACGTAGAATAAGGCGACAGCTACACATACAACGAGTATTGCTCCACCTATTGCTTGATCTTTACTCATATGATTCACCATTTATTATTGAAGCAATGTTTATGGTCATTGTCCTTTTAAAGTTTACCGTGAAATTCGAAACATCTTCGCTTTTAAGAGGTCCCCATTTCCCAAGTTGAGAGGTATTTCTGTTGCTCCTTAGTTAACTTGTCTATGTTTACGCCCATTGACTTCAACTTAAGCTCTGCGACGCTTTCGTCTATTTGCTTGGGTACGGTGTGGACTTTTGGCTCCATCTTTTCTGATTTGGCGAGGTTTTCTGCGCAGAGCGCCTGGTTTGCGAAGGACATGTCCATGACTTCGCTTGGGTGGCCTTCTGCAGCTGAGAGGTTGACGAGCCTGCCTTCTGCGAGCAGGAACAGTTTTCTGCCGTCTTTAAGCGTGTACTCTTCCATGTTTGGCCGGATGGTTCTCTTTGCTTTAGAGAGTGATTCCAAGTCAGGTATGCTGATTTCGACGTTGAAATGTCCGCTGTTGCATATTATGGCTCCGTCTTTCATCTTCTGCATATGTTCTTTGCGTATGACGTTTATGTCGCCTGTGGCTGTGACGAATATATCGCCTATAGCGGCTGCCTCGGACATGGGCATGACGCGTAGTCCGTTCATGGCGGCTTCCAATGCCCTTGTGGGAATGACTTCAGTAACTATGACATTTGCGCCCATTCCCTGTGCGCGCATAGCTATGCCCCTACTGCACCATCCATACCCTCCGACAACAAAGTTCTTGCCTGAGATAAGCACGGAAGTAGCTCTTAGGATGCCGTCCATTGTGCTTTGTCCTGTGCCGTAGCGGTTGTCGAATAGGTATTTTGTGTAGGCGTCGTTTACGGCTATGATGGCGTATTTTAGGCTGCCGTCTTTCTCCATGGCTCGAAGGCGGACTACACCCGTGGTTGTTTCTTCGGTTCCGCCTTTAACGTTCTTTAGCTGTGCGGGGCGCTTGCTATGTAGCGTGCCGACTAGATCCGCGCCGTCGTCTAGTGTAATTGATGGTTCAAAGTCTAGAACTTTGTCGATGCAGCTGTAGTATTCCTGTGTGGTTTGGCCTCTCCATGCGAAGACGTTGACGCCTTCGTCAGCCAGAGCGGCTGCCACGTCGTCCTGAGTGGAAAGCGGATTGGAGCCGCAGAGCGCGACTTTGGCTCCTCCCGCAGTCAGTGCCTCGACAAGCACGGCGGTTTCTTTGGTTACATGGAGGCATGCGCCCAGCGTGAGTCCTTTGAGTGGTCTTTCTTTGCTGAATCTGTTTCTAATTTGACATAAGACTGGCATGTGCGCCGCAGCCCATTCGATTTGGAGTTTGCCTTGCGGTGCTAATGATTTATTCTTAACTTGGAATTCTTCCATTGTTGTTACCTTGTTTTGTATCGTTTTGAAGGGCGTTAATTAAACGTTTCCAGCCCAAAAACCGTGTGAAACGGTTGGTTAGCTCCGCGTTTTTAGGTTTTGAGGAAATTCTAAATAGGAAGCTACTTGTTTAGGTGAGAATGAGCGGGGTGCATTGGAATGAAGGAACCATTCGCTGAATTCATTAAGAAAAACCTTGAACCACGGACCCTGATGATCACATGCGGGTTGCCTGCAAGCTACAAGACTGAGACTTCTGAGGAAATCTCAAAGATAAAAGGCTACCCTATTCTCCGAAGCGACCTAATTCGCTTAGAAGTGCTCAAGAACGAAGATGTATTTGACCCCAAAGTCGCTGGCAACATGGGCAAGCGGCTTTCCGTGTATGATGAGGTTTTCAGACGGGCAGACGAGGCTGCTGCACAGGGCAAAGGCGGACTGATTTTGGATGCAACGTTCGTCGCGCAGGATTTACGGAGGCGTGCGGCAGAAATCGCGGCGAGGTATGGCATGACTTTCCTGATTTTAGAGACAGCTTGCTCTCAAGAGGTGTCTTTGGCAAGAATCAGCAAACGCACAAAAGAGAAGTACGAATCGAACGCTTTGACTCCTGAGGCTTATTTGGCCAACAAGGCAAAGTTCGAATGCGTCGACCTCGACGACCTCAAAAAGCGGAACCCTGCTCTCAAAGTCGTGCATTTAACTGTTGACACTTGCCTTGATGATCCCAAGACCTGGTATATAATCGGAATGGACAAGCGGTAACCGACCAGCATATGATTATTGACCTGCACATTCACTCCAAATCGTCTGACGGCAAACTAACCGTGGCAGAAATCATAGGCGAAGCCCAGTCGCGAAACATAGGCTTCTTGTCCATCACCGACCACGACTCAATCAGTTGCCAGTCCGAAGCACTTTCGCTGGCGAAGAAGGTGGGCATTCGCTATGTCTGTGGCGTTGAGTTAAATGTGACTTTTTCTCACCCCAGATATCGCGAAGGCAAACCTGTGTCGCTCGATTTCTTGGGCTACAGTTTTGACCCAACCAACGAAGCGTTGAAAGAGAAACTCGACGTCGTCGCTAAGTACCGTGAGGAAAGAGCTGCAAAGATAATGGATAACCTCAACGCGGAATTCGACAAAGAAGGCATTCAGAAGCTGACGAAAGCAGACTTTGCGGAGATTGAGTCTTCAGCTGACGGCGTTTTGGGCAGACCCCACATCGCGGAATACCTTGTCAAGAAGAAGATTGTCGTGTCCAGGCAGGAAGCTTTCGACAAGTACCTCGTGAAATGTGACGTTCCTAAGTACCCCGTTTATCTGGATGAGGCTTCGCGGATAATGCGGAAAGCAGGCGGTAAACTGGTTTTGGCTCACCCCAACGATCCACATGGCACATCGCTGAACGTACTGACCAAATCATTGCCCGAGCAAATGACAATCGTGCAGGATAGAGTGCTTTCCTTCATCGACGGCTTGGAATGTTGGCACTCAAGGCATGACGCATCAACAACTGAACACTACGTGAAGTTTGCAAAAGATCACAGACTGCTAATGACTGGTGGAAGCGACTGCCATCAAAACCCGATAGTCATGGGGACCGTTCAGGTTCCAGACTTTGTAGCGGACCAGTTCTGAATTTGGTCTAGAGTTTTATTGCGTAGGCTGCTGCGAGTTCGAGGTAGGATTTTGCCTCTTTTGCCGTTGCCTCTTTCTCTTCTGCACTGACATTTGGATCTGTGAGTCTGAATCCGACGACTTTTCCGCGCACATAAGCCCTGTAACATTTGTAGAACGGCAGTAGCGCAGTCAGGTTTTTGTCGCTTGAGTATTCGATATATTTTTTGATTAGAAATTCGGAAAGGTCCTCTTTACTCTTGAAGTCCAAGTCCATCGCTAGGAACCCGATGTCCGCTGCTACATCAGAGTACCTGAACCTCTCGTTGAATTCTATTGCGTCGAAGATGTAGACTTTGTCGGTGAGGAAGATGTTGCCCGAGTGGATGTCTCCGTGGCAATCGCGGATTTTGCCCTCTGCAATTCTTTTCTCGAAAATGCGCTGCGTTCTTATTCATGAAGTCTCCGACTTTTTCTGATATCAGTTTGAAGCTAGCTGCGGAAATTGTCTTGTCCACGACGTTTCTTGTCTGGTCAAAGTTTTCGTTCCAGTTGGTCTTAATGGTTGCCAAGGAGCCAAATTGGCTTATGCTTGTGTTGGTTTCGGCTTTGGCGTGGAATTCCGCGATTATCTTCGCAATATCGTCGATGAGTTTTTGGTCAACCTTGTTTTCTTCTAGAAGTTTGGTCATGATTTTTTCTTGGGGCATGCGTTTCATCTTTAGGGCGTACTCAACGGTTTCTCCTTTGCCCTTAATCTTGATGAAACTGGATTTGTTTATGGGGACGACTTCAAGGTACATGTCGCCGCAGAGTCGCCTGTTGAGTTCCAGTTCTTTTTCGCAGTAGAAACGTCTTTTTTCAAGGGTGCTGAAGTCTAAAAAACCGAAGTTTACGGGTTTCTTTATTTTGTAGACGAAGTTTTTGGTTAGGAAGACGACGGATATGTGGGTTTGGATTTTTTCGATTTTACCTGGTTTCTTCGTTGTAGGCTTCTGGATTCGTGAGGGCTTCTATAACAGGCATTTGAACCTGCATTCTTGGTTCTTCCTCTTGTTCGTGTATACCTTTCTTTGCTGTGAAGAGCGCTGTGGAGCCATATAGGGATATCTGAATTCGAGGTCAAATTCCGAAATACTTCGACGTTGGAATTAACCGTCAAATACGAAATTCAACCGGAACTCTCCAGTGAATTTAATGGCATAGATTCTACTCATTTAAGACAGACTCAGGAAATGCAGCTGCTCGGAAGAAGTGACAAACGAAATCTGCAAATGGTACTGCTGATATACCCCGCAACAGCCACATTCTTTTTGTAACAGAAGTCCGTTCGTAGGAGCTGGGTCATTGTTTTTTGATGTAGGTTAGAACCGCGTTTGCCTGAGCTTTCGTTATGTTTCCCGACTGGGACAACGCTTCTACGATTTCCGAAATCTTTGCCAATGCATGTATTTGGTAACCCAGTTTCTCAAGATTCTCTTTTCCGCCTTGCTCCCTGTTAACTACAACTAGGCATGTGCTTTACTTTGGCGCCCAATTCTTGCAACGGCTTTATGCCTTCGATTTTGGATAAACCTTCGCTAATGACGTCGTCGAAGAAGAGAATGTTGTCGCCTTTGTTTACGTCTGCACCTGCAGTCCTGCCCGTGACTCCGTAGGCTTTTTCCTCTTTGCGGACGATGACGCATGGCAAGTTCAGGAGGCACGCGATGCTGGGTGCAATCAAGGCGCCTTTAAGTTCAATTGACGCCAGCTTATCTATGCGTTTGGACAGCATGATGGCTCTTATTCTGTTTGCGGCAGCTTCCACCACAGCACAGAGTTCTCTAGGTGAAGCAAGCAGCCGCGCCATGTCGATGTAGTATGGGCTTTGGGCGCCTGATTTGATTTTGAAGGTTCCGAATTTTATGCATCCTGACCTGTAGAGGGCTCCGGCAACTTCAGTAATTATGTTCATTTGGAGTTCCCAGATGTGAGTGTGCCATCGCGAATTTAACCGTTGCCCGATTCTGCAAGACCTATTGCCTAGTTAGCGGTTTTCGGGTTGTGAACCGCTAAAGTCAAAAGCATCGAAACTAACTCTACCTTTGGCAACTATGTCCACCCCAACGGAAAAAGCCTACTGCTTCATTTCAGGCAAGAACTGGAAGCTCAGCCTTGCTGAGATAACCTCGTACCTGGACGCGAGAGACTCCAAGTTTGAAGTTGTCGATTTCTCTCGTTCCTTCTTTGTCATAAGAACTCGGGTCCCCCTTGATCCCGCGGTGATTGATGATTTGGGTGGAACGCTCAAAATAGCGGAAGCTGCAAGCTTCGTTCCCACAGAAGAAGTAGTGAAAGCTTTCTTTGAAAAAGACAAGGAGGCAAAGAAACAGTTAAAGTTTGAATTTCCGCTTGACGTTTTGGCTGAGAAGATGCCACGCGCTGAGTCTGGGAAGGCGGTTTTCGGTGTAAGTGTCTACTGGGAAGACCCAACTCTCCGTCAAGCAGCCAAGCTCGCCCAGCGCTATTTGGGCAGTGCTCTGAAAGACGAGTTGAAAAATCAAGGCAAAAAAGCCCGTTTCATGGGGTTCCCACGTGACAGGAAAAACCCGCAGCTCACGCCTGTCGAAGTCCTGAAACAAGGCTTGGTGGATTCACACTCGGAAATCCTGCTTTGCATCGGCACTGATCGGACAGCCATAGGGGCGACGGTGGCTGCGCATAATCCGTTTGAATTCCAGAAACGTGACATTGAAAAACCTGCACAACGCAAAATCTTCGCTATACCTCCACGTCTGGCCAAAATCATGGTGAACCTGACTCGCTGCACGCCTGGAAAAGCTTTCTTGGATCCGTTCTGTGGTGTGGGCACGATTCTGCAGGAGGCGCTGCTTGCAAAAGCCAAAGTGATAGGCTTAGACATTAATCGCTGGTGTGTAGAAGCCGCAAAACGAAACCTTGACTGGGTCCGGCAAGAATATTCTCTTCGAGATGCTGATTACACTGTTTTGCAGGGAGACGCGCGCGACATGATGCGCAAAATTCATGGAGGCATCGACTGCATCGCCACAGAGCCCGACCTGGGACCAGCGCTGCGAGAGGTTCCGACGGCACCCTATGCCCAGAAAATCGTCGATGACCTCAAGCCGCTATTTGAGGATTTTCTAAGCGAGTCCCACCAGGTTTTGCGGGAACGCGGGTACCTCGCTGTAGTGACGCCTTACATCAGGGTGCGGTCAGGCAAGCCCGTCACGATGGGGCTTCGGAGAGTTGCGGAAAACATGGGGTTTAGGGCGGTCAATTCGTTCTGTGAGACGGCGTTTGTCGAGTCAGCGACCGATTTTCCGCTGAGGGATATGACCGCGTTTGTGGATGTAGATGAACACCACAAAATCGGTAGAGAAATAAGCATTTTCGAAAAAATGGGCTAATCTACTGCCCTTCATACTTTTCGAATTCGTTGTTAAGGATTTCTAGTTCCACGCCCGCCTGCGCAAACATCTTTATCGTGTCCTCATCGGCATGGTAGCGTTTCTCGCATACGACCCGCTTGATGCCCGCATTGATGAGCATCATGGCGCATGTGCGGCACGGCGTCATCTTGCAGTAAAGCGTAGCGCCTTCGAGTGGTATCCCAAATCGAGCCGCTTGGATAATCGCGTTTTGCTCCGCGTGAAGCGTACGCACGCAATGCTGGCTGATATTGTCCTCTTGTGTTATGACTCTGCGCAGGTCATGCCCCACTTCGTCGCAGTGTGGCAGTCCAGCGGGTGCGCCCACGTAGCCTGTGGTCATGATGCGTTTGTCTTTTACTATTACGCACCCTGCTCTGCCGCGGTCGCATGTAGCACGTTTGGAGACGGCTTCGCAAAGGTCTAAGAAATATCGGTCCCAGTCAGGTCTTGTCGTTGGGTTCATGCACATACCTATCTTATCTCTTCTCCATAGTCTACCGAACAAACTAATAAATCTGAAGAAGAAAGCCCGTTCACTCGTTTGTGGCGTTCCACAGTGGCCTGTTTCCGACCGCAAACCAACTTCTTGCTTCGCGTTCCGCGTCTGGTTGGATGATGGCCTTTTAATTTTTTCGGTAAGTGTATTTACAAATCGTTTAAATACCGCTGGAAAGTATCTCCTAAACCGGGATTATCTAATGAAGGCACGTAACTACGGTCCCGTCAAAGGGCAGGCTTACACGCGAAGAGAATACATAAAAGGCTTTCCACCACCCAAAATCGTCAAATTCACAATGGGCGATGTCAAAGGGACGTGGGACTACGAAGCGAAGCTAATTGCCACTGAACGAAAGCAGATTCGCCACAGCGCGTTGGAAGCCAGTCGAGTGGCCACAAACCGTGTCCTGATGGATAAACTGATTAATGATTACCTCATGCAAGTTTTGCCTTTTCCACATATCATCCTTAGAGAGAACAAGATGATTTTCGGCGCTCATGCTGACCGACTTCAACAGGGAATGAGGAGGTCTTTTGGCAGAACCATTGGAACTGCTGCCCGAATTGAACCCGGACAAACCATTATGACAATAAGAGTGAAAGCCGCTGCGCTGGAAACGGCCAAAGAAGCGCTACATCGTGGAACCGCCAAATTGCCCCTCACCTGCAGAATAGTTGTCGAAAAACTCGAGCAAAAAATCGAGTCTAAAGGTGACGCAGGCAAGGTGGACGCGCAATGAGTATTGGGCAGAGAGATCTTGTAGTTTGGTTTGAAAATCTTCGAGTGACTGATATTCCCTTTGTTGGCGGCAAAAATGCCAGCCTAGGTGAAATGATTAACGCCGGCTTGCCAGTTCCCCCGGGCTTTGCCGTCACTGCTTTTTCTTACGAAAAATTCATTAATGAAACACGCATAGTTGAGAAAATCTACGAAATCATAGACGAAACGATTACAGACAAAAACAACCCCAAGCTCTACGAAACCGCATCTAAGAAGATCCGCGAGCTAATCGAGAAAACCCCTATTCCCAAAGACATCGAAAACGCCATTAAAGCCGCCTACAAGGAAATAAACAAAAGGCTAAACCTCAAAGACACCTTTGTCGCTGTACGTTCCAGCGCAACCGCCGAGGACCTGCCTGACGCGTCGTTTGCAGGGCAGCAGGAAACTTTTCTAAACATCCGAGGTACCGATGACCTCATGGACAAAGTCCGCAAATGCTGGTCTAGCCTGTTTACACCGCGAGCAATCTTCTATCGCAACGAGAAGGGCTTTGCGCATGAGAAGGTTTTCATTAGTGTCGGCGTCCAGAAAATGGTTAACAGCCGCGCTGCAGGCGTCATGTTCACGATTAACCCCATGACAGGTGAAACGGGGGAAATTATGATTGAAGGCAACTACGGTTTAGGCGAAACCGTGGTTTCTGGCGTAGTTAACCCCGACAACTTCACAGTTGACAAGAAGACGCTTTCAATCAGAGAGCGCCGCTATTCAAAGAAGACTATTCAGTACATCCGCGACCCGAAGACGGGCAACACGATTCACTTGGATGTTCCTGAGGACAAACAGAAATCGCCCTGTGTAAGCGACGAAGAAATCCACAAACTCGCCGAGATTGCCATGCGCATCGAACGGCACTATGGCAAAGCTATGGACATCGAGTGGGCTATTGACCAGGATTTACCTTTCCCCCAGAACATGTTCATTGTTCAAGCAAGACCTGAAACAATATGGGGATCCAAACCATCAGAAGCTCCAGAAAAAGTCGAAGAAAACAAAGGTGAAGAGACCTTGAAAGTTATTGCGAGAGGAATTTCTGCAGGAAGAAGAGGCTACGGTGTAGGCGTAGCCAAAGTTGTCCTCAACACCGACGAAGCAAACAGCGAAATGAAGAAGGGCGACATACTCGTTACCGAAATGACTAACCCTGATTTCGTCCCGTTCATGAAGATCGCCAGCGCCATTGTTACCGACAAGGGCGGCGTCACTTCACACGCAGCCATCGTCAGTCGCGAACTTAACATCCCTTGCGTCGTCGGCACAGAAACGGCCTCTCAAACCATGAAAACGGGGCTGCAATACACCGTGGATTCCAGAAACGGCATAATCTACGAAGGTGTACTTGCCCAAGCTGTTCAACCAACAGCCATAGCACAAGCAACTGCTGGAAACATTGTAATGCAAGCTGAATCCGCGCCCGTCACAGCCACGAAGATTTATATGAACCTGGCGATCCCGGACAAAATAGTTGACTACCAGAATCTGCCCTTCCAAGGAATCGGCTTAATGCGCACCGAATTCATATTCGCAGACTACATCGGTGAACACCCGCTTTACCTCGTAGAGACAGGGCAAAGCCAAAAGCTTGTCGACAAATTCGCTGAAGGCGTCGCCACCGTAGCCAGAGCCATACAGCCCCGCCCAGTAGTCGTAAGGTTTAGCGACTTCAAAACCAATGAGTACCGCAATTTGAAAGGCGGCGAAAAATACGAAATCGTCGAAGAGAACCCGATGCTTGGCTGGAGAGGCTGCAGCCGGTACATAAGCAAATGGTACATCGAAGCCTTCCGCCTCGAATGCAGAGCCATCAAGAAGTGCCGCACCGAATGGGGTCTAACTAACGTCTGGGTTATGCTTCCGATGATTCGCACGCTGTGGGAAGCTAAGAGAGTATTGGAAATTATGAGAGAAGAGGGCTTGGAGCGTGGCCGCGATTTCAAGATCTGGTTCATGGCGGAAACACCGAGCATCGCGATTATGGCGGATGAATTCAGTAAACTCGTTGACGGGTTCAGCATCGGCAGCAATGACATGACCCAAGGAATACTGATGATTGACCGCGACAGCGAACGTCTAGGGCAAATGGGCTACTTCGATGAACGTGATCCAGCAGTGAAACGAATAATCGCGCGTTTAATCCGGGTTGCACATGAAAACGGCTGCACTGTAAGCATCTGCGGCGAAGGACCCAGCAACCTTCCGGACTTCGCAGAATTCCTTGTGCGCGCAGGCATCGACAGCATATCTGTAAATAATGACGCCGTAGCGGTCACGAAGCAGAACGTTGCCCAAGTCGAGCAGAAAATAATCCTTGAGCGCCTTGCCGAACAAGCGGCATTAGCTGCTGGCAAACCCATCAAGAAACCAACGCCCGACTGGGCATGGGACCAGTAAGCATAGTCGAGTCTCGGTAAACCTTTTTTCTTTTTTATTAATCAATTCTGGTCACAGGTCAAGGGACTAGGATATGAATGGATTCGATTTTGAGGAAGAACGAATAAAGCAGGAAATTCTCAGACTAAATGCCAAATGCGTCCTCCTGCAGATGCCTGAAGGCCTCAAGCCCCAGGCGCCCCAACTCGCAAAACTCGTTGAAAGAGTCGGCGCGTTGCCCATCATTTCTGCGGACCCATGCTATGGGGCATGCGATTTGGCCACCTCTGAGGCAGAGAGCTTAGGGGCAGACTTAATCATCCACTTCGGGCACGCGAGACTTCTAAAGCATGAGAAGGTGCCCACGCTCTACTTGGAGGCAAGGGCAATCCAAACAGTTGACGAAGCAGTTCTTGCCGCTCTCCCTCTGTTGTCAGGCTGTAGCCACATTGGCTTGGCAACCACGGTGCAGCATGTGCAGACACTGGATTTAGTTAGGGAAATTCTGGTTCGAGCAGGCAAAACAATCGAAGTCGGCGACGCCAATAGACTTCCGTATCCAGGACAAGTAGTAGGCTGCGACTTCAGTAATGCAAAATTCGTAACCAAAGACGTTGAGGCGTTCTTGTTCGTGGGCGGAGGAAAATTCCACGCTTTGGGAGTAGCATTGGCTACAGGCAAGCCCACAATAATTGCTGATCCCTACAGCGGGCGAGCTTACTCAATTGACGAAGAAGTCAAAAAAATCCTCAAGCAACGCTACGCAAACATCGAAGAAGCCTCACGAGCCAAAACCTTCGGCGTCCTCATTAGTCTGAAACCTGGACAAAAACATCTGGAAGAAGCGTTGAAAATAAAAAGAGCGATAGAAAAAATGGGCAAGTCATGCTGCCTTTTTGCTCTACGCGAAATCCAGCCTAACGTACTCATGGAATTTCCAACGGTAGACGCATATGTGAACACGGCATGCCCCAGGATTTCGATAGACGATGCATCAAGATTCAGCAAGCCCGTGCTCACTGTCAAAGAGTTCAATGTGGTTTCCGGAGAGTCTTCATGGGAGAACCTGCTCAAAAGCGGATTATTCGAAAACTAGACTTGGAACGGTTTCTCTCCAAAATCAAACCGCACCCTTCACCAAAGGCAAACCTTGAACAGTACACTATTTCGGAATCGGTTGCAGCAACGATGCTTTGCACAGCTGCTTATGTTTACGGCGATATAGTTGGCAAACGCGTGCTGGATTTGGGTTGCGGCACGGGGCGGCTTGCTTTGGCTGCAGCTTTCTTGAATGCAAAATCGGTTTTGGGTGTTGACATTGATAAGGTTGCGGTGAGTGTAGCCGCGAAAAACTCCGTTGACCTCGGCTTCAAAAACTGCACGGATTGGGTTGCAGGCGACATAGAAGCAGTCACGGGCAAGGTTGACACCGTGGTTGAGAACCCTCCGTTCGGCGTTCAGAGACGCACGGCTGACCGACGATTCTTGGAGAAGGCTTTGGAGTTGGGCGGTTCCATATACTCGTTCCATAATCATCCGATGTTTGACAAGGTGTTGATTGCAAGACTGAAGGCAAGTGGAAGTCAGCTGGTGCAGGTTGAATCCTCACCGTTCCTTGCCCGCTTAATTGAAACACATGGGGGTAGGATTGAGGCGGTTTATGCTTTTCTGCTGGAGATTCCACACATGTTTGATTTCCACACTAAAGAAAAACAGGAAATCATAATCGACTTATATATGATACAAACCAAAAAATGAATAATGCTCACCAGTAGTTTGATGCGCAAATTTATAACGCCTATTCTGCAAATATGTGAGCAGAAAAAGAGTAAGGAGCAGATGCCTCTCGAATTGCGTTGACATTTCCAATGCCGCATATAGCCTATTCAGTTGTCCATAATGTCAGTTATGAATTCTTTGAGATGCGACAGTTTCCAATCCAACGCTCCATCATGTACCATCCGAATTGGCTTAATCAAAAGGTTTATTGCACACCGCAGAATCTATGAAATGTACTCGTTCAGCGAACGACCCAACATCGCTTATGAATTAGCTAAGGGACAATAATGACTTTACAAACTCCACAGCAAAGAAACGGCAACCTAGTACTTCCGGGTGAACGATTAGGCGTAATTGAGGAATTCATCCCGGATTCTGGCACATATGTGAAAGACGGCGTAATATACAGCAAAATCGTCGGACGAGCACTTATGGATATGCTGAACAGACGCGTATCAGTTTATCCACTAATCCAAGGCGCAGTAGTCCCCAAAGTCGGGTCGACCGTGCTGGGACAAGTCGGCAACGCGCAATCAGACAACGTCCTTGTACGCATATTCGCAGTAGGCACAAAAAAGAAAATGTCAGGAGTCTTCGGAGGAATTCTCCACATTAGCGATGTATCAGATAGATACATTGATTCCATGAACGACGTCTGCAAACCAGGAGATGTAGTCCGAGCTAAAGTCATAAGCGAGAAAAACCAGATTTTCCACTTAAACACAGCAGACAAGGATTTGGGCGTTCTCTACGCTTTCTGCTCGCTCTGCGGAACCTTGCTGGAACAGACAAAGCATGAGATGCACTGCACAAAATGCGGCAACGTCGAAAGGCGAAAAACCGCATCCGACTACGGAAAAGAACCATTATAGTCACCAAAGGGTAGACAACAGATGAAAGTCAAAGTACTAAAACAAACCGACAATGAACTCAAAGTTGAAATTGAAGGCGCAAGCCATGGAATATGCAACTTGCTCCAAAATAAGCTTTTAGAAGACAAGAAAGTGGACCAAGCAGGATACGACGTTCCGCATCCGCTGGCTTCAAACCCCGTTATCTACGTGCGAATGAAGGGTAAAGCAAGCCTCCTCGAAGCTTTCTTGGAAGCAGCCGCGAAAGCAGAGGAATCGAATAAAGCCTTCGGCGAAGCGCTCAAAGTAGCCCTCAAAGCATAAGTTCTGAACTCTCTCCCCAAATACTCTTTTCAAGGCACACGCGTCGCCAGAAATGGCTTTATCCGTCAAAAAGGAACTCCCAAACCTTATAACATCAGCTTACATTTGAGCCTTTGAGGAACCAATTGTGAGTCCTCGGAGGCTCAGAGTAATCAAGCCCGAGATTCGCGTTTTAGGCATAGACGATGGGAAATTCGTTCCTCACTCCAAAGACCATGTGCTTGTTGTTGGTGTGGTTTTCCGCGGCGGATACTGGCTTGACGGCTTAATGAGTACTTCTGTAGTCGTGGATGGCTTGGAGGCGACGGAGAAAATCGCAGACATGATAGTTGCTTCGCCCCATTATCGGCAGCTTCGTGTGGTGATGCTAAATGGTATAACGCTTGCAGGCTTCAATGTCGTTAACATAAAACGGCTAAACGCGCAAACCGACCTACCGGTGATTGCGGTTACGGAAAAGAGGCCTGATTTGGAACGTGTGCACGCAGCCATCAACCGCTTGCCCGGCGGCGAGGAACGCTGGAAAGCCGTGGTTGACGCGGGAGAAATCTTCCCAGTGACAACTCGTGGCGGAAAACAGCCGATATACGTGGAAGCAACAGGTATAACATGGGAACATGCAACAGAAGTTTTGCGTCTCACATCTACTCGAAGCAAGATTCCCGAAGCTCTTCGAGTAGCTCATTTGGTGGCTTCTGGAATAAGTTCCTATTAATAATTGACGGAGAAACCTTCAGAGTAAAAACTCGTGGGTATGCTCTGACACAGAATACTGTGCCATTCTGCGGTGAGTTTCGTGAAAAAATGGCAGTTAATTCAAATATCAATTTCAAGTTGGTGGGATAGGCAAAACTTGTATCGTTCTTGTCATTTTTAATATTATTGTTTTTAATATATAGTATTGGGAAATCGGTCCAATTTGTTGTCAAATGAATATATGAATATGGCTATTCATCGCGTAAATTGACAACTTTTATATACACACGGAAAATACTGAGTCTTCCTGAAGGATGAAATACTATGGGCAAGTCCCTCACTCGAAAGATACTGGAAGAACACCTACTTGTGGGCGAATACGTACCCGGCAAAGAGATAGGCATAAAGATTGACCAAACCCTCACTCAAGACGCCACCGGAACAATGGCATACCTGCAATTCGAGGCAATGGGTCTAAAACAGGTAAAAACCGAATTTCAGTGAGTTACGTAGACCACAACACCATCCAAGTAGGTTTCGAAAACGCCGACGACCATAGATACCTTCAGACAGTAGCCGCCAAATACGGTATCGTCTACTCAAAAGCAGGAAACGGAATATGCCACCAAGTGCATCTCGAGAGATTCGGAAAACCTGGAAAAACCCTCCTAGGCTCAGACAGCCATACACCCACCGGAGGTGGCATCGGCATGATAGCCATCGGAGCTGGTGGATTAGACGTTGCAGTAGCCATGGGTGGGGGGGAATTCTACCTAACATGCCCAAAAGTCTACAAGATAAACCTAACAGGTAGTCTTCAGCCCTGGGTCACAGCCAAAGACGTGGTTCTGAGAATGCTGGAGATGTTCACTGTGAAAGGAAACGTCGATGTCGTCATGGAATATGCTGGACCTGGCGTAAAGACCCTCACTGTCCCAGAAAGAGCAACAATTACCAATATGGGTGCTGAGATGGGTGTCACAACCTCTGTATTTCCCTCAGACGAGGAAACCAAAAAGTTCCTCGAGGCTCAGGGCAGGGAGACAGATTGGGTCGAACTAGAAGCTGACGAGGATGCTGAGTACGACAAAGTCGTAAACCTTGACCTCAGCGAATTGGAGCCCCTTGCAGCGGCACCTCACAGCCCTGGCAACATAGTCCGTGTTAATGACATGAAGGAAATGAAAGTGGACCAGGTGATGCTCGGCTCTTGCACAAATTCCTCCTACAAAGAAATAGCCACCGTAGCCAGAATTATGAAAGGCAAAAAGGTTCATCCTGACGTTTCATTCGGAGTCGCGCCAGGCTCAAGGCAGGTACTCCAAATGGCGGCAAGAGACGGCTACCTCGCTGACTTGCTGGATTCAGGCGCCAGATTGCTTGAAGCAGCATGCGGATTCTGCATCGGCAACAGCCAGAGTCCAAAATCGACGGGCGTTTCCCTAAGGACAAGCAATAGGAATTTTGAGGGAAGAAGCGGAACCGCAGACGCGCGGGTTTACCTTGTGAGTCCAGAGGTTGCAGCTGTGGCAGCAATAACTGGCAAGATGACAGATCCACGGAAAGCTGGCATCGAGTATCCGAAGGTAAGTATGCCAACCAAATTCCTCATCGACGACTCAATGTTCATCTTTCCCAGAGAAAACCGACCGGAACACTGAAATTGTGAGAGGACCGAACATCGGCACTCCCCCAATAAACGACAAAATGCCTGAGCAAATAAAAGGCACCGTCGGCATAAAAGTCGGAGACAAAATCACCACCGACCACATAATGCCCGCCGGAGCCAGACTCAAGTACAGGTCCAACGTTCCCAAGTACTCCGAATTCGTCTTCGAACCTATTGACCCAACATTCCCCAAGAAGGGCGATAGAAACCAAGAAAAAAGGATTGCACACAGTCATCGTCGCGGGCGAATCTTATGGCCAAGGAAGTTCGAGAGAACACGCTGCGCTATGCCCCATGTACCTTGGTGTCAAAGCAATTATAGCCAAATCAGTGGAGCGCATACACGCAGCTAACCTTGTGAACTTTGGCATAATTTCGCTGTCTTTCAAGAACATGGCTGACTACGACAAAATTGAGCAAGGTGACGAAATTGAAATACCCGAAATCAAGAAGAAGCTGCAGAACAATGAGCCAGTCATCTTGGTGGACAAGACCAAGGACCTGAAAATCGAGCTTGGATACAACCTTTCCCAGAGACAAAAAGACATTCTTTACGAGGGCGGTTTGCTCTCATACACTGTCAAAGACAAGGAAGGAGGAGAGTCTAAATTGAACAAGATAAACGTGAAGAACACAATTGTCGAGATTGATGGAGACGAAATGACCCGAGTGATGTGGAAAATGGTCAAAGACAATCTCCTCTTGCCTTATTTAGACCTGAAGCTTGCGTACTATGACCTCCAATTGAAGAAAAGAGATGATACTGGTGACAAAATAACGCTCGAGGCTGCAGAGGCAATAAAGAAATTCGGAGTAGGTGTTAAATGCGCCACTATCACGCCGAATAAGGATCGGGTTAAGGAATACAATCTTAAGCAAGAATGGCCAAGCCCCAACGGAACCATCCGGGCCGCGCTTGACGGTACAGTTTTTAGGGCCCAATCCTGGCGAAGAACATTCCGCCAGCAGTCAGGTCCTGGAAGAAGCCAATCCACATCGGAAGACACGCCTATGGCGACGTCTACAAAAACTGCGAGTACAGAGTCCCCGAACCTGGAAAAGCTGAGATGACTTTCACGAACGTCGCAGGCAAAGAACTGTGGCGCGGCACCATCCAGGATTTCAAAGGCCCAGGCATAATCCAGGGCATTCACAATACTGACAAATCAATATCCAGCTTCGCCAAAGCCTGCTTCACCTACGCCTACGACCAGAAACTTCACCTATGGTTCGGAGCCAAGGATACGATTTCCAAAACCTACGACGCTCAGTTCCGCAAAATTTTCGAAGAGGAATACCAGAAAACTTGGAAAGTGAAATTTGAGGAAGCGGGTCTCGACTACTTCTTCACGCTGATTGACGACGCTGTCGCCAGAATCATGAAGGCCGAAGGCGGTATGCTCTGGGCGTGCAAGAACTATGATGGCGATGTGATGAGCGATATGCTGGGATCAGCCTACGGCAGTCTTAGCAATGATGACCTCCGTCCTTGTCAGCCCTCAAGGATACTACGAATTCGAAGCTTCCCATGGAACGGTCCAGAAACACTACTACAAGTACCTAAAAGGCGAAAAGACCTCAACCAACCCCATGGCTCTAATATTCGCATGGACAGGATGCCTCAAAAAGAGGGGTGAACTCGACCAGACACCTGCCGTTGTAGAATTTGCGAAGATGCTCGAGGAGGCAGCGCTCGAGACCATCGAAAGCGGAATCATGACAAGCGATTTAATGCTCGCCGCCACGCCTGACCCGAAGAACAGGCAGGTCTATACAGAGGAGTTTATAGCCGAAGTGGGAAATAGCCTCCAGAAAAAGCTCGAATAGAGGGTTATGAATGGCACATAAGGCAATTCGGGAAGTAGACGGCAAACGCATGCTTGCCCGTCTGTTCAAGGAATACTCTAACGGGAAATACTACATCCCGGACAAGTACGTGGCCGTCGGTCCAGACACGAGCATGTCGAAACTTGCCAAACCAACACAAATGGCTAACCACAGAAAAGTTGGTCGTCAAACCCGATATGCTGATAAAGCGCAGAGGAAAAAACAAACTTGTTCTTGTTGGCGTAAGCTATGACCAAGCTAGAGAATGGATAAACGCGAAATCCAAGAGTCTAACAATAATCCATGGTAAGTTCGACGACAACGGAAACCCCACCGATAAAGGAACGGTGGGGCATCTAACACACTTCATCATCGAACCAATGGTGCCCCACAAGGAATCGGACGAATACTACGTCGCCATAATGTCAACCCGGACTGGCGACACAATAATGTTCTGCCACCAAGGCGGCGTAAACGTTGGGGACGTTGACGCAAAAGCATCACATTTGGAAGTACCCAATTGGTACAATCCCGACAGCAGTGGAGATCGAGAAGAGACTACTCGGAAAGGTTTCTGCAGACCGCAAGAAACGCATCGCAGGGTTCATCAAAGCCTTATTCAAATTCTACGCGGATCTGAACTTCACTTACCTAGAAATAAACCCTCTTGCAGTGACAGAAAATTGTATCATCCCGTTAGATCTCGCTGCTAAACTGGACAGCACCGCCGAGTTCGAAAGTGGCGGAAAGTGGGGGGATATCGAGTTTCCTGCGCCCTTTGGTCGCACCCTTTCGAAAGAAGAAGCGTACATAGAGGAATTGGACTCCAAGACAGGGGCTTCTCTAAAGCTTACTGTTCTTAACCCTGAAGGGAGAGTTTGGACGATGGTTGCAGGCGGCGGTGCCTCCGTCATATACGCAGACACTATCACGGATCTTGGATACATGAGTGAAATGGCTAACTACGGGGAGTATTCTGGAGACCCATCCGAGGAGTTCACCTACCTCTACGCAAAAACAATCCTTGACCTCATGACCAGAAAGAAGAACCCGAAGGGCAAGTTCCTGCTTATCGGGGGCGGAATAGCCAACTTCACGGATGTAGCCAACACCTTCAAGGGCATTATCAAAGCTCTGAAAGAATATCAGAATAGACTTCAAGAGAACAAGGTTAAGATTTACGTTCGCAGGGGCGGACCCAACTATCAGGAGGGTTTGAGCCAGATGAGGACACTCGGCGAGAAGCTGGGTATACCCATTGAAGTATACGGTCCTGAAACGCACATGACCAAGATAGTCTCTATGGCTCTTAAGGGAGCGAACTAACATGACGGAGACTAAATCAAGTAGCAGATCCTCAGCAGAACTGTTTAATCGCAACACCCAATCTTTCATCTACAACAATCAAGTCATGCAACTCAAAGGATGCTGGACTTCGACTACGTGTCAGGCCGCGAAACACCTTCAGTAGCTGCAATAATTAACCCCACTGGCACCGACAGTTTCCAGAAATTCTTCTTCGGCAAACGCGAAATCCTTATACCTATATACAAATCCATCGAAAAAGCAGCAGAGATGCATCCAAATGTTGACGTTATGATAAACTTTGCGTCGTTTAGGTCAGCCGCACCCTCAACTGAAGAAGCTCTTACCATCCCACAGATTAAGGACCATTGTGATTATTGCGGAAGGTGTACCCGAGAGGACGCATGAAACTCCTCACAGCTAAGGCCAAAGCTCTGGGAAAAGTCATCATCGGGCCAGCGACTGTTGGAGGAATAAAAGCCGGCTGCTTCAAGATTGGCAACGCCGGCGGAACAATTGAAAACATCATCGAATCCAAACTACACAGACCAGGTTCAGTGGGATTCGTATCAAAATCGGGCGGACTAAGCAACGAAGCATACAATATAATCGCTAGAAATACAGATGGTTTGTACGAGGGCATTGCCATCGGCGGAGACACGTATCCAGGGTCCACTCTGCTGGACCACCTTCTCAGGTTCGAAGAGATTCCCGAGGTTAAGATGCTGGTTTGCTTGGGCGAAGTAGGCGGCACGCGGCGAATACGAAATCGCCGAGTCACTTAAGAACAAGAAAATAACCAAACCGCTTGTGATTTGGGTAACGGGAACCTGTTCCAAAGCATTCAAGACCGAAGTTCAATTTGGGCATGCAGGCGCAAAGGCGGGCTGTGAGGAGGAAACTGCTGACGCAAAGAACGCGGCTCTCAAAAAGGCAGGTGCCATTGTTCCGCGACTCATATGATGACTATGACCAGAAGATAAAGGCCACATATGAGAGACTTGGTGAAGGAGGGCATTATCAAACCGAAGCCGGAACCGCCTGTGCCAAAAGTCCCAATGGACTATGCCAAAGCGGTGAAAGAAGGTCTTATCAGAAAGCCTTCTAACTTCATCTGCACGATTTCAGATGACCGCGGCGAAGAACTGCTTTATGGCAAGATGCCAATTTCCGAGGTTTTCAAAAAGGACATAGGAATCGGCGGGGTACTCAGCATTCTCTGGTTTAAACGTCAGTTCCCAGTATACGCTACCAAGTTTATTGAGATGGCTATCATGGTGACGGCTGATCATGGACCTGCTGTGTCAGGCGCACACAACGCTATAGTTGCTGCGAGGGCAGGCAAGGACCTAGTTTCATCAGTTGCGAGCGGCATGCTGACCATTGGTCCGCGGTTTGGAGGCGCCATTGATGGCGCAGCCCAGATGTTTTCTGATGCCTACGACAGGGGATTAACTCCAGCTCCAGTTCGTCGATGGATGAAAAAGAAGGGCGAAAATATCCAAGGCATCGGGCACTTGATCAAGAATGTACATAATCCTGACATGCGAGTAACCATCATGAAAGAATACGCCAAAAAGCACTTCAAAGACTACTCCGCTCTTGGACTATGCCCTTGAAGTGGAAAAGGTGACGACGGCCAAGAAAGATAACCTCATCCTGAACGTCGACGGCTGCATAGGAATTTGCTTCGTTGATATGTTGAGAAACGAGATGCCTAAAAAGGAAGCTGATGAATACGTCCAGATGGGTGCTCTAAACGGCCTGTTCGTTATAGGCAGAACCATTGGCATGACAGCTCACTTCTTGGATCAGAAGCGTCTCAAGCAGGGCCTATACAGACACCCGTGGGATGACATTGCCTACATGACTGAGTAGCCGCCTCAGTAAATACTGCGGTCGGCGAATGCATGCGGCTTTACACGGATCGCTACACTCGCTGCCCGTTAGTCAAGAATAGAATTGCACCTGCTCTTCAATTAAACAGTAGATCCCTGATTGCTCAATCCTAAGTGTGTACTCCAACACCTTAGCCATTCTAAGTGTTCATTCCCGCAAAGCCACTCGATATGAGGTTTTTCCGAACTGTTAAGAGGTTCTATGCGCACAAAATGGCGCCCGTCAGAAGTCTTAAACAAGATAGCTTTGAAATCACCAAAGTCACTGACGCCTTCAGCAATCTTCTCCATTTCGCCTGCTCATCTCATCAGCAATTATTCTTTGAGTTTAGATATAAGATTAACTTAACTCAGGGATTATACCTTCTAGGGTTCTTCTTTGAGCCTGCTGAAGGCCAGAGAAAGTTGGGAGAGTACGTGTTCTGACTAGCCACTGGACCGTTGCAGAAATTAATTCAAATTCAGCAAACAGAACCTACAAATATCGATGCCTAAAGCATTATGGGTCAGTTTGCTGTGGGTTCGTCAGGTTCTATTCGTACCTTTATCTCTATTACGTCATCAAAGTTCTTTTTTATGCGTTCTTCTATTTCGTGAGCTGTTTTACTTGAATCTCTAACCGTTAAGTCGGCGTCAACTACAACGTACAGATCCCCAATTATGTAGGGTCCTATTTTTCTCATTCGCAAGTTATGCACCTGCTTAACATGCTTGGCACTTCTGGCAATATTTTCGATTTCTCTCCATGATTCCTGGGCATTGGCAAGCGTCCATCAAAACCAAAGATGCTTCTTTTATTGTTGCATACACCATTGTGAAAACGAATAGCGAGATTATTATTCCGGCTATAGCGTCAGTTTGAAGGATGTTGAAGTAACTGCTCAGAGCAATGCCTGTGAACGCGGTTATGGATGTGAGTACGTCCTTAATTGAGTTGTTAGCATCTGTTTTTAGGGACAGAGAGGCATATTTCTTGGCGGCACGCTTCTTGTAGATTAGAAGTACTGATGACACTGCAGTTGCCAATAGTGTAACCGCGAGGGCTAGTTCGGCGTTGACTATTACTGTGGGCTTGATTAATTGCTGGTAAGATTCGTATAACACTGCTGCGCCCAAGGTTGCCATAAAAAGGGCGGCTATTATGCTGCTGAAAGTTTCAGCTCGGTAGTATCCAAAGTGAAATTTGCCGTCTGGCGCTCTTCTTGATATGCGTAGACCAATCCATACAATAAGAGATACTCCTGCATCAGCGAAGGATTGGATACCGTCAGCAAACAATGCTACACTTAAGGTGAATATTCCCAGGATTACTTCAGCGACGCCAACCATCATTTGTATAGCGAAAGATTTTCTTGCGACTTTTCCGCCTTGTACAAGCGTGTTTGATTTCGGATGGGGCATCTCAGGTTCCATGAACGCAAAGATGGAAGCGTTGACCTTAAACCTTCTTGGAGCGCCCGGGCTTTTCTATTGTAGGGTCACTGGGTGCGTCTCAAATTAGAAGCAGAAGAACTAAACGATTACGTTGAGGCTTTGGAATCAGACGTGACAAACAAGATACGGGAGGTTTCTGGTTAATGAGCCAAAACATAAACGGGAGAGTCTGCTTGACAAAGTTCTCGCGGTTAAACAGAGATGAGCATTTCGAAATCCACAAGCTCGAAGCTGTAGAGTGCATCGCTACAAGGGTTAAGTGACTAAGCCTGCTGCCTGGCTCACGAGTGTATCTCGCTTCTTTAAGATTATCACCAATGTTGACGCAGCTATTAGTAGCGCAAGAATTATCCACGCTGGGAATTCTGGGATTGAGGGCGAAGGCTCATTGGTTTGGCTCGGTGAAGTTGACAAAGTTGAGGAAGAGATAGGACTTGACGTCGATGTTGATGTCGATGTGGAAATAGGTGAAGTTGATATTGGATTTATTAGTGGATGGCTGTCGGTGTAGTTTCCTAAACTTTCACCGTAATTGTAGGGAGTATCCCAAAAAAGATTGTAAAACCCTGACTTTTCTATTTCCTTTGCGTTCGGATACTTTGTTAAATAGTTGCTCCAATAATTCATATCCACAAAAGGCTCGGTGGAAAGCCAAACCAACAGACTATTGTTTATGATGTTATTTTCTGTGATTATGTTAAAACCTGCATAATTTATGGAGATACCAGTTACACAGTCCTTAACTGAATTGTGCTTGAGGGTGTTGTTGCTGCTACCTGTAATCCAGAAGCCTGTATCACACTCTGCTATATAATTGCCAATGAAAGTGTTGTTGCCAGTATTTGAGTTGTCTATTGCATAATAGCAATTCATGATTCTTAAGTTCTGAACAGTTACGTTATTAATCACTGAATGCGTGGGGTCTTGTCCTACCCCGTTTGAAAGGTCAATTCCTCTCGCATATTGACTATTCCCCTCAATGGTAAATCCTTGCCCATCAATTACAATATAGCTCTTTTGAACCTGAATGCCGCCAGAAATGTTTCCAGTCAAAGTGTACACATCACCATTTCTCTGGATATTGTTTGTTCCTGTTACTGAACCGTCTGGGTTTATGGTCACAGTTGCAGAAATCTGAGCCTGCGCCACATCAACAACCTGCAATCCAGCTGCCAAAGAAAGAAGAATTAATGAGACCGCTATTGCTGCCAATTTAGACTTTTTCATTGCTTCACTCTCCTGCTTTTAGCAAAGTAAATCGTAAAACCTACCGCAAAGAGAGTTGCTACAATAATTATGCTATAGAAAATGTAAGACCTTGTTGGGTCTGGTGGGTCGACAAAGGGGATTGCTTCAGTTGGTGTGGGTTGCTGTGCTGGAGAATTCGACGGACCTATATTTGGCGTCTGTGAGGGTGTTGGACTTAATGGTGGCTGTTGTGTTGGAGAGCTTGAGGGACTTGGGAGCTGTGAAGAAGTTGGGGTTAATATTGGAGAAAGGCTGGAAGTTGGTAAGGTGGTTGGTAAAACGATAGGTGGAGGGGTAGGTATGGAAGGATTTAGGGTTGATGTTGGTTTAATTAAAGGATAATTGTCATAATTGTTTGTATCAATAATGTAAGGTGTATCTCCTATTCCATCGCCATTTGAATCTGTTCCGTTGTAGTCGCTCCAAAAGTTTCCGGAGATGGTGTTTATGGAGCGATTGTTTCCAAATGTCAAGTAGTAACTTTCGCTTGCTCCAAACTGAACGGTGTTGTAGACGTAATTGTTGTTGGATACTGTGTTCCAGTTCGAACCGTAGATTGACGTCCCAAGTCCTGAACGCGATATGTTGTTTCCAATTATCGTGTTGCCGTTTGAGTATTGAAAGTTGACAGCTGTATCTTGGCAGTTCGTTATTGTATTCTCCGTAACCGTATTGTTGTTGCTCCTTTGCCAAATCTGGATACCCTCGACACATGAGCCTATTGCGTTATTTCTTATCAAATTCTTGTTTGCAAAGTTCAATTGTATTGCAGATGAAAGTCCGATGGATTCAAAAATATTATCAGCTATATAACTGTCATTGGACTGGAACAACACCAAGCCATGAGTAACATCCTTAATCCTGTTCCCCAAAATGCTGCAATAGCTTATTTCTAACGATATTCCGGTGCCGGCCAATATTCCGTTTCCTCCCTTGCCCCTGATGGTAAATCCCTTTACGGTCACATTTTCACTTTGTATTCTCAAACCGGTGGTGACATCAACCTCGGTTGTGCCCCTGTCTTCCCCGATTAGCGAGATTGATTTGTTTACCACTGGGTTTTCTGCGTATGTGCCTCTCTTCACTAAGACAGTGTCTCCGTCAACGGTCTTGTCCAGGGCAGCTTGGATGGTTGGGTAGTCTGTTGGAACGGTAATAAGTCTGGTGCTGATTGTGAAGAAAACGGTTTGTTTATCCGGAAGGCCATAGTTGAGTGCTGGATAAGGCAGCGCGTATATGTCTAAGTGGTGTGAGCCCTCCGATAATAATGGCAAAGGTGTGGTTACATTGATTCCTTGCCACAGTAGGTCTAACTGATACTTAACGCCTGTTACTGTGACATTTTCATTTCCATCCAGACTGTACAGAATTAAGTTGCCTTTGGCGACGGCAAAACTAAAAGTTGCATCTAATATGAGCGAGTTAGAAGTGTATGTCTTGTTGGTTGGTGACCAGATAAGATTTATTGAAGCTTGAGGAACAAAATTGGCCTTAGCCACTTCAACAACTTGCATCCCAGCTAATATAGAAATGATAATTATTGAGATTGTAGTTGCTGCTATGAATGCCCTTTTGCTCATAGGCATCAGATAACTACTAGTTTAACCAAGATTTAATGCTGTTTGTAAAGATTCCTTGTGTAAAGGTTTGGGTTCGGGACTAGATTTCCTTTGAAGAAAGGAAAAAAGAGGAGGTTTGCGGGCGACGTCTCGCCACAATATTGAAAGACCGAATCCCATTCCCTTGTCGATGAAATTGCCATTTTGCAAAAAGCGCCAAAACCACAACGGAAACGATAAGAACAACCACTGTGACTTGGAGCATCTGGCTCGAAAGTTCTGGCGCCAATGGAGTTGGCGAGGTAGATGGTGCTAACGTATCTGTTGTGGTCGGCGACGAGAAGGGGTCCGAATGGTCGGATATTACAGACACTGACCAACTTTCCATGTGTGCTACAAAAATCTGTCCATGGGAAGAATCATAGGCTAAGGCGAAAGGCTGTTGCTGCGAAGGTATGGTCTCAACTACAGTATTGGTAGCGTCTGATATCACCGAGACCGAGTTGTCGCCGTAATTGCCCACGAAAACAAGCCCCTTACCAGAATCGTAAACCAATCCCACTGGCAGACTGCCGACAGTTATGTTTGCGACTACAGCATTTGTGTTGTCGGATATTACTGAGACAGAGCTTGAATTGTGGCTGGTTAAGAAGATTTCGCCCTTGCCCGAATCGTAGGCTGCGTGGTAGGGGTTGGCACCAACCTCCACAGTCGCTATCACCGCGTTTGAACTGTCGGAGATAACTGAGACGGTATCGTCGTCATAGTTGGTTACGAAGATCTTGCCCACAGCAGAGTATGCTAAACCGTACGGAGTATTCCCGACGGGTATCGTTGCTACGACCGTGTTAGTGCTGTCAGAGATAACAGAAACCGTGTTGTCGTCTCTGTTGGTTACAAAAACCTCGCCTTTGCCCGAATCGTAAGCTAAAGCAGTGGGATGTCTTCCCACGCTTATAGTTGCTACTACTGTGTGGTTGCTATCAGAGATAACCGAAACCGAATCAGAAGCATAGTTGGCTACGAATATTTCACCTTTCCCAGAATCATAGGCTACTCCCAAAGGTTGACTTCCAACGTGTACTTCCGCAACTTCTGTACGATTGCTGGCGGAAACCACCGAGATCAAATTGAAGTCTACGTTGGCTATGTACACCTCATCTGTGCCTGAATCGTATGCTGCACCGTAAAAGCCGCCGTAGTTCCGCAATGTGATTGTATCGGCTACTTCTAGTGTTGATTTTTGTGTTGGAGAAGGACTAGGAGTGGGTGATTGGCTTGGAATGGGCGTGGGTAACAGTTCCGTTTCTACATCATCGTCTCGATAGTACGTGTTGTTGGTGGGTGATTCTACTGTTAGTATTGGCGGGTCCTCACTAGGTGTTGGAGGATAAGGCGGAAAAATTCCAAAGTTGGCTTCAACATTAGCAATAAACATTCCTGAAATTAATGAAATCAGAACGAGTAAGACTACGGCCTTTGCTATGAATGCTTTCTTGTTCATAGCCATCATACCAACTATTGGTTTAACCTGCCTAAAAGACTGCTTGTAAAGATTCCTTGTGTAAAGAGAAGCTGTAATCGACAAGAAATCTTGACAGACTGACTGACAGAACAACAAACAGACTGACATTGTTCAGGGGTGCATGTGTTGCGTTGTGTCTGTCCGTTTGTCTTTGTCTGTCTGTTTGTCTTGTGTGTGCTAAGGGAGAGATAGTAGTAGGCAATATTTGGTAGGCAGTAAGAGTTAGTTAAAAGCAGGGAAAAGAGATTAAAAATTTTTTCCAACCCAAACCCAACTTCTCCATTAATCTTCATCATAGAACTAAAGGGAAACGGCGGAACTGCAATACCTCTTGCAGTCAATGCGTTCACTAGATAGATTTACATAAAATTATTAAACTGCAGGGATCAAGCGCGCGCTCTCAATGAGCCAAAGAAAATAAGGCATAATAAATCTGGAAACATTGCCTACGGCCTGATTTCTTTTGTTGAATGCGTGCTTTGACCAATTTCTGTTTTGACAAAATCTTGAAGAAATTGCGGGTGCAGGTTGTACCAGTAATTGGTCTTATATGTTTCCTAAGTTGGATAATGTGGATGGTGGAGCCAAGCTTTATGAAGAACTCTGAAGAAGAGACACAACTTGAGTATGCCTTGAGAGGCAAAGCTTGGAAAGTCTATTGGTTTCTTCTAAAGAGTGGAGAACCTCAAAGTGTTCGTGACGTACAACGAGCTTTGCGGTTTAGTAGCCCCAGCGTAGCAAACCACCATTTAGAGCAGTTGCGAGAATTGGGGTTGGTTCAAAAACAGGGAATCGGCGGCCACTATCTCCTTGTTAACGAAGTAAAAATTGGTGTGCTGCGTCACTACGTGAAGTTGGGTAAGGTTCTTTTTCCTAGGTATTTTTTTTATGCGGCTTTCTCAACCACGTTTTATTTGACTTATTTGATTTTGTTTTTCCAGAGTCTTTCTCGAGATAGCATGTTTATAATTCTGTTTGGAGCTCTTATTTGCGTTATTTTATGGTACGAAGCCCACCGTATATGGTCTATGAGACCGTACTAACAACTGGAACGTCTGTACTGAAGCTTAGCATGAAATAGCCACACAGTATAGTATCTAACATGTGAAAAATTAATGGTTCAAAGAGAAATTAGCAGGAAAGTGCCAGTCTACGGCTTGGTCGCAGTTCTTTCTGCTTTGATGCTTATCGCCATGATTAATTATGGTGTAGCTCCTGGAACTTCGCCAAATCCTTCCGCATTGCCCTCAGCTTCGCCTAATGCGAACACGGTTGTTTCATTGCCAAATGCTCCCGACGCAGCACCAATGCTTACTTTTTCGTCCTATGATGAATTAAATAGCTTTGTTGTAAACACTGCAAACAGATACTCAATATCCACTGGTGGAATGCCGTTGCCTTCTCCTATTCCATCTCCAGTTTCTCCATCTAATCCTGTTTTAAGCCCCCCATCGCCCACCAAGGATATTACATCTGAAGGAGCACAGGGATATTCCTACTCTAACACTAACATCCAGGTTGCAGGTGTTGACGAAGCAGATACTGTAAAAACTGACGGAAAACACTTGTACGTAATTGCAAACAACACCGTTTACGTAATGGACGCTGGTTCTACTAATCCAGCAGACGCCAAAGTCTTAGCGAAAATATCTAGCGACGGCACTTATTTGTCTGGAATTTACCTGAGCCAAGATGGAAGCAAACTAGCCGTTTTAGGCACCAAATACGTCACTTACACCGAAGTCAACAAAGACTCCTCGTTAATTATGCCTCCTTACTGGAACAGTGGCTCAACATTCGTACAGGTGTACGACTTAACCAAGAAGGAATCTCCAGCACTCACAAGGAATTTCACCATCAGCGGCAGCTACTTCAACTCTAGAATGATAGGCAACTACATTTACACAATAATCACAGAAAACGTCTACACCGACAATGGGAAGGCCAATTTGCCGGTAGTGATCTCTGGCGCAGAAGCTTCTAATGTGGAGCCTTCAAGTATCTTTTACACAGATTCCGCAGACAGCTCTTACTCATACACGACTGTTATTGGCTTGAACCTTATGGATAATTCCGTCCCTTCCAAAACAACCATCATGATGGGCGGAGCTAGCGACATGTTCGTTTCAGCAAACAGCATCTACGTCACCTACCAAGCATGGAACACTGAAAGCCAAAACACCAATATCTACCGAATAAGCGTTAACCAAGGCAACTTGAAAATTGAAGCAAAAGGATCCGTTCCAGGCTCAACGATTAACAAATATGCCATGGACGAATATAACGGTTATTTCAGAATTGCGACAACAACATGGATGCAAGATAATGCCACCACCTTAGACGGCGCAATCTTCAAAGTCACCCGCCAACTGAACAGCATCTATGTTTTGAAACCTGACCTCACAATCTCAGGCAAGCTTGAGAGATTCAAGATGGATGAAAGCATATACTCTGTGCGCTTCATAGGAAACAAATGTTACATTGTCACTTTCAAACAGATAGATCCGTTTTTCGTAATAGATATGAGTAATCCCGCTGCACCCAAAGTCGCCGGCGAATTGAAGATTCCAGGATACTCAAGCTATCTGCATCCTTACGATGAAAACCACATTATTGGTATAGGCATGGAAAACAACACCGTTAAGCTCTCATTGTTTGATGTAGCTAACGTCAACGCACCCAAAGAAACAGCAAAGTACATAGTTCAATCCCAATGGTCCGACTCACCAATAGCCTATGACCCGCATGCCTTCTTATTTGATGTCCAAAGACAACTCTTAGTCATCCCAGTTTCCATAAACAACAACCTCTTCGGCATAAAACCTGTGATTGGATCTGCTGAAGAGGGCTCAGTTACCTTAGCAATCGCTCCCAGCTACTGGCAAGGCGTTTACGTCTTCAACTTGAACACTGCAAATGGATTCACTTTGAGGGGAAACATAACTCAAATTGACAACAGCGATCAAACAAAGGCAGGCGACTACTACTGGATAGGCAGCAATTTCGTGATAAACCGGGCTCTCTACATCGGCAACATACTATATACAGTCAGCAACGGCGCAGTTCAGTTAAACAGTTTAGACAATCTTGCCCTGTTGGGCAAAATAAGTCTAAACTAAAAGCTCCCCTTTTTTAGTTAAGTCTAATCACAATATTGCACCGCTCACAATCTGCAGAACGTTGCCTGTGTTGTTTTGAGTGAGAGAGCCTTGACCCTTCCTTAACCATTTAAGAGGAGAAGGACATCGGGAGAAAGGAGAGAGAAAGGTTAATTGTCAGGGCTTTACTCGGCAAGGCTCCTCACCCACAAATACTCCTCCACAGAAACTTCCATAAATAATTTATGAATTATTACGAATCAAAGTGCTGTTCTTCTAGAAGAACCATTCTGTTCTTCAGGGAGAGCTAAAAGAAAACGTTAACTGCTCTTATACAGGGATAATGATAAAATGGACTGCCTAAAAGAAAACGTCTTTGCCTACTTTCTTATTAGCTTAATCAGTCTGAGCGCAATTCCCCCTGTAGAAGCGAAGTCCGCAAATGCAATCATCATCAAGGGCGACGGTTCAGTTTTGGGAACTGACAAAATTCACCACGTAGGAAATCTGTACACCCTCACCGACAGCGTTACTAATGTACCCATCGTCGTTGAATGCAACAACATAATACTCGACGGTGGCGGCTTTACTCTTCAAGGAGCTTCATGGTGGGGAACCCCTGCCGCCATAAACCTCACCTGCACCAACACAACCGTCCAAAACTTCATCATCAAAAGCTGGGAAGTAGGTATCCTAGGCGCGTACAACAATAACACAATCACAAACAATGCAATTGTAAGTTGTGAGAGAGCACTGGCAATCTACGGAGACTACTACGTTGTCACGGCAAACTCGATGAGCAAAAATGCCTTCGGAGTTAGGATTTTGAATGCGAACAGCAACCTTTTTGTCGGTAACACCTTTCAGGATAACGGCTATGGCTTTTCTGCACAAATTGCTGGGATAATTCGGTAGTAGCTAACAACATAGAAAATAATAATGTTGCCTTCAGTCTTGATGCGACTGCATTCAAAGTTTACCATAATAATTTCATTGACCAAAACAGAGATTTTGAAGGCGGCTGGTATACGCACCTCCTTATACTTGGGAATTCAAGCTTGTTCCCCTCTTGGGATGATGGTTATCCTTCTGGCGGCAACTACTACAACGATTACAAGAGCAGGTTTCCAAATGCTTCCGAGATTGATACTTCGGGGATAGGCAACATTCCGTATGTAATCAACTTTAATCCCAACGTGACCGGTAATTATCCTCTAATTGAGCCAGCTAAGGTTTCAGCAAGTACTCGGCCGTCACCTTCATCAACCACATCACCGACAAATCCATCGCCAACAGTCAGTATTTCTCCCACTCCAACTGGCTTATCAAGCTCAACTCCTTCGCCTTCAGTTCCAGAGTTTTCGTCATGGATAATTCTGCCATTGGCGCTGATTACGGTCTTATTGGCAGTCTTGGTGACAATAGAGGAAAAGAAAATTCTTAACGCATTGTTAGCAATTTGTTAGGATAGCTTCAGTTTTCCAACCGTTGTGCTAAAGCAGCGTGTTTTATGCAATAGCATTTTTAAGTGTTTCTTGCTATACCCGAAACCATTAAAGGGATAAAAACAACTTGCCAGAAAACCCACCAAACAACGCCCGCCAAACACCAAGTATCTGCCGAAAGCGCACGCAGTTTGATTTAGCAATTGGTACGATCTATGATTACAGCTACCAGTGTGCCGGGGCAGGTGCCAGACGTGCCCAGAGTAGGTTCGAGGAAACCGAATGACAGCCGCGCCTCCTTTAGACTATAACTTATATAGTTGGGGATGGTGTTCGGTGCTTCTGCGGGTCTTGGAGAAAAACGGCGCTCTAACCCAAACTGAGCCCGCACATCGTCGATTGTCACCTCAAGGTCAGGATGCAAGTTGAGGATGAGGAAGCCATCTTTCATTTTTGACTGTGGTCCGGGGTAACGGAGTTCGACCTCGGTCACTTCTGCTGAGGTATCCGTGCTGGAGCCATGGTACGTTGCGAAGTATGGGTCTTGCTCATTGAACGAAGACATCCGCAGTCCGGCAACCTTCTCAACTGACTCGCGATTCAGCCGTGGAAGATCCAGCAGTTCATCAACCAGCTCAAACAGACTCTTGTTCATGGCGCTTTCTATTCAATGTGGAAGTCTAACCCGCTTAAAATGTTATAATTGAAATTGGCGCTTCTATCAGGCTTGTGCGCGAGAATTTCGTGCAATAAGCCTTTTTAAACGTTCAGGGTGAAAGAACCTGAACTTTCTGCCCGAGAAGCGTGAAGGCTCATCGCCGCGAGGTCGAAGAAATCCTACTAACCCATTACATAGGCAATTTGACTCGATAAATATGCGCTTAATAAAGGGGAACCTGCTATCGCCCTAACCTCGAAACAATCCAGCTGACAATTTCCGTTTTCTGAGTATCAATGCTGCTGCAACTGCAACTATAACGATGACTGCTATACTGATTGCAAGGTAAGTGGTTGCAGGGTCTGCTACAGTCGGTGAAGTTACAGCTTGAGTTAGTGAAGGAGACAACGATGTTAGATTTGGCGTTGGGGTTAGGTTAGGTGACAGAGGTGGAAATGAAGGAGAAGATGACGCAGATGGTGGATCGGATTTGGGCATGCCCGACGCTGGTTTATCCAGTGGATTCGTATACTGCTCCACGGTAAAACGAACTGTCTCCCTTGCGCAAGTGCTACCTTCCCTGCCGGTGTATACTATTATTGTGTGAGTTCCCTCCGGCAAGTTATCGAGGATAACGTTGCCTTTTATAGTTACGTTTGCGTTGCCGTTTAGGCTGTAACCCATCCAGGAAACGGGCGCCGTCGCGAAGAAAGCCAGCGGGACAGATGTTGAGTTGTAAGATGCGTTTGCTGGCTGAAGAATAGTAACCTGGTACTTCATGTTTACAGACGTAGCTAAGGGAAATCTGTCAGTATTGTTTGCGTTCAACGCGACGGGCGTATCCCAAATGCCCAAAGCAGCATTTTCTTTGCCTGCTGGGTATTTGTCTTGGTAGTCGCTCCAAAAGTTGCCCTCATGTCCGTTATCCCATAGGTTTTGGGTGTAAGCTCCTGGATAACCTTGATGAGGATCGCACATTGCGTTGTTGATGAAGTTATTGTGATGGATGCTGTTATTTCCCACATTGCCAGAGATTGTTATTGCCCATCCTTTGCTCCAGGCAATGTTGTTGCCAGTTACCGTGTTGTCAACGGATTCACCGATATGCATGGCTTTCTCTGTTGTGTAAATTAGTGTGTTTCCAGAGAAGATATTGCCTTCGCCTCGGTTCATAATGTAACCGATCCTGCAATGAGCGATGTAATTGTATTTGACCAGGTTTTCACTGCCGTCATCCATGCGAATTCCGAAGTTGGAGTCAAAGGTTATTTTGTTTTTGGAAATTTCGTTTTTCATAGATGCTTCAAGATATACGCCGTCGGTGTTGTTCGTGACCAAGTTTCCGACGATTTTGTTGCCTTGAGACCCTGCAAGTATGATGCTAGCTTTGTTGTTTGAAATTATGTTTCTTTGGATTAGTGAATCCTTAAGTTCAGCAAAGTACATGGCTTGCCTTCTATTTGTGATGTTTAGGTTCTGGACTGTGATGTTTTGACAGCTGAGCAGCACAACGTATCCGGAGTCAGGTGGGACGATCTTATCACGTTGCCAGAGCCAGTAACATATAGGTTTGCCGTCGACTATGTTGGAGCGGTCGAATTCGTCAAAAAAGCGTTCCTCAAAGTTGGCGTCGTACGTGTTGTTTTCTAGGTTGTTGGCTTTAAATGTGTTGGGTCTAGAGCGGCAGACTATTCCGTATGTATTATTGGTAAGGTTATTTGCTTCGAATGTGTTGTTTGGCGAGTTGTGGATTGCTATGCCTTTGTTGTTTCCCGCAAAGTTGTTCTTGACAACATGAGTGTCTTTTGTGGCGATTAAGAGTACGCCTTGGCCATTATTGACCAAAGTAAGATTTTCCACAGTTATGTAGCTGCAGTTGATGAGCGCAACGTAACCCGCGTTTTGAGGGACAGTTCGGTTTTGTTGGTTAATCCAGTAACAAATAGGTTTTTCATTGATGGTGTTTGATTCGTCGATGTCATTCACGAATTCAGATGTTGAAGTTACGTTTTCATTGTCAACCCAAAAGTTGGGGCTGCTTCCATCAAGGTAGTTGTTTTTCAATGTGTTGTTTGCAGATGTACTGATGAAGATGCCGCCGCCGGAAAGCCATCTATTGTCAGATATGTAGTTGTTTTCGGATTTGTCTGCTAAGACTATTCCGTATTTGTTGTTTGAGAATGTGTTCTGTTCCAATACGCAGTTGCTTGAGTTGCTGAGGTAAACTGCGTAATCGTACCCGCGTATGTCAATATTCTTAATTGTTATGTTGCTTCTGCCTCTAACGGCTACTGCATCTTGCCTTCCATATGCGGGAGTGTTTTTCTGCATAGTGAATCCCGCGCCCTCAATTACTATGTTATCGCGTTGGATTTCAAGAGAGTAATTTGTTATGTTTCCTATTAGCGTGTAGACGTTTTCTGATTGGCTAATGGAAGTACTTGCAGGAGAGACTGTCCCGTCACTCTTAATGTATATCTTCTCCAAAGGCGGAAACATGAAGTTGGCTTTCGCAACCATCACAGACTTTAGTCCAACTTGCAGCGAGAAAAGAAGAAGGAAAATGAACCCAAAGGTTAGCAGTTTCTTCTCGAAAGCTATTTTTTTCCAGGATCGTTTCGGAGAAGGCCTAGCAAGTGGCAAAGTTTGAGTCCGGAAATGTCTACCTTTCCATTTCGTTCTGGCTTGAACTAGCGCTACTGCTAATCCAAGAGTAAGAGCAGACGCGGTTAAGCCTGATTTGACAAGATCGGAGGCAGCATAATCCGCATTTGAACTGGCAATTGACTGAACCGTCTTCTCAGGTCTGGAAAATTCTGATATAAAAGGATCAACCGAAATTTCCCCTTCCGAAATGCCATTCATCGGTTCGTACAAAACGTTTGTGGAGATGTTGTATCTGTAGCGTTGGTCGCCTAGCGTAAATATGTGGGGGGGAGTTTGGAAGCTAATACTTAACAGCCTGTAGTCTTCTTCTTCAAACGAGTATGACCACTCGAAATCTGGCTTCGCGTCTCTTACGGTTATGACCAGCTTCAATTGGTCCTCTGTTTTTGAGATCTGCTCCACGTTTTTTACTTCGCTCAGAAGTTGCTTCATGTTGGCGATTGCTGAATCGTTCGTGAACGTCTCGTACCTGTCAAGAAAACTTCGTGCCATCTCAAGAGGATCGCCTGAGGGAGGTCTGAGGTAAGGAATTGGATCCTTATTGCCGTTGTCGTAGTAGATTAGGCACCAGACCAAATTCTTGCCTCTGAACTCAAAGAGAGAGTCAACTGACCCGCCGCTGTTAAATGTCAGAGTAACTTTTCCTTGGCATATTCCTCTTGTACCCAATTCTGGACTATTGTCATAACCCGAACCAGTTAAAGGTCCGCCGCTAACGGTGCAGCCTGATGTATCGATGAGCAGAACGTCTCTGAAAAACACAAGCAGTTGGTTTACTTCCGGGGAACTTTGAGATTTCGTCTCAGGGACAGTGAGAAAGAGCGAGGCTATGACTAAAACACAGATAATGGTTGCGCAGATTCCAAATCGTCCCTGAACCCTCATATGATTAACCTCAGGTTCAACCCTCGAAAAGGCTTAGGGCTAAAATAGATTCTTGTAAAGATTCCTTGTGTAAAAGAACCTGCGAAAGGGTATTTCGCAGTAAGTGATCCTTGCTGACTTGCTCGATAGACTACGAGAAGTAAGGATAAAGATAATAATACTCCACAGTTGTAAGCGAATTCGTTTGGCCATAGTACCAATAGTAGTAGTCGTCGTAACCGGACAGCGAAGCTATATGTGCGCCCGTTTGAACCCCCACATGTTGTCCGTCCCAGACGGGATATTCGTTAAACGTGGGATCCAGAGTAACCCAACCAAGAGAAGGAAGGTACACCTCAGCCCACTGATGACCTGCAGTGTTTTCCGTATTGCTCTGAACGAGAATGCCCCAAGAAGTTGCGTGATTTATTGTTTGTCCCCTGATTACGCGTGCAGGTATACCTGAGGCTCGGCATAAAGCGACGAATAGATCTGAAAAGTCTGTGCATTTGCCATTGCCACTATTCAACGCCGCTAAGGCTCCTTTCTCCGACTTTGAATATAGGTAAGTCAGGTTTGTGTAGACCCATCTGGAGATTGCTCTTGCTTTGCTGGATGGGTCATTGTATCCTGCGGTTATGCTCTTCGCCAGAGAGACTATTTGGGAGTTGTTTGACTCGATGTAATTCTCAGCTCTTGTGTTTTGAACGTACTCGGCTGAGGATGTGTCGTAGACCCCGGAGTCTGAACTTATGCCGCATGATGTTAAGTTCAGCTCTATTATGGTAGTCGCGGTGATGTAGCCGGATTGGCCCGCGTTAGCCCGAAAATTTGTGAACGACGCGATGGTGTTGCCCAAAGAGTCGGTGGACACATCACTGGGAGTTATTGTGTATGTTGTCGATATGACGCGTTGGATGTTTGGGATGTTTATTGGAACCGTGAATTTGAGATCAAACCTCTGGGTTTCGGTGGCGTCAATCTTGAACTCTTGAACAAACCTAAATTCTTGAAGGCGCTGTGGCGAATGTCGTGTGTCGCCAGTTACAATCAAGTACTTGCCATCTTTGGTGAGGTTGTCGTAGGTAAAATACATGGAGTTGCCGGAGGTTACGCCATAATAAACCCACATGCTCTGCGTCAAACCTGTGGTTTTGCCCGAATTGTAGCAGGTAAGCTGCCCGTCTCCGTTGTCATCAAAGGTGCTGAAGGAGTCGGCGCCAGATCTGGGATTAATGAGAACCATGTGGTTTTCCTGGTTTTGGAGATAGAACACAGCTACCAACGCGTTCATCGTGTTAGGACCCGAAAACGCATAGACTTCTTTGCTGTCCCAACCCTTTGAACTCAGGGTAGCGGTCAGAGCTTGGGCGTAATACCTGTCGGTGCATGCGTTTGGGCTGTAGATCAGAGTGCCCAGATTCTCATTATTATTTATCCCCATCAAGGTCTTTACGGCGTCTAAAGACATTGCCATGATTCCTGACTCTTGGATATCCTCAAAAATCCTGTCATAAGTGCTTGAAGACCACGGAGTGGGAGAAACTACAGAGGAAGGATTGGGTGACCCCGAAGGAGATGGAGAGGAAGTAAATCCGCCTGTCGGCAAAGAGGTCACGAACGGCGTGCGCGTTAACGACGGAGAAACCGACGTTGTGGCGAATGGCATTTGCGTCTGAAACGCCGTTGGATATGATGTAGACGGAGGATTGCTTGGGAAGGGAGAGCCAAGGATACTTGATCCGAAAACTGCGGCGATAGCTCCCGCGATGATCGCCAACAAGACAATAACTGAAGCAACTAATTTCACAGTGGTTTTGCCAGGAGGAGGCGGAGTTTCCAGTGTCATTTTCCCCACTGTTTTCCTTGCAGATTCTGCGGGTCATAAGACTTATGAATGCTCAATCTGTTTTTCAACTCCCGGAATCCAAAGGCATGTGTTTTGCGACTAAAAAAGCCGAATTGGGACTGGTATGAGAGCCACAGCTGCTCCCTTCACTTACGGCGATCCCTGTCCCCTGAACTAAACACACGTTTCCAGCTGCTCTTTTTAAGGCGTTTAAATAACAGGCATAAGCCCCAGATGAATGTCCGTGAAGAAAAATATGGGTGCTTTGGAGGCTTGTGTGTATGGGAGGAATGTTGAGTCTTATCCGATGGCTTTGGAGGCAGAGATTAATCGGTGGAGCGGCTTCGCTAGGCTTTGCGTGGACCTGAGAGGGAAGCGTTTGAGGAGCTTATGGATATGTGTAGAAGCAACGCTATGGCTGCTGGAAACGCTCCGCAACCCGATTTTATTTGAACCCATGGTGATGGGGTTCGTAAGATATGCCCACTGAAAACATCTGGAAAAAAATCTGGTGCGGCAGCAAGAACGAAGTGAATAAGCCTATATTAACAGACAGATGGAGACGTCTCCCGCACACCCTACCTTTTTTTTAGTTCTTCTAAAATTTTCTATTCAATTCCAGCGTCCAATATTACAGTCCGGTCAAACTCAACTTCTTTGGAGATTTCTCCCGCACACTCCCTTCCTTTTTTAATATCTGTCACTGGAAATTGGCTAAGTGCTGTGCCTGATTTTCTCCTCTATTCCTTTCCGCTAAGGTATCTTGTCACTAGAAAAATTGGATAGTTGATGCGGCGACATTCTAGTTATTTTGAACGCTTTCTCTTATTGGAGAAGGACATTCGCAATCGGGCAGCAGTGGATCTCCACAAGAGTCGTTGACTATCACTATCTAAACGGTTCTTTACCTTCAACAGCGTGCTGCTACACTGCTATCTCCCTGGATAAGCCGATAGCGTTTATTGCAGTGGTGGGCATCCATATGAAGGCAAAATATCATCGAGTTGGCAGGTTAGTTGTTTTACCCGACTATCAGGGGGTTGGGATCGGAGAGAGACTCCTTACCCTTGTCGCAGAACTTTACGGTTCTCAGCTGAAGACACTTTTCTAATTGTTAATGAGCAATCCTCAGCTGGTTAGAGGCAATATTGAGAGGTGGTAAAGCAGACGAGTGGGGCATTGCAGCCACGGGAGACGCACCACTTTGATAAACAGTCATATTGTTAAGTCGAATATTAGAACGGCGCGCCAGCGTATCTTTAGAGTATATACCTCATAAACAACTTCACTGAAAAGGTTTTGGCAACTCTAGCTCCGCCTTACCCGCTCATTCCATATCAAGCCGATCTTTCGCTAGGAGAAATACGATTGCTGCCGAAACTAAACCAAAAGAGCCAAGGAGCACTCCCATTGCTTGGAAGTCAAACAAGTTGAGGATCATTCCGCCCAACGAGATTCCAAGGAGAGATCCTATACCACTAAACGCGCCAATAAGCGACATCATAGAGCCACGGAATTTTGGGACTTGCTCCAAACTTAACCCGTTAAATGCCACGACTGTCAAAGCCCAAAATATCAACCGACTAGTGCTCGTCCCCCAGGAAAACAAAAAGACAGACATGAAAAACATCAGCATTATTATTATGCCAAAAAGAACACATCCAATTACCCCAAGAAGCTTTCTCCCTTTTCGGTTTACTAACCTTCCGAAGATAACACTACTAAATACGCTAACTGCGGAATTTACTATCATCGTTGTTGCTCCAATAGCGTTGCCTATTGAGAATTGGATTTTCCAAAAAGAGACCAGATAAGTTGAGACAGAGGCCGACGCGTAAAGAAACATCATGCCGAGTAGGCACACAACGGCAGATCTGCGAGAGAACCTGTCTAAATCCTTCAAACAATTTGGGGTTCCGGCTCCAGGTTTGTGCTGGTTTTGAGGGTATTGCGAAAAACGCGAAAAACAAGCTGGCCGCTGAAACTGGTAGAATAAGCAAAAGCAGTACAGAGCGCCAGCCTCCGGCGTCAGAAATTATCCAAATTAGTGGAGCTGTTATTACAAATGCTGAGCTCCCTGCCGCAATAATTAGTCCGATTGGTTTGCTTCTCTTTTCTGGAGGATAGTAGTCGCCAATTAATGAGTAAGCCATTGCGGCTACCATAACCGAGCCGACTCCTTCTAAAAAGAAAGCTGCGTTAATGAAATCTAATGTTGGAGAGAGAAAGCCTCCGATGGAGGCGATGACCTCGCATGAGAGGCCAACTATTAAGATGGTTTTGTGATTATAGCGATTGCTGAGGACTGCCGCTAACAGGCCAAAGATGACTCCACCGATTGCCGAACTTGAGCGAATACATCCTGCTGTTCCGACTTGAACGTGAAATGTATCCGCTATCTCTGTCAGGAGCAGAGGCGACAAAACGTCTATTATGGTTGTGGCAAAGACGGCTAGAACTAATGCAAGCAGAACAAGTCTCCGGGTCCTCGACTTGACCTCGGTGGCGCTGTTTTGCATGAGCAATAGTCTTATTCAGAAACTATTAGATTTTGCGTAGAAAAGAGTAGCACATGGGCTGTGTGAATTGTCGCTCATTTCTGCTCAGGTTTTGGATTTGCTGAGCTCCAAAGCTTCTCGAAATAACACTGAAACATTGAGATAAACCCGGCATGATTTGTTAGGAGGCAAGGCGATGCAAGATAGTCCGCAGCTGGGTTGACAAGGAAAGTGGCTATTTTTCCGTCGAATATTCCGCCCACAACCTTGGGAGCTCCTCGAACAAATCTTCGTTCAGGATTTGGAGAGCCCGTTTTCAGGAGTGAAGGTTCATCTGAACTGATTTCTGAGGGTGAGGTGTCCAGGATAACACGTATTCTTACGCCTCTTTGAATCGCCTTCAGTCGTGGTTCTCGATAGATGTCTCTTGACTGCAAAGATCTCTTGTACGTAGTAACTAGGTCAATGGTTTTCCGAGCGCTGTTGTAGCTGTTGACGCTTACATGGATATACGATGTTTTTGGAGGAATAATAAGAAACTGGTCTTCGTGCAACTCAGGTATAGAATAGGTTCGGTTTTCAAAATGTTCCAAAAGAAGATCAGTTTGGCGAGTTATTTCAGTGATTTCCTCTTTCTTTCGCTTAAGAAGAATTTCTACACCCTCTTTCACTGGAATTGCCTCATAGAGATTTGGTTTGCCAATTGTCTTGTTTACAAGAGACAACTTTTGGAGGCTCAAAATTACTCTGTCCGTATTTCCTGGATCCATTTTGGCTGCTTTGGCGATAGTCTTGATGGATGTCTGTCCGACTATCGCTAATGTCAAGTAGATTTTTGCTTGTGAATAACTGAGCCCAGCCATCGTCATAGATTGAAGGTCTTTTTCGGAAAGCATAGTTTTCCCCTCGTCGCATCAATTAACTTAGTTGAGGGTGACTATTTGCCGCTCCTGAAGTTTATGGACTTCTCTTCTGCTCAACCTTAAATACCTTGCTTCATAGGGGTGTGCCAAAATTTTGGTGTTTGCGCGTTACATACATCAGTTTTTAAATATTGTTAGCAGGCAAACATGGACCTGAGAGGAAAAAATGAAGAAAATAATAAAGAAAACAGTAGCCACTCGAATTACTTTGCTTCTCGTTTTGGCTGTCAGCGCTACTCTAGTGACATTGCCAGCCGTGAAAGCTTTGGATTTGAGTACGTATTCATTCCTCGCTGTCGCACCTAACCCCGTGGGAATTAACCAAAGCGTGACGCTCAGCATGTGGCTCTCAAACATTCCGCCACTTGATGCTCAAGGATGGGCCATCCCTTGGAAAGACTTCAATGTTGAAGTCACAAAGCCAGATGGAACCAAACAAACCCTAGGGCCATACGCCTCGGATCCGGTCGGATCTCAATGGGCCAAATATACGCCTAACATGATCGGCAACTATACTTTCAGATTAAGCTACACAGGGCAAACAATAGGCTCAACCAACTACAAAACCAGCAGCAGTATGCCCGTGGTGCTAACAGTGCAGCAAGAACCTATACAGTATCTCCCATCTACCCCGCTTCCTGAAGATTACTGGCAAAGACCGATATATGCCGAGAACACAGAGTGGGCGGCTATTTCAGGAAATTGGCTGCAAGCTGCGTATAACATGAGCTACAGAGGAACCGGTGGATTCTTTGGAGACGGAGGAGCATTCAATCCATACACTAAGGCACCAGAGACTGCCCACGTATTATGGACAAGGCCTATAGCACTGGGCGGTCTCACTGGCGGCGAATTCGGTGACATCAACCTGTACACTGGCCTAACATATGAAGGCAAATGGGCACCGCCAATAATCATCAACGGACGACTCTACTACAACACGCCTTTGGGGACGTCTTCATTCAAAGGATTTCAATGTGTAGATTTACGCACTGGAGAAACACTATGGATGCAAAATACCAGTTCCTACAATAACGGAGGTCCATTAACACTAGGTCAACTCTACGACTATGAATCGCCAAACCAGCATGGAGTCATTCCATACCTTTGGAGCTGTCACACAAGTACTTGGATAATGTATGATGCATTCTCGGGAGAACAAATATTGACGTTGGCAAATGCAACCTACGGTAACTTTGTAATGTCTCCTAACGGTGATATGCTGGTGTACATTCTTAGCGGAGCCCGCAACTGGCTGACTTTGTGGAACTCGTCTTTGGTAAAAGGTATGCTTGACGGTACATCGGGAACGCTAGCCTGGCAGTGGCGACCGAGAGGAGGCGCAACATTAGATTGGAAATCAGGGATTCAATGGAATGTAACAGTCCCAGATGTTGTAGGGTCGCAGTCGATTAACCAAATTTCAGACGTAATAATTGCTTCAACAGCTAGCACTGGTGTTCAGCAGACTTGGGTTGACATTGCCTACAGCACAAGCACAGGAGAACAACTGTGGCTCAAGAATCGCACAGCACTAGCTGGCGATGTTCCTTTGATATTTGGGGGCAACTTCCCTCGACCCTTTGGCGAAGGAGTTTACGTGATGTTTGCGAAAGAGACTCTGAAATGGTACGGTTTTAGCATAGCAACTGGAGACGCTTTGTGGGAAACTGTACCAATGTCAAACGCTTGGGCTACTTACCCCGCAGGCGGCGTCGTTGCTTATGGCAAACTTTTCACGTCGGGCTATGATGGAACTGTGCACTGCTATGACATTAAGACTGGCAGACACCTTTGGGATTACTATGGCGGAAACGCAGGGCTTGAAGCTCCATATGGTCATTATCCTTTCTTTGGTGGACTGACTGTGGCTGATGGTAAGGTATATGCGGCTACTAACGAACATAGTCCTGGCGCTCCAATCTGGAAAGGAGAAAGACTACACGCTATCGATGTAGAAACGGGCAAGGGCATATGGAATGTTTCTGGGTTGTGGAGCGGTTCAGGGGGAGGACGTGGAGCGGGAATGGGACCTGCTGTCGTCGCAGATGGCTACTTACTGTCTCTTAACGGCAATGACAACCAAATATACTGCTTTGGTAAAGGGCAAACAGCCACGACCGTTTCGGCTTCGCCCGACGTTTCAGCGCAAGGATCTACTGTGCTTATCGCAGGCACGATAACTGACCAGTCACCGGGTGTTACATCCCTTGGCGTTCCTGCAGCTGGCACCCCCGCAATAGCCGACGCAGTCATGACCGATTGGATGGAGTACCTCTATATGCAACAGCCCAAACCAGCACAAGCGACAGGAGTCAAAGTGCATATAACGGCTATTGATCCGAACAACAACTTCCAAGAAATCGGAACAGTCACTAGCGACACAGACGGCATGTTCGGCATTACGTGGACTCCTCCAGTTCCAGGACTCTACAAAGTAACGGCAACTTTCGACGGCAGCAATTCCTACTTCCGTTCTCACGCATCAACAATGTTTGCGGTTTCATTCGCACCTGCTGCAACAGTCGTCCCGCCGACTCCAATTGTCACTCCACCGCCTAGTCAAACAGCCTCGCCAACCTCAACGCCAGTGCAACAGGTTTCGCCATCGCCGACTCAAGCAGTTGCCCCGCCAACTAGTGCAGAACCGACGACGACATACATCGCAGTCGGAATAGCAGTTGTTGTCATATTAGCGGCGGCAGTGGCACTCGCACTCAGAAAACGCAAGTGAAGACATCAACAGACACAAAATCTCCCCTTTCCCTTTTTTGGGAAAATAAATTGGGTAATAGATTTGAGGGGGCTGAGTGGGCTCTGGGAATGATTACCACCTTGGTCGTTGGGTTGCATCTTTCTCCTTTTCCGTTCCAGAGCCCCAGCAAACCCCCACCCGAAAAAGCCTTCTGAACTAACGATCTTAAGGCAGTCAGTGTTTCGTACAGTGCAATCTTCTACCCATGTGTCAATCCATCCAGGAAACTTGTCTTTCGGTGCGACTGCCAGAACTATGTGTGTAGACTACATACATTAGGTCTTAAATCATTTTTTCGGACTTTATTAGTGGTCGTATTATGAGGACAAAAAAATTATTGGAGAGAAAAATATGAAATTACAAAAAAATAGAAGACTATATACGATCGCGTTGATCGCGATCCTGATTATATCTGCCACCATGGCAAGTATGCAATTCGCTGCCGCTGCTCAAGTAACGGATACTCCTACCTTTGCCTTTCTCAGCGTCTCGCCAAATCCAGTGGGGATTAATCAAGAAGCTTTGCTCGTGGCTTGGCTTGAAAACATGCCATTACTCACGAAGCCAACTTCATCTCCATCCGTGCTTTTTGAGGGATATACAATAACAGTCACCAAGCCTGATGGAACGACGCAGACATTGGGACCGTACACTTCCGACCCCATTGCAAGTATTTACCTGCCATACACGCCTACCCAAATCGGCAACTATGCTTTCCAGTTCAGCTTCCCAGGACAGCATTGCGTGGGATACTTGAACACGGCGGGAATGAACATTCTCATTGACACTAACTACAAACCCAGCGTCAGCGCCGTAGTCACACTTACCGTACAGCAGCAAGCAATAACGTCATATCAAGACGCTCAGCTTCCAGGACCCAACGACTACTGGAGCCGTCCACTATCCGGAGATAACAGAGGATGGTACACAATTGCAGGCAACTGGTTGGCAATACCGTTTGCTCGTGGAAATGCATACAGTACCGACGGCGCCTTCAATCCGTACAGCAAAGCTCCAAACAGCGCTCACATTGTGTGGAAAAAACCGCTAATGCCAGGAGGCGTAGTAGGAGGCGGATTTGGAGACATAACATACTACAGCGGGCTATCATACGAAGAGAAATTTGTGCCCGGTGTAATCATGAATGGAATGCTATACTACAATCTGCCGCTAAGCAACAACAATGTCGGTGGAGGAGCAGTCTGCATAGACCTTCGCACTGGAGAACAGGTATGGAAACGGGACATTACCATAACTTAGGTCAACTATACGACTACGAGTCACCAAACCAACACGGAATCATACCGTACCTATGGAAAACTACGGGTACTACTTGGCAAGCGTTTGATCCAGTTTCAGGGGACTTGATATTCAGCTTGGCCAACGCCACTTCTGGTACAATCACCATGTCTCCCATAGGGGATATGTTAGTCTATATCCTGAACCCCGTGCAAAATTGGCTTGCAATGTGGAACTCATCCAAGGTTAAAGGAATGCTGCTGGGAGATTCCGGAACTAACGCTTGGCAATGGAGACCCGTCGGAAAGACACTTGACTGGCGAACAGGCATACAATACAACGTAACAATACCAACGCCGCCTGTAGGTTCAATGGGAAACCTGACTCTCAATCAAATCGGATCCGGCAAATTATTGGCCAGCGTTGTCGTTGACATAGCGTCACCTCCATACGTAAGATTCGTATGTTTCAACCAAGCAACAGGGGAACAAGTCTGGACTACAGACCTAACCACATACACGCAAAGAGCAGCTCAAAACATCGGTCCTATCGCTGATGACACCTTCACTTGGTTCATGGAAGAGACAATGGAAACCTACGGCTACAACATTAATACCGGAAAACAAATTTGGGGACCTACTCCTCCAAAAACAAATGCCTGGGGCATGTACAGTCAGGGCTATCTCGGCTGCGGAGTTGACCCACCCACTCAAGCATACGGCATATCTTATTCGACAGGCTACGACGGCATATACGCTTACGATCTTAAGACAGGAAACAAGCTCTGGGATTTCTCCGTTGACAGTGGATTTGAGACTCCCTATGGCCAGTATCCATTCTACGGCGCTGGCATTGTTGCTGACGGCAAAATCTTTGCAGCCACAAATGAGCACAGTCCTGGCGCACCAATGTGGCGTGGCGGAAGGCTATACGCTTTAGACGCATATTCAGGGAAGGAACTTTGGAATATACTTGGCTGGTACGTTGGCTCAAAAATAGCAGACGGCTACTTCGTGACCTGCAATTACTATGATGGTCAAATATACTGCTTTGGTAAGGGTCAAACTGTAACATCAGTTGTTGCTTCGCCCAAGGTGTCAGCACAAGGCTCAGATGTACTGATAGAGGGCACGGTGATGGATCAGTCTCCTGCGCAAGAAAATACGCCGGCAATAGCTGATGAAAGCATGACTCCTTGGATGGAATACCTGAACATGCAAAAACCAAAACCTGCAGACACGAAAGGGGTCACAGTACATCTAATGGCTATCAAACCTGACGGGAGCACCGAAGACTTAGGCACCGCAGTTTGCGACTCAGCTGGCTTGTTCAAGAAAATGTGGACTCCGACGCTGACAGGTGCATACACAATAAAAGCAAGCTTTGAAGGCTCAGAATCGTACTGGCCCTCATCGTCTGAAACAGCCTTAGGAGTAGCAGCAACATCGGCAACCCCAACGCCAACTCCAACCCCCACCGCTAACGTTGTCCCTGCAGAGGTCTTCTACGCAGTCTCAGCAATCATAATATTGATGATAGTCGTCATTCTTGCTGTTGAGAAAGAAGTAAACCACAAACACAATTTCCCTTCTTTCTTTTTTCTTTAGAAACGGACTCGTGAAAGACGTAAAGTGTAGAATACGAGGCTAAGTAGGCTCTGGAGAATATTCACCAACTTGCTCTTGGGTTTTTCATTCCTTTCTCTCCTATAGTTGTCGGTCCAGAGTCTCAGCAAACCCACTTTGATTTGTCAAAAACGGTAAATCTTATTAGCCTAGAAAGCTGAATGTGAATTGTTGTCTTGTTTTGTGTTGTCTTCAGGTTAGCCTTTGCTGAACCTGTTTTGTTGTCTCTTCAAAATTGAAGGAAAACTGCAATTTAAGGGGACAGGCAAAACTGGAAAAGACCTCTGAGACGCCTAGAATTGCTAAAGCTCGAAGGATTGGGCTTTTCTCAGATTGAGATTGTGAAGGAATTGAGCCAAAAAGCAGCGTGTTCCAAACGAGCGGTGTACAAGGATTTTGAGTCCCGCGGCACTTGGCAGCCACTTTTTCAGAGCGTAGTCAAGCCCGATGAGGTTTTGTTGAAAGTACTTAATCGGTATGAGCAGATTTATCGTCAGGCAAGCTTGAGGTTGATGACTGTTCAGAATGAGTTGGCTCAGCTTGGCGCTTTAAACACCATGTTGAAGGCTAATTCGCTGTTGTTTGAGACTGCCGTGCTTCCGGAGTTGATGGGTCGGTTGAAGGTTTTGGAGGATAAAGCGTCTAAAGGGGTTTTTGTGCCTTGAAGCCTGGAGAACTAACCAAGAGAATAGAAGAGTTGTCTGAGAAGCTAAAGCCTGTGCCGTCAGAGGGCATTCGCATAGATTTTTACTCTTTCACTGAACCCGAACAACTGGTTATATTGAAGAATTTGAGCTTGACGAAAAATATCGGGGCAGATGGACGCATGAAGTCATAATGGAGAATAAAGAGTTAATCCTCAAGCTTAACCACATCGTCATTAGCCGAATAATCGAGCTTTTCTCGTTTGCCATGCCCAGAGCGTTGATGCTTGATGAGGTTGAGCAGTGGTTCTTCAAGTTCAACTTTAACGAGTTTTTTAGACGCTGGTTTGAATGCCAAAAAAACGTAGTAAATGGTCGAAGAAGGATCGAGAAGATTTCCTGCGCGACATGAAATTAGAACCCAAAGAAAAGAAAAATAAACGTGAGGTTAAATTTGATGGAGAAGAAAACAACAATTAAAGTCCCAGAAGCATATTTGCCGCTGTTGAAGATATTCGTCTTCTTGCAGTCGGACCAAAATAACCCAAATGTGACCACGATTAGGCAGCAAGAGCAAATTTGGAGCAGCCTGCAAAAGTACGGTTGGACCTACCCAATACTAACCAACAAAGATGGCGTCTATGTTGATGGTGAGCAGCGAGCTGAAATTTGCAAGCAACATAGTGAGTTTTTTGCTCCAGTTCTTCGGTTGCCAGTTACCGATGTTGATAGGCGAATGCTTAGGCAGATTCTCAACAAGCTCAAGGGCAAGCATAACAAGGAACTTGACGCTGCCGAATACATGCGAATAATCGAGCAGGGCGAAAAAGACGGCTTGAAGGCGCTTCTTGCTTCTGTTGGGGAAAGGCTCCCGCAAGAACTGTTGGAACGTGAGTTTTCAGTTAGCATCCCTGCAACCTACGAGATAATCGTTGAGTGCAAAGATGAAGCTGACCAGAAAAGCATGTTTGAGAAGCTAAAATCGGAGGGGTACAAGCTACGGATTTTGACATTGTAAAACGCTGGGATCAAGCGGACAGTTTTCGGGCTCAAAGTGTAGTTGGCAGCTTATACGCTTTCTGATGTTAAGCTGGAGAAGCACTTCAAAGGTTCCTTGCCCATTGAAGATGATGATTGGCAAGTCGGCGTTATCGTTGGGCGCAGCGGCTCAGGCAAAACAAGCATTGCTAAAGCAGCTTTTCCCAGACGCCTACATCAGAGGCTTTGAGTACACCCACAAATGTGTCCTTGATGATTTTCCAGAAGAGCTTGAAACTGGAGAGATAACAAAGACGCTTTGCAGTGTGGGTTTTGCTTCTCCGCCTGACTGGCTCAAAAGCTACGATTGCCTAAGCCAAGGCGAAAAGATGCGTGTTGACATCGCCCGCGCACTCTGCTTAGATAAGCCGTTGATTGTTTTTGATGAGTTTACAAGCGTTGTTGATAGGGAAATTGCCAAAGTCAGCGCCTTTGCCATTAGCAAAGCTGTTCGCCGGTCCAAAAAGAAGTTCATTGCAGTAACTGCCATTATGATGTTGTCGATTGGCTGGAGCCTGATTGGGTTTTCTGCACTGACACGATGGAGTTTAGCCGAAAAAAAGAAGTCAGGCCGCCCGTTGAACCTCAAGTTTATCGGTGCGGCGCTATCCTTTGGCAAGATGTTTCGGCAATATCACTATCTAAACGGCTCCTTGGGTGCAGGAGTCAGATGCTACATCGGCAGTCTATCAAGGACAAACCCATTGCATTCATAGCTGTTGCATGCGTCAGAATGAAAGCAAAATATTATCGAGTTAGCCGACTAGTCGTGCTACCAGACTATCAAGGAATCGGCGTAGGCAAACGACTCCTAAACTTCATCGCAGAACTCTATACTTCTCAAACGAAAATGCCCTTCTATATTCTAACAAGCAATCCTCAGCTAATCCGCGGCAATTTGGATAAGTGGAAAGTGAAGCGCATTGGGCACAGCAGCCACGGCAGAAGCGATACTATGATAAATCAGGAATTGGTGAAGTCGAACAGCAGACGACGCCTCAGCGTATCCTTAGAGTACATTTCAGCGCTCAAGATATGCTAAGAAATTTTTACGTTCTAGTTGATTAAAATATCTCGTATAAGTGCTCTCAAAAAAGCTTATAAGGATTTTCTATTAAAAGTCCTTGGGCGCTAGCATGAGTCGCAAAAATTATATATGGGTCGTGTGCATTTGCTTTGCCTTTTTTTCTGTAAGTTTGCTTGTAGAACAACAGGTTGAAGGTCAATCAGATGACTTTGTACTTGAGGCAGAAAAGAACTGGGGCACTTATCGCATAGGCGGAACTTGCATCGCGGGAACACATAATGTTTTTGTCGGAGATATTGACAAAGACAATGAAGTTGAAATCGTAACTGGAGGCTCCACATATAACATTCTTTCAGACGGCACAACTGCGCCCAGAGAGGCACCTTTGAGAATTTGGACTTGGAACAATCAAAACCTTAAACTTGAATGTGAGCAAAACTGGCCGGGCACTATCAACTGCGTTTATGCAAATGATATTGATGAAGATGTAAAAATAGAGCTTATAATCTCAGGAACTATTAGAAACCAAACAGGAACCTTTTCGTCACTTAAAGTCTGCAACTGGGATGGCTCATCTTTGTCAACAAAGGCAAGGGTTGAAGGCATTTCTACAAGTGATGTTTTTGTAAACGATGTAGATAAAGATGGGATAAATGAAATTCTCTCAGTTGGAAGATTCAATGTAAGTGGGCAATATGCGGGTGCAAAACTTAGTGTTTGGAACTTAAAAGAAAACCAGCTAATTCTCAAAGATAGCGTGGAGTGGTGTCTTTCTAATGTTATTAGTGCCACTTCTGTTTATGCTGATGACCTTAATGGTGATGGCAAGGTTGAAATTATCACCTCAGGTTATGCTTATTTTCTTAAAAACAGTAGTGGGCAGCTTCGAATATGGCAATATGGAGATGTAGGTTTAGCTCTTAAATCAAGTGTGGAATGGCAGTTAAAGCAAGATGTTTATGCTTTGACTACTGCTGGTGGTGTGCAGGGCAATACGATAGTTAATAGCCTAAAAACAGCCGACGTAGATGGCGATGGTACAGTTGAGATTTTAACAGGCGGGTTTGCTTTTGATGGTGAAAACGTTAATGCCCAACTTAGAGTCTGGAACTGGAATGGGGAAGCTCTCTCTTTAGAAATAAGTAAAGAATGGGTCACTGATTATCTTACAGAAATTAAAAGTCTTTCATTAAATGATGTTGACGGAGACTCCAAAATAGATATAGTAACTAGCGGAGTAGTTGCGGTGAAAGGAAGCTTTGCCAATACAGCTACCGAGCCTGAGCGTGCGGAGGTAACAGTTTGGAATTGGGATGGGACAGTTTTGACATTAAGATATCGTATTGATTGGACCTTTGATGAAGGCGCATGTGCGTGGAACCTAGCTACGGGAGATGTTGACAATGATGGGCAAGTTGAAATTGTCACTTTGGGCTGTACATACTTTTCTAACCTTTGTGACCCGGATATGCGGATTTGGTCAATTCAGAGCTCTGCAGGTTTTCCAATATTATACGTGGCAGTTGCTGTAGCATTAGTCATCGCTATTGTGGCTGGAGTGCTTATATTCATCATGAAGCGGAAAAATAATTATGCTAAGTGAGCTCGCCCACCTTTTCATTTTAATATTAAACTATTGAAAATATTTGCCTTGATATTGTGTTTGTTCTTTCAAGACTATTTTTCCTGCGCTAAGAAATATTACACGTTGCGCAATCTTTTCTAAGGTTAAGTTATGACTTGCTACTATTATTGTGATTTTTAATTTATTGTTAAGTTCAATTAGCTTGTCTAAGACTTCTTTACCTGCTATAGGGTCCATTTCCCCAAGGGGCTCATCTGCAAGAATTATTGAAGGATTTTTTACAAGTGCTCTGGCTATAGCAACTTTTTGTTGCTGACCTACACTTAGCTCAGATGGAAACCTATCTAGTTTGTCTTCTAATCCAAGTTGACTTAGCGCATTTACTGCCTTGGTTTTCACCTCAGCTTGTGACAACTTTGAATGTATTAGGGCAGACTCCACATTTTCAACTATTGTTAAAGCCGGTAGAAGATTAAAGGTTTGAAAGATAAATCCTATTTGCTCACGTCTAAAAAGCGCTAGTTTACTATTAGAGAGTCCACATAGGTCTTTAGATTTGAAGATAATTTTCCCTAAGGTCGGTTTATCTAGGCTCCAATTAAGTTAAGTAGGCTGGTTTTTCCACTTCCTGATTGACCTATAAGAGCTAAAAAATCGCCCTCATTAATCTCAAGATCAATTTTGTCTAGAGCAATAATTGAATTGTTTTTTCTTTGATAAATTTTGGATACTGCTTGAATTTGTATTAATGGATAATTTTGGTCAATCATGTTTTCACATCAATAGCGTCTTAATGCATCTGCAGGTTGAAGTTTAACTGCACGCCATGCTGGTATGATACCTGCTATAGCTCCGCCAATGATTGATGCAAGCATTCCAAGAGTTACAAGGGTTAACGATATTGCAAGCTGTAAGTTCTGGTCTAAAGCAAAGAATTTAGGAAATAGAAGTACTGTTGTACTGCCTATAATTATGCCAATAACTCCTCCTGCTACAGCTTGCAGAAGAGATTCTAAGAGGATTTGTTTAGTTATGTCTCCATTTGTCCAGCCAATGGCTTTTAGTATACCAATTTCCTTAGTGCGTTCAACTACTGCTCCAAACTGTGACTTTAAAGAAAAGAGTACTACACTAATAAGCAACACGGCAGATATTGTCCAAGCGCTTACTTCATTAATTGAAACAACTTCTCTAGCTACTAACCCGCATTGGTAGCCAACTACTGCGCCTGGACGACCTCCATAGGATTCTATAGTGTCTAGGACAGATTTTTGAACTGCACCAATATAAGAAGAGTCTCCTTGAGCAGAGATTTCAACAAGTACTAAATTAATGTCCTTGACTGCAAAATTGTACAAGTCTCCATAGTAACTGGCTATATTTTGGACCGTTTTAAGAGGGGCATAAATGTTTGCTGTCCCTGCAGGTTTGCTGTGAAGAGATGGATTAACTACGCCTACTATAATGAAGTCCTGCTCAAAAGCGCTCAATGTATCCCCAACTTTGAGATAATTTACGTTAGCAAATATCTCATCTACCATCACTTGGTTAGTATCACTCGATTGCAGGTATCTACCTTTTCCTTCTAGTACCTCGTCAGGTGAAACGACAGTTGTTTCAGTTGCAACCGCATTAGGGTCGATACCGCATATTGTCAAGTTCTCAAACCTAAACACAAGGCAAGGTGCCGCATCAGCTACACCTGGAAGACCTTTAACACTTTCAACTAAAGAGGAATTAAATGTAGGCGTATACACATTCTTAAAGTAAGGTCCTACCTCGGCAAGCTGGCAAGGACATATACCTGACGCTGGAATATATGCTGTAAAATGCGTTCCAATTCCCTCTAGGGTTACATTTGCCACAACCACATAAGCTTGAGCAAGCGAAACAACAATAATTAGAAAAGCAACCGCAATAACATAACCTGAGACATTAGCAAAGGTACGAAGCCTGCGACGCCTTATCTCCTTTAATGCATATGAAAACATAATTTGTACTCTTCTTAGGATCTCTATAAATATATGCGTAAACTCAGTATTTGCGCACATGCTAAATTCTCGGTCATGGCTTACTTATTCTCCTAGTGGATGGGCACGTTTTTGACGATTTCTTGAGCTTGCATTATGTTCTTGATTTGCTCCGGAGCAAGAAACCCTTCACCTTATCACGAGCAATCCTCAACTTGTCCGAGGCAACCTAGACAACTGGAAAGTGAAACGAGTCGGGCATGGCAGCCATTGAAGAAGCGACACCAGAATCAACCAAGAACTAATAAAATCAAACAGCAGACGACGCCTCAGCGTTTCTTTAGAATATCGAGCATCTCATTCTCTCACCTAATACTAAGATTCAGAGCCCCAGCAAACCCTCAATAGAAATTTGGACCTTAGATCTGACATCGAAACTTTATTCGGTTTTGAGTTCTTCCCATTTTTGGACAAGCACCTTGCCGTCGCCGAGCTCGAAGCTTTTATGTTTACTGCACAGTAGTCAGTGATCTTAAACGGGAACATGCTGTCCTCGCACAGGTCTTTTGGCAGATAGATTAGGAATTTGCCGTCCTTGCGTTTAAACAAACGACCCTTACCCGCATTAACCATGATTCTCATC
>CAVOWB010000013.1:0-187194 GCA_963699995.1 Candidatus Bathyarchaeota archaeon | reverse complement strand
TCTAAGGTCAAGGTCATGCAAACCTTGTCAGAAGATAAGTTGTCAAAGCTGTGATAACGACAGAAATTGCGATGGGTTTAATCAGATTTAGCCAGCTTGCAGAAACCTTGTTTTTTGCCTCCAAATCATCGAGCTTTAAAAGCATCCGGTGAATCACACCATCATTAAGCCCAGTTCCGTCTTTACCTAAAAGCGAAATCAAGGCCTTGTCAACCTGTTTCATGCAGGAAGTGTTAATGTTTATTTGAGTGACATAGGGGCATGACGGGTTTTTGTAAGCCTCAAGACAATCCTCAGCCATGTGTTTATGCCTCTGAGATTGGTAATGAAATCTGATCTGTGCCAAAGCAGTCACGAATCACAGTTCCCTGCGGATAATCAGGAATATCACCTGTACGTTCCTCTCTTGCTTCAGCTAAAACAGCTTGCCTTGCTTCTTCCAAAGTTCCAACAAACACTGTTTCTGTTGGTGAATCAGGGTCCTTCCTATCAATGGGCACCTTTTCACTGTGCATATAACAGTAATTGCGAAAAAGTTTACCTTCCAGTTTACCAACACAACGACGATGCGGCATAATGTCTCCTCGATTTTTTTGATTCTAAGGTCTATTCAGCACTCGCGGCGCCAGACCCGAAAAATAGAAAACTATGTACGGTGACCCTTTAATTTGAACGGTTAAAAACATTGGCTTTTGCCTCGAAAAGATACAAAGCAAAAGCATCAAAACTGTTATGCTGTCAAGTCAAGTGTACGATTTACCCGCGAACGCTGTCGTGCCAAGAAAACGATTATTTGAAGCGACGAAACCAATCCGAAACCTCCAGCCACAACGAAACAAACAGTGCTCACCAGGGCGAATGGCAGGATAAGTCCGAGAAAAATGAAAACAAGACGTTCAGTGCGGCCAAACATAACATAGTCAGTGTTTAATCCTCGAATATGACTAAAGGCACGTAACAAGAACAGCATCGTTGACCCAACTATCGCAATCACTCCCAATGGTTCGATAATGCCGCCAGCCAAGGCACCCAAAACTACCGCAAGTTCGCAGGTTCTATCTGACAGGGAGTCAAAAACTCGACCAAACGAAGTTTCACGGTGAAATATCCGAGCGATTGCGCCATCGAGCATGTCGCAGAACACGCTCAAGAAACCGCAGGCGAAGGCAAAGGGAATCTGACGCGACGCGAATAATACGCCACTCGCTAAGCCGAAGGACAGACCCAGAGCAGTCATCATGTTAGGCGTCATTCCATTGTTATTAGCAATGCGGGCTAGTCTTAAGAGAAAATTATCCTTTTCTGCGCGCATCTTGTACAAGCCTATGGGTTGCTCTCTCCTTCTTGCGCGCGCGGCCTCCAAGAGTTGCTTACGTTTTGCGCCAAAGATAGAAAGCTAAAGCTATTATGACGAGTTTACATGCTGACCAGATTAGCCAAGCAACATTTGGCTCAAAAATAACCCCAAAAGCAAGCGCGCGATTCACTACCGAAACTGCAATAACCAGAGGCAGTGCCCACTTTAATTTACTTAACAACCCAAAGACACAAACAGCGTAAACCACCGCATAGCCTAAAAGAATGGCGCTTGTTATCATAACGGCACCATTTTGTCCCGCAAAACTTGCAATCAAACCGCCGTATACTGACAACTCTCCTATGGAAGGGTCCGACAGAAAAATCGCTGCAGCTATAACGTCCCCAGCAATGTTGAGTATGACCAGAACTATCAGAATTTTGGTAATTAAGCTAGCATTATTTGGCTTTGAAGCTTTGACGTCCATAACTTGTCGTTTACTCCTGAGACTTGGAAGCAATTACTGCTGGATTGAATCCTTTAGCTATCAGCCATGCAGCAAGAACCATTTCTTGTGGAAGTAATGGAAGATTCATAACAACTTGTTCCGTACCCATAGGAGCGATGAGACCGACCGTTACTAACGCCGCTGATGTCATGGACAGTATGGCGGCAACAAGACCCCAGCCCGATAACCATCGAGGAATTAGTTTTGTTCGATAAAATATGATGTAATATAGCAGAGCACCTATGGAAAAAGCCAGCAGTGACAAAAGATTGCCCAAACGATTTCCTGCATATACCAATGCGCCTAAAGTTTGGAAATACGATGAATCTGGAGCTCCAGCTTGTACAAATTGCTGGCTTAATGTTATTAGTAATAGATAGCCACCCACAGCAACAAAACGTAACACTCCCTCAGAAATCCTAAAACCAACAGCTCCAAGAGCTAGACCTGCATTGAATTTTTTTAGCACTGGATACAGCGAAACTGCAATACCAACACCGCAAACACCACCAATTAACAAAATAAGAGCTCCTGTTCCTACCATCCCTGCATTTGCAGAAACACTAACAAGATAATCCGTAGCCGTCACAGACCCCAGAAATAGGAAGCTTAGGATGTCTCCACCCGTAAAAATGATAAATAATACTCCTACAGTTATTGCGATCTTTCTGTAATAATCCATTTTGAGCCCTCTCTCCAGATTAACGCCTATCAGCTTATTTTCTATTTAACGCTTGCCATTAGATTTAATGCGTGCTAAAGGTGCTTCTCTGCTCAGAAGTAGGTACTTTCTATTCCCATTTATCGTTTGTTTGCTTAAACTGCATCTGAACTGTACAGTCTTTTGTATAGATAGCCAATGACTATTCCAAGAGCGAGAATCCTTGGAATGTTCATTACTGTGTCGATCACAAGGTAGACGTAGGCGTTGCTTGGATTAGCAAAAGTTGAAAGGACTTCGATAACGACTAAGGCAACAAAGCTAAGGATCAAGGTTAAGCTTAACAATTATGACAACTTTTCCTTTGACAAGTCCTTCACCAAGATACTGAAGCGCTTCAGGAACCTCAATTAACGAATACCGTTTATCAATAAATGGAACGATTTTGCCGGCTTCACAAAGCTCCGTTATATGAACTAAATCTTTTAGATTTGGTTGAACCGCCAGGAATCGTATTTTCTTGCCTGATGTTCTTCTAATCCATTGTCCCAGGAGCAAAATCTGGAAAAGTGTAGCTGCAGAACCTCCGACAGCAAAATAGCTTCCATTAGGCCTTAGCGCCCGCTTATAGGCGAAAACCGAACGATTCGCAATAACATCAAGTATCAGATCATACTGCTGTCCATTTTTGGTAAAGTCTTCCTTAGCGTAATCAATGACATGGTCAGCACCAAGCGAACGCATAAAATCCAGCTTGCCGGCGTTATCCACTCCAGTCACCTCAGCCCCGTATAACTTGGCAAGCTGCACTGCAAACATACCAGCACCGCCGCCAGCACCATTAATCAAAACCTTTTGACCTGGCTGGACTTGTCCTTTATCTCGAATCCCCTGCAAAGCGATCACAGCACCTTGTGGAATTGTTGCTGCCTCCTCGAATGTCATACTGGTTGGTTTCAACGCTAAGGTTTCTTCAAGAGCGCAGACATACTCAGCAAAACCACCCATACGAAACGAAGTGTCTCCGAAGACCTCATCCCCTGGTTGAAATCGACTTACGTTTCTGCCAATCATTTCAACGCGCCCAGCTATGTCCGATCCAAGTATTTTGCGCCGCGGTCTTAGAATACCCCCGAACCGCGCATATAACGGTGTACCTGTCAATCCCTCCCAGTCAGATCTATTAACGGATACCGCCTGGACCTTAATCAGTACTTCATTGTCCTCGGGAAGAGGTCTCTCTACCTCTTTGAGTTGAAGAACATCAGAAGAACCGTATTTTGTGTGGACAATCGCTTTCATTTGATATTCAGGAATAATTACTCTTAAGGATAATAGCATTTTGCCTCAAAAGTAAATCAGAAATTTTTTCGCACGCGTAAGTAAAAGCAGTTACTTCACATTTTCTGGGAAGAGTCTCTTTCCTTTCTCAGTATATTCGAACACAAGTCTTAAATCCAAATCGACAGATAACCCCCTAAAATGTCAATATGGGGAGAGAGATAAGTCTATGTTAGAAGATGTGAAAATAAATGTGAAGATAAAGCTTTCAGCATTATGGGTAGCTTTAATGTTTTTTTATTTATATAACGATGTTTTCGGATCCTATAGGCAAGATATAGTAGAGAAAGTACTATCAGGAGAAAAAGCGCTTAATCAAGTATTTTTGGTTGGAGCTGCAATATTAATGGCGATTCCGATTTTTATGATTTTCTTGTCCCTGGCATTGCCGGCTAAAGTGAATCGCCGGGTAAACATCATTGTAGGTATAGTCTATGCTGGTATTTTGGTCCCTGCACTGCTTGCACCAGGAGAGACTTGGGCTTATTATGTATTTTATGAGATTTTAGAAGTTGTGTTTATTGCACTAATTGTTTGGTATGCATGGAAGTGGCCTAAACAGGAAGGTTAGCCTTCTCCATCTCTTTTCAGAATCAGGTGCGCTCTATTCCCATTTTCCACTGCTTTGTTTAAACTGCATCTGAACTACACGACAATCTTCGCACCAAATCCTGCGCAACTTCGCGACAGGGCTTTCATGCGTATCTTTGGTGTAGTGCCGGGTTTCTTTCTTGCAGACAGGACACACTAACCATCCTGCAAAGTGCGCGTCAGCTTGATTCATCTAACATAATCTCCAAGTTTCTTCTGGCCTTCAACAACCTCAACTGAGTCTGCCTCTTTCAGATCCGCTACTTTGCCCAGCATCATATCGGTCAAGCGCTCATTTGCAGCTGTTAACCGCTCAAATTGACCATATAGAGCATCCAACTTAGCCTCCAGATTTGCCAAAACCAGGGGAAACTCTACTGCCGAAACCGCCAACCTTTTACTTGAATCATGGGCTACTGGAAACTCTGCAGCACGAGCAGCCAAACGCTTATCGCTATACTCCAAATGAGGTCTACCACTGAGAGGATCCTTCCTGTCGTGCGTAGGACTGTGATCTAATGCACCTACTTCTTCAACCTCGACTGTCCCAGCCGAAATCCACTCATGACATTCTGGACGATAAATGCGCCATCGTGGCTTATGCAGAGGAGTTCCGCTCTCAGAGAGCTGCATTCCAAATTTCTGCTCCAAAATAACGCGGGTACGCTCAACAATTCGAGCAGCCTCCATCTCCAACTCATCAACATTAAAACCCTTAACCTGCCCCGGATGAATGATTACAGTAGGCTCCAAGCCCAAATTCAACTCCACACGAACAACCCCAATTACCACTCCGAGCTTTCGCCAGTTCCGAGGCTCCCCCAACTTTTCCCAATCCACACGGCAACGCTCACGACGCAAAACCAAAAACTTCAAAGCATGATCCTCTAACACCACGGGCAAACGAATTTCACCGTCACTTCCAGTGAGAAGCTTTGAACCGTAAGGCGTAAGCTCATAGTATTTCACAATGCCGTCTAGTCTTAGTCGCAAAGCGCCAGCTTTGACTAGGCGGTTTTTCCAATAAGTTACGTTACTTTTCACGCAGTTAGCGATTCTGACTGCTTCGCTAGCTACGCCGTCAGCTCCTAAAACAGCTAGAATCTTCTGGGCTTTCTCCGGTAGGGGCTCTAAGAGTTCAAAACTTCTATTGAACCGTTGAACCGCTCTTTTTGAACCGTGTTCAATGAAGCGATTATCTTTAGCCAAAAAAATCCCCTACTCAAGATTGGATTCTTCTATTTCGTTCAGAGCCCGTTCCACCATCTCTTCAAGTTCATGGAAATTAGCGTCAAAGAGGACGGCAACACCAGCAAGGAAGAATCTGACATGAACCGCTGCAACATCGATTTCCTTTTGCTTCATCGGGTGATCTCCGGTTCCTGGTCAATAATTACAGATGGTTTAGGCAAGGAATGCAAATGCTGAAGCTGGTTAAGCATGGGAATTAGATCCTTCACTGTCCGCGAGCCATCGCCAGTGGCGATATAGGGCAGAAAAGCGACGGTTTTGGAGCTTTGAAGCAGATAAGCGGCTTCCAGGTGGGATTTGATGAACCAGAACATGACGCGCATGCTAATGTCCCAGTTTATGGATTCTGCTTTGGAACGGGTTTTGCGATCCCATATCGCTGGTGCCTCAACCTTAGCTGAAAACTGCCTGGGCACATCATCGATCTTTTCGACAATTTTGAATTGGACGAAGACTTCGTTGTTTTTGGATCCCAACGCCAGTAGGTATCTTTGACGCCCCACTTGGCGAACAAGCCGTCAATCTCACTCTTGGTGTAAAGTGCCTTCAACTTCGTTGTTTTGTACGGTAGATTAGGGTCATCACTGTAAATCTTCAAAATCTGGTCTCCTTAGGAAAATTTAGGAAAAAGGGGAGAGAAGCTGCGAGGAAATTAAGGTGATATCGCCACGATTCTAAAACTTGGTATCGCCTCAGGAGTGGGAGTGCGAATCCCACCCCCCGCACCACTATAACCAAGAATTCCCAATTCTTGTACTTAGTACAAGAGAAGTTTGAAAACTTAAATCCCGACTATGATTACCTTTTTACAGGCACAAATACTTGAGGATGTTTGCGTGTATGAAAAAAGAAGCTGGTTCAAACTGGAAGCCGATATCGAAACTAGTATCTCTTGAGAAGAAGAAGGCAATGGTTACTGGTTCTGGAACTGGTATTGGTGAAGCAATCGCCATGAGGTTTGCTGAGGCAGGTGCTGATTTAGAACTCGTGGACATTAATGAAAAAAGTTTGAGCAAGGTAAGAGAAAACTTGGGGCAGTTTAAAGTAAAAGTGAGAACACACAAAATTGACTTGTCTAAACACGAAGAAATAGACGAGTTATGGAGAAAAGTGAAAGGCGAAGAGCCAGAAATCTTGGTTAATAATGTTGCAATTTACCCTTCCAAATCTTTCTTGGAAGTGGACGAAGGAATTCTTAAAGAAAATAATGGATGTTAACTTGAACTCGGTTTTTTGGATGTGCCAAAACATGATTAAGAGCAGACTGAAGAAAGGGGGAGTCATTATTAACACAGGTTCGATTGAAGCTGTGATGCCTCTAAAAGAAGGGTTGAGCCATTATGATATTAGCAAAGCAGGAGTCATGGTGCTTTCAAGAGCTTTAGCGAGTGAATATGGCAAGCATGGTTTTAGGATAAACGTCCTTGTTCCAGGTGGAATCTGGACCCGAGGCACAAAGAGCATTGCAAAAGATGCACTCAAGCTGAACGTGGGCATTGTTAAATCAGGTATAGAATACAACATGAGGACTCCTCTGGGCAGGATGGGGCGGCCAGACGAGGTCGCACGTATTGCTCTGGTTTTGGCAACTGACCTATCAACCTATATGAATGGAGCACTGGTTGCTGTTGATGGGGGATTCCTTTCGGCATAGTTTCCCCTGCGTTTTTGAATGCAGTATCCGCATTATATAGGGATGTTACCGAGGTTTAATACGTGTTAAACTCTGATGAATAAAAGAAAAGGGAGGTTTGCGGGTGACATCTCCACCTGACTGGGGGTTCGATGCAACGGCTGCCCAACTCGCCAGGGGGTGTAGCTTCCATCTCCTGCAGAACTCGTTTTTCCATAAAAGAAGAGTTTACTGAGATCCAATCGAGTCCCCTGTAGAGACTAAGTTTTTTGTTGGGGGGATTGGGGCAAACGTATAGTAAAAGTTGTTCCCTTGCCTTCTTGGCTCTCAAAAGTTACAGTTCCACCTAACGATTCAGTCATGCGCTTAATCACTGCTAAACCGAAGCCTTGGCCTTTAGCTTTAGTAGTAAACATTGGCGTAAACAACTTACCTTTCACCGCTTCTGGAATGCCGACTCCAGTGTCTTTGACAGATATGATTGAGTCGTTTGCTTCTTTGAAGGAATGTATAGTTAATTTACCACCGTCAGGCATTGCTTGAACAGCATTATTGACCAGATTGTACATTATGCGGTTTATGAAAGTGGAATCAGCCACAACTTTTTCAGTTTCGACTTTGACGCTTACTTTTACGTTCTTGGGCAGACCGTTCTTCGTCAATAAATCATCAATTACATGTTTTAGGTTTGTTACCTCTGTATGAGGGTTAAGAGGCCTTGCAAAATCTTGCAGGTCCGCCACAATCTTGTTGATGTAATCAACGTTCTTTTCTATCTCCTGCAAGCTCTCAAACGCGTTCTTTTTCTCTTCACTGTCAGGAGTTGAAGCTAACTCAGTTTTGGCTAAGTAAACATCGCTGGTAATAGATTGCAGCGGGTTCCGAATGTCATGACCAACCATTCCAGCCGTCGCTCCTATAGCAGCTAGACGTTCAGAATCTCGTAGTTGTTTTTCTAAGTGTTTGCGCTCAGTTATATCTCTAAAAAGTGTGCCAACTACATTATTGGAGTATAGGAAATAAAAGCAGTCTAAGGTCTTGTTGATGTCTCTATTGTAAAGTTCAACATGTTCTGAATATCCAGTCTTAGCAACCCTATCAGGGACCTCAAGCCAATGAGGTTCTTGGTGAGGAGAAATATACTTTGCAGTCTTATCAAGAATGTCCTCTGCTTTGACACCTATGATTTTTTCATAGGCATGGTTTACTTTCAAGAACTTGTGATCTATCGGTTTTCCATTTTTATCGTACACTAACTCAATTAGTTGGAAGCCGTCTTGACTATTATCGAATACAGTGTGATAAAGATGTTCATTTTCTCTAAGTGCCTCTTCTGCTTTCTTTAGGTCAGTTATGTCAATAAATGTAGTTACAGCAGCTACAATGTTTTTCTCATTAGTGCTGATAATCGGCTCTGAGTTAATAAGAATCCACCTGTATTGACGACTATTTGGATGAAACACTCCCATGACCACGTTTCGAACGGCTTCTCCTGTCTTCAAAGTAATTATGGCTGGATGCTCCTCGCCTGGGAAGGGCGAATTATCTTCGTGAATAGCGTGCCATCTTGGGTCAGTTGAGCTTCGACCTTGTATTTGATCACGGGACAAACCTAGAATCTCACATGCAGTATCATTGGCTTCTATTATGGATCCATTTTGGTCTTGAACAACAATCCCACCTGCAATGGCTCCAAATAGACCACGATACCGCTGCTCGCTTTGTTGAACTGCTGCTTCGGCTTTCTTGCGTGCTGTTATGTCCTCGAATAAAGCGACAAAATAGCCTTTCTCTGGACAATAAGCTGATACTCTAAACCATCTATCCAGAGGTTGTGCGTAGTTTTCAAACTGAGTCGGTTCACCAGTTAAGGCGACATGACCATATACACCAATCCAGTCAGCGGGATCTTTTTCTATGCCAGGTATTGCTTGAGTTGCTTTCTTACCGATAATATTTTCTCGTTTTAACCCAGTGACTTTCTCGAATGAATCATTGACTTCCAAAAAGACGTAGTCCGTGGGCTTTCCTTTGTCGTCAGTTTCAATCTTATGATAAGCGAAACCGTCTAGCATTTTCGAGAAAAGATTGCTAAGTTGAAGCCGATCAGACCTGAACGCTTCCACCCAACTCTCGTCGATACTGCTTTTTGGTAACTTGCTCAAAGCAGCAATAACAAAAAAAACGCAACCCACATATTGAGCTGCCCTCCCAGTCCATGACAAAGGCGTTCCGAGATGGGGCTCAATCAATATTCCCAGTATGCCCATGCCAATCAGACCCAAACCCACAGCATACCAATATACAATTCTTGATTTTGTATCAAAGTACTTCTTTCCAAACAAAAAAGCTGAGGCAAACAATAGGACAACGACTACGACCAAGATCGACTGTCGCAGGAGAGTGAATTCACCTAAGACAACGAAAGGCGGAGTATCTTTAGCCAAAGTTAATGCCGCCAGAAGAATCGCCAATACTGTTGCAGTAGCGTAAGCCAGGGCAACGGTTAGCTTTCTATTCTTGGTATTTGGGTTAAATCTCGACGTTTTAATTGAAGATAGTATTGAGGCAGCAAAGGTAACTATTCCAAAAACAAGCACCCCTGAATTGTGCACTGTAACTAGAAAATTTGTCCATTCAGGTGTACTGACAGACAGAATTCCCCAAGCTGCAATGAGGTTGCAAATTCCAAATGTTACCATTGCACCGCCCAGAAACAGCAGCTGCAGCAAGCCGCTTCTAAGGTAGCTGAAACTTGAGATGTAGGCTACTGCAAACGGAAGTGCCGATAAGAATATTATGTTAATTATAGCAAGAAATGTTTTGGACTCATAAACGGTTCTATTTCCTAAATAAAAAAACAGAACCGTCAAAATCATGAAAGCTAAAAGAGTAATAGCCCCTATTTGAGCTACATAATCAAAATTGGAATTGGGACTCTTTGACTCTCTCCTATTAGACATGTGTTCTAATGTGCTTTAGCTTCGCAAATAAGATTTACGCATTTTCTTCCTTCCACCGACGGACTGAACCTCATAATGACGCTTCCAGAACAAAAAAATGGGGGTTGCGCGGGTGATTTCTCCATTCACAGAAGGGTTCGAATCCCACCCCCCGCACCACTATGTTGAAAAAGCCGGGGGGTTTGTCCTGGCGATAAACCCAAGCGGCTTTAGTATTTTCGTTTCTTGAACAGCTTGTTTCCGTTGAAATCGCAGACAAACTCAAAACCTGCTTCTATGAGCAGGCAAGCCTCGTTTTCGGTTTTAGCTACTTTGCTGATGTAGTCTATTTCTCCTTTGAATAGCTCCTCTGCAAGTTGCACGTAGATTAGGGTGTTTTTTATATTCTTGTGTCCAAGTGTTTGCATGACATGTAGAATGTCTTTGGTTCGGTGGTATTCCATGGTTCCTTTCCAGGTTCGTAGGGTCTTAAAGCTGATTCTTTGGAGCCTGGGGTTTTGGACGTGGTGGGCAATGCGTTCGCGTTGTTGTGTGAAGTTGTCTCTGAAGTGCCGCCGGACAAAATCCATAATCTTGCTGAAAAGCGGGTCCTCAGCGCTGCTCAACTCCCTAACAAACCCGCATCTTTCAGTCAAGACTCGAATTTCAAACTGTCCATCTACCCGCGATCAGCTGGTAGAATCCTATTCTTTCGCCAGCGTATTCTGCGAGGACATCCCAATCCTCAATAAGATTTTCCAATTCGTTGTCACCTAGCAGGTCTTGCAGGCTCAGAATAAAAATCATCTATCGCTAAAAAGCCGACTCGGCTTTGTGAGGTCCGCAAAGCCAATAGTCAAAAAACGAACATAACGCATTAACAGATTAAATTTTAGTCCCGAAATAACACCTATAAGCTGAAATGCAGAAACTATCCCAGCGGGGCAAGTTATGAGAAAAGGTTCGAAAGCGGTTCTCGTGGCTGCCATTGTCCTCACCAATCTATTTTCAATTATGGTGATCGCACTCTGGTATTATGGCTATTTTGGCTTCAATATGGACGACCGGGTTTCGGGAGGCATTAGAATTCAAAGTTACAACGCAACCCGGCAAGGTTCAGGCTTCAACTTAACCTTGGCCGTCATGAATGAAGGAAAAGGCAACGAAACATTCGGATACGTCATAATTGAGCCCGCGTTGCTGCCTTTGCCTACCTCTTGGATAACACTGGGCAACTACTCCGACATCACAATTGGAAAAGACCAAGCGATAATCCTCAGCTTTAATGTCACGGAAGACATTGTGGCAAAAACGGGGGCGACACCGCACCTTAAAGTAGGCAACAATCATTGGTTCTTCGATATGCCAATAAGCTTGCCGGGTGGAGAAGCTCTTGTGGCGAAGGAACTGGCGTTTAAGGTTGAAAGCTGCAACGTAACGTCTGCTGATTTGGGGATAAACGTAACTTTGAACATAAGGAACCAGAGGACTGCAGGAATCCTAAGCCCAGAAAACGGCGACGTAATCAAGATCCGCTATGAGCAGACGCCGAACAATTTCAGCGGTCTCACAGTCTACATGGGCAAGCATGACCTTCTATTCAATGAACACCCATACAACTGGACGAAGGTATGCAAATTTGACTATTTAGACCCTGTGGGTCCAACTAAGTTGCTGACAGTTAGCTTCCCGATACCTGAAGATACCGTGAGATCCCTGATGGATTCAAACAAGACGTGGGCGCTCATGAAAGTTGTTGATGCTGACGGCGGCTTTTGGCATGAAGTTGTGGACTTGGGTGTAGGGCAGGTAACACTCTATGGATGAGAAAATCGGGAGCTTTGGTTTTGTGCGAGTTTTTGTTTAATATCGTCTAGAATACAAGACATTGTGCTCGTTGATTGACTTATTTGTTATCTGCTGGATTCTTGGCCTGACAGTCCGTCATTTGAGTTGTTTTAATTTTCACCGCGTGCTAAAACTATAAGGTTAACTTTAGTCTTGTGGCGAAGTGTCCCGTGCTCCCCCTTCTTAGTTCTTCAAGACAAACGGTTAGCAATTTAAGATAGTAAGCGGTTTAGATCCAGTCTTTTCTTTCCTTTGGATACTTGTAACTTTTGCCTTTGTCCGCTCTGGAGCCATGATCGCTTTTCTTGAAGTCGGAAACAACCAACTCAGCCTCACTCACAGCCGAACACTCCGAAACGAAAAAAGGGGAAGGCTTGCGCGGGGGACTTGGACACTAATAGCGGTACCAGTGGCTATATGATTCCATTTCCAATAATCTTTTGATATTTCGCCCTCTTAAAGGCACGAATTCGTTAGACGGAGCTCCTATTTTGTTCCAGTAGTCACCATTCATTTAGTTTCCTGTAATTCACACTAGGTCCATCTTTTCTAATTGCGTAGTAGACGCGCCAAAATTCTTCACTGGTTAGTTTTTCCTGATCCTGTAACTTCTTGACGACTTGAAGAGTTTCCTGGTCGGGTGCATTTTCCTTCCGAGTTTGCTTTAATGTATTGATAAGCTCTTCTTTGAACTTATTAGCACCTGAAGAATCCTTTTTTCGGTGTGAAGTGCTTCCAATGGTCCGTTTTGGCAAAGGACTTTTGTAGCCACGACTTTGTTCTAATACATTTCGGACTTTGTCGGCAAGATAGTGAGTGTTTTCTTCAGCAACTTTTTGAGGTTTCAAGTATCAGCCTTCTCCGCTGTTCTACTGATTTGTGACGAGAAAATAAAGGATATTTCCGGCAAGATGATATATCAGTCATTGTTTTAAGCTATTATCCAACATAATCCAAAAATTGGAAATAATATAATCAGCAGAAAGAAACCAAATTTGAGGATAGTGTTTTGCGGCTTTTTGCTTATTGGTTGGATTCCAGAAATTCATCAAATCCCGTAATGAGACTCGCTGGAGATTTAGTTTCACACTTCATTGTTTTTCTGGGTGTAGGTTTTATGGCAATCAACGATTATCTGTTGTTTGAGTTTGAGAGAAGATCAGGAATCATAGGTTACAATCGGGAGACTGCTATTATGTTTCCAACCTTTGCTTAGTTTGCGGGCCTGTTCGTGGCTACTATGGCAAATGCTGCAAAGATTCCTACTATCCCAACAACCGCAACCGCAGCAACAGTCAGAACTTGAGAGATAACGTTTAACGCAGAAAATAGAATAAGGTTAGTCACCACAATCACGAACCCAAGCATAACAAAGATTAATTCAGCACCAGAGTCCACGCTAACACCTCCACGCACTACGTTCCGCTGCCGCGCGCTCCGAAACCTGTCCTCATTTTTTTGTGCTTCTGTTTATGGCTCATTTGCAGCAGTTTCTTATATCGTGAGTAGGTTTCGTTGTCGATTGAATCCTCTTCAGATAATCTGTTCAAAGTGGCTATCTCGCTGTGATAGTGGTCTCGCTCTTCTAGCATCGCTTCTCGGTAGGCGCGGCCTAATTTTTGTGGTTTAGGCTGTGCAATTGTTCCTTTTAACTTCCATTGCTTGTTTCGACTCATTTTTCTCCAAGTTAAGACGATTTCACAAATAGCGAAGACTAGTAGGAGAAAAGACACAAACACTAAACCCGAATAGAGCATTAACGATTACTCCTTTTCCAGCGGTTTTCTTTAGCTACGCCTATTGAGGATTTTTTTGCCTTATAACCGCTATTTCAGTAATCGCAATATGTCTAGTTTGTAGGTTTATTCATGGCTACCGCCTGCGAACACTGCAAAGACTCCACTATCCAACAAATCGCAACCACAGCGGCCGGCTAGAGCTTGGTTCAATCATTAAACGAAGAAAGTTTCTACCCCAAAAACACTAAGACTTTCCCTCACTTTTTCTACGTCTATTCCCCAAGTGGAACTTTGCTTTTGTTTTCAATAACAAAACATTACACAAGTTATTAATACCAAGACCAAACGAATCTATTTCTCGGGCTTTCTTGAATGGAGAGAGGAGGAGGTGAAAAAGTAGTTGAAGCAATACATCGTTGAAGTGCAAACGGGGAGAAGAAATTATGCTGGGACAGATGCGGACGTCTACATTCAATTGTTTGGCGAAAAAAGCACGAGCGTTGCCCTCTACCTTGACAACGACGCAAACAATTTTGAGAAAGGAAAACTAGATAGATTCGACAACGTCTTTGCAGAAGATGTCGGCTGGATTGATAAAATTCGAGTTTTCCACTATAACAATGGAAGTTGCCCGGGATGGTTTGTTGACTATGTTAAGGTAACGGATGTAACAGCTGGGCTATCTTTCACCGCAAATCTATACCGTTGGCTGGCAACTGATGAAGGTGACAGAAGCATAGACGTAACAACGGAAATACCAATCGGCAGCGTGTCTCTTGCTGAAGGGATACTTAAGAAGGTGTATTTGGGGTACATCTCGCGTCAGTTCAGCAATCAAGGCTCCAGCGACACGGTTTACGATGAAGCCATCACGTATACTTACAAGAAAGGGAGCTCAATAGACACATCCAAAGCCACAAGCGTAAAAACAGGCCTTGAACTTGGAGCCAGTTTCTTTGGTCTGGTTAATTCAAAATTCAATATTGAGGTCACGCACAGTGTTGCAGAAACACTGAAGTCTACTGAAGAAGAAACCTATGAAGCCCAGAACAAAGTAAATTATCCTGTGCCGGCTGGAAAAGCTATTACTGTAGTCATCCTTTACTACCAGAATGTTCTTGAAGGGGCTCTAAGCGCTGGCAACGTCGAATTGAAGTACCATGACAAGTTCCTGATGTCTAATGACGTCTTCATCTATGACGGCCTCTTAACCAACTCTCAGGTTGCAGCTCTCGTCCGCCAAATCTTAACGGCTGCCTTATCAAGCGACTTCAAGGTTGCGCTCAATCTGCCGCCTGTTGTGCCAATGAATGCAGATATTCCTTTGCTTGAAAAGAAGATTGGTGTTGTGAATAGGAAGAATGTGGCAGATGCTTTAAAGAGTTGGCCTGATAACATAATACAGAAGAGACATTTAACTAATTTTAAAGGCGTTACCTTCTACAAGCCGAAATCCTACCCAGTAATACGGAGAATCGATAACCGCTCTACTACAAGGATAATACGTTAAAGCAAAGCGATTCCTCCGATTATTCCCCTTTTCTCTTTTTCCAGTATCCAATAAGTCTCTGAATGGGCTCTTTCACCTCTTCTAATTGCACGTTGACGGAGGTTACAATCCGCAAAGGCAGCAAGTAGTCAAACTTGACGAAGGTGCCTCGCGAAACGTCGGTGACTTTGAAGGCAGCCACAAAATAAGTCCCATTATAGAGGCCGCTTGGATCCGTGAAGGAGACAGAGGTTCTCCTAATCCCAGGCATGGGGGAAATGTACAACGAGTTTAATGATATCCTTTGAGCTCCCAGACACCGCGATGCTACCCCCAAAGTCAGCCCCTGGTGCCTCCTAATCCAAAGGTTCTTTTTTCTTGTTCAGAGCGTGTGAGATGTAGTTCCGGAGTCTTTTTCTTTGTTTGCTGCCTCCAAAACTCGCTCAATCAGGTAATCTTGAATTTGCTCGAAAACTGCTTTAGCCTTCACGGAGATGTTCTTGCCGTACCCAATCGGGGCATTATTGTAGAAAAGACGAGCATTTCTTCCCAGACCACGGGTTGCCGACATTCTTCCAAGCTATCCTCCAGTATTGTAAGAAAGCTCTCACCATGAACGGTTAAAAGGCTTATTGCATGAAATTCTCGCGCAAAAGCCTGATAGAAGTGCCAATTTCAATTATAACATTTTAAGGCGGGTTAGACTTCCACATTGAATAGAAAACGCTATGAACAAGAGTCTCTTTGAGCTAGTTGATGAACTGCTGAATCTCCCGCGGCTGGACCGCGAGTCGGTTGAGAAGGTTACCAGACTGCGGCTGTCTTCGTTCAACGAGCAAGACCCATACTTCGCTACGTATCACGGCTCCAGCACTGAAGCCGCAGCAGAAGTGACCGAGGTCGAGCTTCGTTACCCCGGACCGCAGTCAAAAATGAAAGATGGCTTGCTCACCCTCAACTTGCATCCCGACCCTGAGGTGACGATGGACGATGTCCGGACTCGGTTTGGTCTAGAGCAACGTTTTTCTACCGAGACCGGCAGAAGCACCGAACAACGTCCCGAACTACACGAGTTATAGTCTGAAGGAGGCGTGACTGTCATTCGGCTTCCTCGAACCTGCCCCCAGCACATCTGGAACCTGGCCCGGCACACTGGTGACTGTAATCATAGATCGTACCAATTGTTAAGTCAGACTCGCGTGTGCTTTCGGGAGATACTTAGTTTGTGGCATTCCCGCTGGGGGATTTTTGCCTATAGTGCGGTTTCAGCACCACTTGTTGTAGTTCCACCGCAAAAGCAAAGGCATTGCCAAATGCCCGCTACTGCTGGCTACCCTTCGACTGTGTGGCGGACAACAGGAACCCCACTCGCAGCTACCTAACCGGGTCAAAAGGCTTATCCCATGAAATTTCTTCTGCTCAACAACTGTTTGTTTGTGTGTTTTTCCTTTATCTGTTCGCGTTCCGAGGGCACACCAGATTATTACGACTTTGAGAATACTCGTTTAATACATTTCCTTTCTCATTATGAACCACAAAGCCATAATCTTCGTGACGGTGAGGACGGAAAAATAATTGACGCGCAAGAAACATCGCAACCACCTCCAAATTGCTACTGAAATTCTCGACAAGTGTATAAACCCTCAAACCAAAACAAGCATTATGTACAGCATAGCCACAAGCCACCAAATGCTGAAAAACTATCTGCCCAAACTGCAAGAAACCGAGCTATTAGAAGTGCCCACCCTTTCGAAAAACAAATATGCCACAACCGCGAAGGGACGGGAATATTTGAAAAAATATCGGGAACTGCAAAAAATCGCGAATCTATAAACGATGACTCAGCTCTTATCGCCGCACGACAATCTAAAGGTTCTTTTCTATTTCTTCAGAGCGCACGAGATGCTGCTTCGGGGATCTATTCTTCGCCCGCTGCCTCTAAGACTCGCTCAATCAAGCAGTTTTGAGCTTGCTCAAAAATTGCTTTAGCCTTTTCAGGATCTTCTTCCTTCCCAGCATGCCACTCAGCATGGTACATTATGGCACGATCCATCTCCTCAGCATCAGGCGAAAGCAAAATTTCGGCTCCACACCTACACACAATAACCTTCTGACTCTTACTCGAAAGTCGCCGACGTCCTCTATCGCTGATCATATCGGGGCAAAATCCGATCGTAAACAGAAACACCGCGATAAATAAGCTTCATTTCTTAACAGATGTGAACTGATAGTTGGAAAAACATATTATGTACATCTTCCGAATTAAGATTCTCGACCTCAATGCGACCAAGCAAGCTCCAAACGTGCTTGCACGTGCTCAAGGTCTTGGAAAAAAGAAAACAGACAACTTTTGACTATTTTCTTTCAGTCACGCAACTTCAAAGAAACCAACTTGAGTACTCCCTAGACCTACTTGTCGAAAACCTCCTAGTTAAAGAGCAGGCAAACCTCAACAACAAATAGCCTACACCGCCACCGAACGCGGCAACAGAGCCCTGAGTTTCTTTAGCATAAACGGAATTTCCTCCATCCCACAATAAATCAGCCTGCGCGCAGGGTTAAAAACAGAACCTAAAACGAAAGCAATGTTAACCGAAAGCTTTATCCAAACAAATATCCAAATGAAAAACGGGAAAAATATGCAAAGAAAAAAACTAGCCGAAATGAATTATCCACCTCCGCCACCTTTAACTCAAGGACGTTCTCAGAAAAAACTAATAACCATAATTGCCATAGTCATAATTGCTGTAGCTGCCATAGCTGGAGCCTACTACTTAACCAGCAATCCTTCAACTGCCAATCCTTCTCCTTCGCCTACGTCCACGCAGACTCCGGGACTTACCTCTATTCCGGGTACCTCAACTAACCCGTCGGCCTCTCCGGGTACCTCAACTAATCCTTCGCCCTCTGCGTCAGCATCACAAACCGCTGCGCCCTCTTCCTCGCCATCTGGGCAATTCTCGGGCTATCGCGCAGGCGCATGGGCAAACTATACTTCAAAAAGCTATGACGCTACAGGAGCTGTGACTGGACAAAGCGCATTGAGCTACGCCGTTAGCGAAGGAACACGCAACGGAGTTGCCTGCTGGATACTGGTATCTGAAAGTGAGATGGGCCAAGGAGATATAATGAAGATAACCTATTGGATAAGTAAAAGCAACCCTGATTCAATTCACATAAGATCACAGATGTTCACTGACGGGGTAGTGGTTTCTGATACTGAAAGTGACTTGGATGCTTCTGATTTCGATCTTAGCGGTCTGGCAATACCCGATTCTTAGCACAGTTGTTGGACAAGAGACTGTCACGGTTACAGCTGGGACATTTAACTGCGAAAAATATACAACCACAATGACATTTTATGGATTAACAAGCGTCTCAAGTAGGTGGGTTAACTCAAATATACCTATACTCGGATTAGTGAAGGATCAAAGCACGGAAGAGGGCGTCTTGAAATCGACTACTGAGCTCATTGCTTACGGCGGATAGAACCGACTGCGCAAAAACACAAAACAGTACTCAAAACTTAACCATAGCATCTAATCTACCCTTGTAATGATGCATTTGAGTTTTCTAGACTCAAAGCTTCTTCATTTTTTTGCTCATAGATGTAAATGGACACTAAATCCTACTGTTCAATATGGGTTGGGATTAAATCTTAATGCACATACACAACCAGCATCAAGGCTCCAAAAAGGATGCGCAATTGACAGCACGATAACTCTCTAAATAATCCTGATAAGTTACTAGTTAAGAGGATTGTGTGCCCCTTGTGCTTTTCCATGCTATGTATTCTCAATCCATCTGGACAAACAAACAGCATTGCACAATCTACACTTAAACGAGACACGAGGTTTCACCGACGAATTTGGGAACGCGCAAGCTACCTGAGTTGATGCGGTACAAAAAAAGGGAGGCCTTAGGCTCTTATTTAGACCAGCGAAGGCGTTACTATTTCGGAGGCAATGTAGTGAATGGTTGCCTAGTTGAAAAAACTGTGGTTCCGGCCATACGGTCAGTATATTTCTGTCGTCGATCACGTCCAGGAGTAGCTATGCCTATAAGCCAATCTATCAAGAGGAAAAGCGGATAGATCTTACTAATGTTGCGGATGAATGCTTTGCCAAAATTAACTTTGCCGCCGGTTTCCATCTGCACTTGTAGGCCCAAGACTCTCTTGCCTATTGTAGCACCCCATGAAACTTCTAGAATAACGAAGTACAATACTTCAATTAAGCCTAGAAGAAATGGAAACAATAGCCAAGTTCCGTACGCAACGAAAAAAAACGCGCCGCTGAAGAAAAGCGAAAAGAATACGAATGTCCATATGATGTATACTGGAATGGCGATTATTATGCTGTCAATGATCAGCGCAATGAAGCGGTAGAGCCAATGATTCATGTCAATCTGCGAACTGCTTTCTGTGCCCATTTTTTCATCTCAAGAAGTTCTATTTGTTCTTATTGCGTTTATATCATTTTCTATCAAGGCAAACCAAGCGATTCTGAAAAACTCGGGAAATTCCCTCAAAAATTATTCTGGTTTCCGTAAAGCAAGTCTTTCAGGGTTAGGAGTAACCCAAACATCCTGATTTTCTTTAGGCTAATCTTCTTTATTGGAAGAGCGAAGGTTCTTTGACAAATATTGCGAGCGCGCCCGAGCATAGGGAGGCCATAATTTTAGGCCTCACACACTTTTTTATGGCTGAGGGAAAAGAGGCTCAAGAAAGGCTCGCTCATGAACCTGCAAATTTGACCTCAAATCTTAAATACAAAATTGGATAACTAAAAAATGTGGAAAAAACATGAAAACAGAAAAAATAGTTTTATGTATCGTATCTATTGCAGTATTTGCCTTGATAGTAGTTACGTTTGCAGCTTTTGTGAAACCTGTCAAAGCAGCCGAACAAATAACAATCGTAAACCACCAGGGATTCCTTGATTCCACAGGTTACTACAATGTTTACGGAGAAGTTAAAAACAACGGGGACACCGCAGCCAAGAACGTCTACGTTAAAATTACATTCGCATCAAGCTCAGAGACTGACGAGGACGAACATGAAACACTAATCCATACCATATTGCCTGGAAGAAAGTCTCCCTTTATGGGCACTGCAGGTTCAATTCAAGGATCGTTGGTGACATCTTACAAAGTTGAGCTAATGGATCTCACCATGTCATCGGAGGACTTGCCTAAAGCTCTTGAGATAATGTCATCTAAAAGTGAAGTCAACTTCATAAATAACATGATGATAACTGGAACAGTAAAGAACACTGGCGCTGAAACGGCAACCTATACTAGAGTCTACGCTACGGTCTATGATGGACCAAGCGGAACTGGAAATGTCGTCGCCGTAACAAGTTGCACGGCACAACCCTATAATGTGGATCCCGGACAGACAGGAACCTTTGAAATGGGATTTTTTATTACCCAAAGCAAATCGTATGCGAGCATGGTTTTGGTAGCGGAGTCTGATCAATACGAAGCAACAACCGAATACACTGTGGCAATGAGTCAAACCTCGACCGCTACCCCATCTCCGACGAGTCAAACCTCTTCGCCTGCAGCTTCATCAAGCACGGGAATTAGTCCCTCACCAACAGTTCCAGAGTTTCCATCGTTAGTAGTTGTACCTCTCTTTGCTGTTGGGATGCTGATAGCAGCCGTCGCACTAAGGAAGAAACAACTTTAAGCTACCCATTCGAGCCTTAATCAATGCCATATTTGGCACTCTTTTTCTTTTGTCAAAAACGAGCCGGAAAAGCCGTAGAATCAATAGGCGATACTCGTTTCCAAGTATAGCCCATACTGACTCATTTTTAGTACTCCCAATAATCTGAATCGAGTGTACTGGGGTGAGGTGCACTTTTCTGGGTTGAATCAAACGGAAAAAGGGAGGTTTGTTCTTTCGGGTTACAGATGCCTATTTCAGGCGCATCGTGACGGCAACCACCGAATCATAATTACTATTTTCACAACAAATGTCAGCTATTGTCTTCATATCTGAACATGACAGGGCAGGGTGTTCTGCAACGATTGGACTTGCAGTTGGTGTTGCTGTTGGAACTGGTACGAACCCGTCTTAGCACTTGTGAAACCTATCCCAGATGTTTTTCTCCAGAAACAGCAATTCCGAAATCAGATCTATCCGAAACACAATCACCGCGTATACCTCCATAGAGTTCTACCGAATTCTTGGAGGACTGTTTTTATAAGGCCAAGCGTAGGACTGAGGAAAGGAAGAAACGTTACATGACAATTACAGTGGATGACGCTGGCAGTGGGGACTTGCTTTACGGCATTGTTATAGGAGCTTACCGTGATGAGCCTCAAGCGTTCTCCTATGATATTGTCGATGTAAAGTACTTTCAAGCCAGCACTTTCCGTAAAAAAGAATATCTCACCCAAACCTCGAAAGTGGTAAATCAGCTTCTAATCAAACTCCAGCCAAAGCCCGAAGAAGAAATTCACATCTGTCAAGGCTACATATTCGACGAAGCTGTGGAAGAGCTTAGAAAAATCTACGGTGAACGCATCCAGAGAATTAGAGTCACCGGTGAAACGCAGCGTCTGGTGGAAATTGCATACTGCGACGAAATCCGAAATCTAGGCTACGAGCCTCTACCCGAGAGGGATGAGAAGCGAGCGAAGAATTTCTTCCACATGATGCGGTGGCTAAAGGAGAATCCAGGCATGATGAAATATGCTAAAACAGGCTGGCCGCGTCTATCACGTTATCCCATGTTCAAGCCGTACCAACAGAAAGCCGAGAAGGGCAAGTTCGCGGCAGTTTGCGCAGAATGTGGTAAGGACAGCGAAGTTCCTTTCAAGCCTGATGGCACCCGTCCCGTTTACTGCAAAATTTGCTGGACAAAAAGGAAAGCCAGTCGATAAGTAGGTTTTGTCTCTTCGAATTTTTTGCGGCCAGACAGTTTGCATCCATGCTGGTCGAATTAGAAGCCAGAGCAGACAAGACTCCATCTAGCAAGTTTGTTAATTCAAAAACCCAGACTGCAAATCTAAATTCACTGTATACTGGTCCGTCAGCCCGATGCATCTGGATGAACCGGATTCTCAGAAGAACATAAGTGTCCTCTTTGTACATTCCAATCATCAAGAAGCTTAGACTTTGAAAGAGAATTTCAAGTGTGGGTTCAAACTGAAGTTTTGAGCTGTTAGTCTTCTCTCCATTTGAACAGCTTTGCTGCGGCAACGAAGAATATAACAGTAATTATGGTTAAGACGGCGATATCAACGAGGGCGCTAGAATAGTTTCCGTACACCATCACGTTGTTGAGTCCTTCAACCACGTAGAACAGTGGCAGAACATGTGCGAAGCTCTGCAGATACTGGGGCATGGTACTTAGCGGGAAGAATGTGCCTGAAAGGAACATCATGGGGAATGTGATGATGTTTCCTAGCACGCTTGCGCTCTCGACGCTCTTGCTAATGGTGCCGACCAGCATGCCGAGCGAACAGAACAGTGTTGGACCCAATATCAGGAAGGGGATGAGCCACGGTGTCAGCGTTATGTGCGCGCCGAAGCCGAAAATGCCAACGGCTACTAGCAGTAGGAACGAAATGACTGAAAGTGTAATGTACCAGATGACTTTGCTGGCTAGCCACTCCATTTTGTGGAGCGGCGTCAGTGAAAGCTGCTTGAACAGTTTGGTCTTTTTATATTCGCTCGTGATGTTGACCATGGCGAACATTGGACTGACAAGAATGGAGAATCCGATCAGGCCGGGGATTAAGAAGTCTATGTATTTGGTTTGCTCAGTGTTCACGGTGGCGGTTGAGATGGTGATTATGGCGGGTGTGGTATCGTTGTATTTTTTCTGGAAATAGTTCAGATTAAACGAGTTGACTATGCCGTCAGTGGTGCCCAGTATTATGCCGTTTGTGCTTGAGGTCGGGTTACCGTAAATGGTGATTTCTATTGGCTTTCCTGCAAGGTAGTTAGCTGAGAAGTATCTGGGAATTACTATACCGTCTGATGCGGAGTGGTCTGCGAGGTACTTGGTGAAGTTCTCTGAGGCCGCAACCACATCTACGACTTTAAGTGGCCAGGTGTCACTAATTTTCGTGCCGTTTGGTAAGGTACCGTTAATCGCCTGCACGAAATCTACACCTAAACTGACCTGCGGGAACGGTGGCTGAGTGCCGGCATCCATGTTCTGAACATATACGTCGACTTGTCCAGAGCCGCTTCCTGCGAATATTGCGCCAAAGAGCGCAATGAGTATGACTGGGAAAATTATGCCAAAGAACAGGGCGGCTCCGTTTCTTACGTATCCTCTTCCGAAGACTTTGAGGTCTGCCAAGGTTCTTTTCGCGCTGGACGTTACTTTTTCCTCCTTTTGTCTTCGGATCGTTTGGTTTGTTGTGTCACTTGAGAGCCCGTGATGTTACCACTTTCGTCCACTGCTCCACGGACAAGTTTGATGAAGACGTCTTCGAGGCTGTCACGGGTTGTATGGATGTCACCCCAGTCCAAGCCAGATTGCTCCGCGGCGGCGAGGGCAGCGAGGGCGTCGATTTTCTGTTTGAGGGGAATGCTGATGTGGTGTTTCATGGAGTCGTATTCTACTGTGAGTTCAGTGTTGGCTTTGATATATTCGGCTAATTCTGGCGTACCGCGTATGTAAAGGCGCTCACCCGAACCATATTGCGCTATGATTTGGTCTGACGTGCCCATGGCAACTATTTGCCCGTGATTTACTATGGCAACCCTGTCGGAGAGGTGCTGTGCCTCCTCCAGGTAGTGCGTAGTGAGTACGATGGTCTTTCCCTTGGCCTTTAGCTTCTTTATGACTTCCCAAATTGCCCTTCTTGCGGTTGGGTCCAGCCCCGTGGTTGGCTCGTCAAGGAACAGCATCTCAGGTGAGCCAACGAGCGAGAGCGCCAAGCCCATTTTCTGTTTTTGTCCGCCTGAAAGATTCTCGAAGCGGTTCTTTGCGGAATCTTCCAGAAGAACTTCTCTAAGGATTTCGTCTGGATCTGTTTTGACGCCAAATAGGCTAGCGTAGTAAATGATGGCTTCTCGTGGGGTAGTTTTCTCGAAGAAAGTGAACTGTTGGGGAATGACTCCGATGCGTTTGTGGAGTTCATATCCGTTTTTCCATGGATCCAAACCAAGTACTTTGGCTTCTCCGCTATCCCTTTCCCGTAAACCTTCGAGGATTTCTATGGTTGTGGTTTTTCCAGCGCCGTTTGGACCCAGAAGGCCGAAGACTTCTCCTTCGTTGACTGTAAATGATATGCCGTCCACGGCTTTTATGTCACCGTAGTATTTTTTGAGGTTCTTTACTTCAATTGGGTTCATTTTGGTCTTCTCACAGATTCTTGTTTTTGCACATCTCTATTTTATGGAGACCTTCTTTTGGGCTGGTACGTAATGGTGGAAATATAAGTTTCTGATTACATTTATGTAGCTATCTATGCGTACGATGTGTTCGTTCAAAATCGTAGGTAGCAAATCGAGGGCCTCTGCGTATTTCTGACCAGATTGGGTCCGTAATGGGCGGCAGATTATCCGCATTGAACCCTCTTCTATTGGTTCTTAACCTCAAGGCTGAACCAGATTGAGGCGCACACCGCAAAAATTATAATACCTGTAGCAGCAAATAGAGCACTAATACTTTGCAGTAGGAGAGTAGGAAATCTGAAACTAAACAAGACTGACGAGCAAATCATAACCGCGTTGAAAGCAAGCAAAGAGCTCACGTTGGCAGAAATCTGTGAGAAGACTGGCTTAACAGGCAAGAAAGTTTTCCGTTCGTTGAGAAAGCTCTTCGAGGCCGAGATGATTGAGTCAAAGGCACGCAAATACCGCTTGTTAACGGACAAGCCACCTGCGAAAGACAAGGCAGAAGAACAAGGCACTGAGGAAGAAGAGTAACCAATCAGGGTTTTTCTATTCTACAGCCCCACAAGTTTTGTCAACTGTTCCTAAGTAGTATGAGAAGGATGGAGCCTCGAGCGGGCCTCGCTCCCGCGGCCTGCTGCTTACAAGGCAGCCGCTCTACTGGGCTGAGCTATCGAGGCATCGTGACGGCGAACCGCCCAGATTACACCAAGACATGAAAGAATACACAAATAAAAGTTACTGCTTCCTCTCATGAGCTTAGATGTGTTCCTTCTCGAATTCGATGTTAGTCCCAAAAAGTATTTCAGCAAAAACCCCAAGAATACAATCAGATGAAGCCACCGAGGCAATCTTGCCCAAAATGTAAGGCTGAAATTGGCGAACTCTTATACTGTACGCCGCTCAAGAATGAGGAGTACTTCTGTCCAAGCTGCGGAACTAAGATTCAGGGGAAATGCATGAGCTGCGGAACGTGGTTGACGGTTGTGGAGCTAATTTGCTCGAAGTGTGGTATGAAGAACCCATTCTTCAACAGCACTTGAGCGTCGTTGCCAATTCTGCCAATTTGGTCTTCCCTTTAATTTCTCAATAGATATCTGAATTACAATTATCATTTTTCAGGCACAAGATTTGGTGGTGTTTTCTCTGTGAGGTTAAGCATATTGCGATTGACTACGGCAATATCCTAATGCTTCTCAAACTCGCCTCTTAACTTTAACTCACGTCGTTTCAGGTTGTATCCTAGGCTGAAGCGGTGAGTCTCGTCGCGGATTTTCCGTAGCAGAAGCATCATACGGCTGTTTTTGTCAAACTGCAGCGGCGCTGACTCTGTTGGCAAATAGATTTCCTCGTGTTCCTTCGCTAAACCGATGATGGGAACTTTTAGCCCCAGCGATTCCAGAGCCACCTTAGCCGCAGAAACCTGGCCTGGACCGCCATCTATCATCACCAACTCAGGAATCGAGGCGTTTTCTTCAACCAACCGCCTATACCGCCGCTTCACAACTTCCTTTACCGAGGCAAAATCGTCCTGCCCAATTACTGTTTTAATTTTGAATTTGCGATAGTTGCGCTTGTCTGGCTTGGCATCGACGAACCGCACCATACCCGAAACAACGTGCTCTTGCCCCAGGTTGCTCACGTCAAAGCATTCTATCACGCGCGGCAAAACCGCGAGGTTAAGCGCGGACTGCAAATCTACCAGTGCACTGTCCTCATCCAAGGTAGATGAGAGGTTCTTCTCTGCCAGCTTGACAAGGGCAAGTTTGTTTCCGCGTCTGGGCACCTTCAACGAGACCGCAGCAGCACGCTTCGAGGAGAAGAATTCTTCGAGCGCACGTTTTTCTTCGCTGTTTTCCCAGCATGGCTTGTTAAGGAGGATTTCTCTTGGAATTTGGTTTGCTGCGTAGAATGCTTTGAGGAATTCTTGTTCTATCTGCGGTTGCAAGTCTATGGTGAACTCTTTCTTGCCCAGGAGGACTCCTTTGCGTACGCCCATCTGGACCGCAAGCATCTTCTCGCCGAGCTGCCTGAAAGCCATCACATCTTGATCAAATCGACGCTCCTTGTCCACGATTTGCCGCTGCGTTAACAGGCGAATAGAGGCGATTTGGTTGCGAACCTCAAGAGCGCGTTCATATTGCTTGTTTCGGCTCGCTTCCTCCATTAGAACCAGCAGATCCTTGATTGTTGAGTCGTAGTTGCCACCTAAGAAAGAGCGCGCCTGTTCGACCAGATCAGCATATTCCTGGCGGGTAATGTTTCCATTGCAGGGTGCAGAGCATAAGCCAATGTGGAAGTTTAGGCAAGCACGTTTAGGGAGTTTTCGGCATGTACGAAGTTTGAAGAGCCGGACTACAAGACGCTGCAAATCCTGCCTAGTGAACCCGTCCGTATAGGGACCGAAGGATTCGAGTTTCCGCGAAACTTTCCGGCTCGTTAGAATCCTTGGAAATGGCTCTCTAGTGAGCGCTATGTAAGCGAACGTTTTTGCGTCTTTTAGGCTAATGTTATATTTGGGAGCGTGCTGCTTGACAAGCTTGTTTTCCAAAAGCAGCGCTTCAACTTCGTTGTTGACTATTATCCAGTCTATATCTCGGATTCGCGAAACTAGCTGCTGCGTTTTTGCCGGTTTGTTACTGCTTGAGAAGTAGCTTCGGACGCGGCTCCGCAGACTCTTGGCTTTGCCAATGTAGAGGATTTCGCCCGCTTCATCCCTGTACATGTAAACGCCTGGGCTGGTCGGGATGTCACTGCTTTTGAATTCTGTTGGAGCCGAGATGTGAATCATAGCTTACGCTTCGCCGCTTATGTTAATTTCCGGTCGCCTTTGGATTAAGCATTTTCCTAAGGAACTGACCTGTGAACGAGCCTGGGTTTTGAGCAACTTGTTCGGGGGTCCCTTGCGCAACAATTTCTCCTCCCGCTGCTCCGCCTTCTGGGCCAAGGTCGATAAGATAATCGCAACTCTTGATGACATCCAAATTGTGCTCGATGACGTATACTGTGTTTCCCTTCTCCACTAACCTATTTAGCACCCTAATCAGCCGCTTTGTGTCGTCAAAATGGAGTCCCGTTGTGGGTTCATCTAGCAAGTACACCACATGACCAGACTTGTGTTTGCTGAGTTCACGAGTGATTTTAATACGTTGGCTTTCCCCGCCTGAAAGCGTCGTGCTGCTTTGCCCCAGCTTAATGTAGCCTAGCCCCACGTCCAGCAGAGTCTGCAGTTTCCGCGAGATGACAGGAAGGTTTTCGAAGAATTTTGCGGCTTCCTCCACTGTCATGTCGAGTACCTCAGCGATGTTTTTGCCCTTGTAGAGAACGCTAAGGGTTTCTTTGTTGTAGCGTTTGCCCTTGCAGTCGCTGCACTGCACATACACGTCGGGCAAAAAGTTCATCTCAATTCGAAGAACACCGTCGCCCTGGCAGGTTTCGCATCTGCCTCCCTTCACATTGAAGCTGAATCGACCTTCTTTATAGCCTCGGGCTTTGGCTTCTTTGGTCGCGGCAAATATTCGGCGTATCTCGTCGAACAGCTTCGTGTACGTCGCTGGGTTGCTCCTTGGAGTCCTGCCCAATGGGGTCTTGGTCGATGACTATGACGTTTCGAACGAAGGCAGGAGTGGTGAGGTACTCGTGCTTGCCAATTTTATCCACTCGTTCGCCGAACCTCTGCCTTAGACGAGGCATAACGGTTTGGTTCATAAGCGTGCTTTTACCTGATCCTGATACGCCCGTTATTCCGCAGAGCACTGCCAGGGGCAACTTCACGGTGAGGCATTTGAGGTTGTTCTCTTCAGCGCCGGCGACTACCATGAAATCCATTGGATTTCCGCCGTTCCGACGGCACTTCAATGCTGCAACGCACCGCAGAGGTACTTGCCAGTCAGACTCCGTTTATTCTGCATGATTTTGTCGGGTGCGCCTTCAGCCACGATGTGCCCTCCATGGACGCCAGCGCCAGGACCCATATCCACAATGTAGTCTGCGTTTCGAATTGTCTCCTCATCATGTTCCACCACAAGCAGAGTGTTGCCGAGGTCGCGGAGTCTGTGCAGGGTGCTGATGAGTTTGGCGTTGTCGCGCTGGTGCAAGCCGATACTGGGTTCATCAAGGATGTAAAGCACGCCCATGAGGTTGCTGCCAATCTGCGTAGCTAACCTTATACGCTGCGCTTCGCCGCCTGAAAGCGTGCGTGCGGCCCGCGAAAGCGAAAGATAACCAAGACCCACGTTCTTCAGGAAACAAAGCCGCTCCGTTATCTCCTTCAGTACTTGTTTGGCGATTGCCATCTCCTTCTCGTTAAGCCTTGCAGGCAGGGAAGCAAAGAAGCTTACTGCCTCTTCTATCGATAGGTCCGTTACGTCGATGATACTCTTGTCCAGAATGAGAACCGCAAGCACAACTGATTGAAGGCGCTTACCGTAGCAGGTGTTGCAGAGCCGCGAATTCATGAATTTCTCAATGTCTTCCTTCCGCCACTCGCTTTCTGTCTGCTTGTAAAGTCTCATTGTCTGAGGGATGACACCCTCCCAGCCGTTACGCAGCATCCACATGTTAGCACCGTTTGACCAATTGCCGTTGATGGGTTCACGATCGCCGTACAGGAGTACCTGCAACTGCTTTTCTGAAAGATCTATTAATTGGAGTGAAAAGATCAAAGCCATATTTTTCGCCCACAACCGCGAGCTGCTGCGCGCGCCAGCTTAGCTCCATTTTTCCGTAGACTGCTAAGGCGCCGTCCATAATGGATTTGGTTTTGTCGGGGATGACAAGGTCTTCGGAGACTTCAGCGATTTCGCCCAATCCATGGCAGGTTGGGCACGCGCCCCAAGGGGAGTTGAAGCTGAACATTCGGGGCTCGAGGCTTTCGAAGACAATTTCTGGGTGATTGGGGCAGGCGCCGAACGTGCTGTACGTGGTTTCACCTTCGAAGCGTTCTAACTCCCGCTTCTCGCCCTCGTCCGCCTTCGGGTCTGCATCGATCACTATCATTGTACCTTTGCCCGTGAGCAAAGCCTGCTCCACGGCTTCGGAAATTCGGCTGTGCTCCTCATAGCCGATGGTTATTGTGTCTATGACGGCTTCGATCCAGTGTTTCTCGTATCGGACCAACTTCACTTCGTCTTTGACTAGGTCTGAGTCGTAGACTTTTTGATCCACGCGGATCTTTGTAAACCCCTGCTTTTTGAGGTCGTCAAAAACTTGCTCATGTGTGCCCTTCATGCCGCGGATGATTGGTGCCAAGAAAACGAGTTTTTTGTTATTTTCTGCCATTATGAGGCTTGTTATGTTTTCTGGGCTTTGGGGCTTGATTGAGCTGCCGCATTTGGGGCAGTGATGCGTGCCGATTCTGGCGAACAGGAGTCTCAGATAATCGTAGATTTCCGTAACGGTGCCCACTGTTGACCGCGGGTTTTTGCTTGTGCTCTTCTGCTCGATTGAAATTGCGGGTGACAGACCGTCGATGGAGTCTACATCCGGTTTATCCATTAAGCCGATGAACTGCCTTGCATATGCACTTAAGCTTTCGACGTATCGACGCTGACCCTCCGCGTAAATGGTGTCAAACGCCAGTGTGCTTTTGCCAGAGCCTGAGAGACCCGTAATAACGATTAGTTTGTTACGTGGCAGTTCGACGTCTATGTTCTTAAGGTTATGTTCTCGTGCACCCTTAACGGATATTGTGTTTCTCATGGCTCAGAGACCTTGATTTTGATGAGGAATAGAGTGTTTATACTTAGGCATTAGAACATTGTTGCTATGTCTATGTCATTTCCCCATTTGGGTCTGCCTCAGTTTTCAGCTTCTGAGACAGTGACTTAGTTAGATCTTGAATCGCGTCACGTAGTTGGATAGCTTTCTCGAAGTCCAGTTTCTCCGCTGCTTCCCGCATTTGCGCATCAAATTCGATTATCTGCCGCTGAACGTCAGTTTTTGCCAAGTGTTTGATACCTTTAATCGTGCTTTCCCTCTTGGAGACGCTTTTCACGATTGTGGTAGGTGTAATCCCGTGTATCAAATTGAATCGTTTCTGGAATGCTCGCCGGTACTGTGTAATCTTCATAGCTCGTTTAATAGAAGCCGTCTGCACATCCGCGTACAGGATGACTTTGCCATTTACGTTTCTGGATGCACGACCGATGGTTTGAATTAAACTGCGTTCGTCACGCAGGAAGCCTTCTTTATCCGCGTCCAAAATAAATATTGTCGCTACCTCAGGGATGTCTAAGCCTTCGCGGAGCAGGTTGATTCCGACAAGAATATCGAAGTTGCCGACACGAAGCTGCCGCACAAGTTCGATGCGGTCGAGGCTGTCGATCTCGCTGTGCATGTACCGCACCCGGAAGCCTTCCTTCACCAGGTAGTCTGCCAGGTCCTCGGCCATACGTTTCGTAAGGGTCGTGATGAGAACGCGGTCTCCGTGTGCGATGGTTTTCTTTGCTTCAGCCATCAAGTGCTGCATCTGTCCTTCAATTGGATGAGTCTCCACTTCAGGATCTAAGAGTCCGGTTGGACGTGTGATGAGCTCAACAGGTGCGCCGCTCTTTTCCAGCTCGTACTCAGCTGGGGTTGCGGAGACGAATAGCGTTGTGCCCATTTTCTGCTCGAACTCCTCGAATTTGAGGGGGCGGTTATCGAAGGCGCTTGGCAAGCGGAAGCCAAAATCAACAAGGTTCTTTTTGCGGGCAAAATCGCCATTATACATGGCGCGTGCCTGGGGAATTGTCTGGTGACTCTCGTCGATAATCAGCAGGTAGTCTTTGGGGAAGTAATCCATGAGAGTGAATGGGGGTTCGCCCGTGTTGCGTCCGTCGAAGTGGCGACTGTAATTCTCGATGCCTGAGCAGAACCCCATCTCCTTCATCATCTCCAAGTCGTATCGGGTTCGCTGCTTGAGTCGCTGCGCTTCCAACGGAGGAAGCTGAGGCAGTCGCTCTTCGAGTTCCTGTTGAATGTGGTCAAACGCGCGCCTCATCTTCTCCTCAGGCACAACGTACTGCCTTGCAGGGTAGAGTGAGGTTTTGTCGAGGGCGTTTTTTGCGTCGCCGGCTATCGCGTCAATTTCCTTAATTTTCTTGATGCTTGCGTCTTCGAGCTCGATGCGCGTTATGTCTTTTTCGTATGTGGGAATGACGTCTATGACGTCGCCGCGCACTCGAAAACTGCCGGGTTCCAAAGCCATGTCGTTTCGTTCATACTGCATGTCCACCAACGCGTTGATGAGGCGTTGCCGCGTCATAGAAAGCCCAACCTGCAAGTCAACTGCCATGGTTTTGTAGTCTTCAGGGTTTCCCAAACTGTATATGCAGCTTATGCTGGCGACAATGATGGTGTCGCTACGGCTTACGATGCTGCTCACCGCATGCATACGCATTTTCTCGATTTCCTCGTTAATTTCCGAGTCCTTTTCGATGTACATATCCTGCGCAGGTAGGTACGATTCGGGCTGGTAGTAGTCGTAAAAGCTTATGAAGTACTCCACGCGGTTGTTGGGGAAAAACGTCTTCAACTCGCTGTACAATTGAGCAGCCAATATCTTGTTATGTGCGATGATTAAAGTTGGTCTTTGGAGACGGTTAATTACGTTTGCCATCACGAAGGTTTTGCCACTGCCAGTGATGCCTAGAAGTGTCTGTTTTTTCTTGGTCTTAAAATTCGTTACTATTTGGTTAACTGCTTCTTCTTGTCCAGGAGAGGGTTGGAAGGGCCCGATTAGGTTGAATTGCATGTTTCTCTCTTCTTAGGGTAAGAATCACTCAGGAATGCTTTGCGGTATAAGGTTTTTTGGAGCAAGTTTGTCAATTCTTTGGACAAAAGTAGTTTTCGCGGAGATTTTATTTTAATACGCCAGATGTTAACGATATGATTGATATTTGATGCTTGGCGTCGCTTTGGCTTTGCTTTCGGCTTTGGCTTCAGGCATATCCGTCGTCTCGGTTAGGAAACACTCTGAGGGCGCAAGTGTCTTCAACATGAGCTTAGTTATCACGGCCGTCGGAATGGCTGTTCTCTGGCCGCTCGCGTTAGGAGAAGGCTTATTCGAAGCGATGACGCTTGCTGGGTTCGCGTTCTTCGCGTTAAGCGGGTTACTTTCGCCTGGGCTAGTGAGGCTCTTCTACTACAAAGGCTTGAAGGATCTGGGGGCCTCTGTGAATTCATCCATATTTGCCGTCTACCCGCTTTACGCTCTGCTGCCTGCAGTGCTGCTCCTCAACGAAATAGTGACTGCTTGGAACTTGCTTGGCATAATTGCCATAATTGTTGGAGTCATCCTGGTCGAACGGTGCATGAACGGGAAAAGAGGACATGAAAATATCGGCTGGAAAGGCATTGTTGCACCCCTCTTGGGCGGCCTAATGCTTGGCGGAGCCACCATCTTTAGGAAATTCGCTCTGGAAGAATCCAACGCGCCAGTTTTAGGCGTCGCCATAGCTTACGTTTTCTCTCTCCTTCCGTATCTTTTCGCGTTGGGAGGTTATTCCCCTTTGCGAAAGGATCTATCTTTGAAAAAGGATTTTCGGTGGTTCTGGGTTGCGGGCATTGGTCAAGCGGTAAGTTGGCTTTTGGCGTTTTATGCCTTGAGTTTTGAGCAGGTTTCCATAACGACTCCGCTGCTTGCTGTTGAACCGCTGTTTGTGGTTGCCTTTGGGTACTTCTATGTTCGCGAGTTGGAGAGAGTCTCAGCGAAACTCGCGGCAAGCATAGCCATCACTGTCCTGGGGGTAGCCCTCATAACGCTCTAGGCTCAACATTATGGTGTGTCTATGTGTGGGAAATCCTGCACCCATGGGTTCTGCTTCAGAACAAAAAGCTTGACGTAGTTCTTGAAGTACATGGAGTACATCTTGCTCTTTCCTAACTTGCTTATGCGCCTGACCGATGTGTAGGCGGTTGCTTTTGTATTGACGACGCATTTGCCTATTCTGCCCATTTCGCGACTGAACGTAATGTCTTCTGCGCAGGCTATGTCCTCGCGGAACCCGCCTACCTTTTCGAAAACCGCTTTGCGGGCGCCGCAGCAGACGGATGGAAATAGCGGAAAGCCAAATCGCGCCGTAACTTGGGCTAGTTTGTTCGTGAAGCCATAGTGGGAGACTGCGAAAAGTCTGTCCAGTGGTTCCAGCCGCTCGAGGTTCTTCAAAATGCCAGAAACACAAACGACTTTTGGATCATGAAAGGCCCGATACATTTCCGAGATAAAATTCGTTTCCAAGTAAGTGTCTGCGTCTAAGAAAAGCAGCAGCTCACCGTCAGCGATTTTTGCCCCTGCGTTTCGAGCTCGGCCAACGCCGCGTTCCCGTAAATCTATGACTTTGTCGGCGGTTTTCTTGGCGACTTTTCTAGTGTCGTCCGGGCTGTGGCTATCTACCACGATGCTCTCTATCCCGCCATAATCGAATCGTTGGTTAACGACACTTTTTAGACAGCCTTCAATGGTTTCTTCCTCGCAGTAAGTGGGAATTATAACTGAGACTTTGGGATTATAACGCTGCACGCAACTGCCCTTCTCCACGAATCTATTCCAACATAGCTGAGGATGGAATTTATAACTTTTTCCCAGAAAAGCAGTCATCCGATGGAAGGAGATAAGGTGCCCCTGCCGCATTCGATGGGGGATAGGCAAAATTATATCTTTGGGATTTCATTATGAAGAGTCCACCCAGAGGGTCCGTGGCGCAGTACGGATAGCGCGTCAGCCTTCTAAGCTGAAAGTCATGGGTTCAAATCCCATCGGACCCGCTTCCCCCGGAGCACATTTACACCGAAAATCCTGCTGTCCCCCTTTCTTTTTTCGTCTTTTTCTAAAACCAGAAAACCAAAATGGCAATTGTTTTTCCAGTTAAGCCCGAAATCTTGGGCTGTAATTTCCTGGTTAAATGAGAATTTGGTGACATATTATGTTTGAAGACTTTAAAGACAAAATACGCCGGCATGAAAGCGAAAAAGAAGGCAGTCCACCCTCACTTCTGAAGACCCGAAGGAGAGCTTCCTAAGCGCGTATCAAGTTACGGTTATTTTGAAATCCGGATTTCAATTTTGGAGGATTTTGAGTGAACCAAGTCCTCGAAAGGCGCCGGGAATTCCTAAAGCTCGAAGCAAAAGGCTTCTCCCTCTGCGAAATAGTGCAAATACTAAGCGAAAAATATCAAACTTCAGAAAGAAACATCTACTACGATGCAGAACCCCGCGACACCTGGCAACCCGTCTTAACCCAACTGTTCGACCTAAACAAGGCACGGCTCATGATCATCAATCGCTTCGACTACCTCTACCGCATAGCAACCTTAACTTTCACAAGCAAACGATGCGCAAAAACCCGTCTACCTCCTCCAAGTGGCTATTTACCTGGAACTTCACCTCCCATATCCCAAACTTGAACGGGTGCCCGGATAATTTGTTGTTGTAGGAAAGCAATCACATATGTTCAAAAAGAAGACATCCACTAACCTTTCTGATTGTATATGACTGAATCGGACCTTCCCTACATTAAACCAGACCTTTCCCTAGAAACCAATGAAGCTATTCCACCCTCACCTGATGTGAAGAACCCTTTGCCTGATCATGAACCGATTGAAAAAGTGGAGACAGAGTTTTTTGTTTGTCCTGTTTGTGGAAAATCCTTCAGTACTAAAGCTGATCTTGATTTGCATATGTCAAAAAGTCACGGGCAAATAAAGAAATCCTAAGAACGCACTTTATTGCACGCAAATTAATCAAATTACCGAGTCACTTGGCAAGTACACGAAAATGGACAGACGTTGACTATTTGGGCTACGTGAGTTTCTGCGATGAAACCTGAGTGCGGATTACGGCTGCTAATGTAACGGGGCAACCAGCAATGACATTGTCTCTTGGACAAAGCCAATCAGGTTTGCCAACAGGGATACAATTCAAAGCCAGGTTTGGGGATGAAAACAAACTAATTCGTCTGGCAAGTTCGCTTGAATAAAAATGCCTTGGCGTGACCGAATCCTCTCTATCCTTGCATGCCGTGGTGGTTAAGCATTTGCTTGGCGTGAAAGCCGAAAAAAGGGAAGACCGAGCTTGCGCTTCGACACTCTTTTTTTTATATGTGAATAAAGGTTACAGTCATGTTATAATGAGACTGAGACTGATTAATCATATTGGAGCAATCTATGGATATTAAATTAAGAAACGAAACAGAAGCAGACTACAAAATCGTTGAGCAACTAACCAGAGAAGCATTCTGGAACGTGCATGTACCAGGATGCAACGAGCACTATCTGGTGCACATCATGAGAGACTCGGAGCTGTTTATCCCGGAGCTTGATTTTGTGGCGGAACTGAACGGCAAGATCGTCGGAAATATCATGTACATGCATTCCACGATATCCGATAATGACGATAAAATGTGGTCTGTCATCACCTTCGGACCGATAAGCGTATTGCCCAAGCATCAGAACAAAGGGATCGGAAGCAAACTGATAGAGCACTCAATGAAACATGCGCGAGAACTGGGATATCGAGCGATATTAATCTACGGTGATCCCGAATATTACAAGCGCTTCGGATTCTTGCCCGCGGAAAACTACGGGATCAAAAGTAACTCAGGAATGTATGCCGCGGCGTTACAGGCTTGCGAATTGTCACACGGCGCGCTTAACGAAATGTCGGGTAAATTTGTTGAAGGAGACATTTACGAATTGGATGAGAGAGAAGTGGCGGAATTCGACAAGCAGTTTCCCGAAAAGGTAAAATGCCACACGCCAACACAGAACAGATTTGCCGAAGTTTTGAAAATGGTACATGAATAAAATTTGCTGATAAATCAGAATTACCTTATGCACTGACTATTCGGTGCTGTTTTTCATTTTTAGTGTAAAACAGAGATAACTGTCCAGTCACGGAAGGCATAGAGTCTTCAAGTTATTGTCCTGAATTGATGCAAGAGAACAATAGCTGAACCAAAGACGCTAATCAGAACATTTGCTCAAAATTCAATGCTCTCAAGCTATGTGGGCATCGTAAGTGTAGTCCTTAAGAAAACTCTTTGACAAGTAGTATGCAGCTAAAACCAAAACAACTGCAATGAAGATAACGAAGGAAACTGCAAACCAATTCGTGGAAAATCACCAATACTAAACAGGGTGAAGTAGTTGATAAATATGACACGTTCTCTGTCTCTTGGAATGTTCGTTAAGTGGCAAATCTTAAAAACAAAGTCAGCCATTTAATGATAACTCATGCCAATTGGAGAAGGGCAAGGGGAAAGGGGAAGTAGAACAGTTGCTTAGAAACTGTGCAAACTGTAAGGAAGCTGACAGAAGCTACATGTACTGCAGACTAAGAAAAACCATAACACATGAACATCTCGTATGCAATGACTGGGAAAATTGCATGTGAAAAGGCAAAATTGGATTGTTTGAAGTTAAAAAGGGAGTCTGAGGTCTGCTTCAAATATTCCAGTTTTGAAACATGGCTTATATTCCCTTTTCAAGTTCATTTGCTTTGGGAGAAGGAAAACGAAGAAAGGCTCTTCACCCCAAGGGATTAGGAAACCACATCCTAGTCCCTGGCAACCTTCCAACAACAAACCCAAACTCTTGGAGTGCTTTTGAAGTGAAAAGGATAGGGTTGGAAGTAGTACTTGCCGCTAGAGATGAGAAGGGAGAGGTGGGAGAAACCTCAAGCAAGCACTACTTCACTTTCACCCTTCCAAGATAGTCATTAGTCCAAAACGCACTTAACACTTTTTGCGAACCTGACTTCACTACTTTGCAAAGAAAGACTAGAATGAACATACCAATTCTTGGAATGCCTGTGAAGTGAAAATACAAGATACGATGAGTTACTTCTTTCTTCTTCTAACAAGATAGGTAACATTCATAGCTAAAGATAGCCAATGAGGATTCCTTCTGCAAGATCTGTAACTGAGGAAATAAGCAACCTCAAAATGCAAGAAACGACCAATCAGTATAACCTAAAGCAAGAGAGATTGACCCAAAAGCCAATACTTTTCATCACTAAGCTGCATGTCCAACACGCCATGCGCATATGTCTGCGGTTGACTTTAAGATTTTTCCATTCTCTTCACAACAAGGTCCCACATCTCAATATCTGTTCAGGTCCATAGCAGTATTAATCAGCAACTTCAGTTCTTCTTTACACAAGAAAGTTTTACAAACAGTCTTTTAGGCAAGTTAAACCAATGGTTACCTGATGGCGATGAATAAGAAAGCCTTCATAGCTGTGAGCATCATTGTAGCTCTGCTATTATCCTTAATTGGGGCAGTTACTATTGAGACCTCAAATGGAAATCCAGGTGTGCTCATCGTAATTCCCAAAATTGAATCTCCCATCAACAAGACCTATACTGTTAACAATATTCCTCTGATTCTTAGAGTTGAAGCAAGATGGAGTATTCCATGGTACTACCCAGAAGTGTATAGCGCATTCTACTCCTTAGACTACCAATATACAGACACAAACATCACTTTGCCTCTTGCAGGCAAAACGACGCTAGAAGACGGAGTCATCTATAGCTTCAACTATAGCTCTCTTCTTCCAGCCCTTACAAATGGGGTTCACAAGCTAAAATTCAAAGCTGGATTCTCTATCAAAGAGGTAGAATTTAGCGTTAATGCTACTCCACCAATAATCAGAGTACTATCTCCTCAAGAAGTGTCGTATAAGACAAATCATGTAGCCTTAGAATTCAGTGTGGACAAACCCCCAACGCAAATAAGATACAGTCTGGATGAGCAGCAAGCAATCCAAATTTCAGGAAATACAACTCTAAACGACCTAACAGAAGGTTCACACAGGCTGTGGCTCTACGTTGATGATGCAGAAGGTAGCACAGCAGCTTCCTACACAGTATTCAGCGTATACCCTGAAACTTCTGCAACACCTATTCCTACACCAACCCTATCACCTTCCTCAACACCTCCAGCTTCTCCTTCTCCAAGACTAACTCTCTCTCCATCACCTACAGAATCATCTACCTTAACACCCTCTCTTTCTCCAACACAATCACCAACACTAGACCCAAGCCCTACACCAAACAAAAGAGAAGACAGCTTTGCTCCATTGGCAATTGTGATTGGGTTAGTGGTAGCTGTGGCTGCTGTGGGTTTGTTGTTTGCCTTGGCAAAGCACAGAGAATCGGAATAAAGAGCGTATACAATTTCTTGAGCTAGTTTCCGCTATCTAAGGTCATCCAGCGTTGAAGCAGCCACCGTTACCGCTGCCTTTTTGGTCAAACGAGAATCCTCGGTTATGAGCTGCATACCTTTTGCCTTGGCAGCGTAAACATACGCGGCATCATAAAACGTAACTCTAAGCTGCATCGCGATTTCCAGAATTCCCTCTTCATCGCCAGCCACATCTAGGACTTCTAATATGCCAAGGGCGTGTTTGACTGCTTTAATAAGCATTTTAGATTCTTGCGCCGAAATCTTTGCCTGCAACCCGCAGTCTTTCCACACAATGTTTCCCAATTCGTACCTAGCCAAGTTTATTGTGTAGTTTCCAGCCAACGCCTCAACCTTGTTCTCCTTTATTGCTCTAAAGATGGCGGAGGAGTCGAGCAGGTACTTCATCGGTTTTCCCTGTCTTCTCGTATGCACTTCACTACGTCTTCCATGGTTACTTTCTCAAGAATCGGCTTCAGCTCGCTTATTTCTCCTTTGAGTTCTTCAAGCTCTCTTTTTTTCACTTCTTCTTCGAGGGCTTTTCGCATGATCTTGGAGGGTTTAATCTTTAGCCTGCGCATCTTTTCTTTGAGTTGTTTGGGGATTTTTGCAGAAACCGTTACGCACTGCGTCAAGTTCTCACCACAAAGTAATACCAAAATGTAAGATAAGAAGGTTTTCCACATAAGACTGAAAGGAAACCTTTACACAAGGAATCTTTACAAGCAGTCTTTTAGGCAAGTTAAACCAGTAGTTAACTGATGGCTATGGATAAGAAAGCATTCATAGCTGCAGTTACCGCATCACTGGTTTTAATTTCAATAATCAGCATGCAAGCTGTCAGGGTGGCTCTTGCCAATCCTGTCCCGTTTTATCAGCCTCTATGCAGTCCGAACACTCATTTGCTTATTCTACACATTGATTCTCCAGAAAACTACTCAGTCTCACTTACGCTAACAACACCTTAAGCCTAGTCTTCAGGGTTGTCAACCTCCCTCCTGGAACTTTTATCAAAGAACCAGATAGGGCTATTTTACGAACCCATAGTTGGTGACTTCTCAGTTTGGGTCTACTTCAGACGGAAACCTAACTCTCAGCCGCCAAAACCAAGGTGCATACAATCAGTTGGTATACGACTAACAATGCTGATCTTTGCAGATTTGACTTTAGAACAGTACACTGTGAAGGTGGATGTTTGCGCCAGAGCATTCTACACTGACTGACGCAAACTATTCTCGCAGCTACTACAAAACAAACGATGTCTGAAACCGCACTTTTCAAACTGTACCCAGACTCCAAGACAATTCTTTTCAGTACAACCCCAGTTTCAGTAGTCAGGGACCCATATCCGTTCCCATCAGCAATCCCAAGCCCTTCATCAAATCCATCACCAACTCCCACGCCTTCACCAACTCTTACACCCACAGAATCTGCTGCTTTAACACCCTCTCTTTCTCCAACAAATTCTCCAACACCTCAACCAACAACAGAGCCCACTCAAACGCCGGACAGGCCCAAAATCGTCGATTTTGCACCACTACTGATTCCAGGTACCATAATTTTCATAGCCATTATCGTTGTGGGTTTACTGGTTTACTTTAAGAAGAGAAGAGAACAAGATGAAAAGAAGACTAACTAAACCAAATTTGGCTTTGGTCTTCTTTACCTTAACCCTAATTCTATCTATAGTTGGCATGTTTCTAATGGTTTCAATTTATCATCCATCTTACGCGATTTATGCAACCAAACTGAACCACAAACCAAGTAGCTATTTTGTTCTTAACAACCCTGACAAACATGTGCTTGAGGCAATATCTAATCAGCACTCAAGTGTCTTCAGTTCTCTTGATGAAACTCAAATTGATGAAGTGACAGGCAACTATGGCGTAAACGTCATAGAATACAATGGAGCTTACTATGAAACTGCAATATTATTTGGGGATAATTTTCCACCATTTCTGCTTCCACAAATACTTTTATCAGGAATCATAGCTTCCACAGTAGCCATTGCAGCAATTAGCCTCCATATAACTACCAAGTACATAAAAAGTAAAGTTAGCTAAGAAAGCCCTGAAACAAAAATACGATTACCAAAGACTTCAAGGGTATCTGAGTCACTCCAAAACACTGGTCTGTTCCGCTGAGGGAACAAGATGTTCCGCAACAAACAATAGAAAACCTACAAGCTAAATAATAGTTTGATGCGGGCATGAGAGACATAGCCAAAATGACAATTCTCTTTGCATTTTTCGCGGTTTCTTTAGCATTTAGCATTCATAATATTAATGCAGCACCCCTCTTTTCAGGAATTAAAATAATCTCACCTACCAACAGCACCTTTAGCGATGATGTCATAACTCTAAACGTGACTGCTGATACAATAGGTGGCTCAAACATTTTGTTTTCAATGAGTTACACCTTAGATGATTCAATCAGTGACGTTATCCCTCTAATAATTCAGTATCCAACAAACTCCATAATGATTGCTCAGCATAACGGTTCTGTAGTTTTGCCTACTTTATCTGAAGGAGAACACAAAATAACAGTTTATGCAAATTACACTTATCCAATTGGCACACACAGCAATCCATCTGCAATGGAATCCAGCTATTATAATAGCACAGTTTTATTCACCATAACAACAGCACCCACCTTAACCCCCAGTCCTTCTCCAACTTGGCTCACAATAGACTTTGCTGACCACAATTACATGAACAATGTTCTAGTGGGTGAGTCTGCGTATTTTTCAGCGGTTGTAAGCAATGGAATAGCACCCTACACATACCAATGGAAATATAGACCCTACTATGTGGGAACTGCAATAGGAGATTTACATCCAACTGGAGATTGGATAGAAGGAGCAACCACACGGAACTTTACTTTGACTGCAAACTCAACAGGCTTCTACTTAGTTGAAGTGAAAGTTTGGGATTCAGCAGGAGCACAAGGACTCTTCATGAGTCTACCACCAGGAATATGGGTAAATGTAAGAGCTCCAACACCGTCACCAGCAATAAGTCCTACTCTTAGCCCCTCAGTAACCCAAACAGCTACCACAGGCACTTTACCCAGCACATCACAAACTCCAAGTCCTTCACCTTCTCCAACACCAACAGAATCACCTGCCCTAACACCATCTCCTGCTCCAACAATAGAACCAAACCCTATACCAAATAACAGAGAAGACAACTTTGCTCCATTAGCAATTGCAGCTGGCTTAGTGATAACTGTGGTTGTTGCGGGTTTACTGGTTCACTTTAAGAAGATCAAGAAATAGAAATAGGGTAAATAGCAAAAACCTTCTCCAATTTGTCTAATACCTGCTCAAATTTTGAGCAATAACAAAGTTATATATGATTTGCAGTGGATAATGCCTTTGGGGTTAGCTATGAAAACCAAGGATAAACGCTCATTCATGAAAAAAGAGTTCGACTGCCCCCTATGCAAAAAGATACTGAGCAATCCTTCAGAACTAAGAAAGCACAGGCTACAAGAACACAGAAGCATAATGGATGAAATCGCAATCCAAACAACCCCCAACACCTGAAATATCTGTACAGAGTCAAGAGTGACTCAGTTGAAGGTCTTACGACTCAATGCCTGTTTATGTTTCCTGATGTGCTATGAAAGACTTGTAAAGTCAAGAAGAGAAAGACTATTGTGATTTTGTTTTAGTGGGTTTATTTAGGCAAAGGTAGCATCCTGAAAGACCATACTCATGGTAAATGGAACACATTGCGCAGTCACATCCTAATGCTCGCACTTGTTCAATTGGCTTTGAAGTAATTCCTCTAGCACAAAACAAGCCCTTTTCAGGGTTAGTTGGGCATTCAGTGCAAAGGCACCTTTTCATGTTCTCTTCAGTATCAACAAGTTCCTTAGGCTGCAACTTCTGTTTAAAGCGCATAATAGTAGATAGCCTTGTCAAGATAAATAATTTTACAGGAAACTCAATCCCACGATATGCTACTTATTTTCTCTAAAAACAGGTCTTACGGCTTAATTCCTGTTTATGGAACTTTTTCGTCTTTGACCTTGGCAGGTCTCCTGGTTCAGCTAACTCACTTTTAAAGTGACAGGACACGGATTAGAGAGTGGTCAAGAATTGAGATTCACAGATAACACCTAGTGCACAGCTGGAGTAAATATTATGTAGAAATTTTGTGCTAAATTGTGTTGGCTATATTATTCTCCAAAAGAATGTAAGATTACGTAGCCATTCTGTTCTTTCATTGACAAGTTGTGCTTCTTAACTATGCCTCTTAGTATTTCCCTTGAATGGCTGTCCAGTTCACATTTCATCCTAATCTCATAGCCACCAGTAAATATGTGAGATACCTGTGAACCATCCAAAGAAATACAGGTCACAGTTCCTGATTTCCCAAGGGCTTCATTAAACTCGTGTAGGGAGACTAGAGCTTCTGATTTGTTCATTAGTAGTGCCATATCTGGTACAAGTTGTACTAATGATTTGCCCTAAGCACCGTATGTGCTTAACGACTAAAGGCGTCCATTAATAACAGATGTAAAATAGAGTCAGATTTTCACCTAATTCAGTAAAGATTTCTCTAAACCAGTTTCAATAGACAAAACTTGACTGCTGAATGCCTTCATGTCCTCTCCTAAATAATGTCCAGCAAACACTGTTTTAGGGACCCTTCCAGCAACTACATCAACCAACTCTGAGATGATACCATTCTTTCTAAGGTAGCTATTATGATAACTTCTTAGCTCCTTGAAAGAAGTAAAAAAAAATCTGAAACCTCCCTTTCCCTTTTTTTGTTCAGGGAAATTCAGCAGAAGTCAAATTGGGGCTGAGAGGGCTCTTAAATGAGCAAGCGCGAGGCTGCTCGTTTGAATTTTCCATATTCTCTCCTATGAGTTGCGCTCCAGAACCCAAGCAAACCCGCTTTCTCAAGCCCGGGCGAATTACATTTCATTTCTTGACCTTTCTGAAAAACAGAAGGACAAGTGAAGATCCCAAGAGACCTAGCAGAATAGCAGCGCCAAAAGGCAGTTCAGGAACGGATGCGGTTGGCGTTGGCATTGGCAAAGGCGTTAAGGTCAAGTCTTGCGTGACTGATATGACGAAGTCTACGCTGGAGTACATTGTGACGGACACCGTAGAAGGGTAGAAGCCCGTCTTCGCTGCAGTCACGTTGTATGTGATTCCCGCGAAGTTTCCGTTCAGGTCGCCGATATCGTAGTAACCTGTTTCGTTGGTTGTAGCTGTACCGTTCACCGCAAAACCTACCTTAGCCATAACAGTTGCGTTGCCGATAGGGAGTCCAGTTGTTTCGTCCGTCACCGTTCCAGTTATGTGCCCAAGAATGATCTGAGCTTGCACCGTTCGGCGTCAAAACAGGGATGGCAAAGACCAAGATAATTACTGATAAAGCGAAAGCTTTCTGCCCAACCCTCACTCAAAGAACCCAAATCTTATAGGAAGGCGTGAAATAGTTAAGGATTACGCCTCGCCCTAAGGTTGTTAGGAATTCAAATATAACGTCAGTTGCCCAATTTTTTGGCCTAGAACTTGTTCCTGGATTTTTTTGGGTGTGTAGCCCGCGAAGCTGAGCATCTTCGCGGCTGAAGAATACAACAGAAACAAGTACTTCTTCAAGTCCGGGTTAGCGCCCTCGTCGATGAGTTCGGCGGCTTTCACTCTGCGTTCGTGTTTTTTGTGCTCGGAGTGAGTGAACAGGAACTTGATGCTGTTTCCGGCGTGCACTTGGGCGCCTTCCTTGATTAGCTGCTCGGCGGCTATGACTTGGCTGACATGCTGCCTGTACCGCTCGGGCTTTCTGGACATGCGCTTCGTAATGATGAGATCCCAGACAGGCACTTCTCCGTCTATGAGTCGGCGTCTGTACTCCTTTACTACCTGGAGGGCTTCGGGGATTTTCTGGTGGAGCTCAGCAGCGTTGTTTGCTGGCGCCAGAGCTTTAAGCATGTCCGTTTGAGCGTCCAAGATGAACCGCGGTGTATCTCTGCGCCTGATTTCTATGCCGCGGACCTTGACCTTTCCGTTTTCCATGACGCCGTAGTATCTGTTGAGTACGCCCACTCGCGGATGCATCTTCGAGGGTAAAAAAACGATCCACTTGTAGCGACCTTCAAAATTTATGGGAACGCCAACTTGCCTTGTGATGCTTTTGCATAGGCTTTGGTACTCTTCGACGTTGGCGCCTCGTTTCTTTAGCCATAGCGAATCCACTATGCCGTGGATGACTTCGAAGCCTCGGGCTTCGGCGGTGCGGGTTGCTGCGAAGAGTGCTTCTCTGCCAAAAGCGCAGACTCCCATGTGCCCGTCTACGGTGCCGAATTGGGCGTTCTTGTAGCCCAGGTACCCAAAGCAGGTCACCAGGATCCATTTTAGCGCAATTTGCCGCTTATCATAAACCTCCCTGAGCACCGGATCCGGCGCCTCTTCTTTCATTTTCTTGTAGTAGAGTCGTTTGTCGACGATTAACCTCAGCGTCTTGGGCACGATGCCTACGCGTTTGGTGCATATGTGATAGTTCAAGCCTGGAATCCGATTTAGCGAGTCGGGGCAGCATTTGCACAGCACCGTCTCCGCCGAGATATTGTGGTTCGCCATCAAGCTGGGGTACATGCTGCTGAAATCCACCTCCCCAACCTCGTCATGTGCGCCCATGCGGGGTTCGAAGACGAATCCTCCGCGGTCGCCCACAAGCAGCTGATAGGCGGATTTGAATGCTTCCGGCGTGCTCTTGTTTCGGGGGATTAGTACGTCGTCTTTGATGGCTTGGTAAAACTGGAGCGAAGACATACTTGAGCCGATCGAGTTGCGTGCAGCCGTATGCAAGGGTACTCGGCAGGTCCTCGCGATCTCGAATAGGCCGTCAAAATCTGCTTCTGAGAGCACAAAGGTGTTGGAGTTGTCGACGTGGATGCGCCCATACAATCGTTGCGGAGATGCCTTGAAGAAAACTCGTCCATAAGAGAAGAAGGTCCTGCCTACACCAGGCTTAGACGCTAAAGGCGTTTGGTCTCGGCTGAGGACAAGTCTGTCGGCAACTCCGTTTTCTGTTGCCCGGCTCGCCAGGTACGGAAGAACGTAGTTGTCGCCTCCCTGCGTCACCACAAAATCCGGATCCAACTCCTCCACGTCGCTCGTGAGGCTCAGGAGCTTGTCTCCTTCATCGCCGCCGTCTATCGTAATTGTCTTGTCGCCTTGGGTGAGGGTGATTTGTTTTATCGGGTCTTTGAAGTTGGCTATTCTTCCGGCTTTGGCAACCTCAACCTGCAAACTCATAATCCGAAAAGGCGGAACCGAATAGTCGGTGCTGGCTACATTGTCGAGAATCTGGTACCTCAGGCTCGTTGGGTTGTTCTTCACTTCCAGGTAAGCGAGTGGAAATAGGTCTTTGCTAAAGAAGTACTCGCGGTCCGCTCGCAGGTCGCAGTTGTGGATTTGGTACTTCATGTAGTTGCCCATCTGGAGGATCTCTCGGACCAGGTGCGATGCCCTGCGGCTATCCTTTACCGTAACCTCCAGCACCCGACTTTTCTGCGGATCCGTTGGATGCGCGTACTTCTCGGCGAACGCTACTTTAGCTATGTCCTGGTTTCTGTAGAACCTGCTCCAGAGGCGTTCCAGTTCGTCTTGCATTCCGGAGATGTAGATTTTGGGTTGAAACTTGTCGATGAGCCTTACTCGTTGGCCTGTTTCGCTGATAACCCATACGGCGACTTCGCCTTCGCCCGTCGGGTAAGCGTCCAGGATCCAGCCTCTAAACTGGCTACTGCCGGGTGAGGGCATCGAGTTTCCGCTCGAGGTTGCTGATCTGCATCTGCTGATGGAGCATAATCGAGATGACCATGGGCTCAAAAATAATTGGCTGCGTCGCGTTTCCAGCTGCAGATGCGTAGTTTCTGCAGGCATCCATGATTACTTCGAAGGCTTCCCGCTCAGGCGCACGCAAAGCCCTAGCGAAGCCGCTCCATCGATTAATCTCTCCCTCCAAAGCCATCCGGTAAGACTCAACTGTTCTGCCCACGCCTAAGCCTCCGCAGAAACCCGAACATGACTAACGTGCGATAGGACAAAATCCTGCTCCGCCAACGCCTTCCTAAGCAAGTCCTGGACGGCAGCGTTCATGTTCCCCCTATAATAAGGCTTAACAATTTGCTCTGCAAAATTGGCAAGCAAAGACGCCGGAACACCATGAAACGTCAAATCCACTAAAAGGTCAGGTTCAGTTTCAGAGACAGTTGTCTTCCTTTTCATGCGCAATCACCAAGGGGCTCCCGTGTTTGGCGAATTAGCTTAAAAAGGCAAACGAAGCAACGACCAACCTGAGCAGCGGAGAGAGGGTTAAGTTAAAGTGGCAATTTCCATCTGTACTCCGCGTAACTGACGCGTAGCCATGAAGCCGTAAACCGTCCTTACAACGGCGCCCAAAATGTAGAAGATGAGTGCATACACCAAATTGTCCACTGCATTCTGCCTCTGATTGGTTACCTCCCGGTTTTGGTCAAAACCCTTATGCAACAGATTTCTGGCGAGAAGCTCGCAGAGGACAATTAGGGTTTGCTAAGGCTCTGGACCATTAGCACATGGGAGAGAATAGAGATGCAACACAAATGAGCAAACGCGTGATTGCCCATTCCAGAGCAAAACAGGATTCCAAGAATAGAGACTGCAATTGCGCGTGGGGACATAGCGAACACGCTACGAATAATGTTTATATTGGGTAACCGTTTGATTTGAATCTAACCTATCCAAGAGGGTTATGTCTGAATCGTAAATTACTTGTAGCAATCGTACTGCTAAGTAGTATTTTGGTCCTTGTCGCATCACAAGTTGCTCTTGACCCTGTGAAGAAGACTAGCCTGTTTCCTGCGGGATTCTATGCAGGTGTTACTGCAAATGGAAACGTCACGGAAACTAAGAGCCTTATTGACAGGACTATGGGGTTCACAAATTTCATTGTAATTTATAACCGTGATATCATGAAGAACAAAACAATGCTTGTCGAAGTCTCCGACTATGCTTACAAAGCTGGGCTCTCATTTTTTGTTTACATGGAGGATCCAATGAGAGGAGGATTCAATTATGATCCAATCGGATGGGCTGCTGAAGCAAAAGAAAAGTATGGCAACAGTTTCTTAGGCTACTATCTGTATGATGAGCCGGGCGGAAACCAATTGGACTGCGGAAATTTTCGCCAGTTTGACACCAAGCGTGACACACCTTCAACCTACCGTGGGGCGGCTAACGAATACTGCTATTATCTCTTTTGCATGATGAGAAACTTTATGAAAACTGAAAAACTTGTTACATCAGATTATGGTTTGTACTGGTTTGACTATGAAGCCGGCTACGACACTATCTTCTGTGAATTCGCATGGAACAACAGCAGGGCAACTAACATCGCCCTCTGCAGGGGAGCGGCTGAGATACATAACAGAGACTGGGGCGTGATGATCACTTGGACCTACACCGAACCGCCATACCTCGAATCAGGTAGTGCGCTCTACGGCGATATGGTAACTGCTTACGAAGCTGGAGCAAAGTACGTGGTCGTGTTTAACTATCCTCAAATCGGACCTAACGGGGCACTCACCGAAGATCACTTTGACGCGATGAAGAAATTCAAGGATTTTGTTTCAACCAAAACGGAAACAAACTTATCTGACACGAAAAGAGTTGCTTACGTTGTTCCGGCAGATTACGGATGGGGATTTCGACGGGAAGACGATACCATGTGGGGAATATGGAGTGCCGATGGTAATGCAACAAAAATCTGGAATGACATTAACAAGTACACCCAAACATACGGCGACAACTTTGACATAATTTACAACTCCCCGCTGACGTTTTTCACTTGGAAGAATCATTATAGCAAACTAATCCGTTGGAACGACTAACTGTGATATACTTGATATACGGTGAAGTAAGGGAGAGATAAGATATACAAAATAACGAAAGTGAACAGAAGTTAGAAAGTCAATCAGAATTAGTTTGGGTTTGGGATTAAGATTTGGTCCAAGCTGCCAGCTTTTACCTTGAGAATTTGTGAGTGACATGGCAGATTTCAGTGCAAGAATGATAAAACCGCAATTGCCGCTAGCGAACCCGCAACCACGTACCACCACCAGTAGCAGCCACCCACCAGCGTAAGCTCTCGGCAGCGTGCACCAGATTCGGTTAAAAACCCTTATGCAACAGATTGCCAACCAAAGCGGGCACGATTCACCTAAAAGCCAAGAGAATGAAGCCAAGGGTGCTCGCTTTTTTCTCGTGAGGGTTGTGGGGGCTCTGGAACACGCACTCAAAGGAGAGAATAGAGTCAACACCAAAGAGCAACAACGTAATTGCTTATTACAGGGTCCATTCAGCCCATTGTTTTCTTTTGCTTAACAAAAAAGGGAAAAGGGAATTTTATGTTTATTGCGGTCTTCCTACTTGCGCCTTCTAAGGATAAGCGCTGCGGCGGCGGCGACAATGACGACGACCACCGCACCTATTGCGATATAAGTTGTCGTTGGCTCTGCGGTCTAGTTGGCGGATTTACTGCTTGAGTCGGCGAAGGTGAGACTGGCTGGATTGGTGTTGACGTCGGCGCGGTAGTTTGAGTCGGAGGCGGCGTAACAACTGGTGTTGGCGTGACAACTGCAGAGGATGCGGTTGAGACTGCAAACATTGTTGATGCTTGAGAGCGGAAGTAAGATTTGCTGCCGTCGAAAGTTGCTGTTACTTTGTAGACTCCTGGAACTGGAGGGGTCCATACAATGCCGAACATGCCATCTGAGTCGCTTGTGACGTTACCGATGTCTTGGAAGTTGCCGTTAGGATCAATAGCTGTTATATGCACCTTGACACCTTTAGCTTGGGTTGGTTTTGGCTGCTGATGGTACAAGTACTCCATCCACGGCGTCATACTGTCATCGGCTATTGCTGGAGTGTCTTTTGCACCTGGCGATTGATCCGTCACTGTGCCTTCTATCAGAACACTGTTGCCTTGCACTGAAACCTTCGGTGACGCTAAAACAGTTGCGGCTGTTTGACCTTTGCCAAAACAGTATATCTGATTATCCATTCCATCAATGGATACGGCATAGCCTTCTGCGATGGCTATCTTGGTCATTAATCCTGTGATGTTCCATATGTATGCTCCTGTCTGCGCATTGATGCAGTATATGCTCCACCCTCTTAGCAAAGGCATGGTGTTAGAGTGCTCGTTTGTGCTTGTGTAGATTTTTCCATCGGCTAGAGTCTTAGCAGAACCGCTGCCCATAGGCCAAAATTCGTAAGGACCCTCGAGTCCACCTGAACCAAGCGATGATTTCCATAAGAGGTTCCCGTTCTTAGTGTCATATGCATACAATATTCCACTGTAAGAGCCTGCGTACAATGTCCCATCTACGGCGGTCGTTAGAGGTTCCATACGATACATGTCAAATGCTGCTTGAGGAGCAGTCGGACCCCATAGCTGAGCGCCTGAATCCAAACTGAAGCCCCACCATTGACACGTCTCCTTTATCGATAGGCAGATGACTCTGTTCTTTGGATCAACAACCATGCCAAAAGTGGGATCTACAGTTGCATTCTTTACCATCGGTGAGTAGCTCTTTCTCCACAGCAACTGTCCCTCCTGCCCTGGCTTGAGGCTCAAAGCATACACGGTGAACGGATCCAAAGTATAGTATCGATCGATACAGCCAGATGTGCCAACTATCATCTCTGGAACATTGTTATTATACACAACTACAGCGGCATCTCGGGAGAGTCTCGGCAGATCTTTCGGTATTGTCGCGTTCCATTGATATCCACGGCTCCCATTGACCGTTTTCCCTACAGGTCTCCATTGCCACAGATTGGTGCCCGAAGTCTCACCCAAAAGCAAGTCCGGTATAGCAGATGCATTCCAAAGCGCCAGCCAACCTCTTGTCATGTCCCATTGGTATACTAACGGCTCTCCAGTTGAGCCAACTGCGCTTGTCCCAGAAGGCACACTTGTAATGGTGAATAGCCACTCTCCTGTAGATGGGTCATAGAACTGCATTCTACCGCCACTAGTGTACGTCAAGTAGCCTATTGTTCCATGTTGGTTGGGCGACTCGTAGTCATATATTACCCCCTGACCAATCCGAGTTCTGTTTCGATACCATATCTCCTCTCCAGTGCGCAGATCGACACACATTAATCCTCCAGTAAAGGGTACATCGCTCTGTGGTGTATTGTAGTAAAGCCTTCCTTGCATGATTACCGGTGGACCCCATTTGGATTCATAGGCACTTCCTGTGTAGTAGCTTATGTCACCAAAAGCCCCTCCGGTGATGCCTCCGAAATCAATTGGCTTGGTCCAGACTATGTGGGCAGTTTCTGGTGCTGTCGTGTAAGGATTGTCTTTTCCATCAGATAGCCAGTTTCCAGCAATGGAGTACCAATCCCTGTTCGTTGCGTATATTGGGCGAGTCCAGTAATCAGTTGGAAGCGGAGTCGAAGTGAACGGCTTTATTGCTTCTTGCTGAACGGTGAGTGACGCTTTTTCGCTGCTGCTGGCCAAATAGGTGTCGTTGATGTATTCGCTTGCACTGTATTGGTTTCCTCCGGGGATTGGATGGGCGCCCTTTAGTGTTTGCTCAGGGAAGAAGGCTTGGAAATAGTATGTCCCGAGTTGACTGGGCTTGTAGGTGAACCAGTTTCCTCCGACTGGGTCTGACGTATACGGTCCCATGGTTTCTTTGGTTCCATCAGGCTTTGTGATTTCCACCGTAACGCCTTGCCATCTGTCGCCAAATTCTCCGTTTGCTGTCGGCATGAGTTTGTCATTCCACCAGACGACTAGCGTATTCTGATTTATGCCAATTGGGTTAGGTGATACCGAAACGTACATCCAAGTAGGAATTTTCCATGGAGGTGTGTGTCCGTTAGCGGTAGGCAAAGCAATTATTGTGACGGCAAAAGTCAGCACCAAGAACGCAGCGATCATATGTCTATTTTTGTTTTTTTGAAGTTTCATTTTCTTATTCTCCAAAATTTCTCCCTGATTTTCCTTTTTGTTTGAAAGTTGTATTTAAAATGTTTCACTTGGAGCCTCACTGACAGCCCATTTTGGAGAAGCCAATAGCCAATATAAGAGACAAGAGCAGAGGCATCTGTTCTTTTCATTAAATGGGGTTAGCTGGGGCTCCGGAGCACAACTCAAATGGAGAGAATAGAGATGCAACCTAAACGAGCAACCGCATAATTGCCCACTCCAGAGCCCACTCAGCCCCTCACTCTGCTTCTTGTTTGATATTCCCAAGAAAAAGGGAAAGGGGTGTTGGTTTTGTTTTGGTGTTGATTTACTTCTTACGCTTTCGGAGCAGTATTGCGGCGACTGCGGCTATGACTACGACCGCGATGATGGCGATTGCGTATAGTGCTTCTGCAGGTATTGCAAGTGCTGGGGTCTGTGAACTGGGTTGTGGTGATTGGGTGACGATTGCGGAAGGAGTACTAGTCTGTCCTGGAGTTGGCGTCGCTGAGTTGCCAGACATTAGCCTGGCGTCTCCGAAGCAGTACAGGTTCCAGTCGTTGCATCCTATGTACAAGTTCCCGTTGTAAAGCGAAGGCGAAGAATGCATTTGATAGGCGCCGAACTCGTAGTATGACAGCTTCGCTCCAGTTAAGGCGTCGAGAACGTATAGCGTCCCAAACTCAGTGACTGTGTATACTCTGCCATAAGCGTATGTCAAGCCCTGGTCAAGATTCTCACGCGAAATATAAGTGAACCAAAGCTCGCTACCGTTAGCAGCGTTCAAGCAGCTTATCCCATAGAAGTCATTGAAATAGAGACGACCATACTTGTACAACGGAGCATTCATCTGAACTACGCCGCCGATTTGAGTGGAAGTGCCGTTATTGAACCGTTGTGTGTGAGTCCATATTGTTTCGCCCGTGCTAGCATTTAGCGCATAGTTGTAGTAGAAACCGTTTGACACGAAGACCATTCCGTTAGCTACTGTCGGCGATGCAAACAAATGGTTGCCATGAAATGCTGTTCTGTTTAAGACGTAAGGTATCTCTTTGTGCCATATCACAGAGCCACTAGTAGCGTCGAGGCAGTAGAAGTCGCCGTTAGGTGAGGGTGTCTGCAGAGGCACGGGGTAACCTCCCGTTGAGGACGGGAAGTAGATTTTGCCATCGACTATGGTTGGCGTTGCCAGAATCGGACCCTTGGTAGTGAATTTCCAATTTTCAGAGCCAGTGTTAGCGTTTAGGCAGTACAAATTGCCATCAAGTGAGCCCACATAGAGTCGGTCGCCCACTACTATAGGAGAACTCCTTACAGGTGGTGCAATACTCAGATATGTTCCGGAGCCTAGCTGATTCTGTGTTACGCCTCCTGCGTATGTTTTCCACAGTTGGTTGCCTTTTGCCGCGTCCAAGCAGTAGATGTTTCCGTCGTCTGCGCCAGTGTAAACTTTTCCGTTGACGACTGCTACTGAGGACTTAACCTGATAGCCTGTCTTGAACGTCCATTTATTGGCGCCCGTGTTTGCATCGACTGCATAAATATTGCTGTCTAGAGATCCACAGTAGATTACTCCCTGGGAGGCGGTTGGCTGCGCTACGATTTGGGCGCCTGTTTGGAATTTCCATTTAAGTGCTAGATTTGTTGGTCCTGCGCCTTCAGCTGAGTGTTGTGGGTCACTCATGAACATGGCCCAATCTTGCGCATCACTACTGATGCACCAAACTTCACCCAAAGTTCCTCCTCCGCCGTACTGCCAGAATCCAGGTATGGCAGGAGATCCTTTTGTGGGGACAATGTAGAGGTTACCGTAAGCAATACATTCGTGTAGCCTAGGTCCTGCACCAGTTTCTACTGGAAGTGTCCATAGAGTTTTCCCGTGTATGCATCGTAGCAATTGTACTCTGGAAAAGCATATTCGCCTGTTTCGAAGTCGCGGTACTGGTACTCTCCCATTGGGCTGTAGACTTTTCCGTCTGCAATAACGAGGCAGCCTGAGTATCCGATTCCTGGTCCTTTCTGTCGCCATACTAGTTGGCCTGTTTCGGCGTTTATTGCGTATATGTAGTTGTCTTGGTTGTGCTCGTAGATCATGCCGTATGCTGCGCCTGCATCTGAGGCCCATTGACCGTACCATGTTCCAGGGTTATAAGTCCAGAGTCTCTTGCCTGTCTTAGCGTCATAGGCGTGCATGTTATTGTCCAATCCGCCATGAACGACTTTGCCATTGATGTATACGCCTCCATAGATGTGGCTAGTTGATGTCGATGGGGATTCCCAGACAACAGTTCCAGTTTTAGCGTCTATGCCTCTCATGAAACCGTCCTCGCTGCCTACGAATATTTTTCCTTCACCGTATGCAACGATGTAGCCGTGACCAACATCATATTGCAGTGTTCTGTTCCATGCTAATGTCGGTGGTTTTGTCGGGTCTGGTAGGTTCCAACCATACCAGTAATCTACGAACATTTTCAATTCAGCTATGTAACCAGCCCCGTTTACTGCCGCCGAAGCGCTGAATCCTGGTGGACCGGTCCATACTTTTGTTCCATCCGCTATCTTGACACATGATGCGCCTATAGCCATGTATGTGTCGTCAATTTTGCATACTGAACCATATATTCCAGCGGCGGTCCAAACTATTTTCCCGGTACCGGGGTCAAGAGCATAAGTTGTTGGTGGAGTTGCTACTGTAATGAAAAGGAAGCCGTTGAATGCAATCGGGGGGTCAGTGTTCACGCCTCCACCGGCCGGCAAGTTTGGTATCTGTGCCTTCCATTTGATGTTTGGGGCGCTTGGCGCTGGGCCACTACTGAAACATGTTCCTTGAGGGTCGTTCTGGAATTGCCTCCATTCGTACTGGAGCATGTTGCTTGGTACAGTTGTTGTTTGGGCTTTAACTGTAGCTGTATTAGAGAAGATAAAGAAAGCCGAAGAAAGCAACGCAAACGTCAAAAGGACAGCCACTATCAATTTTTCGTTTTTACCTATTTTCTTCATTTTCTCATCCTCCTTTCTTTCTCTAATTCCTTTGTTATGGCTACTGAAAGCATTTAAAATCTTCCAAGGGCTGCTTCCACTGACAACCCAATGCGCTTAACAAAGAAGAAAAGGCTCAAGCAGAAATAAAATGACTCAGTAGGTAATGGGTCATATTTCTTGTGCAATGAGGCTTTTAGTTGTTGAAGACGAAGTCTCAGCGAGGTTCACATTATGACTGAACAAGTTGACTATCGCAAGCGAAAACACTTTTGTCGAAGTCGCACAGCACGCGCTCAAATTAGACAGCCAAAGCTGTCCTTACTCCATTTCCGTTGTTTGAATCTAAATTTTTTCTTTTGGCGCGCTAAAAAAGTAATAGTAGGCTGTTCTACATAGATTTTAGCATTCTGGCAATCTTATGCCTACTTACCCAAATAAGTCCCGAAAGCACAACTATGAACCCCAGGTACTGAACACCCATTAGCAAGCTGTTTTCGCCGATTGGGGCAGAGTTAAAAAGAGAATATCCCTCATTAACATGGGGCGCTACTCTGAAAAGCAAATAATTCGAAGTTGAAAACAGGTGCACATAACGCATGTTATAGAGTACTGCTGCCACCACCACAATGAGCCCAATCGAGGCGATGATAGAGAAAGTTAGCTTACTAAATTTCGTCTTTGTTTTACCTACATCAAACAGTGACAGACTTTTGCTTATCAATGAAGCCGCTAAGAAACTCAAGAAAGGCAATGCTTGATAATCATACTTTATTGCGTTAAGATAAGGCACTTTAAGGTTTAACCCTGCCCCCAAGCAAGTGTCAACGCCTAAAACGCATATTGTCACTGCTAAAAAGGTTAAGTCAAAGACGATAAACTTTTGAAACAGGTGCCTGTTAGCCAAACAAACAAGCAAGGACAATATTGCTGCATCTACAAAGAACCAGCCTAAACCATAATTTGTGAGGAAATTTCCAACAAAGAGAATTGTCGGAGCAGCGCTGCTTGGATTGTTGACAATAAAATCGGTGTGTCCAATGATAGAATTAGTTCCTATCCCTAAGATTATCTGATACCACAAATACGAAAATAATACAGTGGGTAGGAATAGCACGACCAGCTGACTTGATACCTGGCGTAATCTTTTGGGTCGATAGAAAAAAAAGAGCAGCAATAACGGGATGAGAGTGAAAGCAGCATACAATTTTGTGCTGAATGCTGCGGCGAAGATAATCCCTGTCAGAATGAAGATTTTGAATGAATGTCTGCGAATGGCAACTATGCCTACGAAAAGAGAAAAGAGGCTAAAGAAGAGGCACAGTGTGTCTATGAGGAAGCTTCTTGATAGGATAAGGTGCCAGGGGCTAAAGGCAAAAAGCAGAGCTGCAGAAAGCCCCGTTGTCTTGTCATACGTAAATCTGCCGATCCCGTATACCAAGACGACGCATCCAAGACCGAACAAGGTAACAAGAAAAGTGCCATTGATGATTGATGCCCCGAAAGCTTTGAAGAGAACGGCTTGAATGTAAAAACCTAAAGGCGGCTGGTCCATTAAGTGAAAGCCAGTAATATAGGGCAAGCCATAATTCATTACGCCTGATACAGCGTCGTATTCCCATGCTGTATCCCCGTTCTGATAAGGTCCAATCGAAAGAGCAACAAGCACGAAGCCGACTGTGATGCCTATGAGGAGGTAATTTTCGCCAAGGAATCTCTTAAGGCGGCTCTTGTCAAAAGGGTATTCGCTCGATATGTGTTTTTGTAACACTTGGGTAATTGGCGCTTTGATTATTATCAAGGCTACCTTTTCCCCGAAACAGTCTTTCATCGGTCTCGGCAAATAAGTTTTTGCGTCTTTGGTCGGGTCAGATGCTTGGACTAAATCAAACGTTAGCCTTTTAAGCGGTGAGTTTTCAACCGATCATTCTTTTCACGTAAGATATTTTTTTTAGCGGAACAATGACGGCAAGGCAGATCAGCAATGTTACAAACGTAACCAGCGGGATTTCTAAAATTGGATTAATCGTTGAAACACTTATTTTAAAGCCCAAGTATCCCTTCTGGAGGGTTTCAAGCACTATCAAATGGAACAGGTATATCGGCAGAGTGTTCTGGCTGATTAGTCTAAGTACTTTATTGCCGTGGGTCGAGCGCTTCTCAACCTTTTGGATGGGAATTGATGCTAAGATAAGGAACAAGGAGACTGAAGCAATTATTACGTTAAGGCTGGAGGCGTGACGGAAAAATTGACTGTATCTCTCGCCCATTGTGCCAACCAAGACGTAGGTACCGATTATCGTGCAAACCGTGCTTAGAATCAACGAGAGGTATAGCACAGAAGAACGAAATCGCAGTTTAGACAAGAACGGTCCGAGTATGAAGTAGCCCAGTATCCCAGTCCAGAGGAAAACGTTATCCTGAAACCATTTGATTTGGGGGCTGATGCTTGGGTAGAGTGTGAGAATCGGTATCATGCCTGTGCCTACAAACCAGATGAGTAAGAAATATTTGATAATTTTCCAATCGGCGTGAACCACGATCACGCGTATGATCGGCGTAAGAAGGTACAGACCGATTAGAAGGTACAGAAACCAGAAGTGCACATAAGGGCCAGCAAACAAACCCTGCACAACAGAGTCTATCGATAAAGTCTCCCCATTGACGAAAACACGCCAAGCAAAATATGTTATCCCCCAGAAAATTACTGGTATGCCTATTCGATTCCACCGTTTTCTAAAGAAAACTCCAATTGGCTCATCCGCTTTGCTTGGTTGAAGTAAAAGAGCGCCTGTCAACATGATAAACAGAGGCACGCACATCAGAGCTAAGGAAACATAGACATCTGATGCCCACCAGAGTTGCACTCCTTCAGGCGACATAAAATCAACGGTTAGATTAGGCTCTATGGCAGCATGAAGCAATAGAACCAAAATCATAGCTACCGTACGGATAAGATCAACGGGAAGACCAACGCCCTCATCCTCTAGGGACAAATTCCAGCCCCTTTACTCCAAACCTATTCTTTAGTACGCATTTTGCTATTAACGGTTTATATTTTTACGCATAGAAATTCTTAACCTCAAATCAGGGCAGTTTGCCCAAGAAATTAACCCAGGTACTGATCACTGAAGTAGGACTCGTCGGGAGAGCCATCTGGCAAGGTTATTGCGTCATATACTTTGGAGGCGATGAGTGCAGCGCCTTTGCTATCTGGGTGAACTCCATCCATAAAATAGTCAGAGTGGTTGCCAAAAGCACTGTACATATCAACAGTGGGCAGGTTCATTTCGTCCGCTAACTTGTCAATAGACGGGAGTATGGTGCTAGCAAGATAGGTATCGTTGTAGTTTGGGTTATCTGTGAAGATTGGCGGTGATTTAACAATCCATATTAGTTGCTTACCTTCGAGTTGTTGAAATGAATTGACTAGTTGTGAATAAGCCGCTTCAAAACTGCCTTCGCTGCTGTTTTCTGTATTCGCATCGTTGGTTCCTAACATTATAACAACGATATCTGGCCTAAATTCTAAGGCCTCTCGGAATTTAGATTGGTTCATGTACGGTGTCTTGGAGTTTAGCGATACACTAGAGCCGGAGACTCCAAAGTTGCCGACTTTATAATCTGGACCAAGAAGCCCCTTTAGTCTATAGGGGTATGTGCTTCCTTCAGTAATACTGTCGCCTACGCAGGCAACGCGGGTTGGCTTACCTGCCACTTCTATTGATTCAAGGGAAAATGTCAATATCCCGGATGCCGCAATGACCAAGACGGTAATAGCCGCCAATGCAGTTTTGCTTTTTCTATTCATCTCTTCAAACCCATGTACTTCCGAAGTTCAACATAGTACAACTAATTTTAGTTTGCGGTGCACAAGACGTAACCCACAACATCTTGCGGCGCGCGTTTGCTTTGAGACGAGAACCTATCCTGTAACTATTGCTTTGTGCACTTCGGCAGCAATGAATTTTGAGCCTTCGCTGTCAGGGTGAACGCCGTCAGGAAAGTGATTCGGATATTTGATTAAAGCTGAGTAAATGTTGATTGTTGACAAATTCATCCTTCTTGCCACTTCCTCTATGCTTGGAATCACGTTTGCCTCGAAGTATTGGGGGCTTAGACCCAGTTCAGCGCTAAAAATTGGAGGCGGCTTCACAACCCAAATCTTTGGCTTGCTTTCAAGCCCTTGAAAATCATTGACCAGCTTTACATAATTGGCAATGAAACTTGCATTATTTTGCTCAAGAGACGGATTGGCATCGTTGGTTCCTAGCATAATAATTACCATTTTAGGCTGGAATTCCTTCGCGTTTTGGAACGCGTTCTGCTTAATGTATGGCCTATCAGAATCAGAAGATACGGTTGAGCCCCCGACTCCAAAGTTTTCGACCGTGTAGTTTGCACCCAGCAATGTCCAGAGGTCATCTGGGTAGTCTGTTGCCTCGGTGATGCTGTCGCCAATGCATGCGACACGAATGGAGTCGCCAGTGTCTTTCTCATTAGTAATTGGACGGATGAAAATTGAGGCAATGATAAGTGTGAAAATAACTATGATATTGATTAGGAAAAGCAATAGTTGGATATTTCTAGGCATGCTTTTCATATCAACTCTATGTGGCTTTGGCAGATTAATTTAATGGCGTTTGGCAGCACGTGCGTGCTAAAGTGTGGCAATTTGTTCTGTGTTGGGGTTCTATCGCTTTCCACATCGAGAAAGAACGAAAGCATTTTAGCCCCACGTACCCGTTTTAGAAGCATCAGCCGATTAGTTTCGTTACGTAGGGTATCTTCTTTAGGGGATAAACAATGGCAGCTGACAGTACAAAAGTAACCAGAGTAATCAATGGCACATCCACCAAGAGGTTGTATGTATAGGGGAAGGAAAAACCAAGAAGCCCAAGGTGAAGCGACTCCAAAACAATTATGTGTACCAAATAAATCGGCAAAGTATTCTGGTCAATCCATTTAATCAGGCGGTTGATGGCGATGTTGCTGGTGTCAATTTTGCGTTTGGGAATGCGGATTAGGATCAGAAAGAGAGCTGCTGAAGCGATTATCATGTTGAAGCTTAAGTAGCCATGGAAATAGCCTGTGTACTGTTCACCCATGGCGGCTGTAAGGAACCAGTCGCCTACAATTGCCACCAGCAACCCCAAGATTAAGCCCAGATACGCTATGGCGGAATGTATTTTTGTGTTCGTTAGGTAGATTCCTAAGAGGAAAAACCCCACCCAATCAGTGATGACAAACATAACAGGGTTGTAGTCGAAATTGGTGAAGGTATGGACCAAGGGAACTGAAATTGTGCCCATGAACCATATGGCGAGTAAAAGTTTGAATTTCTTGCGGTCAATATGCTTCACCAATGTGCGCAGAATCGGCGTAGCCAAGTACAGTCCAACAAGCAAGTAAAGGAACCACAAAATTGGATATGAGCCAGAAATCAACCCCTGCTCAATATTGAAAAGTGTAACTGGCATATCATGAACGTTGAAGCTCCAAATGAAATACACTACAGTCCAGAAAATAAGCGGGAGCCCGATGCGGTTGAATCTTTTTTTGAAGAACGATTCCATAGGTTCATCAGCTTTCGCGGGGTTCAATAGCAGGGCGCCGCTTGACATTACAAACAGGGGCACGCCCAGATATCCGACGGCACCGTAAACGTCGGCTGTGAACCAGTTCACCATGACAGCAGGGGTGATTTCGCCGGGGATGCTGTAAGGAAAGAATGAAGCGTGAACAAGAATAACCATTATTATTGCTATGGTGCGGATTAGGTCGACTGGGTAATTTACGTGGGTTGAACTGGTCTGTAAAGTTGCCCTCGATTTTTCCGCAATAACCCCTCGCATTATGGAACGATGTTCCCAAAATCACTCGAGACTAAGTTATAAAAATTGGGGCCGTCGACAAAAGAATTAAAGGCTCCCGTGAAGCATTTTTTGAGTTCACTCTAGAAAGCCGCAACAAACGATGCGCCAAAAGTCAACACCCAACTTCTAATATGGTTAAATGTTTAGTCAATTTTATCTGGGTTTGGGATCAAATGTAATCCCTATCTCATATCTAAGCGCGCGAGTAGCTATTTTATCTGTCCAACGAGGCTTTTAGTCGCTGAGGGCAAAGTCTCAGTGAAGTTCATGTCATAGCCTAGCAAGTCGGTACAATAGCAATCGGACAAACCGCCGTATCCGTCAGTCATGGAGGCTCAGCAAATATGACTTTCGATGACTTCTCTATTATCCCCAAAGACAACTTAGGGCTCGCAGCCGGTTGCTCAGCAACATAGATAAAACGTCGTTCGGATCATCCTATTGTTTAGTGTCTCGCGTGCGTAATAGAATTGGAGCTTTCTTCTTTTTGATTACTAGCTACAATCAGAATTTTTTGCACCAATTCCGTTTGAACTTGACAGAAAATTTCCTCAGCCTTTCTTGAATCCTTCTCCTTTAAAGCGTGCTCCTGCGCATGACGCTCAACAGCTCGATCCATATCCATAATATCTGGCACCAACAGGATTTCCTCTCCACACTCGCACTTGATGCACGCGCGCTCAAAATTATGTGGGGATTTTCGCATAGGACTTCATCCCTTTACTAAGGCGATTCTTACATCCAACTACAAATGCATTAATATAAATAGGTGTTTGTTACAACTGCAACAGTAGTCTTCCAATTGTAGAAATACACCTAAATCATTAAAGCAGGAACATATAATATGGAAAAAATCCCTTCATTCCTTCGAGACCTTGGTCTCTCTGAAAAAGAAACCCAAATCTACCTATTTCTAGCCAGGAAAGGCCCTAAGATAGCAAGTGACTTGTCGCTATTTTTGGAAATTAACCGGGTTCAAATTTACCGTTTTTTGAAGAATCTTCAGAGCAAGGGCATCGTTGAATGCACCTTCGAATATCCTGCTTCATACGTAGCTGTCCCGTTTAGAAAATTGCTGGATCTCCAAATAAATAGGAAAAAAGAGGAGGCTAGAAGTCTTGAGGATAACAGAGAGGAACTAGTATCTCAATTCGATTTGCAGGAGCCTGAAGTTAGTGAACCATTTACTGATAGGTTTATGGTCCTGGATGGAAGAGCGAACGTTTATTCTAGGATTGGACAAATGATTCAGGAATCAAAGAACACCTTGGCTGTTGTAACTTCAAATTACGGCATGATTCAGGCTTATCATGCTGGTTTGTTCAATTATGGTTTTAGTCATCCTTCAAAAGATGTAGTGCTTTTCCGGCTTTTGACTAGTCTGTCAACTGTCGATAATATTGAATTGACTAAAGAGCTACTTGACGAGGCAGAGAAGAATTCTTTGTGTTTCCAGTACCACATTGGAGATTTCGGCGCAGGTTATTTTCCTCGCTTCATAATAAAAGACGAAAATGAATTGCTTTTTTTCCTCAAGATGACGGAGGATAATTCTTCTGTGATTCAAAAAGATACTGGACTTTGGACCAATAATCAGGTTCTAGTTCATGCATTCATAGCTTTTTTTGAGAAAATGTGGAGCGAATCTAAGGACATATTTGATCTATTGGCGCGTGTCAAGAGGCGGACCCCGAAATACCAGGATGAAGGATAACGCAAATTGGCAGCGTGTCAGCCATAAGCTTCTATGTCCTGCAGATTCTGATGAATTCAAGACCGTGCCTTACAGTCCCCAGCTCTGTGTAGGGGTTTGGTGGGGCATATTCTTCTTGGTTTTTACTTTCTTCTTTGGAGCTGTAACCTTGAACCTGTTGATTCTAACGGTTGTTCCTTCGATTGAAGCCCAGTGAGTGCTATTGAAGTTTCGGCGGTAGACAAATTTGGTCACTAACCGCTGCAGTTCCTGCAAAGACAGCTTTTCGGAATTCAAAGTCAGCTTGTTCTCAACCGGGACAACTATAACTCTGAGGTTTGACTGCAGAAAGCTGCATAAGTGTTCTCTCTCGTTCTGCAAATCGCCCAAATCTACTTCAAACTTTGTTTGATCCCTGTTTTTTTGTCTGAAGAGCAAAGTTGCCTCCCCTTACAATAACAGGCTGTTCCAATACTGGAAAAATATGTGGCAGCTAAAATTTAATCTTTCTCTTACAAGCTCACCCATGTCATATCAACGGCAAGCGTTTCTAAATGAATCACGCCAACTGTTTTATCGAAAAATGTTTCCGTTTGCGTTTGGAACAGCTATTCCAATTTAGCTGTTTTTTTCCGTTTTATCCAAAAAGAGGCAACAAGCAACGCGATTGTCAGGATTATAAATATGGCTCCGAAGATGGAGATAGGAATATGGAATACCGGCTCCCCATGGAGAACTCGGTTTGAGGGCAGGGCAAGCGCATAAGATGAAATAAAAACGAAGAAGAAAACTGCGCCCACTCCCTGAGTCAACAGTAATATTTTGGCTAACCGATTATCGTTCACCGAGGCAACCTCACTATCTTCGCAAAAGACTGCTCTCCCAAGTTGTATTTAAAATTTTGGAGTATTACCTGCGACAGTTTCTGTTGTGAAATCCCACAAATCTAATATATCCAAAGTCACCGAGTAGATGGTATTCTTGGGGAGAGGGAGAACACGAAAAACACGTCTAATTTGCCAATCAAGGTTGGTCTGCTTCTAGTCTCGCTTGCTTTGTTTTCCTATATGCTATATGAATTTACGAATGGCATTATCAACCGCGGACCCCTAACTGTTTTCTTCATTTTGGTAACTGACGTTCCCGGATGCATCGGCATGGCTTCCAGGGCAGCTGCTGGCTTCATTGCGGTAGTAGCCCTTCTTCTGTACTTTTCAAAGAAGAGCCTGTCGAGACCGGAGGTTTTTATGGCAGCGAGGCTGGTTGTGCTTTTTGAAGCGGGATATTGGTTCCTCAGCTTCTTCATGTCAGGCGTCATGGGAGTTACTTTCCTCTTTGACTCCTCCGGAGGTTTTGGGGGAATCCTCTTGACCACAATTGAGAACACTTTGCCGTGTTTCTTGCAGTCCGTAGGCTTAGTTGCCGTGTTGCTGAAGTTGTTTTTTGAGCTGAGCCCTAACAAGCCTCTGAAGGGCGCTATTAAGTGGGGATTGATTTCTGGAACACTCTACATCTTTGTTTTCTGGCTTAACAACACGGGGAACTGGATAGCCGCATTAATGGACAAAGGAATGGATTATGTAACTCTTTACCCAGTGAACATGTTCAGCTTCCTCTTCACCACGGTGGGCTTGTTGCTGTTGGGTCTATACGCCGCTTACTTTGCTAAAAAATCCATTGGAACCGAGTCTTTAACGAGACTGAATATGCACGTCGTTGGGGCAATTGTGACGGTAGTAGGGCTGTATTTTGGCGTTCACTACATTATGTATATTTTCCTGGGCGCTGTAGGCGGCTGGGGAACTTGGTACGCGTGGATGCTTGGGCACAATTTGGATTTGTGGGCTATGGCGCTTCCGTTCATCGGACTGCCACTTCTGTTTAGGCCCATTGTTTCCAAGTCTGATGCAATAGTGTAGTGTGAGAAAACTACTGAATTCCGCTTAGTTAACCTGAATAGTCTACTAGAGAAAATGATCCCTGACAAAAACGTCACGATTTTCTTCGTTTTTTGTTAGACGTTTGGTTAGGCATTAGGCGTGCATGGCAGTTGGTCTGGATACTCTTTTTCCATTAGCCTTCTATCTTCATGCAAGGTTACTCAGGGCAAAATCAAAAAGCTCTATGTAAAGATTTTTGGAGCCTCTGCCAAAATCTGCGTTCTCTTCAAGTTAGCAGGTGTCTATCGCTCCATTATTTGGGCTAATGTGTATTAGCGCTTCTTCCGCGCAAGTTATTGATGTATTTTGGTCTTGGAACATCTTTTCACTAGCCATAGGGGGTAACTAAAACGCACGCTAACAATGTTAATAAAGAAAGCACTGTTTACAGAACTGGAGAAATTGAACATGAAAGGTTACATGACCAATCTTGAAAAAGAAACAAGAAAGAACACTGATTTTCGCCGTGTCCTCTACACTGGGGAATACAGCCAGCTTGTCTTAATGAACCTTAAACCAAGCGAGGAAATAGGCGAGGAAACCCATGAAAACGTCGACCAATTCTTCAGATTCGAAGAAGGCCAAGGAAAAGTAGTGATCGACGGTAAAGAACACTCCGTACGAGACGGAGATGGAGTCATCGTCCCAGCAGGTGCAAAGCACAACGTAATCAACGCTTCAAAAGAGGCTGATCTGAAGCTATACACAATCTATTCTCCGCCTGAGCATCAAGACGGAGTAATTCGTCACACCAAGAAAGAGGCAATGGCAAGCGAAGAACATTTTGACGGCAAGACAACAGAGAAAAAGCTAAAGAAATAGAAGACCTCACCGCACCTAACATTCTTCTCTTTCCTCTTGTTCTCTTCATACTCAGCATCTTTCTTTCACCCGAGCCTATCTTTCGGCGACTCCAAGAGCCTCCTTAGCCTCGAGAGCACATCAATAGTTGCTTTGTCGCTAGCTTTGCGTTTCTGAAATTTCGTTGCTGCTTCACTGACTTTAAGTGAACTTGACTAATGAAATAAGAAAGTGTTGCCTCCTGTGGTGAAGAAGGGTTCTTTTCTACTTCCCCTCAATCCAAGCTATGACGACCGATTTTCAGAAGTGCATAAAAGAAAACATCCAAGAACTCTGCCCTGCACATAGGAGTTTTTAACGGAAGATATAAATCTGCAAGACAACATACAGGATAAACGTTCATTAATTGACTTATCGATGTATATAAGGTGAAAGATATGAGCACCCACGCAGAAGACCTGAAACTAAGACTCATGACGATAGAACTGCTACGGACAGCTAAATACAAACGCAACATCACTTATCGTGAACTAGCCAGCAAAACAGGGCTACCAGTCACAGTCCTGAGCCGTTACGCCAAAGGGCACGTGCTTCCAAACACCACCCGAGCCAAACAACTATGGCGCGTCCTGACCAAACTTGTCGGCCTGGAAACCGAGCTGCGCAGCCGCATCAAGTTCGACGACACTGGCTATTTCGACAATACTGAAATTGTAGGCGACTATAACATCCTCCAACAAGCGGCCAATCACGCACTGGCAAACTTCGCGGGGAAACGCGTCACCAAAGTCCTCACTGCCGCAACAGACGGTATCCCCCTCGCCACAATGGTCGCCAATGCTCTAGGCGTAAATACTGTCGTGGCGAAGCGAAACAAGGAAGTAGGCGTAAAAGCCTTCATAGATGAAACGTTCATTTTGGGAAAAGACTCTGGCGTAACCGTTACTCTTTACATTCCCAAGGAAATCATCAAGAAACGCGACAGCGTCCTCATCGTCGACGACATGATTAAGAGCGGTGAAACCCAAGAAGCCCTCATAAACCTCGTCAAGAAAGCCAAAGCAGAGATTTCCGGCGTCTTCGCCCTGATCGCTGTGGGTGACGACTGGAAGAGACGGCTCAAGGTCAGCGGCGACGCCCCCATTGAAATCGTCACTTACGTCAAGTCGCCAATAGAAATGGAAAGCCGCTGAGATCTCTTTTTCATCTTCCTTCCGTTCAGCAGGATCTTAGCGAAATCTTAAACAGAACCTCAAAGTCTTTATGCCTACATAGTCACCATGAGGCTGACCCATAAGTGCGAATGATAGAATGGCAAAGCGGAACGGTTAGAACGATAGACCAGACTAAGCTACCGCTCGATGAAGTAACCTTGAAAATCGAAAACGTAGACCAGATGTGCGAAGCTATAAAGGTCTTAAGAATTCGAGGCGCACCACTACTTGGGGCAGCGGCAGGTTTCGGCATCGCATTGGCAGCCTACCATTCTAGGGCAAGAAACAAAGAGAAACTGCTGATGGAAATGGAGACGGCCGCAGAAGAAATTAGGCGGACTAGACCCACAGCGGTAAATCTTTTCTGGGCAATCGACCGGGTCCTTGCCGAAGCGCGAATTTTTGTGGGGAGTGTAGAGGATTTGAAAACAGCTGTGGTCGCGGAAGCACAAAAAATCGCTGATGAAGATGTCGCGCAGAACCACGCCATCGGCAAGAACGGCGCATCACTCATCAAAGATGGCGACACCATCCTGACCCACTGCAATGCAGGCGAACTCTGCGCTGTTGAGTACGGCACGGCTTTAGGCGTCGTTAGAGCGGCTTGGGAACAAGGCAAGAAAATCAAGGTTATCGCAGATGAAACGCGCCCGCTCCTACAAGGAGCTAGGCTCACCGCTTACGAACTAATGCGGGATGGCATCCCAGTAACATTGATTACTGATAACATGGCAGCGCACGTCATGAGCAAGGGACTCGTGGACCTCGTTGTTGTCGGAGCTGACAGGATTGTGCAGGATGCAGTTTTCAACAAAATCGGCACTTATGGCGTCGCAGTCTTGGCGAAAGAACATGGCATCCCGTTCTACGTGGCTGCGCCGAAATCCACCTTTGACCTTGCGCGGAAAGCTGCAGACATAGTGATAGAGGAACGACCCGCTGTTGAAGTTACGAGCTTTGGCGGAAGGCAAGTCGCACCAATAGGGGTCTCGGTTTATAATCCAGCCTTCGACGCGACGCCTCTGAAGTACGTTACGGGCATAATCAACGAAAGCCAAGTCTACTTCAAAGAGGACTTCTCCAAGTTTAAACTTGGTTTGCAATTATAAAACGAATGCAAAAGAACAAACAGAAGAAAGCTGGCCAAGCAAGCTTTGACTCGGCACAAAAACATTCTGAATTCGACATTACCCCAACAAATAATACCCCCGCAATCAACATGCATTCGCTTCTGACCAAACAAACATGGGGTGCAAAAGTAATAACGTTAATTAGAGAACCAGCCCAAAAGTAACCGACTGACAGTGAACATCGATGAGTAACAGCAAAGAAATGGCTCCAGCAACTTCTGAAATCAAAGCCCAAGGATTCCTAACCGATAAAGGTGTCAAAGTCACCGAAAAGAGCAATATAGACGCACTGTGTCAACGAGGCTATGGCACCACAGAAAAAGACACACTAACACTTGCTTTTCATGAAGCTTTGTACCTAGTGGATAGGCAAATGCTCGTTGTTAAGGGAAGGAAAGGCGCCGAAGTTGACTTTCAAGCGCTCCTGCACTCATATGAGGAGCTTGATGAAAACGCTTGGATGCATTACATGGTTTATAGAGATTTGCGCAGCCGCGGCTATGTAGTCCGCGAAGGAATAGGAGCGGCCATCGATTTCCGAATTTACGAGCGCGGCGCATACGGCAAAGAAACCGCATCATTTCTCGTCTTGAGCATGCAGGAAGGACAGCCTTTGCCGATGGAAGACTTGTCCAAAGCGCTTGCCCAGACGGGCAGCCTCAAAAGAGAACTCATATTGGCCGCAATGAACCGGAGGGGCGAAATAGTTTACTACTCAGTCTCGCCACTAACATTCAAGTAACATGGGGGAACTCCGATGTCGACGTTTCAGCCTGTTCGGGGAATGAGGGACATCTTAGCCGAGGACGCACAAGTCCTGAACTATGTCATAGCTAAAGCCAGAGAAACCGCGGGGCTCTACGGTTTCAAAGAAGTTATCACGCCAGTCGTAGAGCCTTTCGAACTTCTCAGCTTAAAATCAGGCGACGAAATCCGCCAACGCATGTTCATATTCGACGATTTAGGCGGCAGAAAAGTCTCCCTCAGACCAGAATTTACTGCATCCATCGCCCGCTTGGTTACCACGGCCCTAAGGAATGAGCCTAAACCCTTTAGGGTGTTCAGCGTAGGCAGCGTCTACCGTTATGATGAGCCCCAACGTGGTCGGTACAGAGAGTTTTGGCAGGCAAACTTCGAACTAATGGGCTCTAGCAACCCCGAAGCAGACGCGGAAATCATACTGCTCGCCAACAGCCTGCTCAAGACCGTCAGGCTTGGAGGGCTACGCAATTAAACTCGGGCACGTCGGCGTCCTCAAAGGCATCATGAGCCAAGAAGGCATAGACGACAAAACCCAGAACGCTATCTTGCAGAAGATGGACAAGAAAGAGTATGAAGCGGCTTTAGCGCTTGTGGCTTCTGAGAAATGCAGAAACGTGATTCACGGGCTAATTGAACTAAACGGAACTAGCCCTTTTGACACCTTGCAAAAGATGAAGAAACAGGTGCAAGACTACGAGAAGGCCACTGCCTCCGTGGAGAACCTCGCCGCCATCCTAAAGTTAGTTGTGGAAAGCGAATGTGAAATTCAAGCAGTAGATCCAGCGTTCGCACGAGGTTTGGAATACTATACAGGAATGATTTTCGAACTATATGTTCCACAACTGGAGATCGCTTTGGGCGGTGGCGGAAGATACGACCGACTCATCGAGGCATTCGGAGGCGAACCAACGCCAGCCGTTGGCATGGCAGCCGGGTTAGATCGTATAGCCTTGGCGATGCAGGTGCAAGAAATTCAGTTGAAAACGCCCCAGCAGAAAAGAGTCGCCGTTATCTCAATAAAGGATGAGCAGAAAGGAGAAGCGCTCAAGATTGCTCAGATGCTCCGCCACGCAGGCATCTGGGTGGAGTTTGAGGTTATGGGTAGGAAGATGACAAAGGCACTCGAAGACGCTGACAAACGCAGAGTCCACTACGCAGTCATAGTTGGCGAAAGAGAACTCAAAGAAAGCAAAGTCGTGGTCAAAGACCTCGCAAAGCGAACTCAAACCCAAGTGGAAATCGTCAAACTAGCTCGAGAAAATCAAGGAGTTAAGAAAGAAAAAGCTGGAGCCTCAAAAAGGAGGCACTTGTGGGATTAGAGTCGTTTTATGTATCGGTTGACTTCCCATTCGGTGACCTGCATTCGGTAGAGGTCCCATTCTTTGCGTTTTTCGCGCAAGAAGTTTTCAAAGGCGGTTTCGCCGAGAGTTTCCTCCATTAGGTCGCTTGTCTCGAACTCATCCAATGCTTCCTTGAGTGATTCAGGTAAGCTCACTATGCCACGCTCTTTCCGTTCCTCGTAGCTCATGTGGTAGACGTTGAGCTCTACTGGGTCGCCGGGATCGATCTGATTCTTGACGCCGTCAAGTCCTGCAGCTGAGGAGCACCGCGAATTGCAGGTATGGGTTGCCTGAACCGTCGGGGCAGCGAATTTCGCATCGGGCTGCGCCTTTTCTTCCGCCAAAGTTAGGTACGCGGATGAGTGGCGAGCGGTTCTTATGTGCCCATGCAAGGTAGACAGGGGCCTCGTAGCCTGGAACTAGGCGTTTGTAGCTGTTTGGCCAAGATGCCAGAACTGCGCACATCTTGCGTCCGTGACTGAGTTGTCCACCAATGTAGTTGCGTGCGATGTCTGAGAGGTACCCATTCTTTTCGTCGTTGCTGTAGAACAGGTTCTCCTTGCATGTCCTTGTCCCAAAGGCTTTGGTGAGTGTGCATTCCACTACCGTTGATACCGCCAAAGGGTTTAGGCATATGAGTTGCTATGTATCCATTTCGGGCTGCGACTACTTTTGTGACCATTTTCATCGTAATTGCACGGTCAGCAGTTTCGAGCGCTTCACCGTACTTAAAGTCAATTTCGTTCTGGCCTAAAGCGACTTCATGGTGGCTGATTTCAATTTCTATGCCAAATGGCTCTGCGGTGTCAGCGATTTCTCTGCGGATGTCATCTGTCAAGTCTCCTGGATGGAAGTCGAAGTAGCCCGCCATGTCGATGGGCGAAGGTAAGCCGCCGTTTTCGCTTTCTTTCACCAAGAAAAATTCGAGCTCGGGGGCGCAAATGAATGTGTAACCTGCTTTAGCGGCTTTCTCGACTTGTCTCTCAAGGATATATCGCGGGTCACCATCGAATCGTTTGTTATCAGGTGTATAGATGTCGCAGATTAGTCGGCATGAAGACTTCTCTTTTGGCCTCCACGGCAAGACTGCGAAAGTTGTAGGATCGGGGAACAGAACCATGTCGGATTCTTCGATTGCTCGGTAACCCGTGATGGATGAACCGTCGAAGGATTGACCATGCTCAAAAGCTGTTTCGAGGTTTTTGCTGTTGATTGCAAGGTTCTTTATCATGCCGTTAATGTCTGTGAATTGAAGCCTGACAAATTTGATGTCTTGCTCTTGGATTTGTTTAACGACACTGGCGACGTTCTTTTTCCAAACAGCATCTTTAAAGTTTTTCATTTGTTTTCATCTCGCATTAATCGGTAAGGTGATTTTCGGGGTGGACAGGTAGCCTTTGATTGTACTCGTATAAGTATCTAGCGCAGACCGTTATCCTTGCGACTGCACAAATGTTCATTTTGGGTTCTTTTGGTGACCCCAAAGATGAACAATTGTATAGGTGTCTAGACAGTCTTGACGCTGCGCTTTGGAAAGGGAATGCGCGGGAAAGCGCAAGCCTCAAAGTCTTTGCCTCCACGGCTCAGTTTGAGCCGTCAGGTGTTTGAACAACTTGTTTGGTGTTTTATCCATCATGTTCGCTTCTCCGTTTTCATTTGAATTGTAAACCCAATTAATAATAAACATATATAAGCATATCTCAAAATAAACTTCATAAACGTTCAAGAATGTCGTTAATAGAAAAACAAACGCTCAAAACAAAATCAAACAGAAACAAACGCAACGGACATAGCGAAGCGCTATCTTTCCCTGCGAAGGAAATCACCTATATCCAAAATGTTACGCACTAACACTTTAAAATCGGTTTTATCCGACTTGGCAGCAATCACCCCAAAACCTAAACACTCACCAAACTCATTTAAAACCAATGTGCAGTCGCCTTTGCTTTGCGAGCCCATTGTCTTCACTATGCCCTTGCGGAAAACATCCCTACCGCAAATGAACAGCCATCCTGCTTTGCGGTCCAAAACCGTCTTGTTAGCAGAAGTGTCCACAAGCATGTTAAGCAGGTTGAAACTAGGAAAGAACTTCCCCTCCTTGACTTTCCCAAGGTATAAACCAGCATAATAGAAGTCACTTCTGACCACTCCTCGCACTGGTGGGTTAAGAAGATAGAAACGCTGCGACTTCTCTAAGATGAACCGATAATTCAAAGAGATTTTTGCGCCGAATCGCGATGCAAACGATTCCAGTACCTTCACGGCTAATCCTCCACGCGTTTTAGTTTACATACAAAGAAGCCCTGCGTGTTGCCTGGCCAAATGCGTCTGGATCTCGCCACGGATGGGTGGAGTTTCTGGTCGAAAACCTCGGTCAGCCCATCTGAACCAGGGGAATCCACTTTCTGAATGTACAATCCGTGAGTCTTAACCGCCCAATCCATGTTCAACTCGTCTTCTTCGGGCTCCAGAGAGCATGTAGAGTAGACAATTTCGCCTTCGGGTGCAAGACATTTCACTGCTTCCGTCAGGATTTCCCTTTGCATCTTTGCGTTATGTTCTATGTCGGCAAGGGTTCTGCGGTGAAACCACTCTGGATCCGAAGCGAAGTTGCCCGAGCAAGGCACGTCCAGAAGTATCCTGTCAAACCTGAGTTTAAACCCTGAAGCTCTGCGGGCGTCCGAATTGTATACTGCCACGCATCGAACGTGACAACGTTCCAGATGATTCGCTAAGACGACTAATCGCTTTTTGTTGATGTCCAAAGCCACGATGGAGCCGTTGTTACCCATGAGATCTGCTAGCTGAATCGTTTTCCCGCCAGGAGCCGCGCATCCATCCAGCACCATTTTGCTCTTTAAACCTGAGAAAAGGGTTGCTGGAATCTGGGCGGCTGCTTCCTGAATCGAATATAAACCCAGCAAGTACTCTGCGGTCGCTCCTGCTGAGACGCTAGATTTGCCCACCCAGTAGCCTGACCGCAAAAAAGGTATCTTCGTCAACTCCAGACCCAGACTATGGAGTCGCTCAACAAGATCTTTGCCCTTTGCGTTGGTTTCATTGATTCTGATTGCCTGTCTGGCACTAGCTTCCTCTAATTTCCATCCAAGTTTTTGGTAACGGTTTGCGAAAAAATCTTTGCCAGACATCAAGAAAGGTACAGGTGTTGCCAATAAAAACCTTTCAAGCGGATGGAAACGCTTCTCACTCGTTTAATTTCTTGGAAGGTACTTTTTGGCGGAAAGCAGATTGGTCAGACCCAAGTGACAGGGTCAATTTGTTTTTTCAATTGGTACAAGAACAGGAAAGAAAAGGAAAGTTGAGGTTTACTCGTTTTCGAAGTATTCCTCTGGCTTTGGCGGAATCGGTGGCAACCCTCTGCGCTCACGTATCTTCTCGATAGTTGGCGCCTGCAACTGCTCTGGAACGTACGCCCAACGGCTAAACTGTGTCGCCCAAAAGGCTCTGCCTTGTGTGGAACCACGAAGTTCATCCGCGATGCCGAAGCTTTCAGAAACTGGCATTTCAGCTTTGACAGTAATCATTTCGTCTTCTGAGGGCATATCTAGGATTTTTCCACGTCGCTTGTTAAGCAGTGTGATAACGGAGCTGACGAATTCAGTGGGAACTCTGCATTCGAAGCTCAAAAGTGGCTCAAGCAGTTTCGGGTCGGTTAGCAGTATACCGCAATAGATTGGTCGCCAAGTCATGGGTATCGCTTGTGCTGGACCTCTGTGAACTGGGTCCTCGTGCACGGTTACGTCTTCAAGGTTAATCTTTAAGCCGTAAGCTGGTTCTTTGGCCAACGGGGAAGTGTGGACTGCTTCACGAAAACCGGTTTTGATGTGATCGATGATTTCGTCTACGTACTGTCGTCCTTTGATGCGGTTGACGAGTATGCAGTTCTCTTCCACGGCAACTGCGCCTTTTGCGTCGTCTGCATCCCAGCCGAAGGTCTTGAGTATCTTGGTGCGTTCGTCTTTGCTCTGCATGTCCGTAATCTTGTCCGCTTTTATGGCTTCAATAACTTCGTCAGACAGTCTCTCAAGAGTAATCCAGAGTTTGTTGTGTTTGTTAGGGCTTTTACCCATTATTGCGGGACCCTTATAGTCGTGGCTGATAGTTTCCCTGTAGTTCACGATGGGTTTGCTCAGCTTAACTTTCAACCCAGCTTCTTGCATACGGTAAGCCGTGATTTCAAGGTGCAACTCACCCATGCCTGATAGCAGAAATTCTCCACTTTCCTTGTTCATAATAAAGTGCAAGTTAGGGTCTTCTGTGGTAAGCTTGTGCATAACTTTGTCGAACAATGGAAGGTCTTTGACGTCTTCGGGTTCAAGCGCAACGGTTACGACTGGGTCAGAAACATACCTTAAGCCTTCGAACGAGTGTACCTCGACACCGTCTTCTGCGATGGTTTCGCCTACGTGAATTGAGGGTAAACCTGAGATGGCTCCGATGTTGCCGGCGGGAACGCGGTCAATTATCACTCGGTCAGTTGCCATACTCATGAAGACCTGCTGGACTTGACCTTTCTGGTGACTGCTTACGAGTTGAACCGTTTTTCCTTTTGTGATTGCACCGCTGAAAATTCGACCAATAGCAACTGTTCCGCTGTGTGGATCAACCTCAATTGTGGATATGCACATGAGCAACGGCGCGTTCGGATCAACTTTTGCCATACCGATGCCTGTTGGGCTGGTTACGTCTCCAGGCCAAATCTGTGGCTGCCTGTAAGGTTGAGCTACGAATGGGTTAGGCAAGTGTTTGCAGAACATGTCCAGAATCGGTTCTGGCAACGGTGCTTTCTTGCTTAGTTCGTCGACTTTTCTGCCAACATCTATTGGGTCTCCTGTGTAGGCGTCAATAATGTCTTGGAAACTAACTTTTTTGAGTTTCATATGATCGATGTTCAAGCCCCATTTGTGCAGGGCTGATCCGAATGCCACACGTCCATCTTCCACGGTGACTTGCCAGTCTTTCTTGTGTTCGGCTGGTGCGTATTTTTCAATTAGTGTATTGACTCTGAGGAGAATTTTGGCGAATTTACGTTGGATTTCTTGTGGTGTTAGTTTGATTTCTTTTATGAGCCTGTCGACTTTGTTAATGAACAGAATCGGCTTCACGCGCTCTCGCAGGGCTTGCATGAGAACCGTTTCGGTTTGCGTCATGGGACCTTCAACAGCGTCGACCACGACAAGTGCTCCGTCGACTGCTCGAAGACTGCGGGTTACAGCACCTGAGAAGTCAATGTGTCCAGGTGTGTCGATGAGGTTGATGAGGTAATCTTGACTGTTGTATGTGTGGACCAAGCTGACGTTTGAGGCGAAAACGGTCATTTGACGTTTCTGCTCAAGATCCCACGAGTCAAGGAACAACTTCTGTCCAGCTGTTTGCGTGCTGATGATGCCTGCTGCAGCCAGCAAGCTGTCTGAGAGGGTGGTTTTCCCGTGGTCGACGTGCGCAATAATGCTGGTGTTTCTGATGATCTCTGGGGTGTTCATCAGTTTGACGATTTCTTCTGTTTGTCTATAACGTGCCATAACTATGCTTTCTCCATTTCTAATGAATCATTATTAACCTGAAAGGTTCTTTTTTTAAAGGTTGAAGCATTTTCTTATTTCTCTCTTAAAGAGGTAAGCTACATGGAAATTGCGACTGTAGCCTATTAAGTTTATGGACACATTTTCTGGAAACAATTGGACACAAAAACCAAGTTTTGGAGAGGTTTTTTTCGGTTTTTTAGCACACCCTTTGCCATGAAGTTTTCTTTCCAACAGAAAAAGCCGAACATTCCTGGAACCTAAGAAGGCCGCAGAGAAAAGCTTAATCTAACGAAGTCAGCTATTGATTTTTGTTGATTGCTTATGATTGTTGTCGGCATCTGTGGTAGCCCACGAGCTCAAGCCACAGAACACGTGCTCAAAGACGCCCTGCGGCAGCTGAAGGAGAAAGGGTTTGAAACGCGACTATGGACGGCACACGGAAAAGAAATCGAGCCATGCACTCACTGCGACTATTGCCTAACAAATAAGGCATGTGTCATCCAAGACGATGTTCAAGAACTGTATGTCCAACTTACAGGCGTAAAAGGCATAATCTTGGCCACACCGGTTTACAACGGCGGAATAAGCGCCCAAATCAAAGCGATAATGGACCGAACCCGCGCCCCAGTCGCCACTGACAAGAACTTCTTCAAGGGCAAAGTCGGCATGGGAATCGCAGTGGGGGGCGATAGGGCAGGCGGACAGGAACTCGCCCTAATGCAGATTCACACGTTCTACATCTTGAACGGAATGATACCGGTGAGCGGCGGTTACTTCGGAGCAAACTTGGGCGCCACGTTTTGGAGCAAAGATACGTTGGAAGGTGTCAAGCAAGACGAGGAAGGCTTCCGAAGCTTAAAGAAGACTGTGAAGCGCTTCGCGGAATTCCTCAACGAAGCTGAAACAAGAGGAGAAAAATCGCAATGACTGAAACTAAGAAACGTAAAGTCGCTTGGGGCATCACGGGCGCAGGTGACCGCATAGACGAGTATATTCACACGATGGAGGATATTAGGCGCTTGTTTGAGGATTCAGTAGAGATTCAGGTTTTCCTGTCTAAAGCTGCGGAAATCGTAGTCAAGTACTACGGTCTCGAAGCCGAGCTGCGCCAAAACTTTGCCAAGGTCACTGTTGAAGTCAACAGTAATTCTCCTTTCCTGGCGGCTTGGATGCAGATGCGCAAATACGAATTCCTTCTCATCGCGCCTGCAACTTCAAATAGCGTCGCCAAAATCGCCAACAGCATTGGCGACACCATGCTCACAAATGCAGCAAGCATGAGCCTCAAAGCCTTCGTCCCCGTGTACATCGTTCCCACAGACTATGAAGAGAAAACTGTCGCCACAAAGCTGCCTAACGGAAAAGACATGAAGCTGCGAATCCGTAAAGAAGACGCCCAAAATGTTCGCAAACTCGAAACCATGACCGACGTGCATGTGTTGGCAGAACCACAAAAGATTCGCGAGATTTTCCGGGAATGGTTCACAAAAACTTGAACCCTTCAGCCTCCAACTGCAACAACCTGAAAACACGGCAAAAGGAAGAAAACGCACCTGTTTAACCCATTAACATTCGTTTATCTCACTATCCCGTTGGCGGCTGGCTTATTGGCAGGCTACCTGCTCAGGAATCAAAAGCTGCCTAAACTCGAAACGGTTTCGCTGGCAATCATCGTGATTCTGATTTTCTCTTTAGGTTTTGGAATAGGCTCAAACAATGACCTCATAATCTCGTTGCCGCAGGTTGGGTTGCAGGCGTTGGTGATTGCCGTGCTGGCCATCGCATTTAGCATCATTTTCATCAAGGCAGGCAAGAAAGCGGTGAAATCGCAGTGATAAAGTACATTCTAGCAGCATTGGTTCTGGGGTGCGTGGCGGGCTACGTCAACAACAATGTTTTCAACGTCATGCCAAACACCGCAATCTCGGACACATTGTTTACGGTTACACTAATCGCGCTACTGTTTGTGTTCGGCGTTCTCTTTTGCCCAAGACAAAGCCACATTGCAGAAGATGCAGAAAACGGGTTGGAGAATCGTGATGTTTCCACTTCTTGTCGCGTTGGGCAGTCTGGTCGGCGGCTTAATCGCTGGCGTCGTTTTGCAGATCAATTTAGGCGGTGCTATGGCGGTAAGCTCAGGCTACGGTTGGTACACGTTGTCGGGTCCGATGATAGGGCAGCTGATGGGTACAAAGTGGGGAACGCTTGGGTTCGCGGCGAATTTCCTGCGGGAACTCATAACAATTGTGTCGATTCCGCTGATGGTCAAACTGGACAAGTACGCACCTGTGGCTTCAGGTGGCGGAACAACCATGGACACAACGCTTGGAGTGATTGTAAAGTACTGCGGCAAAGATACTCTCATGGTTGCATTTGCAAACGGACTTATCTTGTCGATTATGGCACCTTTCGCCACTGTCGCCCTCTCGACGCTATCCTAAAAGCAAAGACCTCGAAAGGTCGTCTAAAAGGCCAGAGAAATACCGGCCAAACCGCCTGTCAAAATTAGGCTTGATATAACGTAGCCAAGTATCGCCCCTGGGCATAGGAATGGCAGACCCGCCTGAGGCTTACCAGTCAAAACGAAAACCATCAGCAATGCAAAACCCACGAGAGTGCCCGCGATGACTGACAAGCCAATTAGGAAGCCGTAGTCTGAGATGCTGTGGAACGCCGCGGCAGCCAGAATCCCTGGGATGACGATGTCGCCGACGCCCATGAAGAACGCGTCGCGCTTCTCGCCTTCCTTGAGGCTTTCCTTTAGGCCTTTGGTTTGCTTAACAAGGCTGTACTCTTTGGTTTTGGGGATAACGAAAAGTATTGGCAGCTTCAAATCGATGAGGGTATCTGCCAAGTCAATCATGTGCTTCGTTTTGTATACGGATATTGCGTCGTAAAGTGCCATACATATTAGAAGGGCGAGGACGATTAGGATGGTCAAGGAAATCCCCAGCATAGCAATGGCGCCCACGGCAGTAATTATACCGCTCGCATCCACAACGTACCATTCAGGATACTTAATGAGGAGCCCAACGACCACAACCATGATGACAACGGACAAGCCGAGCGAAAGCTGCCAGGGGAAAACATAGCCCAGCAATGGATAGAACACGTAAACTCCCAACAGCCCCGTGGAGCCTAAGAAAATGCCTTGGATGATTCGGGTTTTCCCGTACTTCGCAATAACTAAGATAACCGCGGTGAACACAATGAGCACCACGAAGAAGAAAACCAAGTTCAAGGGGTCGCCTGGGTTCTCAAACGCCACTTCCCCAGCCGCCTCAAACGGACCAGTAATCCAGAAAGCCAGCAAATCCACTACTACAAACAGTCCGCCCATAAGGACTATAGGGAAGACGTCAATTGCTCGTGTTTTGGGTTTTGGCTTAGATTCCATGACCAATAGAAACCCACATTAGTCTATTTATGGATATTCACGAAGCCAGCTATTTTGCCCTTTAGAGCCGCTCACCAAAATTGGCGCCTAAATCTCGAAGGTATCGCCCGTACGTGGGGCCACTGCTTCCAAGCCCAGTTCGGTGTTAGCCCATTTGGCGAAGAGTTCGCAGTTGCCTTCGGCTCCATGGACGCAGAAGACCTTGGGTTTTCCTCCCAGTCGTCTAAGGGCCTCTTTGAGTTGGCTTGCGCCGCAATGGCTTGAGAAGTCAAAATGCAGCACTTTGGCTTTGATTTTGCGGACTTTTCCGTCGATAGTGGCGATGCCTTTATCCATTAGTTCCTTGCCAGGCGTTCCGGGGATCTGATAACTGACGAGGAAGACTGCGTTGTTGGCTTTTTTCCCCACTTTGCTTAGGTAGAATTGGCTTGGTCCTCCTTTGAGCATGCCTGCTGGCGAGATTATGACGCTGGGGTTTCGTAGTGCTCTTCGACGATCACGCCAGCCTTCCACCCATTCCACAGAGTGCATTGCATCAACGAACAGCTTCGGATCGCGCAGAAACTCTTTCTCGTTCATGATGACGCGGCTGGCCTCACGTGCCATACCGTCGAAGATGACTGGGTACTCAAAATGTGCTGCCGCCAGCGTACAGGCAATTTCTTGAGCTCGACCAACCCCGAACGCGGGTATGAGGACTGTTCCTCCTTTTTCGACAACTTCTGTGCAAGAGTCGACGAATCTCTGCTCGAGCTCAGGTCTTAACGTGTGGTCTTCGCTCGCGTATGTGCTCTCAGTGATAACAGCGTCTAAATCTCCGTAGTCCATGCTGGCGCCTTTGAGGAGTTTGGTATCTTCAAGGTTGTAGTCACCCGTAAACAAGATGCGTTTGCCTTCGCCCTCCACGAGCACGGATGAACTCCCAGGTGTGTGACCTGCGTTAAGAAGTTGAAATTTCATTTCTCCAACTGATTCCTGAACGCCATAGTCCAGGTGTTTGTTGCTGCGCATCATAGTCCTTAGTTCAAGGTACTCGAATGGCAGGTAGTAGCCTGAGAGATGAATGAAGTCTTGAATGAGCAACTGCGTTAACCCCAAATTCAGCCTGTTTGTGAACAGAGGTCGTGCACCCTCGATGTAGAAAATTGGAATTGCACCCGAATGGTCCAAGTGACTATGGGACAGAATAAGAGCGTCCACCTCTCTGGGAGGAACGTGCATGGGGAAGCCTGGTTGACGTTCAAGCATAACTCCGTAGTCGAGAAGATACTGAGTTTTCTGAGACTTGACTGTTATGCCTATTCTACCGACTTCTCGTGCTCCGCCCAAAAATCCAATTCGCAATAAGAACCAATCCTTTGTGTGAAGTCTGTTTTTGGTTAAATTAAATCAAAGCAGTGTTTTAAAAACGTATTGAATTCTCCCCAGAAAATGCTGAGACCAATCCACTTTTTATAGCCTTCAAAATCTCATCGACGTCTAATCCCGCATTGACTTTGGTGTAGACCGAAAACAAGTCCTCAGGACGATGCGAATCGCTACCGCCGACGCCAGGCATCCCCATTGACTGAGCCAACTGCTGCGCCGCCTTGTTCGCAGAAGCAGAAGAGCCCCCGTTTAGAACTTCTATGGCGTCTACCCCGCTGTCTACTGCATAGTCACCTAAACCGAATTCGCGGAATGGGTGCGCCGCGATTGATATGCAAGCGTTTTCTCTAGCGAAGTCTATCACGTTCTCCATGGACCAAGGTTTTGGGGGTAATTCTTCGCAGCCTAAGATTACTATATCTCCTTGCAGAGTGGTTATTTCGGTTCCTGGGATAATAAGGATGTCCGGGTAGGGGATTGCGAGTTTCCGCGTAGTTCTTATACCGTTAACTGTGTTGTGGTCAGTTACGGCCGCGGCTTTTATGGCGGGGTGTGCTACCAACTGGTCAACAAGGGTTTTTGGACGGGTTCTGGAATCAGACGAGAATGTAGTATGAATATGTAAGTCCGCATGAATCAAGGTTTGTTGCTCAGGCTCTTCTTGAGGATAGTTTCCAAAGCAGCTAAAAACTCTTTAGTTGACTGAGCGTGAACCCGCAAAGTATCAAACTGCACTCCCATCTTGGCGCAAGCTCTTCTGCATTCTCGCCTGATACTACTGCCCCAAGTTTCGGGGTCGTCAAGCAAGACCACCGTCTCATATCTTGAAACTAGAACGTATTGAGCGACTTGATTAGCAACGTATTCTTTGACTTCGGAGTTCAGAGGCATCGCGGCTTCATGTTGGCTAAGCGGGTAAACCTCATCCAGCTCTAAGGGAATTATCCCGAAGGGAGCAGCGTAGAAACACACGTGTACAAGGCCGGCGTCTTTTTCGTCGAGGCGGTTGATGATTCTTCTGGTGTCCTTGAATTCCTCGCTCCTGTGAAATGGTTTCTCGCGAGTCTGAGGAACCAAAACTAATACTTTCGAGCCTTTAGGTGGGCGGAACCGGCTGCTGAGCCGTTCTCGGTAATGCGCAATCTCTGGACGAGCTAATCCAACGCTGTCGAAAAAGAAGAGTCCGCTCTGCTTCACCGTAGGGCTAAACTTCTCAACGTAGGTCTCATAGTCTCTGACGCGTTTTAAAGCCGTCAACAATGCTGGATGGGCATGAGCACGCATCTCAACGTGCTCCCAGAGCCTGCCGTCTCGGATAGCCTGTTTTATCCGCTTAAGCTCTGCCACGCAGACGTGCAGGTTATGCTCAGCAAGGAATTTTTCTTTCTCTTGTTTGGGCATATCCAGAACCTGTTTTGGCGTTGCAGCGGCACATCTGGGGCACTGGCACGGGAAGTAGTCCATTTCACCCAGACGCCAGGTTCCGTTTTCCGTCATGTACCTTCCTTCCCGTGCGTAGAGTGCGTAGGCAGCGGAGTCGAAGAGGTCGCAACCCAAAGCCACAGCCAACGCCATCATGTGCGGGTGGCCTGCACCAAACAGGTGCAAGGGGCGTTCCAGAGGCAGATTCATTTTGGCAGTCAATATCATATCCACGAGGACATCGTACCGGTAGCTCTCCATAACTTCTGTTGGGCTTCCTAAAGCGTGAATTTGAAAAGGCAGTTTGCTCATTGCTTTCGCGGATTTCGCGACCAAGTCCAGGTGTCTTCCGCCTTGGACCGGACCAACCCATAGCATGTCCATGCGGGTTTTCAGTTTGAAGAAGGCCTTGGCACGTTTCAGTGTTTCCGCCACAGTTTCCTGTGCCTTCTCTTTGGGTACATGCCAACCTGTCGGGATGTCCAAAATCGTTGCTATGTCGCTGCCGATGCGTTCCTGGTAATCGACGATTTCTTTCTGGGTGACTTCAACATTGCCATACACAAGAATCTGGTAGGCACCGCTGTCAGTCATGATTGAGCCGTCGTAGTTGAGGAATTTTTGCAGACCTTCGTCGATGGGTCGGTTTTGATACCGCTTCCACAGGATGTACGCGTTTGTTATGACTGCTTGGAAGCCAAACTCGTCCTTGAGTCGTTGGGGTGCGACTAGCTGGATACTTGGATTTACTACGGGAAAAAGCAGCGGAGTCTCAACTGTTCCACTTTTGGTTTTCAGTTTGCCGATTCTACCCAATAGGTCTTTTTCTCTAATTTCGAAACTCATCGTGAACCTACACGTATCAGCGAACGCGTCTTATAAAAAACATTAGCCCGACCGCAGATTGAACAAAGGGACTCGAGCTCTCATGGTGAAAACGACGGGAAACGGCTAACAAGTTTGGCATTTATCAAAAATATGGTGCAGAAATAGCAGGGAAACATGAGGTCTTCCCAACTCAATACTTCTAAAATAAAGAAGCTCCATTTCTGTTCTAAAAGGTCTACACTGAAAACAGGGGAATTGTAGAGAAAGGAAATCAATCCGTTGAAGTCTCACGGACACAAAAGCTATCGAGGCGTCGGCTTAGCAAAGCGACCAAAGCTTAGGCATCCTTATATCAGAACGCCCCCATATAACCAACATCCATCTTTAGGTGAAACACTACATGGTCTGCAGCGTCGAAATCACTGAAAAGCCCAATCTAAACGATCCTATCCTCGTCGAAGGCTTACCAGGGATCGGATTCATCGCAAACATCGCAGCGCTACACCTGATAACGGAGCTTAAGGCAAAAAAGTTCTCCCAAATTGTCTCCAGCAGCTTCCAGGACTTTGCCCTTCTAACAGAATCTGGCAAGGCAAGCTCGCCCAATAACGAGTTATACTACGTGAAGCGGTCGGACGGCGGAAGGGACCTAATTATCTGGTATGGCAACACCCAAGCTTTGACAACTCCAGGGCAATATGAGTTAACTGGGAAAGTTTTGGATATTGCTCAAGACCTGGGTTGCCAGTTCGCGATATCCTTAGGAGGCTTCAAAAAAGACGAAGTGAAAGGACTCCCAAGCCTCTACAGCGCCGCTTCGGACGAAGACACGTTGAATGAGGCCATTGGTTTGGGCACGAAAATGATGATTGGTCACATTTTTGGCATCGCAGGTCTATTGGTGGGTCTCAGCAGGCTGCGAAACATGAAATCCTTCGCTCTGCTTGTAGACACAGTTGGCATCGTTCCTGACGGGAACGCAACCAGAGTTGCGCTTGCCGCTCTTGGGCGATATTTGAAATTGCAGCTGAATTTGTCGGGCGTGGACGCCGAGGCTGAAAAGACCAAGAAGACGCTTGAGGCATTTGGGGTAGTCAGAAACATCGCGGAAGAAAAGAAGAAAGAGGAAGAAGCGCTACGCTGGTATGTTTAAGCGCTGCTTTTGGCGTCGCTCATGAAGGTTTGGTAGACTTTTTGGACACGTTCAGCTGCTGGTCCTGAGCCTTCAATTACACCTTTTTCGGTGAGTTTGACCTTGTCCATGACCCAGATGAAGCCCTGCTCCTCGTACAGCTTAACCATAGTTGGAAAGACCTTTTCAAGGCGGGCTGCTAAAGCTTTGAGGTCGAAGGGTTTCTCGGTGCTGCTGATCTGTGCGACTACTGCACCGTTTAGGAAGATGCGGTGGCTGACAACTCCTGTTTCGTCCTTTGCCTCAGAAACGCATAGGCTCATGGTATCCGGGTTTATGCCGATGAGTGTGCCCACAAGTTTTCTGCCGGTTGTCGTGTAGACTGTGACTGTTTTGTCTACCAGCGCTGCGATTTCGCTAGCGAGTTTTCTTTGCGCTACGGACATTTGTTTCTACCTCTGTTGTTGTTTCATACGATTGTGTTATTCAACTATTTATCTTTGATTAGCCCAAAGGAAATATAATTCTTGGTTACAACCCCATGCACCGAACAAAAGAAGAGATTAAGAATAATCTTAAAGGCAACCTAAAGCCGATATGGTCGCAGTCTGCTGTGAAGAAAGCAACTCTCCGTGAGATGCAAACAGCTTGCCAATAGCCTACACTAACCCACAAAAATGCGTACTGTACCCAAAATGCCAAGCAGCTTAGGCATGACCAATCAAAGCTATTTTCCGAATAGACGCTGAAGAATTCTTCGTTGTTCAAGCTGCAATTTGTCGCGGACGAGGAGACGCAAGGCAAAATGCTCAACCACCGCAACAGCAATCAGAGAAAAATGATGACTTACTTTTTCTTTTCCTGACTACCCGACTTCTGTTTCATAAAAGCCATAGACTTCGCTGGCAGATCGCGTTCAACTATTGCGCCCGGTCCCACCCAGCTGTCGTTACCCAGTTTTACGCCAGGCATCAGGAGAGCGCCAACGCCCGTTTTCACGTTGGCTCCTAGGATGGCACCGAGTTTGCGCCTGCCAGTGTCAACAATTTGGTCTTTGACAAGCATCTTAATAGAGCCGTCGTCAAAGCGGAGATTAGCTATTATTGTTCCCGCGCCCAAGTTGCAGTGTTCGCATAAGATGCTGTCGCCGAGGTACGACAAGTGACCAACATGTGTGCCGTCCATGATTATGCTGTTTTTCACTTCGCATGCATTACCTATCCGGACCTTCTTACCTATGGTGGTGAAGGCGCGTATGTAGCAGTTGGGTCCCACGTCCGCGCCCTCGTCGATAAAGGCGGGACCTTCAATGTAGGCTCCGGAACGCACCCGCGCCGTCTCTGCCAAAGTCACGGGTCCCAGCAGGTGCGCGCCCTGTTCAACGTTCCCCATAACCTTGTGCTCCATGCGCCTTAAAGCCCAAACGTTCGCGTCAAGCAAATCCCAAGGTCGCCCAACATCGAACCAATCACCCTTCGCAATTTCCACAGCCAACACCCTCTTACCATCGGCAACCAGTTGAGTAACGGCGTCTGTGAGTTCCCATTCGCCCCTCGGAGACCGCTTAACATGCTTCAACGCGTCAAATACGTCTGTGCAGAAAACGTACAGGCCAGCATTAGCCAAATTAGACGGAGCTTTACCGCGTTTAGGTTTCTCGACTATGCGTTTGACGGTCTTGTCTTTAGCGAGTTCTATTACGCCGTAGCTTTCAGGCTTGTCCACAGGGATAACAGCCATCGCCGCTGCAACATTGCTTCTCTCGTAAGCACTCAAAACCGCTCTAATAGCTTCAGCTGAAAACAGCAGGTCGCCGTAAACTAGCATGAAAGCTCCCTTCACGAAGGGTTCAGCTACACTTGCGGCATTTCCTGTGCCCAGCACATTCTTCTGCTCAACGTATTCCAGTTTGAACCCTAATTTGGAGCCATCGCCAAAATAGTGCCGTATCTCTTCGCCCATGTAATGAATTACAACTATTGCTTCGGTTATGCCGTTGGCTTTTAAGGCGTCTAAGCAATGTTCCAGAATTGGTTTTCCGCCGACCTGAATCAGGTGTTTTGGCCTTGTCGCCGTAATGGGCTGGAGCCTTATGCCTTCTCCTGCAGCAAGCAAGACCGCCTTCAAGCCCTAGCCTCTCCGATGTGCTTCCTCACAAGTGATACACCTTTGTCAATTATGTCGCGTGCAGCTTTTAACGATTGACCCTCCACAGTGAGACGTATAAGTGGTTCAGTGCCTGAGGCGCGGACAAGGACCCACCCGTTTTTAAGAGCTAAGCGTACGCCGTCAACCATCGATAAATCCGAATAGTCTGGGAACGTTTGGGTAATGGCTTTTTCTACGGACGTGATTAGTTGGTGCTTCTGCTCGTTTCTGCAGGGGATGTTTTCGCGAAGAGTCACGTACTGGGGCACTTCGGCGATAAATTCGTGGAGGCTCTTGCCTTGCTCTTCAAGCGCCTGCAAAAGCAAAACTGCCGACAGCGGACCGTCTGGACACCAATGCAACTGTGGATGAATCCAAGCGCCACAAGGTTCCCCTCCGTACACTGCGCCCGATGTTGCCATGGCCTCTGAAACGTAGACGTCGCCCACTCGCACGCGCACAACCTTGCCGCAATAAAGTGCAGCCATGGTTTCCACGCACATTGAAGCTTCCACGTTTGTTACGACTGTTCCGCCGCCAGACTGCTTTAGGGCATAAGCTGCAAACGCTGCAAGGGCACGGTCAAAATCCACGAACTCCCCCACTCCGTCGACTAGGGCAAGGCGATCGCCATCGCCGTCAAACGCCACACCCAAGTCTGCATCCAACGCCTCCACGACTTTCGCCAAGTCGCTCAAGGATTCAGCGGTGGGTTCGCTGCTTCGGGCGGGGAAGTAACCGTCGGGCTGAGCATTCAACGTAGTGACTTTGCAGCCTAGAGCCTTCAGTGCGGCTGGGGCGGTCTGGTAGGTTGCGCCACACCCGGGGTCCACGACTACATGCCACTTCTTATCGAGTTTCGCGGCTTTCCGAAGCATGTCTACATACAGGTTGCTCACATTGAGATTGGTGGCTGCTCCAACTTGACGCCAGTCTACTAGGGCGAAGCCATTTTCCCCGATGATTTTCTCGACTTCGTTCTGGCTCGAGTCTGTGTAGGATAAGCTGTTGCCGCTGAAAACCTTGATGCCGTTGTACTGAGGCGGATTATGCGAAGCCGTAAGCATGAAGCCAACATCAGCGCCCAACTCCTTCGTCAGGTACGCTACGGCTGGAGTTGGAACCATCCCGAGAAGGGAAACGTTCACGCCTGCTGCGGTGAGCCCCGCGACCAAAGCATCCTCCAGCATCGAACCAGAAACACGCGTGTCGCGTCCTACGATCGCCCGCTTCGCCTTGGCATGTGTCGCCGCTGCCATGCCGACTTTACAGGCTAACCGTGGCGTCAAAGCAACATTCACCAGACCACGTACGCCGCTGCTTCCAAACAGCCCCAAACCGCTTCTTCCTCCAAGTCCACTTGAACTGCATGGTTAGAGCGGCTGCCCTTAAAAATTTTGGCTACGCTATTGGCTGACGGTTTCTGATTTGCGTAAGAACTTTACCAGCTTCTGTCGCGTCGGGTGCTCCCCGTTTGGGTCGCTAAGGTAACACGCTGAAACTGCGTTTGCCAAAGTCAGCCTGGCCGCGTCTGGGAGCCCGTTTGCGTCGCCAATAATGTTTCCCGCGTCCCAAGCGTCCCCTGCACCCGTGGCTCGAAGTGATCTGATTTTAAAAGCAGGAGCAAAAACTGCGGCTTCCGCTCTGACGGTAACTGCGAACGTTGTAGTGTGCAAGTCAATCCTTGCCTTAAGATTCTTTGCCAAAATTTGAGCGGACAGGAGAGCGAGTTCGTTAAACTCGATTTTCTTGCGCTGCTTCGCAACATCGCTGCCGAGCAAAGAAGCGAAAGTCACGGCTTCGTTCTCGTTCAAGCTTAGAATATCAACTTGATCAGTGCCGAGAACGCGATCCATCAGCCGCGGAATCTCGTCTTCTTTGGGAAGCGGATCGGCCGGGTCCAAGTAGGTCTTGCATTTGCCCTTCACCTTTGCCCGTTTGAACACAACCTCTGCCAAGCGTGTGCCATATTTTTGGGTGCCTGCCCAGTTGAAGAGACAAACATAATCCGCCGCTTCAATGACTTTGTAATCCTCCTCGGTTAGGTCGCCTGGTCCGAAATCTGCCAATGAGCCCACGTCTCGGAGCATAACGTTTGCTTTGCCTCTGGAAGTCCTAAACTCCAAAGCTGTCGTGACAGAAGCTTTCGGGAACGTCTTAACGTGGCTTAGATCAACATCGTACCCGGCCAGGTGAAAACGAATCTGCTCTAAACCAAGCTTGCCAGTGCAAACGATGGGTGTAACTTTGGCTTCTAAAGCGAGTAGCGCAGCAGCCACATTAATTGCGTTTCCTCCTCGCTGGTCAATCTGGGTGATGCCATCCATGCTGCCGCCTTTCCGCTCCACGATGATGCCGACGTCCTCGGCAAAGCGCTCTGCGTCGCGGTCTAAGTCCACAATGCGGTCCATAAAGAAATCTGGCATAACAACCACGTTTGGAGCTTTGAAGCCTTTGCCAAGGAAATCCAATAGTTCTGTGGTGGTTCCACGCAATTTTGGTCGCCTTCCTGCTACTTGATTCCCGCAAAGCTAAAATAACCTTTCCGACAATGTCTTGGGATATCATTCGGTGGAGGCTAATGGAAGTGTTAAAGTTCAAAATTGAGATTTTTCTACTGCTTATGTCCATTGCCCTGTTTACACTCAGCGCGTTCTGCTTCTCATACGCAATTGGGAACGCAAGGCTAGTCGATGCGTTGTCTTCCCATACCGGAGCTACGCCATTCCCTTCGTAGGCTTCGGGAGTGGACTAATGGCTGTGGCTTCTGTGTCATATTCTAAAAGGAGCAAATCGAGCCTCTAAGAAATCGGCGTGTTTTTTAGTTTTTATCCGAACAAGTGAAGCACTAGAAACCAGACTATGTCACCCAAGCTGAGTGCAAGTATCAGCCCGATCGTTACGAATATGAGCATCGGCAAGCCAGGGGTGGCCCAGACCTTCAATTCAATTTTTCCCTCATCCACCGCCTTTGAAAGTCGCTGCACAACCTCGTCTCTGCCTTCGTCTCTGGGCAAAACAAGTAGTTTCCTTTTCAGAGTGCCATCTTCTTCGGCGATGTCTTCCATTGGGTAAATGTGCCATTTAGCCTTTAACGCAGTGATAGGGAATTTTTGGCCTGTAACTAAGACTAGGATTTTTTTGCTGACGGACTCTTTAGCCAGCGTGCCTTCGAAAAAGGATTTCCCAGAACCCGCTTTTCTGGCGAGGTTGCGCAAAAATAGGTACAATGCGCTCAAAGCGGCTATTAGCACCGAGTTTGACAGAATTGTAATAGGGAAAATCATCTGCGAAATTGGTGACAAGCCGCCCGGCAGAACAGGCATAACCAAGCTTGTTGGGAAGAAAGGCAAAGCCAACGCAATGCATATCAGTGCCTTGGAGTCAGCGCCTCCGAAGCCTCCAGAGTAGAACAGCAGCAAAGCAAAGCCAACGGTTAATCCAAAGCTTAAGCCAAAAAGCCATACTTGTGAAGGCTCATAGAGCAGAAGTTCAGCAAGCATTAGCGCGAGAGCGATTGGCGCATAGGCTACCCAGACGCGGTTGCTCACTTCGCGGGTCTTATAGTCGCTCCAAGAAGCGTAGATTAGAAAGACAATTGAAACGGCTACTCTGGCAGCTGCAAATGTTTCTTGCAAGTCACCGCATCCATTTAATGTTGATATAGTCCATGCTTAGCCTAATTAAATGTACCTTAGAATAGTTATTTCCGGTGTCAACCTACAAATGCCAAGCGAAGCAGCATATTGCTAAAAAGTATGCTGGTTCGCTTGGCCCTAGCCGAGGCGGTGAGGCCAGAGAAACAGCCAAACGTAGTTTACGTAAATTGAAATAGCATAGAAGAACGGTAGCTTTCTATGGAGGTTCTGACGATCCAGCATGTTTTATGATTATTCTTGCCGAAACAGTATCGGAAGCAATGTTTGCTAGTTAATAGTGGCCACTGTAATTGTTGGCGGAATCTCTGCGAGAACCCACAACCCGGCTTGATTTTGTCCGCTATAGATTTGGGGTGTTCCATCAAAAGTTGCCACAGCGCCAATCCAAGCTATGTTTAAAGCTGTGTTGAATGAGACTGGGTTTAGCGTCACCGGTAACAGTTGGATTGTTTGGGCTGTCGCGTTGGCCTGAAGAGCCCCTCGCAATGCTGCTGGAGCCACCGAGTCAAAGGCGTACAGCAGCTGATTTGAGCTATTGGTGAACATTATACCAGCGCCCTTTGTGCCGTCAGTGAATTGGCTCCAGTGATGCCCCCAGATTCCTGAAGAATTCAAGGTCTGTGTGCCGGTGGCAACGATGGGGTCTCCGAGTATGGTTCCATTTTCTGTCTGCAAGTTGCCAATAGTGCATGACAATTTAATTGGGCATAGGTCTGTTATGGTTCGCGCCTGCTGCGAATTGAGAAACATCAAACTGAGTTGGTAGGTGAAATAGGAAGCGTTTGCTGGCAAGGTAAGCACTATGTTAGCGTAAAGGTTGGGACAGTTGGGAACTCCGTTGGACCATTCGGCTTCTTGCTGCACGATGTCTCTGACCACGCCATGATGCACAACGTAGGCTAATCCTGCGCCATAAGTACTCGCCTGATTATTTATCTGCATGAAAGTGGAAGTACTTGATGTTCCCGTGGCTACCACGGTTGAGGTTACTGTGAAACTTCCGCCAAAATTCAATCGCAGTTTGCCATTACTAAGAACCCCACCTGATGGGTTGTCAGCGCTGAAGTAGGTATTGGTGTAAGCCAAAGGAGTTTGGACTACTTCGTCGCTACCGTTCCACCAAACCGTAAACTCTGCGACGTGAGTGTTCACTAGAAAGACAATCATTTGCTGGTTGCCGAAAATCGTGCTGTTGTTGGTTAGGCCCAGCGGGACCGTATATTCAGATGACCAATCTTCAATCTGAAAAGGAACTTCTTGAGTTACACCGTTAACTTTTTCGTTGACGCGAATGGCTTTCACGGGCACAGGCGGAATTGGAACTGTTTGGGTTGTTAGCTGTAGGTTTTGTCCAAGCCAACGCATTGTCCCGTTCTGCAATAACTCCACGGCAACCGTTGCAGCTGAATTCTGCAACGAAGTGAACAGCTCCTGATCAGATTCTGGTCTAAGCAACGCTGCATCTATCTGCCAGTTTTTCTGAACATTGTTGTTGGCAGCTCTGAATCTGATGGTAAAATCTGGTGAAGTCAAGAAGGAGCTTATGGAAATGTTGTTCCAACCACTGGTCAATGAGTCTGAAAGAGTACGCCATGTGCCACCTTGCCAAACGTCAACTGCTAAGCTTGCACCTAAAGTTCCAGTATATATACATAGTGCTGGTCTACTGTTCAGGTAAGTCATGTTTATGTTTGTCCATTTTTCCTCAAGGGAAAGGGCGTAGATGCTGGTTGATGTTTGGTATCTTGCAAAGTCAATGCTTACGTCGAATGACGATGAAGTTGTTTTCACTGCCTTAAACTTTATTTTCCACAGCCCAAGTATATCTCGGAAAACAGTAGGATTGACAGTAATATTCTGCTGCGTGAATGTGGTTGTTGTTCCTATTAGGGCGTTGTTGTAACCAGAGCCGCTTGTTGGGTACTGTCCCGTTTGGTAGTTGTAAAGTTGGATTGTCATGTTAGTGTTACTTACGCTGGACAAACTGTCTATTGTATACAATAGGCTGTCCCAGTTGTCAGTATTTGAAGAACCAGAGAATTCTACCTCGCAAGTCTGTTCCGTCGGGACTCGCGTGGGCTCGATAACCGCTGCAATCGCGGTCCAGCTTGTAGTGATTGAAGTTGTCCAAGACATAGAGACTGAACCACTTGTCACGGTTTTTTCGCTGCTCCGTCCCTTGTAGTTTGAACCCGTCTGTGCCCAACGGTTTGTTTGACCGCCTCCTTCACTGACTGTGTGACCTTGAGCGCTATTATATGAGCCCATATGACCAAAGAGTATTTTGTTATATGAACCCGAAGCAGTTAGGCTAGTAGACTGAGTTATACCTGAACCACTATTTGCACTAGATACTTGCAAGGGACTGGTCTGATTAACATTCGTATAAGAAACTGAGCCACCAATCGCGTCTGTGGAGCCGGAGAATGTTACCGAGATGGTTTTTGTTCCCGATGCCGGATTTGTGAGGTAGAAAAGGTAACTCCTAAGCCGTGGATTCGAACTATGCTCTTTTGTGGTCGCTTGAGTTAGGGCAATTCCATTATACGTTATGCTTGATACTGTTCGAGGTTGTCCATTGCTTCTGAATATGTCTATTGTGACGAGCAAAAGACGGTCATTCCCAGAACCAGTTGTATGTTGCCACTGCATTGAGCTCGCAGAAGATACGACTACACTATTTGCGTAGTCGTATGTTACTGCGCTGTATGCGGAGTAGGCTGAGGCGTAACTTCTAAATTTCAGACTGACGAGGTCTTCTGCCGTCAGATTTGACAGGCTGCCTGTGACGAACGACGTTGAACCCAATAAGCTATAACCCGAAGGATAGTAGTTTTGCAATGAGCTGCTTGCTCTTTGTGAAGTTAAGGTGTCAAGGAGATTATCTGGTCCCAACTTTTGTTCGCCGAAGTTGCTGTGTGTGCCTACATCCTGCAGACCATCCACAGCAACATTAAAATCGTCAACATAATCGCCGTCTTGGACAAAAGTGTTGTTGAAGGTTAGAGTCCCCTTGTAGTGACTGAACGATGAAGCGACTACAATGATTCCTCGAGAATCCTCTACTTGCAACGTGTAGGACTGCGAATTCACTCCAGATGGGACATCTATTAGGTATGTGCCGTTAGCGAAAGACGTCGGTCCACTATCAATTTCCCTCATCGTCCAAGTTAGATTGTCATACCTGTAAAGGTAAAATTTGAAGTTCTTTCTACTTAAATCACTCAGCGGTTCGTTTTCGTCCTTGATTACATTTAAACAAACCTGGTTTCCAACAGCAGATTTAAAAATATTAGCGTTTAGCATAGAGCGAGCGGAGTAGGCTATGCCGGATATACCTAGACCTGTTAGATCATACGTGACGTTTAAAACTCCTTTGCTGTAGCTTTCATTCGTAAACCAGCAAGTGTTCAACTTCAGACTCGTTACGGTGAAGGTGCTGCCCCACTCAGGTCTTATGTCAGCTATGTTGGCTAAACCGCTTTTGAGATATCTTGAAGAGAGCTCATACGCATAGGACGAATTCCCCGTTACCTGCAGCACAGAGCCATAATAGCCTACTGTGAATCCGAGTACCTGTTTCAAAGCGAGGTTAGTTTCATCTATTGCACTTAAGATTTGAGGTTCATTCTGATTAGAGGCGTACCTTATGGTGGAAAATGTCGCCATGACGCCGGTTATGAGTATGGCAGCAATAAACAAAGCTGCTATTATCGAGAATTGACCTCTGCTATTCGAGCATAAACGTTTCAAGCTTATGCACCTCCTACAAGACCAAGCTGCAAAACAACCAATCGTGATGTGTCCAAAGACGAATAATCGGATGCATAAAGTCTAGGTTTGTAGTAAGATAGAAGACTGATCTCAGTGAGTCGAATATCTGGTGTTCGGGTCAGACCCAATGCTAAAAGCGATCCTGCGGTATCATTTGAGCTCGCACCAGCATGGTTGTAAACGGCACCTGGAAAATAGTTCCCTACGGCGTTAAATACGTTGTAACCAATTGCTAAGTGGTAGCTGGACAATATTGAGGAAGACAAGGCTCTTGTTGAAGTCTGATATGCTGAAGGATAAATTCCGTAGTAGTTGCAGTAATTCACTGTTTCACTTGTGAGAGTGACAACACCAACGTCGCTAATTACGCCGCTGCTGTCATAAACGTACAATTGGTTGTCAAGTCCTTGAAGAAACGCTCTCACTCCGCCTTGACTCGTCATTTTCATTCCATAAACGCCCCACCCGTTCTGCTCACTTGAGAATACCCCTGTATTGGTCACATAGTAGAAGGGATACCCCACGATGCTAGCCCAGGTCCAATTATACTGCCTTGTAATAGCTCCTAGAGTGTAGCAGTATCGAACGTAAGGGTAACTCGCGCTCGAGTCATAGCCTTGATTTGCACGCGATCGACCTTGATAGTATTCTTGAGGCATTGGTACGCTTTCCCCGAATGTGTTGATGATAACTGCGTTTTGCACGTTTTCTTCCGGCAAAGTGGTCAGTTTTTGCCCGTCCAGAAGTTGTCTTAATTGGGTAGTGTTTTGAACCATGATTGTTTTGACGAAATAGGGTGAGAGGAGTTTCTGGAGGTCGTTTGCCAGACTTTGTGCAGTATACCCGGTAATCCACCAGCCGTTTGCATCACTGCAGTTCAAGATATATAGGGTTAGTCCTTCTCCGCTGTTTTCGCCGATTTTTTCCGGAGTGACATCAAAAGTCACATTTGAAGAAGCAACAAGGTAGGAAGATACATCTGAAGTGAGACCTAAGTCTTGTGAGTTAGATAAAGATTTCAAGGTGGAGTAAATCGTTGTTCCTTTTTGGCGGTCGTTGTTAACTTTGTAGACTGTCAAGTTGTACAGTACGCTAGGTGGCAAGGAAGCTGACAACGCTACGTGTAACCCCGTCCACATTGTAGCGTTCTCAACGTCGAACGAAGCCTCGCTTAAATCATAGTTTGAGTCCAAAGTCTGCAGTGTCGACAGGGAAAGCCTCCGCAAGTTTACAGGTGAAACCTGGCGAGGCCAAGGAAGCACAGCGAAAAATGACGAGATTATGAAGGCGCCGGTGATAATTATTATTACTATTAAAACTTCTATTGTACGCATCATTTTAGCCATTCACCTGTTGTCCATTATAATTCCAGAGCGAGAGTTTCGCTTGATAAGCGACACGGTTAATTGTGATTTGGCGCATATCTGTGGCGACCCATTCCTGATGCGAGGGATCTCCGCCAAAGGTAACGGGGAAAGACAGGGAACTGATTCCCCAAGGCATGACCACCACTCCTCCCGCTGTAACGCTTCCAACTTCTTGATATGTAACAATCAAGATTCCAGGAGTACTCGGAATTGTAACATTAACATAAGGGCTGCCAAATCCGGACGTAACAATGCCCGTAGTGTTCGGAGAAGCTAATACCATTTCGCGCAAAGTGAAGTCTTCAGCCACAACAACAAAAGTGGCGTTGTACTTCAAACTGGACGCAGGAAGACTCAGGGAGTTGAGGTCGTAGTTGTGAGCTAGAAGCACACTCGGTTCACCAAAGTCCTGAACCATAGGAACCACGTACTGACCAGGTTCAGATACACGCTCGTGGTAACCGACACCGATTACTCCGCCCAGATGGGCGTAAGCAATAAAGGCATAACTCTGGTTTGCGTCTGGTACATTTGTTATCACCGTGGCTGACCCTTGGTCGTCAGCAGTCGCGTTTCCGTATTGTAGCCCATAGGATGGGTATTCCGCTTCATTGGTGGCTAGTGATACTGACATGATGCAGTAATTTATTGAAGCTCTCACGAGTGGAAAGCCTGAGCCATGGACACCCAAGGAGAAAGTGAGGTTTTCCGCTTCGACCTTGGCTATTTTGATAGTAACTGTAGGAGTCAGCGTAAGCTGGAAGCCGTGAGTATTGTTTATTCCGAGCAGCTTTAGGGCTAACGAATAGTTCAGCCTTTGAGAGTATGGAACTAATAAGCTGTTTCCTAGTCCAATGGTTAAGTTGCTGTAGTAGATGTTGGTCTTGTCATACCTAACTGGGGCTCCATTTGACGGTGCAAGACGCATTTGTGAAAAAGGGCTAATCTGGTACTGTGTAAATTCTGGGTCCTGCAAACCAAAACCTATCGGATCTAAGTTGCGTTGTCCCCAATCGCCTGGACTTCCGGGATTCAACAACATGTTATCGAGAAGGTCACTGCATTTTGTTGCAAGAGAGCGGTGTTCCTGGTATGCAATAGCGGTTTGGGCAGTTTGACTAAAGAGGCTTACGAAGAGCATCATTGCAGTTATGAATATCGTTATTGCAACTATGTGGTCAATGGTTGCACTTACCATAGTCTATTCCTCAATTCATGTCCCGAATGAAAGTTGTATAGTTCCATCAGAGAATTTCGCGGCGGTTATGCAAGCGCTGGTTGAATTGCTCACCAAAGTGGAGGACTCCCATTGCACGTTTTTGCCCAGGGTCACCGAAGTTGTGGCTGAGATAGTGGAGCCTCCAAGGTTCAGGGTCACGTCTAGGATGACATTTGAGCCAACAGGTAGAGCTGAAATAGGTCTTAATGATGCATTTCCTCGATAAGCATACCCCTCAACAAAAGGCGCTGTGTCCAATCGGCTTGTCAAGACGCCGCTTTGAATGCTAGTGTGGTTAAGAGAGTAGTAGATTTGCTGTATGCTGCTACCTATGTGACCAGCTATTTCCTCGAGCGCCAATTCCCTGCGTTGGTCTACCCAGTTGTTCACTACGCTGGTAACAAAAATTGGGAACAGGAAAATCTGCAGTATTAGTATGGGAATTAGAATCATGTATTCAAGAGTTGCTTGCATCCATATCACCAGCCATGACTAAGCGAATACTCCCAATGAGATGGTGACCTCGCCCAAATAGAACTCGACCAAAGAACCAGAGGGCGACCCCTTAGAAACGTCAAGAGTCACAGTGTCTTGGGCAAATTGAAAGAAAGAAGAATCAAAGCCTCTGCCTTCTTGCGGAAAAGTTAACGTAAACTGAACGTCTCTTACGTTGCTGCGTGTGTATTGGATCAGCGTCTGACCTGCGAGAGTCACAGACTGGGAAAGATGAAGATTAGTTCCGTTTACCAACGAAGGCAGGTAAAACTTTGAACCTATGGACGAATCTAGCTGCCGGATGGACGGGGCGGCAACCACTCGTGTGAAGTTACCGTCAGACATGGGTAACTTTTCTGTAACATAAACGTGGCTTACCGGAGCTGAAGCATGGTCTTGTACGAAGGAATCGTTGGTGGGAAAGACGCGCTCAAAGTAGGCGTTGCCAAGCGTGTACTCTCTGACCGGCATGTTAAACAGGATTATGCCTGTCTCATATGTAAAGAGGTTTTCTGAATGCCCATCCATGTAAGAAACGGCGACTGAATAGCTCAAAGTGCCATTCTGGAAAGACATTTGCCCAAATCTGCTTGAGTATCTGACAGTTTGAGTGCGACCCATGGTCCACGCGATGTCGTCAATTTGGAGACCCGTCGTCAGCATGAACTGTTTGTTTGTGGCAAACTCGTTTTCAGCCAAACGCCTATTTAGATAGTCGTTGGTGTAGGACATTGCGACAAGAATCATGACTACGACGGCACTGGTTATCATGACGGTAGATATGGCTGGGCTTACCGCTCGAGTGTTCTTTCGGAAAGCCCTTTGCCTTCGCAGAGTTATGAATAGCATAGTTTTTTCAACTCTCTTTATCCGATTTTTACGAACTGTGGGATAACTTTTGCAGCTATTAAGGAGATTACGATAAGGATACTCGCATGCTTAAAGCCTGAAGCAACGGATTCATCACTAATTTTCCCAGCAACTATACCAATCAGGTAGCTGTTGAAAATCGCTGACGTAACGAATATGAGTTGCATTAAGACTAGTGTCTTTTTGCGGAGCGGAAACCACTCCCGCTACAGTATCTGCTCCGAAACCAGTGGTAAAACTCATCATCATTATGGTTGTAGCAACGAGTAGTATCGAAGCCAAGTAGGGCATCATTACATAGGGGCGAACAGACATTTTCTTTTCTTTTTCCACTTCCTGAGTCAAGTTGTTGAAGCGAGAAAGAGATTCGATCATAGCGATGGTGCCTCCGCCTACGTCGATTGTTTCAACGAGAAGAAACATCACTATCTGTACCATCCAGCTGCGGGTACGGTTAAGGAAGTCCATCATCACTTTCTTGATTGGAATGCCCCAAGAAATCTCAGCGCTAATTTTGCGAAGTTCCCTACTGAAGGCACCATAATCTCGTTTGGATAAGCTCTCGATGCATTTCTCCGGGGACAAGCCTGTCTTGCGCACCTCAGTGAGATCTCTCAAGAAGTTGTTAACACCGTTCTCCATGCTATTTCTCTTTTTCGAGAGCTTCATGTGCACGACTGCGGCAGGGGCTGTTGCCACAAATAAGGCGGCGGTAACAGCTACGGGCATGTCAACACCTATTGTTTGGAGTTGGGTGAATATTGGAAGCTGCGTGGCGCCGACGAAGTTCGTAAGCAACAAGAATAGAATAATGCCGAACACGCCGCATACGGCGAAGATTTTGTAGGGTCGCATTTCGGTTACTGGAGTTTTTGGCTGCATGCTGTGTGCCAAGTAGACGAACAGCCCAGACAACATAGGGGTGAAAAGGTAGGTATACATGAGGACTCCTGAATAGGCTTCAAGCCCGCCCATCCCACCGTTGATGTTGTCGACAGCGAAGAGAATGTAGAAACACAGTGACATCATGACCATTACAATTATGAAAGTCTCCAGTAGCATACCGAGACGTTCGGCAGCGGCTTTCACTCTCAGCGCTCGGGACTTAAAGATATCTTCAGCTTTACGTTCCAGAAAGTGGCCAATGTCCCCACCTATTATGACTGTGGAGGCGTATCCACCGAGGAAGTCCTTGAATATGTCCAAAGGGGTCTTCTTGGCGGCTCCCTCTAACGCAGTTAAGGGATCTATGCCAAAGATTTCGACGTCTTTCATGATTTCTCTGGCTTCGCAGCGCATGGAGGGCATTAACTCTACTGTGGAGAGTCGCTTGAAACTTGTGTATGGCGCAATGCCACCTGATGCCATGACGCTGATATATGCCGCTGCAAAAGGCATTTCACGTTCGAGGGTTGAGGCGCGATCACTTGCCTTAGAAAGTGGAATTGCGATGAAGCCAAGCATGACGAAAAAAGGCACTGGAACCAGAAGCAGTATAGGCAGGAATCCGAAGAAGAGCGCAATCACAGCACCTGCAATTGACAATGGCAGGGTTAGCAACGCGGTAAAAAGCATCAGAGAAACATAGGTTTCAGGGTAAATCCTGACACGCCCCCTCTCCAAGGGAGCCTTGAATTGGTAAACGCGTTTAAGGAAGACGGGAGCAATGCTTCCAAAGACTCTAAATGACAACCCTTCAAGCTTTTTTACAAGGGACAACTAGATTTGCCTCCTCTCCAGTCTTAATTTTTTCGTAGAAAGATTTGGGGCGGGCGTAATACTCCGCGATAATGTTGGCCACTTCTTTGTAACTACGGATTTTTTGTTCTCTCATCCAATGGAGAACGTTGCGTCGTCTGTCCATTTCGGCGATGAGCTCTTGGACACTCAAGCCCAGCCTCTCGGATATCGAGGAGAACTGTGCGCTTCCCTCAAGATTCATTTTGTGTTCGTCTTTTATAGGATCCCACTTGAAAGGATGAATGTAGTTCTCATAATCTGCGATTTCATTGACATTGAGCACTCGCCTGAAGGCCTTCTTCTCACCGTTCTTGACAAGGTGAACGCGCTGGACGGACATCACCACATTCATCAGCGGAATGTAAGCGGGCGAAATATCCATGGGTTTCTGGGTAAGACGTTTGACTGCTGAATCAATGTTTTCGGCGTGCATAGTGCACATGCCTCCGTGACCTGTGGCTAGAGCTTGGAACAGCACATACGCCTCTTGACCTCGCACCTCGCCCACAATCATTAGGTCGGGCCTATGTCTCATGCATGTTTTTACGAGGTCAAACAAGGCGACTTCACCCACATTGCTTCCGCCCAGACCGTAGCTTTGCCTTGAAATCAAAGAGACCCAGTTTTCGTGAGACAGGTTAAGTTCAGCTGTCTCTTCTATGGTCATGATTTTGTTGCCTGGTTTGATGAGACAAGCTAGAGCGTTTAGAGCAGTGGTTTTGCCTGCTGCTGTTCCGCCGAGAACCATTACTGAAGCACGGTTTTCGAGGCATACCCATAGATAGGCTGCCATTTCTTCTGAAAAAGTACCAATATTGATGAGGTCTATGATTGAATACGGGTCCTCACGGAATTTTCGTATAGTAAAGGCGGTTCCAAAAGGCGTGATTTCTCGCCTGTAGCAGACAGCTAGCCTGTGTTTTCCCGGAAGTGAGGCGTCAACGATTGGGAAGGCGCTACTGACGTGCTTGCCTGCCATGTGGACGAGTTTGACGACCATGTTGTCTAAAACATCGTCGTTCTCGAATTGGAGATTTGTTTCTATACTTTCATGGTTCCTATGCCAAATGTAAACTGATTTGTTGACTCCGTCACAGCTGATGTCTTCGATGTTTGGGTCCCGCATGAGAGCATCGATTTTGCCAAAGCCGACGAGGTCGCGTTCCGCATGGTAGAGGATTTTGTACCAAGAAACGTCTGGAAGCCACCCCAGGCTGATGCGATATTTATCAACGATTTTTTTGGCTTCTTGAGCAAAGAATTTGCGTGGATCAGCGATTTCCTCTTTTGGGGATTCAATTTCTGCCTAGAAGAATTTCTAAAATTCGATTGTAGACGTTTCTTTCAAGTGCATCAAGTTGGAGCTCGTCCAGAATGTATTTGTGTTCGCCTGTTTTGGGGTCTTGGACGACAACGACTTGGGCAAATGGTTCATAAATGGGGTATTTTTCTATAACCTTCAGCCCTCGAGAGATGGTTGCTTTTGCCGCTGGTGCCTGTGGAATGATTTCGTTTTTTCCTTTCTTAAGGTTAAATTTGAATGCAGTTTTCAGTTTTAAGAGGGAGGATAGTGATTGTTCTGGCATGTTCTCTACTCGCTATGTACGGTGCATAGCCAGCCCTATTAAATATTATGTCATGCGATGTCATATTGCAGACGTGTTGAACACAACTACACTGAAACGACTACGGCTTCAAGGTCCTCAAAAACGGGTTGACCCGCTTCTCTTCCCCAATTGTTGTCTGCGGTCCATGTCCAGGATAGACAACAAAGTAGTTTGGCAACCGTAGCAATTTACTCAGTGACAGCTGCATATCGCGATCTGAACTCCCAGGAAAATCTGTCCGCCCAATGGACCCCGCAAAAAGCGTGTCGCCAGTGAAAACCTCTGTTTCGCCCAAAAGCACTATGCTTCCAAAACTATGGCCAGGCGTGTGCACGACGCGCAAGGTAATATCTCCGAACCTTACGTAGTCGCCTTCATTTAGAAGAATATCTGCGGCTGGCGAAACGGAGTTGTAGCCGAAGAACCGTGAAGTCTCCATGCCTGAGTTGCCTAGCATGTAGGCGTCGTCCGCATGAATGCAGACAGGCACTCGGAAAATATCCTTTATAGCTGCATTGCCTGCTGTGTGGTCTGGGTGTCCGTGGGTGTTCACAATGAACTTCAAATTGAATCCGCTGTCATTGATGTAAGATGCAATTTCGTCGCGCTCGGCTTGGCTGTCAAATCCTGGGTCAATAATCACTGCTTCTGATGTGTCCTTGCAGTTTACGACGTAGCATCCCGTGGAGAGCATGCCAACCTCAAATGTCTTTGTCATCAACACTTTGTGTAGCCCATCCTAAGCTACTTGTTTCGCCAGTAAACTAGTGCGCCAGTGAATATAAGCTGACGTATCGTGTGCACCACGATGTCGTTTTGTAACAGTTCCTCCAGGCAATCGACACAGTTGGCGGTGCAACGAATTCTCTGTTTCTCCACGAATTGGGAACAAAGCCAGCAAAAACCAGAGAAGTAAAGAGATAAAAACAAATCAGCCACAGTAGTAGTAAAGAGCAGGACACTTTGAAAAATCCCAAGATTCAACACTCAGGGAAAAAGTTCTCTTCCTGAATATCAACCTCACAGTCACAAACTCAAGTCTGGGAAAAAGACCGTATGACTGAAACGAATCTAATCTTACCGTTTATTGCTGGGGCAGTTGACCAGAAGGAAGACCTGTCATATCAGGCTGAAATCGCGTGTGTTGCATTTTTGGCTGAGTCACAGATAAAAAGAGCCAGATTCTTGAGAGACAAAACAGAAAAAATCGCGTTCATTACGAAAATCTACTACCCGTTTTGGATCGCACCAATAGGAAACGAATGCATAATTATTGACGGCCTAAAAAATACTACACACGAATTCGTTTTCCAAGAGCCAACCAAAACAACTGCCTTCATTGAAGAGCTGAAAAAGAACTCAGTTAGCCCGCAAAACTTCATCGAAACCCTTCAAGCCCAGGCGGAAGTTGCAAAGAATTTCACCTCGAAAGTTCAATGCACCTTCCCATCGTTATTGGCTGATTCAGATTTACTCAGTTTCTTCGTTGAAAACCTAAAAAACGACACATTCCGGTCAGAAAAATCAGAAGAACGGGTTCAAATCCCAGCGGACACCGATTGGAAAATGGCAGCCCTAACGAAACGCGCATTCGTGAACTGGCTGCGTACGGTTCAGGCGGACGCAAAGGGACTAAAGTATGCGTTGGCAATTGTCAGAGAACAAACGGATTACCATAGAAATGCCTTAACAAACGAAATCGCCGTACTGAAAGAAAAATGCCAGCAAGAAATTGCCGCATTGAAACCAAAAATTGACAAGAACCTAAAGAGACTGATGCAGAAACGGGACACGGCCCTCGCAGCACTCCAAAAGGTCATAGACCGAAAAATGGCTACCCTATACAAGAAACATGAAAAACTCATGCGCAGACTTCAAACCGTAGAGCAGAGAAAAGACGCCATGCAACAAAGAGTTAACAAAGCCAAGAAGAGATCATCTTCTGCGGGTGTTTTTTCGCTGAAAAAATACGAAAAAGATATCGACAAAACAAGAAAAGAAATCAAGGCAGTTTCTGACGAGATTGAAGAGCTTAAGAAAGAAGCGAACAGCAAACAAAGGCTGAAAGAGGAAGAATTCCAGGAGACCATCGCCCAAGAGGAAAGCAAACTTGCACAAATCAGCGGCTTCTACATCGCCAAAACGAATGCAAAACAGGAGCTACTTGATGGCATGGTCAGACAAACCGCGGACATAAACACAAGCCTCGAAAACCTAATCGACGAATTAAAACGAGACGGCAATGCATTGAGGAGTCAAGTAACGATTGACTGGAAAACGGAAACACCGGACGAACTAATCTTGGCACAAATACCTGTTTACTTAGTGAAGTACACAAGAAGTGAAGAGGAAAGACTTAGCCTCATTTCCCCCTTAACAATAACCGAAGAAACGAAAGTACTAAATGAGCTCAAAAAGATGCTGACTCTGAACCCTGAACCAAGGCTAAAGACGATAGTGCAAACAGCAAACAAGAAACTCGACGAAACACTCATCACAAACGTGCTTGAAAGAAGCAAAAGCGACGCAGAATTCAAAATCAGAGTCAATGAAATTTGCCGAATCAACAACTTGGTGGAGCAAAACAGCTTCGCGGCGACCCTAAACGAAGGCTTGGACGAAATAGAAAAGAGAGGTTGGATGACACCGCAGGAAGCCCAAACTACCTGTAAGCGTATAATAGGAGAAGAAGCATGAGCACCGAAGACGAGGTTCTGGAACGAAAACTGCTTCTCAAAAGAGTTTACCCGGTTACAGAAATTTTCCAAATCGGTAAGGAACAAACAATCCCATTCTTCGACCAGTTCGTCAATTGTTGGGAGCCTGACCCGGATGAAGCGGCGTTGGAACTGGCAAAAATCCTCAGCGAAAAACGGCTCCTGAATCTCGTAAAAAAACATCCGCCACGCAACTACGTGGTTTTCAGAGGAAAAAACTACACTTTCGAAGAAGGAACCCTCTCGCTGAAAGACAACACAGACAGAATCCACGCAGGCATAGTGGAGACCGAGAAGAAATATGGGCAAGCGGCCACCAGAATCCTCAAAGCCATGGCTGAAAAAGGCGGCAAATTCGGGATAAAAGAGCAACAGGAAAACGCAAAACTGGAAGTTGATGCCCATGCGATTCTGGAAAAACTGGAGCGGCTTAAGGTTGTTGTGCTAACTTACCAGAGTGAGGATTGTAGGGAATGGAAGATGCTGGAGGAGACGTTGCCGATTATCCGCGAAGAACTCGGACTCACGGTCGCTGAACGCAAACCAGCCCCAGCCGTATCAACGCAACCCATATCACCATCAAACCTACCCCAACATAAGCAAGGAGAACAACCGCCGGACCCACTTGAAGACGAACGCAACAGGGTTGCCCAAATGCAGACAGAACTTGACAGCTACCTAAATGACCTCCTAAAGAACAGACTCACAGAAACAGTCAAATTCGGAAAAACCTTCTCTGCTGCGGTCGCATCCAGTTACCTACAGAGCCTTTTTGGAGAAATGCTATACTTTGACAGCTTCCTGAGCATCATCCAGCAGTACAGCCTTGCTGACGTGGAAATCGTGAACCCGCAGGGAAAAACAGGTATGAAAACTGGCTGGAGCTTTGCACTTTTCGGCGAACCCGGCACTGGGAAGAGCTTCAGTACCAGAGACCTCATTTTGGGAATCCCAGGTGGCAAAATCGCAGCACACGGCATTCCAGGTAGAAACCGCTACTGCGGAGGAATCACGCCTGCACGCTTCATCCGTATTGGACAGGTTTACGTTGGAAGAACCTTTAACTTTATTGTGCCTGAATTCAACGATTGGTTCCGCTATAGCGGTATGGTGGACACACTCAAAATAGCGATGGAACGTGGCGAAATCAAGCATGAGTTGCATAGGGAAATTATAGGTCCCTACAGGTTCGACAGTTTCTTTACGGTAAACTACAACACGCAGGTTATGGGTCAAGGTTACGCGGTGACAATAGGAGACCCCAACTTCAACGCTATTGAAGACAGAATGATCTGCCGTTTGCACAGAATGACGAAGGAACGTTACAAGGAAATCGCTGAAAGCCAGATGCGCCTTGCGTTGGGTGAAGTGAACGCGGACAAGGGCGCCAAGCAGATCCGTGATCACGTGGCACTTGTGTACGCAATTGAGACTGGTCACCCGTTTGTCCGCGGACGTTTTACTAAAAAGCCCGTGATGATTACAGCTGAAATGTACGACGCTATTGGAAGGGCACGGGAAGTGATTCTTAAGCATATTCCTGGAAGCATGAAATTCTCTGCTCGTTTGGAGCACAATGTCGTGAAGTTTGCTTGCGCTGCTTCATTGTTGAATTACTTCAACGATGACTTAGACTACGTTTCTGTGAGACCAAATGCTTTGGACACCGCAGTCAAGCTTTATGTTGAGGAGGCTTCGGTTCGATCTAAAGAGGAATTCAAACCAGAAGACGTTTTGCGTGAGTTGGAGAAGAAAAAGAAGTCTGTTTAGGCCAATTTGACAAAGTTTTCGTCTAGCCGTCGTATTTTTCCTTTGCTTTCTAAATCTGCGATGAGTTTGTCTAGCGTTGCTCTGTCAATGTTGAAGGTTTCGCCTGTTATGTTGCTGACTTCGGTTATGCTTGTCTTCTGCAACTGCTTGATCAACTCAAGGAGGTTCATGGTTTTTTGGAGTTCTTCAGGTGGCAGCGTGCGTGCTCTTTCAAGCAGGAAAAGCGTTATCATCGCTTTTTCGTCGTCTTTCTTGGATAACGTTACAAGGTGGTTGCCTGGGAGCCTCTTGCCTGTTGCTTCGTCGTAGTTCTTGACTTCGAAGTTGTCACGTATTGGAGCTGGGATTTCCTCGATTGTTTTTGCGATTTCTCGATGTACCTTCCCTTCGCTGTTGACTTTGGTCAAGGAGATGATATCATAGTACATGCCTGCGTGTGTGCTTTGCTGGAAGAGCATAGTTGCGCCTTCAAGTTGGCTGAACAGTTTTCCCGGTGGGCATTTTATGGCTTTGACCATTGTTCGGCTGTTCTCGGGGTCAACGCAGATCTTGAACAGCCATCTGCCCGTTTGGAGGTCATCTGCTTTGTAGAAACGGACTTCTCCAGAGCGGAGTTCTCTGAGGCTGAGGTCGAACCATGCGTCGTCGGTTCTTTCTTCTTGGAGGCTGATTTTGATGCTTTTCATGATACTGCACCATATACGGTTGTATGGAAGTTAGGTGTTGATTTTTTTAATATTTGGACTTTTTGACTGTTTTTGTGTCTATTTGATGGTTGTAAGGTTTGCTGTTTAATGACTTTTAGTTGGTCGACTAAACTTTGGTCGTTTGGCCAAAATAGTTTTATCCAGATAAGTGGTTGTCTGATATACATAGTTCTCAAATCAAAGATATTTCGGGATTTTCATTCAATAAGCCTTAAAGCCAGAGTGGTAACCTGAAAGGAAATATTGTGTTGAAAATGGCTATTCTGCATTTTTGCCTCATAGAATTTCAGGGCGTTATTGATATGAGCGGTAAATCGGTTGAGTCTTGAGATGTGTCTGAGCTTTATGTTCTTAATGACGGCAAATCAGTGCGTATTCGTTTTCCAAGGATAGCACCCAAAGCGGTTATTGCGATGAGTGCTACTGGCAAAATCTCGGATGGGAATTCGGGTACAGAAGGTGACGGGTTGAGTGTTTCTTCTGGGCTTGAAGTCGGGGATTCCGTTAGTGATGGTTGGGGCGTCGATGTGAGGCTTGTGGTAGCTATGGGTGTCGGTGTTGGTTGCGAGCTGGTCAGGGGTGTTGGTGAATATGTAGGTGTGGATGGTGCGGGCGAACTCGTCGCGGAAGAGGTTGCGCTTGGCGTCGGAACATTAGAAGCGGCTGGGGTTGGAGAGGCTGTGACTGTCGGAGTAAGAGGGAAAATCCTGACGTAGTCAAAGGAAACGTCAGCTGAGCTTGCTCTAAGTCCGACTGCTCCGCTGGAATATGCATCATCGTTCCATGAGAGAACCTTCTGTCCATCGATGAAGGCGTCAAATTTGGTTCCCTGAATTTCTATTCTCAAGATGTACCTCGCGTTTGAATCTATGGCTAGGCTACTGTTTTCAAATGAGGGGCGAATGAATGCGCCGGTTTCTCCATAAATTGGACTGACAGGCGAATATCTGACGATGGCTGTTTCGTTAAATTGATTGCCAATTTCAAATGAGTAATAGCTTAAAGCGCTGGAATACCTGAAAACGATTCCTGCCCTTAGGTTGATTGGAGCTGTGAACCGCAGGCTTGTTTCAATAGCGCAGTCAGTTACGTTTATTCCTTCTGCAATTGAAATTGAGTTTCCAGCACTTGTGGAATATTCCCCTCCGGATTCAAACCAAGTGCCACGAATCATGGACCAATTGCTTGAGTTAGGATTACTGAAATCGTCATTGAAATAAGTTTCAGCTCCTGCACTCTGTACTCGCAAAGCCAGCATCAGGAAAGCGGCTATCAGAACCGCGGAAGAAATAATGTCAGCTTTGTCCATGTTTTCTCTTCCAAGGGGTCATTTTGGTCGATTAATTATAAAAACTATGTGAATATCAAAGCTTAATTCAAAATGTACCCTCCAAGGCATGTGTTAAGTGGAGGCTATGCTTTTGGCAGGAAATGATCCAAAATGGGGTTAGAAGATTTTTGATTTTTTACAAAAGAAAAGAAAGGGAAAGAGCGTTTAGCTCTTTGGGTTTTTTATCCTGCGATCTTTCGGCGCATTAGGACAATGCTTGCGATTGCAGCGATTGCTGCTATAAGGGCAAGCACTATAGCGACGATGATCAGAGGTGACAGGTTGTTTGTGGCGGTCTGTGCGTCAGCGACTGCGGTCTTAAGTCCGGTAATATCTGCCTGCATTGGGCCTAAGGCTGTTTGGATGGTTGCTACGTTGCCGCTAACTGAGGTGACTGTTCCTTGGAGAGTTCCGAGGTCAGTCTTGACTGTGGCTACGTTGCCATCGATGCTTGTAACTTTTGTGCCGATTGAAGACAGTGATGTGGTGACTTCGCCGAGGCTGGTCTTCAGGATTGTTGTGTCGCCTGCGATTAAGCCGATTACTGGATCGATGTTGCTGAGGCTTGTCTTTACTTCTCCGAGACTGGTCTGGATGGTTGCTATGCCGTTGCTTATGCTTGAGATGCTGCCGCTGAGTGATTGGACTGAAGTTTGGACTTGACCAATGTTTGTGCTGAGTGTAGCCATGCTTCCGCTTATGCCGGTGACTTTAGCGTCTAATGCTGTAAGTGAGGTGGTGATGGTTCCTGTGGCGGTTTGTATGGTTGCAACTGTCCCGTTGATTGCAAGGACGCGTGTGTTGATTTGGTTGATTGTTGCGTTCATGGCGTTTAGAGTTGCATTCATGCTGTCAAGCATAGCGGAGCTTCCGGCTGGCTGGACTAGGAAGAGACCTGATCTAACCAGTGGTAAGCTTGTAGAGGCTGGTGGCAGAGTGATTGTCCAGTTCCAAGCGCCTAATGGAGCATTGGCTGGCAATACTAGATGCATGTTGTCAAGGCCGTATGCAAGTTGCAGCGCGAATGGGGTAAAGCCTCTTCCTTGGGCGTCAAATACTACTGGCCATGTGATAGCTAAGTCGGGAGTTCCCCACCAGTAAGTGCCTGCTGAGTCCTTAATCATGACAGCAACGGAAGTTACTGCTGGGTCGGTGCTGTTAATGTCGAAGAAAATCATGTCGCCTTGTCGGAAGGTTGAAGCTGTGGTGACTCTTGTGACTGGCGCCGCATTTATTAGGAATCCGCCTACTACTGACGCGGATGCACCGAATTGGTCAGTTACTGTAACGATGTATGCTCCAGGGGTAAGGTTTGGCACTGAGAATTCTGCTGAGAAAGCGCCTGCTGCATCGGTTGGACCGAAGCGACTGTCTGTTGCTGTGCTGTTGACAACTGTTGTGCCGAATGTCAGAGTAACGTTAGCGCGAGCTACATAGCCTGCACCTGTTACTGTTATGACTGCGCCCGGTATGCCTGAGGCAGCTGACAATGCCACGGTGGGTGGAACTGTCACGGTTAAAGTGTTACTTGCAGAGTTTACTACAGCCCAATTTACGGTTAGAGTGTGTGCTCCCACTGCGATCAAAGCAGGTATAACATAAGTGTGGGTGAAGCGGCCCGTTGCATCTGAGGTACCGGTGAATATGGTCACGGTGTCAATTGAGATAATGTATGCGGTGTTTGGAGGAATTCTGCCACTTATTGTGGTGGTAACGCCTGGTGGAGCTGATGAGGGATTTGCGGAAATATAGTAGTTTATTATAACTGAGCGCGTCGCTGTGTTGGCTGCTGCGTCTGTGGCAGTTATTGTGTAAGTGTCAAACTGTGCTATAGTTATTGTAGCAGGGACAATTACTACTGCAGTGAAGGTGCCGTTGGCATCTGTGGTTACTGTGGGTGTTGTGAGAGTTATCGAGACTGGGGTTGCTAGTGTTGTGCTGGCGAAGTTTATGGTTACTGCACTATTTGCAGCATACCCGTTTCCTGTGAGAGTAAGAGAGTCTCCTGGAAGGGCTCTTGTTGCGCTAGCAGAAAGGGTCGGGGTCACTGTGAATACTGCGGAAGCTTGTGTTCCAATTGAATCTTGGACTATGACGTAGTGTGTGCCTTGTGTGCCTGCAGGTATTCTTATTCTTGCGCTGAATGAGCCGTCAGCAGCTGCGAATGTTGTGCCGTTTAACAAAGTGCCAAGGTTATCATAGTAGACTTTGACTGAGCCGAACGGGTTGGCACCTGCTGGGAAACCAACTCCGGGTCCGCTAACAGTCACGACAGAGCCGACTGCTCCTGAGGTAGCTGATAGATTTATGACTGAGGTTGCGTCGAATGCGAATGCTGGTACTGCGGCGGCGAGTACAGAGAATAGCAGAAGAGCGGTTATAGCTATAGATAATACTTTTTTGTTTATTTGCATTTTTATTATTTCTCCTTAGATTGGTGCTTACTGCTATTGACAATTTGCTATTTATTGGTTGTGTACACATCCGACCTGGTAAAAACAGAATTGTATACAAAACACCTTAGCCCCGTATATATGCACATAATAAGCGTTCAAAAAAGAACCGCTATGTTTTGAACTCTAAGATAATCATGCCCTTTAAGCAGTCAGCCTGCACTGTCTTAAAATTCATGCCGTTCATGACGCCTTCGATGAATTTTGCAAGCAACTGCGTGCCCTCTAAGCTCATGACTGTTGATATACATCGGACTTTCACCGAGTTTGCGCCGCTCTTCACTTCAACTTCGTTCAGATCCCAACGACTGAGCTCCAGAAAATGCCTGAAGGCATCAATGGGATCACTGAACTTTTCCTTCAGGTATTTGCCATTCCATTTGCCACTTTCATACCAAAGAGCCTGCAACTGGTAAAGGGCGTCTCCATCGCAGAGCTTCTCAATCATGTAGTCTAAGACACCCGAAGGAACGAAAAGGCCTCCGAGGACGCGATGCGTCTGAAGCACGTTGAAGAAATCAGCCATTTGTTTAGAGCTGTAACCTAACTCGTTAACCTTAACCGTTTCCATCAAGGCACCCTCCACGAGCTTATTAAGGGAAATGCCCTCATCCCTGGCGACCTTGGCAATTCTTTCTAGCAAATCTTCGGAAACATAAATTAGCCGTTTGCCCCTATCGGTTACCACTAACTCACCTCTTCACGGCTTCCATGCGTATGTTTCCCCGTCCTACTTCATTGAATGTAATATCGTATCCTGCTCCAGTGAGAATTCCTTCCAAGTAACGGTTGAAAAGAATTGTATACGATTCTGAGAATCTGGGGCTTAGAATTCTGACGGAGACATTCTTGCCCGACCGCTCCAAAGTGAAATCGGGAATGTTCCACCCTAAAACTTTCAGTTCCTTCTCATACGCCTCTAACGGGTCTTTAATTCCCCGTGCGAGATAACGTTGAGCAACCCAAGCTCCCGCGTCAAACCAAGTCTTCAAAACCTCGGCAGATTTTTTCTCGTATGCAAAGCGGGCAGTGTCGTACAGTAGCGTTTCGAGAACGAGCGTGAAACCAGCATCCTTAATCTCTCTGGCGAGTTCGTACGCGGATACGGCTTCTTCTAGACTGATGCCTAAATTGTCCACTTTTATGGCCAGTTCCAGCAAATCGTTTATCATCGCAAAAAGTGTGAAGCCCCTGCGTTGCGCAATTTTGCCCGCTTTATCCGCCAAATCATCTCTGGCGGCAAGCATCTTCCGTCTGCCGCTCACCAAATGCTACGCCTCAGACTTGTCAACTGCAACAGAACTTAATAAAATCACCTCAAAAAGGCAATGGCTCAACCATTCAAGAAGTGATTCTTCCTGAGTACATACGACCACAAGAAAGGTTCAGTACTACTTTGGCTGGTTTTTGGTGAGAGCAGGTCAGGAATCTGCTCGCTTTCTTCGCAAATGACGCAGGATGCCTTCGATTAGAAACAAAGCCATGGCCGCTGCCGTGATTAAGGTTATTAGGAAGAAGAAGACCATAAACTCGAAGTTTTCCACGCCAAAATGAATCAGGAGAATCACTACTTCAACGGCCAAAGCTGCCATGAAAAGGAAGCTGTAAATGAGCATTCTGGGTAGCAGGTGCCGTCCAAACCAAACGTAGCCTCGGACTCTTGCTTTCGCTTTGACCACGTATTCGCCAGAGTCAGTCTGAGAAAGTAGCCCAAGGGACGTCAGTTTCTGGAGGTGCCTATAGGCTACGCTGGCGCTGCTTAGACCCACGTTGCGTTGGACATCGCGGGTACCAATGGGTCTGCCAAACCGCACGGAAAACAGGTAAACTGCGAGAGTCGTTCCCTCAAGCGGTTCGTGGGCTAAGTCAACTTTTTTCAAGCAGCGTTCACACCATAATCCCGGATGATAGGTAAGCTTTGACTCTTTATAGCTCTGCTCCAAGAACCACACCTTTCTTAAATAGGATTAGAAGCGGGCTAACCCTCAGAACGATGGCTGCCCAGAAATTAGCACATAGATCCCCCACTGCACCTAAGCAAATCGGAAGGCTCAGGCGCAATTTATCGGCAGTTCCCGCTGAGTTTCTGATTAACAGTGAAATATGTAGTTCAGTGGTGCGGCTGGTTATGTTGGAATAGCAAAGAAAGACCTCTGCCCAAATAGGTCGAGGAATCCGTCTACTCGATGGCTAAGCTTTCAAGAGTTTGCTGGAAACCAGTCAGCCTAATCCTGCCTGCACAGGTACCGCATGATATGACAAGCTCTACAAGCTCGTCATTGACTACTTTGGTGTTCACGATTTTGTAGACCTCCTCGGATTCGTCATCAGGCGAAATCATTGTTCCGCATTTGGGGCAAGGAAACGTTCCCTCGCCGTCGAGCTGCTTCAGATCTACTGTATAGACTCCGCCTTTCTTAGGGGGTACATAATTTATCATTTGCTTTGCACCGTTCTTTGTTTGCTTGTTGCCATGTTTTGTGCCAGTTCATAATTAACAATTATGAATCTCCAGTCAGAACGGCGAATACATTTGAGATTTCGCATATGAAACTTAGGAGAGTTGGGCTGCAGCTTTGGGGCTTTCATTTTGTTATCCTTGAAGTTTTTCGGGTGAAATGTAGTCGCCAAAGCTTGCCTTGGCCTTTGCTAGCCGTTCGCGTTGAAGGTAGAGTATTCCAAAAAGTTCCAACGGTATGTCAGAAACGTTTTCCTGATAGAAACGGTACACACGCTCAATCTTCGCCAAGTTCTCTGGCACGCGAATGGTAAATTGTTTGACGTAGTCTTCTTTCGTGTATTCTTTGCCCAGAAGCTCCGTGAAGAGCCTGCGCAGGTCTTCGTATTTTGGAATCCAGCCCGTCGGAGACTTCATAGCGTCGACTTCGCCGTGCACACGTCGTTCCATCCATTTTAGCCACACGTGTTTATCTTGCGGGCTGTTAACGTATTTGCCGGTCTCTTTGTCTTTGAGGAAATAGTTGACGCCAAAGACGAGCGGCGCCTTCTGCAATTTCTTGCCGAAGTCCAGGTTGTTGCGGATGTTCTGTCCCAATGGAATGGAGATGAAGTCTTGGATACTCATCAGGTTAATTTCGGGGAGGCCTTCCTTACCGATTGTTGCGAAAGTTGTCTCCGTCTCCAGTGACGCGCCATACGCGACGATGCCGTGACACCAGTCAAAACTCTGCTGCACGGGCACATAGGCTTTGGTGTCTCTGCCGCCATACATAATGCCACCCAACTCCACACCTTGAGGATTGTCTAATTCAGGGTCGCAGTTTTCCAGTGCCTTCAGAGCTACGGCGTAGCGTGCGTTCTTATGGGCAGGCGGGATTTCGTTACCGTTTTCGTCTTTTTTGCCTTCGTACCAGGAGCCTGAGTAGTTGATGCCGTCTTTGGGTAGTTCGCTGCCCATGCCGAGCCAGTAGGGTTTGCCGTCCTTGATGAGGACATTGGAGAAGACAATTTCCCCGGGGCTGGTAAGCACTTCGTAGATTAACTGGTCATCTTTGGGGCTGACGTCTTGAATGATACCAAAGATGCCTGACTCCACGTTCACTGCTCGAGCGACCGATTCAATTGCGCGCAAGTAGGCGATGTCGTCACCAAGGATGGTCTCGCCTGGAAGCATAGCGGTGCTGGTCTTGCCGCATGCACTGGGAAATGCACCAGCAAAGTAGGTTTTGCGCCCGCCTGGACCGTAAACGCCCATAAGCAACATGTGTTCAGCTAACCAGCCTTCGTAGTTAGCCTTGCGTATGGCTAGTCGGAAGGCAAGTTTCTTGAAACCTACTGAGTTGCCTGCATACTGAGTGTTAACGCTATAGATGGTGTTGTCCATGTTGTCTATGTAGATGCGTTTGTTTTCGTGGTCTACACTCACCATGTCTTCGTTGAGTTTCCCTGCGGAGTGGATTACACGAAGGAAATCACTTTTTGGTCCTGCCTTGAGGAATTCTCCATAGCCTGACCTGTAGAGCAGATCCTCTGAGTGCGCGACGTACCATGAATCTGTGCATTGGACACCCAGAATGGTGAAGATGCTGTTTGTGGGCCCAAGCGATATGAAGCGGACAATCATGGTGCGACCTTTCATGGAGTCTTTGAGTAAGCCTCGAACTTCGGCCAGTCCCTCTTGCCTATCCATCTGATTAAGGGCTTTGCTAAGCGAAATGCCTCTAGGGACGAGGTATTTTGTGTTTTGGCGGTCTCTTCCTTGATCGTATTCACCGTCAAAATGCACTGTATGTCCCTTGATTGTTAGGGTTGCTTTTTCTTCGCCCGTTGCCACAGCCTGACGGCGGACGTGGGTAATGTCTTCCTCGGAGTCGCTGCAAACGAAAATTTGGTCCGGGTGGCAGAGGTCGCTGGCCTTGGCTATGAATTCGTGGATGTTTGGGTTGTCTATGGCTGCGAGTTTCTCGTAGTTGTTTTGGCTAAGTTTGGGAAGGAGAGCTTCAATGTATGGGTTCTTTGGGTTCATGTTTTTTCCCTTGTCAAAGTTATCTTTGTTTGTGCCCTAATGCTTCTATAGGTAAAAGCTGAGTCTCAGCTTGTGACCAAGGTAGTTGGCATTTTAGGCTGTTTCCTCTCTGATGTTGATTTGGTAAATGATAAACCTTGCGCATAGAAAGAAAAAAGTTGATGATTATGTTATTTATCATGTTTGTTGTTTACATACGCTTAGAGTTCGTTGACTGTTCCAGGAACTCGTGGGAACGGCTGTGTTTCAGCGACGTGTTTAACCCCAGTGACCCATCCGACCAGACGTTCCATGCCGATTCCCGCGCCCGCGGAGGGCTTGATTCTTCCATCTTTTGCCAACCTCAGAAGCACCGCGAAATTGTCTTTCTTGACTTCATCTCTCTCTATTTTCTTGCTGATTTTGTCATATTGCCATTCACGTTTGGCACCACTGAGAACCTCGCCGAATTTGGGCAGGAAAAGGTCGTAGTTGTCCCATTTGCCTGTAGCGAAATCTTCGAAGTCATAGAATTCCCTGGGTATGTTGGTTACCCACACAGGGTCTTCGATGTTCGACGGCCAAGTCTTCTTCCCAGCCATCCGCTCCGTACTCCTCTTCCAAGTCGACACGGTCATAGACACTGAAAGGTGCCTTTGGAACCTTGAGGTTATCACATCGCAAGGATGAAAGCTCGGGTTTCAGTTCTTTGTTGACGGTTGCTACAAGTTTGACGAGGGCTTTTTCGACAAGGGTGAAGATGTCTTTTGTTGTAGCACCTTGGGCTTCGAAGTCAATTTGGGTGAATTCATAGATATGTTTGCCTGTCTTTGCGCGTTCAGCTTTTTCGATGCGAATGTTGGGTGAAACTATGAAAAGTTTGGGATAAGCTAGTGAGGAGGCGACTAGTTTGTGTACGATCATGCTGGCCGTTGTTCGAACGACTTTTCCGTATATATCGACTTCAATACGTTTATCTATGGATGCGCCTGGGTCAGGCCAGAGCGGATCGGTGCTTTGTGATAGAGCCACTGGGAGGAGCCATTGAAAGCCGCTGGCTACAAATGTGGAGGTTAGCGATTGAAGGCTGTGGGTCATGATTTTGCCTATGCAGGCTTTGCGCTCCAACTCCTTTGTGGACAGCAGGTCTAGTGGTTTTGGTAATTCGGATAATTGTATATAGGGTGCGGTTAGTTCTTGGTTCTTCAAGATTGTTGCCTCAAGGTTTGCTGGCATGCATGATGCGCAAACAAGATTATAAATTTTTTATGATAAATGTGGTATTTATTCCAAATAAGTATAGCCTTATAGGTAACTATTTTGTAATATTTACAATATGTCAGTGAAACTTGACGAAAAAGATTTGGGTATACTCGCGCTCATCCAAGAAAACAGCCAGCTCACCGCCAAACAAATAGCCAAGAAAATCGGAGCCCCCCTGACCACAGTCTTCGCCAAAACCAAACGCATGGAAGAGCAAGGTATTATACGCGGTTACCATGCACTCGTTGCAGCCGAAAAGCTCGGATCAGGAACTTCAGCGTTTATTCTGGCTTCGGTTTCGTACCGCTCCAAGTCAGATGACGCGCCCGTTTCGCAGCGCACAGTAGCAGAAGAAATCGCCAAGTTTGCTGAGGTTCAGGAAGTACACATAATCACGGGTGACTGGGACCTGCTCGTGAAACTCCGTGCACAAAGCGTTGATGCTATCGGCAAATTCGTTGTGGATAAGTTACGACTTATCAGCGGCTTGGAGAAGACTCTAACCTGCATGGTTTTTGAAACTGTTAAAGAAACAACGACTGTGCCTCTGCCTCTAAAGAGGGCGAACAGGTTTCAGCTTGAAACTGAATAATAAAGCAGTGGCAACGCCAGCAGCACCGTATTTCTACCCTTAGGTGTTAGTGTGTATCCTACTCTGAGTGGCGGACCCGCAGATATGTTTCTTTCGACGTATTCGTGCTTGGCGAGCAGCTTCAGCTTGTCCGATAGAGTTCTGCTGTTCACACCCAAAACCCTTTTGAATTCACCAAAACCAATGGAGTTTTTCAGGAATAGCGAGTACAAGATTTCGAGGTTCCATTTTTGGAAAAGCAAATTGAAGGTTTCTTCTAGGCTTTTGAGCTCGTCTTGGAGGGCTTGAGGGTCAAGTTCCTGGTTATCTATGATTTTTGCGAGCGTATCTTCTATGCCCTTAAGCGTCTGGTCCAGCCGTGTCTCGATGAGTCTGCGTAGTTCCACGCTTAATCGAATTTGCGCTGCCACGGATTTTTGCTCACCTGGTGTAGTTGGACTTACTTCACTGTTTATATGGGTTTACTTATACAACTGGGTATAAAAAATATATCACTTTAATGAGGGAATCAAGAATTGACGTGGAAAATAGACACTAACCGTTGCCTCCGATGCGGAGGTTGCGTCTCGGTCTGCCCCGTTCCTGCCTTGGATCTGCGAGACAACGTCGTCCTAGACGAGAAACTATGCACTCTCTGCGGCATCTGCGAAAAAGCCTGCCCAGTAGAAGCCATAAAGGTGACTAAGCCATGATAGACGCCATCATCATCGGCGCAGGTCCAGCCGGGACATGCTGCGCAAAGAAACTGGCTGAAGCGGGTTTCTCCGTCAAAGTCTATGATAAACGTGCAGAAATTGGCTCGCCCAAACGCTGCGGGGAAGGTCTAAGCGAAGCCAGCCAGCAATTCGTGGGCAAAATCCCAGACCGATGCATCGCCCAGAAAATGAAGGGCGCACGGCTGTACGCGCCAGACGGCAGGTACTTGGACGCCATTTTGACGGAAGGCGGCTTCATTTTGGAACGAAAAGTTTTCGACAAGTGGCTGGCGGAAGAAGCCGTCAAGGCGGGTGCCGCGGTGCAGGCTAACACATTCGTTTCTGGGTTACTCAAAGACACAAATGGCTATTTCAATGGGGTTAAGGGGGAGTTCATGGGCAACAAATTCGAGGAGAAAACGCGTATCGTCGTCTGCGCGACTGGAGCAGAATCGCCGATCCGCAATCAGGCGCTGGGTGTTTTCTCGAAGGTTACTCTTGTGGATAGCTGCATCCAGTACGAAATGACAAACGTCGACGTTGTATCAGACATGATTCACATCTACCTCAGCAACGTGCTTGCTCCACGGGGGTATGTTTGGGTTTTCCCCAAAGGCGAACACCGCGCCAACGTCGGCCTAGGCATCATTCCTCAGGAAAAGAAGCCAGGCACCTACATGCAGGAATTCCTCAAGCTTCATCCAGAAATCGCCAAAGGCAGCATTATAGAAGTCAATGCAGGCTGCGTTCCAGTTGGGGGATTAGTTAAAGACATGGTCACAAACGGCTTCATCCTTTGCGGTGAGGCGGCTAACCACGTAAACCCCATTCACGGCGGAGGCATAAAAGAAGCAGTCATCAGCGGACAAATGGCGGCTGACGTCATCGCCGAATGCCTACGGAATAACGACTTATCCAAAAAAGCGCTTAACAAGTACAATGATGTCTGGTGGGAGGAACGCGGAAACCACTTGAAACGTGTGGAGAAGCTACGGGAGACGCTAGAGAAGCTGTCGGACCAGGATCTGAATGATTTGGTGGACGCGTTGAAGCCGGAGGACATCATCGAGTTTGCAAGAGGTGCGAAACTGTCCGTGCTGGCGAAGGTGCTGATGCGAAAGCCCAGGCTTATAGCCGTTGCGAAGCACCTCCTCTAAAGCCATTTCTCATTTTTGTACCCGCTTCTTTTTCAAAGCGAGGTGAAGCTTCTTCGCAATAGAAAGGGAAAGCTAGGTTTAGCGTTTGTTACCGTTCACGTTCTCAGGCAACAATTTTTGAATGCGTAGGATTTTCTTGAACTCTTCCTCTTTCAGCGATGCTCGCCTGCCATTCGAGTAAACCTCTTTCACCTTGTCCACCACCAGCGAGCATTGCTCGTCCGTTGGTGTGTTGCCTGTTAACTCGATAATTTTGTGTTTTATGCCACTCTTGCCAGATTGCTTGCCAATGGTAAGGCGCCTTGTGTTGCCCACAAGTTCAGGTGGATAAGGCTCGTAAGTCCAGCTATCGTTAAGCACACCGTGCATGTGTATTCCGGACTCATGCGCAAATCCGTAGTCGCCAACAATGGCTTTGTTGGGCGGAACCACATAGCCTGTGGCTTTGCCGATGAAATCCGCGGTTTGCTTTAATTCTTGAGTTTTTCCGGCGAATTTCATGACGCCGTAGTGCATGTAAAGGTTCAGTAAAACTTTCTCGGTTTCAGCGTTTCCTGCACGTTCGCCTATGCCAAGGTAAGTTGTGCTTAGGTAGATTTTGTCCCAAATGCCGTTTGCCGCCCGAACCGCAGCCATCGTGTTCTCTACCGCGTTGCCGAAATCGTCGTGCGCATGAATTTCCAAGGCTTTGATTCGCGTTTCTTTCTTTAGCGCCTTGATTTTGGCAGGAATGCCGTTCGTCACGGGCGCAGCAGGATCTGAAAGCCCAATGCCAACTGTATCGCAAATCCGGTAGCATTCGGCGCCAGCATCGGCAACAGCGTTTACCCATGTTTTCTCGAAATTCCAGTCTGCACGTGTGCTATCTTCGCCGTGTACGAAGACTCGCATTCCATGGTCTTTCGCAGCATACTCCACTACATCAACAATGTTTGCTAGCAGTTGATCAGCAGTTTTGTCCGGCCACTTCGCGGCGAAATGGATGTGTGAAACTGGATGAGAAATGCCAACTTCATTGAAACCAAGCGCCAACGCGCTGTCAATGTCTTCTCTGACAGCACGGCACCAACCGGCAATTCTGCATGGCAGCTTTAGGTTATGGACAAGTCGGGCCGCTTTTTTGTCAGGTTCTTGGTAGTGGAAAAGTTCCAGCCGCTCAGCACCAATGTCGCTGAGTAGTTGTGCAATTCTGGCTGAGTCTTTGGGTCCAGCTGCTAAACCGGGCATTTGGATGCCATCACGAAGTGTGGTATCGTCGATGATGGGTTCAGTTTTTAAGGGAGGCATTCTAAAATAGAAATCTTCCAGTTTCATTTTCGAACGTGCTCACTTTATATATGTAACGACTACTTACTGCAGTTTGGTCTTTGATAAATGTTTCTTAGACCTTACTGCAAGTTTGTCCAACGATGAATGATGTTAAAATACAAATATACTTGACTTTAGGTAATGCATAGCTTTACACATCAACACGACAAAAATGAAGTTTCACGAACCGAAGCAAGATACGCGACTAAAAACGCGACCTCTCGCGCAACGCCTTAATTGTCCCTGAAACAGCCGTAACATGGATGGCAACAGGCTTCCCAGCGATACCTGTAATGGCAGCCAGAGCCGCCCGCACATTGTCCATTGTGTTTAGATTTGCGCGCAAAATCGCTTCCTTGCGTTCACAGTCATAGTTAATCAAAGCCAAACTTGTTAAGCTCGCACCATATTCGCCAAATAGTCGAGAGACCGAGCCCCAAACGGCATCCAGAAACTCTCTGTCGCTTGGCGTATAGTCCCCGTCTAACTGCAATGCTAAATACCTGCGTTTCACCCGCTTCAACAATCCTCACCTTGTTTAATCACGCGAATTCCTGGGGCTACAAACTCAGAGCTCAGTTTCTGTCTGTTCCGTTCAACGAGGGTAACTGGGACCGCTGAAACGGAGTTCAACGCCTCATTGCTATCCAAGCCAAAAAGGGAAGCTAGCAGTGCCATCTCACGAGGCTTGCGTAAGAGCAACTCATCAGAAACGCCGCTGGATATCACGATAGGTAGATGAAACTCCTGCGCCAGCGCAACTTCACGCCGCAAGCTCGAAAGCAGCCGCACACGTGAAGGCCCCTCCAAAACTAAAAGTGGCTTAACGTCAACTTCGTAACCTGCAGAGCCACATCTTGCGAGTTCAGCTTCCGCGTGGTCAAAAAATCTGCGCCGATAATCCAATAGCGGAAAATTGAGCAGGTCCACTCTGTGGTCTTTAGCAGCTTGTCGTGCAACCTCTTTTGACTCGCACATGATGCAGACGACTTCGAATCTTCGCCGCAGCTTGCGCAATAGGCTGAGCAGCTCATTTTGGTTTTTCGGTCGCAAATCTACGCGAGAAACAAAATCCAAGCCCATGTCGGCGCAAGCGGCTTTGAGTCGTTGAACCTCATCAGGTTTAGTTTCGGGTGCAAGTTGCGTGGCGATGAGTTTGTAACCTAGGTCAGCGGCTTTTTGCGCCAACCTGACGTTCTGCGCCATGTCCCTAGCGTTTGCGCGTAGGTGCAAGTCTGCGAAGGTTCGTTTCATGGCAGCAGTCCAGCTTGCTTGCAGAGTTCCGCGATTTCTTCGGGCGTTTTGTTTTTGAAGTGGATTTTCACGCGGATTGGGTCGTTGGAGGAAAAACTTGCCGTGCTTAAAGAGGCGCTTTGTTTATTAAATCGAAGGTACAAACTGCGCTTTTCAAGGTGCTCTTTGAACTCGCCGGCTATTTCCTCCTTGTCTAGGCTGCTTAGCGAGGTACCGATTTTCTCCAGAACCTTGGGCAGCAACTGCCTATTTTCGAGTTTTGCCTCCAATAGAACGATGGGATTTCCGTGATGCCCTGTGCAAGCGGTTCCTGTAAATTTGGTTTCTGCTGCCAGCTCTTCTGGCAAGATGTTGCGCACAGCCGTTTCCACTTTCTGCTGGTCTTCGGTGGCGTGGCTGAAAACGCGGATTTCTATGTAAGCTATGGGATACTTAGAAGAGGAGGGGGAAGAAGGCAAAGGTGGGGCACGCACATTCTGGTTAATGGCGGCTTCTAGTTTTTAGGCTTTTTCTCCTTTTTCTGTGCTGGTTTTGGCTTAACTGCTGCTTGGGCTTTCTCTGCATGCACCTTTAGATTTTTGATGTTTTCTTCGTGGCTGGTTTTACGTTTGAAGTCGACGGGCATGCCTATTCTTCTGGCTTCGTCAACAGTTATGCCTGCTTCTTTGATTTCGTCTGGGCTGAATCCTTTGCCAAGTCTGCGTTTGCCAGTTTGGCAGGTTATGAACGGTTTTATGTGGTGCATTTATTTGCCGCCTTTTTTCTGGTGGTCGCCGTGAACTCCTGTGTTGCCGAAACTTCGGCTTGGTCTGGCTCTTTCTGATCCTTTTCCTCGGTGGTGTAGACCTCTTACGTTTTTGCCTGCGCTGGTTAAGCTGCGCAGTGCCCGGCGTTTGTGTTGCTTCTCGCATATCCAGTTGATGTCTTTGTCGGATTTTATGACGGGATGTGATTTGTCCACGAGGATTACTTCGAACCATTTGTGTCTGCCGTCTTCGCCAATCCAGTAGCTATTGAGGACTTCTGTGTTGGGGAATTTGCGAGCTGCGCGTTCCTCTGCGATCAGCCGTAGAGATTTTCCTGGTTTGAATTTTTTGACACCCATGCGTTTGGGTCTGCGTCCTGAAACTGGGCGCAGTTTGCGTAGGTTGCCTCTTCGGACGCTTACGCGTGCAATTATGAAGCCTTGTTTGGCTTTGTAGCCGAGTTTTCTTGCTCGGTCAAGTCTTAAGGGTCTTTCCACGCGGTTCACGGTGGGTTCTTTGCGCCACTGTACTAGGCGTTGGCGCATGAGCTCTTCTAGGAAGCTCTTTTCAGGTTTTGCCCATTCTTCGGCTATGTATTTGTATGCCATTTTTGGTTTTCTCCTTTTTGTGTGCGTTTACAGTTTTGCGGTTCAGTCCCACGTGGGGACCACATCCCTGCGGACACTGTGATCCGCCAACAAGTCGGAATCTTAGATTTCGTTCCGTAAAATAAACCTTTCCGGCATGACTATCGTTTTTGGCGTATTGTTGGACTGTTGCGAAGGGCTTGCTTTTTCGCTTTGAAGAGTCTTTGGCAATTTGTGGTTAGGGACTTCGATTAGAAAATGAGTTTCGCGTTTCTCCACTGCTCTTTAGCAATGGCTAAGTTGCCCATTGGCCCTGCGTGAAGAGAATAGGCGATATAGCATAAGTATGTGCACTGCTCGCATGTTCGGTAGGTTTTACGTAGAGTGCCAAACTCTGAGCTTTTCCAGATTTTCGTCAAATCGAAGACTGAGCCGGCAAAATTGTGGCAGTGGCACCCGCCTATTCGACCCAAGTGATCTACTATGAAGAAGTCCTCTAATGCCCGGCAACGCCAGACTCTTTTGTCCTCAGCGTACAGACTCCGTAAAGCTTTGATTAGTTTGTCTGTCATGAGGATGCGCTTGTTCTTCTTCTTCATTTCTATGAGCGAATCGCACAGGTTAACCATGGCTTGCTTGTCTGTTATCACAAACTCATCCATGGATTTGCCTATCCTGAAGAGCTGATTCACGTCAGAAGTGAGGTCAAAATTGTAGAGGCAGTACCAAACTGGCACCTTCATGCCCGTGAAGTGGTTAGTTATGTCAACAATCTCATTAAGGTTAAGCTGCGAAATCGTCGGAGTGACGCAAACATTAACTCCTTCTTTTTTAAGGGTTTCCACGGAACGGGTTGCCTTTTCGAACGAGCCCTTCACGCCTTTGATGTAATCCATCTTCGCAGGGTCTAAACTGTCAAAAGAAATCGCGGCAAAATCAACCGGGCGCAACGCGTCAACTCTGTCAGCTGCCATGCTTCCGTTGTCGTAAACTGTTGTAATGAAGCGGCGGCTGGCATATTCAATTATTTCTGCGGCGTCGTCACGCAGCAGTGGGTCCCCACCAGAAAACACAATTTCCACGACACCCATCTTGTGAAGAATGTCAAGTCCACGTTTAATTTCTTCAGCCGAGAGTTCCTGGTTGTCCTGTTCGTTCCAAACGTTGCAGCCTCGGCAGCGGTAATTGCATTTCCTCGTGATAAGCCACTGCGCATGGTGAGGTCGACCGGGGGCAAGGGAACGGGCTACGAGGCTTGCGGACTTGCTCATCTTCAAATTAATCTTCAACCGAGTGTTTAATACCACTTTATTCAAATCAGCACTATAAAAACCATGCATTAAGACGCGCCAATCTTCAAGCGTCCTCACTATCGTACCTTTGCAGGATTGCAGCAAATTCTTTTTTGAGGTTTTTTAGGGGGTTCAAAAAGTTGGTTTCTGCATGCCACAAGTCCAGGATTGTCTTGGTGAAATTTGAGCTTTTGCTGACAAATTGATGGATTACTAGGACAAATTTGTCCAAGGTGAGGGGGACTGTGATGGTGAATCTTTGGTTTTTGTGGTGTTTTTTTGATTTGGTGCTGTTTTTTGGGTTTTTGGGTTCTCATGTTCTGGACAATCTAGCATGTTTTGACGCGTCTGAGCACGTCTTGGGTGCCTGTTGGAAGAGTCCACGTTTACCCTGATCTGCGTGCATTAATGTCGGAGCCGGGAGCTTTCCATTTGGCGCGGGGAGGTTTTCAGTTTCTTCTTTGTGGCGTTTGGGTAGCGTGTGTTTGCCCTGAATCTGGAAATTGGCTGGACGTAAATCTAATCCATTCTCTCTTGACGAATATAAAAATCGGTCTAACTCAATTGGAGAGACTACAAGTAGAGATTGGTTCTTTGTTTGTAGTTTCTGATAGCGATAGCCAATCTGATACATAGTATCGTTTGTCTTTTGTCTTTTTAACTCCTGAAAATAGTCCTCCGGCGATGCAGGTAAGCCAATTCTGTTCTTGTACATCCAAGTTAGATTCTTTTACTGTAACAGCTCTTGGCAATGATGTAGCTCCTGCTTCAACAAGTTTCTTCCTGATTCTATCTTGAATTACCTTCTCATAGTAGAGACTATTCATGTGAAGCCTCCCTGATGAAAAACAGCTTCCAACAACGTATTAAATGAATTTCAAGTTAATAGATTGTTGTGTCTGGGAGCCAACAGTAACTAGATGCTCAAAATGTTAATTTTGATAACTCTTTTTTTGTTTCAGCTACCCTTAATTGAAGAACTCCCATGCAATATTGAATCTCCAAGGGTCACCTTTCTCAGTTAGTGTAATTTTGCCATCTTCTACCTTGATTAGCCCAAAGTGCAGCAGTTTGTCAATGGCGTCTGGAAATGCCTCTTCGGGAAACTTGCCAAACTGAGCCTTGAATTCCTCGCGGTCTACAGGAACGCGAACATAAATCAGCATCATCGCTGTTCTCATTTCATCTTCCTTCGAAAGCTTAGCGAGCCTTGCAATGGGCAATCCTCCATTTTGAACCTTGGCAATGTATTCTTCAACGTTTTCTATGTCCGAATAGAGGTAGCTTCCTAACCGTCCCATGAAGAAACCCGCGCCGGTGCCAATTACTTCCGAGGACGGTTTGTCAAAGTCCTCCTTTAGCCTTGAAAACCTGTTGTGGCACGTTGGTGCGTAACCGTTTTCCCTAAAAAAGCGGTAGGCTTCACGATACATTTCAAGTTCTTTCCCATCTCCATTAGCAGGAGGTAACTCACCTGCAACAATCTTGTTTGCAAGCGGCGTGTCTGGATACAAATCCAAAGGATAACAGTCAACGCTTTCCAAATCTAATTCAACTGATTGCCGCAAGTCTTCTTTCCACTGTTCCATAGACTGCCCAGGCAGGTTGTAAAGCAAGTCGATACTAACATGCAATCCGTGTTTTTTGACTTCTTTGAGTTTTTGCTTTGCCTTTGTGCTGCTATCACGAAGCATGAGAATCTTGCGAAGACCCTCGTCAAAGGTTTGTATTCCAATGTCTAATTGGTCGACACCATTTGAAGAAAACAGTCGAATCTTTTCTTCGGAGAGATTGTTGGTGCATGCAGTAAACTTGGTGGTGGCGGTGGAAGTGAAGCTAAATGTTCCTCTGCAAAATCGCAGAATTTCTTCTATTTGACCTTTGGAGAGAACTGATGGACTTCCGCCTCCTATGTAAAACTCGCTAAAGGTGCTTGATTTGACATAAGGACTTTTCGCGTAAAAGCTCATCGCTTTCTTTAATGCCTCAATGTATAAATTGACTCTTTGTTTATCGCAGCTTACTGGGAAATAGCAGAAAGTACATTTGCCGTCACAGAATGGAATCCATGGCTGCAATTCTATATTATGTTTGGACCTATTTTCTGTCTTAAGGAAGCCCATAAAATCATCGTTGGTCTCAGAACTGATGGCTGAACGGGTTCTGTAAGTCATTGGAGGCCAATGTTCGAGTTTATCATATGGATTATTGTGGTTATTAAGACGCATTAATGGTCAGTCTTTAGGAACTTCGTTTCAATACTTTTAAAGCTACCTAAATTTCAAGGTCTCCAATTCCTCACGTTTGCCAACTCTTCGGATGGATTAAAACTGAGTGCGCTCTCCTGCTCTTTTCAGGGAAAAACGAAAAGGGGCATGAAAGCAATGATCCTGAAAATAGTTTATTCGATTTTCTTTTGGACTTTTGGAGCGACCTGGAAGAACAGTTCCCTTCCCTTCTTTGGAGCTAATAGAATAACACCGCTTTTTCTTAGACAGTACGTTATTTGCCGTGCAGTTCTTACTGGAATCTTGGCTAATTTGGATAGTTCTTTATTAGTAAAAACTTGATTTAGGCTATCGGGCAATATTTTAAGGTAATCGGTCTTGTTTTGGAACAGGATTCGACTGTTTATCTGCAATAGTTTTCTTTCTTTGATGCTCACGCCTCTTCTTCTCCAGCTTCCTTTTCCATCGTTGCACCTCACCTCTTCTTCATCGATCAAAAGTACTTCTAAAGAAAAGTTCTCATCTCCAACAATATGTGAGATCATGACCAGTTCGCGAAATAGGTCTGTGAGCTTTCCTTTTTTTGGGGATTTGCGTTTATTTATGACTACATTTTCTTTAGTAAGGTAGGTTATCCATTTCTTTTCCGGCAGAGGATAGACTAATCTAACTTGATGTTTCTCAGTAAGCGTCTGGAGTTTTTCTTTGAGGGCTGAAAAATTTTTGGTTTGCACCTCGATGATTAATTGTCCTCTCAAAATGTCCACGATATAGTTGCCTAATTTGACCTCAAATTGGTCCCCTGGAAGTGAGTAAACTTTTCTGATTTCTGAATGAAGAGCACGCTCGTTCATTATTAGTTAAAGTCTGATGGTGGCTAATAACGTTAATTTTCAAACACTCTTTTCCCTTCCAAACAATAACTTCCGAGTCCGAGCAAACTCAAAACGCAATCTGTTTTTTTGGTTTAAATTTTAATGCGCTCGCTTGGACTAACTGTTGGCTGGGGAGAATTATGAATATGATTTACTGCTGCTGACTTTACACAAGAGCTAAAAACCAAAAGAAAGAAACATGAGGACTCAAAGGTTGGCGTGTGGCATGAGCACTGACGATGTAGATTCTGAAGGGCTTCCAAGCTTTAGACGCAATCACTACTTCTACGGAAAGATGCTATCCGTTAAAGATTTTCAAATAGAGCAACAATACTTCGTCAATAAACACAGACTGATAAACCGACTAGTCCACGGAAGAGGTATAGTGAGCGGACTTAAAGTTACAGAAGGCATCCCAATAGGCACCATCGAAGTAAGTGAGGGTTTTGCATTGGACGGTCGAGGAAGAGAAGTAGTGCTAAACACAAAATTCATATGTGATTTAAACCAGAAATGCACTCCTAATGACGTTGGCAGAGAAAGGGACCTCTTCGTAACCATAAGATACGAAGAAACCAAAGTCGACCCAATCCCCGCACCTGGAGACAAAGAAACAGAATTCAACATGATTCTTGAAGGCGCAAAATTAGAATTTGACTGGCTTCCACCAGACCCTTCTTCGACAGACACAATATTCCTAGCAAAGATAAGCACCAAAACATGCAGAAAAAAAATATGTATCGAGAAAATCGAGGATTCTGCTGTAGTCCGCGGTCGCACGCTCACAAGAGTTGTAATAGGCAAGAGAAAACTTGCGTGATTAAATCTTAGTCTTTCTCCTATATTGAAAATTCATTTTTACTCTTTCTGCAAAAGACTTCTGCTAACAGGTTAGAAAACCAAAAAAAAGTGTTGAAGAAAAACTTCAACTAATTGATGGTAATTGTTTGTATTATGCTCTTTGAAGGGGGTGCTTGTTCATTGCCTTTGAAGTGAGCGTATATCTTGCCTGTGTTGTCAAACCATGCCAATGGTCTAGCCTTCCAAACGATGCTAAATGAGCCATCTTCAGCGGTTTTTCCATAGGCTAAATAATCATCGCCCAGCAAAGACCTGTCATATTCCCAGATGTCAATTTTAGCTCCAGGTACTCCCTGGCCACTATCGCTTCTATAGAGTCTGCCTTTGAAATAAACCATTTCACCCTTGTTTACCATTGATGGGCTTTGTAGGTCAAGCACTGTTACAGCAGGGCCAGTGGAAACCGGCGGTTTCATTTCTTCAGGAGAAGCAACAACCACTGGAGGTATCTCTACTTTTGGCTCCACGATTGCGGCAGGAGCAACAACTGGGACCCCAGGAAGTTTTGCTTCACCCATAGCCTCTTTAGCCACTTCGACAGGTTTCACTTCCGCTACGGGCACTTTTATTTCGTGATAACTGACAACTTCTTCTTTGCTCTTTTGCTTTGGAGTCAAGTCCTCAATTTCTGCACTGCAGCTACTTTTGACTGCTTCTATCCCGTTAATGCAACCCTGTTTACTTTCATATCCTTCGCTCTGAGCTATTATCTCACCATTCCTAGCATTAAGATGAAATCTCCATTTGCACTTCTCATCATAGAAAACTTGGTACTTGGGGTTAGGGATTTGGGTTACTTCGGCAGCAGTCAAATCTTCAATTTGTGCATCACAGTTGCTTTGAATGCTTTTTATTCCGTTTATGCAACTTTCGTGTTGTTCATAGGCTTGACCAACAGCTATAATTTGGTTGTTTTCAGCTAATAGTCTAAAACGAAATTTTCCCGCAACATCTCTATATACCTGATATTTTTTTGACATAAAAACCCTCACCTTTGATTACTACTTATCCAGAATTCTTTAGAATATAAACAAGTGCTGTTTCAATATGTAACCACAACCTGAGAAAAAATGGATTATGTCGACCGAAGCATTTCTACCTCTGTTCAGCGCTCGCTAATACGTGCTTTCTGAAAAGATTAAACAAGAGAGTGGACTCCACAGTTAACCTAATTTTAATCCCGAATTAAGATGCGCGCGTTAACAGCAGAATAACAAAAGTACCATTTACCTCAACCGTCGCTCTGGAAGCGCTCCGTTAGACAAAAGAGTCTTCTTTATGATCAGAAGAATCGGGTTTTGTTGAACAAGAATCCTAACTCAAGCGTAAAGAGAACAATTCTAGCCAAAGCATACGAAGAATTTGTCGAGTTTCCAGTATAATGAGTGTTAGGAATACTTATATTCTTAAACCACGCTCTCCTAACTAGGAGCGTATATTTTTGAGCGAAGAAAAAAACCTAAGAGATCTTCTACTGAAAGCAACCAAAGACACAGATTTCAGGATGAAGTTCCTGAACAACCCCGAAGCTGTAGCAAAGGAAGCCAACGTAAGACTAAAACCAGACCAGCTAGAAAAAATCAAGAAAACTGCTGCATTCATAGAGTCTCTAGATGACATTAGATTCCCACCTGGACCGATTTTCTACCCAATAGATCCCACCCTGAACAACTGGAAAAAGATTGAACTTGCAAGCGTCCTAAGGTACATCATTGCAAAGAGACGTTGGATCTTTTACCCAGCAGACGTCCTTAACATAGACAGAATAGGCCGAGAGCGATTCAGATAATTCCAAAACTATAAATTTTCCCTTATCCTTTTTTTGAAACAAAAGATGTCTTTTCAAGGGGAAACATTTGGTCAACTTATTAATAACTATGAGATGCAACCGCGCATGCAATTACTGCTTTGCCAAAGAGAAGCTGAATTCGTATTCCAAGCAACCTATAAAAGATATCACCCTTGAAAACTTCAACAAAGTATTGGATTTTCTTTCAAAGAGCAACCAAAATGTTCTCCAGTTGGCAGGCGGCGAACCAACCATTCATCCGCAGTTCAAGGAAATGCTGCTGACATTAATTAACAAGAAAATAAGAGTTAATATTCTGAGCAACGCACTATGGAACCCAAACCTGAACGAATTCTTCAGTCAAATTTCTCCGTTGGTTCTTGGTTTTCTGCTAAACGTTGACCACCCTAAAACCTACAGCTCCTCTGAATGGAGCACAATAGAAAAAAACCTTCTATTCCTCAGTGATCGGGCAAACGTTACCCTAAGCTTCAATATTCATGAAACAAATCCTGACTACGCATACATCTTTGACTTGACCTCAAAATATAACTTCAAGAATCTTAGACTTAGCTTCTCGATGCCCGTGAATTTTGCAGGAAGAAAAAACGCTTACCTGGAGTTAGCAGATTACAAGTCAGCAGCAAAACACGTGATGGACTTTACACGAAGAGCAGAAGCCCAAGGTGCAGCAGTGGGCATGGATAACGCAGTCCCGATATGCATGTTTACTCCCGAACAGCTCTCCGAACTCATGATAAAGCAAGTGATTGAACCCGCAAGAAACTTTGTCTGCTACCCAGCAATAGACATCGGCCCCGACCTCTCAATCTGGAGATGCTTTGGGACATCTAAACTCTTCAACAAGAAGCTTTCTGACTTCCGTTCAATTGAGGAAATCTGCGAATATTATCAGCGGGTGAGTCAGCTGTACCAGTTCAAGTATTTCCCCCTCAAGGAATGCGAAACCTGTGAACATGCTAAAGAAAGAAGATGCCAAGGAGGTTGCATAGGCTTTGCCGAAGCAAAAAGTGAGGAACTGGGTATCCATGTCAGCGAACCAACAGAAAACGAACTCTTAGAAATGAAACCCAAACTCTCAAACGAAGCAACCCTTCGGAATTACCAACTCCCCTCGCCAACGCAGACTATTCACTTCCACGAAACCGAAATCGAAATTTCACCTGCAGTAGCTGAAATTGTCGCTCTATTTGACGGAAAGACAACTGTGAGACGAGCCATAACTGCCGAGATGCATAAAACCACTCTGTCACCAGACCCAGACCCCTTGAACGACTTGCTAATAGATATTACAAGTCAAGAATTACTTCCCATAGTAAGGCGCCTATTAGACCAGAAAGTACTAACGGTTTAAAAAATAACACATTTCGGATATCAGCGAGCCGCTGAGTGAAACTCTCATTAAACGAGAGCGCATTCAATTAAAGAAAATGATAGGATATTCCAAAACAATCAAACTAGAGACTGAACTCCACAGTTGACCTAATTTTAATCCAACCAACTGAGGACGGCTGAATGCTTTTTGAGAAAATGGGCGGGTCTACTGCACAAAGGACCTAGGACATAGTTTGTTCTTACTAAAGCTCAGTATGAAGGCTACTGATAATTCAGGATCAAGTCAACATAGATTCAATTCAGTATAAGGGTATAGGTATAGTTGGATTCGAGTATGCGGGTCGGTTTCAGATTAACTGTTTGGCAAATAGCTGATAAGAGAAGAGAAAGAGTGGGTTCCAAGGACAGCTTGAACGAGATAGCATTAGGCTATTTGTGTATTGAATCTCAATCTGCAATATTTGCCAAGTGTTATAAGCAAAATCCGTTCAAATAGCGTAAAATAGTCTTTGAAGGAAATCAATTTAGAAAGGAGAGCAGGGAGGTGAAAAAATGAACAAAAAAGACTTTTTAATCCCCATAGTCTTCGTCGTCTTAATGATAGTGTCTATGTTCAGTGCTCCTGTTTTAGCAAGCAGGCCAGATGTAACTTACGACTCTACATGGCACTACACGCGTTATGTTGGCGTACTGGGCGGGGCAGATTATGAAATCTTTATGCCTGACAATTGGAATGGACACCTCGTCATCGGATGCAAAGGATTCACACTGTCAACCACCACTCCCTTTCCGACATTAGAAAGCATAACCACTCACCAAATCGGCTTACAGTTTATGACTTCTTCAGCGCTTGCGCCAGACGGCAAGAAATTTGCTTACGCACAATCCACCTATGATGAAATAGGATTCTGTATGCAAGCAGGCATGCTTCATACACACCAATTGACCGAATACATCATCGACAACTTCCATGTAACAGGAAAGGTCTTTCTTATAGGATTGTCGATGGGCGGACAAATTGACTTAATGCTTGTAGACAAATTCCCAGACCTTTACGCTGGAGTCCTTGATGTATGCGGCAACAAAGACACTACTGCCTTCTACAACTACTGGCGAGACCTGAAGAACCTACCGGCAAGTCCCAGCGCAATAAGAACTTACTTGCTTGGAGCCCCTGCCTCTCTGCCTCCGCCATTTGCCAACGCCATTCCTGAAACCTCACTGCTAGCCATACGTACAGCTGCTTTACAAGTCATGGCTGATGTTGAAGCAGAATGCGGTGGAACTCCAGAGAAAAAACCTCAAACTTACGATAGGCTATCGCCAACATGTCATGCGGATATCCCTGTGCCAGTAATATCGATGGTAGCTCGAGCTGACTTAAAGGTCCCGATTCAACATTTCAATGCATACTACGATGCTGTAGCAGCAGCAGGCTGTCTAGGGAACTATCGAAGCTATATTGCAGGAACCCAGCATGGTGACACTACAATCATAAACAACGTCCCAACATACTTTATGAAACTCTTCAATTGGGTCATCGGCGGAACAGCGCCAGCAGTTACGGGCAAACCACTACCATAGGGAACTATGCGACTAAGAGGATATCACCCTCTATTTTCTATTATCTTCTTTAAATTGTTGCCATGTGTTTAGGATGACGAAATGTTTATGACTTTTTTCTAAATCTGCCCCCAAGAAGACTCTGAAAATTCGATTGACATCAATCAAAGTTAAGATCAACATATGGAGTGGACTGGGGAGATTTGAACCCTCACCGTAGTGGAGATATCATCCGCGATTCCCCCTTTTTCTGATTAGTTGCCATTGTTAGGAAACAGCAAATTCGCCCCCAGCTAAGTCGGAATCCCCTTTTCTTTTCTCATTTTGTTGCTACTGTTTTTTGACCCGTAATTATTGCTACGAGGTGCACGCTGTGTGTTTTTTTGTGTTGAGAGAGTAAGTAAGAGAGAGACAGTTTAAGAAAGGTAGTTTGGGGACTGAAATTTAATGCTCTCTCAACAATTAACACAAAAACAAAAACACGCAAAGCACGCTGAGAGATGGTCTTCGTGTTTGGAATATGATCTAATTGAAAATAAAGGTTCCGAAAAGGTTAAATAAAAACTAGTGTTACCAATATTAAAAAACGTGTTACTGATAGATGGTGGATAAGATGGCATATTTCAACACTCGCGACGTTGCTGCAATAGCTATGTGCGGTGCCCTTTGGGGAGTCTTAAACACCCTATTAGCACCAAGTTTCTTCAGAATGACAGGAATGCCCTTCTTATGCGACTTGATCGGGTTTGCCGTGCTCATCATTGGAGCTTGGTGGATAAGAAAACCTGGAGCCTTGAGCATCGTTGGGTTCATTGCCACGCTCATCAATTTGGGTTTGGGCGCTGGTGTCCAGTTTTTGGGGTTTATGGCTGCATCCGTATTTTTTGATGTTGTCATAACAATAATCGGATATAGCAAGGCTTTCAAAAAGCCAGCTTACACAGGGGTCAGCATGATGTTGGTTGCAATTGCTTCAGCAGCAGTTGCAGGAACTATCATCGGTGCAGTTTTCATGGCGAACACAACGTTGGCTAAATGGGGTGGCGTTCTTGGCTGGGCAGGATTACACATGATCGGCGGGGTCATCGGAGGCATCATCGGAGTCTTACTGGTTTTAGCATTCAAGAAGCGAAGAATACCCGTATACAGCGAAACTCTGCCTAAACCAGAAATGGTGGCCAAATGACTACGCGCCAACAATTCTTTAACAATGCTGCTGCCAATTGGGAAGACCAGTGTAACAACCCCAGACTTCACGCCTTCTTGGAGCAGTTTGTGCCATCGTTTGGTCTCAAAGCTGGCCAAAATATTTTGGATGCTGGCACTGGCACAGGCATTTTAATTCCCTTCTTGCATAAGGCTTTAGGTTCAAAAGGTCATATCACCGCCATCGACTATGCCCAGAACATGGTCGACATATGCAAAAACCGATATGCACACCTGCCAAACTTGACCGTGATTGTAGCAAATGCTGAAAACCTTAAGTTCCCCAACCGAACTTTTGACGCGGTCACTTGCTTTGGCTTGTTTCCGCATTTGGAAAACAAAAAAGACGCTCTGCAACAGTTTCATCGCGTCCTAAAGCCTAATGGCAAACTCATAATAGCCCACGCCCTAAGCAGAAAAGAAATTAGAAATCACCACAAAAACGCGCCGCCAGAAATCGCCTCGGATGAACTTCCAGAAAAAGACGTAATGCGAAGGCTCCTGCATCAGGCAGGGTTTGATAACATCAGTATTGTGGACAAGACTGGCTCCTACCTCTGCACATCAACAAAAGCAAATTAACCCATTCTCTGTGAAAACCGCAAAAAGCCGCTGACCACAACCGCGCAAAACATGAATACCTTTTTAGGCGTATGAAAGCTCCTATTGTCTAATCTTTTTGTAATCCCACTACTTTTCCGGTGACTCTGCTTTGTGCAATAACGCTTGAAAGCACTGAAACAGTTGCGGCTAAAGCCGAAGCTGGAAATTTCTCCTCAGATACGACTCTTTCAACTTCACCGCAAACCGATATCCAGTCACACTGCAATGATTGTCTCCTTTGAAAGGCGCAACGCCACACCTATTCCGTCGGAGACTTTATAACGTAATTTAGGATTAACAGCCTTGTGAATCCGAGATGGAAAAGACTCTAGTTGCTTATGCCAGCAAGAGTGGAGCAACTGAACAAACCGCTCAAACAATCGCAGACGTTTTGAGGAGCAAATATCAGTTAGAAGTTGACCTCATCAACTTAAAAAAAGGGTTCCCAGCCCTTGCATCGTACAAAAACGTTGTAGTCGGAGCGGGAGTGCGCGGGGGAAAAGTTTACGGCGAAACATTAGAGTTTCTCAAAGAAAACTTCGGAGACCGCAAAGTGGCTTTCTTTGTTTGCTGCGGCGGAGCTGGAGATCCCAAAAAATATGAAGATTCATGCAACAAATACGTCATCAATGTCTTAGCGAACTATCCCAACTTGAAGCCAGTGGCATCGGAAGCATTTGGCGGTCGCATGAAGATTTTGGGAAAAACCATCTTTGACAACATTGATTCGTCCAAGATTCGCGCTTGGGCAGAAATCCTCGGAAACAAACTCACGTCGTAATCAGATTCCGCTGCAGGAGGAACAGACAATAATCACCGCCTATTCTCCCTGATCTTGCGGCATAATTCGCTCGTATCTATGTGTGGGTGCGCCCTTTAGGGATGATAAGGTATGGCAGCCTTAGGAAGTCAATTCAAAACTATAGATGAATATATCTGCAGTTTCCCAAAAGATGTTAGAGATGTTTTGGAGGAACTTAGGCGGGTAATTAAGGAATCAGCACCTCTGGCTGAAGAGACAATAAGCTGGGGGATGCCCACGTTTAAGCTCAATGGAAATTTGGTGCATTTCGCAGCACACAAGAATCATGTTGGCTTTTATCCCGCTCCATCGGCAATAGTAGCGTTTAAAAAAGATTTATCTCCTTTTAAAACAAGCAAAGGCGCTGTCCAATTTCGGTTCGAGGAGCAGATTCCATTTGACCTGGTAAGGAAAATTGTGAAATTCAGAGTAAGAGAGAATGAGTCAAAGAAGAGTTAGTTGAAAGGAACCGACTGAGCGTGCAAAGATTCCGCGAAAATTGACTGAGCTAAGTCGTGTGGCAATTGTTCTTAATGTGTATTGTAGTTCAAGTTACTTTTTTCGCTTCGATTTGATGTATCTTTTGCGGTTTTTCTGCTGTTTTGTTGTACAGATCCTTAGAGGGGAAAAGCGTCACTACACAAGTTGTCAGCATGCTGAATTTCATGTTTGGAGTTGTCTTTGTGTTCTACAGTTGAGTTGTTCGATATGCCGTGGTATGCTTTGGTTATGTGTGAGGGTTTATGTGGCTGTTTTCACAGTATTAAGACATGCGAAATATGTCTTGAAGAGACATATTGTACAGGTGTACAACGCAAAAACACAAGGAGAAAACATCAAATGACCACAAAAAACTACCAAAAAATGGTTCAAACCAAAATTGCCAAAGGCTTACTCGATATGATTATCCTCCAATTGCTAGATAATCAACCAATGCATGGTTACCAGATAATCACTAAAATTCGGAAAGGCTTCGGCGTCTACTTCGGACCCAGCACCATATACCCCCTATTAACCACGCTGGAAAAGAAACATTATCTGAAAAGCACCTGGAACATGGATTCAGTAAGACCAAGAAAAGTGTATCAACTAACAAATGAGGGAGAAACAGTGCTGAACTTCACTGAAAACTCGCTTATCCTAATCTGCAAAAACATGTCAAAAGACAATACAAGCACTTTACAGAATTTGACCTCCAAAACTCAGAAACCAAACGTGCTGATTGCAGCAGCTGCAAAATAGGGCGTGCACCTAGACGTCATCAAACGTCTGACTGAGCTTATATGGTGAGACCAAACCTGGAATGAAATCCGCGAAATAATTCCCTCACTGATTAGTGCGCATGCCTAATTCTTTCATTCTCGGGCATGCGTGTTTACCTAAAGCCTCCTCGACAACCCATGAAACAACATCGTAATCGAACACTGCCTTGCTGCCCATAACGACACCTTTGATAGAGTATTGCCGCGGTTGCCTAAAATCCCATGTTCTGGAACATTCCGTTCTAATAATTGAAACAACCGCAGAAACTGCACTACGCTCGGCTAATGGAGTGTTCCGCCTTTGGAACAACTTGTTCCTTAACCACACTAAATGGCGTTATCCTGTTATTCCCAAGGATTTAGTAGACCCAACTGCAGGTTCTGTTCTAGCCTTAATCACAATAATCAATTCAGAAAACAGTGGAGTCTACAACTCGAACGTAACCGTCAGCTTCAACGTGAGTCGCCCAATTTAACCAGAAGGGTCGCATAACATTCTTTCGTTAGAGTACACATTAGACGATAGTTGTAGCCTCACCGGTTTACGTAGCCAAGCATAGAGGAGATAAATAATGGAAAACAAGACAAAGAGATTTTGAACATTTTGGGGGGATTTAATTGAAGAATGACGAATGCACCATCTACATCATGCTCAAAGACAGATGGCTCCAGAAGTTCAGAAAGGAAGAAGACGGTTGGAAAGAATACAGCAGGAACGGTACAGTGCGTCCATGTACTGCAGAACAATTCATCTCACATATCCTTCCACCATTAGCTGGAATAAAAGGACCAAATGTCACCGTTAAAGTTGAGCCTGATAAGAGAGTGGAAGGAAGAAAGGTATAGCGGCAAGACGGGTTCATTCATACCCCAGCTTGTTTCTTGCATTCCTCAAAATTAGGCTGAGAATCAAACCAACTCCTCAGTGATTACCATTGTGCGCCAAATATCCAGGCAGGCAACTTGGCTTGGAATTACAGTATCACATTTCTCAAACAAGAGAAAAATAGGAATTACAGGCAACATCTCCACCAATACGTGGCGGTTCAAATCAACCCCTTAGCGCGCTATTGTTGCTTGTTATTGTCTGAGAAGCTTAAGTGAGAACCAGAAAGTCCAAATTGACAACACCAAAGACTCTAGAAATTCAGGAACTGCAAAGCCTATCTGTAAGTTAGCAACAAAGGCAATTAAGGGTGGAACAAAGATAGCTAGCAAAGCGGTAATTCCAAACAATAAGCTAACTTTTCCTAGTTGGTGACCTTTTTCCCCTAAGCCAATGCAGATTATTCCTATAGGAGTTAGGAGCAGATACCCCAAAGCCACCAATGCATGAATGAGGATATAGTTTTCTGTGAACACTCCAACTAAGGATAGAGAAACACTGCTTAAAACTAGTAACGAGACTCCGCCCTTCAACCACCTGTTTTTTCCAAGATATCTCCTTAAGCCTACTGCAAACAAGAGACTGAGTAGACCGCCAACGATGAGAGCACTATTGAAAAGCCATGCGTTTTGGCTCACACCTATATCGCTTAAGGCGTTTCTGTTCCAACTGAAAGTCTTCTCAAGCACAGTTGATGCGAAAACCATGATGAGCGGCAAAGTGGAGCTTATGATTCCTGAGACTCCAGCAAATCGAATTAACATCGGGGGTCTATTTTTTTGTTGACTCATGATTTACGTTTTGTATTTTGGTTGATAAATGCATATTACATTTGCCATCAAGCTAATGTGCAATACCGTTTAGTTTTCGGCTAAACTGCAGGGTTTCTTAACCTAAAAGAGTGTTTTGTAAAGATTTCTTGACACAAAAAACATCCGGTTGACCTTAAGGTCAAAGCTGCCAAATTCGAAAGCCCACTATGCAACAAGCGTTTCGGTAAGGGGTTTGATACCTCAACGCTCGCCCAGAAACATGGATTCGCAATTCATAAAACCTAAAGTCAATTTTCTGCAAGTTACAGATCAGTTAGGGCTCAGGAGTAGAGTCTTGGAGCCAGAGTCTCCAACCACCCCACACCTCCTCACCTAACAGAGATAGCATTAATGATGGTTGCTCTGTCGAGGGTTCTAAAGTTGGTTAATTCTTACCTTTTCTTCTCTTCCATGTACGCCCTGAATGCCGGAAGCAACTCATTTTCCAGCATACCCGTCTGTCCCCCTCCATGAAATTCCTGCCTCACGTAATCGATGAAAAGCTCCTTCACTTTCTTGTCTTCTAGAACCGACTCTATGGCGTCCAAAGCGCTTATGCCTGGTATTGCAGTTGCATTATCCACATAATACCTGAACCTTGTGGTAACAAGCACGGACGGATCCTCGGCGAATACCGGCGCTATTTCAGGATCATTCAAAACTTCCAGGCCCTTTACGAAATCTTTGCCTGCAAAAGAGCGCAGATGACTAACTATCTGCACCTCTTTGTAGGGATCGTTAATGAACTGCTTTGTGAATTCGTCGCTTTCAAACAATCGCAGAACCATGGGCGCATCTTTGCCCGAGCTGTTCACAAGGTTAGTAAGGCATGTTGCCAAATGCTTCCCGTTCACAAGTTCGGTTATTGTCTGCGCCATCCTGTCTTTGGAAAATAGCCGGAAAATGTTTCCTGCATAGGGTCCTACGGAATCTCCGATCGTTTTCAGGTTCTCCATTGCGTTCTCTGGCCATTCCTCGAAGCCTTGGATGAATTTCGGGTTCGCAAACATGTCGAACGTACCCTTTTCTTCCCCGGTTGTAGTTTTTCTTATCGTTTTGAAAAAATCGAACATTCCGTTGGGGTCCTGTTCATATCGGGCTGCGATCTTTTCCTTTCCCATAAATTCAAAGATAATCGGCGCTGAATCGCCAAACAAGGCAGATAGGGCGCTCAGTCTTTGTAATATGCCCACAGGGTTTTTCTCAAGCATAGCCGCCATATGGGGATTTGCGAGGAGGTTAAATACGGCACTGGCATGTTCCCCGTTTGCCCTTGCGATGGATGAAAACATGCTGATAACAGGTTCAGGATTTTCCAGAAACTTGTTCAACAGTCCTCCCTTGGTCAGCAAAGGGATTGCCTTCGACGCGCCTTCTCCAGCAGCTATGATAGAGCGAATTGAACGATTCTCCCAACGCTACCGCGTCATCAACGAACCGGTCTTCAACTCTTTCATCGAAAAGGAGCGGGATCGCTGCCTCGGCACCTTTGCCGGCAGTATCAACGAATGCGTTAATTGAGATGATTAGGCTCTCTGGATTCATCTCTAGCATGTAAGCAATCCTCTGATTTCTGAGCAAATAGAAAATGGCGGCTGAGTTCTGGCCACATGCCTTTGCAGGATCAGTGAACGCCCTGACAATCTTCTCCGGATTTTTCTTGAAGAGTTCAAACAGCTTCTGCTTTTTGAGTGAATGAATGAAAATCGCCGCGGCTTCACGGTTCGAGACTTTTACGATTTCCGAATACGCGTTGAGGATTATTCTGGGATCTTCTGCAAAGAGCGCTGAGATGTTCTTGTCTGAAATCGCTGAGAAAATATGAGGGGAGAATTTTCCTGAAATTTCCATTATTTGGCTAAAGGCGCTGATGAGCAACTCGGGTTTTTCTACGGAAAGAGCAGCTATATTGTCGTTTGAAATGGCTATGAGGGCGGAATCAACTGCGTCAGGCAGAGCGGATTTCGAAGCGGACCCTATGACATCTGACAAGAGTTGTTTGAGATCTTCTGGGTTCTTCCTCATCAGCTCGCCGAGTTTAATAGCACTTAGGGCGCAGAAGGCAGCGTGAGTGTGCCTCAGGGCGATTTTTGCAATCTCAGAAAAGCAAGCCGGATTCCTAGTGAACAACGGGAGAAGACTGTTGCCCGATAACGTGACCAATATGTGCACCATTACATCCCAGTCTGACCCCGTGGCTTTCGCGATTTCCCTTAATGCAGCCTTGATTTCCTGCGGCTGCGAAACTCCGCCCATCCTGAGCTAACTCATCTGCATTTGCAGCCAGCCATTGCTCAAATTCCAAGAAAGGCTGCGGTTGTATGATTGGCATAATCAGCGATAGCACACAAGTTACTTATAACACCTACCAGCAAGAAAATGACCAGCTCAATTGAGCAATAATATCCTGTGCCACAAATTTGCGCGGCAAGGCCTGGGCGATTACTAGCCTTCAAAATCAATTCTGACCCACAAAGCATGACCCGCTCCCGCAAAAACTTTCAGAAGAGACTCTTTGAAGCAAAGACAGACCTTTTCCTCGATGAGAAAATCGACATTCAACTCAACTGCCAAATTCTCAGAAAAAGGAGGGGAGTTACTCTTTACGTTGGTTCAAAATGCGAAAGCGGATTCACATGAAAACGAGCACAGCCGCGTAACCACCAAGAACCGCAACGCCTATAATTGGACCAAAGAACCCTCCCGTATCTAATCCATATCTGGCGAGCCCAACGGTTTGTGTCAAAGGCGAAAACTCATGCTTGGCTTGCAGCGTGCAGGGAAGAGAACATCCAAAACCATTTTTAGTTTAACAAAAAAGATTTGCGATTACTCCTGCATTAGACCGAGCACAAGTTAAAAAAAGGAGAACAGACGAGTAGGGCTGTTTTAATTTAAGTTAGAACCCGCTGCCATCTGAGACACCATCGCCGGCATTAGGCGCCGGTCCAACACCAGAGCCGTCTCCGTTTGGTCCATCAAACCCGCTGCCGTCTGGAATGCCATCGCCAGAATTAGGCGCTGGTCCAGGTGCAATTGCATTGTTAGCTGCCGCACTTACTACACCTATGCAAAGTATTGCCACAGACAACACGGCAACAACCGCTACAATGTTAATCAACTTCTTTATTTCAATCACCACCGACAACTATGCTATAGCGAACACAGACAAATAAGGGGTACTTTGGAATAACCGTTTCAAAACTTGAAACGGCTAATCAACTCACTAAGCGAAGCTGCCCACCTAACGGTCAACATGGATTATATATACAGAAAAAATATAATGCATACTGACCTATTAATGAAGACAAACATGAGACCTTGCGCTACTGCCGCCTTTTCAATGGGCTTTTGCTTGCTTGTACTAGCGAATGCCACAGCATGCGTTTTTGGTCAGACAACTGCCCAATTGCAGTCGACAACCCTAACCATTTACAGGGACGGTTTGGTTCACTGTAGACAGCAACTCACTTCTGAAGCTTTGCTTCCAGAAATAACCTTGGCGCTCGTATCTGAATTTCCTCAAAACATTTTGTTACTTGACGAAAACGGCACCACCATAGACTATAAAGTAGTTGGAAGCAACATTATCGCCTATACTTTGGGAGCAATCAGCCTGTCGGTAGAATACGACACGATGCAGCTTACGCGAAAAGAAGCAGAAGTATGGACTCTGTTCATAAACTACCCCTACAACATGACCGTATTTTTGCCCTATAATTCCACGATAGTTTACCTAAGCGAAATCCCACTAGCTATAGAAACCCAGGAAAACACAATAGCCCTTTCTTTAGCTACAGGAAGCTGGGAAATAAGCTACATCCTTCCAACAGTCCCACCCACTGCCAACCCCACAAACACCCCAAATACCCCAGAACAAACAACAAACGGACTCAGAATTGAGTACATAGCCTTAATCATTATTGCATTTGGACTCATTACGGTTTTTGGATTTGCCTTCTACAAGAAGAAAAGAGGCCCCAAAGCTAGCAGGATCCTTAAGGAAAACCCTCAGCTTTCAAAGGAAGACCAAGAGGTTATACAGTTCCTCATCGAAAAAGACGGTAAAGCATTTGAAGCTGAGCTAAGAGAAAAGTTTCCCAACATGCCCCGAACGAGCCTTTGGAGACTAGTCAGGCGATTAGAACGATTAGATATAGTTGAAATAAAAAAGATCGGCCTTGAAAACCAAGTTCAACTCAAAAAATGAGAAAAGGGGAAATCTTTTTTGTCTTTTATGGTCCGTTTCCACCAGCACCACTACCGAATCCACCTGTACCCGACGGGGAACCGCTTCCGAATCCTGAGGTTCCGGGACCCATGTATCCATTTCCACCGCTAGTTGTTCCTGTTCCAAATGTTCCATCGCTGCCAGATACAGTTTCACCACCGGTCGTTCCAGTCGCAGGGTTACCGGTTTCAGCACCCGACCCATACCCAGAGTCGGTTCCGCTCCCTGATGCACCAGCATTACCAGATCCATAGCCGCTGTCTGACGATCCTGTTCCAGAGCCAGTTCCTGAACTTCCAGAACCATAACCGCCGTTGCCACTGCCGCTGCCGCTTGAGCCGTGTTGTTCCTGGTAACGGTTTATTTCCTGCGTTAAGGTCTGATCCATTTGTTGTACCATTTGGCTCAGCGCTTCAAGATCACTCATTGCAGCAGTAAAGTCGCCCACTTTGCCCTCAGCAGCCTGAGTAATGTTTTGCAGCGCGTTCATGAACTCAGTTTCGTTGTGGTAACCAAACGATTCAAAGATTCCATCCACATTCAGCCCTTGGCCACCCGCGTATCGGAATCTCTCACGGAGTCTTTCTCGCGCTTGTTCCATTTCTTGCAGGTACCCGCATATTCTAAAGGTGTTAGATTCTTCAGCTTGAAGTTTCAAGTACTGGTAGACTTGAGCAATCAATTCTTTAGCTTGGCTAAGGTTGTCAGCTACAACGTCTATTTTGCCTTCAAGGATCAAGTTTTGGGCGTCCTCCAAATTGAGCAATGCTTCAGCTTGGTCAAGCAGGTCAATTTGCTCTGTAGCGTCTGAGGGTACGAGGTCTCTTAGGCGCTTTATTCTGTCTAATGTCCGGCTGATTGCGTCTAGCAAACCTGAAGCATCGACCTCATGGCCTGTCTTTACGCCGGCATCAACAAGGATCCAGTTGAATGATTTGAAAACTTGTCTAAAATTCTGCAAAGCTTCCCGAGCGCTACTTATGGTAAAGCTGTAATCCTCAGTCTCAAGCGCGCCCTCAGCTTCATCGAGTAGAACCACACCCTGGTTGTAGAGGGTAACATTTCCTTCCAATTGGGATGTCAGATCAGCTTCTTCGATTTTCTGTTGGACATCATCAGCATAAATAGAATCAATAAGATACTTCACTTGCACTTGAGCCTTTTGCGCAAGATTAACCATATTCTCTGCAATTAGATTCTCCGATTGATGCCCCTGACCAGCGAAGATTGCTGAGGCAGGCGCCATGGTAACTAAGACGATGGCAAATGTTGCAAGCAGTCAGGATTCTACTTCTTTTCAGCATATTTTACCACACCTATACATTATGCAATGTTTAAGTTAAGGGACACTGCGGTACAACCGTTTCAAACCTTGAAACGCTCATTTCAGGGACCTTGACGAGTAAACGCGATCCGTAATGAGAGGTTGCAGGGGGATATTCCAAGTTAAGTGTTTGTCAAAAATTAAAAAAAGATTTGGAGGGTTGTTAGTTTTCATTGCTCCGTTATTCAGTTAGCAGTCTCGAATATGTTGCTTGGTCTGAAGCTGAGTCTGGTCTTTAACGCAGACTGCTGTGCAATCTCTGTCCTGTGCTCGATCTTGTGTTCTGTCACGTGTTTGGTCAGGGGCAACGTCGCAAGGGCAGTCATTTGTGCAGTCGCAGTTTTGGGTTTGATCCTGTGTTCTATCGCGTACCTGGTCTCCGGTGCCGTCACAGGTGCAATCTTGTACGCAGTCGCAATCTTGGGTTTGGTCTTGTGTTCGGTCGCGTGTCTGGTCTGCTGCGGAAACTGAGAGGACGAATGTTGAAGCTAAGGTCGCAACTAGTACCAGACCGAGGATGAGGGTTCCTTTCATTTTTGAGTTCATTTATTTCACCTCTCCACTGTTATCTCCAGAGTTAGAGTTAAGGGACACTTTGGGAAAACCGTTCCAAATAATGAAATGCCTTTGCGAACATGGGTTCCTATTTCTGCAAACTCTTCTTCGCTAACTACGTTTCTATGCAACGCAGAGTAGAACGCTCAGTTTTGAATATTTGCCGTATCAAACCGATATTGGCTTTCTTTTTCTTAATAATGGGTGCTCTTTGCGAACGAGTTACCGAGGCAGTGAATCTGCACGCAAGCGCAAGAAAACCAGCGTGACGTTGAACCTACAACGGCAACATTACAAGCATAAGAATTAAAGGGTTAAGCAAAACAAGAAAGATAAGAAGACCCCATTATTAGCGGATGTGCAAAAATGGAATGTCAACGCTGCAAAGCAGCCTTGAAAGAAGGAGAAACTTGTGATCTCCATGGCAGAGTCTTATGTGAAGACTGTTATTTTTATGAGACCAACCCTCCGAAAGCTTGCGACCCGCTAGCTGTCTCATCAGCTTTGTCTATTCGAAAACAGTTAGGTCAATCAGGCAGTTCAGGCTTATCAGAGTTGCAGCAAAAGATTTACAAAACAGTGGAGGAACACGGAAAAATCACTAAGGAGGAATTGCTAGGATTAATAGGCATCAAACCTGAGGAGTTAGAGCAGCAGCTTGCGTTTTTCAGACATTGTGAGTTGATACGTGCCAGTAGAGAGAGCGATAGAGTCTACTTTACAAAATGGGAAGCAAAACCATAAAACAAAAAAATTAGAGGATTTTGCCTATACGCTTTGAGCCATCCTTAATGACCTGCAATTGCTCCACAGTGGGTTTTCCCCTAATATCGCCTAACCTGCCCAGCGTACTGTTCTCCAACGAGCCATGGAATTCGCTAAGAACGTACCATTCATCAACAACATTGAAGCCAATATGCTCAAAGTACTGCCGCATATCCTTGCCAACTGGAGTCGCTTCGTCAATTCCAGTGTGTGGCCCCGAGTAAGTCACAAAGAGTATAGCATTTTTGCCTTGAATTTTTGGAGCTGAAGGCTTAACTCTGCCGTTTTGCCGATACTGAGCGAATTTCTTCTTCAGAAAGTTCGTCATTGGTTCAGGAGGATGCCAAGAGTAAGATGGAGCGCCTACGCACACCAAATCATAGTCAAAATAGTCTAATGCTTCTGCTTCCTCAGTCTTCTTAATAGTCACGTGGATCTCTGCTTCTTCCAGTCCCTGCTTTATTGCATTGGCGACCTTCTCTGTATTTCCAGTCTTAGACCAGTAAATTATCAATGCAGTCTTCATTTTCTAGGCCTGAAGCGTTATTCCGTTTTGCCTTCAAATTCAAGCTTCACTGGGGTTGGTTCTTTGAAGATAAACAGTACGGGGCAGTTGGCTTCGGTTCTTCTCCAAGCAGCCTCCAAGAGTTCTTTTCTAGCACTGGAGGAAGCGTTAACCTTCATAGTAACGCCGCTTATTACAGGTGAGTCTGGTGATTTGTCCGCTTCAGCGGTTACTTCAACCTTGCTGAGTTTTATGTCGCTTTTTTTGCAGACGTCCGCGAATATTGTTACGCCGCAATCTGCCAGCGCCATCATACTGAGCTCTAGAGCTGTTGGACCGCTATCTGTTCCACCTGCGGGTGAGGAGAGGTCGCAGACGACGCTGTGGGTTCTTTGGTTGTCGACTATTGAGCGGACGTTTTCCACCCATATTGCTTTGGCTTTAATTTTTGGCAATTTGTTCACCGATTAATTTTTGTTTGAGCCTAAACTGAACACTCTAATGTTCATGGTGATGAGCGTGTTCGCATCCACCCTCAAGTTCTTTGAGTTTGCCTTCTTTAAAAGATTCAATGTTACCTTTTACTGTGCTGGCAGTTGCTTCTAAAACGGTAACGCCGGCGTTTTGGAAGGTGTTCAGCACTCCAGGTCCCATTGTATAAGCTACCACAACATCTGGTTTCAATGCAAGGAAGCTTTCATGTGAGTGCCCTGCGGCACCTCCCATATGTTCACTTCTGTTTAGCTCAGTTTTGACTCTTGGAGTTTTTTGGATCTCGTCAAGTTCTACCAAGGCGAAGTAGGGCGCTCTTCCGAAGTGGTGTGCCACTCGTGATTCTAATCCAGCTTCATCTTCAACGGGAAACATTATTCTTTTTGTCATTTTGATAACCCTTTTGTGTTTGAATACACATAGTTTAATATATAAACAATATTAATACATTTTGTTTATAAAGTAAACAAGGTATGCGCATGGATGCGGTTGACAAGAAAATAATAACCCAGCTTCAAGCAGACGGTAGGACATCTCTTGAAGATTTATCTAAAATAACGGGATTCACAAGCATGGGAACAAAGAAAAGGCTGGAAAAATTAATTGAAAACGGCACGATTAAGATATCTGCTTTAATCAACCCGGGGGCGCTTGGACTTCATCCGGCAATCGTAATGCTGGAGATGGAGAGTGCGGAAGCAATGCAAAATGTCCTTGACCGTTTCGAGGATTGCCCTAGAGTAGTTCAAATTTTCAAAACAATAGGCGGTTACAATCTAATGGCGCTTATAGTTGCGGAAACGCGCGAAACCCTTGAAAGTATCTCGATGGAAAAATGCTCGCTAAGATGCAGCAAAGGAATCCGCAGATCAGAATTCTACGCCATAAGCGACACCTTTTTTTCGCCTTACCTTCAAATAAGAGAAAACATAGCCCACAAAGGAAAAGAAGTCGCCCCCTGCAACGTGAAATGCGAACCGTGCAGCCGATACGAAACCCAGAAGTGCGTCGGCTGCCCAACAACGAGCAACTACAGAGGTTCGCTATAATTGGGAGCCATAACATGAGCACTACCCTGGCTGGAAACTTTAGGCTTATAGAAGTCGACGGTTTAGAAGTTCTCAGTTTGGTTGACAATTCTGTAGATTTCCTCTCCACCATCGACAAAAAAGAGGTGCAATCCTTCAGAGAATGGACGAAAAAGAGACATGGAAGGGAATGGATAAGAACGCATTCTGAACTACCCCTTGCCGAACACGGTTTTTCAATGCTTATCCGCGTATTCTCGGAAGGAAAAACGGTGACTGTTCTATTTGATACAGGCGTTAGCACTAACGGGGTCGTTGAAAATGCAAAGCGTATGGGCTTGGAACTCGGTGAAGTGGGATACGTCGTCGTATCGCATGGGCATTACGACCACTTCGGCGGTCTCATATCCGCAATGGAAACAATTAACAAAGCCAATCTACCCCTCATCATCCATGAGGATATGTTCAAGACCAGAGGAAGCGCAAATAGTAACGGAACAATACGAACTTACCCAGAATTTCCTGCAAGGGAACAATTAAGCTCAGCGGATTTAATCGAAACAAAGCAACCTTATCTAATCGACGGAAACAAGATTTTAGTGACAGGTGAGATTCCACGTGAGACAAATTTCGAAAAAGGGTTTTTGCAGTACAGAACTCTAGAAGATGGAATTTGGCAACCAGATCCTTTGATTTTGGATGATCGCGCAGCTGTTTTAAATGTCAAAGGAAAAGGGTTGGTCGTTATCTCCGGCTGCGCACATGCTGGGATAATAAACACAATACGCTACGCACAGAGAATTACTGGTGTGACAAAGGTTTATGCTGTAGTGGGAGGGTTCCATCTCGCTGGAAAAGAAAACGAGAATAGAATCGAGCCAACTGTAAAAGAACTGAAACAGATACGTTCCAAGTTCATGATTCCATCACATTGCACTGGTTGGAGAGGAATGTGCGCAATAGCTGAAGCTTTGCCTGAAGCTTTCGTTTGGAACAGCGTTGGGAACCTCTATCAACTATGAAATACAAGAAACAAGGGCAACCAACTACCAACATATTTTGGTTCGCTTGGCGAAGAAATATCTGCGCGCGCTTTGACTGGTCCTCCGCAAGGAAATTTCAGCCAATAAGCCTTTTGACCCGGTCAGGTAACTGCGAGTGCATTCCACGTTGTCGGTAACACAGTCAAGGGTAGCCACAGTAGCATGCGTTTGGCAGCGCTTTTGCTTTTGTGACCTCAACAAGTGGTGCTGAAACAGCAAACAGGCAAAAATTTCCCCGCGGCCCCGCAACCCCCTTTTTCTAGAAGACTAGCTGTATCTTGTCCGAGCTATTCCCGAGCTCAAATCAATGATGTTGATAACGTTGGGAGACAACGTCGTGTCCGCTAGTACCAGCCCAGCGTACCCTCGCGTTTTGACCTGTTCACGCCCCACCAGAACACCTTGTATCCGATAGGAAGCAGTACAGCTGCAAATACCGCTCCCTTCAGGAATTCTATGATAATTAACGGATCCATGAGAGACGGGTTAGTCAGCATCGCTAATCTGCAGAGGTGATATACCCAGGTCTGCGGTAGGAACCACGAAATCGTTGAGGCTCCTGGAAAGAGGACAGTGTTGAGATAGATAACGGGAAAGGCTACACCAGCGAAGAGACTCTGGAGGACGTTTATAGCCCAAGTAATCGGGTCAGTCGACTTCGTGAGTATTCTAAGCCCAGTTGAAATCATAGCGAGCCCCATCATGAGGGCGGCTGAAATAACGAAGGCCAAAGCCACCGCCACCAAATTTGGACGTATTACTGCATGGAAAAATGAGGTTCCTATGAGGAGGTACGGTATGAAACTGAGGGCTGAGAAAACATAGGTCCACATGATGTTTCCGAGTACAAAGACTGGTGTGCTTACACCTGTCATCAGTATCGTCTCAAGGGTCCATGGGTTAAGCTGGTTCTGCACACCCAAAACAAGGGGCATGACTAGGTTGCTCACTGCCACTCCGACTAGGAGGAATGAGATGTAGTCACTTCCATACATCTCCGGCACCGGTCTTTGAACGTAAGCAGCGCTGATACCCCAGCTAAAGACACCGATCAAGATGCCTACGATTTGGGTTATCGCCGCTGTGCGATAAGTGGTCCAACTGGAGAAGTCCCGTTTCATGAATGCATAAATCTGCTTGACAGGTAATGGCATTTCCATGGTTAGTTCCCTCCCCCGCTAAGGTTGTGCGTGTATCTCCCGTTTTGGCCGATGATTGCGTTGAAAGCATCCTCAAGAGTCGGCTCCTCACAGTTAACTGCCTGTATCTTGAGGCCACTATTTGCCAGCGTCCTGAGGATTCCGGTGAGATTCATATCCTTCTCTACTTTCAATGTTAGACCGTGGAATCTTTTTTCTTGGTTCACTTCGGTGAAGACGCTGTGGATGCCCTCTGTCGCCTCGAGATCCATAACAAGGCGCTCCTCCTTTGCACCGAAGAGAGCATTGGAGAAGGTTACGCGGAGGAATCTGTCCTCTATAACGAGGTGCCTCACGTTATCTGGCGTGTCTAAGGCAATCACGTTGCCTCTTTCGAGAATCGCGAGTCTGTCGCAGAGTTCTTGCGCCTCCTGAAGATTGTGAGTGCTCAGCAGAATCGTTTTTCCCTCCTTTCGGACCAGCCTTTCGATGACCATCTTCCTGAACTCATCGGCGGATGTCGGGTCTAGGCCAGCCGTTGGCTCGTCAAATACTATAATGGGTGTGTTTCTGAGAAGCGCTCTGCAAAGTAGGAGCTTGCGCTGCATGCCTGTCGAATATCGCTGGTAACCGTCATCTGCTCTGTCTGTGAGGTTGGTGAAGTCGAGGAGGTATCTTATTCTCTCCTTCGCTTCGGCGTCGCTTAGGCCGTAGAGGAGAGCGTAGAACTCAAGGTTCTGACGACCGCTTAGTCGCCAGTTGAATCCGCGGCTCTCTGGCAGGACGGCTTGTAGGTTCTTTAGTACCTCGCCCGTCTCCGTCTTAGGGTCGAAGCCGTTGACGTAGACCTCTCCCTCGTCGTGGATGACGAGGGTGCAAAGGATCTTGATTAAGGTGGTTTTTCCCGCGCCGTTTGGGCCTAGGATGCCGAATATCTCGCCCTCCTTAATTCTGAGGTTGACGCTCTTGAGGGCCTCAATGAAGGGACCTCTGGAACCCCTGAAAGCCTCAAGGATGGCGCTGATGCTGCCTACTGTTCCCCGCGCCCCGTGGACATGGGCAACGCCCAGAATGTCTTTTCTCGAGGTAGTAGGGTACCTCTTTACGAGGTTAACGGTTTCAACGGCATACTTCACGTCTTTCAGATGCCTCGCTTAACTAGTAGAGTGAGTTTGAATAAAGTGATTTGAAAGTGTTCTTTAAACATAGCGCGCCGCTGAGGAACTGAAAGCAGTGCGTGCTCAATCGTCGATTAATCCTTCCCCTATGTTTGCTATATCCAGCTGGTTTATGTTACCGTTTAACGCTTGAATCCTTAAGCCCTTTTTTTCTCTTTCTGGTACGGCTTAAGATAGCTAAAGTGTTTTTGTTAGGGGTCCTAAGCTATGACACGTAGTTTAACTGCGTATTCTTGTGAGCTTGTTGCGCTTCTAAGAGTCCTAGCTGCAGTGTCAGCTGGTATAGGTCAAGCCAGGTTTCAACTTTTTGCTGCCGCGCTATCCGCTTCTTTTCGCACATCAGAGGAACCATATTTACAAAAATCCATTCTAAACTACTCTCGGACACGGCCCCTTCTCCTTGGATGAAAATGGTAAGTGACTATTTTAAATTCGTATGGAAGAATCTTCTACCTTCCTTATTGTATACCTGACCCACCCGTCTGAAGCCCGCCGAGAAAGGAAAGAAACATAACTACGAGGCTAAAAGCTAAAACGGGTTAAGAAGGATGAAAATATGGCAAGGTCCTGAGGAATAAAAGACATCAAAGAAACGTCCAATATTGCTAGCATCACAGCTATTTGTTTTGTAATGCCAGAAAAGCTGGCGAGCCTAATTTCATTTGTTTGAAAAAGTGATTAGGCCCGTCCAGGTTTTTTTGTTGGCCCACCCTCTTTAACAGGGTCCCCTTCGATTTTTGCAGTAGCGGATTTCTTCTTTTGCTCTCGCTAGAAACCATATCCAAACCCCATGTATTCTTACTCAATACAAGCTTATCAGGAATTTGTTGTATTGGCGATGTCACCAGTGAAAATCCCCTCTTTTCTTTTTGAGTGCTAGCTTATGAGCGATGAGGAGGTTAGGGGCAAGCCGCAATTGGAAGGTGAACCTATATGTCAAATTTCAAAATAATCCTACTTCACAACACAGCTAATATATCATTTAGCAATACATACGATGTTGGTGTCTCAGATGCAACCAATAGTATGTGAAGCAGAAATTTTCCATTTGGTCATCATAGAAATTGAGAATGGGAGTGATTAATCTTGAATCTCTTTAAAACTCATTCGAAGCTGGACGGCGTATTTTAGAGTACAAAAAAATGGCTGCCGAAAATAGAAAGTTCGCAGAACGCCAAGAAGCCAAAGAAGACAAAAAGGCTGCAAACTGCATGAACTGGTTTGGTTACCTTGGGGTTAGAGAAAGAGGCGAAGACATACCTACCGAATGCATAGAATGCCAAAAATCTATAGAATGTATGCTAAACCAGCAATACTAATCCAAGATGACGGTTAAGGAAACAAAGGATTACTATTCACCATAACGCAGTTATTTGCCTAATTCTCACTTTTGGCGCGGTGTTTTCTACTAAAACAAGTGGTGCTAAAACTGCATACAGGCAAGAATTCCCCTGGGAATGACAGCTGCTTACTGGGAGACGGAGAAGATTCCGTTTATGCTAAAGAAACTCAGAACTCTACTGCCGCGTTCAGTGGCGCGGTAGATTGTTTTGTTATTGAGATTTGTTTGCTCCCTTACTAGAAGGTTCTCAGCAAGCAGGTCTAATGAGTATTCAAGCTGGTTTCTTTCAAGTTTTGTATCTTGGAGCAGGTCGTCAAAAGTTGACTGCGGTTTTTTTTCTAAAACCTTAAGCACATGCAAACACGTTTGAAGTTTGCTTGACTGCATTGAAATCGAGAATACTAATTCAGAAGAAGCACATAATATATTTTGTCATCCATCAGTGGAATAAAGCTTATTTACCGCGGTGTTTCTGCTTAGAAATGGATTTTGCCCCGATATGACTAACAGTGTAGACCCACAGCAACCTTCAAGAAGAAGTCAAAAAGTCATCGTGTGTGAATGCGGGGCGGAAATCTTGCTTATACCTGACGTAAAGCAAATGGATCGGGTCATAACTAATCATGCTGAGTGGCATGCTGGAAACGAAAAGGATCCTGAAAAGGCTAACACCATTTTAGAGCATATTCAAAATTACCTAGTCAATCAAATTTTGACAGCGGCTGGCAAGAAAAAACCATAAAAACAGCACCTCGCTCGCTCCAAACAAAGGAAAAAGCAACTTTAACTAACGTGCGCGAAGAAGGCTAAACTAATAGCCGTTCTCGATGCTCGCAGCGAATTCAAAAAGCTGTGCAAGAAGACTCAGTTCCATTAATGCACATTTTGCGGCTGCTTTCTCAGCATCCTTATTTGCTCTTCTATGTCTATCCAAATGATTGGCTATCGCGGCGTCCATGGCTTTTGAATCAGGAATTATCAGTATTTTCGTGCCGCAAAGACATCTAATTGTAGGCAAGGCGTCTTTCTAGATTCTGTTCAGGGCATGAAGCTTGATTTCGATAGTTTACTTTTAGTTTACGTTCGAATTTTTTCGAATTCTGTTGAGGCTTCGTTTTTTCCATCGCGTTTTCACTAATTGGGAGTACTTAGGTGATTTCGTTTTCTTTATAAGGTTATGTGTCAGCAGGTGTGGAACGATAGATGAGTGGATTGAAATAGGAACAAGTAGTAATAACCTGAGCACGTGCACTGGAATGCGAGAAGATAGCCGAAAAGACTCAAAGGCACGCAATTTTGGGCGAGATAGTTTCTGCAATAAGCTTTTTAACAGTTCAGAGTGAGGGCTTTTTTCCAATATAGGAGGATTATTTGGAAAATGTCAGTAACTCCTGTGCACGGGTGAAATGCCAGGCTCCTCAAATCTGGAGCTCCAATCACATAGATTTAATTACACTAAACGAAAGTGATAGGAAAAAAGGGTTGAATTGAATTTATTTTTTGGGTTTAGTTGCCTTGGGTTTTGGTTTGGGTTTTGCTTTAAGCTTGGGTTTCTCTTCTTTGACCTGTTGCATCGCGGTACCGCAGCAAACTATGTCGCATTCTTCGCAGCCGCAAACATCTTCCACGAAAACGACAAGCCCACATTCTTCACATTTGTATCTTTCGCCTTTCTTTTTAGCCAAAAATTTCACTCTCTAGGAAACGTCTATGAATATGATTCGTTTTCGGAGATATAAAAATTGTCTAAATTGGCGGTAAGAGAAAACTGTTGAGCGTTATTTCTTCATATATACTGACCAGCCCCTTTCAGAATCATCGGTCCAGATGTTTCACTGAACGTTGCAGCCAGAAAGGTTAACGAAAAAATTATAAGACTTCCAGTCATTAGACACCACAAATTAGCTGGATAGCACAGCGCTTGTGAGGAAAGGTTAGAGTTGAAAGAGTTCTGCTCCTCTTTCCAGGAGGCTCTTGATTTTTGGGTCATCAACGCAAGTTAGCGTCGCTATTTCAGCATGCCGCCAGCTTTTTCCTCGTCCTCTTGTTTTCAAAAGTGGAGAACTAAGCCTGTCCCCGTTGAAGAAGCCCAAGTCAACGTGATTCTTGTAGTTGCGGATCCGGCAGAAGTCCCTATCATCTATTGTGTATGTGATGCTACCCCGCTTAATTGTCTCTTTCGTAATTGGAAGAGTATTCTTGACTAAGACACGGAGTCTTTTCGTTATCTCCTTTTGTTGAATGTCGAGGGTGCATAGAATTTCTTCCGCTGTTTTAGGATAGTTTTTCATAGAAGTAAGAACACATCCCGAATAACCTTCCGTCAAAAACCTATAAGAATTTTGCCGTATCTAAATGTCAATTGCCCTCTTGCCCGCCTCTAACTAGTCACCTTAATATTTTTCATCTGCATGAGTGCTGTGAAAAGTCTAGCTCCAATAATATGTTCTGTCGTCGAGAATGCGCCAAAGTTTTTAGGTTCGAACAATAAAACCTTACAGAACCGCTAACCGAGGCTCACCAAATGGAACCCGTGGACGTAGTAATATTAACTTTAAACAGCGACCGGAAGCTTGAGATGTGCCTCGAATCCGTCTACCGAACCCTTCCAGTGGCAAAGCTCATCGCTGTGGACGGCGGCTCCACAGACAGAACCCTCCAAATCCTCGAAAAATTCAACAGCAACCATGGCAACGTCAAAGTCGTAGTGGACAGAAACGGCACACGAGCAACCGCCAGGCAAAGAGGCATCGAAAGCGTCTCCACAAACTGGTTTGTCTTCGTTGACAGTGACGTGGTCCTGTGCAAAGACTGGTACAAGAAAGCGCTGCAGTACGTTGACAACAGCGTTGGCGCAGTCTGGGGCATTGAAGTCTGGTCCACACTCAAGAGCACAAGGATGCTGAAGATGTTTCTTTGGGTCACTCGGAAGATTTTTGACCTAAGGGGTGGAACGCACGATACGCTTATCCGAACTGAAGCCGTTCGCGGCATCCAAATTCCGAGGAACCAACACGTTTTCGAAGACGCTTACATAAGAGACTGGATAGTAAACAGAGGCTTTCGTGTTATCGCCTGCTACAGCCCTTTCTGTATCCACTTCAGACCGAAGGCTGTCTGGACTCTGCGTGGCAGTTTAGGTATTATCGCAGATTCGATGAGGTATGGGAGCTTCAAGTTACTCGCGAAGCTGGTTCTTGCCTATGGTTTCTATACGGCGTATTCAGTTTTGCAGATGTTATCAGGTAAAACGGACCAGAAATAGAGAAGCTGGCTTAAGCTTATTATGAACCGTTGGGGTAATACAAATACACTACCCAAAAATGTTCCAACAAGCTTGAGGCACAAGAATGCAGGCTATCGACGTTGTAATGCTGACCAAGAACAGCGAGCATCTACTTGAAAAATGCCTTGAAAGCATCTACAAAAACGTGCCTGTAAACCGTCTCATCGTTGTCGATGGCTTCAGTACCGATCAAACCCTCAAAATTCTTCAAAACACTCAGAAACGCCGTGGGAACGTGACGATACTGAGCGCAAACGGGTCCAGGGCAAGCGCAAGAGAACGGGGAATTGCTGAGACTAAGACTGATTGGTTTCTGTTCGCCGACAGCGACGTCATCCTCAGCAAAAACTGGTTTTCAAATGCTCAAAAAAATATTCGAGGCGATGTAGGCGCGGTTTGGGGTGTAAACATAGATGTTATTTCCGACATGAAAGACAAACGTGTTGTGAAGCTGCAGATGCTGGTGGCCACGGATTGCTTCAATCTGCGCGGCGGCACCCACGACACGCTGGTTCGACGCGATCTTGTCTCGGACATAAGAATTCCTGAGCAACTGCATACGTATGAGGATGCGTACATCATAAATTGGATCAAGGCCAAAGGCTTCAAAGCCGTAGTTGGCAACGACATCTATTGCTTGCACCACAAACCGCCTACCAACTGGAGTCCCAGCAACGCGGTTTCAGGCGCAATGTTGGAACTTAAATGTGGATTAGTCTACTCGAAAAATTTCAGGAACATGATTTACTACCCATTCTTTACCTTCTACTGGTTCCTGCAAATCGGTCTACAAAGCGTGAAGCACCTATCGCCCACCTAACGCGCGCCACAGATGGTCAGAAGCAGGACGTGGCAAAGTTTCTATCTTCATGTTCTTTCTTACCAGTAGGCGCTGGGTTTTATCTTGCAGGAATTCCCCAATAATGGCGGTGTCTATCCGCTGTTTCTCCAGGCTTTGAAGTATCTCTGATGCTTTCCCTTTTTCCGCAGAAATCAGAAGCGCGCCTGAACCGATAAGTTGCAGAGGATCAAGATCAAAGTATCGGCAGATTTTTGCAGTTTCTGGTTGCACAGCGATCTTCTCCTGGAAAACCTTCATACCTAAGCCCGCGGCATCTGCCATCTCGTGGATTCCGCCTGCTACGCCTCCTTCAGTTGGATCGTGCATCGCGTGAACGCCCCCGGTTCGGCGAGCGGTTAAGGCATCTTCAACGACGCTGATTTGGCTGTAGAAATTTTTGGCCTCGGCGAGTTCCTTTAAGGTCAAGGCTGCTTTGAGTTCGTTTTCCCTGTCTGAAGCAAGTATGGCTGTGCCCTCTATCCCCGCGCTTTTAGTTAGGATAATTGTGTCTCCTGCTTTGGCACCAGCTGGGGTAACGTAGTCTCCTTTTTTGGTCATGCCCATCGCGCATCCCACCACAATCGGGTGAGTCAGGCTCGGCGTGGATTCGGCATGTCCCCCTACGATTGCCATGCCCAACTTGTAGGCGGCAGCGTTCATCTGGGCGCTGATGGTTTCAACCATTGCTTTGTCGGCGCCTTCAGGGAGCATTAGGCACGAGAAAAGGAAGGCGGGTTCTACGCCGAATGTGGCTACGTCATTGGCGTTGACATTTACGGCTAACCAGCCTATGCGTTCCACTGCGCCTGTAATGGGATCCATGGAGATAACGAGTGATTTTTCTCCTGCCTCAATGACCGCGCTATCTACTCCGGCTGTTGGCCCGATGGTTACTTCTTTGCGGGTGGCACCCAAGTTCTTGAAGACAACCTCTTTGAGGATTTCAACCGGAATTTTTCCATGCGGCAGCTTCATTGCAAACCCTTTTCAACCTAATTACTGTTGCAGGCTAGCTTTTAAGTTGTGGAAATACCCGCAAGACAGCATGCATGATGGGCAGAGCTACAATTAAGCCGATTGCCATCTGGACAAGGTTTAACGGTACCTCCACAAGCGCGGCGGCAAGTGGATAGCCCAAAGCCAACTGCTCATAGAGAAAGTATCCCAAGACCATTTTCTAGACCGCCTATCACAACTGATACGGAAGCGCATACGGTGATGTTTGAGATGTATTTTTTGAGTTTGGCGTTCAGGAAACCGACAATAGCCCCTTCCAGACCCTTTATTGCTAAGGTTCCTGGCGCAAATATGGCGAAGCCGAGATAGAGGTCTGCGAGCATCGAGCCTATCCCCCCTGACAAAAAGCCGGCTAGAGGTCCGAAAAGCAAGGCGGTTACGTAGACGATGGTCTCTCCGAAGTTGAAGTATCCCGAAGTGGCAGGTATGCTTATTGGGGGAACTTGGGAGGTGACCATGAATACTAGGGCGGCAAACACAGCTGCCAAACCAATCTTAGTTGTTGCTGTTGGGGAGGTTTGCCTAGTTTGCATTTTATCACTCTGTTTTCAATCAGTATGTTTGTCTTAGACTGCCCTTTAACTATATATCCTCTCTTGTTGGCTTGTTTTTTGGGTTATTGCAGAGGAAAATCTAAAAGCCAGAGCCTTGCAGAATACTACTCAAAAGCGAGTGACAATCAATGAGTGAGAAAAACGTTAGAGAAGACCCAATTAAGATGCATAAAGAAGCAAACGCCCTGATGGAAAACGGCAAGCATACTGAAGCACGCGATGTTTTCGTCAGAGTTGCAGAACTCTACTATAAAGGCCAGAACTACTTCGGCGCGGCAGAAATGTACTACAAAGCTGGAGAAGCCTCTTTTGCACTTAAAGACTACACTAAAGGCATAGAGCTCTTCATGAAGTCCGCAGAAATCTCGTTTAACAAAGGGTTTGAGAGGTACGGAGTAAGCGCCCTTGACTACGCCCGAGACGGCCAAAAAGCCTTAGGCAATACAAAAGAAGTCGAAGAGTTAACCAAGAAAATAAAAGAAGTCAAGGAAAAACTAAAAGCTTCCTTCTAGCCATTTTCCACTTTAACGCAGTTTTATTAACATTTCAGCCTCAGATAAAAGCGCTATACTTGCCTGTTGACAAAGAAGAAAAAAGAGACTGATTGTCGCTTCACTTTAACGCTAGTAGACCCTTCTTGACTGTTTCTGCAACCTGCGCCCCAAGTGCAGATTGAATACCAACGACACACCATTTCGTCAGCTCGTCTATGTCGCTTTTCTGCAGTGTTGATGGCTCTTTTTTCAGGTGATGTCTGCATTGGCGTTTGAGAAACATTTTGGCAGCTGGTCCAAGTTCGCTTGCCAGCACTGCCAGACAGTCTGCTTCCACTGTCATTTCGTTGCGTTCTCCTCCGTCTCCGCATCTTTGTTGAGGGCTTCTGTCATTCTGAAGGCGTTGATCATTCGTCTGAAGGCGTCAACGAGTTCGTCAATTTCATCGCCCGTCTTTATGTCGATATTCTGCTTCAGGTAGTATCTCTGATTGAGGTCGCCTAGGCTTACTTTGTGGGCGATGTCAGCAAGTTTCTTCAGGGGATTAGTAATGCGATTGCCCATAACAACGGAGAGGGCAACGGAGACGCCGGAAATTATGACTAGGAAACCCACGGCAATTATGAGGCTCATGTTGGAGTAGTTTTGTGCTTCTGCCGTTGCGCTTTGCACGTTGGCGAGCGTGGCGCTTCGGACGTCGGATAATTTGAGATCTGCTTGGGTTACAGCGCTCATAAGGATGGTTAGCTGAGACCAGATGTTTTCGTATTTCTTGGGGTCATTCGATATGTAGATGGAGTATACTTGAGATATTGCGTTGTTAATCGTGTTTCTGTCTATGTCCACGACCTCATTGAATTTGGCAGAAAGCTCGGGGTTATTTGCCAATGCTGTGAGGAGGTATGATTCCGCTGGTTCCATGGTGTCTGCGCTGGCGACGATTATTCTTTCGCCTTCGATGGTGTTGTCTGAGCTGTACATTAGGGTGCCAAACTGTTTCTGGTCGAGTCCTTGCTGGTAGGCGTAGAAGTTGTTGTTGATTTCCACTTGTTGCTTTACGATGTTCTGCAACTCGGCCATCTTCATGGTGTTATAGGTGATGGTGGCTCCAGCTGCTATGAAAAGTCCTACAATTAGGAGGTATGATAATAGGAGTTTACGTCTAATTTTCATTTTCTGGTTCACACCTTTGGAATGTTTCCGTTGTGTCAGCTGCTCGGTTTGGTTTTTGACACAGACGGTTACATCTTGAGTATTAAGTGTTAATAAGCATTATTAAGTGATAATAAACATTACACTTTCCATGCGGCAAATGACTACACGTGCAACGCAAATACATAAAAACAAACCGACAAAAAACACGAACCCGCACGTGTGAAGCTCTGCATTTTCTTGGGCCGGCGTAGATTCTCATCTAAAGGGGTATCAGCTCTCACTAGTTCAAACTTGATGAGTTTTGGGTAAAGCCAGTAGGCTTTGATAAAATCCTCCATCGATTGGTCCACGTCGAGAACAGTGAAGAACTCCACGCTATTAGGAGGCACGCCTTCAACGTCGCGGGCGGTGTAAACCTTCAGCGAGGCAAAATAGGATTCTGCAACCTCCACTTCTTCCCAGAAAATATTTTTTGACGCTTCGATTGCGAAGGGCACGTTGGTCTGTAGATCCACTGCAGCGATTTTGCGGACCTGCTCATTTTTGGCCTTAACAGATATGACTCTTCGGTCGAATATTCGGTAGACCCATTCAGTTCGGTTTTCTGAAGAAACAGACAAAAATTGTCACTCCCCACTTGAATATCTCCCTCTTTGCGTTAATTCTTTTCGGATTAGCCCCTAATGGTTCAAGGCCTTATCGTCATAGCAGCAATGATTTAAAAGGAGACAGAAACATATCACTGAACCTGAGTGAAGAGTAAATGAACAACTGGAAAACAATAGGTCAAATTGCATCTAGTTTCGGAATAATATTCATCGCTTTTGCCGCTTTGGCAGCCTTCTTTGAGTATGAAACGCTCTCTTATCTGTATGGCACCGTTGCCCCGGTGGGCTTTATTCAATTCAGCGTGTTGAATGCGATGCTTCCATACCTAATGCTTGCTGTCCTCTCTTTCATTGTTGCAGCGGCGTCCAGACGCCACACGAAAGAGCCACTTGAGGAAAGGGAATCTGGGCAGACTCAATTGCCCTTGGAGTCGCAGCCAGAAGAATCCGTATCCTAAATCCCATTTTTATTCTACAAAACCTGATTCCTTTTTGAATTTGTGCGATTCTTCGGTAAATGCTATTAACTAATGCGGTTCAAATAGTGGCTAAAATTGGGGAATGCGTTGTCTGATGCTGGAGAGCCGCGTAGGGAAGTTGAAGGCGACAGTGATCCAGCAGACTCAATAAATGAGGGGCGACGGAAGGGCACATTTGTTCCGGCATTGGCCCTTGCTGGGTTCGCTGTATCCATACCGGGGCTCATCCTGACGCTACTCACGGTTGACATAGCTTCGTCGTTTCAAGTTCCCGTCGGCTTCGCAGCGCAACTCAGCACTACCAACGGCGCCGCAGGAGTTGTCTTTGCTTTATTGATGGGTGGGTTGGCTGTCAGGTTTAAGCACAAATCCCTGCTGTTAGTCGGTGTGGTGCTGGTCGCGGCAGGTTCATTCATCGCGTTTGCTGCTCCCTCCTTAGCCGTTATGCAGCTTGTCTATGTTCTGGCGGGAGGCGGAGCGGTGATAGTTAATATAATGTCTCTTACGCTCGTAGGCGAGTTCTTGCCCTCGAACAAAAAAGCCAAAGTCGTAAGTTATCTCTTTGCAGTCATATCTTTGGCATACGTTGTTGGGACACCGCTCATCGGGTTGCTGACGAATTTTGGAGGGTGGCGAATAGTCTTCGTTTTCTTGGTGTTACCGATAACAGCAGCGGGACTAGCACTGTCTTTGCTGACTCTGCCATCCGGGAAGGCTCAAACCCAACTTCCAGTTGTCGAAACATCTCTCCTGAAGAGTTTTAGGCAGGTCTTTTCGAATAAATCCGCGGCTTCATGCCTAGTCGGCGGAATCATCGGCCCCGCGGGAACCGTCAGTTTCGGCATCTTTGCAATAGCGTTTTACCGAGAACATTTTCTTATGCCCAGGGACTTTGGGGTTGAAGTTACGTTTGTGATTTCAGCTTTGTTCGTAGTTTCTGCTTTAGTTATGGGGCGTCTTGTGAACAGGTTTGGAGGCAAGAACATGACAGTTGTCAGTTATCTTCTCACAGGCATCTTTACCATTGCTTTCTTTTTTGGACCCAACCTGTGGGTGTGTTTGGCGCTGAATTTGGCTCACGCGTGGTTTTTCGCCGCTGGAGGAACAGCCTACCGCTGTTTGGTTCTGGACCAAGTGCCACAGTCACGGGCTACGATGCTGTCGATGAGCGACGTATTCGGAAACGTTGGAGTCGCCATCGGGGCTGCTGTTGGAGGTGGGCTACTGGTTCTGCTGTCATATCAGGTGGCGGGTTTGGCGTTTGGCACTTTGTGCCTTGCAGCGGCAGCGATTTACTTCTTCTTGACAAGAGACTCATGCAAAATACAGCCCGCAATCACAAAGAAAAAGAGTTTGCGGAATCGAGGATAACTTTGGAAGTCAGTAGACCTGCCAGAGGAATTACCTAATTCCTGAGCTTAAGCGAGTAACCTTTTTCCCTCGAAACTGAATCCAGTATCGAGCGCATGACCTTTGCTTTTTCCTTTGGCGGTAGATTCCTTGATTGGACTGCGGCTTTGGTCAAAGCGTCCTTCAATTCGTCAATTTCTAGAACAGTCGCCGCAATACAAAAATAACTCCTGGATCTTCCATCGTTAAAATGCTGCAGCATTTCGGTTAGGATTTGCTCCCTTGTTTTCTGGTCTTTTTCAAATTCCGCGGCACCACGTTCACGGATGAAGGCGATGTCTGCTTCCAATCTTTGATAACATTTGAAGGAATCATGCAGTTTGCCTGCTTCGCGGTGTTTCCGCCATTTTTCGCAAGTGCTGTCTTGTGGACAATCCCAACAGAACTCAATCCCTTTCTTCTTTACTGCACAGGTTATGAAAGGGCAACCAACAGCGATTCTTCCAGGAGACTTGCAACCGGCACATCTACTGCTGGTTTGCGCGTTGTACATTGGGCAGAGTCTACAAGATAAGCCGCAGATGCCAATTTCAGGATACTGTATGTCCATTCTGAGTCTAAAGATAATCTCTGATTAACAGACTTAAGATTATGCCCTTTGCGACAATCGTGAACAACAGAATAAGCGTGATATCCATTCGGCAAAATTCCAAAATTTGGCTGGATGGTGCCGAGGGCAGGGTTTGAACCTGCGACGACTCGGTCTTCAGCCGAGCGCTCTCCCAGGCTGAGCTACCTCGGCAACTATTGGGGTGTTTTCGGATACTTTTGAGAGCGCAGTAAAGTCAATGTCCAGCATCTTTATTTACGTTTTCGTAAGAATCTCAGGTTGTCTTTTCCGCATATGTTTTTAAAGCTACCTCAAAAGTCGTTTTGCCCTCTTCAGTAGTATCAGCAACTATTAGGTTTGAATCAACTTTTTGTTTAGTGGGCAAGTCTTTCATATCAAAACTGTATTCCCCAAAGTCTTAAATGAGTTGGAGTAACTGAAAAAGTCTTGTGTCGCGGAAGACTAATGACACAAACGAACGCGGGAAGCAAAAGTGTTCAAACACGGAGACCTGAAATTCGTCTCAGACGTGTTTTGAACTTAGTTCAAACACTCTTTCTAGGTGTGGGCACCGCGATAGGCGGGGTTATGTTCGTGATTATGGGACGAGCCACTGAACTCGCCGGACCCAGCATAATAATTACCTTCCTGATTGGATCAATTATTGCTTTGTTAATTGGAATTTGTTATGCTGAACTCGGGGCAGCAGTTCCAAGTGGCGCGGGTGGCGCAATCAGCTTCGTCGCCCGAGCATTTGGAGACAGCATTCCAACTTTCCTAGCAGGGTGGTTCGACTGGATAGGCAGCATAACAGACTGCGCCATCGGAGCAGTAGTCTTCTCCTTCTCGGTTAACTATTTTCTGAGTTGGGTTGAACCTTTCTCATTAGCCGTTATCACTCTGATAATCTTCACACTTATCAATTTCAGGGGGACCAAAACAATGGGAATAGCACAGTTTGGACTCACCCTAGTGCTCATCCTAACCCTCTGCATCTTCATTTCAGGATCCTTCCTAAGCTTTGATTCCAGCAGATTTCAACCATTCTTCCCAAACGGAGCACTTCCAACCATACTACTTGTGAGCTATATCTTCCCGACCTACGCAGGATACGAAACGATCACTCAGCTTTCAGAAGAAGTGAAAATCGCAGGGAAGACTATTCCAAGAGCCCTCTTCTTAACGTTGGCAACTATAACGATTCTCTTTACAGGCTCTGCCATCGCCTTAATAGGCGGTGCGCCCACCGAAATCTACATCGAATCGAACACTCCACTTCAAAATGCAGCAAATTATTTTATGGGACCCATCGGCGGAGCTGTCATTTCTATAGGAAGCATCTTCGCAACTTTATCTACCATAAACGGGAGCATGGGCGGGGGAACGCGGATAGCCTATGCACTGAGTCGACGAAAACTTCTACCGCCAGTTTTCAACAGAATTCACCCCAGATATAGCTCACCATACACTGCCCTTGCCTTGACCTCTATAATTGCCATTGTCTTTGTACTAACAAGATCAATCGACTTTATTGTCTATGCAATAACACTAGGCTATTCCGTCACCGCAATAATGGTTTGCATGGCCGTCATAAGATTGAGGAAAACTGAACCTCAACTCTTTCGACCTTTTAAGGTCCCTCTTTCCCCATATGTGCCCATGATAGCGGTTACCGCGCTCTTGATCATGATTGTAACCTTAAGTCTCGAATCACTCGTTCTGGGTTTAGCGTTTGGTCTGATTGGAGTCTTTCTTCTGATGATGGCAAGAAGAATCAGCAAACGCAAAATGAATAACTTCGTCTCTTAGAAAAGCCTGAATTTCAACAAGACTTTTAAGCGCTACCAAAGCACTCTTAAAAGGAAACGTCTTATGCGCGCAATGATAGTAGGAGCGGGCGACATTGGAATGCCGATCATCCGCTATTTATCCCTGAGGGGACATGTGCTCACCGTTTTCGAGAAAGATGAAGAGCGCTGTAAACACGTAGCTAACCACGCGGACGCAGCCATTTTTTGTGCTAGCGGTGATATTCAACAAGTTTGGAAAAAAGCTGAGGCAGAGAAAGTAGACTTGTTGATGGCCCTAACCAATGATGACGCCGTCAACTCCGAGGTATCTCGAATCGCAAAAACACAGTACGGAATACCTTTTGTCATTGCGAGAGCGCATCAACCCGAAAACATCGACGCCATAAAAGAAGCCGGCGCCGACATAGCAATATGTCCTTCTCAAGAGACGCTCCGCGTTTTCCTGAACGCATTGGAAAGCAAAGTCGTAGAGACCTTGTATGAAAGTCAACACCTGAAATTCAAAATCGTGATTGCCAATGTTCCTCTTAATGGTACTGTTATAGGCAAAAATCTAGGCTATTTAGACGTGTCCGCGAACTGTGAGGTACCCAATGTTCTTCGCAATGACTCAACTTTCTTCCCTGATGAGTCTTTCGTGTTTAAGGGCGGGGACAAAGTAGTGATCACAGGCTCAATTGAAAGCGTTGAAAAAATAGTGGAAAAACTCCGAAACATCGAGATAACCTGATTCAAAGAGGGAAACAAATTAATGCCTCTGCAAATTGCTCCAGTTGCACTTCAAATATCAGTGGATCCCCTGCAACTGGCAATAGTGGCGCTAATCCTGGTTGTGACTTTGGTAGCTTCTAAGCTCCTCGGCGGATTTGTTTCGAAAACGTTCAGAAGGATTAATCCCAATTTGACTTTTCAAGCAAAGCGTATAGCAATATGGGCGACTTGGTTAATTGGAATTCTACTGGCGTTTGACCAACTTGGTTTAGAGTTAAACTTGGTGCTCATAGCGCTTGCAGTAGGCGTCGTAATCATAATCATTGCCTCAAGAGATTTCCTGTATAACTTGGCAGCCCGCGAGACAATAAACTTGTACAATCAGTTCAAAATAGGCGACTGGATTCAAGTAGGTAAGGTATTTGGCCGCGTTGTGGACATCACCTGGAACGATACAGTTCTTTCAACCCCGAACAACGAAACCGTCTACATACCGAACTCAACCATAACAAAAAGCATCATAACCAACCGGACCACCCAAGGCGGAATTCGAATTTCAGTGCCCATGACAATAGAAAATTCCCTGAGCCTTAAAGAAATCGAACAAACACTATTGGCAATCGGAGTGGAACTCCAAGAGGAACTTGTGCCTGAATCCAAACCCGAAGTACGTTTAACAAAAATTGACGCAAAAACAAGCAAACTGGAACTGCTATTAAGAATCAACAACCCTGCTAAAGGAAAACTCATCTCTTCAGAAGTGCTAAAGAGACTCAAACTAAAACTCGAAGATCTGCAGAATCGATAAGGTGGATGTCAACACAATAGCTTTTAGTCCATTTTTACTTTGCGAAAACCTGGCTTCTGGACGAAAGAAGAGATAGCGGCGGTATCCCCCATTAAAATTGAAAGGAAACTAGTTCTAAACGCAGCTTTGACGCTGACAACACCCAAAATTTGAGAAAACGCTTAAAGGATTCCAAAAGTAGGAAGCCGCAAATCATATGGAACGTTTTCTAATGCAGCAAACCGACAAAATGCGTTAAGAAATAGCCCACTAACCCGCTGCCGAGAAAGCACATGAACGTAAGGAACTTTTCGTGGTCAGGCGACAACTCGAAATTCAGCTTCTTTGTGAAACCCATTCATTACACCGCTTCACACTATGCTTGGGGGAGGGGAAAGGCTTTATGAAGGGAAAATACGTAGTTTCAATTCGCAGCACAAACGGGCCGTTAGTCTAGCTGGCTAGGACGTCGCCCTCACGCGGCGAAGATCACCGGTTCAAATCCGGTACGGCCCACTCCCATCGGGTTCAGATTTCAACACGCTACAATTAGAAGAGTTTTCGAAGTGTATATTATGTTTTGAACCTGAACCCAGACAATCTGCATTATTTAAATACGTGATTATACTGGCTTACGAGTGAGAAAATGAGACTCAGCAAAAAGTCAATCTTTGCCCTACTTGCGGTTTGCCTGCTCCTCACAGGAATTGCTGCCGCAGTACTGTTCTTTTCAAGCCAAACGCCGCAGGAAAGATTCGGGATTTATCTTTCACAGAGCAATCAACTTGTAATATCTGACAAAGATATTGTCTGTTATAACCAATCCTCTCATGAAATGACACTCACTGAAGAAGGACAAAGAAAGCTTGAGGCGTTGACGGTGCCTGTGCGTGGCATCCCTTTTGTGATAAAACTGGATGACAAAGAGATTTACAATGGGTCATTTTGGACGCCCATATCTTCCGTATCTTGCGACGGAATCGTGATAGAGGTCTTCAGGAACCACAACACCATTGTGAAAATTCAAAGAGGCTACCCTTCATCAGATTTCGCCAGGCCCGGGTTCAGACCCAAGGAACAGTCTCGAAATACTCGGATACTTCCAAAGGATAGGGAAGTTGACTCAATGACCGTTTAGTTGAGTGTACTCTGAAACAAACGGGCAAGCCAGCGCGTGCATTAGAAGAGGTAGTTTTTCGAGCGGCTAACGAAAAATCTCAACTGAAGAAAAGAAGACAAAACAGAACACAGAAGAACAAAGATGGAACTAATTGAGCTCTGAGAATGGTTGCCAATTTGCTCCTTGGGTTTCATTCTTCACTCCTAGTGCAATCCTGGTCCCCGGTTGGATTTAAATCCAACCAGATGCTAAGAAAAACAGGGAAAAACACGAAAATTGCTGTAGTTGGAGCTGGAATTGCAGGGACCACTTGCGCTCGGGAACTGTATAAACTTGGTCACGAAGTAGAGATTTTTGAGATGTCGGCAAAAGACAAGCCGACTAGACCTCGACAGATGGAAGGAGCCATCAATCTACTTCAGAACATTCCAGAAATAGAACCTGAGCGCAGAATGAAAAAGATTAGGCTGTATGCGCCTAATGTCACAGCTTCCCTCATCGGGAAATTGGGTTTCTTCTATGAAGTGGGTGGAACAAATGGCATCGATGCAAAAGCCCGGAAGAAAACTGAGGAACTGTTACCAATTCACTATTCGACGAAGATAGAGAGCAAAGAGCAGCTTCAAGATGAATTTCAGGTCATTGTCGCTGCTGACGGTTACCGTTCCATAATTGCGAAAAAAGCAGGTCTGCTTGTTTCGTTAACACCAAAACAAGTTGGTGTGGGAGTTGGTTTCACCATAAAAGGAGACTTCGACCCTGAATTGATTGAAATATGGCTTGACAACTACTCCTCTTTACACGGTTATTCATATGTCATTCCTTTCTCAAAACATGAAGCTTCATTGGTATCAGCTTCAATAGGAAAGACAATCGAATCGTTCAACCTATACCGAGCAGCTTAAAGAGCTTGCGCAGTTAAGAAAGTGGGAGCTGCAGGACGGATGGGTTGATTTTGAGAATTGGTACGATTTTTCATCATATTGTAAGGACAATGTGTACGTTATTGGAAGTGCGGGAGCTTTCACTGAACCTGCCTTTGGTTTTGGGTTGAAATGGGCAATACAATCATCTAAACTATGTGCAAGGGCCATAAGCGAAAGAATTGACTACAATTATCTGTCTCGCAAAGCGCTTCTTCCAGATTTTGAGTCCTTCAAAGTCATGAGAAAATTCTTTGATACCGCGGAAAACATTGACTACGACAATTTTGTTAGTAAGTTCAATAATCCATTGGTGAAGAAACTGGCAGAATCTGGAACATCACTATTAAGAAATAAATGGTTGATGCGTACGATATTCCCGAAAATTCGAAGAACAAATGAGACAATGGACCAAACCTTGGCGTGAGCTGCAAGAACCCGTGCTGCTGGTCTCGTTCTTCAACGTGTAATGAAAAATGTGCACGTTGCTAAATCACAATGCAATCAAATGTTTTGCATCCAGTATGTAGCCAAGTTTTTTCTATGAGTTCCACTAGTCCTATCCATGTGGATTTAGCTTTGAATAAAACCAGACACAAAGATGGCGGGCACTGTGGCTTCCCCGATGTCATAACCAATTTGCCAGAAGCAGAAGTCACCTGCCAAGGCTCGAAAGCCTGGATTCTTCAGGCTGAATCCATGCAGATGGTCTTCTTTGAGTTCCAAGAAGGTGGGCGGGTAACAGACCACGACCATAGCTATAGCCAGTGGGGCATGGTCATAGATGGGACTATGGAACTAACCGTCAATGGCAAACCCAAGATGTTTAGAAAAGGCGAAGAATACTTGGTTCCGGCTGGAGCAATCCACAGCGCAAGTTCCCGTGTAAGACCCGAATTGTGGATCTCTTTTGTGAAAAAGAAAGATACAAGATAAAGAAAGTCTGACAATAGGCTCCATAATCTGCTGCACATGTAGCGCGGCTACGGCGAGTTGAATAGGACAACGGATTGGGTTGCCTTTGGTTTCCGCCTGCTAATGGTGGTGGTGCGTGTTCACGCTGTTGCTAATCGGGCTAGGCGCTGAATTTCTTGTCTATGGATTCTAACCGAAGGACGAAAGATTTCGTGAGAAAGAAGACAGAGTGATTCTTCACTCTAAATTGTTTTCATAGTCGACGGGTGGCAGGGGTTTATTTGCGTCTGAGTTTAAGGAAGCCAACAGTTCCAATTGAAACAGCAGCAATGACCACAGCGGCTATTCCAACATACACTGACGCATTAGTGCTTTCTTCAACTGTAGGTGACGGGTGAGGTGTGGGTGTAGGTTTCTCAACTAGTGGGGTTTTTGTGGGAGCTGGGGTTGGCGTTGTGGAAATTGGTGTAGGTGTCACTGAAGCGTTTGGAGAAAGGGCGGTTGTTGGACTTGGGGTGGGTGCAGGTGATTGAGTTGCAGAAGTTGATGGTGTTGGGGTCGCAGTGGGTGTTGGGTTTTGTGTTGGGTAGGGTGTCTGCGTCGGCGAAGGTGAAAATGTTGGTGCAGGAGTCGTGGACGAAGTTGGATTGGGTGACGGAGAAGGAACGCCTCCGCCGTATTGGAGTGCCGCTTGAACGACGCCTATTCGGGTGGAGTTTGCTGCCACTGTTTCGTTGGACAAAGGTGAAAGCCATCTTGATGTCCCATTGTAGGGTGGTGCAAGCAATGCATCTGCTGCTGTGGCGTTGTAGACTATCCTGTTCTTTGTGCAGCCGCCTCCGAGAATAATCAGAGTGTTGGGGGGAGTGACAGTCACTTCATTGCCGTACTCTTTTGCGTTTACTGTAATTGGGTAGCTTGGACCGTAATAGTCGCAATATGATGTAATTGCCAGCTGTCCGTAGGTTTTGAGCATCCTCAGCGCGCAGACTGGGCAGCAAGCAATGTGCGTTGTGCCGTTAGCGTCCAAAATTCTCAACCGCGCCTGACCGGTAGCATCTACGGTCATTCCACATTGTTCGCATTCAGAGGGCACGCCTCCGCCGTATTGCAGAGCTGCTTGGGCTATCCCGAGTCTAGTTGCGTTTGCAGGTACTGTGGCGTTGGTTAGTGGAGAAAGCCATTTTGAGGTTCCATTGTTAGGAGGTGCCAGTAGTGTGTCTGCCGCTGCTGAGTTGTAGACTATTCGGTTTTTAGTGCATCCGCCGCCTAAGATGATAAGTGAACTAGGTGGACTTATGTTTACAACGCTGCCATATTGTTTTGCGTTTATTGTGATTGGGTAGCTTGGTCCGTTCCAGTCACAGAACGATGTGATGTTGAGTTGGCCGTAGGTTTTTGTCATTCTGAGGGCACAGATGGGGCAGCAAGCGTAGTGCCTTGTGCCATTGACATCAACGATGTTAAAGCGTGTTTGACCCGTTGCATCCACTGTCATTCCGCACTGTTCACATGGCTCAGTTTCCTGTGCTACAGCAGGAAATATCAGGAATAAACTTGAAATCATCAGAGCTAAAATTAGGAATGGAGAGGTATTCTTCATTTTAGAATTAGCACCTTGGTCAACATAGCTGTTTTAAAAAAAAGAGTTTCATGGTATTTAATACTTGTGACTGCGTCAACACAATAACAAGTCTCGCGTGTATCTGTGTTCTTGAATTGGCTAAGAATGGCCTAATTCTGTTTTTAGCATTTGGGACGATGAATGGAGTGGTGCAACATGGAAAACGCGGCCAGGGAAAAGCAATACAAAAAATTATATACATAGAACAAATACCAAGTAACATCCTGATATAACGCTCATTAGGAGAGTAATTTTATGACTGGGGAAGAAAATGGTTCTGATTGGAAGAAATTCTTAAAAAAACACTGGAAAATCGTTGCCATATTTGTGGTAGCAGGCATTTTGGCATTCATCGGTGGAATTTACGTCTACTTATGGTTCGTGGGAGAAGCTCAAGCAACCGGCATAGTACCTTCAACTTTGGGTCTATGGACAATGGGAAATATGCTGACTTTTGTTTTGCACCTGATTTTCTGGGAGCTTCTCTTCATTGGTGTTCCAGCAGTTTTAGGAGCGGTAGCAGGTTGGCTGTGGTGGAGAAAGCTACCTGACGATGAAAAGAAGGAGTACCATTTCTTTGACAATCACTCACGCACAACAAGAGGAGGAGGCGGAATATCGGTATTGCTAATGATTGCGTTTGCCATCAAGGTCTTCATCGATGGAAAATGGAACGTTGCTGTTGCCACTTGGACATTAGACTATGTCGTGGATTCTATGATTTCAATACTAATATGGACCGTAATTATCTTCGCAATTCCCATAAGTATAGGAATCATTTGGTGGTTAAGCCGCGAGATTAAAAAGAACCCTTAAAACTCCTGTTCTTGAAGCGCGCGTTATGACCGCCCATGGACTACCAAACACGTGGCAAGTGAACAAGCTGTTCCCTCAACTCCTGAAAGCGTGTCGATCGCTCAACTACATCAGGAAAAGAAAACCAAGTGTAATAAAAGCTTAAGAATCGCGGTGTTTCGTCCGAGTCGTAATCGAAGTGTGATATTCGCATCTCCCTTAGCAGTTAAGCTGGTTTGGATTGCAGAAAAGAAGAATTGTTGAGTTTAGATTTGGGGTCTGTCCGTCATGATTTCTTCATCTTCCCTATAGACTGGGACGGCGACATCATCCCCCGCTGATACATCATCCATCCCAGTCTTTTAACATTTTGAACGTAATGCTCTGGATGCAACGGAACGCCTATGAAGAATCAACCACAAAAAAAAGTAGCAAAGCTTCTAAGACATTTGCAGAGAAACTGCAACGTAGCAGATCCCGAAGCGGTAAAACGATACATCTCCAGAAAGAAATGTGGAAATGGACATAAGGAAAACCTAATCGAGCATATGCAATCTACATACGGTCAGTAGGAAAAACATTGAACACAACCATTCTACGAAAGAGCCTCGATTACTGGTTGGAATGGTATTTTTGGAATTCTCGCATCTATCGTTTCAGTTCTATATTCAAATCTGCTACTCGCGAAGTCATTTCCCTCTTTTTACTTAGCGTTATTAGCATCTGTTACAGGATGCTCGCTAGCTTTGGCAACAGAAGGAGAAAAGCTATTCAAGATTTCTATACTGAGGTCTTTAATAAAAAGCAAGAAGAAATAAGAAAATACTTCATCCAGCACGAGCATTGTCAAAACGAAACTTGGGTTTTCACTAAATAGCTAATCAAAACGCTTGAGACATATTGTCCTTTTTTGGAAAGGCCCAATTCCGGAAGGTTCCAAAATCATACGAAAGCACCAGCGACGGCTCCACATAACAATGGAGATTGCAGATTCGACACTTCTGTGTTTCTTTCCAGTCAAACCCTGATATCGCAGTTTTGATGCTAGTTTTAAAAACGGAAATTGTTGTAGCATATTCATTCCGCACATAGCAAGGTAACACCAAATACCCTTCTGGACTTACGTTAATTGTCGACCAAGGTTTGCAGACCCATTTTTTCTTTTTAGCAATTACTTCAAAATAGCTGATTGAATTTATGAGAGGATAACCCTTCTTCTTCAATTCGATAAGCTTTCTAGATACCTCAATGATTTCTTGACTTGCAGGTGCGGACACCTCGGCGTTGCAGTATTCATGGGCGACAGCAACCGATATTTTTACTTGCAATTCCTTTGCTAACCTAACTAGACCTTCAATCTCATGGATGTTTTCAGCCATTATCGTTGTATTAATTGCAACAGGAATTTTCTTGGAAGCTGCGCTAATTCCTTCTATCGCTTTTTTGAAACAACCGCTGACACCCCTGATTGCATCATGAGTTTTGTCTATGCCATCTAACGAAACATAGATGCCACCGTTGATGTATGGTGCTATTTCATCTATTTTGGATTCGAGCAGAGTACCATTTGTGATAAGGCTCGTTTGCAAAGGTAAAGACCTTGAATAATCAAGAATCTCGACCAAGTCTTTTCTCAGAAGCGGTTCTCCACCTTCAAACGCGATTCCACAAACTCCTGAATCATAAATTCGCCTCAGAATGGTTTTTTCACTCTCGAGGCTCAAATCTGTTGTGGACCTTTTCCAGAAAGGGCACATTTTGCATTTAAGATTACAGTTATAGGTCAGTTTGTGACCACAAAACAATGGAGCTCTCACACCAACCAAGTTTGAGACCACTCCACGACATATTCTCAGACCTAGCCGTAACTTTTCTTGCTGATTCATACCTGTTCTTTCTTTAGGTGTTGGATAGTTGGAAACTTGTTTCATTTCAATTGCCGTTTGAATACTAATTGTACGAGCGTTAAAGAGCTATATCTTTCTCAAACAAAAACGTTCTGTGAGTTACCCGCTCGCACTTATGAACATTACACGCGCTGCACTCAGGTAGCAAGTACACCCCCTGAAGGGCAGCCCCTGTCGCTAGCGCTTCCGCCTCGCGGCTTCCAGCCAGACCGCGCAGAGGCTTTATCCATGCTCGCAGCATCCAAACTTCTTCAAATGATTGCTAATCTATATCAGAAAAACACAACCTTCTAATTAATTATCACAAACATTGCAACCATTGGGAGAACTGCCCGAGAAATGGACGTAGCGTCTGGTCAGGCAAAAATAGCGGCTCTTCAGGAAGAACTTAAGAAAGCAAGGAGTTACGCAAGGACATTAGGTATCCTATCAATTTTTTTCATGATGCTAATGATCGTTGGATTCGTGATAACCTTCTTTTATCCTGAATTTGGAGCGCGAATTGGTGCACCAATTTTAGGAATTCTTGGTGCAATATTCTTTCCGCTGGGGGCAATAGGCGAATGGAGAGCCAATAAAACAAAGATGAATTTAATAAGAAGACTTGAAGAGATGTCTATCAAGTTTTCGGCGTGCCCCAACTGCAACAAGGAAGTGCTCCAAGGTGCTTTTGAAGTCTGTCCATTCTGCGGAAAACCACTAGGACAGTGATAGTTGAAACCCAACATAGCGTGGTGGTTTTCAATTAGTGGGCGTTGCACTGTTGCTCCAAACGCTTTGACGTCTCCTCAATTGCCTGGCGCCGCTTGTGCTACCCCTCGCACGTTCGAGACGAACGCAGTCGCCCGCGCAGCGGAATTATGCCCCGAGGTCCGCCCAAATTTACTCAAACTGAAGGGACTCGCCTCCCCCCGTTGCCAAGCGTCTTTCGACCGAAAGTGCCTTGCCCAACTCTCATGCTTAACCAACCTTCTTGCACGAGCGTTTTATCCTGTTGAGCTGTCCCTGTTCAGCTTGCGGCAAGCCAGTTGGAGGTGGCATGAGATTCTGCAAGAAATGCAACATTGTCCTATGCTTCATGTGCGGTTCAAAATAATGGCTGAACAGCCAATTGGTTTGTCGAAACCTCGTTCTCCAATATGTGGAGAATACAATGAGAACGGCTCAGCGTCGAAGTGACCTAACGCCTTACTGACGGACTATTGACTCAGAAATTGTTTAATCCAACCTTAATTGCTATTCCAATGGGAGCATACTTGAGACTCTCAACTAGCTATCTTGTCGGCACGGGTGGATGGGCATATTTTCCAGCGAACGAAAAGGCACAACTCAAAGCGTACTCCAAAGTCTTCAACTTTGTCGAAGTCAATTACACATTCTACGAATACCCAGCAAGGCGAACTGTGGAACGCTGGAAAAGAACAGTTCCCGAAGAATTCACATTTTCAGTTAGATGCCACCAGGACCTGACGCATAGAATCGGGTTAAGACCCACGGAAGAGGCACACCAAATCCTCAATCAGATGCTTGCCTACTGCAAAATCCTTAGAGCTCCTTTTTCTAGTTCTGGAAACACCCCCAAACTACAAGTTCAGCAGCGAATCAGTCAAAGGCGCAGAAGAACTGTTCACCTCAGCCAAACTTGGCGATACACGCATAGTTTGGGAAAACAGATCACCTCTCATCGATGAAGCAAAAACCCTAATGCAAGACCTAAACATCATCCACAGCGTTGACCTATCTGTTCAAGAACCCCTCTTTCCATCCGACGCAATCTACACCCGACTATTTGGAAAAGGAAAACACAACATATACCAATTCAGCGACGAAGAACTCGAAGAAATTGCTCACAGAATCCTAACCCAAAAATCCAAGATTGTAGCAATGTCTTATCACGGCCTGCGCATGACCACCGACGCTATACGATTTACCAACTTTCTCAAAAACGGAGAGTTCCCACAAATAACACCCTATACGGGCGCAGAGTCAGCAAAAACAGTCTTGGCAGAAGACGCAAGATTCCCAACCTCCAAACAAGCACTAATAGACGACCAAGGATGGAAAGCCTTCGACGCGACAAAAGGCAGCAGAATACACCTTTCCGAATGGCTAACGCAAATGCCAAATAAGACATACAACAACCTGAACGAAGTAATCGCAGCCTTGGAAGCGGCAACGTGACAAACGCACAAATTCTGTTGGGCACTTCTGGGTGGAGCTATAAAGAATGGGAAGGCAACTTTTACAACAAAGGCGAGAAAACCAAACTCCGAGCATACGCAGCCATATTCAAGACCGCAGAAATCGATTCAACATTCTATAGGAACCCATCAAAAGGAACAGTCATGGGTTGGATACGCTACTCGCCCTCAGATTTTGTATTCACGGCCAAACTGCCCAAAAAAATAACTCATGACAAGAAACTGGGCTTAAAAGGAAACGTCAAACCCGATTTGGACGAATTCCTTAGCGTAATGGAGCCTCTCCAACTGAGTGGCAAACTCGCCTGCCTATTAATTCAGCTTCCGCCAAAATACGACTTCAACCCTCAAAACCTCAAATCATTCTTCGACATGCTCGATCTAAGATTCAGATATGCTGTCGAATTCCGCAACACGACATGGATACGTGACGAAACATGGGAACTGCTAAAAGAGCACAACGTAGCCTATACAAACGTAGATGAACCTCTCTTGCCGAGTGATTTGCACTTAACCTCGGACTTGGCGTATTTTCGTTGGCACGGTAGAGGAGAAGAAATTTGGTTCGATTACCTCTACAACAAGGATGAAATCGGCACTTGGATTCCCAAGATAGAAGAGGCAAAGACCAAAACCAAAAGAATTTTGGGCTACTTCAACAACCACTATCACGGCTATGCACCCGAAAATTGTCTTTACCTACTCGAAAAACTTGGGCTTTCTTCAGAAGACCAGAATCGAGCAAAAGCAGCGCTTTCCAAGCAAAAAGGCTTGTCAGATTTTATGTGAATCGGTCTGGATGCTAACGCGAGAGTTAAAAGCGTTTCCATTCATAAACTGTGGTAGGCGGTTTTCAACTTGAAACTGGAAGTCACAAAGTTAAAACAGGAAGTTATCATCCCGGCCTCGCCCAAGGAGGTCTACGAAGCTTTTACAGACCCCAAAAGACACACAGCATTCACAGGAAGCAAAGCCTCGGGCGTAGCGAAGATTGATGGCAAATTCACGGCTTGGGACGGATATATTTTCGGCAAATACCTCAAGTTCGAGCCTGGAAAGTACTTGGCGCAGGAGTGGCAGACAACAGATTGGCCCGAAGGGTATCCACCGAGCAGGTTTGAGCTAACATTCAAAGCGGTTGCAGGCGGCACTGAAATTACGATGGTCCACAGCAACATTCCAAAAGAACAAGAACAAGAGCTAACCCAAGGCTGGGTCGAATTCTACTGGAAACCGCTGAAAGAGTATTTCAAGAAATAGAAGGGCATATGTAATGACCAAGTCTCTGTTCCTCGAAGACAGCTACCAGAAAGAAGCGGCTGCCAAAGTTGTTTCTGTCAAAGACGGCAAATTCGTAGTTCTGGATCAAACCATCTTCTATGCCAAAGGTGGAGGTCAACCTCATGACACGGGCAAAATGATCCGAGGCAGCGAAGTTTTCACAGTCGTTTTTGTGGGCAAGTTTGAAGGGGAAATCAGTCACGAAGTTGACCGCGCTGGTCTGCACCCCGGAGACGTTGTGCATTGCATTTTGGATTGGGAAAGAAGATACAAGATGATGCGGAGCCACACAGCAGCTCATGTCCTCGCCGCACTACTCAACAAGGGTACGGGCGCATTAATCACGGGCAATCAACTGGAGGTGGATCATGTCCGATTCGATTTTAACCTCGAAACATTTGACAAAGCACTGTTGGAGATGTATCTTGCGAAGGCAAACGCGTTGTTCAGCACTGACGTACCCGTGAAGTGGTATGAGCTACCGCGAGAACAGGCCTTAAAGATTTCTGGCGTAGTCAAGATGGCAGCGGCGTTTCCACCCGACCTTCCATCGTTAAGGATCGTTGAAATTGTTGGTGTAGACATGCAGGCGGACGGCGGCACCCATGTACGGAACCTCAAAGAAGTCGGCAAAGTAGAGCTCGACAAAACAGAGAATAAAGGCAAGAACAACAGACGTATCTACTTTCACTAGTACAAGAAGAAAATAGTTCGGCTGTGAACAATTTTCTGCAAGGACTTTTGAAGGCAAACAAAGCATCAATTAGCCAAAGTTTTGTATAAGGGCAGAGACAATGCGATGATTTTCATCTCACTTCACATTGATGGGAGATTGCTTTTGAATTAGTTGGACTGTCAGTAGAGGCAACACTTGGTCTTTTTTATATACAAGTTGTAGCTAAATCCAACTTCAGAGTAGAAGGGACTGAGAGGGCTCTGGAAGAGCACTTACATGTTGCTCATTCGGGTTTCATTCTCTCTCCTATAGGGTCCAGAGCTCCAGCAAACCCTTCTCAATGTCTAATACTCAAAATGGACACCATGCAATCGAGGCTCCTAAACCGAAGCCTTCCCATTATTCTAGTTTGAGGCAGCCTCATTGCATCCAGAAGTTCAGTATCTCATCTATCCAAATCTTCACGATGCAAGGTTGCTTTGCAGATTTTTCCGTATTTCAAAATCCATCTTTTGCCATTTTGATGGAGTCTACGAGGCTTTTGTGAATATTTGTTGTACAGATCCCTTAGAGGAAACTAAACTTCTGAAATGATTTCGAATCTGCTAAATTATACGTGTGGATGTGTTTTTGTGCTCTGCAATTGGCACCTCCTGATATGCTTTGGTATGCTTGCATTATGTGTAAGGGTTTATGTGGCTGTTTTGACAGTATGAAGTCATGAGAAATGTGTCTCAAAAAGACATATTGTATATGTGTAGAACACAACCACATAAGGAGAAATTATCAAAATGAATAGCAATTACCAAAAAGACGTCCAAACTAAACTCGCCAAAGGACTCTTAGACATGATAATCCTCCAATACCTAGACCACGAACCCATGCACGGATATCAAATAATTGCACGCATACGCAAAGGCTTCGGAATCTACTTCGGCCCAAGCACCATTTACCCCCTGCTAACAGCCTTAGAGAAAAAGCACTATCTAAAAAGCACTTGGAACATGGACACAGAAAGGCCCAGAAAAGTGTACGAACTGACAAATGAAGGGCAATCAGTGCTAAGCTTCACAGAGAACTCTCTCAGCCTAATCTGTAAAACTATGACAAAAGACCACAAAAGCACTGTGCAAGATTCAAATTTCAAGGTTGGTTCCAGCACTCAAGATTCAAACATTACAATTGCAGTACCCGAGAACCGAAGTAACTCCAACCTGAGGAGATAAGGCTCTGATTCCCAAAAGGGTGGAAGCCGTCGAGGTTGCTACCTCATGCCCCAAGTGTGGGAAGACAGCAGCGGAAATTGAAGTGAACCCCAACACTGGAGAGGTTCTACTCGTTTGCTCAAACAAAAGCTGCCATTCTTTGTTGTCTAAAACGTGGTTCCAGGAAAATAGGTTGAGAACCGATAGCACTACCTTTTCGGGAGAACGACATGTGAAATCAAAATGAAAATGGGAGAAGCATCTGAGATCGAAGAAAAAGAAAGCGTCTAAAGTTTTATGAATTATTCAATTTTTCAGAAAGAAAAAAGGAAGAGGTTGGGGTTATTCCATGCCCCATTTCTTGGACACTTTCACGATAAGGAAGATTACGAAAGCCACGATGATGAAAGTAATCAGCGCCACCAAAAACGGCCCAAGCCCAAAAACCTGCCCCGCATAGCCTGCCGGCGGGTTTCCGCTAGCATCAAACACCGTGTCAGGCACAGCAATCTTCCACGTAGCCAAATTCCCAAGCCCAGGAACAGCCAACCCAATCGCCGGCAACAACAAATCCTTAACCAACGACTGCACCAACCCACCCAAATACACACCCATAATGAAAGCAATAGCAAGCCCAAGCACCTTATACTTACTAAGAAAGTCCTTGAACTCATTCCAAAGACCCTTCGGCGCAGCAGGCGTTGGCGGGGCGGGTTTGGGTTCCAAATACTCCCGGATTTTCTTTAATTCATCAAGCATCTTCTGATCTGAAGACATAACATCACGAAAGACTATTTTCTGCACAAGTTACATATAAAATATTCGAAGACGGCAACACTCAAAAACACGATGCATCTATCAAATCCCAGCAAAGACTAATCCTGCATCAAAAAGGACGACAGAAAATTAGAGTCAATGAAATGGAATAACTACCGTAAAGTTCTATCAGCATCTCCACATTTCACTCTAACATTCGCGCGAATTTGAATAGTCACTCAAGGGCCTGATCATACAGAGTCCTTATTATGCTATTCCGACTCTGTTATGCAGAAGGTCTACGAGTGGCAAGACTATTCTCCAAATGTGGAATAGACTGCAGTGCTTGTCCCTGGGGACCCTATCCAAGAAGGAGCATGACTCCCCGGGAATTTGAGTCGTATAGAAACAATGCCAAGAGGATTTTGGGATACATGCCGATTAAAAATCCTTGCGTGACATGTCAAACCCCAGATGAAAGAATCCCCAAATCTTCCAAGTTGCCGAATCGAAAGTGTTTGATAAGGCAATGCGTAGACAAGATCGGAGTAGCACACTGTGCTTATTGTTCGCGATTTCCATGTGATGCGGTCAAAGCCACAGCTGGCGCTTGGAACCGTAAGACTATAGAAGAGAAGCTTGGTGCAAGTATTTCTGAAGAGGATTATCACGTTTTTGTCGAGCCTTTCGAAGGAATAAGCCGCTTAAAAGATATTCATGGATCGATTAAGGCCGGAAGACATTGTGGACCCAGCAAAGATATCGACAATTGAGATGAAAGTCGTCGACTTTCCAGAGGATCTGCCGTACTCTAAAGAAGAGACTGCAGCTTTCAAAACAATCCACGAGCTGCTGACAACTTTGCAGCATTCTTCATTTGGACTCAAGGATACTGACACATTCGGTCAACACTACAAACTGGAAAATCTGAGGGTACACGTTTTGAGATTTCTGTGGATTCTTGGAAGATTCGGCAAATTCGAGAAAGACAAAAGAGCCCATCTTGCGATTGACGCGAGGATGTATCTTGCTAACCGAGGCAGCGAGAAGACGCTGGCGATCTGGACTTTCCTTAAGGACACGGTTTTCAGGATTCTGTCAGAGTTCGGAATCTCTTGCGAACGTGTCACGTCGGAGGATGTGCAGGACATGGACCTAGTGACAGGTACAGATTATCTGCGAAACAGAGGGTGGGTCATTCGGATGTCTTTTGACGACAAAATTGGAGGTTCCTCTACCCTCAGTGCATTGCAGATTTACGCCCGAAAAATTGATGAAAGTCACGGAAAGAAATCATTTCAACACTTCAAGGAAGCAGATTTTCGAGTTCCAAACAAAACATGACATCGGAGAATTGGCACGCATCGAAGGGGAAAGCTTGAACCTGCAGCGGTAGCGGCGGGCGACATTTCCCGAGACCAATTCTCTTGGATTAGGCTACACGTGTTTTTCATAGGTTGGCAACCTCAGGATATGGATGCTTACTCCAACTGCGATTGCTACCATGATTATTTGCATCGGCAGGACTAGCTGAGGAGGCAAGAGACGGTTCAGGAAGAAAACAGTTGAGATGCCTATCGTAACCCACAAAACGGTGAGAGCGGTAATTTTTGTTTTCATAGCTAGTCCTCTGCCTTCCTTGTAGTTCCTAATGTACTCCCCGAACCATTTGTTGCCCAGCAGCCAATTGTACATCCTTGTTGAACTTTTGCAGAAACAAGCCGCAGCGGCTAGCAAAAAAGGTGTCGTAGGCAAAATCGGCAGCACTATTCCGACTGAACCCAGACCTAAGCAAATGAAACCCACAACGAGCCAGAGCACTTTTTTGATTTTCTTCCCTTTGTTCTCCCTCTTATTTTCGCATCCCGCTATTCCTGAAGTTTTCCCACTGTCCATAACTCAGCATCCTTGTCTATTCCCAACACTTTCGCCTTAAAAACCATACCACAAAGTAACCTCTGTCTTGCTCAACAGCTTCTATTACGAGAAGAACAAAATTTGTATACAATTAACGCAGTTTTTTGCGAATTACGCAAACCAAAAGAGAAAACGCTCTTCATTACGCCAAAATCGCGATGTATCCAAAGAATCTACTGTTATCGTTAGGATTCAGATTAGAAAAATTTAATTAACAAATTATACAGACAGAACGTGGGGTAAGAATGACGAAAAAAGGCTCAAAAGAACGTGAGAGCCTAGCTGCAGCGCAAAGAGACTTTCCTTCTGATTACACCTCTCACAGAGAGGCAGAATTGGCAAAAACCATTGAAATATTGACGAAAAAGCTCAGACTAATGGAAACCGAAACCGCTAACCTCAGCATTAAAGACAGCTCAGAGGAAGAGGCAACGGACGCCATTGACTGCAGTTTCGTAAACACCTGTTATACAGCTAAAAACAAAATGGGGCCATGTCCCTGTGAACTTCGCAGATAATCTGTAAAAATTGCCAACTTGAAAATACTTTCATTTTTAGCTCATTGCTACGGGGGATAAGTTCATAGAGCTGGGGATGGGAATTGAACCCTCACCAGAGTGGAGATGTCACCTGCAATTCCTCTTTTTTTCTCTCGGGACCAAATTTTAATCCAACCAACCTTTTTGTCCTAACAGTTTCAGGAAATTTTCGATAATTCATATACACGTTAAGCCTTGTTTTTCCATCTGAGAGATGATATCATGGAAGGAATCATGGAGGGAATGGAGTATTTTTATTAACTCTATACAGATCTGCCCCGAGGTGGACCAGGCAATAACCAGCCAACTCGAAAAGCATTCTCCTATCTGGAAGGCCTGCCAACTGAACCATATTCGCGATATTGTCTGCGGACCTGGGATGCAGACTCTGGAGTTGGCAAGAATTACCAATGGGAAAATTGTTGCTCTGGACAATTATCAGCCGTTTTTAGAAAATCTAATGAAGAAAGCAGTCGAGGAAGGGCTAGATAAACTAATTTTCCCGAAGAATCAATCGATGCTTGAGATGGATTTCAAGGATAACTTATTTGATATTGTTTGGTCGGAAGGAGCGCTGTATCAGATGGGATTTCAAAATGGGCTAAAAAAAGTTATCAACTCCTAAAAAACACGGGCTATCTGGCAGTAACTGAAGGAGTACTGTTAACATCGAATCCTCCAGCAGAGGCAAAGAAATTTTGGGAAGAGTATCCTTATGTAAAAGATATTCAGGGTAACATTACCCTCATACAAGATGAGAAGTATCATTTGATATCTCATTTTACCTTGCCCAAATCATCCTGGAATGACAACTATTACTCTCCACTGGAAAAACGGATACCAGAATTGAAGAAGAAATACCGCAATAACGAAACTGCATTACGAGTATTTGAAAGATCAGAAAAAGAGATTGCAACTTACAGAAATAATTCTGATTTTATTGGGTATGAATTCTTCGTGATGCAGAAGAAATGAAATAAAAATGTAGGGTGGGAATTACATCCACTGCAGAATGGAGAAATCTCCCCAAACACCCTTTTTTGTTCCAAATTCTCTTAACGGCAACAACGGTCAAAACACAGTAGCAACAAAAAAAGAAATAAACGAAAATAACAGCAAAAATATTGGGCCAATCAAAATGGCTTGTATTGCAGGTATGAAGCAGGGTTTTATCAAGTCTCATGTTTCAAAAGTACTGTCAGACATATATCTGTAATCCAGACTGGATTCATTTTTATGTTCTTCCGAATGGGCTTTGGCAATTGCTGCATTTATCGGCATAGCGATGTAATAATGTTCCACATTTAGAACAGGTATAGCGGTTTTCAACTTCTGCTACCCAGCGTTCGGTGCCCAATTCCTTCCATCGAGGTATAGCTTCCAACATCATATTTCTGGAAATCTCGAATGGAAAATTCTTTATATTATTACATGGAAAATCGTCACATTGGTGACAGCCGTTCAGGCTTTTTTTCTGCGCACATGCTCTAATAGAACAGGCATTAGCGAACTGAAAAGTTTTTCCCGACCTGCATCCCTCACAAACTATATTCTCAGGTGAAGTGCCAAAGACAGAAGCTAGTTTTTCTTTAAGTTGCTGGTCATTATTTTTGATTGCTGCTTGTACTGAACATACGCTACAATACATTCCGCATGGCGACAGATATTCATCCTTTACGCCCATTTTTTTCTCCTCCTTTCTCCTCCAAGCCTAGAGAAAGCAAAATCCTATTCTGTTACAGTTTGTTTATAGGGTTTGTGTAGAAGATAACTATAGAAAACAAGACCAAAAATTCCACCTACTTTCTCTTATGCAACAGCATCTCCACGTGTCTTTCCTCTAAACTATGCTTATTTCCGGTGGGTTCAGGGTGAACCCCAATACCTATTGTTGCATTATGGGAATTGAACCCACACATCAGTTGAGTTTTACTCACCCGCACCGCCCCTTTTTCTTCTATAGAAAATTTGGCGCTTACCTAATGTGCAACTGCTGAAACTGCGAAGAACGTGAAGATGAACGCGTCGGGAAGGAAGTGAATTAGCCATGCCCAGAAGAAACCTTTCGTTTCCAACATGCTTTTGCCTAAGAACCAGCCGAGAAAGCTCGATAAGAGCACGCCAAGTAATCCAGCCGGCACACCATAGAAGTGACCAAGTCCAAAGAAGGCTGTTGTAATCATTAGCGCTTGCTTTTTCCCAACGGCAGAAAACAGTTCTGAGATTGGAGCGGCTCTCAAAGTGAACTCTTCATTGAAAGCGTTAATCACTGAAATCAGAAGAGCTGCTGGAATAAGCGGAAGCGCCTGAATGAAAGCATCCAACGAAGGGGGAGAGCTTACCATCAAATAAACGAACGTAACAGAGGCAAATACTACGGCAAAAATGGTTCCTATTCTGGTCCATGGTTCAGGTTTTTTCATTCCCAGCAGTCTGGATGGCTCTACAGGTGCGTTAATTTTTCCTTTTGCCAAAAAGAAGTCTTGGCGTTTTCTTCCCTTAAGCAAGAGAAACGAGAGTATAACCAATGCTGGAGAGAGCCTCAGAAGATGAGTAGCAATTGCCGATAAACTCCAAGGCATTTGATTTTCCCAACTAATCCAAAGAGAACTTGAGCGAACGAGCGGGATTACACCAAATTGCCAGCCACCTCCAAAACCCAAAAAGAACAAAACTATCAAGATGAAGACAAAACCTCTTAGCGGCTTTAGGTTCGTCTTAAAAATAGTGAGAGAAAAAAGAATTATCAACCCGATCGCATTAATCCACGGTAACCAATTAGGTTCCGCGCCGCCAAGTTCTCTCCAAAGTATTAGACCCAATGAACTAGCAAGCAAAGTCGCAATCCAAGCAACAATTAAAACACCGCGCCGCGAATTTGTATTAGAATTATTTATCATCCCATACCCCAAAAGTTTGTTTATGGGTTCTTTTGTCCTTTTGAAATTGGGGGGTAAAAGCGTCGAAGAGGAGTATTGCCACACCGGTGATCATGTGCTTAGCCTCTTATCGTATCGATTATTGACCCATTTGCATCCTCGATAATCCGGTCCACTGAAACACATTTTATCTGGGTCGTTCTTGGAGAACTTCACGCAGCCCCAGCATTGGGAGAAGAGCCTGACGCCTTTTTCTTTTCGAATTTCTTCGCAAAGCTGAAATGCTACATCTCTTGGGATTGCCTGAACGCTGTCTTTTGTTTCCATTTCCAAGACCTAACACCTCCTCGCAATTCGATTGCACAGTTTGTTTAGTTCTTCTTCTTTGAGATCGATTTTGAAAGTTCCGTTTGTTCCCTGTATCTCAAGCATTGCTCCCTCGACTAGGTCTACAACCTCTAGGTCTCCAAGAAATCCTTCAATCAGTATACTGTCTTTTGCACCATTTGGCATCGCTACAAGCTTCAGATACTCTTTCGATTTTAGCTCAATAGAGAATGCGTGTTTTTCTGCTTTTTTTGTTCCACTTGACATTTGGCTTTCTTCCTAACTTAATCCTGTGAACTCTTCTTGGCTTTGCGTTTGAGAGTGAAAACGCCTCCGAACGTTAACCCAAATGCCGCACCCAAAGCGATCCCCAAGCCAATATTGCCTAGTATTGATCCAAAAGCAATCCCAATAGCAATCCCAATCACTAAACCTATGGCAAGGTTGTTTTCTTTCTGCTTTGAATCCTCATCATTTTTGCTCATTGATTTTCACCGAATATACCATTGGCATTGCAGGGAGAATAATCTATTTTATGATTGGAGTGGAAATTGAAGGATTGATCCTAAAATTTTGGTATTAATGTGTATGTAGAGCTGTTTCCGAATCTGTCTTCTACCCCGAAAACTTGCACTTGATTCTCTCCTGGGCATAAAGTGTTAAGCTCAAATAGAAAAATTTATCTCAAGAACGGCATAAAATAGAACAACACCCGAAACTTTAATGTTAATACTATAGTTGGTGTGGTTTTGGAGAAACCGTGCAAGCTAATGTTTGAATTGTCTAGGCAGCGAAAGAATGAATTTGCTGCTAAAGCTTCAGAAACAGAAGATGAAACTATCACACATCTCTGAAAAACTGGATATGACTATTACTGAAACATCTCGACACTTGCAGAGGCTAAGTGAAGCAAAACTGATTCAGAAAGACGTGGATGGGCTATATGGGCTTACCCATTTTGGAAACCTTGCTCTATCCCTTATTTCGGGCATCTGCTTTATTTCAAAGAACACGCAATATTTCTCGGAACACGATTTATCTCATCTGCCCCTTGAATTTGTCGAACGAATCGGCGAGTTATCATCTATTCCGCCGGGAACCAGCGATATCATGACTAGTTTTCGCCTGTCTGAGATTATGCTCCAAGAGTCGAGTGAATACATGTGGATAATGTCTGATCAGATTCTAACAAGCACAGTCCCAATCATCGGTGAGCGGATGAAGAGAGGCGTCGAATTTCGATTCATATTTCCAGAGACAATAGTTCCTCCTCCGGGAGTCAAGCCTGAACCTGGTGCTAAAAGGAGAAGGTTACCTAAAGTCGAGGAAGTCATCCTAATGACGGAGAAAGAGGCAATGTTTGGTTTCCCTGACTTAAACGGAAAAATGGACTACGCACTCTTGATAGGTAAAGATTCTATTTCTCATAACTGGTGCAAAGACCTGTTTCTACATCGGTGGGAGAAAGCCATATCCGCTCCTGTTCCCTTGCAAACTCCTTCAACTACAAAGTAGTCTGCAATAGTGGACTTGGACAATTCAATATGGGCATCTTAGGCCCCCTGCAAACGAACACCCATGCTAATTGACACTTGGATGGTTTTGCATCCGCTGCAAATGGAGATTTGTGTTCTTTCCAACTTACTCCTTCAGGGTTATGCGGAGATATGTCATGTCTTTTTCAGTTATTTTCTCCAATGGATTTATTTTGAATGCGTTTGAGTAAAGAGGACTATCAACAACTATGGTGTGGAATTCACCGTTCTCTCCAAGAGGGTCTATGTGCCGAGTTTCTGACAGGAAGTCTTCAGCCGTTTCACAACTTATCGTGAACCCTAACCACTCATCAGTGAGATATCTTGTGTTTACGCCTATGATTGTAGCTTTGAATTTGGGTTCACTAAACATTTCTTGGAATAAAACTGATGTATTCTTCCCGAAAAGAGGTTCAAGCAGTTCTATGCCCACTTGACCGCATATGTTTTGGAGCCACGTTATATGTTGGGGAACGTTGATGTCTCCTGCAACGAGTGCGTCAACGTTGAGGCTCTTGAGCAAGTCAACAAGTTCTTGTTCACCTTTGTGAAGGTCTACGATTGCGAAATTTTTGTTCATGGATTTTGCCAGGGTTTTTAGGGCTTCAATGTTGTGTGCATGAGGCGATGTGAAAGTTGGAATTTGGTGAAGCAAATGCTCAACCTTAACACCTTGTTTTTCGACAGTAGATATGGCATGAACGGATTCTTTGCCACCTGAGAAAAGACTCGCCGCTAACGTTTTCTCAACCTTCCATATTGCTATACCTATTTTCCTGATATTTAACTTCTCGGAGGCATTGTTTTTCTAAGTCAGCTGAGCAAAGCGCCATTAGCCTTCTGTTGAAGCTGGTACAGATGGAGACGTCTCCCGCAATTCCCCCTTTCTATTCTTTTTCAGGAGCTATCAGCCCAAGTAAATACTTCTTTAGGGCAATAGCTTCTCCCTCAGTATGAGACGACCAACAGAAAGCAACAGTGCTAACGAGGCAATCAAGGTAATAGCGGCAATCGATAAATCAACAACTATAGCGTACGCAGGAAACACAATGGGCAGTATCAACGCGGGGAACATCGGAATAACGCCGATGATCACGCCGAGAGGCTGGTTAGCGCCCATAGGTGTTTTCTGAAGGGAACTGAAAGCCACCATGCAGACACTGACGAGGAATACTTCTGAAATGCCAATGGCGAACGTAAGAACTGTCATGCTTGCCAACAGGCTCAAACTGGTTCCTAGAAGACTCCTACGACTGTGTTGAGTATGATTGCAAAGACCAGCAGATAAATTGCTAGAGACTAATGAAGCCTTCACGTAACCCTTGAAAATATCGAGTTGGTCAAGCCCAGTTGAAAGAAGATACTCCAAGACCCCGTTGTTCTTGTCATATACAAACAGCATAACCACCGGCAGCGAAAAGAGGACGGCTGACAGCGAGAGAAGAGCCACTGAGAGCACGGGAAAGTTATTTGCCAAATCAATCGGGGCAGGAGTATACGCGGAGTCCTGACGGAATTATTGACATTATGTTCGACAAAATTACTCCATAGACAGTCATCACTATGCCCAGAATGAAGTAGGTTCGACTTAGTCTTACGCTTCTCCTCATGGTGACTTGCCAGAAGCCCATTTTCATCCCTCCTCAAAAAACTCCTGCAGCGGATTATCCAGCTCGCGAAGCTCTACAATTTCAGCGCCCTGTGTCACTAGACTGTTAACAATTTTTGCGACTTCACTTGGGCTATCCACTGTCACCACGTGGTAGCCGTTCTCAAACTTAGATTCCGGCAGCAGTCGCGAGATATCATTTAGAGTTTTGATGCCTACCCGATACTGCTTTGTCTTTACATTCTCTATCTTATCGAAAAATTTGAGCTCTCCGTTTTTTATTACAATCAGGTATGTGCCAATCTCCCTTGCCTCATAGAGATTATGTGATGAGTAAAGGACAAACTTGTTCTTGCTCAGCTCTATCAGTAGTTCTCTAATTTCTTTGGAAATCTTCGGATCTACATTAGAAGTCGGTTCATCAAGAAGGTACAGGTCTCTTTCTCTGAGAAAGATTTTGCCTACTGAAACTCTCTTCTTTTGTCCCTGCGAAAGAGAAGAAAATTTCTTGTCTCGAAGGTCGCTTAGGCTTAGAAGGTCAAGCACATGTTCAACATCTCCGCCTTCAATATCAGCATAATACTTTAAGGTGTTGAAAACAGTCATTTCCTCTGGAAGCGCGTTTAAATGAGAAAGGTAGGCTATCCTTCTGCGTGCCTCTTTCGAATTGAAGAGGTCCAAGTCATCAAACTTTGCCTGACCTGAAAAAGGTCTCAGAATGCCACATATTGTTCTGAAGAGAGTAGTTTTTCCCGCCCCATTTGGTCCAAGGACAACGTAAATCGATGGTTCAGTCAGCTTAAGACTGATTTTGTGTAGGACCTCTTCTACGCCATATCCTGCGCTGACTTCTTTGAGCTCAAGCTTCTGCAAGCTTACTAACCTTCTTTGACCATTTTATAGTTTGAACTTTCCATTTAAAAGTTGTCAATAACGGATTTTCCGCACGGGAAATTTGGCTTAATTGTCGGAA
>CAVOWB010000012.1:0-172115 GCA_963699995.1 Candidatus Bathyarchaeota archaeon | reverse complement strand
GTCCTCATTAATGACTACCAGTCCCAGCGCTTTAAACTTAAGGTCCTTGGACAATAGGGTGTGGGTGCCGATAACAATATCGACTTTACCCTCGGCCAATTCTCCGGCAATGTGTTTTAGCTGTTTGGGGGTGACAAAGCGTGACATCACTTCCACACGCACAGGCCAATCAGCAAAGCGGTCGCGGAAATTTTGATAGTGCTGCTGCGCCAGTAAGGTAGTCGGTACCAATACCGCCACCTGTTTGCCATTTTGAACTGGCAATAAACGCTGCACGCATGGACACTTCGGTTTTACCAAAACCGACATCGCCGCAAACCACCCTGTCCATGGGATGGGTCGAAGCAGTGTCAGACGTTCGGCCGTGCGTGACCTGCTCCGAAAAGAGCTTTGGGAAAACAAACGTGGCAGATAACCGCGTAGCCGTCTTCTTTCTTCAAATCTTATTTGCCTAATCTCTGTTTCTGCTGCAGATTTTCCGCTGCTTTCGCAGGATGTTGTGCCTGGATAATTTCCCGTCCAACAATCAGGTACCTTGCCCCCGCCTTCAATGATGCTTCGGCCGCCCCTCCTTGAGCTCCAACACCAGGTGAGTAAATTGGCACTTCCTCCCCGACTACTTCGAAGATTTCTCGTATCTTGTCGGGAACAGTTGCGCCCACGACTATGCCGTCGGCGTGCCATAAAAGTGCTTTTTGGGCAAATGCTATGTATTGTTTTGTCTGTTTGCCATCTTTGCTGCAGATGATTTGCCCATAGCCTTCTGCGGCTCCTTCGTGGCTCATGTATCCCAGCAAGATAGTGCCTCGCTGGTGTTTGGCTGCAGTATCGAAGATTGGTTTTAGGCCTTCCTCCCAGCCTATGAACGGATTTGCGATGATGGCGTCGAAACCCGCTTCAAAGTAGTATTCAGCTATTGCGGTGTTTGTGGCGCCTATGTCGTTAACTTTGGCATCCATTATGGCAACAAGGGCCCTTTTCGTGGGCTGCTTTAACCAAAGTTTGTGCGCCGCCGAAAACGCCCAGCGGTAACGTCAGGTGATGATTAATTTTCACTGCGCAGATATAGGGGGAAACCATGTCAAGCATGTTGGCTGCTTTGTCCCGCAATGTTTGGCGTTCTTGAGGTTTGTGGTAAGGAAAATCCAGTGCTAAAACGATGCTGGACTGCTTTGCTGTTGCTGCTTGTTCCATTCTCTGTCTAAATGACACGCCTCGCACCGTTTGAGTGTTTGGCGCTGAGCCTATAACTTTTGCTGTTCAAAGACATTGGGAATTTATTTATTCGCCGCTAAACGCTGATTTGGTAAGCGATTCGATATGAGTGCGGATGTTCTGGGCGAGTTTGCAGCTTTGGGCGCAACTGTGTGCTGGGCGGTGGCGCCAATTCTGTACCATCAAGCCCTGTTTAACGCTAGGTCCGTTTCGGCGAATATCGTCCACTGTGTAACCAACGCCGCCGTTATGTCGTTTTTGCTTTTAGTTTTAGGTAAATGGAGTGCTTTGGCAAGTTTGCCGTTGGGTGTGGTTGCAGTTGTGGTTGTTAGCGGTGTCGTCGGCTTGGGTGTGGGCGACACTCTGTACCTGTTCGGGTTAAAGTCCGTCGGGGCTTCGCTTGCCGTGCCGTTGGCAGCCACATATCCGCTGTTTAGTCTGCTTTGGACAACTTTTTTGCTTGGCTAACCTGTGTCGGTGGTGGCTGTTGTCGGTGCCTTGGTAATTGTGATAGGGATTTGGTTGCTCAGTCGTGATGGAATCAGAGAAGCCGCGCTTGTCAAGGGCAAGGTGGCTCTAAAAGGCGTAGTTGCTTCGCTGGTTACTGCTGCTATCTGGTCGGTCGGTGTTACGCTTATGGATGTGGTCGTCACGATGCCTGGCGTGGACAGCCTAGGCACGAACTCCGCTCTAATTACTGTGCGAATCGCTTCGATGGCTCTGCTTCTGCTGTTGCTCGCACCTGTTTTGGATAGGCACCGCGGCTTCTTGAAGGTGAAGTCGCAAAGGCATCATCCTCCTCTGCGTGGGCGGTTTGGTTGCGAATGCCTTGGGGTGGCTGGTCATGAACTACAGTTTCCTCAACATTCTTTCGGCGCAGGCAGTGCCCATAAGTTCCACAACGCCGCTTTTTGGCGCCTTCGCTGGGTTCTTGCTGTTTAAGGAAAAGGCGACCTTGAGCAGCATCCGTGGCGCTGTGGTTGTAGTTGTTGGAGTGGTGCTCATCTTCATGGTGTAATCCCCTTTCTTCCTTCGTGGTTCACGCGGAAAAGCGTTACAGTTTTATACCTCATCCTTAGAGTGGATGCACAGGGTCCATTTGTGTCCGTCTCACCAAGCATCAGGGAAGTTTTAGCCAGAAGAATCGCCGGGGAAATTATCTTCTCAAGTAAGCCAGGCTGCCACTATGCGCAGATGGCGAGAACTTTTCGCTGTCAGCCAAGCCAGTCTCAGCGAACGCATGATGCTCAGCTCAAGTGCCGTCGTCAGCGACTACGAAAGTGGCGCCGCAAAAGCCCAGGAGCCAAATTTATCCGCCGATTCGTCTTGGCACTGCTGCAAATTGACGAGGAAAAAGGCAGTCGATTTATTCGTGAATTCGCCAAACTAACGAGCTCGCCGACCATGGCGGTTATGGACCTACGCGAGTTCCCTATTCCTGTACGTGTCGAGTACCTATGCAAGGCAATTAATGGTGCAGTTGTCGCGGGGGGCGAGAAGTACGTCAAGGAAGTGAACGGCTATACAGTCGTAGACGCAAGGAAAGCGGTGGAGGCTCTAAGCGGTTTGGAGTACGCACAGCTGTTCGGCGCGACAACTGAACGTGCGCTTGTGTTCACGAACGTGGAGAGCCCCGCGCTGGCAATGATGATGGTTCGTGTTAGCCACCTTAAGCCCCGTGTGGTTGTTTTCCACCGCGTGAAGCCTGACATGGAGCGCGGTTAAATTGGCGGAGTACGAGCAGGTGCCAATCGTCTACAGTGAGTCGCCGAGTGTGGAGTTGCTGGTGAAGAGCCTAAGGAAACTGTATCGCATCGCGTTAAGGATTAAACTTGGAAGAAGGGTTAGGCCGCCGCCCAAAATAAGCGCCTGACTTCTCTATCTACCTTCGATTCTTCCATGCTGCTTTCTGTCCATATGAAATTATAGTTTGCTTCGGATACGTGAGTGTTGAGTGGATAAAGGATAAAGCTGGCTTCTCGCCTATTTCCCTTGAGCAAGACAATGCAGCCTAAGTCCTCTTCTGTTTTCGAGTTACTCGCCACCCCAGTCCGTAGAGCTCTTGTCGAAGCTGGATTTACAGCACCAACGCTTCCGCAGACCATGTCTTTCCCGTCCATCTTAGCAGGGAAAAATGTGCTTCTGATAGCGCCAACTGGCACGGGAAAAACCGAAGCCGTCCTTCTCCCAGTGTTTTCCAGACTGATTGCGCAAAAACCCGAGGACCAAACGGGCATCCAAGTCATTTATATTACACCGTTGCGCGCTTTGAACCGGGATATGATCAAACGCCTCACATTTTGGAGCCAACGACTGGACATTTCCGTTGACGTTCGCCATGGCGATACAGAGATGAAAATTCGTCGCAAACAAGCCCGTCAACCACCCCAAATGCTCATCACAACGCCAGAAACGCTTCAGGCTATTCTGCCTGGCTCGCAGATGCGCAGACACCTCAAAAGCGTAGAGTGCGTCATCGTTGATGAAGTGCACGATTTGGCGGAAAGCAAACGAGGCGCGCAACTTACGTTGGCTTTGGAAAGACTTTTTGAAGCTACAGAGCACGAGTTCCAAAGAATCGGCTTGTCCGCCACAGTTGGTAACCCAGAAGAGGTGGCAAAGTTTGTCGCTGGCACAAACCGCGAAGTTAGCATAATCCATGCTTTGATCGCTAAAAATTACAGCTACAGAGTCGAATTCCCAACTCCAACAGAGAAAGACTTTGAGTTAGCAGGAAAACTGGAAACGAGCCCGGAAGCAGCAGCACGCATCCGTAGATTAGCCGAACTAATAGACACGCACAAATCCACTTTGATTTTCGTCAACAGCCGAACAATTGCGGAAATGTTAGGACACAGATTCAGCCAACTTGGCCGCCAAGACATAGCAGTGCACCATGGCTCGCTCAGCCGCGAAGAACGTGCAAACATAGAAGACAGCTTCAAGGCAGGAACGCTCAAAGCAATCATCGCCACGAGCACTCTGGAACTGGGCATCGACATTGGCAACGTGAACCTTACTGTGCAGTATATGTCGCCAAGGCAAGTCAGCAGTCTAATTCAGCGTGTTGGCAGAAGTGGACATACTTTGGAGCGGGTGTCGGAAGGCGTAATTATCACTGTCTACCCAGACGATATACTCGAATCGATTGCTGCAGTGGAGAATGCTGAAAGGGGCAAAATTGAGCCTGTGCTATTTCATGAAAACGCCTTGGATGTGCTTGCGCACCAAATTGCTGGCGTTCTCATGGACAAGGAAATCATCCAGACAGGCGATGTCTTCAAAATTGTCCATAGAGCTTATCCGTACCGCAAACTCACCAAGAAGCGCCTCAATGATGTGATAGACTTTTTAGCCAGCCTAAACAAACTACGGTTGGATGCAGAAGGAAAAGTTTTGCGCAAAAGTGGCAGAACACGCGAATACTACTACGGCAACCTTAGCATGATTCCCGACGAAAGACGCTATCCAGTAATAAATGTGCTGAACGACCGCAAAATTGGCACATTAGGCGACGAATTCATGGCGCTTGATGCCAGAATTGGCTTGCACTTCATTATGCGGGGAAAAGTGTGGCGCATAGTCCAAATCGAAGAAGAAACTGGAACCGTGCATGTCGTTCCCGCGGAAGACCCATTCGCAGCAATTCCAGGCTGGGACGGAGAAATCCTGCCAGTGCCCTTTGACCTTGCACAACAAACAGGCACTGCTCGAGAAAAAATCAGTGCCCTCCTCAAACGTGGCAAAACACCTGAGCAGGCCGCAGAGGAACTCGCAGGGGAATTCAAAACCGACCAGAAAACGCTGGTGGAAACGACTCGAGAAATCGACGAACACCTCAAAGAAGGAGCACCGTTGCCTACACAGAACCGCATCGTCCTCGAAGCTTACGACAGGTACCTTGTCGTTCACGCGTGTTTCGGCGAAGTTGTGAATAAGACTTTAGGCGGAATCTTCGATTCGGTTCTTTCAGAACGCGAGATTGTTACGGGTTGGTGGGCAGACGGCTATCGAATTTTGCTGGAGCAACCTCGGAAGCTGAGCGCACTGGAAGTAGAGCAAATGCCCAAAGTGCTTTTCCACCTTACTGATGAGCAAGTGGAAACGGCTTTCCAAAAGTACCTAAAAGCCAAGTTCCCTTTTGCATACAAGATGAAGTTTGTGGCAGAACGCTTCGGCGTTATGCCCCGTGGAAAAACCATGAGTCCCGAACGTCAAACTAGAACTAAGCGCGTCTTTTGAGGGCACTCCAGTTTTCGACGAGACAATCCGCGAGGGTATGCTTGAGAAGGCTGACTTAGCCAAAGCCAAACAGATCATGCATGAAGCGCAATCGGGCAAAATCGAAGTGAACACAATTATCCGCGTGGAGAAACCCACGCCTTTGGCTTACCACATATTGGCTCAGTACGCAGATATTTCGGAGTTGATGGCTCCAGAACGAGTAATCCTCAGCAACATCGACAGGATGAAGAACGCCATTGAAGCCCGGACTGCAACGTTGGCATGCCTCAACTGCGGGCAATGGACAATGCAAGTGCATGTGAAAGAGTTGCCTGAAGAACCGACTTGCGGAAATTGCGGTTCCCGGTTGCTTACGCTGCTTTACCTCGGTCAAAACGTGGAGAAGCTGAAGGAGGATTTGCGGAAGCGTCGTGAGGGCAAAGAACTCAATTCTGAAGAGCTTAAAGAGCTAACTGTCGCAAGGCGAAAAGCGGATTTAGTTCTTAGCTACGGCAAGCAAGCCATGCGCGCGTTGATGGTGAAGGGTGTCGGTCCGGAAACGGCTTCTCGGATTTTGGGAAAGATGCATACAAATCAAGATGAGTTTCTCATGGACTTGTTGAAGGCGAAAATCCAGTACCTGCGCACACGCGAGTTCTGGGAAGACAAGAAGAAATCACGTTAACCGTTAATGGTTTATTACTTCGAACTGCAGAAAGCATTCTTCATGGAGTGCGAAGAGGAACCTCAGTCACAGGCGTCAAAACAGCTTAAGCGAAGTTTGGGCTTGTGGTCTGCAACGGCCATCAATGTTGGCGCAATCATTGGCGGCGGAATCTTCGTGGTCACAGGCATCGTTGCTGGCCAAGCTGGTTCCGCACTTATCGTTTCCATGGCTATTGCCGCTGTTATTGCGTTATTTACGGCTTTGAGCTTCACGGAGCTGTCCAGTTGGCAGCCTGTGGAAGGAAGCGCATACGAGCACATCAGACAGCTGGTTTCGCCTTTCGCGGGTTTTCTTTCGGGCTGGATGTGGGTTGTAAGTAACACGTTTGGCGGAGCAGCGGTCTCGCTGGGGTTCGCGTTTTATTTCCATGCCGCTGTTCCAGGTTTGCCGATGAACATGGTTGCGGCTGTTCTGTGCTTAGGGTTTACTGCTTTGAACTATTTTGGAGTGCGGCAATCTGCTTTGCTCAACAACGTCCTGGTGGTAGTGAAGCTGATGGTCTTGGCGTTCTTTGTGATTTTCGGATTATTCTTCGTGAAGTCCGGCAACTTTGCGCCTTTTGAGCCGTTGAGTGCGGGTGTGTTCTTTGGGGCTTTCTTCATATTCTTCGCTTACGGCGGGTTTGCGAGGGCAACTATTGTGGCTGAGGAGGTAAAGGATGCCAACCGTAACGTGCCAAGGGCGGTCTTGTTTTCTTTGCTGATTTCCACAGCTGTTTACATATTAGTTGGCGTCATCGCTGTTGGCCTTGTGGGTGCAAATGGGCTTGCAGGTTCCAGCAGTCCATTGGCAACCGCGATGGATGTTTCGGGATATTTGCCTGCTGTTCAGTTGGTTTCCGCTGGCGGCTTGGTTGCTACAGCCAGCGTGTTGCTAACGGCGATTTTGGGCGTTTCGCGTATGATGTTTTCGATGAGCAGACGAAACGATTTGCCCAAGGCATTGAGCAAAATTGACGAGAAACGCCGCACACCTTACGTCAGCGTTTGGTCGGTTGGCATCGCGATAACGTTTCTGGTTCTGTTCGTTGACCTAACGAGCGTAGTTGCGATTAGCACTTTTGCGCTGCTTTTCTGGTATATATTTGCCAACTTGGCTGCGTTCAGGCTGAAAGCGGATAATCGGCTGTATCCACGTTTTCTCCCTATCATTGGACTTGCGTTTTGCCTAGTTCTGTTTGTGATAGCCGCTTTTGTCGCGTCAGCGGCTTGGCTTACAGGCGTGGTTTTTCTGGCTGTTGGCTGCGTTTTCTACGTCCTTCGCAACAGGCAAAGAATATTGCAGGAGAAGAGCTGGTTTGTGGGAGTTGTTGCTCCCTTTAATCGGATTTCTGGTGGCCATCGTTGCTGTGATGACTGGTGTCGGTGGAGGGGTCTTCTTTGTGCCTTTGTTGACGTTGGCTTACATGTTTGCGCCGGCGCACGCTGTCGGAACAAGTTTGCTGGCGATTATTTTCAGTGGAATTTCAGCCACTGTCGGCTACTAGAGACATAACCTGGTCTTCTACAAAACAGGGACCGTCCTCGCTATAACTACGGTTCCTGGCTCCATTGTGGGCGCCTTTTTGACTTCGGTTTTGTCAGGTTCCGTTTTGGGTTTGACCTTGGGGGGCTTCTTAATCGTTGTTGGGGTTCAAATGGCTTACAGGAGCAAGATCCTTCGGAGAAAGAAAGCTGAGCAAAGTGACCGAAAAGTTTTTTGGGTTGAAAACGAGTTGTTTGCTGATAAATCGAGGTTCTTGACTGCTTTTGGACTGAGTTTCTTTGGCGGCTTACTTTCAGGTTTGCTTGGCATCGGAGGTGGCTTGCTGTTGGTGCCGATAATGAGTCTGGTTTTGCTGATGCCTATTCATGTTGTGGTTGCGACTTCCATGTTCACTATGATTTTCACGTCATTTTCCGGGGTGATTCAGCATTGGTCTTTAGGAAACGTTGATTTCGTGTTCGGGTTGTTGATTGCGGTTGGAGCAGTTGTTGGTGCACAAGTTGGTTCCTGGGTTTGCAAGCGGGTTTCAGGCGAGTATCTGCAGGCGATTTTTGCCTTTCTATTAATTGTAATCAGCGTGCAGATGATTGTCAAGTTCATATAACAGAACGGCGCTGCCCTCGGGCTTCTATAAACCCCTTCAATGCTCACTCACAGTGATGAGGCGGATTGTTTTTGCGTTCAATCTTTTCACAACATGGAGATTCAATTGGGTTTGTTTGGCGCGGCATTTTTTCCCTTGCTAACACCAGAACAGAATCCGGGCAGATTTCATAGGGAAAAATGCGTTTCATCTACAACTCGCTTTTGTAAACGACCAAGTACGGGTGGTCTTCTTTGATTTTGAGCACGACGTATTTGTCATTGGAATAAACCAACTGAACCCAGCCTGTGCCTAAGACTCTGCTGTCAAAGCGGTTCTTGTCGTAGACTATAAAGCGGACGTAGTTATCGCTGATTATGGAGGCGAAGTCTCGACATTGGACCTCAAATGGCTCAGAAGTTTTCAGGTCAAAAATGGTGTCCATGTTCTTTGGATCTGTCAACTGTGGGTAGCTACTTAGCGAGAATGCCAGTGTCTGATAGCTTAGAGTTACTGTGTAGTTGGCGTCGACTTTGTACATGTTGTAGATCCATCTGATGGCGTCGATGTTTCTATTCCACAAAGCCCCTATGTTTCCTTCGTCGGGTAGGTTAAGGAATTTGATGGCATAGGCGATTTGATCGGTTTCGTCGTAAACGTCTATGCAGTTGCTGATGTTCAGGTTCTCGCGGTCAAAGGTTGTTAGGGCCCAACTGTCTTTTTCCATTTTGGATGGGTTGTCTATTGGGTTTTGCCAGGCTAAGGCTCCTCCAACGTTTGCTTTGTTGAAGGGCACTCCTTCTGCGAAGTTCTCGGTGAGATAGAAGATAACGTAGTTGACGTTGTCGTTTAAAGCTGTCAGTTGCCAGGTTACCGTGAGTGGGTACGAGTTGTTGTATGCGAAAATGTATTTTGTTAGAACGAAGTCAGGTCCAGAGTAGTTTATGGCTATTTGCTTGGGATAGTGCCTTTCGTCCATGGTTATGGTTTGGTCTAGAGAGGGTAACGTGTAATTGTGTAGAACCCCGTCCCGATTCCGATAGCTGAACCAGGCGTCATCGGATGCGGTGAAAGCGATGCGTTTCCAAACCATGTTTGTTTGAACGTAGGTTTCGTCTGATATGCCTGTCTTTGCTTGGTAGAACCTGAACATTGTTTGGGGGTTCACCATTTCTTGGGCAAAGTCGAGAACGTTTGAGGCGTTCACATTCCAGTCAATGACGGGGTTGGTTTCGGCAATCACATTTAGGCCGGAGTACACCCAGAACCAGTGCCCAGGTTCTTTTGACACAACAACGTCGGCGGATTTGTCGGCATAGTTTTGGCTGATCCATTTGCCCGCTTGGTAGGCTTCCGTGTCAGACGTCGAGTAGAACGTTGAGACTTCATCCATCTTTGCGGTTACTGTCTGAAATTGCAGCACCAGAGCTGCAATCAATACAACGACTATTATGACGCTGCAGACCTTGAGGAAAATCCGTTGCGCGTCCTGTTTATTGTTACGGTATGCGCTATACGCGGTGTCAAAGAGAAATGTGAATGTTACCGCTGCTAAAACCGCCAGCGGAGGCAGTATGTAGTAGTTGAACCACTGGAAGGGCAGATAAAAGCCAACTAAGTACGACTGAGAGAAAAACAGGGGAACTGCGAAAGCAAGCACTAATAGTAAGTAGAAAATCAGGGATTTGTTTCTTCTGAGCTCTCTGAAGGCTATGGCTAATCCCGCAAATGCGAAGAACACGATGAAACCAAAGTTTGTGACAAACGAGTTGAAGCTGACTGCAGGTATCTGATACGTATAACTCTTAATTTGAAGAAATACAATCTGTATCAACTCGCCCAAAAATGGCAGAATTGGCATGAGATAATAAATGCCGAAGGCTATTCCTCCTCCCACAATCGCTGCTATCAGGACCTTGGAGACGTTCCCTCGGGATTTGACGAGAACGACGAGGATGAACGGTGCCAATATGAAGACCGAGATAAACGTCGCCAGCTGATGGGTCAACACGACGGAGAAGCCCAGAATAAACGCAAGCAAGGCGTTTGCGGCGCTTTTTAGTGGCAAGGTCAAATATATGAACAGCAAAGCCATGAATGACAGGCTTAGAATGCTGGTGTAGCCGCCCCAACTGTTGAGCTCCCACAGCGGGAAGCATAGAAGAATAAGTGAAGCCGCAATAACGCCGGTTCTCTTGTTGAAGAACTTGGCTGCAAGGAGGTAGACCGAGAAAACTAGCAACCAGTCTATCACGGCCGTTGATGCTTTTATTACGAAAAGTTGCTGGTCGACTGTGACAGAACCTGTGAGACCTAGAAATATTGAGAGCGCGAGGTGGTAGAGAGGGGGTAACCAGAGACTGCTGCTTGGGGGCAGACTCCCAGTAGACAAAGAATACTTGGCTGTCTCCAAGTGAACGGCAGGGTCATTTCCCAAAACCAAACCGTTTGAGCCTAGAAACAGGTAGAATACAACAAGAACTATCGCTGAGAAGAAGACAATGAAGGCGGATTCTAGTCTTTTTTCTTTGTCGCCCGACCACGCCAAGGCGTGCCAGTCCCCTCTTTTTCTTTCCTCAGCTACTTGCGCACTCGGAATATGGAAACTTCATCATTAATAAAGACAAGGCTGAAATTGGGGTCCTTGGCTAATCTTGGAATCTGTTCGGGATCACGCAGGGCAATGTAGGAAACCTTCTGTTCTGACAAGGCTTGACGGTAGTCGAAGACGTCGATAGGCAGGTCTGAGTCTTCCTGTTCCGTGTAATTTCCAGCGTGGTCTGAAAGTAACTTCTCATACAATTCATTCCATGTGACGTCTGTTAGGGGGGTTCGTTTGAGTTCTTCGCTCGGTTCATACTGATAAACACCCAAAGAAAATGCAACCGTTGCATTAGATTTTGCAGCCAAGTTGTAATCCATGACCAAATAGCCGGTCAGATCAGTCACGAACGGTTGTCCTTCTGTAAAGATTATTTGGCCCGCCACGAAAACAGGTGGTCCCCCGAGGTAAATGTAGTTGTCGAATTCACCAACAATCGATCCGTTGCCGATTTGCGCGTAAGTTCCCTTAGTTGGCATGGTAAATGCGATTCCATCAAAAGTCACAGTTGGATTATCTGTTGTCAACGTCTGGGTCATGTTCGCAAACCGCACTCCTTGGCTGATGACGGTTTTTTGCGTGAAATTGAAGTATAGGTTCTGATGGGTTACGTAGATGGATACAGTGTCATTTTCGTTTTTGATGTGCATGTCCGAAACTGGAACCTGCGCCAGATCCATTTTCAATGGCAACTGCGGGTCACCCGCCCTCAACGAAATCAAGGTTTTGGAGTTATCGAAGTTGAAGAAAGGGTATGGGAAATATTCGTCTGTGAGCTTAATCAGGAATTCTGGGTTGTGCCTTGCGATGTATCCGCCGTCCTCGCGCACCTGGATTAAGCCGTTGTCCACGAGGTAGTCCGTGTCGAGCATGTACCGGGCAACCTTGGCGGGCTCAAACTCCCGTTCATTGGTCAAATATTGCGGTTCGACAGCGCTGATTGTCGGGCGCTTTGCAAAACCTCCGAACCACCAGCCGTACTGGGCATCAGTCAAAAACAGCGCGTTAGGAGGTGTGTTCTGCTGTGCCCATTGTAGTGCCTCATACTTGGGCTGGTTCATAAGCTGATAGAAACTCTGAATTGCGACGCCCTGGTTGGGAGGGGCGAACATTGACACAAAAAGAAAGGTGAACAGTACCAAACTGAGAATGAAGATGAGTAGGAAATTCTTGTGCTCCATATGCGGCATGAGGCGGTTAAGCGCCTTACTTTTACCCATACGGACGAAGGGAGTTTCCTTGAGCCTTGCAACTAACCAGTCAGAGGCTTGCGCAAAGAATCGCGCTGAATGATAGAATCCCAATCCGACGAGCATAATGACAGGCAGTATAACGAAGTACAGGAAGCGCTGAAAATCTGTGTATAGCCCCACGAGGTACCCTTGTGTCATGATCGTGGGTATCAGCCACCACAGCACAAGTAGAACCATAGGTACAGTCAAAGCTTTGCCGTTATAGTACTTGGAAAACGCGAAATACAAGAAGACGAATATGAAAAGTGGGACCACAATTTCCAATGGCAGAAGCTTCGTGGAGAGCAATGCTGACCGAATGTCCACAACGCCTCCTGTGAAAGTTCCTACATCCGAACCCAAGTAGGCAGGCGCCACCTGAATCAGAAAAGGTGCAATGGACACGGCGCCAAGGACAAGCGGTAGAATCCAAATGAGCAAGCCAAGGCGACGCTCGCTCGTCCGCTTTGCGAATACAACTCCGAGGAATACCGTTGTCAAAACAATCGCGATGAAGAGCACAGAACTTAGGGAATGCGTCAGGAATAAGCCGCCGCACACAAGCGATGCAGAAATGACAAACGGTGCGAGCCCTAGCTTTTCGCGCTCCAAAAACAGTAAAAACGCCAGCGGAATGAGCAGAAGCGTTATGACGTTTGGGTAGCCTCCCCACATGAGCATTTCGATGTCGAAGCGGGAAACAGCCACCAAGAACGCTACAATCAATGCGGCGGAGGGGTTCCAGACTTTACGCATTATCAGATAAGCAGCTACTACGATTAAGGCTGAGAAAAGCGAAACCACCAAGGCATGTGACACGTAGTCGGGCAGTCCCGTTAGCAGAATCACGTAGGATGTGAAGATGTGGTATCCAGGGAAGGTTACGGAGGAACCACCGCCCATATGGTAGTTGTTCCATAGAAAATTGGTGTTGCCCCCCTGAGTAATTGACGCGATTATGCTATTGTGTAGTCCGATATCGGCGCCAGGCGGAAACCTCTCTAGGAGCATTAGAATGACGCGATAGACGAAAGCGAAAGCAAAGATCAACGTCAGCAGCATGTAGTTTCGGGGCCTACTAAACATCAAGTGCCTTCCTCAGACATCGCCATGCCGTTCTTTTTTGGCAATTGTTAGTGATGTCAAAGTTTAAATATCTATTCCAATATAAGTCCGGACAGTAAAACAACCCCAAACAAATATAGGTGTATTTGAAATGTCATGGCTTAAATCTATGATGGAAAAGGAACCACCAGAACCAACAAATCCAATCGCAACCGTTGTTATCGGCAACATTGAACCAGACATGCACGACACCGCCAAAGAAGCAGTCCGCAAAGCACTCAAACGTGCAGGCTTCAAAACCATCGACGCAGGCAAGAGCGCACCAGTTGACGTCTTCATTCAGAAAATAAAAGAAAGCGGCGCGACCCTGCTGGCACTCTCAGTTAACACAGTTCCAGCAAAGAACAACCTGCCAAAATTAGTAGACGGCTTGAAGGCGGCAGGCATAAACATCAAAATCATCATGGGCGGCGCAGCAGTTAAGAAAGAAGACGCTGAAGCAATAGGTGCACTCTTCGGCAAGAACAAAGAAGAAGCCCCAGAGATCGCCAAAAAGGCCCTCGCAAAGTAAACTTGAAGCCAGTGAAGCAGTATGAGAAGATTCAACACTGAACAGAAAGTCTACGACATCGCCAAGGTGAAGGTGGGCGGTCAGCCAGGAGAGACTGCCGACTTTCATCATCGGCTCAATATTCTGGCTTGGTCAGAAAATGGTTCAGGACGCAAACAAAGGCGTTTTTGACGCGGCAGCGGCAGAGACAATCATCAACACGATGGTCACGCAAGGCGATATTTCCGGTGTTCAAGTCGGATTTGATGTCGTCGGAACCACGGAAGAAGCCTTCGGAAAATATATTGACTTCGTTGCAAAACACTGTGAGGCTCCAATAATGCTGGATGCCATGAGTCCAAAGACTCGTATGGCGGCAGCCACTATGGCTAAGAAGATGGGTCTCTCTGACCGATGCTTCTACAACTCAGTCTACAAGGGTGTAACTGACGCTGAGTTAGCTATCCTTAAGGACAGCGGCATCAAAATGTCTATTGTGCTCGCGGACAATCCCAAGGACAACAGCTTGGACGGAAAAATGTCCGTTATTGCGGAAGCTCTGGCTCTAGCCGATAAAGGCGGCATCACTAAACCCCTGATTGATACAGCTATTCCAGCGTTCGCTCCGGACATGGGCACGGCAGTCAGAACCATACCGATTATGAAAGAGAAGTATGGTCACCCCGTCGGCTTGGGCAGCGGCAACACTGTAACTACAATGGGCTGGGTCAAGGCTCATGTCGCGAAAGAGTTTCGGCAAGGGTGCACTACCGCAACCAACGCAATCATGCAGACGATGGGTGCTAACTGGCTCATGGTTGGTCCCGCAGAGAAAGCTGAGTGGATAATTCCGGCAGTTGCAGTCGTCGATACATACATTGCCTCGGCAGCAGCAGATTTAGAAACCCGACCGCTGACAGAAGAAGCGCCAATCTTTAAGATGTTCCTCTAAATCTCCCCTTCTTCATTTTTTTGATGAGGATTCAAAAACGTGAAGCCCGCCAACTGGTTAGGAACTATTCTTCTTTTTACAGTGGTAACGTTACTTTGTGTTTACTTTTTCCCCGGAGACTCCGGCTTTTCTGTGGTGAGGGTATTTTTTGGTTTTACTTTCGTCGCGGTTGTCCCGGGCTATTGTCTTGTCAGCTTACTTTTTCAAGAAGGTCAGTTGGATTTCCCTGAAAAAGCAGTGCTTTCTGTTGCGTTGAGCTTCAGCATTGCGGGTATCTCGGGTCTGTTTCTTGGTTTGTCTCCGGTTGGCATAAGCGTCTCTTCTGTCACTGAAGCGCTCAGCGGAATAGTCATAGTGCTTGCGGTTCTGGCTTTCCTTAGAAAATCGGGACTGTTTAGGTTGCAGTTGAAGAAAACTGTTCCAAAGGTTCCAACGCAAGTTGTGAGGTAGCTAAGAAGTCAAGCGGTTATCTAATCTGGTCCGGCTAGAAGCGCATATGTTATGTTTCTTGCCATGGCTTGAATTAAGCTGCTCAGGTTTTTGAACATTATAACGAAGAGTTCCTACAGAAGAACAACCGCTTTATCGCTGTATTCGAAGCAGAAAGCATACTCTTTCTCCAATCGTCGGTCGAAGCATCTATTGTTAGAACGAAGAGATATCCAACCACAATTTCAGCCGGTTTTTAAGTACTAAACGCAGCCGAAGGAGGTAGTTCACGGGGAAGCTATTCCCTGTACGTCTTCTCCCACTTATCCACAATCTGATTCATTTCTGCAAACTGGAAGCGGTTAAGCCAGTCGCGAAACTCCGCGTTGTTTACGGCATACCTTGCGATTTGTCGGGCATTTTCCGAATCGTGCACCAACAGCAGGATACCCATCAGATTTGTTCTGCTGAGGTAAGTCACCGTTTTGAGCAGTGCTTCGGTTTTTTCTTCGGTTTGCATCTCGCCACTTAGTTCCACAACGGCTGGTTTTTTGAGGATTTTAAGGAAATCTCGTGAGAGAAGTTCGACCCAGTAGTTGGTGAGGTAGTCACGAGAGGACAACGGCACGTGGAAATAATCTACAATTTCAGCTATGGCGTCAAAGTCTATGCCGAACCGCTCTTTGGCTAGGACGGGATCGGGAAACATTTCTACCGCAAACGTTCCCTTCGCGCATGACTTTGAGTCTGCGAGGAATTTGGTGATCGCCTTGGCTCGCCATTGTGTCCAGTTTAAGCCGCTCTTTCGCCACATCTCCACACATCTTGGGCAAGTGCAGAATTCCTCGTCGGGAAAGTGATAGAGATTAAGAGTCACGCCATCAATGTTTTGTTTGCTTATTTCTGTGACGTAGTCAAAAACTCTGGTTTGGTACTGGGGGTTGGTTGGGCAGACAAAGTCAAAAGAGAGGTTGGCTTTTCGGTTCTTCCTAAGAGCTGGTCCGTTTTTGGAGGTCGCCGCAAGGCTTGGGTCTTCTCGGATAGCTTTGGCATCGCAGAAACACGTGACATCATTCTGCATACCTTTTGCCGCTGGAAAGAATTGCCCATCCACCCATTTGCTGTAGTAAACGTGTATGTCGTAGCCTTCAACTTTCTCTGGCGTGTATGTTACTAACCCGATTTTCATGTGACCTTTGCCTCAAGCGAAATTCGCGCAACAGATATATGCTCGGCACTTATTTAATTGTTGACTTAAATATGGACAAACGTAAAGCGCACTTCACAGTTAACCCCGCAAAGTGCGCCCCGTGCTCAGGGCTCATTTGCATTGGAGTTTGTCCAGAAGGTGTTTTGGAGCCAGGCAAGGAAAAAAGACCTGAACTTGTTGACTTGACCGGGTGCACAATTTGTGGCGTATGCGCCAACCTCTGCCCCACAAGAGCGATAAAAGTGGAGAAGGGCGGAGAAAGTACGGAAGAATCCCGGTGAAAAGATGAAGCAATTTGAACTTGTTGGCGAAGGCATTAAGCTCATTATTAAAGATAACATTTTGGCCGTTCTATCAGACTCTTCGCTAACAACCGTGAGCTCTGCATTTCATAATGGCGGCTTTCAGAAAACTAATGTTTTAATAAATGCGCAGGTTCCAAAAGAATACAACGATGGTCATCTGCATCAAGATCCGGAGCAGTTCATCCAAAAATGTTTCGCCAGACTGGAACTCCAAAATGCTAGCGAGTTCGTCGGGATGATAACGTTTGCTGTGGTCGAGGCTTTTTCAATGGTTTCGGCTTGTGAGGGTGATCTCGCGGTGAGTGTTGTCGCGACAGGTGGATGCACCCATGCCGAATCGGCTGGTGAAAAGTCGATGGGTCCCCAACCCGGACCCGGTACGATTAATCTCATTGTTGTAATCGACGGAAATCCAACTGAAAGCTGCTTGGTTAGCAGCATAATTACAGCAACTGAAGCGAAGAGTGCAGCGCTTAAAGAACTCGACGTTCGCAGCCTATACACTGGCAACGAAGCCACTGGCACGCCGACAGACGCCATCGTAGTTGCCAAAACGGGGAGGGGCGCGGAAATCGTTTACAGCGGCCCAATTTCAAAGTTAGGCAGGCTCATTGCCTGCTGCGCCAAGCAAGCAGTTCGCGAAGCCATTGCTAAGGCCCCTATCGGTGGCTACCCGCTAGCAAGATCTATGAAGAGGCGGCTAGAAGAAAGACACCTCGCCGTGGACAGGTTGGCTACGGAACTGGCTAAGGTGAAAAGCCTTGGTCAAGATGAGAAGGCAATCGCGGCGGAGCTGACTAAGCTGCTGGATGATCCTGCTTCTGCAGCGTTTGTTTTTGCTGCGTCCGAGCTAAGCGACAGGTTTATTCAGGGTGCCTTTCCCGCTGAACTGGGCTGCCCTAGGGTTTTGGGGCAGAAGTTCGGGGCGCTCCGGGCGGAAAGCAGAAAGCCTGAAGCACAGGCTGACCCGGAGGACGGCAGGGAAGCTGATTTGCCAGTGTTCCTCAAGAATGCTCTAATTGCTGTCCTGAAAAACAGGTTTAATGCAGAGAAATACTGAAAGCCTTATATAATCTGCAAAATCAATTTCTGTGCAACTAAGGACACAAAATGGTGAAAAATTTGAAATTCGGAGTTTTCCTTTATCAACCAGAGCCAGTTGAAGGCGTCGACTACAACTTCTACCGACTGAAGTCCGAATCAGGAATCGTCGGCAAACCAAACCCCGAAATGTACACTAACATCGCATGCTTTGGCGACAATTTTATGGCGGCAAAGCGACCTGACTGGGTCTCCGTCAGCTCATTTGGTCCAGCACTTAGAACCAACAAGCGGTTTAATCTTCGCTGGGATGTCGTGTGCATGACTAACCCTGAAGCCAGAGAGTACAACCTAAAAATTATCGCTGATGCCGCTAGAGTCACCCCGGGCATAAGCATCAGCAGCCAACACTTTGCCGACCAGCACTTCTGCACCTGCCCAAGATGTATCGAACAGCAGCGCAAAAGCGGCTTAAGATGGATTGAGTGGCGAGCAAGAGTAGTAACTGAATTCCTTGCTGAAGTCAAAGAGAAAGTCCCTGGAAAACCCCTCTTCGTAAACTGTCTTCCAGATCCGCTGTTGGGCAAGGAGCGGTTTGGCTACGACTTTGACATGATGTCCGACTACGCTGACTACTTCGTTATCCCAATGTTCAGTAAGGCTTATCCAAGCCCATGGTACTGGGAAACTATCGCACGCGGATGGAAGAGCTTCCTTAAGAAACCTATTTTCTGCAACTTTTATGTCCGCGGACCAGGCGAAACTTGGGATACCGTTGCGACAACACCGCAGGTCATGACGGTCGCAACGCGCGTTGCAAGAACTGGCGTGGACGGCGTAATATTCCTTGCAGAAAAGGCTGACTACATTCGCGAGTTCCAGAAAAAAGCCGTTGCCGACAAGGAAACCCGCGAGTTCCTTAAGGGACACGGCGGCGACGACGTGCTTGAGCTCTTTAACCGCTGGGAAAAAATGCAGAAAACCTGAGCTTTCCTCTTCTTTTCTTTGTTTCGGCTTTTTTGGGATATCAAACTCCTCTTGGCCTGCTCGTTTGGTATGCACCAATCCTTGAATCCGTAGCGTCGCACTGTCTACTGGTGGGGAATTGAAGAATGTGTAACCTTAAAGTGGACTCAAAAGGAGGTTATGCGTCTCTGCTGAGATTAGGGAAGAGATAAGGGAGGTGGCTGTTCTCAGGAAGACTCCAAAAGGCTATCTTCTGCCTTCTGGAAAAGAAGAGGACTTTCCGAAGAATTCCGCAAGCTAGTCACTTCTGAACCTCGAAAAAGAGGAAAAAAGTTTGTTTCGCCAAGAGAAATGAAGGCGATGGTTCGGTGCCGCGCAAATCTGAGTTGCCCTATTTTGACCACAACGTCTTTGCCGAACAGCTCCATCCTCCCCCAACAGCTCCCAATCCAAGGCCAGCAAAATCACCTTCCAACCAAACAGCCCTTTGCAATCCCCAAAAGTTGCTGAATTTGCTCCCTCAGTGAGCTTGGTTTTGATGGTTCCCATCTGTTTATTATTGTTTGTTTTCAGAAAGAAGACTTTCCGTAAAGGAATTTGGCTCTTTACTAGCCGATTTTCTTTCATAGTCAAGTAGCTACGTCAACAAATCTGCCGGTTTAGCCTTTCCCGCCAACACCGCTGAGAAACTTGGATTTGCGAAAGTGAGGACGCCAAAACTGCTGGTTCCCTTCAGTTTGTTCACATGGGGTTTTTAGCTTCTTCAAACACCAGCTTTAGTTGCTATGCGGCTTCTGCAAAAATTTAAGAAAACATTATATGCTCTCCGTTCGCTTAGTCACGGTGCAGAAGGGTACATCCCAACATGAAGATTACGTTAGTTAACCCGCCTTACCCACCCAGCGTACACAGCCACCCACCTTTCATACCCTTGGGCATCGCGTATTTGGGGGCGGTTGCAGAGAAGGCAGGGCACGAAGTCACCGTTATAGATTGTCAAGCTGAAAAACTCACTTACGACTTGTTCCGTAGTCGTATTGGAGAAAAGCCCGCAGACATTATCGGGGTAACATCAACCACACTTCTGTACAAATCTGCGATGAAGCTCATTAACATAGCCAAGGAAGTCCAACCCAACGCTGTGACAATTTTGGGTGGAAGCCATGGAACTTTTTGGGGTGAAAACGCCCTAAACGAATATCCTACGTTAGACATAGTTGTGCGAAGAGAAGGCGAAGCCACCTTCATCGAGCTTCTTGAAAAACTTAAAGCTAAAGAACGCCTTGATGGAGTTTTGGGAGTTACCTTCCGCGGCAAAGACGGCAAAATCGTCCGCACACCCGACCGCCCGTTCCTCGAAGACTTGGATTCATTGCCTTTCCCAGCGCATCACCTGTTGCCGCTGGAAAACCTAAAGCGCATGGGCAAAATCTTGTTCCCGCTCATCACTAGCCGAGGCTGCATCTACTGGTGCGACTTTTGCAGCACCGTGCGCATGTTCGGCAGAGGCTACCGTTGGCGCAGCCCCAAGAACGTTGTTGATGAGATGCAACTGGTCAATGAAAAGTACGGCATCGACCAAGTTACCTTCTACGATGATGCTTTCACCGTAAACCGCGAGCGAGTCTTCAAAATATGCGAGGAACTCCACGCACGAAAGTTGGATATGACGTGGGATTGCGGTACCCGCGTGGACATGGTTGATCGCGAGATGCTCAAAACCATGTACGATGCTGGCTGCATTGCGGTTTGGTTGGGTGTTGAGTCGGGTTCAGAAGTGATTCTGGGCAAGATGAACAAGAGCATAAAGCTGGAACAAACGCGGAAGGCATACAAGACCGCTCAAGATGTTGGTTTAATGACTATCGCTAACGTGGTTTTGGGTTTTCCAGGCGAAACCGAGCAGACCGCCAAAGAAACCATCCGCTTCGTCAAGGAACTGAACCCCGACGATGTCGGCTTCTACGTTGCCACGCCATACCCTGGGACTCCCATGTACGAGCAAGTGATAAAGAACGGCTGGCTCCGAGTCACCGACTTTGACAAATACGACACAGCAGGACCCACCTTCGAAACCCCACAGCTAAGTATGGAGAAACTCGCACAAATTCGATACAAAGCCTACCAACAATTTTACCTACGCCCAGGATACGTGTTCAAGATGATGCGGCGAGGCGGAACCTACGGCAAATCCGCTCTGAAAACCTCCGCGGCATACGCACTGCGAGCTATGCACATAAGGCTATCTTGAGCTTCTCTTTTTCTTCCCAGTTTTGCTGAATGTTGAAAAGCAAATTGGTACATTTCCATACATTTTCTGTACTTCTGCACCTATTGAAAAGACAAATTGGTAACTCTTTGTGACTTTTGGCAACTGCACATTTCGGGCAGACTGAAACTTTCTAATTGTAGAAGTGGAAGCACCCCTTATACACATCAACAACCAACAGGCTCAGCTAGTTAGATCTGCGTTGTCTGCATCGGTTTTGGGTTGCTTTTCAGAAGTGCAACCTGCCAAAAGCAGCCTCCTGTTTTCTCAGCTACGGTCCTGGCGTGCGATTTCTCTCTATACCCCTTGGAAAAAACCGAACCTCAACAACTCCAACCTGCTGCAGCCAGCTTGAAAATTCACGTAAAAAAGCAGCAGAAACAACCTGAAATTTGAAAGCTCTGATACACTTTAGCTGTGGACGGCGTAACCGTATTGCTGTTCTATTTTCCTAGGGCTTTTCTGTATTCCCGCAACTTCCGCATGTCAAAGTCCTTCGTCAAAACCAGGTCTTCCAACTCGTCAGAGACTTCTTGTTCGATGCCCCAGGGCGTGATGAAGGCGCTTCTGCCGCCGCGTGCGTTGCTGCTGACGTTGCCGATCTTTATAAGGTATATTCCGTTTTCTGCTGCGAGCCTGAAGGTCAGTGGGTGCCCATTCACTTTTGGATGTGACCCCATGGCTGCTACAGGCAGGAAAACTAGTTCAGCACCCAGCTTGACGACATCGCGTATGGTGGGCGGCGAGAACATGTCTGCGCATACCAGCATGCCGACTTTGCAGTGCTCCGTTTCGCAAATAACTGGCGAGTCGCCTGGGGTTACGCCCGCTTCGATTTCGGCTTTGATGGGGTTGCGTTTGCGGTACTTGCACAGCAGCTTGCCGCCAAGCCAGAGTGTGCTTGTGTTGTAGAATTTTCCTTCGGCTTCCTCCAGCATAGTGCCGCCCATTAGGTAAATTTCGGGCAGTTCTTTGCTGATTTCATTCAGGAAATCGTATGTGGGTTTGGATGTTTCTTTGCTGATGTTTTTTGCTGACGTGAAGTTTTCCATGTTATTCGGGATAGAGAAGTACTCTGGGAGTGCAATGAAAGCTGGTTTCTGCTGTGCTGCGTTGTAAATGCCTCGTTCTGACGCGCTCAGGTTCTCGTTTAGATTGCCGCGAACTTTCATGTGGATGAGGCTTACTTTCAAACGTTACACCTTCTAGCCAAGGGCAAGCTGGTCAGCAGTTGTTTGTTGCTCGATAAGAACGAGTTTCACAACTTTTAAAGGTAACTGTAACTCCTAAATATCGGCTTGTGGGCTCAGATGTTCACTATTTTCGTAACTTCTGATACAGCTGTTTACAAATTCGCTGATTTAGTAAAAATGCGGATAAACTTAAATAGTTGCCTTCAAACAAGCATTGTATTTACGGGGAAAATAATATGACGCTTGACAAAAAACAATACGCCAAGTTTTTGCCAGAAGCAAGAACCATCGTTAGCCAAATCGTCCAAAAGGACATGGCAGAAAGCATGCTCTTCTCCGCTGGAACCGATACCTCCATAATTGCTTATGAAGCAGTAAAGTACAAGCCCGAAATACCGTGCCTCACATTAGCTTTCAAGCACGGAAACCCAAAAGAGCACTAGCTATGTCAAGGAAATGGTTACCTTCCTCAAACTGAACCAGGAAACGCAAGTCTTTGATAGAAATGATGTCCTCAAGTTCTTCCCGAGAGTCGTGGATGTCCTCAAAAAATACGACCCCATGGAAATTCGCAACAGCCTCCCAGTCTACATAGGTTTGATGCTGCTAAAACTCCGGGGAATAAAAAACGTGTTTACAGGTGACGGCTTAGACGAACTCTTTGGCTACCCTTGGCAGTTCCACTTGTCCGAGGCAGAATTCGCTAAGAAGCAAGAAGAGATGTGGGCGGAAATGGGTTTCTCCAGCATTCCTATGGCAGCGTCGCTAGGCATGAGCATTAAGGCGCCTTACTTGGATCCGCTGTTCATGGATTGGGCCAAGAAGCTGCCGATAAGAGTCAAGATTAATCTGGGCGAAAACGGCGAAAGGTACAGCAAATGGGTTCTGCGCAAGGCATACGAGGATGTACTTCCTAAAGATGTTGTCTGGAGACCCAAGGCACCTCTCGAAGAGGGAACGGGAACTGCGGTCCTTCGAACCTTCTTCGACGACATGACGAGCGACGCAGATTTCGCAGAAAAGAAGAAGGAGATTTTGGAAGCAGACGAGGTCGAAATTCAAGACAAGGAGCAGCTGCTATACTACGAGCATTTCCGCAAGGCATTTGGCAAACCAAAGGATGTCTTTCCTAAAATCGAGGGCGCCGTCCAGTGCCCTCACTGTAAGAGCTATCTGAAGACGAAGATTCATTTCTGCAAAGTCTGCGGAGCGTATCCAATCTAAGCCCCCTTCTATTTTTCCTTTTTGTAAAGAACTTATTCCAATTCGGGCGTGTCTTTGTTTGGGGAAAACCTTAATTCTACAGATGTTTCTGTCACTTAAAATGAAAAGAGCTGAAATCCGGCATGGCTAGGCTGTCACAGTTGAAGTGGGCGATGGGAACAAGCGTCTTCCTGGCATCCTTCATTTTTGGCGTTTTCCTCATCGCCATCATATTCCTGTTCCAGTACTACGTGGCTGGCTTCGATTTTGTCACAGGAATAGTCCTCGCTTTGGCTGGCACGATGCTCTTCATCCTGTTCGAATACGTTATAGGTCCAGTCATAGTAAGCGTAACCACGCACCTACAGTATCTCAATCCCGGAGAAAACCCATGGCTAGAAAACACTGTCAGGGACCTGACAGCCAAGAGTGGCATACCTATGCCAAGGATAGCTATCGTGCCCAACCAAACTCCTAATGCATTCACATTTGGCAGAAGCCAAAACAGTGCCGTATTGGCGGTCCATGAAGGGTTGCTAAAGCAACTTAACGAGAGCGAAGTTCGCGGCGTCATAGCACATGAACTTGGGCACATTAAGCACAGAGACTACATTGTGATGACGGTTCTATCCGCTTTGCCGCTCATCGCGTACTATATTGCTCAGATTGCGCTTAACGCGGCATGGTTTAGCGGCGGCAGACGCAGCAAGAATCAGGGAAACGCGGCGGCTGCAATCGTAGCTATAGGTGTGATCTCATTTATTGTGTATATTGTTTCGTTTCTGGCTGTAATGCGTTTGAGCCGGCTTCGGGAGCACTATGCCGATTCTTACAGCGCCTACCTGACAGGGAGCCCGCGTAGCCTCGAAAGTGGACTGGCGAAAATTACGTATGGCTTGTCTCTGACGCCGAAAGCTAACGCTGAAGCGCGTAGTCTCTACATCGAAGATCCGACTCAGGCTAGGCAGGAAATACAAACGATTATGGACCGAAAAGACGAATACGATCTGGATCACGACGGCGTTTTAGATGAACGAGAGTTGGAACTTGCAATGGAGAACGAAGCCAAATCCTCATGGGTCAAAATGAACAGCCTTTTCGCGACGCATCCGCCGACTTTTAAGCGTATCCTGCTTCTTCGGGAAATCGAGAATGAAATGAACACTGGCACGTACACAAGTGACCGGATGTACGCCCACGTCTAGTTTTTTCCTTATCTGAAGTCCACTTTTCAGTGGACAGGCCTTTTTCAGGTCAAAAATGCTCAGATTCAAGCGAAGACTAATATCTCCCAAAACGCGCTTAATTGAGATTAAGTGAATTTCATGCCCTACTGCCCAGAATGCGGCGGAGAAATGGCTTATGCCATATCCACCAAACGCTTGAACTGCAAAAGCTGCGGCCTTTGCGTAACCCAGCAGGAACTCATGGAGCTCAAGGAGAAAAACCGTCCTGCAGAAGAGACTGAAGACGAAATACGGGAAAACCGCAGAAAAGAGTACCTGAAGTGGTACCTTAGCAGCAAGAAAAAATAGTGTCCGCCCAGAAATAGCCAATAAAAGTATTATTAGCCCTTACCATGCTTTTTGCGCGGCAAGAACATTAATTAGAAAAGCGAACCTAATTCTGCAACTACAAAACACAGGACGCCAGAGTCATGGTAGCAAATATGGAAATAGCTTGCATTGGCAACGAATTGCTCATTGGCAAAGTCGTAAACACCAACGCGAGTTGGCTAGGAAAACGTGTCACTTCAATGGGTGTATCCGTGAAGCGAATAACTGTTGGACCGGACAATGTCCAAGAAATGGCGAAAATCTTTCGCGAAATTCTGGCACGAAATTCCCAGTTTCTCATAATCACGGGTGGACTTGGGCCGACTTTTGATGACAAAACCCTAGAGGGTGTGGCAGAAGCATTGAACCGCAAATTAGCCGTGGACGAAGTCGCGTTGGCGATGGTCAAAGCGAAATATCAAGAGTACTCGAGGACGAAGGACATGCTTGAAGCGGATATGAGTCCCGCCCGAGTTAAGATGGCCCTCTTGCCTGAGGGCTCCAAGCCTCTGGTGAATCCTATTGGGACGGCTCCTGGCGTCCGTATCGATGTCGATAGTACGGTTGTAATTTGCTTGCCTGGTGTCCCAGCAGAAATGGAGGCGATTTTCGACCAGTCAGTTACGCCTCTGCTGAGGGAGGCGGCGGGAGACGCGGGTTTCTATGAACTGAGTATTTACGCGGATAACATAGTGGAGTCTGTCTTGGCACCGCTTATAGACAAAGCTATGCATGACAACCCAGGGGTATACATTAAGTCGCATCCTAAAGGTAGAGAAAACCTTCCGCACATGGAGCTGCACCTGTCGATCTTGGGGAAGCCCTCTGAAAGTCCACGGGAACTGCTTAGGAGAACCTCTCTGCAGCTTTGTGGGTTGATTGAGACGTCTGGCGGCAAAGTCGTCAAAGCACAGACTCAGCAGACTGTCTAGCATTGGATTGTTAGGCTAAAACGCGTTTCTTTTCTGAATACTGCGCGAACGGATGATGCCTAAATTCGCTGAGTGACTTAGCTATTGTTTTGTCAGGGCGACTATCCATTTGATGTTTTCGAATCCGTATTTCTCCAACAGCGGGTCCAAAAAGTTGGGTACGAAATTGTCGTTCACTTCGCCTATAACTACGGTGTCGCCTGCCCTGTACAGAAGCGCTACGTTTGTTAGGTCTTTAAGTTCTTCGTATTTGCCTCGGATTTGCCAGTACTCGTCAGGGCCTTTGGCTTTTTCGATTATCCAGCTGTATTTGCCTTTTGGGTGGGCGTCTTCGAAAACGTTGTAGGCGCAGACTGCATCGCCAACGGTTTCTGGCGTGTCGCCTGTCTTAACATAAAACCATATTGTCATAAAACATGCCTGATAGAACTAATGATGTTAAGGTTTATTTGCTTTTAGCTTGTAGGCGACGTCTTTTCCAAATGCATGAATTTGTGGTCAATTTAGGCGTAAGCTTTTATGTATAAACCTCGTATTCACCCAGGACCAACCATGTCAAAGAAGACTTCCTCCCTGATGGCTTCGGGTTTCGTTCTCGCTGCCTTCACGATTGCCCTGTTAGTGATTCCTTTTGTTAATGCTTCGTCTGAGAATTCGTGGAGCAAAACATACGGCGGACAATACGGCGACAAGGCGTACGTAGTCGTGAAATCTGCAAATGGTGGCTACGCTTTGGCTGGCACAACTAATTCTTTCGGCTCAGGCATCGTGAACGCTTGGCTCGTGAAAACCGATGTTGATGGAGTCGTTCAGTGGAACCAAACCTACAGTGGGCTGGGTCAGGCTTTCGCAGACGGCATGATTCAAACAAGCGACGGAGGCTTCGCATTGACTGGCTACACTTACTCGCTCGATGGGGGGCTTTATGTCTGGCTCGCCAAGACCAACTCGACTGGTGGACTTAGTTGGAATCAAACCTACGTAGATGTTGGTACTTCAATTGCGTATGGCTTAGTTCAAACGACTGACGGTGGATACGCGATTGTTGGGGCATCTAACTCCGTGGGAAGCGGACAAAACGATGGCTGGATGATTAAGACAAATTCGAACGGCGTGTTCGAATGGTACAAAACCTACGGTGGGGCAGGAAACGACGCCCTCTACTCCATCGTTCAAACCACCGAAGGCGGCTACGCATTAAGCGGCGAAACTGAATCCTACGGCAACGGGTTAAGCAGTATATGGCTCATAAAAACCGATTCTTTTGGAGAGCCGCGTTGGAACCAAACTTACAGCGGATCAGACAACTACATCTCTAACGCTCTGATTAAAACGGCTGACGACGGCTATGCCTTGGTCGGGTCTTCTAAAACTTCCAGCGGAGATGATTTCCTGCTTATCAAAGTAGACTCGGCGGGTGTCATGCAGTGGAGCCAAACCTACAACGGGCAGAACTCTGATGATGCCTTGACTGGAATTCAAACCAGCGACGGCGGCTACGCCTTGGTTGGCGTAACAAACGCCTCATCTCCAATTAACGCAATGGCGTGGCTAGTTAAGACTGATTCATCTGGCGTGTTGCAGTGGAGTCAGACTTACGGTGGGATCAGCTCAAAATGTTTTGGGCTCTATGACGCAAACTGCTGATGGCGGTTTTGTCCTAGCTGGGTACACGAACTCCACAGGAGCTGGCGAAGAGGACTTTTGGCTCGTGAAAACCGATGCAAACGGCGTAATTCCCACCCCGACGCCTACGGTAGAGCCGTCGACTTCCTCGACAACGTCGCCATCGCCTGGGCAGACAGATCAGCCGCAAAACGATTCGTCAACAACAGTATACATAGGCATTGTGTTTGTGGTCATCGTTGTGGTCGTGGGACTCGTAGTGCTTCAACTCCAAAAGAAGAGAAGCAAACGAACCCAATCCTACTACCATCCACGCCGAACGAAAGAGCTAGCTTCCGTTCTATTTCCAAATTTAGGATTCTTTTCTATATTTTCTCCTGTTTTGCGCGTGTGTCTATGTTCCACCGTGAATTGCCCGCATATATAGGCTCTGGATTTGCGTCTTTTTACTTCCGGAGAGGTTAAAAAGCTGAGTTTAGTTACCTCTTCAACATGCTTAAATCTGCATTTTGCTTGGGAAAATTTGACCTTTTGTTCCTAAATTGATGGGTGACTAGAACAATTTTGTCCAAAAATGGGGGGGACTGAGTGGGTGAATCTTTGGTTTTTTACGGTGTTTTTTTAATTTAGCGCTGTTTTGAGGTTTTTGATGAGGAAGTTTTTTTCAGTCTTAGCGGGTCTTGCCGGGTTTTGAGAGGTGTTGAGGCAGTTTAATCGCGTTTGGTGTGTCTCTGAGGAGTCTTTTGACTCCCTGGGTACGGTTGCCTTAAGGAAAGAGGCTAAGTACGGGCACGAGGTCACTTCCGACGAGAAACGGATTACTCAGCTAAGCGGGCGCAAAAACGTTATATCAAACACAACTTAAATATGATTAGTAGATGGTACAATGGGTAAATGCTACAGCTGTGGAGCAGAGGATGTTTCTCTTCAAAATGGCACTTTCGGAAACGTCAACATGGATTTATGTGACGAATGCTATGCACGCGCAAAAATGAAAGCTGAGCGCCCGCTCCCCTACTGGTGCAGAAAGCGCAAGCTTGGATTGCGGTAGAAAAATCATAAATTTCGTTTTATGCTGCTATGGCATTTCTGATCATAACATCAATTTGCCAAGCACACAATGAAGTAAGCAAAGTGATTAAACATCATGAACAATATCTTCTTACTACAAGTTCTTCTGATTATTATAATGGCATCTCTCTAACCACTTTTGGAATAGACAAGTTGAAGAGCAAACAAGGCGGCTGGAGGATTCCTGAATCCAAGCTTTTGTTAATTGCCTTCTTAGGACCCTTTGGAGCCTACATTGGTATGCTGTTCTTCAGACACAAAACTCGTAGACTCAAGTTTCTCATAGTTCCCATCTTTCTACTTATCCAGGCGTTTCTAATAATGTATTTTTACTTCGTTGGATGACATTAGATCGCCATTACCGACATGAAAGGGTTCAAAGTCTTTCGCAAACGAAAACAAGTTTCGCGGATATAGCGCGCTAGTTACTGAAATAGTTGTATAACAAAGTCAAACAACCAAAACATTCTAATCTCAAGCGACAGTTGGGTTTGGTTGGACTAATGAAGATATCGAGGTACGACGAAGCTGGAGGCGGGGAAATAGTGCTGAAGGCTGGTGAAGTCTTTTTCCGCTACTGAAGTCCAGATGAAACTTGCAATTGCAGAGAGTCTAAATTGCGGCTTGAACAGCAAGAAAGCAAAAAGCGGTCGATGGGTTCAAAATGAAAGATCGCAAAGTTGTAAAATAGCAACAACCAATAACGAACAGAACAGAAAGAAACTGAAGGAGTAAGCTGGCAAGCCAATAAAGAAAGAGAGGTAGGCGCTCTTTCTAATATTCTCGTTTACGAGTTAGGTACGCCCAAGCGCCTACAAGCGCAACGGTTAGGCATGCGCCCGCAAAACCTGAAATCATAAAGCTTGTGAGACCGCCTAGCATCGGCAAAATTGAAATCATCCATGGGATGAAGTATGTTGCAGCCAGCTGCGCGATGACGCCTGCCATGAAGCCCAAGAGCGCTATGATACCAAATATTTTTACTCTATCACCCATTAGTTTTCACCTTTGTATAGCAATTAACCCAGGGCTCTCTTTAGTCTAACTTACACGTTTATGTCTAATACCCAGAAACCATGCACTTTGCCTTTAACTTAACAATTAAAGCCAAAAACTCACTTTAAGGGCACGTATACTCTCACATATATACTGCGCATATTGAGATCATATTAACAATGTATAAGATTCTTCTACGCGTTCCACATTTGGTAGAGGAATCAAAAGTGTCCGAAAGGTTCGCTAAAAAATGGGAAAGTAGAAAAGAAGAAGCACCGTTCAGCAACCGCCTAAAAGACGCAGTCAAACCGCCAGGTCCACTGAAACCACGCTTAGATTTCGCAGTCAGACGCATTGAACTCCAAGTTCAGAAACTCGACCAAGCCACAGACCGATTCGGTCAAAGAGACAAAGCAATTTTCGCCAGAATTGTTGACGCCTACAGCAAACACGACACGGCCCGCGCAAACGTTTTCGCCAACGAACTAGCCGAAGTCCGCAAAATGTCAAAGTTAATAATGAACGCTAAACTTGCTCTCGAACAAATAACATTACGGTTACGAACAGTCTCAGAACTTGGCGACGTAGTTTCCACTCTGGGTCCAGCAGTGGGCGTCCTACGATCCGTCAGAGCAGGACTAGTCAGCGTATTCCCCGAAGCGGAAAACGAACTGGGCGAAATAGGTAACATGCTAAGCGGCATCATGATTGAAGCAGGCCAAGGCTCAGGAATGACCCTCAACTTCGACACAGTCAACGAAGACGCAGCCAACATACTAAACGAAGCAGCAACAGTTGCAGAGCAAAAGATCAAAGACAAGTTCCCAGACCTCCCACCAGGCATGCCAGCACCACCAGTGTCGCAAACAGAAAAATCAACACAAGGGTATTAGGAGTGTAAGAAATGTCTCAACCCTCCAACCTTTTTCTTTCTCTTGGCAAACCAGTGAAAGATGAATACGGACGATCAGTTGGAAAAATAATCTCTTTTGCTACGACCCCAAGTGGAAAATTCGACACAGCATTCATCGAACTCAGCGATGGAAGATTCACAAAACAGCCCATCGAAAGCCTGACCTTCAATGGCGCTGACATCACACTCATCTCTCAAATCAAATCAAGAGCCTCGGTTTTCTGCGACCAAATCCCCTTCATATGGCGCAAGGACCAAGCCCTCAAGGACCTAACCGACAAGAAAAAAATTCCGTCAAGCATGTACCAAGAGCTTCACTCTAACTTCAGCACGGTGTTATCTCAACTCCGCAAAGACGCCCAGATTCTCCTGGATGAGGCAATGCAGGGAATCACTCGCTGCGAAGAAGAACTCAGCGTTCTAAGCTACAGCATTCTCCATTTGGAGCTGGAGCATGAAATCGGCAAGGTAAGCGACGACACTTACCGAGCATCTTTCGCTACGCTGCAAGAAACCATCAGGCGCTGCTCCAACGAGAAAGAACGACCTTGAAAGCGTCAGAAGCAAACTTTCCAACGTGCTGCTTGGGTGATGCTCCCAAGATGCCTGAGCCAAAGTTGCCAGAGCAGAAAACAACTGTTTACATGGAGCCAGTCATAGAACCAGCTGAACTCCCAGAACCCCCTGTTGTAGTTTATGTGAAAGAAGTCGGAAAAGCAGGAATCTAACGAGAAAACAGATGAAATAAGGTAGCGGGGTGCGGAGGGAAAAAAAATCAAAGATAACGAAAACACCTCCCCCACCCTTAAGAGAACTTGCTTCAAAATCGATTTATACGCTCCGAGCCCAGCAAAATAAACTAGAGCAGGCAAGCTACCGCCTCAAGGAGCGAGACAAAATTCTTTTCGAAACCTGCATGGGCGCCCTAAAGAAAAACAACAGAGAACGCGCTGCAGTTTGCGCTAATGAACTTGCCGAAGTTCGCAAGCTTCTCAAATTCCTTTACAATGTACAGTTGGCCATTGAACGTGTTGTACTAAGGCTCGAAACACTCAAAGAGCTAAGCGAGATAGTCGTAGATTTGAAACCTGCGTTGAAACTGCTGCAAGGCGTGTCACAGGAGCTTTTCCAAGTTCTGCCAGACGTCTCCGCGGAACTCAACACAGTACAAAGCACAATCAGCGAGACGCTGTACGCTACAAGGGTAACTGCGGACGCTGACACAGTAGTGCCAGTTGGCACCAAGACCGAAGGCGGCGAACAAATCCTCAAAGAAGTCTCCAGCTATCTTGAGCAGAAAATAGCTGAAACCCTGCCTGAACCACCCATAACTGAGCCCAAAGTCGACGTTAAAGAAAAGCTTCAGAAAACCCCGGTCAGAGAACTCGTGGCTTTGTCAGCCACTACTTCCCAAGTGGTAGGTCGCAAATCATCCGAAAGACCTGGACAAGATCCTTCTCAGACAACGTTCTCTTACAAAAAGCAAGAAATCAAGGAAATCTCCTTAACGGTGAAGAAGCCCTCAATCGAGGATATGCTTCTGGAGTACGTGCGGAAGAGTAACGGTGAAATAGACCTTACACATTGTTCCAGTGAACTCAAAACGTCGAACGAGGAAATTGAGCAAGCCCTTGAAAGCTTAGGCAGCAAGGGAAAAATAAAAATCGAGCTAAAATCGCCTGAATAAAAGATGTTGAGGGGAAAACCATGAGCGCTTCACAAGAACTAGAAAAAGCAGCAACCGCGTATGCACTTAGACGCTGTTAAAATGGATAAGCAGGGAAACAAGGGCAGAGCCATTACTCTGTACCAGAAAGCCATCGAAAGCCTTCTGCAACTTGTCCAGCTTTACCCAGAATACGGCTTAAACAAAGTCTACGTGCAAAGCGCAATCGCCTACCAAGAAAGAATCAAAGCCCTTCAAGGTTCCGTTTCAACCCAGGATGTTCGGCATGAAATGGAACGCGAAGCCGAGGAAAACGGTGGAAGAATTGAGAGGGCAACACCTGAAGGCAAAGACGAAAGCGAAGAACTCATAGTCACTGAGAAACCGATGGTCAAATGGGACGAAGTCGTCGGCTTAGATACAGCCAAGAAAGCAGTCAAAGAAGCTATCGTCTATCCTGTGCAAAGACCTGACCTGTTTCCGCTAGGCTGGCCACGAGGAATTTTGCTTTTTGGTCCTCCTGGCTGCGGCAAAACTTTGCTGGCGGCTGCTGTTGCGACGGAGATTGACGCAAACTTCTACAGCATCGATGCTGCCTCGATTATGAGTAAGTGGCTGGGCGAGGCTGAGCAGAACGTCGCGAAGCTTTTCAATTCTGCGCGAAAATCCGCCAACGATGGCAAACCTGCTATTGTGTTCGTGGATGAATTGGACTCTTTGATGGGAGCCCATAGTAACGAGGTGGGCGGGGAAATCCGCGTCAAGAACCAGTTCCTCAAGGAAATGGACGGCATCATGGACAAAGGTAAAGCCCTGCACGTTTATGTTATAGGAGCGACGAACAAGCCTTGGGATTTGGATTGGGCTTTCATTCGCCGGTTCCAAAAGCGCATCTTAGTTCCACTTCCCGATCACGGTACACGGTTGAATATGCTAAAGCATTACATGGCTAACCTGCAAACAAGCGAAGACGTGGACCTGCATGAGTTGGCTCGGCTAAGCGAAGGTTTCTCAGGCAGCGACATACGCGATGTCTGTCAGTCTGCGCAGCTCTCACTTATCGGCGAGTTCTTTGAGTCAGGCAAAGCTATGGACAGAGAAGCCAAACCTAGGGAGTTGACGATGCATGACTTCAGGCAAATATTCGACGCCAGGAAACCAAGCGTTTCGGTGGACATGCTAGCGATGTACAACAGATGGTTTGAAGCCTTCAAGGCACTGTAAGAGCGTGGAGGGGAAAGAGACAAAACCGAAAAAGGACAAGCAAGATTGGGTGGAATGGTTTGGAGAATATCATATTTTTCGCACGCTCTCCCTTTCTCCCCCTCACACATTCTCCAAACCCCACAACCCAACAAGACTCAGCTATTTTTTAGGACATGTTTTTCGACGATGTCTGCCAATCTGGCTGGTTCTTTCAAAGCGTTTACGTACGGGATATTAGGGGTTAGCGTTTCAGTGTTGAATGGTCCGCTGAAAGCCAAAATTGGTCTGTAGGTCTTCAGTGCACTTTCTGCTTCCTGCTGGCTTGTGACAACGACGATTTTTGGGATGTTCCCTTTTTTGGCCACGGTAGTCTTAAGTCCTTCAATTAGGACTATATCATTTCCCTTAGCCTTGCTCAGAAGCTTGCTTAGGCTGATGTCCTCGGTCTTGCCCTTTTCGATAGTCACAAGTTCATTTGGGGCTGACACAACTAGAGTTTTGGCACCTTTTTGTGCAAAGCGATAAGTGTCCTTTCCTGGCGTGTCAATTGTCCATTCAGGCTCGGAAATATGTTTTATGGCTGCGACTTTGTAGCCTCGTTTGACGAGCTCAGCTATGAGGTTTTCAGAGGTTGTTGTTTTTCCGACTTTTTTTCCGCCCACGATGGCTATGACTTTTTGCTTCAATCTTTCATTTCTTCCTTAAAAATCTGCTCGAACGTTTTCTTGTCCACGTGAAGTTCTTCACTGAGATCTCTAACCATCTTTACGTAGATGCGGAAAAGGTTCTGCACTATCTCAAGTTTTTCTTGTTCAGAAATTTCCTCTTCGTTTGCCATGAGCAGCGCGAACCATTTTCCTAAGACCGTGAGTTGGTAGGCTTTGACCCAGATGATTCTGCCTTCTTTCTCGTTTTTCTCCATCGCTTCGTCTAAAACGCCAAGTTTGGTGAGTGTTTTGAGGTTTTCTATGATGGTTTTGTTGCTGTAGTTGAGTCTCTTGACGAGGTCTTTTTGGTAGATGCTCTTTGCCACTCCTTGGTCTAAGCTGAATTTGAGGAGATCAACTGCGGCTTTGGAGCCGAAGATGGCGCTTAGAACTTTGTTTTTCTCTTCGGATGGAAGAAATACTACATATGGATGTAATTCTGCATGTCATGGCTTGCACTCTTACAGAACTTTGGCGTCTAAGCGTTTAAGAATTACGGAATTTCAGCTTTCTCATATACTCACGGACTTTTTCGCATAGATTTCATTGCGCTTTTTTGCAATAGCTCTGTATAGAGTGGCGACTTCTCGCCGCAAGCGACTCGTCGGCTGCAATACATTTTTTAATGCTTAACCTGCTTTCATAGGGCGGTGTATTAGAACGGCTTCCACGGCAAATTGGGTTCCACGGGACGGCGACACCTTCGTTACCAAAGAAGGCTTTATATTCAACACTATGGGCTATGAGCATCCCAGAAGGACGCGTGTTCGCTTTTCTTAAATACATCCCCGCGGAGTTTCAGCAGCTCTTTAATGTCGAGATGCTGGAGCGAACCTGGAAATTCGGAGACAAAAAACTGTTTCGCGCAGAAAAACTCTACACTGCGGCGAATTATCAGTCATTTATGGATACTTTCAGAAAGAACTTTCCCGGATTATCTCTACTTCTGCCCCTACCGGAGCAAGGAGCTCATCAGCGCGCCCATCAGTAGCATCGACCAAGTTTTCGTGCCTAAGAACTGCTTGGAATCCATAAGAAAAATCTCCAACTTGATCACATCCAAACCTTGGCGCTAGAACTCATCACCATGCTTAGCAAAGAGTCAGGAGTTAGTCTGAGCCACTTTGGCATGCATGGCTCCATAGCGCTTAACATGCACAGCGAAGAAAGCGACATAGACTTCGTCGTATACGGCTCGGGCAATTTCCGCGTCGTCGAAGAAACCATAGACCGCCTATGTAAAAGCGGGAGTCATGCGGTACACATTTGGCAACAAACTGGACCGCGCCCGCAAATTCAAAGGCAAATATAAGGACAAAATCTGGATGTTCACCGCAGCCCGCCTGCCCAAGGAAGTCACAGACAAATACGGCGACTACCGCTTTGTGCCTGTAGCGCCTGTGAAATTCCAGTGTACAGTCAGCGATGACACCGAGGCGATTTTCCGCCCAGCCATATACAGAATAAAAGATTATGCGCCAACGGATGATGCATCAAAGCTTGCCAGAGGACCAGATTCCCAACTGCGTTCTGAGCAATATTGGCTGCTACCGTAATGTAGCACGCACCGGCGACAAAATCAAGGTCAGTGGCATGCTAGAGAAAGTGGAATCAGCAACAACCGGCGACACAGCCTACCAAGTCGTCGTGGGTACGGCAACGACGGAGGAAGAGCAGATTTGGCCCCTGTGAATCTGCGCGACCGCGACGGCATCGTCACCAAGGAAGGCATAGTCTTTCGCGTGTTCGGCTACAGCCATCCAAGAGATGCTTACATCTGCGACACGGAGTATGCTTCAGCCGATATTTTTCAGTCCAAAGATCCGAGGGCACTGAGGAACGGCGGAAGTAGTGGCAAAATCTTCTACAAGTTCTACGATGACGAAGGCTGGAAATTCATCTTCTCAAACTATCCCCAATACACAGTAACACATAAGATGCTCAACGTAAAAGTAGTCGGCGCAAAAAAATCCGACATAGACGAAGTGCATCAGCCTCAAAAACGTCTTAAAACACTTGCTTCAGCAGAGCCAACTGACAGTCTTGTAGCCGCCACCTTGGACGTACTCAAAGTCGCAAAGAAACGCTCAGGTCTCCAAACCGAGAACTTCGGCGTATTCGGCAGTATGCTCCACGGCTTCCATCACCCAGACTACTCAGACATCGACCTGATAGTTTACGGGAGACAACCCAACGCCAAGATGCGTGAGGTTCTATGCGAACTATACAGTGATGGACTATCGTGTTTCCGTAACGAATTCGAAAAACCCTCCGCAATGACAGGCAAGAAGTGGCGATTCAAAAACTTCTCCGTAAAAGAGTTCATGTGGCACCAGCAACGCAAATTCATCTACGGCCTCTATGAAGACCGCGAGACTGGACGAACCATAAAGGCTGAGTTCGAACCCGTAAAAGACTGGAGCGAAATCCAAAACGAATACGACCCACAAACCAAAATCTCCCGCAAAGGCTGGGCGCGCATCAAAGCCCGGGTTACCGAGGACGCGGATGCGCCGTTTATCCCATCAGTCTATGGCATTCAACCGTTGGAAATCCTAAGCGGCCCCAAAGCCGCCTTGGAAGTAGTGCGTGTCGTGTCTTACATGGAGGAGTTCCGCCAGCAGGTTCAGAAAGACGAAACCGTATATGTCGAAGGTAACCTCGAAGAAGTAACCTCGCCAAAAGGTGGCTTCCACCAGATAACCCTAACTTATTGCCCAAAGTACTATGAACAGATGCTTAAAGTTGCAGACTTACGCTTGTGATAGCGACATGTAGTCTGTGGGCTTGTTGCCGATTATGACACGGTGATGTACTTCGCCGCTGCGTTTGTCTGTGACGAGTTCCACTTTGCCTTGAACCATGACAGACTCACCGGGCTTAGCTTGTTCGCAGAATCTACCGCGAAAAGAAGTCACTTCAGCTATTGCGTCCAGTTTAGGGCCATCCAGCACCCGCACGTTGTCTAACTTGTAAGTGCAGGGCGTAAACAGAGCCTCCGAGTCGTCAGTTACCGTGGCGGAGATTTTCGAGTACCCCGCGAAACTGTAAAAAACATCACCGTATTGCTGGTCTACTTCATTCCAGTTTTTCACGAAGCGGACGAAATAGTCGGTGCCGTCGTACTTGCCTTGGAACGCCTTTCGCCGTTCGACGCGTTCGAAGTCTTCGAAGCTCATAATGGTATCTTTCGAACGGAAATCGAAAAGCGCCCGCAGCTCTGCATCCGTATAAGGCTTGAAACCTGATTTCTCACTTTTCAGCAGATTCTGCATTGCCGTGTAGGCTTTGCGGCAGTTGCCAGCGCCATACACGAGCGGGTCGATGTCACTTTGAAGCGTGAACATTCCCGCCATGACGGAACCTGAGATGCCGATACTTCTCCACGGGATGCCCGCTGCCGCATGCAACTCCTCAGTGAGCGCCACAACTTTCTGTTCCAGCGGCCTCAGCGTTTTGGCTTGGCGCAACTTTGCCAGCGCTTTGGCAGGTTCATAGTGCATATTGATTGCGTCGGTTGGGACTTCACAGATTCTCTCACCAAATACTGGGTCAGCCACAATCAGTTGAGGCGTCATCCTCTGCAAATAGACGAAGCGTTCAGCAAGATTGTAGATCTTGCTGTAAGTATTACCTGGTTGTCCGCGGGTGCCGCTGGGATCGGGGATGTAGCGCGGGAACGCCACAACCTTGTCTGGAGGATGGACTAAGCCTTTGACGTCGAAAATCACATTGTCGCCCGTTCGGATTAAGTCGCCTTCACGTGCAAACATGGGAAAAGTTTCCTCCCACTTGGCAATGTAATATGCTTCATTTGTTTGTATTTTTTTACATAACGTTTTTATAAACATTTTCAACCACAATACCGCAAGGTGCGCTCATCAATGGCTAACGGTGACAAGGCAAAGCACATCTCCATCTGCTTGGAAATGGCAATCCTCTTCGAAGTTAGCGCCAACAAGCCTGGCAACGTCAACTTTGTTATAGGTTTCGAAGGAACCCGAGTCGAACATTTCTTGGCTTCGGCGGTTGCGGCAGCGCCCTCCTTCGAGGCAGCCGCAAAACGAGGAATCGCCATCCAGAAGGGGAAGCTGAAAATCAGTCAAGCCGGCATGGGCCAGCTAATGCGTGACTGCGTCGCTGAAATTCGTGCCTGGCAAAAAGGAGGCAACACACTCCTGGGCACGGTTATGTTGTTCATCCCGATGGCTGTTGCAGCGGGCATGACGCCCATGAACGACCGCAGCGAATTTGACCTCAGGAAACTACGCGAAAACATGAAGCTCGCAGTGGAATCAACCACGCCACAGGATGCCGTAGAGGTTTACAACGCCATAGCCATCGCGAACCCTAGCGGACTCAACGGCGCACCGGACCTCTCTGTGACAGACGCCAGCAGCAAAGCCCGCCTCATCAAAGAGAACGTTTCGCTTTTCAAGGTTTTCCAAATAGCCGAGGGCTACGACGACATCTGCTACGAATGGGTAAATAACTTTCCAATAATGTTTGACTTGGCATATCCTTACCTAATGGATCAGTTGAACGGCAAGGGCAAATGCCTAAACGCAGCCATAATTCACACCTTCCTCAAGGTCCTCGCCGAACGCCCCGACACGTTCATCTCGCGCAAAGTCGGCTTGGAGAGAACGCTTCCAATCTCGGATGAAGCCAAAAAAATTTTGAAGTTGGGCGGCACTGAAACAGCACAAGGCAGAGAAAGTATCCTTTTATTCGACAAGAAGCTGCGCGAATACGGCAACAACTACAACCCAGGAACAACGGCAGACATAACTGCGGCAACGTTGGCGCTTTGCACTCTGAGCGGTTACAGGCCGTAATTATATGTTGATTTCTACATGTTTCCTAAACTCAATCTTAAATATAACCAGATAAATCTCTATTGAATAAGGTCAGATTGTCATGGAGCAGCAAAAGTTGCGCGTAACTCTGCTGTCAGGGCGGACAATTGAGCAAGGCGTTGGCAAAGAGTACGGGAAAGCCTCAAAAGACTACTTCGACGCGTGCTCTATGTGCTACATGGACGCAGAGGACATGAAGAAACTTGGCGTGAAAAACAACACCAACATCCTCGTAACCACCCCGGTAGGGTCTGTTGTCCTCAAAGCCGTAAAGTATCCACGCGGACCGACGACTGGATTAATCTACATCCCCTACGGTCCGTGGGCAAACGCAGTATGCAGCGACGCAACCACCAGCATTGGCATGCCCAGCTTCAAAGGAACCCCAGCTGAAGTCGAAGCTGCTCCAAACAGAAGAGTCCTCACCATAGAAGAGCTCATGATGGAAGAATTTGGAAGGTAAAATACATGACCGTCATTAACTCGGTAACTTGTCCAATCTGCGGTTGCCTCTGCGACGACATCGAGGTCACCGTGGAAAACAACGAAGTTATTAATGTAAAAAACGGCTGCGCCATCTGCGAAGCCAAATTCCTTGGCTACAAAGGCGAACACCGCATTCACTCGCCTATGATCCGCAAAGACGGCAAACTCGTTCCAGTCTCAATGGACGAAGCAGTTCATGCAGCAGCCGAAGTTCTAGCTAACTCTAACTACCCGATTCTGTACGGCTGGAGCAGCACAAGCAGCGAAGCCCAACGTGTCGGCGTCGAATTAGCCGAGGAGGTGGGCGGAGTCTTGGATAACACCGCTGTCGTCTGCCATGGACCCAGCTTATTAGGCATGCAGGAAGTTGGCATTCCAACCGCGACACTGGGGCAGATTAGACATCGCGCGGACCTCATAATCTACTGGGGCTGCGACCCATGGAGCGCACATCCACGCCACCTGGAACGCTACACAAGCTTCACTGAAGGCAGATTCGAGAAAAGTGAATGGAAAGCCTATGTACAAAAACTGAAAGCGCAAGCAGGTAAGAAGAAGCTTGCAAGTGCTCAGCGAAGCGGAGCACCCAAAGCTCAACGGCCAAAGACACAAGCATGCTACGTCGGCGGAGTCCCACCAGCAATGAGCAAAGGCGGACGCAAACTCATCGTCGTCGACGTCCGAAAAAGCATGACGGCAGAAATGGCTGATTACTTCATCCAAGTTGAACCCAATAAAGACTACGAACTCATGCAGGCTCTCAGAGCCCTAATCAAGGACCAGGAACTCGACGTGGACACCGTCGCAGGCGTTCCAGTTGAATATCTTGAGGAAGTTGCTGAAGCTTTGGTTAGCTGCGAATTCGGAGTCATCTTCTTCGGCATGGGCCTAACGCAGAGTGCTGGGAAGTTCCGAAACATCGAAGTCGCCATCCAACTGGTCAGGGATTTGAACGCGCGCACTAAGTTCATGATCATGCCCATGAGAGGGCACTTCAACGTCACAGGCGCCAACGTAGTTTCTGCATGGCAAAGCGGCTATGCCTACGGGGTAGATTTCTCACTCGGCTACCCAAGGTACAATCCAGGCGAAACTACCTGCATGGACGTCTTGCTCCGCGACGAACTGGATGCCTCACTGGTTATCGCAGCGGACCCAGGAGCAAACTTTCCAAAAAACGCCGTTAAGAACATGGTAAAGCATCCACTGATAGTCATCGACCCACACATGAATGCAACCGCTATGCTGGCAGACATTCTGTTTCCCGCTGCGTTTGTTGGAATAGAAGTCGAAGGTACTGCCTACCGGATGGATAATGTGCCCCTGCCCCTGCACAAGGTTGTGGAACCCCCAGAAGGCGTATTGGCTGACGAAGAAATCCTCAAGCGGATCCTTGAGGAAGTCCGAATAATCAAAGCGCAAAAAGAAAAGAACAAGCAAGAGAAGCAAGAGGCTGCCTAAATGACCGAATTAATAATCAGGAATGGTTTCGTGTTCGACCCTCTAAACAAGGTTAACGGCGAAAAAATGGACATATGCATCAAGAACGGCAAAATCGTGGAAAGCGTGAATGAGCACAAAGCCAAAAAAATCGACGCTATGGGCTTAACCGTTATGCCCGGCGGCGTGGACATCCACACGCATATCGCAGGCGGGGAAGTAAATACTGGCCGCATGGTTCGTCCCGAAGACCACGTCAAAGACGCTGTTAGTAAGACGCTTTTGACGCGTTCAGGCAGCGGCTACTCAATTCCTTCCACTTTCGTCACCGGATATCGATACTCAAGGATGGGTTGGACAACCGTGATGAACCCGTCGATGGCACCGCTCGGGGCGAAGCACACTCACGAGGAACTAAACGATATTCCGCTTTTGGACAAGGCTACTTTCCCGCTCATAGGCGACTGGTGGTTCGTCCTAGAATATCTCAAGAAAGGCGATTTAGAAGCTTGTGCACGCCATGTTGCATGGATGCTAGACACCACCAAAGGGTATGCAATCAAAATCGTCAATCCTGGAGGATTAGAATCTTGGGGTTTTGGGCACAACGTGCAATGCATAGATGATCAAGTTCCCAACTTCTGCATTTCGCCCCGAGACATCGTTGTTGGTCTCGCCAAAGTGAACAAGATGCTGAATCTACCTCACACGATTCATCTTCACACAAATAACCTCGGCTTGCCTGGCAACTACGCTTGCACTCTGTGCACTATGCGAGCACTGGAGAGCGTGGCTACTGACGGCAAACCAGTCGGTCACATTACTCACCTACAATTTAGCAGTTTTGGAGGCGACGATTGGGGAACCATGAAATCTGGCGCGCCCGAAATCGCCAAATACATAAACAACCACAGCCACATCACCGCGGACATGGGCCAAATCATATTCACAGACACCACAACCATGACCGCTGATGGACCCTTCGAATACACACTCTACAAGCTGAGTGGACACAAGTGGGTCAACAGCGATGTGGAAACTGAAACGAGCGGCGGCATTATTCCCTTCCACTATAAGAAGAACAACGCCGTCAACACCATTCAGTGGAGTATCGCGCTGGAACTCGCCCTGATGATAGAAGATCCATGGAAAATCTTCATGACCACCGACCACCCCAACGGCGGACCATTCTTTGCTTACCCGAAAATCATCGCATGGCTCATCAGCAACAAAGCCCGCATGGCAACACTAAGACGCTGTCACAAGAAAGGTCAAAAGCTTAGTTTGCTGCCCACATTGACCCGAGAATTAAGCCTATACGAACTTGCCATCGTCACTCGTGCAGGTCAAGCCAAAGCTTTAGGTCTCAAGAACAAGGGTCACTTGGGTGTTGGTGCAGACGCTGACGTGGCAGTCTATAACATTAACCCTGAAACCACAGACATAGCTAGAAAGTACAAGGTTGTCCGCAAAGCCTTCCGCAACACGGCATACACCGTGAAAGACGGCAAAATTGTCGTCAAAGACGGCGAAGTTGTCCAGAATGTAGACGGCAGAACCATGTGGCTTGACGTGGAAACCACCGGGCAAGTTCAAGTGGATCAGGATATGAAGAGCAGGTTCAAGCAATACTGGACCGTCGAATACGACAACTACCCAGTGTACGACCACTACCTCAAGGTTCCAGAAGCAATAGCTGTGAAAGCAGGCGTTTAAAATGATAACCCTTACTCCACTCAGACAATTCAAGTATCCAGTCTACGCCGAATGTATCAGCCCAGACTTGTTCCAAGGCAAGACTGCGGAGGAAATTGCTGAGCTTCCCGTTTTCGAAGGCAACAAACCCAAGAAACTGGGCGACCTATTCAAAATCGAACAAGACAATGCAGAAACACCGACTATAACAATCAATGGCGACGTGGGCGAAGTCCGACGCATAGGTATGGCTATGAAGAACGGCGAAATCGTGATTAACGGAAGCGTAGGGATGCACTTGGGTGAGAAGATGGCAGGCGGCAAAATCACAGTCAACGGCAATGCAGGTCAATGGGCAGGCAGCAACATGAAGAAAGGTTTGATCGAGATTCATGGCGACGCTGGAGACTACTTGGCTTCTCCTTACCGCGGAGTCAGCGAGGGCATGAAAGGCGGCAAAATCATCGTCGATGGCAACGTCGGCAGTGACAGCGGTTGCTACGTTCGCGGAGGCGTAATTAAGATTAAGGGCAACGCTGGTCCATTTCTCGGTTTTCACATGAGCGACGGAGTTATCCAAGTTGAAAAGAACGCCGGATCACGCTTGGGCGCCAACATGGTAGGCGGGAAACTCGTTATCAGCGGTCAAGTTGAAGCGATGATGCCAACCTTTACTATCGACTCCTCAAAACCCAAAGTCAAAATCGACGAAACCGAAATTGCGCAAGGTCCCTTCTACGTGTTCCTGGGCGATTTGGCTGAGAATGGTACAGGCAAAATCTTTGTCTCCAAAGCAGGCAACCCCCAGCTGAAGAGTTACGAGAAATTCCTTTAGGTGCAAGGCCATGCAAGAATTCCTAAGCATTAATGCTCGCTCTTGGGAACTGGCTCAAAAGCTGCTGGATAATCAGGCATTCTATGGCGTCTATTCAGGCAAATCAACTGCGGGCGCAACAATCATCGACGCTGGAGTCAAAGCGCCAGGCGGCTTCCAAGCAGGCAAAATCTTCACCGAGCTCTGCTTAGGCGCTGCGGGCAAGGCGCAACTGGGGTTCAAAACCTACGGGGATATGGCTCTTTTCTCAGTGACAATTTCTTCCGACCACCCAGCCATCGCAATGCTGGGCTCCCAATTCGCAGGTTGGCGCATAAAGGAACCCGACGGGGGCATAGCCATCGGCTCAGGTCCCGCACGCGCACTGGCACTTAAGCCAAAAGATGTTTTCGAGGAAATCGGCTACAAAGACAGCTTCGACAAAGCCGTCGTCACCCTGGAAACCAATAGCCTCCCCTCAGACGCGCTCATAGAAAAGGTCTCAGCAGCGTGCAACATTAAGCCTGAGAACCTAATTGCAGTTGCAGCGCCAACAGCCAGTGTTGCAGGTTTGACGCAAGTTACAGGTCGCGTCGTCGAAGTGGGTATACATAAGCTCCGTACCCTGGGTCTAAACCCTAAGACTATCAAGTACGCCTCTGGCTACGCGCCGATTCCGCCCCAGTGCCCAGAATTCGAAGAAGCCATGGCGAGAACAAACGACGCTATCCTCTACGGTGGAACAGTCTACTGCGTCGTTGACTACGACGACGAAGACGCACTCAAGAAGATTGTCGAGCAGGCTCCGTCCAAGATGTCCAAGGACTACGGTAAACCATTTCTGCAAATCTTCCGCGAAGCCGACCGTGACTTCTACAAAATCGACCACAATCTCTTCGCTCCCGCAGCGCTCATATTGAACAGCGCGAAAACGGGGAAAGTCTTCAAAGCTGGAGAAATCAACCATAAGGTTCTAGCCCAATCGTTGGGCTTCTAAATTTCTATTCAAGCAAAGTGCTTTGGGCAGAAATGCTTCAGCTGCTAGGCTGCCGGTTTTAAGTTTGTTTGCGCGAAGTGTGATCTCAAATAGCCTGTAAAGCCTTTATTTGCGAACAGTGCAGCCATGATGAGGCTCATGATTGCGATTTCAACTAGCGCCTTAGAGAGTATAGTCAGAAAAACTGTTGTCCCTGTTGCATACTGTAGGAGAAAGACGAAGTATCCCCAAGTGAACAATGCTTCTGGAATGTATGCCACAAAAGTGGAAGGGATGACTAGCAGCGATGAATGCGATTTTGTTCCTAACTTGGTCCCTTTGGAAATAAATCCCGAGGTCATTCCTGTCAACGCTTTTCCGAGCGGCAGTCCAACCAAGCCGAAGACTCCACCTGTCCCGAGAGGGCCAAACATTATCCCTGGCAGTATGCCAGCGACGAGCCCAGTAATGAAACCTACAGTTGGTCCTCCATAGAAGCCTGCTACGAAAACTCCTATCAGGGAGAAGTCAAATGCGATTGATGGTGCAATGGGTGCCAAATAGTACGACACTGCGAAGAGTGCGGTTCCTAGTGCGCCCATCATTATGGCGAAGGTGAGTTTCTTGGTGTCCATAATGCTCAGCTTGATTCCAGCTTCAAGAAACAACGTAATTATTTAAGAGTAGCTACTCACAAGAGCGTAATTATATTCGCGAATAGGACAAACTGGGAAAGTCGATAAATACTCCCACGATAATCAAAATGCAGTGAACACATTGCCCCAGGTCAAGCTTTCCACGATCGAACTCAAAAACTGGCTTGAAAAAGAAACAGACGCAGTTCTCAAACCCGTCCAAGCCAAAGCTCAGGACCACCTCCAACAAACCCGCTCAACTCTTCAGAACCTAATCGACGCCAGCAAAATGCTCCTTGACAACAGCCAAAAAGAAATCGAAAAAAGAAACATGAAAATCTACAACCGGGCCCGAGCCCTAAACAAACTCGCCAACATGTTCTTAGAAAGAATAAGAAGACTCAAGCCACCAGAGCAGGTCTCATTTGACAACCTCAACGCCTACGCAAATGAGACTCAAAAGACACTGGCGGTAATCGAAGTCGATATCAGGAACTGGTTTCCCCGCATCAGTCCCTTCTTCATCATGGACCGCAGAAAATTCCTTCCCGTCTTCGAAAAGACCAAGCTGACCGCACGCTCGCTTGTCGAGTTCCTGAACAAGGAATACGTAAAATCAAAAACTCTGGAGAAGACCTACCACCAAATCGGTGAACTGCAGGCCCTAGAAAAACAGATAGCCGAGCTCGATGCCGCGAAAGAGACCATCAAAAAAGAGCGTCTATCTCTCGAAAAGGAAATGATCTGTTTAGAGCAGGAAACCAACCAATTGAAAGGCAAAGCCACTATTGAGCAGTTGGTCAGGCTAGATGCGGAGCAGGAAGCTCTAAATAACGAACTGAAACAGGAATTGCGTCACCTTCAAAAACCCTTTCTCAAAATGCAAGCCCTCGCCACGTATGGCGGAGGAGGCGGCATAACACCAACTGAGCTCGAAACTATTGGCCTCTACATGGAAAACCCGTTCGAAGCAATCGTTGCCGACCAATCAGGCTGCGCCGTTCTCGCACAGATCTTGGAGAAACTTTCGGTTATGCTGGCTGAGGACAAGTTGAAACTGAAGCCTGAAAAGCAGCGAAAGGCAGAGGAAGCTGTCGAAGAATTTAGGAGAACCGACACACTGGCAAAGCTGCGTGGCAGAAGCGTTGAGGTTGCAACACGGAAAAAACAGATATTGGATTCAGAGGAGATGAAGGAGGCAAAATTAAGCCTCAGCCAATTCCAACAGAAAATCGAAGCCTTACGGGTTAGGAAAGTCAACGTGGAGACTGACGAGAACTTCAAGGAAAGCCAGATTCAAGAACTGATGGAACGTGCTATAAACCTTAAGAAAGCGATAGGCGCAAACGTTCAAAGCTTCATGGGTCAACAGATCCAACTACAGTAGTCATGGAGAATCAAGACTTTGGATTTTTCCGGAATCATTCAGGAATCTAGAACCATCTCTGCTGAGGACTTCATGCTAACCCTCAAGAAAACCATTGAAGAACTTGGAAGTGAAGAAGGAGAAATCGGAAATCTCGCAATCTCAGGTCGGCTTGTCAGGATCAAACCTGCTGGCGAAGCTCTCGTCGTTGGCGACTTGCATGGAGACCTAGACAGCTTTGGCGTCATCTTGGCAAAAAGTGGTTTCCTCTGCAAAATGGCGCAGAGTAGGGCTGCGGTGGCGGTTTTTTTGGGTGATTACGGTGACAGAGGCGCACAATCTCCAGAGCTGTACTATGTCCTTTTGAAACTGAAGTTGGCTTACCCTGAGCAGGTAGTTTTGCTGCGGGGAAATCATGAGGGTCCGAGCGACCTGCTCGCTTCTCCACACGATTTGCCTATTCATTTGCAGCGCAAATTTGGGGAAAAATGGGGCTTAGTCTACCAGAAAATCCGCGAGCTCTTCGGCTGCTTCTGCAACGCCGCGTACGTGGAGGAGCGCTACCTGATGGTACACGGCGGCTTGCCAGTGAAAATTTGCAGCCTCGAAGAAATCGCCAAGGCCGACAAGCTGCACCCGGAAAAGACCTTCCTCGAAGAGCTCCTGTGGAATGACCCTGACGAGCAAGTTCAAGGAGCTTTTCCTTCGGCCAGAGGAGCAGGAAACGTATTTGGAAAGACCATGACGCAAGAAGTCTTGGCGAAGCTTGGATTGAAAATTCTTATTCGAGGGCATGAACCAGCGGGTGAGGGCTTCCAGATTAACCATGGCGGCAAGATCCTTACGCTGTTCTCACGCAAAGGACCCCCCTACTTTAATCGTTTTGCCGCGTACCTTCAGGTGCCGTTGACTGAGAGATTCGAAAATGCAACTCAGCTTCTTCCTTATGTGCACAAATTCTAGTTAACCAACAATTTCGTAGGTTTAAGAAACTAGTTCAAAGTAGTTTGAGTCTTCATCAAGTAGGCGCAGACAGACCTCCAAGGAAGCCCATTGGCATTTTCAAAGCGCCGGTGGTCAAACGGAGTCAAACAAGTTCCAGGCGACAGGAGCTTTACAGGCGATTGTGAAACGACGAAAATCTAAGAGAGGTCTGCGACATCGAAGAAAACGAAAAGCCTTATCTCCCTTCTCAGCTCCTCCGTTTTTAGGTTAGAGGTTTTGTGCGGAAGGTTTCGCGCTCTGTGCTCCGCAGCGTCTTGGCGAACCCGCTCCAACGGCGAATTTCATCCTCCAGCGCCATGCGGTACGACTCAACAGTTCGCCCCACTAGAGTGTACCTCCATTGATTTCTCAAACATTTCAATTGACATTTTTTGCTCTCTCCAAATTATTCCCGGGGAATAAGCAGGTCACGTCGAGGCTTTATAAACTATTACCAAAAAGACCTTCACGAGCAGGCACGAGGGGGCCGTGAAAATGAAGAAAATCATGGAAAACGATGCTGCACCTTCAAGAATAGCGCAGAAAACCCCGAAAGGAGAACACCAACGTGCGCTAGGCGGACCTTTCAAGGATTGTTTGGAGCAATCTTATGGCTGACCAAGCCGCCAAAGCGCTTGTATGTGGATTCTCTGGGTGGGGCTCGTTGGAGAACCGCAGGAACATGTTGCCGAACTGCCACTTAACTTGAATCTCATGCGTGTTCCTGGTCACGTTTGGATCAGAAATCACCTGCACCTGCACTTTGACGGGCTTCACTGTGAGCGCCAAGGTTGCGGCTACATTCATTTCCCTGGGAAATCGCCTCGCCGATTCCTCCGCGTCACCCTCGTAAACTGTTTCTGCTTGTGTGTTCGTTTTGCCAAACGCTTTGGGGCTTTTGCGCGAAGTCAATTTAACCTCGTCGATACCTGCCAGGGCTGCACTTGCCAGCGCGTCTAACCCGCCGATGGCACCCGCAGGCACATGTACCCTCTTCAGGTTAACCTCCATATCCAGCAGGGCGCCAGTGCTCATAACGATCAGTTCGATGTCTTCTACGGCGATTCTTGGGACGTAGTCTTTGGCTGCCTGCTGTGACGCGGCTTCAATGATGACAGTGGGCTTGCTTTTGAGGAATTCGTCGAAGTTCTGGACAATAGTGACTGGGAACTTAATGTTCTTCTTGAGCTGCTGTGCCTTCTTTTTGTCGACATCGTAGACTACTAGTTTGTCGCACACGACGAGTTTGCGTTCGATTGCTTCGGCGAGGACCGTGCCGATAGCGCCACACCCGATTAACCCCACAGTCTTCATCTTTTTCTCCTTCCTATTTCGGGCCAGCTGCTTGGTATTCCGCGATAAAATGAATGCTTGGGAATTGGACGACTTCCCTGCCAGACCCTTCTTCGGGCAGCACGACGACCTTCTCCACTTTTAGCGCCCCCGTGATGTCACTTTCTGCGTCGCCTATTGCTTCCGCGGCGGATTGATCTCCTGCGTAAATCGTTAATGTCCTGACCTGAGAGTTGAGAGGCATGCGTTTCTCGGCTTTTTCCCTGCGAACTTCACCGATTAACTCGACGATTATGTCACCACGTCTCTCCACACGGTCATTCACCAACGTTTCGTCAAACTGGGGCCAAGGCAATTGCTGCAAGCTCTTGGCACCCTTCGCTTCGGCGTACAGAGTCTGAAAGATTTCCTCCGTCAAATGCGGTGCGACAGGCGAGAGTAACTGCAGGATGCGGAAGAGAACTTTGTCAAGCGTGGTTTGAGCGGCTACTTTCTGCTCTTGACCGTGCACTTCGGGTCTGTAAAGACGGTCCTTTACGGCCTCGACGTATGCGTCGCAGAACACATGCCAAGTGAAGTTGCGGATTTCCTCTAAGGCGATGTTGAACTGGCATTTCTCAAAGGCATCTGTCACCTTCTTGGTTGTGTTCTCCATTTTGCTTAGTATCCACTTATCCAGCGGCTGCAAGTCCATGTGTCCTTCTTTTCCTGGATGGTAGTCTGCGAGGAGCTTGCTGGTGAACCCTGAGACATTCCACAGCTTGACCAGGAATCGTCTGCCGTATTCCACATCTTGGATGCGAAAAGGGATGTCTGAGCCTGTTGCGCCTCCGCCCGCTGCCCACTGTCGGATGGCATCTGCGCCATATTTGCCGAGCGCTTCAGGGGCGGCAACGTAGTTCTTAAGTGACTTGCTCATTTTTCTGCCGTCTTGACCCAGCACCATTCCGTTAATCAGCACGCTACGGTACGCCGGCTCGTCAAATAACGCAAGGTGCCTGACCATGAGGTAATAGGCCCACGTCCTGATGATGTCGGTGCCCGACGGATGTATACTAGCGGGGAACAGTCTATGCCAGTCGCTGCGGTCTGGCCACCCAGCGTGGACGGCGCAGGTTATAGAGCTGTCCATCCATGTGTCGAAGACGTCGCGTTCGCCGATGAATTCTTTTCCTCCACATTTGGGGCACTTGCTTATTCTGGGTCCTTCCAGTTTAGGGTCGATGGGCACCCAGTCTGCTTCCGCGACTATGAGTTCACCGCATGTCTTACAAAGCCAAACGGGAATGGGCGTGGCAAAGAGGCGTTGGCGGCTGATGACCCAGTCCCAGTCCAACGACTTAGCCCAGTCGACTAGGCGGGCTTTCATGTAGTCGGGGTACCAGATGACTTCATTAGCGGCCTTCTCCACTGCTTCAGTGAGTTCACGCGTTTTCATGAACCACTGCTTGCGTTCCAGGATCTCCACATGCGCTTTGCAGCGATCGCACACACCCACTTCCTGCATGATTTTCTCAGTTTTCTCCAAAAGTCCCGCCGCAGTCAGGTCTTGCACGATGGCTGCCCTTGCCTGGTTGGCGGTTAGACCTTGGTACTTGCCTCCGTTCTCGTTAATGCGTCCGCCTTCAGTGAGGAGCATGATGACTGGGAGCTTGTGTTTAATGACGGTTTTTACGTCTTCTTTGTCTCCGTAAGTGCATATCATTACAACACCCGTTCCAAACCCGGGGTCAACACACTCGTCTGCGATGACGGGTACGCTGCGTCCGACAATTGGAACGAGAATGACTTTGCCGATGTACTTCATGTACCGAGCGTCTTCGGGGTTGACTTCGATGGCTACGCATGCGGGGATGAACTCAGGCCGAGAAGTGGCAATCACCATGTGCTCGTGTGTCCCTTCCAATTGGAAGCGGACATAGTGTAAGACGCCTTCACGTTTCACATAGTCCACTTCGGCGTCAGCTATGGCGGTTTCGTCATGGGGGCACCAGTTCACAGGGTGTGTACCCTGGTACATGTAGCCCTTCTTGTGCAGCTGGATGAAGCTTAGCTGTGTACGGCGCCAGTAATCTGGGTCCATTGTGCGGTACTCGGTATTCCAGTCGATGCTGCAGCCCAAATTCAAGATGCCCTCCTTCATCACGGCGATATACTTCTCAACTAGGGTCATGCACATCTTGCGGAACTGGTCAGGGGGCAGGTCCCGTTTGCGGATGTTGTTTGCTTTTTCCACTTGAATTTCGATGCCCAATCCGTGACAGTCCCAACCCTGCGGAAACAGCACATTGAAGCCACGCATCCGCTTGTACCGCGCAACCATGTCAAAGTAAGTCCAGTTCAAAACGTTGCCCATATGTAACTCGCCCGACGGATAGGGCGGCGGAGTGTCGATGCTGAACGGTACACTCTTCTGGTCGTTCCAGTCATAGTGGAATATGCCCATTTCTTCCCATTTCTTCTGCCATTTCCGCTCGATTTCAGCAAAGTTGTACTCTTTTGGCAAAGGTTGCATGATTTTGTTCCCTGTTACTGTGATTGCAAAGGAAAACTAAAATACAACCTAAAAACATTATCCCCTTTAAGGTACTCAAGGGGAGCTGAGCTTCTACTCGGCTGAGAGGACGACTGAATGCGTCGTCGACCCAACGAACCTGAACCAGGTAATACTGGCGGAGGGAAAATAGTGAATGAAACTAAATTCAACCTAAGATTTCCAACCAGAATATTGGCGGAAGCCACAATTTTCATCGCTTTGACAATAGTTCTCAAAGATGTTTTGCCACCAATCTACCGCCTACCACAAGGAGGATCCGTGACAATTGCTGGACTGGTGCCGCTAATATGGTTCGCGATGCGCCGAGGTGTTAAATACGGTCTATTCGCAGGTCTAATATACGGACTCATCAACGCGATACTTCCAGGATCGTATATAATCCATCCCTTGCAAGGCTTGCTGGATTATCCTCTTGCGTTCGCAGCACTTGGCTTAGCGGGCGTGGCTAAGGGGCGAAATCCAATTTTTGGAGTTGCAGTGGGAATCATTGGGAGATTTCTATGCTCTTTCGCAGCAGGTGTCATATTCTTCACAGCACTTTCCATCGACGGTTTATGGGCATCGGCTTTGTACAACGGAACCTATCTCATCCCAGAATTTGGCATAACAGCCGTCGTCATGTACGTACTGTTAAGGAGAAGACTGCTAAACATTTACCTGTGAGTTTCCTGGTTTTCATTTTCATTGATAGGAGACTGGCCCTTTCATTATCCGTGCACATGGTCATGCGTTTTCCTAGAAGCATACAAAGAGAATCGAATACTCTTATTGCAAGATTCTTTCTGGGAAAGTGTAGATGTTCATACGTTTGCCGCGGACAAATCCTACTAGCGTCAGTTTCGCAGATTCTGCCACCGCGATTCCCGAACTAAGCGCTGCCGCAATTGACGCCACGATAGGTAACCCAACTTTCGCCGCTTTAAAAGCGACGTCGCCTGACATGCGCCCGCTCAAAGCCAAGAAGCAATCGTCGAAATTTTGCTCGCCAAGTGCTGCCATCCCGATAACCTTGTCGACGGCATTGTGCCTACCTACGTCCTCCGCCAAAGCAACCTGCGTGCCATCGGACTTGTAGATGGCTGCGACGTGGACGCCTCCCGTCTGCCTGAATAGTTCCGCTTTGAAGTTCAGCTGATTTACGGAGTCAAAAACAACTTGGGCTTTGACTTTCAATTCGGATTCGACCCGCGGCGTTTTGCCCGTGTACTGGTGTGGGCTGCCTTCTCCGCAGGCTGAAGTGATTACGCGTTGGTGAAGTCTTGAAATTCTTATGCGGTCTTCCACGTTTATGCCGCTTTTAAGTCGGACGGTGCAGGTTTCCTTCTCTCCTTTCAGGGTGATTTCCTCGATTTCGCTGACGGATTTCAATACTCCTTCAGAAAGCAGGTGCCCCACCGCCATCTCTTTCAGGTTCATCGGTGAGCACAAAATCGTCGCCCAGTAAATTGTATTTACGTATAGGTGGAGGGGTTTTTCTTCAGCGACGTTGTCGACTATTTTTTGCGTTTTGCCTGTTGTAAGGTCCAACTTCGTTATTTCGACCTGCCGCACCATAAATGTCCGCTCAGCTACTTCTTCAGTTCCGTGAGCATAAAATTAACTATTTCCTCTGCGATGTTGACTTTGGTAACTACCTGCAGGCCTTTCCAGCCTGGTTGGCTGTTCACGTCGCAGATTTTGGGTCCCAGGGGTCCCTCCAGGATGTCTACCCCTGAAACTTTGCAGCCTACGGCGTTAGAAGCTTTGACAGCGAGTTCTTCAAATTCATTGCTGAGCTTCGTTGGGGTTGGTCGGGCGCCTTGGCTATAGTTTGTCTTCCAGCCTTCAGCTACGCGCCGCATTGCGGCGACTACATGTCCATCTATTACAAAAGCGCGGATGTCTGATGTGCCATGTTCTACGAACTCCTGCAGGTACAGAACGCCATGCTGGAAAGTGATAGCTTTAAAGACGGTCAAGGCGACTTCTGGGTCGTTGACGCGCGTAGCCCCTATACCGCGGCTGCCAAATATTGGTTTCACGATTACATCTCCACCCAACTCACGGAAGGCCTTAAGGGCTTCGTTGGTACTTTCAGTGGCGAATGTGCGGGGCACGGGGACGCCATTATCTTCCAGAATGGAGAGTACGTCATATTTGTCCACACAGTGCTCTATGGCTTCAGCAGGGTTCACGATGTATAATCCTTCGCGTTCCAGCTTGTAGAGCATGTCCATGCGGAACACGAGCTCTTCTAAGCTCCCGCGCCCGATGGGGCGGATGATGAGAGCATTTAGGTCCTCTGTCAGGTTCACTTCTTGGAGGTTAACGTCTTTTGTTCTGAAGTAGGGCTTGAACCCCAGCTGGGCGACAAGTTTTGGGAAAGTGAAGCAAACATATGGGATCCCGCGTTTTGTTAGCGCCTCGCGGACTTGGGTACTGCTCCAGGCTTCCATGTTTCGGGTTGCTATTCCAATCTTCAAAGAGGTTCTTCCTTGCCGTTGGTCTGCCAAAGATGCATTTGGCTTTGTCTCTTAAAGTTTCCGCGCAGAAACTCATGAAGACGTAAGGTGTTAATAGTCCGCTTGGGTCGGTCTTTGTCTCATGTTTTTGTACTGTTTTGTGATATAAACGGCGCTACAACGAGCGCGTTTTTTATGCATAATTTCCATTTATGTCGCTACCGTATCCGTTTTTATGAGTCAGCGATATATGTGCATGTTAACAAAAGTTATCTCTATTTTCTCCACTAAACTTGCCTTAAGGTGCCGAAATGTGATTTCGTGGAAACATTCCTATAGTCGACTAAACGAAGAGTATGAGATAGCTATCAAAAAGAAAAAGGCTCTAGATGGCCTATACGAGAAAGGCAAAATATCCCAATCAACCCACAGCTCATTTAACACTGAAATAGCATCAGCAATAGCCGAAATCGAAAAACAGCAGCAAGACCTAATCCAGAAAATGCAGGCCAAGACCGACGAACTCCAAAACCAGATAAGGACCCTTGAAGTGCTCTTAGCAAACTACGAGATTCAGCATGTCACGGGCGAAATCGACGAAAACACATATACTCTTGAGATAAACTTGATTGCCAACGGACTGGACACAGCCAGACGCGAACTCGAAACCATCCAGAACGCCACAAACCAGCTAAACAAACCTTTAGCCGAAGCTGTAGCGGCTGAATCAGCGCCTGAACCAGTACTCGAAGCCGCTCCTGTGCCAATCCCGAAACCGGCAGAAATTCCTGTTGCTGCGCCGCCAGTTGACGTTGCCCCAAGCTACGTTGTCTCCGCTCCTGAGCCAATTATAGCTCCAGTCGCGGAAGCTGCCCCTGTCATAGTGATTGAGGACGCTCCCGCGCCGATCGCTGAAGCGCCAGTCGCTGAGACAGCTCCAGTTATTGAAACCACCCCTGAAACAGTAGCAGTTGCACCAGAGCCAGCCCCAATTGCAGAGGCTCCAGTTGAAGCGCCAGTGACCGAGACTCCTGAGATTGAGGAAGTCCAAGTTGTTGAAGCTCCCGCAGTTGAAACCCCTATTATCGAGCAGTCAACGATTATCGAAGAAGCTCCAGCTGTAATTGAGGAATCAGAGTCTGAAATTCTCGAAGCTGAGATTCCAGCCGCTGAACCATCTGCAGTCGTCGAAGAAGCCGAAAGTGAAAAATCGCCACTAGACGAGTTTGAAGTAGCTCAACCCGACATTGTTCAAAAGGAACTGCTGCAAGTTGTAGAGGAGATTGCCGAAAACCCTTTAGTGGAAGCGCCCTCAGAGGCGCAGGAAGAGGCAGCCGCCGATATTCCCACAGAGGTCTCCGCAGAAACGCAGCCAGCCTCGAGTCCGGCAAAAGAAACGTTGCACGCGGTAGAAGCGGCAGATAGTTCTGAGGGCAAAGAGTAAAAGCTGTCTTGTCTCAACTCTCTTTTTTCTTTTTTGTTATCAACACACTCTAACTATTTTCTGTTGAGAGACTGTTTCATGCAGGTCTTGTGTTCACCTTATGATTCAGTTCTAAACATTTCGGGTTCAGACTAAACTTCCACCATAGAATTTGAACGATGGCTAACATACACTTCCGAATGTACTGCCTGACCAGTGAGGGAGAATAAGGAAAAATTGGCCGCTCTCCTTTCTTTCTTTTCTCGGAGAAATAACTCGGGTAGCTTCTGTTTTTGTTTGGTCTTAATCGAAACGCTAAAAAACCCCTTCGTTGTCTCACTATCTGCAGTCTATGGCTTGTGGGCCCGTAGCTCAGTCAGGACTAGAGCATCGGACTTTTAATCCGAGGGTCGCGGGTTCAACTCCCGTCGGGCCCGCCACCTTCAGTGCGAATTTGTACTTTTTTTGAGTGTTCGCTTCTTGACGTATCAAATCCCTCAATGTTGCACTCAGAATCTCCAATTCTTTGTTTTGCCGCTCTTCCTTAGCAACGTATGTACGCGCTGGTTGACTGAATGCGTCTTTGGTGAGAATCTGCTCAGGATTCATTCCCCAGGCACGAATTATCCCCTGACGGCATTTTAGGTAAGGTGTAATTGGTTGACATTTCCCTTGGGCTGCAAGGATGAGCCTTGTGAGGTCTTTTTCTTTCATAGTAGGTTCTCCATTAAATTCCTCTTATATAGACAGTTTAAGAAACTTGTGGTAGCTCCAAACGGACAAAGTTGAATTGGGAAAAAAGAGGGTTGTGCGGAAGACGTCTCCACTTGGCCCAGGTTCAAATCCCGAAAAACTTTTAGGCTCGGAAGAAGGAAAACAACATGAAGATAAGATGAGCATTGAAACGGATTTAATTTCAGTGCTATAAACTTGATTCTAGCAGTTGCCACCGTAGTTGCGGTATTATATGCATACAAGACAGTTAAGTCTAATCAGAAATCTCTCGAAGCACAATTTCTCTATGACCTATTCAAAGAGTATTCCTCGCAAGAAATGGAGGAACATGTTAGAATCCTTCATAATTTTAAAAGAGTACATTCTGATGTTGGGAATGCGTACAAGGAACGATACGGAATGAGTAGTGACCTGAACTTAGCTCGCCGAGTCGTTTCGCATTACTATCAAAGAATAGGTCGATTGAGAGAAGCAGGCTATGTTTCGGAATTGTTTGTAAAAACTGTGGTCACTTCTGAGAATGCTACTTTCCTGCAACAAGTAATTATCCCGATTGAGATAGCCCATGCCGAGATATCAGGAACGCAACCTTTCAACGAAAAGTTTTTTGACTGCATTTTCCATATTGTCGGACCCACGAAATAAGAGAGCGAGCTTGCTGGTTCAAACCAGTTGTCCGAGTGGCTTTTTCGCCTTTGCTTAGCAAGGAAAGAAAGAAAAAGGATTTGCGGGTGACATCTCCACTTGATGGGATTTTAAATATCCCCGTCTTTTAACTTGAAATGGACTGGGAAGCAATAATGCGGATTAGTGCAGGCTCAACGATTCTTTTTCAGGGTGATAGCATTACTGACGCGGATAGAAATCGCTGGAAAAAGCTTGATTTGGGAAATGGCTACGTGATGATGGTGGCAGAACGGTTTTTTGCCAAGCATCCTGAAGTTAACGTGAGATTTCTGAATCGCGGAATAAGTGGGAATAGAATCAGAGACCTGAGAGAACGTTGGCAGAAGGATTGCCTGAACCTGAAACCCGACGTTGTTTCAATTTTGATTGGTGTAAATGACACTTTGGGAACGTTTTTTTGGGGAGAGCAGACGTCCATCGAAAGCTTCGAAGAGGATTTTTTGAGCATTTTGAATTTGACTCGCAAAAACCTCGATGCGCAAATAGTCTTGTTAGAGCCATTCCTACTGCCTTTGTCGAAAGAGCAAATGGTTTTGAGATGTGACATTGATGCGAGAATCAAAGTTGTTAGGAAGTTGGCTAAAGAGTTTGAGACTGTTCTGGTTCAACTGGATTCGGTGTTTGCTGAGGCTGCGAAGGCAAAGGTACCTGAAAAACACTAAACAAACTAAGAAAGTTGAGAAGTCTAGAAGGTACGAGTTTAGCGGTTCAGGCAAAGACCTCTACAAAGCAATCGTGAAAGCTCACGATGTAGTCCCGAGAGGGTTTGTCAGGGTTTCCGCTGAGAAGTTTCTAAAGCATCCAGAAAGGTACGGCACGGTGGGGGATTGGGTTGATAGAGAGGTCGAAAGATAGCCCCTTTTTGGATACACTGATTGCGAGACTGTTAAGCTTGATTTTGACAACACCAACTTTTCCAAGGTGAAGTACTGGGCTAGTAGAGCAATGAATTGGTTCACGCTTGGAGGTTTCATTATTCTGAAATCGAGTAAGAATTGCTTCCATGTAGTTTTTAATCGTCCTGTTTCTTGGTCAGAAAACCTGCGTATTGTTGCCTGGTTTTCTCTTCAATCGCATAATCAAGGATTGATAAAATGGCATCTTATGCAGTGCATTAAGCAAAGTTCGACCTTGAGAGTGTCGCCTAAGAAGGAGAAAGCTTCACCCCGAATAGTGTTTAGATATGGTAAACAAGACCAAGAAATCGCAAAATTCACCAAATTTAGGCAACTAATCAGGCAAATTTTGCGAAAAACACATGAAAAACAGTAGTTTTCACGTGGTTTTGGTCAGTTTTTCAATGATACATATATCGGCAAAACACCACTTAGACGCCCTAAAACACCTTATTGGTATTCAATAAAGAAAACTTATTGCTTTCCAAGTTAACTAGTTTCAAATTACTTTCAAAGTGGGTTTCAAACTACAATATGTTTTCAAATCACTTTGTGTGCACATGCTTTTTTCGAAGTATTGAATCTCAATCTGCAATACTTGCATAGTGTTATAAGCAGAATACGTTCAAATAGCGTTAATTTTTTGAATTTTTGAAGGAAATCATTTTGGAAAGGAGAGAAGGGAGGTGAAAAGAATGAAGAAAACATCAGCTGTAGTTTTAGCGTTGGTTTTATTAATGTTAGGGGCACTGGCTGTTCCTGTACTGGCTGTTTCGCCAAAAAGCCTTCCTGCGTTGTTGACAATAAAGACTTCCGCTGTACAAAACACCCTTCCTGAGAAAACATGGACAACAGAAGGCGGAACAATACATCAGCAAGGAATCATCAGGACCGTTGCTTATGACGCAGTGAACAAATGGGTTACGCTCAAAATCGGTGAAGTAACATATGTTGGTGCAATTCACGCAGTCGTGGACACGATGAAGAACACAGAGACTAGTTTGTTCATAAACCATTATCATAAATGGACAATATCCTTCCCTGTCCAAACTGGCTTGGCTCAAAGCGGTGAATTTGTCGGCACTAACGTATGGACTGCGGAAACTAATCCTACATATGTTCAAGGGCACGCTGTGCTTCAAGGCAACGGTGCCTTTGAAGGACAAACGCTGAAAATCGCAATGGAATATCCACCATCAATGGGATGGTACGGTTACCTGATACCGTGAGAACGCAAGGTACAAACATATCATCTTCATTCTTTTTTGTTGCTACAGTTTTTCAGCCGTTAATGGTTGTTGTGTGTGATATACGTGATATATGTGATACAGTGATGTAAGGGAGAGAGAGAGATATACAGAAGAGAATGAGATTTTGAACGAATGGAAGTTAGAAAGTTAGTTCGTAAAAGTTTGGGTTTGGGTTGGGATTAAATTTTAATCCTACCCAACAAACTCGCTTCTCTGGTTGTAAAGTTTTATCCGAATTTCGCTAGCACTTGCCTTCCGAAGTCGGTTATTTCGACGGCGTTGAAATCGTAGGGGCCATATCTTTTTGCCGCGTCAGGTATGTCGATGAGCTTGGATTTTGACAGGTGCCGCACTGCGTCGTTTAGGGCTTCAGGCATCAAACCTGTTTTTTTGTGTAAGATGTCCGCCGTCACCAAGAGACCTTTCTCAAATTGGGAAAGGGCTACAAGAACTCTTTTGGCTGATGGGTCAATCATGTCGAAATCGTCTTGTTCAAAATCTTCAACCATTCCAAAACACCACTCTGTAACTAGGATAGTCTCACATAAAAACCATTTGAAATGTACGTCTTAGCGTTTATACGTACATTATTTTTCGTATTGAGCGTGAGCGTTCTCACTTTGCTTCGTAAACCTTCGACTGCTTGAAAAGCCTAAATCCGCTACGCACACCCGTAATTTTTTTGCGCACCAAATTTTAATTCAACCAACTTGGATGAAATTGTCATTTGGCCAACTCTTGTATAATAACAACTAGTCGTAACTGATTTATAGAAGCTAATTAACGGGTATTTTGGGTTGCCTTAACATGACATGTTATCTTGACATTTAGAGGCAGTTTTTGAAAAAGCAGGAATAAACATTACAAAAGACAATAAGCGTGAGATCGATAAAGTAATCCATAGTATTGTGGGAATAGAATACAAAAATTGTTCGGCGACCTGGAAAGAAGTAAAGAAAAGATTAGGTGAAGACGAAAAATCATTCATCTCTACTCTAAGAGAAGCGTTAAAGTAGATTGCTTGAAACTCTTATAGTGCGCGCATTAGTGGGGAGAGGTGCTGGCAGTTGAACTCGATGCCCAATGAATCTGAAAAGACGGAGCAAGAGCCAAGCCCTGTTGACATATCTTTTCTGGACATTTACCAGCTTGTAGATTTGTTTATTATACTATTGAGCGAACAAGCCTGGCGTTATATAGGTTTGCGGGTTGATCCGCGCACGAATAAAATAGAGAAGGATCTTGCAAGAGCACACGTCGCAATAGACTGCATAATCTCACTTGTTGATAATATAGAGCCCAACTTGAGTAACTTGGAGGTAGACCGCTTGCGAAGGCTAATAACAGACCTGCAATTAAACTACGCTGAACAGATAAAATAGTGGATTCCTAATTTTTTGGGTGTGCGAGCTTTGCATTTGAAGAGTTTTTATGTGTTTGTTTACGCCAAACCTTTTGACTTTGCGTATTCTATTAGTTGTGAACCAGAGTTGTGTTATTCAATTTCGTTTATACTGTTGAGCACTCTTTTCGCTCCCCATGTCAGCAACAACTTCCTAAGGTGGTTCGTGGCGACGCCTGGCAGAATGCATCCAATGACCTCTATGCCTGCGCGTTTTGCAGCGATGATGTCGTCCACACTGTCGCCAACGTAAACTGCCTTTTCCAAGCCCAGCCGTTCCAGGGCAAGGCATAATGGATAGGGATCAGGTTTAGCCTTATCTGCGGGGTAGTCTTCCATGGCAACTATGACGTCAAAAACCTCTTCCACGCTAAATTTCTTCAGAACATACAGGGTTTCAGCTCGCGGTCTCCCAGTCACAATTCCCAAACGGTATTTTCTCTGCAGTTGAACAAGTTTATCATGATCCAGAAGCCATCTCTCGTTTTCAATAAATCCAGGTTTACCATGGGTGCCAAGGTAGAGTTCCTGAAATCTTTTAACAACGTCTGTTTTAGGCACTGACTTGCTTCTGCTGATAAGTATCGCCTCAGTGAGATCCCAGTCGTTGTTGTACCCACCTTTCTCCTTGAGCTGCTGGATTTCCTTTAATCCGGCTATTTCCCCTGTAAAGAATCGAACTGTCTCCTGGATGGCTTTTCGGTAGGAGGCGGTTACGTCGACGAGGACACCGTCTAGGTCAAAGAGGATTGCTTTTCCTAAATTTTTTTTGGGTTCGACTTTTTCCAAGCAGGTCCCATCTGGGAGAACAGGTTTGTGCGACTTTACATTTGGCATGGTTACTGATATAGTTAAAGAGTACCTATCTTCGAAAAAAACAAGCAGAGTTGAAAGACTACCAATCGAAAACAAACAAACCATTTAGAGAATGGCAATTTTTATCTCCAATTAGGTTCCATTTCTCTTTCGCAGCCAGTCCGTCAGGTTCCCCGAATAAACCCCCCAACTCCTCAATTTCGGAGATATAGCTCTAATCAACGCTGGACAAGTAATGACGACTATCGGCAAATTGAGGGCAAACGTTGGCAATAAGAAGGCTTCAGCCATACTCCACTGAAATACTCCTAAAGCGGAAAGTTGCCACAGCACATAGGTCGTGCCAACAAAGAGGGTAAAAGCGTAAACTATCGAAAGGATCACGAGGCTTCTTTTGGATCTTGCCTCGGTGGCGCTTTTGGGAATAAGCACCCAGTTCAGGCTAAATATCAGAAGAGCGGTAACCGATTCGGCCCAGGCAAAATGAAGAGGCAAACCTTCGACAAAGACTCCCCCTATATATGCTCCAATAAGACCGCCGACTAAACCACTCCATCCGAACCAAATCGGGAAAACCCCGAGCAGAATAATCGGCAGGTAAAGAAGGGTAAAATTAGGCAAAGTAATCGAGTAGGACAAGAAGAAAAACACTGCGTAAAGTGCGGCTGACATCGCCATTATTGAGGCTACCTTGGCTCTACTTGTCTTCATTATGGCCATCTTGACCATTTCCTTATAATCAGCTATTTTGAGCCCACTAACTGGGCATAGTTTTTCTCAACTTCTTTAAGCATTGAATTCTTGTTCACAGTTCCGTTAGACTTCATTATCGCTGCTATCATTGAACCTCCAATCCCTACCCCTTCCTTCACCACTCCAGCTTCGTACGCCCTTAATCCGCTAAATCTAGAACTGCTGAAGTTGAGGTCTGCAGCAAGTATGGGAACATCCGCGATCTTACCGATCAGTCCTTTAAGGTCAGATGTCTTGTCGGCAGTTATCCACCTAGTAGTCCCAATAGCAACGTTGCCCAAAACATTAGGGTTCAAAGCGTTAACAACAGATAACACTGCACTCATCTGTGTTCCGCCGGCCATCAAAACTGGAACTCTATCCGCCGCGCCCAAAACCAGTCCAGCGAAAACTGGCATCATAGGATCTCCAACGCATGAAATCGCCCTCAGAGGGTCGTTTGCTAAGTCACCAAACGTCAATTTCTGAGCCCTCAAACCTTCTTTAACAGTTCTTGTCTTGAGGTCATGCGGGTTTCCAGGCATGCTGCTGCTGACTTTTCCTTCAGCTTCAACGCCCATCGCCAGCAGGACTCCGAGCGCTGTTGTGGTTCCTCCTGGAATGCTTTCGCCGATAACCAGATAGTCAACTGTTCGGGACAAATGTTCTCCTGCCAGTTTTGACCTCTGCAATATCTCTTGAACGTTTTCGACCGCTTTGCCTGTTCGTATGTCTTTTCCGGGTTTAGCGCCCATCTCCAGGAAAGGCACCTGAGGGAATACACGCAATCCAGCGTTCACTGCAAGGATGGGAATGTCTGCCAATTTCAAAGCCGAGGCAGTTACCAACGCTGGAGTAGGAATTCCGTCAGGTGTGACAGGAACGCCGTTGATACATTCACATTTTCCCAAGAAAAGAAGTTCGATGTCTGCAGGTGGCGTGTAATCGGTTATTTCAGGATTTGCTCCTGCTGCTGATATGCCAGGGATTTTTCCCGTTTCTGTCGTACCCAAAGTGCATACAAAAAGTGGATTTTTCGTTGAAAGCTTGTCTAGAAAGGCGTTGCCTTTTCGTTCGTTTTGAACTAGTAGTATATCCTGCATTTTCTAAGTTCCCGAGTCAGGTTTCAGGAATGAAGAGCAAATAATAAAAGCCTTTTTGCATGTATTACATTCGTAGTGTGTGCACTCAGTATGAAAGTAACCAATGTCCGATTATCCGATGAGATAATCGAAGGCACCGACAAACTCGCCAAGAAACACGGCTTAAACCGCTCAGAAATCATCCGCCAGGCTATCACCATCTATCTGCATTTAGTCGAAAACGTCGGAACCATGCTCAGACCCGTCGCCTTCCAAGTGAAGCCCGGCCAAATTGGCTACACCCGCAGGGGTGACGTTTCCATCCTCAAAATTCCCACGGGGCACGCAATCGTTGTTGGCTCTACTTCTTCAGGCGCCGTAGGTCCAAAAAGGATGGACCAAGTCAGAGTCAAAGGCAAAGTGCTTGGGAAATTCCTCGCAAGAGTCGCGCTTATGGACGTTGCTGCCACGGGCGCGTTTCCGCTGCTGTTGTCGGCCACCCTGGGAGTGGAGAAAGAACCCACAGGCGGGGAAATTCTTGACGGCATAAGGAGCGAAGCCGCTGTTTTGGGTCTAGAGCCCAACCAAGTATTGATGGAGAACACGGAAGACAACTTCGACACTGTGCAGACTGGCGCGGGGTTAACCGTAGTTGGATTCGCGAATGAAGAGGAACTGCGTCTTGGCAAAACTCAGCCTGGTGACTTGCTAATAGCTGTGGGCAAGCCCAACGTGGGCGACGAAGTGCTTCCTGCCGAGGTCAGGGGCGAAATCGCGGATTTGCACAGCGTCATACAACTTGCCCAACGAAAGTTCGTTCACGACATCGTCCCTGTCGGAACCTACGGAGTCGAGTACGAGGCGCGGATGATGGCATACGCAGTTGGACGGCAGCTAAGACTCGCGGACGCAACAGGGATTGAGCTAAAGAAATCTGCGGGCCCGGCGACAGTTGTGCTTGTGACACTTAACCCAGAACGGTTTGAGGATTTGTCTTCACTATTACGAAAACCCCTCTCTGTCGTGGGTGAAATCATTTAGCTTCTTGCGCTAATGCCTTCACTTGCTGATATGGAAGAAAACGAAGAGCCAAAGGCACTACGACACAAAAGTTCGGCAGAATACGAGAGATTATAGCCTGCACAAGACAGCATTGCAAAGGACTATGTGGCTGCTTGGCGAGGTTCCAACGCGAATCAGACAAAAACAGAGGTAAAAAGCATCCAATAAGCACCTAACGCAACGCGGTTTACCGAGGAAAACCCAAAACAGCCGACGAAAAGGTTTATTAGAACGCTACGTAGCATGTGTTTGTGCTCTTAAAAAAAGTTGAAACCCTTTTTCGAGTTGGACCCACCAACACTCGGAGGAAATTGCAAGTTTGAAGAAAACCCGCATAGAAATCAGGCATCAGGATATTAACAAGAAAGAATTTGCGGGAGAGAATTAAGATTGACTGAACTTTCAAAAGAAGATACACACATATTGTTGAAGACCTTCTTCAACGAGAAAGGATTAGTAAGACAACATTTAGACAGCTACAACGAATTCATCGACCACGGTCTCCAAGAAGTCGTAGATGAAGTCGGCAGAAATTCCAATCGAAGTCCCAGAAAACCCCTACAAAGTCAAACTCGGTCAAATCTGGGTTATCGACCCACAAAGCCGCATAACAGGACCATATGCCACAGAAGTCGACGGAACAAAACACGAAATCTACCCCATGGAAGCACGTCTCAGAAACTTGGCGTACGCAGCTCCTATTGCACTAGAAATGACCCCAATCATAGACGGCAGAGAACAAGACACCGAACTCGTCTACATTGGAAACATCCCAGTCATGCTCAAGAGCAAACTCTGCTTCCTCAGCCAACTCAGCCGCGAAGAACTCATAGCAGCAGGCGAAGACCCAGATGATACAGGAGGGTACTTCGTCGTCAATGGATCCGAGCGAGTTATCGTCGCTATGGAAGACCTAGCACCTAACCGCGTTATAATAGACGTAGACGAAAAAGGTACATCACCAGTTTATCAAGCAAAAATCTTTTCCACAACAGTAGGCTTTCGCGCACGTATCGAGCTTAAACTCAAAGCCGACGATGCAATTTATGTGTCCATGCCAGGAGTCCCAACTGAAATTCCTTTCGTTGCAATAATGCGCGCACTTGGCTTGGAAAAAGACAAAGAGATCGCCGAAGCCGTATCCTTAGACAAAGAAGTCCAAAAGGAGCTAGGCCCAAGCTACGAAAAAGCCATCGGCGTTGACACACCACAAGATGCAATCCTATTTATCGGCAACCGAGTTGCTCATGGACAAGTCGAAGAATACCGTATCCAAAAAGCCGAAACGGCCTTGGACAAAAACTTCTTGCCACACTTGGGCAGAACCGAGAAACAACGCAGAGACAAGGCTATATTCTTGGGCGAAATGGCAAACAGAGTCCTTCAACTCAAAATGGGCAAACGCCAACAAGACGACAAAGACCACTTCAAAAACAAACGTCTCCGACTAGCAGGTCCGCTACTGGCAGACCTCTTTCGTGTGGCTTTCAGAAACCTCACACGCGACATAAAATACCAACTCGAACGCATAGGAGTCAAAGGTCCAATCATAACCGTATCAGCTGCTGTACGCCCAGGTATAATCACCGAACGCTTCCAACACGCACTGGCAACGGGCAACTGGGGAAGAGGCAGAGTCGGCATAACACAACTGCTAGACCGAACAAACTACATTTCCACTCTCAGCCACCTGCGTAGGCTGCAGTCGCCGCTGAGCAGAAGCCAACCTAACTTCGAAGCCCGAGACTTACACCCGACACACTGGGGACGATTATGCCCCAACGAGACTCCTGAAGGCTCAAACTGCGGTCTAGTAAAGAACCTCGCGCTGTCATCGTCCATTTCAGTCGGAGTTAACCCGGAAAAAATTAGACAGACTCTCTACGAGATGGGTACCGTTCCAGCTTACGAAACCAACGAAACCATGAAAGTTGAAAGCGCTAAAGTTTTCGTCGACGGCAACATTATCGGCTTCTGCAACAACCCACAAGAAATGGTGAGATCTTTTAGGGAAAAAAGACGCGCAGGCGAAATCTCGACCGAAGTCAACATTACATACTTCTCCAAGGCACTAACCGAAATGGAGGAAGTTCATGCTAACTGTGACGAAGGCAGAGTCCGCAGACCGCTCATAATCGTTGAAAACGGCGTCCCAAAACTCCAGCCCAAACACTTGGAGAGAATCGCTCTGGGCGACTGGACCTGGGAAGACCTCATCAAGAACGGTCTTATTGAGTACCTTGATGCTTCTGAGGAAGAAAATGCCTACGTAGCATTGTCAATAGAGAAGACGGCACCTGAACACTCGCACTCCGAAATTGCCACGTTTACTATTCTGGGCATATGCGCATCAACCATACCGTATCCTGAACATAACCAATCGCCCCGCAACTCATACCAAGCCGCCATGGCCAAGCAAGCACTGGGCGTTTACGGAACTAACTTCCAAAACCGCGTTGACTCACGCAGCCACATCCTGCACTACCCACAAGCCCCGCTCGTAGAAACTGAACTGATGGAATTCATGGGCTACAAACAGCGCCCCACAGGACAAAACTGCGTCGTTGCCGTGCTAAGCTACGAAGGATACAACATGGAAGACGCCATCATATTCAACAAAGCCTCCATTGAACGTGGTCTTAGCACGTTCGACGTTCTTCAGAATATACGAGGCAGAATGCCGCCAATACCTAGGTGGACTCAAGGACAAGTTCACTGTTCCGGAACCCGGAACCCGTGGTTACCGCGGCGAGCAGTACTATCGACTACTTGAACCCGATGGCATCATCAGCTTGGAATCAAGCGTTACTGGCGGAGATGTGCTCATCGGCAGAATCAGCCCACCAAGATTCTTGGAAGAATACAAGGAATTCGAAGTCAAAGGGCCTTCAATGCGAGACACTTCAGCTGACATGCGTCCATCTGAGAGCGGCGTAGTCGACGCCATATTCATCACAGAATCAGGCGAAGGAAGCAAACTTGTCAAGGTCAGAGTTCGCGACCAACGTATCCCCGAACTTGGTGACAAATTCGCTTCACGCCACGGACAGAAAGGCGTCATCGGCCTCATCGTTCCGCAAGAAGACATGCCTTTCACTGACGAAGGCATAGTCCCAGACTTAATCATCAACCCACACGCTATTCCGTCGAGAATGACCATCGGTCAATTCATCGAATCGCTCGCAGGCAAATGCGCAGCCGCAAGAGGCAAACCAGTTGACGGCACTCCATTCGCCAACGAAGGACCCGACGAAGTCCGCAAGAACCTGGTAAAACTGGGTTTTAGCCACACAGGCAGCGAAGTCTTCTACAACGGGACCACAGGTGAAAAGTTCGTCGCCGACGTCTTCGTAGGTATAGTCTACTACCAGAAACTCCACCACATGGTCGCTGACAAAATCCACGCACGCGCCCGAGGCCAAGTTCAGATGCTTACTCGCCAGCCAACTGAGGGTCGAGCTAGAGGTGGCGGTCTCAGATTCGGAGAAATGGAACGCGACTGTCTCATCGGCCACGGCGCAGCAATGCTCCTACGTGATAGGCTCCTTGAGGAGTCTGACAAGTACACACTTTACATCTGCGAAAACTGCGGACAAATCGCCTTCTACGACATGAAACAACGCAAATACGTCTGCAAGATATGCGACGAAAAAGCGAAAGTCGCACCTGTTATCGTATCCTACGCGTTCAAGCTACTGCTACAAGAGCTGCAGAGCCTGTGCATCACGCCTAAACTTAGGCTTAAGGAGAGAGCTTAGAAATGTCAGAGGAACTAATACACAAAGTAGTTGACGAAATCAGCTTCGGCTTGATTTCACCTAAAGACTTGCGCAAGCAGTCTATGGTCGAAATTCAGACCCCAGATACTTACGACGAAGACGGCGCACCAATCACTGCCGGACTTATGGACGGCAGACTCGGCACCTTAGAACCTAGACAGCGGTGCAAGACCTGTGGTAACACTGCAATACGCTGCCCGGGGCACTTTGGACACATTGAACTTGCTGTGCCAATTGTGCACATTGAATTCACGAAAATTATCTTCGACCTTCTGCGTGCCACTTGCCGTACTTGCGGACGAATCTTGTTGGCTGACGAAGCTGCCAAGAAGACCCGTGCCAGGATTGAACGCTACATGGAACTTCTGGGCGTCATACCTGACGAAGTTTACAAAGAGATTATCCAAGAAATCAAAACAAAACAATGCCCCCACTGCGCTTCTGGCCAATTCAAAATCACCTTTGAGAAGCCAACAAAGTTCATTGAGCAAACAGAAGCTGGTTCCGAACCACTTACGCCAAGCATGATCCGTGAACGCTTAGAACGCGTCAGTGACGAAGACCTCGAAATCTTAGGGTTCAACCCCAAAGTAGCGCGTCCGGAGTGGATGGTGCTTCAGGTTCTGCCTGTTCCACCAGTGTACGTTCGCCCTTCAATTACACTGGAGTCGGGCATCCGCTCTGAAGACGACCTAACTCATAAACTCGTAGACATCATACGCATTAATCAGCGCTTAAAGGAGAACATGGAGGCAGGCGCACCCACCCTCATCATTCAAGATCTGAGCGAACTTCTGCAGTACCACGTTACTACTTACTTTAATAACGAAGCGTCAGGAATTCCCCCCGCGAGGCACCGCTCTGGAAGAGCCCTGAAAACACTCTCTCAGCGATTGAAGGGCAAGGAAGGCAGGTTCCGAAGCAACCTTTCAGGCAAACGTGTAGACTTCTCCGCACGCACCGTTATCTCACCTGACCCGAACCTGGACATTAATGAGGTCGGAGTCCCCCAGGATGTTGCAATGAGACTATCCGTGCCCGAAAAAGTCACCGCCTGGAACATCGAAGACATGAAGAAGCTGGTAGTAAATGGACCTGAAAACTACCCAGGTGCACTCTACATTATTCGCCCAGATGGCAAACGCATAAGATTAGAATTCGTGGTTGACCGAACAAAGATCGCCGAAGCGGTAGAGCTTGGCTTCATCGTTGAACGACACCTCAAAAACGGCGACATAGCCATATTCAACAGGCAGCCCTCGCTTCACCGCATGTCCATTATGGCACACTACGTGCGCGTATTGCCGTATAAGACGTTCCGCATGCACCTTTGCGTTTGTCCGCCTTACAACGCAGACTTTGATGGCGACGAAATGAACCTTCACGTTCCACAGAGCGAAGAAGCCCGAACCGAAGCGTTGCTGCTTATGCAGGTGCAGGACCAAATTCTCTCACCCAGGTTCGGCGGGCCAATTATCGGAGCCATCAGAGACTTCATCACTAGCGCATACTACTTCACTCGCCGAAGCAATTACCTTAACAGAAATGAAGTGAACCGATTACTGACTGCCACAGGCTACATGGGGCCGCTTCCTGAACCGGCAGTCACAGAGCCACAGCCAATGTGGTCTGGCAAACAAATCTTTAGCCTGTTTTTGCCGAAGACGTTGAACTACGTTTTGAAGGCAAACATTTGCCAGGGCTGCGTCAAATGCAAAGAAGAAACCTGCGAACATGACGCCTACGTAGTTGTTAAGAACGGGCAGCTAATCTCAGGAATAATAGACAGACGTAGCATTGGGTCAGAACAGTCAGAAAGCCTGCTTCACAGAATAATTAAAGACTACGGAACTCAGGCAGGTCGCGAATTCCTCAATAAGATCACCCGTATGCTTAAGCTCTTCATATCCATGCGCGGCTTCAGCTACACCTACGACCAGTTGGTTCTCTCTCCAAAAGCCCGGAACAGAATCTCAAAAACAATGGAACGCATCCAGAAGAAGATTGACGAGCACATTGAGAACTACAAGAACGGGACATTGCCACGATTGCCAGGTCAGACACTTGAAGAATCCTTCGAAATCTACGTAATGCACGAACTTGCCACAGCCAGAGACGAAGCAGGCAAAATCGCAGATGATGACTTCACATTGGAAAATGCAGGCATCGTCATGACCCGCACGGGCGCCAGAGGCTCAAGCCTAAACATCGGTCAGATGGCAGCTTGCGTTGGTCAACAGTCAGTCCGAGGCAAACGCATCTTGAGAGGTTACGCTGGACGCGCCTTGCCGCACTTTGTCTCTGGAGATCCAAGTCCAAGAGCAAGAGGGTTCGTTTACAACTCATACCAAACCGGGTTGGACGCGGTCGAATTCTTCTTCCACGCTATGGGGGGAAGAGAAGGACTCGTCGACACTGCAGTGCGCACGCAGCAAAGTGGCTACATGCAGCGCAGACTCATCAACGCACTCGAACATATACGCTTAGAATATGACGGAACCGTTCGCGATTCAGCAGGCGACATAATCCAATTTAAGTACGGTGAAGACGGCGTAGATCCAGCAAAAAGCGATCACGGTAAAGCAGTTAACGTTAGCCGACTCATGGACCAAATTACAATCTCCGAAGAAAAAGGTACTGGCGCCACAGCCGAGTACGTTAAGAAGCAACTCAAAGCAGTCGAAGGACAACTTACCCCGATTCTGTTGGATCAGCTTAAACAGCACATAGGCAAAGGCAAATTCACGAAAAGCAGCGTCGACAAAGCCATAGACGAAACAGCCGCACGCTACAAACGCGCTTTAATGGAGCCTGGTGAAGCAGTAGGTATCGTTGCAGCCCAATCAATAGGCGAACCTGGCACACAGATGACTCTCAGAACGTTCCACTACGCAGGAGTCAAAGAGCAAAACGTCACTTTAGGCTTACCACGTCTAATTGAGATTGTGGACGCGCGCAGAATCCCCTCAACGCCCATCATGACTATCTACTTAACTGGCGAACACAGAAAGAGCAAGGATGGCGCCGTGGAAATCGCTCGGGAAATCATCTACACTTCCTTGGAGAACTTGGCGTCTGAAATCTATGAGGACCCGATAAAAGAGGAAATCGTGGTTGAAGTCAACAAGACCATGATGGACGATAGGGCTATAACCATGGACGAGCTTGAAGAACGCGTCCAGCTCCAGAATGCAACCACCAAAGCGAAAGGCAGCACGCTAATGATTAAACCTAAGAAAGCTGACACCATAAAACGAATGATGGAGAAAATAACGGGCTTCCACGTCAAAGGTGTCCCCGACATAAAACGTGTCTTAGTCACGCAGGAAGAAAACGGCGAATGGGTTATCCGCACGGACGGCTCCAACATAGCTAAGGTTCTGGAGATTCCAGGCGTTGACACATCGAGGACCTCAACCAACAACGTACACGAAATCGCAAAAACCCTAGGTATAGAAGCAGCAAGAAGCGCACTTATCAACGAAGCCAAAGGAGTGCTGGAAGAACAGGGCTTAGACGTAGACGTACGTCACGTAATGCTTGTTGCAGACATGATGACTACCACTGGCGAAGTACAGCAGATTGGCAGACATGGCATTAGCGGCAAGAAAGCAAGCGTTTTGGCCAGAGCAGCATTCGAAATCACAGTCCCAAACATCGTTGAAGCAGCCGTTAAAGGCGAAAGCGACCCGCTAGCAGGCGTGACCGAAAACGTAATCGTTGGTCAATCAATTCCGATTGGCACAGGATTAGTTGAATTGTATATGTCAACGTTTGAAAGAATCGAGAAAGCAGGAGAAAAAACTGAATCATGATAGACATAGACAAAGCGATAGCATCAGCCGTGAAAACTGGCAAGGTTTCTTTCGGTGCCAACTCGGCTTTGCTGAACGCCAAAACAGGGAAGGCTAAACTAATTGTTTTAGCTGCCAACTGTCCAAAAAACATGAAGAATGATATAGAATACTATGCTAAACTCTCGAAGGTTCCCGTGTTGTCGTATAAAGGCGGGTCAATGGATTTAGCTAACATATGCAGTCAACTTTTCATCATATCGGCGCTGAGCATCAGAGAACCTGGAGATTCAGAGATACTGAAAGCAGTTGAAATGCAGTACTACGAGAACGAGGCTCAAGTTGGAGATACAGAATGACATTTGGCATAAAAATCACCGCTGATGAAATGCGTTACATCGCTTTGTTTGAAAACATAAGCGGCGCCAGCGTGAAAGACTGCATCATAGACGAAGAAGGCGGACGCACCATATTCATCGTCAACCCTGGGCAAGTGGGCATTGCCATCGGCAAAGGCGGACGGAACATCCACACGCTTGAACGGATGACGGGCAAGACGCACGAAATAATCGAATACAGCGAAGATCCTGCACAGTTTATAAAGAACTCTCTGAAGCCGGCGCAAGTCAGAGAAGTACGCATCTCCGAAAGAACTGACGGCAAGAAAATGGCAGTTATTACAATCAACCCCAAAGACAAAGGCGTTGCAATCGGCAAGAACGGCAAGAACGCCGAGCGTCTGCGCTTTTTGGCAAAAAGGTACTTTGACATACAAAACGTCACCATCACTTAGCAACCCAGCTTCCATTGGGACTAAGTGAGTCAACGTCTCGAGCAGCAAGGCCTGCTTTTCTTGGTCAGGTCTTCTTACCTGCAGCCTTATTCTTTCAATGTTTAAATTACTCCATGAGAACAATACTGCTGAAGTGGTTTCTATGGCTAAAGTTGTGGAAGATGTTTTTTCAAGGGTTTATTTAGAAGTGCATGAAAACGATACACTTTCTTCTTGCCTATCACTTCTTAAAAAAGAGACGCCGCCTGTTTTAGCGGTACTAGACAGTGAAGGCAGATACAAGGGGGTTATTTCTCGCAAATCAATAATACGCTCCAGTCTCGCTGCTTCAGGAACCAAAGTAAAAACTTTGATGCGCCATGCACCTGCCGTTACCTTAACGGATCCTCTTAGCAAGGTCGCTAAGTTGATGATTGAGAGCGAGATTAGGCAACTTCCAGTTTACAGTGAAGAGAAGCTCTTGGGGTTCATTACTGATGAGGATGTTATCCATGGAGCTGTAAATGAGCGATGGGGCAATACTCGTGTTGAAGAGATAATGACCAAGAAGCCGTTTGTCATCGAAGAAGACGAATCGATAGGGGCGGTGTTGAGCCTTTTTAGAGGCGAGGGAATCTCTCATGTGCCAATAGTCAGCGATGGAAAACTCGTGGGAATTGTGAGTATTTACGATATTATTGAGAATATCTTTCAGCCGAGACATATGCAAAGGTTTGGCGAAAGAGTAGGCGAAAAGGTTCCTGTTCTGAGTATTCCGGCGAAGGGTATAATGGTGAAACCTGTGGTGACAGTTTTGCCTGAAACCCAATTGCGAGATGCTGAAGAGCAAATGCAAAAATTCAAAATTTCCTCGTTGATAATTGTCAGCAAAGGAAGACCTGTCGGCATCATAACTAAACGGGATTTTCTTGAACCTTTAGCTCAAGTGGAACAGCCGGTACAAAAGCTTACTGTCCAGTTTTCAGTTAAAGACGTGGAAATTGATGAAGTTCAACGAGGTTTCATTATGAACGACTTCGAGTCTTTCGCCCACAGATACGGGGAAAAATTAGAGGCTGGCACCCTATTTGTCTACATGAAGACGCACGGAACAAACTTCAAGGGTGACCAGTTAATTCACTGCCGACTGCAATTCAGAACCAAGAAAGGCGCGTTTTTCAGTTCAGGTGAGGGTTATGGTGTGGAAGAGACGTTTAGGGTTGCTTTGGATAGGCTTGAGGGTCAAATTGTGAAAAGCAAGGAATTATTGCATGATCGTGAATTCGCGAAGGATTATTTAAGGCGAAGATTTCCGTTGACATAAATATAACGCGAGAATATTGTTGCGTTTGTTTTTCAATCTTTTTGTTTTGCCCCAATTCATTTTAGAAAGGCTTCTTAATGCTGTTTTGAGGTTTCTCTATCCAATTTAGGCAGTATGCGGTTTGAACTGATTGATTGAACAGATTTTTGTGATAAGAAAAAGGCAACAACCAAGAGGACTTAGACGAGACAAAACGAATGAAGCCGTTTTTACTGAGGATTCAGTGAGAATTGGTCTTTTACAATCTGCACTCAATTGGTTTCAAATACCATATGGTGGACCGGGCGGGATTTGAACCCGCGGCTTCCGCGTTGCGAACACTGGTATTTTCGAAATTTAAGCCCTTTAATCGTCTTATTGCCTCTTTTAAGGCGATTTCACACGTCTTTGAAACGTTCAAACCCATCTCATAAGCCATGTTTACAAGTTCAGGGTTTAATTCTATTGTGATTATTTGTGTGGTCACAGTGCAGACCTCAGTAAAACAATTATAAATTTACACATATAGGTCAGTCTGTACTTGGCATATTAGCGATAATATAGTCTTATAGGGAGGTTAACGCGCACTAACCAACTACACCTTATTCACACTTATCATTTGTTTGCTTAGAATGTATTTGAACTAAACGGCATTTCTCCAACCAAATCCTGTCCATCTTCTAGACAGATGTGCCCTGATACGCCGCGCTTTTTTTGCCCTGGTGGCAAGTACAAGGGAGTTGAAAACTGTGTGTTTGATCCTTTAATTTGAACGGTTAAAAACTTTACCCTTATTCTTAGTCGAGTTGGCCTAAAAGCTGGGGATTGGAATTAAACCCCCACAAGCTGTCGATATCGCCAATCCTGCTTCTTCTGCGCAGCCATTTTCTCTTTTTTTAGAAATTCTTTCTGTTAATTGGCGAACAGTCGGGTATCTGATTTATCAATTACTGTTGTTTGGGCGTAAAAAAAGACTTAGTTCAATCGAAGTCACAAAGATCATCTTTTAAGAGTCAAATAGACGGAATTTCTATTATTTGAGTGATATGTTTTCTTATACCTAGGAAATTTTATTAAAACAACTCAACAATTGGTGCTAGCATGCAAGTAACCAAACAAGGCAATGATTCAGAAATCCTTGAGAAGTCACCCACTGGGATTCAGGGTTTCGATGAAATAACCTTTGGTGGATTACCCATGGGTCGTCCCACAATAATTATTGGCGGTCCTGGAAGTGGCAAAACATTATTCGCTATGGAATTTCTCGTTAATGGCGCCGTTAAATACGGCGAACCCGGCGTTTTTATGGCGTTTGAGGAAACAGAAAAAGAGCTTGAAAAAAATACCGCTTCTTTAGGATTTGGTGTCAAAAGCCTAGTCCAACAAAATAAATTATATATTGATCATGTTCGGGTCGAACGAAGTGAGATAGAAGAGACCGGTGAATATGACCTTGAAGGATTATTCATTCGGCTAGGTTCAGCTATAGATTCTGTAGGCGCCAAAAGGATTGTACTTGACACTATTGAGTCTCTCTTCTCAGGACTCAGCAATGAAGCTATTTTGCGGGCTGAATTACGTCGACTATTTGGTTGGCTCAAAGACAAGGGCTTGACCGCAGTTATAACTGCTGAGAGGGGTACAGAAACGATGACTCGCTATGGACTCGAAGAATATGTATCTGACTGCGTTATCATGCTTGACCATCGTGTCAATAGCCAGATATCTACAAGACGCTTGAGGGTCGTCAAGTATAGGGGTTCTATGCACGGCACAAACGAGTACCCATTCACAATTGATAACAATGGGTTTCAGTTGTTACCCATAACGTCTGCAGGACTCGATTATTCTACTTCAAAAGAACGTTATTCAACTGGCATACCACAGCTTGATAATATGCTTAGCGAGAAGGGTTTCTATAAAGGTAGTACAATAATGGTTTCTGGATCGCCTGGAACTGGTAAAACAAGCGTTTCATGTGCTTTTGCAAATTCAGTTTGCCAGAAAGGTCAGCGATGCTTATATTTTTCTCTTGAAGAGTCACCAAAGCAAATCCTTCGAAACATGGAATCTATCGGGTTAAAACTTGAACCTTACATCGAGAAGGGGCTTTTACAGATTCACTCAACCCGTCCAACGCTTTATGGGCTTGAAACTCACCTTTCAATTATGCAAAGAGCAATTGACAAGTTCAATCCAGGCGTAGTCATAATTGACCCAATTTCTAACTTAATTAACGCTGGCATCGAATCCGATGTCAAATCTATGTTAACCCGTATGATCGATTATTTGAAAACAAAGCAAATCACCACACTTTTTACTTTCCTAAAGGGTCCTGACAAGAAAGGTGAATCATCAGAAGTCATTTCCTCCTGGATTGATACCTGGATTTCTTTAGACACTAAGGAACTGGAAAATGATGATGTAAAAACAAGGATCCGTATCGTAAAATCTAGAGGAATGGCGCATGTAAAGAAGATTAAGGAATTGCAGTTGACAGATCAGGGAATTAAAATAGTTTAGGTGGTTAGATGAGCAAAAAATTGGACAAAAACAATAAATTAGAAGAGAACCCTGAATTCTATGTTCTGAGACTATATGTTGCTGGGCAAACACCAAAATCTATGGAAGCATTCGAGAACCTTAAGAGAATCTCAGAAGAGCACTTAAAGGGAAGATACAAAATTGAAGTTATCGATTTAGTAAAAAATCCCAGATTAGCTAAAGATGACCAAATTCTAGCAATTCCAACCCTTGTTCGCAAATTACCTGAACCTTTGAAAAAAATAATCGGTGATCTATCAAACACTGAACGGGTTCTCGTTGGATTGGATATTCGCCCCAAAAAAGATTTATAGAAAAAAAGAGCTGATACAGGAAGGGTATAGTTTTGAGTGACAGAAAAGAAGACCCCCAAGATTCTACTCAAGATTTCGAAAAAGCCTCCCAAAACACAAGTGAGGAAAAATACATTTTGCGCTTGTATGTTGCTGGCATGTCTCCCCGATCAGTCAAAGCTATTGAGAATATACGAAAGATATGTGAAGAAAACCTGAAGGGTCGCTATGAACTTGAAGTAATAGACGTTTATCAGCAGCCAGAGTATGCTAAAAAAGAGCAGTTGCTTGCAGCACCCACCCTGATTAAAAAGCTTCCTTTGCCTCTCAGACGGCTTATTGGCGACATGTCTGATAAGGAGCGTATTCTTGTTGGCTTAGATTTAGTGGCCAAGAATCAGTCCAAAAAAGAACAGAAAGATGCAAAAACCGATGAAAACTAAAAATAAGGAAGGCGATATTCTCGTTGAAAATGAGGCTTTGCGTCAGCAGTTAGCTGAAGCCCAAGAGACGCTTAGGGCTATTCAGCATGGTGAAGTTGACGCCTTAATCGTTTCTACACCCGAAGGTGAGCAAGTTTATTCAATTACAGGTGCAGAAAAGCCGTATCGTGTTCTCATTGAGGAAATGAAAGAGGGCGCTGTCATGCTCTCTGAAGATGATACTATACTTTACTGTAACATTGGTTTTGCAAAAATGGTTAAGCAGTCGCTTGATACTCTGATCGGAAAAAGTATTAACGGCAAGGTAAATCCAACTCATTTGAGGTTATTTCAAGAGTTATTAATCTTGAGCAGGACAGGTGAAGGCACAAAAGAAAAAGAAGTTGCATTTATAGCAAGTGATGGAACCGTTGTACCAACTCATGTCTCAGTAAATTCTTCAATAAAGGACAAATTGAAAACTACTTTTCTGGTTATAACTGATTTGACACAACATATGCAACAAGAGATTAAACGCTACACAACCGATTTAGAGCTGGAAATCACTGAGCGCAAGAAACTAGAAGTGGCGGTACAACAAGAAAGAGATAGATTATCGTCCCTGTTAAACAGCATAACTGATGAGGTTTGGTTTGCTGATACTGAGAAAAAGTTTACTTTAGCTAACCCCTCAGCGATTAAAGAATTCAAATTGGATTCCTCTGCTGATGGTGTAGATGTCGAAAACCTGGCAGAAAGCTTGGTAGTGCTTCGACCGGACGGCAGCCCTAGACCTGTAGAGGAAACTCCTCCGCTTCGTGCACTTAAGGGAGAATTAATAAAAAACCAAGAGGAAATAGTTAGAACTCCTGTTGAAGGGGATCTGCGTATTCGTCAAGTAAGTGCTGCTCCTGTTAGAGACTCGACAGGCGCAATTATTGGGTCAGTATCAGTCGTGCGGGACATTACCGATCAAAAGAAAGCTCAGGAAGCTCTTAAAGAAAGTGAACATCTCTACCATACGGTTTTTGACAATAGTCAAGATGGTTTTCAATTAATTGAATTAATGTATGATGAACACGGAAAACCATATGACCATAAGTTTTTGAAAGTTAATCATGCTTACGAAGAAATAATTGGTGTTAAAGCTGAAGATATTCTTGATAAGACGGCAAGATATATTTCTCCAAACGTTGAGTCTCATTGGTTTGAGGTTCCTGATAGGGTTATTAAAACGGGAAAATCAGAGCATGTTGAGCTTTACAACAAGGACATAAACAAATGGCTGGACTGCTTTTACTTCCTTTATTCAAAGAATGTAGTTGGTACACTTTTTAGAGATATTACTGAGCGTAAACGCTTAGAGAAACAGTTGCAAGACCAAGAGCGTTTGGCTACTATTGGCGCTACTGCGGGTATGGTGGGGCATGACATCCGTAATCCTCTACAGGCTATAACTGGCGATGTTTTCTTGGCAAAAAGTGATTTGGCTTCGATGCCAGACTGTGAAGGAAAACAAGATGTCATAGAAAGCTTAACGGAGGTAGAAAAAAACATTGATTACATCAACAAGATTGTTGCTGACCTGCAAGACTTTGCTAAACCCCTTAACCCTCGTGCAGATCAAATTGATCTTAAACTTATAATTGAAGGATTATTGGCAAAGAATGGTTTGCCAGAGAACGTTGAAGTAAGCGTTAATGTTGAAGCTAAAGCCCGAAATGTTGTGGCTGATTCTACTTTCATAAGTCGAATTATGTACAATTTGGTTACAAACGCGGTTCAAGCGATGCCAAATGGTGGATCGCTAACGATACTTGCTATCAAAGAAGTAGACGATGTTGTCATAAGTGTTAAGGATACAGGTGTTGGTATTGCTGAATCGGTGAAGAGGAAACTGTTTACACCAATGTTTACCACTAAACCGAAAGGGCAAGGCTTCGGTTTGGCTGTGATTAAGCGCATGACTGAATCGTTAGGCGGCACCGTGACTTTTGAAAGCACAGAAGGGAAAGGAACAACCTTTACAGTGCGTTTGCCCCCCCCCAAGGAGCTAAACGGTAAATTAGTCTTCAAGTAAAAACAGATTTTTTTTTGACCGTAAGCTTGTGGCACTATTGCCATTTGTCGTTTGTTTGTTTAAACTGCATCTGAACCACACGGCAATCCTCACACCAAATCCTGCGAATCTTTACTACAGGGCTTTCATGGGTGTCTTTGGTATAGTGGCGAGTTTCTTTCTTGCATACAGGACGTATTAACCACCTTTCAAGCGTGAATCAGTTTGTGTCACTGTTTTAACTCTGGCTTATATCTGAGATTGTAAGCATCAAGACATTTAATGGCATCTATTATTCGAGCTTGATAGTTCTCGATTTATTCTATAATCTTATCTTCTCTATTTTTTTGTGGTTGAATGACAGTTAGTCTGGGGGAACGGATAGAAATTAGGTAGGGAAGCGTGTGAGAGTAGGTTTAGTCATTCGTTCGAGATAGAAAGAGAAAGGTTAAAATTTAATCCCATTTTGCGTTATGTGAAATACGTTGTCTAAATAGAAGTATAGTCACCGGAGCAAAAGCATCAATATCCAGAATTTTCGCACTTTTAACATCGCCAGTCGCTTGGAATCGTCCAAAAAAACTCCGTAAATTCCGCAAAGCGCTTACAATAGCGGTTCATTACTGAAAACGCTGATAGCCCAAGTTTGCTATATTCTTACGGTAACCGCGTCAGTTACGTGGAGGACATGCATACCACAAACAGTTAGAAAAAGCTTTTACATGCGAGAAAAATTTACCCTTAGTCATCAAAAACCAATGAGACAAGCACTATCAAAAATTCATAATAAAGCAAAAGAAAAACTTTAACACGTTTACAAAGTTATTTCGAACTGTCCTGTCTTTGCCATAAGACCCACATTTCATGGAGCTTACAGCTAAAGCGCTAAAACAAGCAGTCGAAACACCCTGAAAAAGTACAACAAGAAAAAAGAGGCAACGATTTAGGTTTTTCTTAATTTTTGGTTATGGTGTCTGATTATCAGGCATGCAACCGTTGGTCTTTTAAGCGAGAAACGCCTCAATTGAAGTCCATGAGTGGCAATATCCCAAATATTTTCGATAAGTTGAGTTTGAGGTATTGGTACAAATATTTACTTTATTTAGCGGGAGTTCTTCTGGTTTTAGCAATTATAGTCGGTTCCAAAATTCCAGAAGCAAACGTAATATCTTTTTCATTATGGACAATTGTGCTATCGACTATTCTTTGGATAATAGATGGTGTTTTACAAGCGATAGATATTGATAAATACAATTATAATAGCTACCTTGCTGGAAGAACGTTAGTTCATATTGTGGTTTTTTTCATTTGGATGATTATCGCATTTGGAACACTTCATTTCTAAGGCATTTTTTGAGGTTGAATTCCTTAAATTCTGATTACATGCGAAGCGTGCGCGGCGACAGATTAGGTCATAGAAAGGACGTGAATAATTGAATTGAAAAAGGGGAAAATATGTGTTGAATAAATTTATTTATTAAATAAATTATCCCGTTAACTGTTTCTCTACTTCATCTATTTGCCGCTGTATTGCTTCGCAGTTCGCATTGAATCCAAGATGTATGCTTTCACTGACTGCTCTCTCATGGGCTAAAGCATCAATTCTTTTTTGATATTCTGGCTTTTCGACATTAATGATTTCTTCTTTGAGTTTCGCGACAATTTGTTCCTTCTTGTCTCCTACGTCATGAAGGCTTACACTGCCATCATGACTTTTGGACCGGATATAGGTTGGGTATGGGTCATTCAGTGGGTCATACCAGAATGTAATGTCCTCGGGATTACCTGCAAACTTGCGCACATTCTCTCTATGGTGGATTATGAGTTCATATTTCGCTTTCCAGTCATTAAATTCATAAAAGCTCTTTTGAAGTTCTTTTTTTGCTACTTCTAACTGTTCGTTCAACATGCGAAGTTGTAAAGCTAATTTTACTATTGAAGGCTGAGTTTTCTCGCTCATTTCTATGTAATCGCCAAGTAATCTGCTGACTAATTCACTTCCGTTACCGCGGTAACTGTCAAGCCATTCTATCTGCTTCTTTGGTAATGAGAGACTGTGGCTGAATTTGTCGCGTCCTGTTTTGGTTCGTTGTCTTTTGATTGTCGCGCGTCTTGGAATAATTGCTTTTTTGGTGATTTTCAGATTATCTTTCAAAGTTCCCACCTCCTGATTTATTTAATAAATAAATTTGGAAGCATGTGTTTGTCGTGTTTTCGATTGAAAAAATTCACGTCCCAAACACATGAACCAAAACATTTAGTCAACAAGTTGGTACACCTTCTCTCCGCCCATGCGTCTGCTGGTGAGCTTGAGTACGTTGTCTGCTTCGAACCTTCTTAGCCATAGTCCTGCACTTGATATGCTGATTTTACCTTCGAATTCAGCGAACTTGGAGTAAGTGACTTCGCCATCTCTTCTGGCAAGCTCAACAGCCATTTTTCTGAGTTGGCAGTAGCGACGTGTTTGTGCTTTTCTTAATGTTTTTCTTAATGACCTGTATGCTTTTACCATGTTGTACTACCTCACTTAGCGTAGTCAAACACTCTGACCGAGGCTAATGGTTGGAAAACACTGGAGAAGAAGCAATCCAGTATAGGAGAGACAAAACCAACCGTTTGCCTTTTCGGGAGTGTTTGACTTTTGCTAAAAGCTGGCTAATGTGCCTCCTTTCCGTAGCTTGAGCGTTTAATGGCTTGTTCCACGTAGCGTCTCGAAGAGATTTCATCAGTCGTTAGGGAAGGTGGAAATACTGGAACGTTTGCTGTATCATCGGTTAGGAATTGTAGGTCAGCATAAAGGCAATTGTATTGGCGTTGAAGTTCGTGGAACTCTTCTAAATTGTCCATGAAGGTTTTAGCTACCTGAATGCTGGGCGCTCCATTTTGAAGGGTCTTCCATGCCTCTTTGTTGGCTTGCACAACGATAGGGCGAATTGTAGTGGCTTTTTTCGCTAATGCTTTCATCTGGGAGTTAATTTCTTTAACTCGCGGATTGTTGCGTCTGGAAGTACTCTCGTTTTCGACCGCTTGTTTCTCTTGCATGCTAAATCTGGTATCTTCATCAATTACGGCGACGTCAGCTTCTGCTAATTCAGCTTCATCGTAATATTGCCAAGGGCTATCAATCTGTCAGAGTGCCCATCGAAATATTCAACCGATTCATGGCGTTCTGCTTTCTCTTTTGCTTGCTGGCTAAAGATTGGTTTTAGTCGAGATTGCACTTCTTTGTTCCTTTCAATCCTGTCATCTATGTTTTCAGTTTGTTGTTTGAGCGAGCTTAGAGTTTGTGTTTTTAGTTCTTCTCTAAATGCCTCAAGGCTTTGTCTGGGTAATGTGCAACAATCACCAAAAGAGCAGACAATCTTGTATCGAAGATAATATATTAGGTCTCGATAGCGATGTTCTTTTTCCTTTTCAGCCTGTTCTTCTTTCCTTTTATGGTCTTGTTTTAATTCTTCGATAGTGGCATTTCCATTTCTGAAGGCTATTTCTACCGCTGATTCTGGATGTTGCCATTCTGGTGGTCGAGGGTCGCCGTGTCTTCTTATGCAGATTTCTATCTGTCTTTTTGTGAGCATTCTAGTCACCTCCGTCTTTTCGTAGTTTTATCCCGCAACTGGGGCATTTCTGAGGAGTTCTGACGCGCTTAGTCCAAACATGTTTGCATTTTGGACATACCATTTTTGGGAGTTCGGTCATTTTTTCACGTTCTTTCTTTTTTATGATGTCGATTTTCGACAAACGTTTAAATGCAAAAAACGTTTATTATCATTATTGAAATGATTACGATAACGATAATGATATGATGAAAAATGACTAACCAAAAACATTCAGGATACTACATGACAAGAATTCTTAATCTATTTCCGAATGATTTCTCAAAAATTCAAGCAAAAGATTTACTCAAACAGGCACGCCAACCCATTATTGAAAAAGGAGTCAGACGCAAAGGTATCGGTCCCAATACCGTTTATTATTACCTCGATAGGTTGGTTAAGAAGGGTTTAGTGAATAAACTACCCGTTGACCCTAATCATCCAAAGGATGTCTATTATTCAAAATTCAAAAATCCAAAATCAATAATGTTAACCGAGGCAGCCATTAATCAAGTCAAATCCTTGCTTGACAAATTGCCTGAAGAGCTTTACAAACAATTTGAAAAAGAATTAGAATATTATCGAGAATTCTCAGATGAAGAACTAGATGAAGAAGAGGAAAAATGGGCTACTATGGTGATAACTGGAGACCAAGACGAGATAGAACTTAAGATTGCTTCTACTTTGATTAAACAAGCTCAAAAATTTATTGAGGAGGTATTTCCTGCTTTAAAGAACAAAGAATATTACATTGATTCCAACTTCACTGCTGTACCGAAAAAACTTGTTGCTGAAAGAATAACCCAAGAAGAGTTAACAAGATTCAAAATCGATTTTTAGCGAAAAATGAGATTATTAATTGATAATTCTCAAATCAGTTTTTTCATAAATTGTCTTTAACCTTTCAATGCCTTTAGCCGTATAATGCTTCGCCAACACCGACCTTGGTGCTCTTCCTTGAAAGATATCAACGAAACGGTCAGGAATACCTTGTTCACCCATTTCCATGCTAAACCAAACCCTGAGAATCTGAGGTGTTATCTTGACCTTGGCTACTTTAGTTGCTGTCATCCAAAGTTTTTTTCGCTGTCGGTCGCTGATGTTAAAGAGCGTTTGATGTTCACTTGACTGAGATGCAAGTATTTTGTTAAGCCATATCTCAGTTTCTTCGCTGTAAAATGTGATGCCACTTCGCTTAACTCGTGTGAAATGTTGCGGAATAACAGCTCGAGTTTTAAAATCAACCTTGTCCTTGGTTAATTTAAGTATCTCACTTTTGCGCAAACCTGTGGTTGCAGTAAACAAAAAGAGTGTTTTCATTTCATCGGTTGGTAATGCCTCAAAAGCCAATTTCAGCTGTGCTTTGGTTGGCAGATTAAAGGTTTTTCCGCTGAAGTCAACTGGAGCCATTTTGAATGCTACAATGCACTCAGGAGCTTTCAGAAAATCTCGGATAAACCTTCGAAGATAAGTTATTTGACTGTTGTATGTCTTGGGCGCTTTGCAAAGATATGTTTTGAGATATGCGGATGCAGTTTCGTAGCTGACAGTGTTGTTTGCATGGGCTAAATACCGTTTAATCGTATCCCGCGTGTCTCGCGCGGTGGTCGGTTCAAGACGCATGTTTACACGCATAAACTCCTCAAATTCTTCCAGCATTCGAGGATTCACAAATATTTCGCGGTTGTTTGACTGAAATGGGTACGAATTCAATGGCGAAAAGCAAAAGAAGCGTTAAATATGGTGGACCGGGCGGGATTTGAACCCGCGGCTTCCGCGTTGCGAACGCGGCGATCATACCGGACTGATCTACCGGCCCACGGAATGCTTTTGAAATGAACTCTAATAAAAGATATAGAGGTTACGGTGTCAGATGAACCATGAAACCCGTTCGTCCATGCCAACACCTTCTAACGCGCAAAGGCAAAAAGCAAGGAAGATAGTTACATCAACTCGCTGCCCTCTTTTTTTTGGGTTCCCAATTTAGTGGATGTTGATGTTGATTTTTCTGCCGTCAAGCTCTGATTCATGCCACGTGGCTTCAGCGTTCAAGTCAGTTCGGTGTTTGTGCAAATAGATTTTCCTCGTTCGGACAAGCCTGCCATTTCGTTGATGTAGGGCTGCAGCAGCTCAGTGTTTTCATCCCCGATTTCCGCTATGTGGACTGACTCTAACACGTCCGTGGGCATGAATCCTTGCTCTTTGCGTAGGGCTTGGACACGGCGTGCAAGGTCGCGCATTATGCCTTCGCCAAGCAGTTTGTCGTCGCGTTGTCCGCTGATTAAGACGGTCACGTCACCTTCGACTGCAGTGACCCAGTTCTCACCTTTCAAGTGTTCAGTTGTCGTCGAGGCGTATTCCACAGCTTTGAAGTTGGTCATCTCCAAGAACAATTCCTCAACGCTTTGGAGTGCTTTGGTGACGTTTTCTGGGGCAGAAACAACTACGGTTCTCAGAGGCCATCGGCGCTTCAATTTAGCCGTCTGCCTTGCCGCGTTTACCAAAGAGACGATTTGAACAGGGTCTCGAAACCCGCTTCGACGGTGGCGTCGCGGAGTCCGGGGTTTGCCTCTGGCCAGCTCTCTAAGTTTACAGATTCAGGTAGCACTGGGTCCAGTTTGCGGAACACATTTTGGTACAAAGATTCGCTGATGAATGGGGTCATAGGGTTGAAGAGAAGCGTGACCGTTTTGAGGGCGCAGTACAAAGTGGCGTAGATTGTCTCTCGACGGTGTTCTGTTTCGGGTTCTTCGGTCCAGAGTTCGCGGCGGATCATAGGCACGTAAAGTCTGCTGAGTGTGTCAATAACGAAGTCTTCGAGAATGGCGGCCGCCAAGTTGAACTGGCATGCATCCAGGCTGCTTGAGTGTATTCTTCTACCGTTGTCTGCAGCTTTGACATTACCCATCTATCTGGCGGTTGCAGAAGTGCGCTCGATTTTGTCTCTACCGAGTTATCCGAATTTGGCTTGAACTTGTCGAATTCCGCGTTCTGAAGGAAGAACTTGTTCAGATTGTAAAGGGTGCTGAGAACCTGGTAAGTCCGTCGGCTGAGTTCTTGCAGGTCAAAGTTCATGAAGTCTATAGGTGAGCATTTGCGCATCATGTAGAACCTGCTCAAGTCCGCGCTAGTTGTGCCGAGGAGCTTGCTGGTTTCCACAACATTGCCGAGGCTTTTGCTCATCTTTCTTCCTTTTGCATCCTGCGTCAAGCCCTGGAATAAGAATGCCTTGTATGGGCTTTCGGCTTTGCCAGTGAGGATGACGTATTCGAGCAGGAGCGAGTTTGCCCAACCCCGAGTCTGGTCAATACCTTCAGTCAGGAAGGCAGTGGGGACGTACTTGGCTACTTCTTCGTCGCTAAATCTGGCGAAGTGTGACGCACCGCTATTATGCCAAGTGTCCAAGACGAAATCTTCCCTTCTCATCGTGCCGCCGCATTTGCTGCATTTCAAGGTGACGCGGTCCACCCATGGCTTGTGTAGTTCAAAGTTGTCAGGAACCTTCTCTTGGATGGCGTCAAGCAACTCGGTTTTGCTACCGACTATGCGTTTTTCGCCGCATTTTTCACATGTCCAGACTGGCAGAGGCGTGCCCCAGATGCGTTCGCGGCTGATGCACCAAGGCTTAGCTTCTTTGAGGAAGGCGACGAAACGGTTTTTCGGCTCTTCAAAATAGTATTCAACTTTGTCAGCTGCTTCTAGGACTTTAATGTTGACTCTGTCTGTTCGGAGGAAGTATTCTTTGCGTGCAAGCCAAACGAGTTTGTGGTGACTACGCCAGCAAGTTGGGTACTCATGTATGACTTTTTTGACTTTGACGAAAGCGTTCCTGTTGCGGAGCTCTTCCACAACGAGCATGTCTGTGTCTCTGGCAAAAACGCCCGCGAATGCACCCGCGTCTTTAGTGAATTTTACTTCATCATCGAAGGGCGCAAAAATGGGCACGTTTCGGCGTTGCGCGGCCCAGAAGTCGTCTTCGCCGTTGCCTGGTGACAGGTGCACGACACCCGTGGCAGTGTTTATGTCTACGAAGTCTTCGCCGATTACGTGGTGGACTAGCGGATGCTTCTTTTCCAGTTCAGCTTGCTTTGGAACTATGTCTTTGAGCGGGTACTCGTAGGCTGTTCCTTCAAGTTTCTCGCCCATGATGGTTTCGACGATTCGGTATTCGTCAATCTGGAGTTCAGCCATTACTGGCTGGACTCGTTCCTTGACCATAATCCAGATTTCTGAGCCCACGTCGACTTTTACGTACTCGGCTTTGGGCTGCACCGCAAGCATCGTGTCGGTGATGACGGTGAACGGCATGGTTGTCCAGATGAGGAAATATTCGTTTTGGCTGTCGGCCACCTTGAATTTGAAGTACAGTGACGGGTCTTCGACTTCTTTGTAGCTGCCTTCGTAGCCAACTTCAGCGCTGCTCAGGCTGGTTTGGCACCCAGGGCAATAGGCAACCACGTAGTGTCCTTCTTCGAGGAGGTTTTGATCCCATGCACGCTTGAGGATTTGCCATTCACGTTCAATGTACTCGTCCCTGTAAGTCCAGTATGCTTTTTCTTGGTTTATGAAAACTCCGAGGCGGCTGTCGGCTTCCAGCCACATCTTATGGTAGCGCATGATGGCTTTTTTGCATTCTTCGATGAATCGTTCCATGCCGACGCGTTCAAGCATTTCCTTTTTGTTCTTGACGCCGAGTAACTTTTCCACTTCGAGCTCTACTGGTAAGCCTTGGCAGTCCCATCCAGCCCAGAAAGGCATATAGTAACCTTGCATTGTCCGCCAACGGTAGTAGATGTCTTTCATCACGCGTCCTCTGGCGTGCCCGATGTGTGGGATGCCGTTTAGCGTGGGCGGTCCTTCCACGTAGCCTAAGATGCCCTTGTTGGGTTCGTCTTTGCGGCTTTCGAGTCTTTCGCGGATTTGGCTTTTCTGCCAAAACTCGCGGATTTGTGTTTCAAGCTCAAGCGGACGGTAATCTGGTGAGAAGGCAGAGCTTTGCGCTTCGGCGTTGGATTGGTCTGCCATGGTGATTCCCTTTCTAACCCGCAAATACACGGAGTAGCGTATAAAAACATAGTCCTATCTCGAAAAGCGTATAACTCAGAAATCTGCCAAATGGTGAGCTTTCATAACCACACGAGGTGATGTTTTTTGAGCAGAATGACTGAAGAAACGATTCCGTGGGTTCTTGGCCAAAATAGCGGAAGAAACTGGGCAAACACGCTACAGAAGCCACTGAGGAGGATTAAAGGCTCGGGAAAAGAAGTCGCGTTGATTGCCTATAAGGCAAGAATCGCGTCAATTTTGCACAAGTTTTCAAATGAATGTAAACAGGCACTAAAGAAGGGGGTTTCAGATCCAACTGATCTTTGAAGGGGACGGCACCGACTCCTTGATTAAAGAAAAGTGAAAAATCTCACTGTGGCGGTTCGGTTCACGCCAAGTTTCACCGTAAGCGTTTGAATCACTTCATAATGTCTGGTGAAAAAGAAGGATTGACTACCACCTCAAAGGAAAGCGGATTAGGTGAAAGCCCGTCCCTTTGGGCTACCAACAGCAACCGATAGTCGTGTTAAGAACGGGTTTTGAATCTGACCGGAAAAAAGCCGGAGACTAACCCAGGGGTCTCATTTCTGCTCTAGTTTCAAGTCTGTTTCTTCCTGCAGTTGGAACGATTAGCTTAGGCAACATCGTCAGAATGTGGGTGTAAGCCCACAGTCACACACGCTTAACTCGGTCAATTACCATTATTAAAGTAGCTCAGATAATGGGCGTAGTTGCTCAGATCATGAGCGCAGAAAGGAGTGACATAGAATTATGAGAACTAGAGAATTTATAAATAGAAGTGTTTTTGCGTTAGACGAGAAAATAGGCACAGTACGAAGTATTGAAGTAGATCCGGACGAGTGGAAAATAACTCATCTTGAAATCGAATTGAAAAAGGAGATAGCTGAATCAGTGCTTGGCGCGAAAAAAGGCGGAGTACGAAACATGCTGAACGTGTTATCTCTAGAGAAAGGTACTGCACACTGGGCAGACAATGCGTTGCACCTAAAAGTTCCATTAGACCAGCTTCACATGTACCTTAGACCAGTAGTTAAAACTCAGTCGGGGAATGTGCAATGAATACTTGGTTGACTATTGCCATTATTGTTGTGATACTTTGGGCGGTTGGGTTCTTTGCTTTGCCAGGCGTAGGCGCATTGATACATATTCTGCTTGTGATTGCCGTGATCTTAGTGCTTGTTTGGCTGTTCACTGGCAAAAAGCTGTGGAAATAAAATAGCCTCTCTCTTTTTTTTGTTACCCCAATTATGTTTGGAGAACTAGAAATGTTTGGTCAAAGGTATGAACCCACGCAGCCCATTAACATATTTATTGCTGCGCTCAACGAAGAACAGGGATTAGGAGCTACCATCTCAGAGCTATCAGAGAACATACGTGCGCAGCGTATTTTGGTAATTGATGGTCACAGCCATGACCGGACAGTTGAAGTCGCCAAAGATCAGGGGGCAGAAATCTTTTTCCAAGACGGCAAAGGCAAAGGCGATGCCTTAGCTAAAGCTGTGCAGTGCATGGGTGCAGATGTCGAGTATGTGGTTATCACTGATGCTGACTACACTTATCCCGCTGAATACGTGCCAGAGATGATTCAGATTCTTGAGCACATGCCGCAGGTAGGCATGGTTTGCGGAAACAGGTTTGGCAAACAGACAGAAGGAAACGCTTTCAAAGGTCGGTTTACTTTTGGAAATAAGCTGTTGGCTTTTGCTCACGGTTTTCTTAATGGAGTTGATTTGCAGGATCCATTAACCGGGTTGCGGGTTATCCGTGCGGATATACTCAGGAAATGGGTCATAAAGTCGAAAGGTTTTGATGTAGAAGTCGAATTGAATCATCAGGTAGGCAAACACGGATTTGAGACAATCGAAGTCCCAATTGGGTACCGGGAAAGATTGGGTGAGAAGAAACTGAAAATGAGGCATGGCGCAACTATCCTGAAGAGAATTCTAATCGAAAGCTTCAATGGACCATATTAATCTGGCATATCATGACGATTAAGCGGAAAGCTCAGTTGTCCAGTTTTTCTTTAGCTAAAAAGTCAACCTTAAGCTTTAGGAGGATATCTGCCTGTTGCGGAGAATCAGGCAACGTTTTCAAAGGAGATTTTTCGTCTTGTTGCGTCGCTGGAAAGTGAAAATTCTTTCTAGGCGCGCGCTTGAATATTTTTCCTTAACTTTTTGCCAGTCGCGCATGTCTTCAGACAGCGCCTATTTTTCTAATTTAGGTTCCGAAAAATATTGCCCCTTGTTTTCAGTAATGACGACCCGCTCTATTGGGTCGCTATAGTTCCCGTAAATTAAGTATATACAGCGTTGAAGATGTTAGTTAGTGGTCGTAGTAGTAGTTGTTGTACTACTATGGGTACGTGAACGTCCATAGCCCGCGAGCCTTCCAATCGCTGCAGTAATTAGTGCTACAACCAGAAATACTATTCCTGCATCTACTAAGCTGCCTGTTACGAAATATGTTATTATTGCTGCTATGGCTGCGATTGGGAATGCAAAGAGGAAGCCGATGACTATTACCGCTATTAAGGCAATTATGAGGAAGACTATTACAAGCCACCAAAACGAGGCATCTGATAGAGATGGGATGATGATTTGTAAAGGAAACATCAGAAAGACTCCTAATTTAATTCGCAGTTCGGTCCATATATCCTTTTCGGAGAAGAATTGTGGTGAAAGATTTTGTTTGTTTCAACCGAACATCGAGGGGTAATTTGTTTTCAATCTGGCCTTTGAGTATCATTGGGTGCCTTTTTCTCACAAAGAATTGAGACTTTTGCTTCTTTCGTGCCGGGTGAAGCGAACTTCGCGTGTATGTTGTTTGGAATTCCTTCGCGCCAGCCAAGATAGGTCACAAAGATGCGAGACAAAAACAGTTTCGAGAAATTCCTAATTGCTTGCTAGTAGGTGTTCTGCCGCTAAAAAGTGCGCTTGGCTGTTCCCAAATTAGTTCGCAGAGTATCTGATGGTTCTGGTTTTTTTGACTATTTGTGTTGACGGCTGCTTGAGCGGTTAGAAACATCGCAATGGCGCAGGGCTGAGAATGAAAAGTAACTTTAGCTAATCCTGTCAGGTTGTGCTGCGTAAGGCTTGCTAGGTGTTTGAGTCTGCTGAAAACACGCTCTACCGTCACCCTTTTTTTGTGAGCTCTCCTCAATTTTTAAGGTCCATAACTCTTCAGTTAGAAGTGATTCATGATAAAATCCCTAATGTTTTTATGACCAGCCATGAGTTCAACGATCTTTTTTGTAACTTTAGTTATTTGCACATCAAACAGTCTTGTTACAACCAGGGAAAAGACGAACACAAACGTGCCCATTATTATACTTCCAAAGACATTTATTGAACCAAGGTACCATACGACAAGGTAAGTAACCGCTGCACCTATGAGCCCCATGAGAAAGGATCTTATTATGAAATATAGTCTCTGCAACCACGTAGAGAACAATAGAACCTTGATCACCGCTCTTTTCTCTATAACACTTTCAGCTCCCGATTTGGCACTTCCTATCTGTTGGAGTACTCTTTTTGCGTAATGAATGTCAGATAAATGCAGCATCATCTTTGCGTAACGAACGTCTTTTAAATCCTTGGAGCTTGCGGTTTCAAGTTCAGACAAAATCCTTTGCGATATTTCATTTATTTCGGCATCTACTCTCTCTATTTTAGCATCTTTTATTACCATTTTATCACCCAAATTACCATTGTTCCCCCGCATCTGAGTTCCCGAGCCTGCCCTACTCAAATCTTGTTTCGTAGTAGATGACCTCAATTGTTTCTTTATGATGGTGAAAAGCACCAAAAAGAGCAACCCTGCAAGAGCGGCTGAGATGAGACCCATAATTGTCCAAGCTTGCCACACCGGCATTAAAGTGCTCAGATACTTCAGCGACCCGATGAGTAGGAAGACGACAGCAGATCCGACTGATAAAATTACCAGAGCCACCAAAACACTGACAATTATGCCTGTGATGAGAAGTTTTTGGAGGCGTTTCTTAAGAGCAATCTCCGTTTCATGCACATATTCTTTGAGAATGACTTTTATCTCATTGAGCAATGCGTAGATAATTTCCTTTAACGATGGCAACTAATCCTTCCACCTTCGTCCAAAGAGCAACCGACCCCAACCCCAACCGGTTTCCGTCTAAACGCACATGTGTTAGGGATTGCTGCTTCTTTTGTCTTACGGCGTTCTTGTACGGTAATCCTCATTGACCCTTTGGCTTTCAATGGCCTTGAGGCTCCCTCCAGAAAATATGAAGCGAACACAGGAACGGACCGTCCAAAGAAAGGAAGCGCTCCAATAAGAATTGGCATCAAATGTATAAAAATTGGAAGAAACCTCACAAGAGAGGGGATAAATCTTTCAAAGCTTCGCTTCATAATGTCATCATTTGTGAGTTTCAGAGTCCACTTTCTTTTGGGTTATGAGCAGCTTTACTGCAACGTCAATTGTAACGCCTTTTTCGTGGCTTTCCACATTGAAATGCCAATCGTTCGATGTGACATTCATGTCCTTTACTAGGCTAGCTACGTTTTCCCTGAAGTCTCCTGCTGCTTTTTTAATCTGGTTGATTTTGGCTAAAGCCTCATCAACTACTTTTTCTTCTTTAATTTCTTTGTCTACCATATACTTTCACCACCTGTTCTTCATCTTTTCATTTTCTTGTCGCAATCGATGAATTGCCTATTTGGAAACGTTGGGGGCATTAGAGTATCCTGTTGAAAAGGGCGATTGGAATTTGCCAATGTTCTCTCTGATGACGCCGTACCCTTTTTCTGCAAGGTCGTTTGGCAACTTGTCCAGCTCCAGATGTTCTTCTTCTTGGTGCTCTCCCTGATGTTCTTCCCTGTGCTTAAGTGTGAGTCTAATTGTTGACCGTAGTATTCCTTTGTCTAATGTCACGTTTGTGATGTCTCTATAGCTGTAATCCGTGTAGTCTTTCTTCAAACCAAGTGCATGAGGATGCCGCAGAATTATGCGTTCATTCGTAATGATTACGGATTCAATGTTAATTCGAGGATGGTAGATTTTCTCCTCAATGTAAAGCTCGACTTTTTCGTTCGAGCCAAGTATGTTCTTAATATCTTCCGGAGCAGCCATAATTGTCAACCAACCTACAAGAAAACTCTAACGTGTAATGGTGGTCTTTTGTAGAGTTAAAGGTGTGTGACTGTGAGCCTACAGCAACACATTGAAGACCAGTATGTCTTCCTGATTATCGGTTTTTACAAGGGGGATTCAAATTTGTTAGTTTCCTGCCTATTAGCAGTTCGCATAAAGCAATCTGCTATGAAGAATCCTTTATATGGATGGTCTACACGCTTTTTAAATTGACGACTGAACGGCAAATCAAGAATTTGGTGGAGATTGGTTGAGGTTTTTCTCGGTGGTTTTGATTGGATTAGGTGTTTGGCTGATAGTTGACGGTTTTATCAGCGTAGCTAAATATAGTAAACAATCTTTCCCTGAACAACTAGTTAGAATAATCAGGGCAATAGTTGGGGTAGTAATAGTTCTCATAGCAATCACGGAAAACTAATTGTACCCATCACACATCCAATGTGGCTTTGGGAATAAGGGCAATTACAGAACCCAGACAACTGTGAAGTAAATATTTAGAGTGTTTAAGATTATTTTATATTAAAGGGAAATTGAGTTTTTCAACCTGATTAGATATATATTCTTAAAACGCTATTGTTCTAAATTGGCAAGTCAAAGGACTTCGGGGTTATTAATATGAATCTTCATACCCACGTGATGATTGGTTCATTCGTCGGAGCATTGTTCTTTGGTAGACCTGAAATTATGCTGATGATTGGGGTTGGTTCGGCAATTCCTGACCTGGATAGAGAATACGGTTTCTTCAGCAAAGAATCCTTTCGTCGCCGGCAAATCCATCGCGCATTACTTCACAATTTCCTATTTATAGCTATACTCTACTTCATAAACCCGTACTTTGGCATCGGCGCCTTTCTTCACGTGTTTCTGGATTCCTTAACCACAACAAGGGATAGAGGCGTTGAATGGTTATACCCTTTTTCAAGACTAGTAACAAAGGCCGTGTATGCTTCTGACGGATCCAAATTGGAGCATACCTCAAAACATAGGATCTACTTCCTTCAGAATGATCTGCCAGGGCTAACAAGAAGAACCACAAAAGACATTAAGCCTGGCGAAGTGCCAGTGCCTAATAGAAGGACGTATGGACCAGCACTCTCCGGAAAGTTTCTTGACCGAAGTATTTTTTACGGATCAGCCTCGCTTACACTGCTGCTGCTTCTCTTTTCTGCTCTTGGTTTTCGAGACTTTATCGATTTGAGCTTCAGCAGTCTCAGTCTCTCTCTAACGCTTCCTTTGCTAATTGGTTCAGTGGGAGTTTTTTTGAATTTCTTGGTTGGCGAGTTGGACAGAAAAAGATTAATAGATAACGCTAAATCTTTTAGGACTTACAAAACTACTTTCTATCTAACTGTGGCTATGATGGGTTTTGCTGTTGTTCTTGGAGCAATTATGAATCCCCAAAGTGTATACTCAATAGCAAGTATAATTCCCTATATTGTCCTAGGCGTTGGGGTTCTAATTTGTGTCTCATACGCTATATTCACATACTCTTCAAGAGGCTTTTTGAAGGATGACAAGAAAGAGCCACTGATTGTATGATACGAGAATAATTTAATGCGAATAGAAAATCCTGTTCATGGGATACCTTCAGACATCTGAAGATGAGTGTGAGCATACATAAACGAAGGCAGAAACCGGAAAAGGTCAAGTTGAAGTCACTACTCGAGCCAAAGATTGCTCATCCCAAGTGCTTCAGAAGAAAAAAGGAATTGGTTTCGAGAGGTCATCATTTCTCTTAGGTCTTTTGGGTCCATCGCCTGAAGCAAACTAATCTCTTGGGCAGTTGCAGGTACCCCATAGGTGTCTATACTACTTTACGTTGCCAATTAAGTCATTGTCTGCATAGTTCTATGACAATTCGTTCAAGGGTTTTGAATTAGATGTTTTTGGTGCTTTCTCTCTGAATTTCTGACTGGGAAGGGAGGCTCGGTTTCTTATATTATTGCAGCTTTGGACATAAATTCTGCACTTTGTAAGTCGCTGAAGGGAACATAGGATTTTCTTAAATACAGGTAGCAAACAATTATCCATTCATAGCTTAAAGGAGAAAAGAAGTGTGAAAATAATCAAGAGTAAAACTTCAAAAACCCTTGTTCTTTTGCTGACTATCACTGCTGCCTTTCTTGCTCTGCCGATCGCTAATGCACATGACCCTCCGTGGACAATACCAACATATGCCTTCATCAGCGTTGCACCCGACCCCGTGGGAGTCGGCCAAACATGCCTAGTGATTTTCTGGCTGAACTGGCCACCACCATCTTCAGCTGGTGCTGGAGGTGACCGATGGAGAAACCTCACCGTTGAGGTAACAAAGCCTGATGGCGCCAAACAAACATTAGGACCGTTTGTCTCCGATCCAGTGGGCGGAAACTACGCACAATTTACTCCTGACCAAGCAGGCAAATACTCTTTGACGTTCAACTTCCCAGGCCAAGTTGTATCACTCTACGGACCGACAGGCGTTCCAGGCTCTAACAGTCCCTACATCAATGATACTTTCAAACCCAGCACAGCAACAACAACACTGACAGTACAAACAGACAAAATACAGCCTCCACCAGTGTATCAGCCTACGACCGGCTACTGGTCAAGACCCGTAGAAGGTCAGAACATCTTATGGAATTCCCTAGTTTCAAACTGGTTAGGAACCCCCCAAATTTACAACAAGCTCCAACCTGATGGTGCAGCGCCAGCCAGCGCGCACATCATGTGGAAGAAACCAATTTCTTTCGGAGGCATTGCAGGCGGGCAATACACCACAGACAACTCCATGCCAATCTATTCAGGGACCGCGTACGAGGGCAAATTTGGCTCACCGCTAATCATGTTTGGAAGACTATATTACAACGTACCGCGCAGCGGCTCTGGTTCAGGCAACGGATACCTTTGCGTTGACCTTCAAACAGGACAACAGATCTATTGGCAAAACATGACCGCACCAACCTTCGGCCAACTCTACGACTACGAATCGATTAACCAACACGGCATCATACCAAACGGCTACTTATGGAGAACTGCGAACGATCCTCGAAACGGCGGCACCGTATGGATGGCATACGACGCTATTGACGGTAACTGGTTGTTCAACGAAACCAACGTTCCATCAGGTACACAAGTTTACGGACCGAACGGCGAAATACTCATTTACCAACTTAACTATACAGGACGGTGGTTAGCATGCTGGAACAACACAGCAGCTCACGACTTAACAAACTCGGCAGATCCCAATGACTGGACTAGCAGCAACTATTACCAATGGAGACCAATTGGCAAAAACGCCAATTCAAGCAAGGCATATTCATGGAACGTAACCATACCCAATCTGCCAGGATCGAGTACCCCTTCAATCTTCAGAGTAATACAAGACGACGTCATGATTGGCACAAGCAGCGCTCTGGGTGGTCTTGCAGGAACCAGTACACCCGATCCCTACACAATCTGGGCAATAAGTCTAAAACCACAATCAAAAGGTCAACTCATGTGGATTAAGAACTATCCCGCACCCCCGAACAACCTTACCAGATCAATTGCTCAAGTCGACCCTGTCAGTCGAGTCATTGTAATCAACGAGAAGGAAACACTCTGCTATTACGGATTAAGCTTGGACAGCGGCGAGCAACTTTGGGGTCCGACTCCAAGAGAAACCGACTTTAACTACTACACCGACGTTGGTCTTCCTCGCAACAACATTGCATACGGTCGCCTTTACTCAGTCGGATACGGCGGATTCATTTATTGCTATGATCTCAAGAACGGCAGCCTACTTTGGAAGTACGAAGCTCAAGGAGGACTAGCATCGCCATACGGGCGCTACCCGCTCGGCGTAGGCGCAATAGCCGACGGAAAGGTCTACCTATTCACCACTGAGCACTCAGCTAACTCACCGTTACTCAAAGGCGTAAAGATACGCTGCGTTGATGCCTACACAGGAAAAGAAGTCTGGTGCCTGTTCTCATACGGTACACAAAACTCAATCGCAGTCGCCGATGGCTATGTAGTATTTCTAAACTTGTACGATATGCAAATCTACTGCGTCGGCAAAGGACTAACCGCCACCACAGTAACTGCGCCACAAGTAGCAGTGCCTAAAGGAACTGCAGTACTCTTAACAGGAACAGTTACAGATGGAACCCCCGCCAACAAAGGTACGCCAGCCATCTCAGACGAAGACATGGAAGCATGGATGGAATACATGCATATGCAGAAACCCTTCCCAGAAACAGCCACGGGAGTGGAAGTCACTTTAACGGCAGTTGACTCCAACGGCAACTCTCACACGATTGGGACAACCACAAGTGATATAGGCGGAAGCTATGGCCTGGCATGGACTCCACCAATTGAAGGCAAATACAGGATTACCGCCAACTTCGATGGAACAGAATCATACGGCAACTCATACGCAACGACATACTTGCTCGTCGGTCCACCACAAGCTTCACCATCACCTCCAACATCACCAGTTGTCACAGCGACTCCTGTCATCACTCCAGTGCCTACCCCGACAGCTACGCCCTCTCCATTGGTATCTCCCACAGTTGCCCCGCCGCCAAAAGAAAATATTGACACCTCAATCTACGTCGCAGCAATTGCAGTGATCCTAATTGCAGTAATCGCAGTCGTCGCAGTCTTGCTACGCAGACGAAAATAGGCAAACAACCCCCTTTTCTTTTTTCTGTTTTACAGCTCCGAAATAGGAGGTAGCAGACTCAATCTGGATAAAATCTTGAGTTGTTGTCTCTGTGTACCTAACAATTTGCATTCGCTAGTATGTTGAAATATGTTGCTGCGGTGTGGGCCAGGCGTCGGGAATTCTTCTCGCACTTGTCTCTATTTTTGTTATTCCTGGTACTTTAGCAATTTCCTCCTGCAAGGCAAACATTTGCTCAACATCCCTCACGGCTGCTGTTACTTGGAGGTCGTAGTCCCCGCTTGTCTTGGTAATTACAACTACGTCAGGGAGGCTTTCGAGTGACTCAGTAATCCCTGAAAGACTGAGCGAGGATATTGAGACTATATTGAAATCCAATAGGGCTTGGTATCCTAAACGGCTTAGGTTGATTTGGATTGAGACATTGATGACTCCTTTTTCCTTGAGTTTGTGATATCTTTTTACCACTGTATCAGTTGAAGTTCCTATCTCGTGAGCTATTTTATTGAAGGAAGTTCTCCCGTTCATCGTTAACTTGTTGACTATTTCCCAATCTAATTGGTCTACTCTCGTTTCATGGGTCTGTTTGCTCGGCACTGACTCCAGAGTCTGACTTTGTTTTCTTTCAGCGGTTTCGCCTTTCGGTTTGAGTCTTAGGTTTTGCGGAATATTCTTCACTCCGGTCCAGATGTAGGTTTTAATGCTCGAAATGGGGATTCTTCTTCTCATTACTTCTTTAACGTGATCGAGTTCGCTAAGGTCCTTGAGTATCGTGACTCCTCTGACGTTGTAAGCGCTGTTGTAGTGTCGGTAGACTCGTATTTCTCTAATTTCTCCAATTTTCTGGATAACATTGTCTATTTGTTGGGCGTCAACGCTGACAAGCAACGTTGCCACAGCGTCATAGCCAAGTCCCGCAAAATTTACTTGAATTGTCGCACCAGTTATGATTCCCTTTTTTTCCAATGCCCTGTAACGTTTCCAGACTTTGTTTTTTGTTACTCCGCATTTCTCAGCAATATCAGCGAAGCTTTCGCGCCCATCCTCAAGCAGGTACTTCAGAATTCTTGAGTCCAGGTCGCTGATTCTCAGCATTAATCTCAACACTTCTTTAGTGCCGCAGAGATACCTATTACAATTGTATTACCATATAACACTTCTTACGATAATGCGTTTTTAAACCAAAAAATTGCGACTTTCTAAATCAAAAAGTGGCGAGGAGTAACTTGATTTATTGCGTTTATAACTCGTTGCCTAGAATGTTGACATATATTGACGAGGAGTTGGCCAAGCGCCGAAAAATCCAGATATTTCCATTTCTATCTTTGCTATCCCACGAGTTTTAGCGATCTTCTCCTGAATTTCGAGCAATTTGCTGATGTTTCTTATCATGGCAAATATTTGTAGGTCATAGTCCCCGCTGGTCTTCATGATACTTATCACATCAGGTATTCTGGTTATTTCATCAACTATTGATGCAGAGTTTGCTTGCGGTGCTATTGTTGTGTAGAAGACTGCAAGCGCTTGATAGCCTAGTCTTGGGGGGTCAATTTGAATGGTGACCTTCAACTTACCGTTTTGCCTAAGCTTCGCGATCCTATCCTTTACTGCGTTGGCTGGTATGCCAACTTCTTCCGCGATTTCTGCTACAGGAGCGCGACCGTCTTGCGATAACACTTCTGCGATTCTGAGGTCTGTTTCGTCAATTTTTGACTGTTTACATTTCGTGTCTTTCATTCCCAGGTACATAAAATTGGTCTTCGAAATTGGTGCTTCATGGTCCTCGTCTGATAGGATTAGGTTGCCATGCATTTCTCTTACGTCAGTCCAAATCACTGTCTTCATGCTCGAAACTTGAAAGTTTCGTTTAATCTCATCTTTAACTTCATCTAGTTGGTGAAGATTCCTAAGGGTCGCTATAACCCGTATGTTTCCCCGAGGACCTTGTTGGTAGACGGAGTAAATATCTGGCAACTTTTCAACATGTTCAATCAGCCCACTTGTCTCATCTGGGTCTGCATTAATCAGGAGGCTTGCCACTGCTTTGTAGCCGAATTCTCTGTAGTTGATGTGAATTGTTGCTCCTTTGATTGTCCCTATTCGTTTCATTTCCTGAAAATGTCGGGTGACAGTTTGCTCTGTTACTCCAATTTTCTTAGCTATTTCGGCATTGCTCTGGCGGCCGTCTATCAGCAGTTCCTTCAGAATCTTTGCCTGAATTGGGGTGATTTCTTTTGTTACGAGTATCCCTCAAGACTTTATAATACATCAGCGTTCCCCTTTAAAATGCTATCTAAGAATTAGTTTATTTCTTATGATATTGCATTATTGAAAACAAAAATGTATATTTCATAAGTTAGTTTTGTGGGAAATAACAAACCTTAAATCAGAAAGCTACGCAATGTTTTTTCCAAAGAACATGGAGAGAAAATAGGAAATATGTTAATGAAACACAATATACTTTGTTTGCTTCTGGTTGTTACAATTGCAGCTTCAACGTTTGTTTTGCCAGCTGCATTTGCACACGACCCAGCATGGAACATCCCTACACACGCCTACATAACTGCCGCACCCAACCCCGTGGGCATCGGTCAATCCGTGACGCTTGTTATGTGGCTTGACCTAGTCCCACCTACTGCCGCTGGCCAGGCCGGTGACAGATGGATCAACATGAAAGTCGAGGTCACGAAGCCAGACAATACTAAGGAAACACTCGGACCCTTTATGTCGGACCCGGTCGGAAGCACTTATACAATCTATCACCCTAACCAACTCGGAACTTACAAATTTGACTTCAGTTATCCAGGGCAAAAACTCACAGGAAGCAGCGGAACTGGCATCTACAATAACGCAAGCTTGTTCGGCGGAGTTACCCCGTACCTAAACGACAATTACCTACCGAGCAGTGCCAGTACAACGGTCATCGTGCAACAAGCGCAAATACCAGCTCCAGTAAGCTACCCACTTCCAACTGAATACTGGACGCGCCCAATAGAAGGACAGAACACCAACTGGGAAGCCGTTGCATCTAACTGGCTAGCTGAACCACAAATCGTTGGCAAATTCCAGCCAGATGGTACTGCACCCAACGCACCGCACATAATGTGGACGAAATCCCTTATGGACGGAGGACTTGTCGGAGGATTTTCGACGGCTGAAGAAGAAGGAGCGACATTCTACGACGGAACAGCATACCAAGGCAAATTCTCAGTGCCAATCATAATGAATGGACGTCTCTACTACAACCTTCCAATAGGTGAGCGTTCCTATCTGGGATATGCTGGTAGAGCCAAGGATGGCGGAGAAGTTGCGGTAGACCTACGAACCGGTGAAACAATATGGTATATGAACTACACTATTGACCCAGACATGGGCCAACTCTACTACTACGAATCACCAAATCAGCACGGAGTCATCCCCAACGGCTACCTCTGGGCACAAGAAGGCAGCAACTGGATAGCGTATGATAGTCTTACAGGGCAATGGCTGTTTACCCTCCAGAGCGTTCCTACAGGCACAACTGTCTACGGTCCAAACGGCGAAATAACACGCTACGTCCTGAACACTGCAGCAAGAACGTTGAGTCTTTGGAACAACACTGCAAGTCACGACTTAACAAACTCAGCAAACCCAACTGACTTCACTAGCACCAACTTCTACCAGTGGAGACCAGTTTTCAAGACCATCAATGCAAGCAACGCATTTTCATGGAACGTTTCCATACCAGCCCTTCCACCAGGCTCAGCCGTCAACAAAGTATTACCTGATGATATGGTCATTGGCAGTTCAGGCATGGCAAGTCTTTTCGCTGCAGGTGGAGCTACATACACAGTTTGGGCAATAAGTCTAAAGCCAGCAACAAGAGGCCAACTTCTTTGGACCCAGACCTACACAGCCCCCGCGGGTAACCTCTCCAGATCATTCGACGCTGTCGACCCTGTAAACCGGGTCTTCATCTTGCATGACAAAGAGACTCTACAGTGGTCAGGTTACAGCATAGACAACGGCAACAAACTTTGGGGACCCACGGCTTCAGAAGATCCCTGGAACTACTACACTTGGGGCAGCACCGTCGCATATGGCAAACTGTTCACAAACGGGTACGGAATAGTCTATTGCTATGATACTAAAGATGGGAAACTGCTATGGAACTTCAGCGCGCCAGGCGGTCTAGACATACCTTACACCAACTATCCTATGGCTGTAGGCGCAATAGCGGACGGAAAAGTCTATGTGGGTATCATCGAGCACTCTGCCAGCGCGCCGTACTGGAAGGGCGCAAAAGTCTTCGCTCTTAACGTCACCACTGGCAAGGAAATCTGGAGCATAGCATCTCACAGCCCCTCAACCTACGGCGGCAACGGCGCCATAACCACAGGGTTTGCCATTGCAGACGGTTACCTAGCGTACCTTAACCTGTACAACATGCAGATAACTTGTATAGGTCAAGGACCAAGCAAGACAACCGTTACAGCACCGGAAACAAGCATACCCTTAGGGAACAGTGTCCTCATACAAGGCACAGTTAATGACATCTCTGCAGGCACAAACCAGAAAGAGCAAGCCGCACGTTTTCCAAACGGAGTCCCAGCAGTTTCCGACGAGAGCATGAGCGCTTGGATGGAATACGTCTACATGCAGAAACCAAAACCAACAGATGCAACCGGCGTTAAAGTCCATCTGACGGCCATTGATCCTAACGGGAACTACCAAGACCTAGGCACCGCCACAACCGACGTTAACGGCAAATACGGCATAATCCTGGACTCCACCAGTCGAAGGCACATACCACGTCACCGCAACCTTCGAGAGCTGTAGCTCATACTGGGGCTCTGCAGACACAACATACTTCTCCGTAATCAAGACAGCCGCACCACAAGTAACACCCACTCCTCCACCAGTTCCAACCGCAACGCCAGTCGTTATTCCAACTCCAACACAAGTGCCAACCCCGACTGCAGTCTCGCCATCACCCAGTGAAGCACCACCACCAGCAAGCGCCGACATGACAGCAATTTACATCGCAGTAGCTGCAGTAGTCATCATAGTCGCAGTAGTTGCGGCAGCTATCGTCCTTCGCAGACGCAAGTAAACACCAAAACACTCCCTCTTTCCTTTTTTTTGTAAGGAAAAACAGGAAGAAAAAGTTGGGGCTGAGAGGGCTTTGGATAATAATTACCCGACTTGCTCGTTGGGTATTCGATTCTCTCTCCTAACTTTGGGTCCAGAGCCCCAGCAAACCCTCTTGATAAATCAACGTTATTCAGAAAGTAGTAACAATCACATCCTTTTTGGATGGATAAATTGGTCTTGTCAGTGGTAGCAACATTGGATTTTTTAAATATGAGAAGTAAACAATTATATAAGCATGGGATTTAGTGGAGAAAGAGAAAATGAAAGCTTTTATGAATTCTAAGAACATATCTTGCTTGCTTTCAGCGCTCATCGTCACATCAACGCTCGTTGCTTTGCCAATCGCTGACGCGCATACCCCCCCTTGGACAATTCCAACATACTCATACATCACTGCTTCACCCAACCCTGTGGGTGTTAACCAACAAACAACTCTAGCGTTTTGGGTTAATTGGGTACCGCCTGGAGCAGGAGGAACAGGCGGTGACAGATGGCGCAACCTACAAATACAGGTTACGAAGCCCGACGGCAGCAAGGAAAATCTGGGGCCTTTCACGTCTGACTCAATCGGAGGCGGATACGCTATCTACAAACCTACTCAAGTCGGCACGTACTCTTTCCTTTTCAGCTTTCCAGGACAAGTACCATCCATGTATGGCCCCACGGGAGATAATCAGTGTGAACCCTAGCAACTGGGACTACATTAACGACACCTTCCTGCCTAGCACCGCAACGACGACAATTACCGTACAACAACAGCCCGTCAGTCAACTGAGTTTTCCGCTTCCTACAGAATACTGGACGCGGCCGATAGAAGGACAGAACACCGATTGGGCAAGCATTGCATCAAACTGGCTGGGCAGTCCGCATATCGTTGGGAATGTTCAGCCGGACGGAGTAGCACCTGCCAGCCCCCACGTAATGTGGACTAAACCGATTCAGTTTGGAGGCGTTGTTGGAGGAAGCAATATCCGCATTGATGGCGCTACTTTCTACGATGGAACGGCATACGAAGGAAGATTCACGGGTCCCTTAATCATTTACGGAAGACTCTACTACAATTTACCGCGAAGTGATGCTAACACTGGCGGGGGATACGCTTGCGTAGATTTGCGAACTGGAGAAACGCTGTACTGGCAGAATATGACCGCGCCTACCTTTGGGCAGCTCTATTACTATGAGTCCTTGAACCAACATGGTGTCATTCCAAACGGGTACCTTTGGCGTACAGTCGGCACCAATTGGACGGCATATGACCCATTGAACGGAAATGAGCTATTCACTTTGACCGATGTCCCTTCAGGTACGAATATCTATGGTCCAAATGGGGAAATACTGCGCTACGTTTTCAGCTACAACACAGCGACAAAAAGTGGTTGGCTGGGTCTTTGGAACAATACAGCACCACAGAGATTAACAGGCACAAACGATCCAAACGACTTTACTAGCACAAGTTTCAATCAGTGGCGCCCAGTCGGTAAAATCGTAAACGCGAGCAACGCCTACACTTGGAACGCTACAATAACAGCCGATCTGACAGGCCAAGGAGCGCCGGCGATAGTTAGAATTATCCCTGATGACTTAATAATCGGCAGAAGCACCACCTTTGCAGGCATTGGAACATGGGGAACTCCAGATCCATGGAAGATGTGGGCGATTAGTTTGAAACCAGCTACTAGAGGTCAGTTGTTATGGGCCAAGAACTACGCAGCTCCCTCAGGCAACCAAACCCTTACTCCGATGGTGGTGGACCCAGATACACGCGTCTTCACCATGTTCTACAGAGACTCTCTGAAGTGGGAAGCCTACAGCCTTGATACTGGGAACTTGCTGTGGACAAGCCAACCTGAAGATCCTTGGGCTTTCTACGCTCATACAAGCATTGCTGCTGATGGTAAACTCTTCTCAAGCGGTTACGGGATTCGTCTACTGCTACGATCTTACAAACGGAAAGCTTCTATGGAAATACAATGAGCCCTCTGGTTTGGAGTCACCCTATCCCAACTATCCGCTCTCTGTAGACACAGTTGCTGATGGAAAAGCCTACGTGGGCATCATTGAACACTCAGCAAGTGCGCCGTATTGGAAAGGAACAAAGGAGCACTGTCTTAACGCAACCACCGGGGAAGTCATATGGAAAATTGCGATGCACGGTGCTTCAACCGCTGGTGGCTTAGGCGCCATTACAACTGGCTTCGCTCTTGCAGACGGCTATTTCGTTACCCTCAACTTATACGACATGCAAATATACAGCATCGGAAAAGGACCAAGCGCCACCACCGTTACAGTGTCGCCCAAGATCTCAGCAAGAGGGGCTAAGGTACTTTTAGAAGGAACCGTGATTGACACTGCGGCAGGCACAAAACAGACTGAGCAGGCAGCGCGCTTTCCACACGGGGTTCCAGCAGTCTCTGACAAGAGCATGAGCGCTTGGATGGAGTATGTTTACATGCAGAAACCAAAGCCGACTGAAGTTATCGGGGTCAAAGTGCATTTGACAGCTATCGACCCGAACGGTAACTTCCAGGACTTAGGCACTGCAACCAGCAACTCGTTAGGCAACTATGCCATTGAATGGACGCCACCAGTACCAGGACTATATACTGTTACAGCTACCTTCGAAGGATCCGAGTCATACTACCGAAGCGAAGCGGGAACCTCTTTCGCGTGTCAGAATCAGCCTCCGCAGCACCAGTCATTACGCCAACTCCAACAGCTACGCAGCCGCCAGTAACGCCCGCGAGTCCGACTCCGACACAAACGCCAGTTTCCCCGTCGCCAAGTGAAGCTCCCCCACCGGCCAGTGCAGACATGACAACAACCTACGTGGCGATCACGGCTGCAGTTGTCATAATTGCAGTAGCCGCAGCAGCAATAGTTCTCAGAAGACGTAAGTAGATAGCATACAAACACAAATTCCCTTTCCCTTTCTTTTTTTTGGGAAGACGATTGGGCTGAGAAAGCCCATAAATCGCCAATTACAGGTTTGCCCTTTTAGGTTGCATCTATTCTCCCCAATGATCTGAAGGCTGAGAGCCCGAGCAAACCCTACTTCAAAGACAGCAAAACGTACGTGGAAGCGGTTCTTTTTCTGCTTCATACAATAAAGACGAAACTCACAATAGTAATCAGTAAGTAAGACCCATACGCCTCATAAATTCGAGGACTCTCCCATACTCTCTGAGGAATTGTCTGCCTTTTTCAGTAAGTTTAAGTGAAGTCTCACCCTGAACTAAACCAAGATCCCTGAGCTCAGAAACATAATTCTTCAGACGGTCGAAAGGCACATTAACTTGTACCTGCACCCGTGTTAACACTATCTTTTCGTTTACAGCTTCATTTAGCACAGACAAGAGATCGCCGTAAATTTTCAGTTTGTCTCTGCGCGGAATTCTTTTCATTTATCCTCCTTCTTCTCTAAGCTATAGAAAGTTTGGTAGGAAACTGAAAGAAAAACCGCCAAAGACACTAAACGAATTGCCAAAGCTCCGTAGAATGCCGTGAGACTCCTATCGATATAAAAAAATATAAACGAATACTGGCTTATTCCAAGGAGTATGAAACCCAGCGGAATCCATATTGTCGTGGGATCTGGCTTTTTTATGTGGCTTCTAAGTGTTTGGAGAGCAACGTAGGCAAGGCAGAATACGTTGAGGATTCTGACATACACTTGGGCATAATGGTAGCTTTCAATAGTAGATTCCGACGTGTTAGCCAATAAAAGGAGTGCGGTAATGAGAGCTACGATTAGGAGACTAAGAGTTGTGTCCCACAATAATCGAGTATTTTTTGAGGGCTTTTTTGAAAAGTAATATGTTGTCGCAAGAAAGGCAAATGCAAAGGTTCGAATTAGAAGTTGAAGCCATGAAAATATAGCAAGACTGTAGTACGGTTGGGAAACTGTCAAGGTGGATAGAATATACGATATTCCAAGAAAACTGAATCCAAGAGGTAAGCCAAAATACCGAGCTTCTCTAGTGAGCTGATAAGGTTTTATCATGAATCTTACAAGAATAAAGCAGATAATTGCTGAAGCAACTTCTATCGTAATCCGCAATAGCGTTATCGCGTCAGGCATAATCTTTGTTTGATTTAGCCCTGTCTTATTTTCTTTTCGCTGATAAAAACCTTGGGGTAGGACTGTAGTCCTGAAGTATAGTTGACTCTTTTTTGTATTCACGATAGGTGAGCGAGGCTTATAGGGACAGATTGCGCATTCTGTATCCAAAAATTATGAGGAGAAAGACCAAATGAAACTTCAAAAAAATAAAACATTATCTACCATCGCTTTGACACTAATGCTGACCGCTGCATTTGTTGCTATTCTGCCCATAGGTAACGCGCATTATCCAGGATGGACAGTTCCTACCTGGACCTATATCTCAGCCACAAACAACCCAATAGGCGTCAATCAACCGACCACACTTATCTATTGGAGCGACAAATACCCCCCAACAGCTGTGGGTGCTTACGGTGACAGATGGACTTTCTATGTTGACATAACAAAACCTGATGGCTCAAAAGAAACTCGGGGACCCTTCACCTCCGATCCAATAGGAACCGGCTACTTGACGTACGTTCCCAATCAAATTGGGAATTATAGCTTCACCGCCAGAATGGATCAGCATGTTATAACAGGTTTGCCATATCCGCCTGGGACTCTAGGTCTGTATATGGGTGCAGCCGCAGTAAACGACACATACTTAGCTAGCCAAAGCAGTCCATTAACCCTCGTTGTTCAAGCCCAGCAAATCCTTCCATGGTCAGAGCCTCCTCTGCCAACGGAGTTTTGGGCTCGCCCAATTAATTCCATGAACAGAGAATGGTGGCCAATCGCAGGCAACTGGCTTTCAGGAGCGGCGATGGTTGACGGATCAACCAGAGAAATTAATGCCTACAGCAAGGGACCAGAATCCGCTCACATAATGTGGGCACGGGAGTTCTGGGCTGGAGGACTTATGGATGGACGCTTTGGTAACATAGGCTACCAGACATCGCATTATTCAGGTCTAAGCTTTGCACCGCCCATAATTTTGAACGGAGTGCTCTACTACAATGTGGGGGCACACCCGAGAATTGGTTGGTACGCAGTTAACCTGTACACTGGGGAAACTTTGTATTTCCATAATACCACTGGTCCAGTTTCGCCAACGGGCACGCAGAAGCTTTCAGGTGCGCAGTTCGACCCCGAAGGAAGCGTGGTAGGTGAATCTCTATCGTTTGGGCAAATATACAATTATGAATCGCCTAACCAACATGGAGGCTTTCCATACTTGTGGTCCACAACCGCCAGAATAGTCGGCTACGACAATGTTCCAGGAGTTGGCCAAACACCGATATACGATCCTTCTTGGATGATGTTTGACGCATACACAGGTAACTATATCTGCAGTATAGCTAACGTTTCGGCTTCAGGCACACAGGTGTACGGGAAAGAGGGAAGCATACTTTACTACAACCTGGTTGGCTCAGGCGCAAACAAACGCTTGACCGTTTGGAATACAAGCCAAGCCATTTGGTACAAAGAAAAGTATCAGACAAATCAATATTGGATGTGGAGACCCTACCTTAACTATACCTTTGGCGGTCAATACGGTTTTTCACTCAATGCATCAATACCTAATGTGCAGGGTAGCATACGCGCAGTCCGGGAAGACTTGTATGTAATCGGCGGAACCGCAGGAACCAACAACGAGAACGGCATTGTACAGGGAAATCTGTGGGCTTTAAACTTGAAGCCATCCGCTGACGGGATCGTCAATCCAACGCTGCTGTGGAATATCACCTTCACACCTCCATCATCAGCAGGCAACAAAACGATAAGCATGGGCACTGTGGATCCAGAAGATGGCGTATTCCTGTTCACCTGCACGCAGACGCGACAATGGTGGGGCTACAACCTACAAACAGGGCAGCTCTTGTGGGGACCAAGCGCGCCAGAAATACAGATGAACTACTATGGCATGAGCAGCACAATTTACCGAGGAAAACTCTACTCATACGGTTCAGGAATGACTGAAGGTGAGCTAATCTGCTACGATATAAAAACGGGAGCAATCAAATGGAGGTATACTCCTGCCCAAGAAGGTTTCGAATCTCCATATGGGAACTATCCGCTTTCAATAGCTTGCGTCGCTGACGGAAAACTGTACTTCTATTCTTCCGAACACTCTCCAACGCAACCCTTCTGGCGAGGCTCCTACGTGAGATGCGTGGATGCTGAAACCGGCGCGGAAATCTGGAAGATTAATCATCACGGTCGTGTAGTCGTTGCTGACGGTTATCTGGTAGGCCTGAACTTTTACGACAACCGGATATACAGCTACGGGATGGGACCGACAGAGACCACTGTCTCAGCTGACAGCCACGTCCCTCTTGGAGATAGCGTGCTTATTAAAGGCACAGTCATTGATACAGCTGCCGGAACAAAACAGACAGAGCAAGCTGCACGTTTCCCCAATGGAGTTCCAGCAATGTCCGATGCAGACATGACTGCTTGGATGCAGTACGTGTACATGCAGCAAAGCAAACCCACAGATGCAAAAGGAGTCAAGGTGCACCTGACAGCTATAGACCCGAACGGTAACTTCCAGGACATTGGCACTGCAACCAGCAACATGTTAGGTAACTATGCTATCGAGTGGACGCCGCCAGTTCCAGGACTCTACACGGTGACAGCCACCTTCGAAGGTTCCAAGTCGTACTATCGCAGTGAGGCAGGAACCTCCTTTGCAGTGTCTAAGGCTTCCGCCGCATCACCCGCAGTCGTTACGCCATCACCAACAGCCACTCAACCGGTGACGCCAGCCAGTCCGACACCAATCGAGACACCAGTTTCGCCATCGCCAACGCAGGCAGTTACACCGCCGACCAGTGCTGAGCCAACAACAACCTACATCGCAATTGGAATCGCAGTCGTTGTCATTATAGCGGTCGCAGCAGCGCTAATCCTCAGAAGACGCAAGTAGAGAATCCACAATCTTCCTTTCCCTTTTTTGTTCAGGGAAAACAATTAAGAAGTAAATTGGGGCTGAGTGGGCTCTGGAATAACGTTCACCCGACTTGCTCGTTGGGTTTCATTCTCTCTCTCCTATTGGGTCCAGAGCCCCAGCAAACCCTACTTTCGCAGAAAAGTTGAGGCAATGAGAAAGGAAGCCGCTCCACACCCCGTGCTTTTCAGTTCGGAGTTACCTCAAACCCAAATTCAGTTGGAGATATCACCCGCAACCCTCCCATTTTTCAGTTGTTGTGTGTCTCTAACCTGTTGCTGAGCAGAAGGTTGAGCACACACTCTATCTAATACGTGTTTTTTCGCTTTAGTTTGGAAATAACAGCTTCTTTTATCGGCAGTTTGCGTGAACGCAAAAACTCACATCAATTGACAGCTTCTAGTGCTCACGATAAGTGAGCTAAGTTTATAACGGCTTGCCAACCCTTACTACCCATTCAATCACGAAAGGAGGAAAATTGAACGATCTCACTAAACAACCAAACGAACAAGGAAACATCTTATAGGAAGCAGAAAACTGCCCTGACGACACTGTTTCTAACGCTGACCATCACAAGCATGCTGATCATAGTTCCCGCTTCTGCACACACACCGCCATGGACCATACCCACCTACGCATACATCACAGCATCACCTAGCCCAATCGGCGTAAACCAACCAGTAACAATAGTCTATTGGCTCGATAAAGTTCCACCTTCTGCGGCGGGATTTGGTGGAGACAGATGGGCAAACCTTACAATCTCCGTCACCAAACCAGATGGAAGCAAAGAGACTCTTGGTCCCTTCGTTTCTGATCCAGTCGGCGGAGGTTACGCATTGTATACACCGACTCAAACAGGCACCTACACATTCGCCTTCAGCTTCCCAGGACAAGTCGCTAGCCTATACAATCCTGTAACAGGACTACCCGGTGATCCTTCACGTGCCGGTCAATATCTCGGCGATTATTACTCTCCAAGCAGCGCGACAACCACAATAGTTGTGCAATCAGACTAGAGTTGCCGCAACTGACTTTGGTCTTCCAACAAGCTATTGGATACGACCGATCGAGGGACAGAATACCGCGTGGGCAAGACTTGCTTCAAACTCTCTTTCCGGTAGCTCCATAACCTACCACTACTATAGAGACGGCATCGCACCAGGCAGCGGACACATTATGTGGACGAAAGTTTTCCAGGCTGGAGGTGTCGTCGGTGGTGCCAACATCGTTGACGCCAACTCGATGGCAAGTGGCATGACCTTTTACGATGGAACCAATTACGAAAACAAATTTGGAGACGTGATTATCTTGAACGGGAAGGTCTTCTATAGCTTGCCAAATAGCGACGTGGCTAAGGGCGGAGAATATACCTGCGTTGATTTGGCAACTGGAGAAACATTATGGACTCGGAGTGATATGTCGCCTTTGCCAACCTTTGCGCAACTCTATGACTATGAATCCTTAAACCAACATGGCGTGATACCTGACGGATATCTGTGGGGTGTTTCTGGAACAAACTGGACTGCATATGACGCAGCAGATGGATCAAAACTTTTCACGTTGACGAATGTTCCAGCAGGAACCGAATCTATCGGACCAAACGGCGAGATACTTCGGTATGTGCTAAACGCTCAAGGGAAATGGTTGGCAATGTGGAACAACACTGCAAGCCATGATTTGACGAATTCAAACATAGCAAATGACACTTCCAGTACCAACTTCTACCAATGGAGACCAGTGGGCAAAACCATCAATGTAACCGATTCATACACGTGGAACGTAACAATACCCACCCTGCCTACTGGATCAAGCATAGCAGCAGTACTCTACAACGATAAGTTAATCGTTTCAACAGCACTGTCCTCAACCACCTATCTGGGTACACCGGAAAAGACAACCTTAACAGCAATCAGTCTTAAACCAGAAAGCAGAGGCACCATAGCTTGGACCACTGATATTCCAGCCCTACCAGGTAACGCATCACGTTCTTTAGCCGCAATTGACTACGACTCGCGTGTCCTTATCTACTTTAGCAAAGAAACCGTTTCTTGGACCGGCTATAGCATGGATACTGGCCAGAAACTCTGGGGACCGACAGCATCGGAAAATCCATGGAACTTCTACTCAGGCGCTGGTGGCGCCCTGTCAACAACTACTGCGGGCGGAGGCAAACTCTACTCATCAGGCTATTCGGGAGTGGTCTACTGCTATGATGATAGAACAGGCACACTTCTTTGGAACTATACAAACTATGCAGGTCTTGATGCACCCTACACGGGGTACCCAACAGGTATTGCTGGCGTGGCTGATGGAAAGGTTTACATAAGCGTCAATGAGCACTCATGCACTGCACCTTACTGGAAAGGCTGTGAAATCATATGCCTCGACGCTACCAACGGTCAGAGACTTTGGGGTATCTACGGTCACGGTACTTCCTCGTATGGTGACAGCGGTTTTGCTATTGCAGACGGTATGCTTGTTTATCTTAACCTGTATGATATGCAGATCTACTGTGTTGGGAAAGGACCAAGCGCTACTACTGCTGATGCGCCAATGATCGGGGTCACTTTGGGACAACAGGTTCTCATTCGGGGATCAGTAACTGATACTTCGGCAGGCGCGAAAGGCCTCGTCGAAAAAAGCCTTTACAACACTGTACCAGCAGTTTCAGACGCAAGCGAGGATGACTGGATGAACTATCTCTACATGCAAAAACCGATGCCAAACAACGTCCAAGGAGTCAAAGTCCACATAACAGCCATTGACCCGAACGGTAATTATCAAGACTTAGGGACTGCAACTACTGACATAAACGGTAAATACGGATTATCTTGGACGCCACCAGTCGAAGGCACATATCACGTCACAGCAACCTTCGAAAGCACTAACTCCTACTGGGGCTCAATGGACACAACCTATTTCGTCGTAGGCAAAGCAGCAGCACCCATAGTTGTGCCATCAGCATCGCCGGTTCCCACCGCAACTCCCGCCGTTGTTCCAACACCCACACAAGCACCAAGTCCAACTGCAGCCTCACCATCACCAAGCCAAGCTCCGCCGCCAGCAGCCGCAGACATGACCACAACCTACATCGCCATCGCAGCAGCAGGCGTCATAATCGCAGTTGTCGCGGCAGCAATCGCTCTGCGCAGACGCAAGTAAAACAATAAAACAATCCCCTTTCCCTCTTTTGTTTAGGGAAAACAGTTCAGAAGTCAAATTGGGGCTGAGTGGGCTCTGGGAACGTTTACCCGACTTGCTCGTTGGGTTTCATTTCTCTCCTATTTGGGTCCGGAGCCCCAGCAAACCCTCAGAAACAGCCTTTCGAAATGTTTCCGAGCACATGGTCAAGGTGGGCTCTGTGAGGTTCCCGGCGGTATGTGCAATCCTACCATCAGTAGGCTAGATTCATGCGCCTCATGAATTCAAGAACTTTCCTATACTCTTTAAGGTATTGCTTGCCCTTCTCTGTAAGTTTAGGCGAAGTCTCATCTTGAACTAGACCAAGCTCCTTGAGTTCAGAAACATAATTTTTCAAACGGTCAAAAGGCACATTGATTTGTACCTGAACCCGCGTCAACACTATTTTTTCATTATTAGCTTCGCTGTTAAGCGCAGACAAAAGGTCACCATAAATTTTCATTTTGTCTCTGCGCGAAATTTTTTTCATTTATCCTTCTTCCCTAAGCTTCCCTGAACTGTAAAAGGTTCGATAGGAAATTAAAAGAAAAACAAAAAGACCAACCAACCGAAGTGCCATGGACCCTGCAAATGCAGCAAGACTTAGGTCAGTATACCAGAATAATAACGAATACTGGCTTATTGCAAGGAGAATGAAACCCAATGGAATCCATATTGTTGTCGGATCTGGTTTTTTTATGTGGCTTCTCAGTGTGTGTAAAGCGACGTAGGTTAGACAAATTATATCAAAGCTTCTAACATAAATTTGGCTTACACTGTAGTATTGCGAAGCGACTTGTGGAGTGACAAATATTATCAGAAACAAAACGACAAGAACGACAATCAACAGACCAAAGGTCATATCCGACGCCACTCGGATATTTTTTGAAAGCTTTTTCGAAAAGTAATATGTCATCGCAAGGAATACGAATGCAAATGTTCTCATGAGCGATTGAACCCATAATAAATCCATATAGAAGATGTTTGGTTTTAAGGAATACACGATAGCGGAAATAGCAAATGACATACCAAGAAAACCGAATCCTAAAGGTAAGCCAAGATAGCGAGCCTCTTTAGTGAGTTGATACGGTTTTGTCATGAACTTTACAAGAATGATGCAGACAATTGCCGAAACAACTTCGATTATAATCCGCGTCAGCGTCGTGTCGAACATAATACTATTGGTTTAACCTATCTTTATTTTGCTTTCTCTTGATAATCGCCTAGAATATCCGTTTGCGCGTGATTAAGATAGTCAACTCTCTTTTTTTACGCTCACGATAGGTGAGCGAGGCTTATAAGTACAGATTGCGCACTTTGGTTCAAAAATTATGGAGAAAGACAAAATGAACTTAGCTTACAACCAACCGAAGAAGAGCCAAACCAAATTGGCTGCCACGACTTTGCTACTGATACTATCTCTGTCAGCATTCATAGCCATCATTCCCATCGCTTCTGCACACACTCCGGCATGGAATATTCCCACCTACTGTTTTGTTAATGTTCGCAGCTTCGTTTTAGGCGTGAATCAACCACAGTACGTTATTGCGTGGGTTCAGGATCCTCCGCCTACCGCTGACGGCAACTATGGTGACAGGTGGCTCTTCACTTTCGATATAACCAAACCCGACGGAACTAAACAGACATTGGGACCGTACTCATCAGACAACGTGGGTAGCGCTTATGCATTATTCAATCCGACAGCTGTCGGCACCTACACTGTAGTTGCCCATTTCCAGGAATTCACAATAAAAGGCACCCCAATTTACCCTGGCAAAAACATCAATACAATCACGGGAGCAGCATATGTAAACGATACATACAGAGCCAGTACCAGTGATCCCCTACAATTTACGGTGCAAAGTGACCCTATCGAAACGTGGCGTGAGTCACCTCTTCCGACAGAGTACTGGACTCGCCCGGTCAACATGGCCAGCAGAAACTGGTATCCGCTTTTGGGTAACTGGCTGTCGGGTGCAGGCAATACCCTTGGGCCAACCGAAAAATTTGCGTTCGGTCCAGGACCTGAAAGTGGTCACGTAATGTGGACAAAGGAATACTGGGCTGGCGGCATCATGGATTCACGAACTTCAACAATTGGCTTTCAGACGGCGCACTATGGAGGTTTAGTTCTAGGTCCACCGATAATCATCGCAGGAAGATTCTACTATACCACTCAGACAAATGCTCACGTGAAACAAGGCTACACTTGTCTTGATCTATTCACAGGCGAAACTTTAGCTGTAGATCAGAATACGACGCTTTCATATGGCTCCGTTTACAATTACGAGTCACCTAACCAACATGGAGGCTTCCCCTACCTGTGGGTCACATCGGGAGTAACGTTGCCATCAGGCTCCGTTAGCCGATCAGGAACGTCTACCTGGGCGATGCTTGACGCATATACAGGAAATCTGATAACCATAATCGCCAACGTGTCTTCAACAGGCACTGCAGTCTACGGCAAAGACGGAAGCCTGCTACGCTACAGCCTTGCCACAGCGGGTGGCAAACAGTATCTGAGAATATGGAACTCATCAGCAATGGCTTCGATGCTGCTGGGAACTTCTGGAACTGAAATGTGGCAATGGAGACCACAAAATAGAGCAGTCCACAACGGCGACACCGCGTTTTCTTTAAACGTTTCATTGGCATCGCCAGTAAACGGTAGCATTCTCTCAGTTGTTGAAGGCGAGATAATTGTCGGCGGAACGACAGACGGGTACAACAATGCCAACGGAGTCAAGACCAACCTCATGTGGGCTTTAAGTCTAAAGCAGGGTGAAGAAGGAATACTGCTTTGGAGCTACAGTTATACACCGCCAAAAGCAGCCGGAGTGCCGGGAGTAGATGTAAATACCTATAGAGGAATGCGCTACGAATCGATGAGCGTTGAAGACGGCGTGTTCATCTTCAGAGAGCAGTTAACCAGGAAGTACTGGGGCTTTAACCTCCTTACAGGACAGCAAATATGGGAAACCCAACCTGAATCAAACCAGATGCAGTTTTACGGTTTGAGCACAGCAGTCAACACAAAAATCTACGGCGGCAAATTCCTAAGTTATGGTTACGGCGGAGAAGTCTACGCTTACAACATCACCACCGGAAGGCCAATGTGGACATACACTGCTAGAGGTGTTGGTTTCGAGTCTCCTTACGGCAACTACCCGGTCGGTATCGCTTGCATCGCTGATGGGAAACTGTATCTGACCACCAGCGAACACTCTCCCACTTCACCTCTATTTCGCGGTTCCTACATACGCTGCATCAATGCAACTGACGGTAAGGAAATCTGGAAGGTCCAACATTGGAGCGACGGCACTCCAGGTGTCGCTGGTTCAGGAGTCTATATCGCAGACGGGTTCATTGTGAGCCTCAACTTCTACGACAACAGGCTGTACTGCTATGGCAAGGGTCCAAGTGCTGTAACCGTAAAGGCTCCAGAAGCGGATATAGAACTTGGCAGATCAGTGTTGATTCAAGGCAAAGTCACAGACACCGCACCTGGCGCAACGCAGGAAGAACAATCCAAGCGCTTTCCACAAGGTGTTCCTGCGGTCTCTGACGAGAGTCAGGAATTGTGGATGGCGTATGTTTATGGACAACAATACAAGCCAACAAACTCCACAGGCGTGAGGGTTCACTTGACAGCGGTTGACCCAAATAACAACTTCCAAGACCTTGGCACAGTCACCACCGACTTGATGGGTAACTACGTACTGGCATGGAAACCTCCGGTTCCAGGGATCTACAAGCTTACCACCACTTTCGAAGGAACCAAATCATACTATGGAAGCCAAGCTGAAACCGCATTCCTAGTCGGAGAAGCCGCAACAGCCGCGCCTGCCGTGATACCAACAGCTTCACCAGTGCAAACTGCAACACCGCCAGCGCCTGTACCGACACAAACACCAGTTCAATCAATCTCGCCTTCCCCAACTCAGGCAGTGAATCCGCCAACAAGCGCTGAGCCAACAACCACCTACATCGCCATCGGCGTAGCAGTAATCGTTATAGTTGCAGCTGCAGCAGCACTGATCCTGAGAAGACGCAAGTGAAAAAAATCAACTTCCCCTTCCCTTTTTCGTTCAGGGAAAAAAATTATTTATGGGCAAATAAGGGGGCTGAGAGGGCTCTGGAATATCGTTTACCCGACTTGCCCGTTGGGTTTTCATTCTCTCCTATTGGGTCCAGACCCCCAGCAAACCCTACTTTCGCAGAAAAGTTGAGGCAATGAGGAGATAGGCGTTCCATCCTGCATGCGCTAATGAAGTCGCATTTTCAATGTGATTGCTTCCTAAAGACTAAAACTCAGGATTATCCTTGCTCTTTGGGTTTTCTTTCTCTCGTCTCTCCTAAAGATTAGCGGTGCGCGTTAACTCTGTGCACTCACGATAGGTGAGTGAAGCTTATAAAACGTAAGCAGCAACATTGCTCAAAAAGGAGTAAAGAAAGAAAATGATTAAAAGAACTCTAAAAACTAAGAACAAGAGTATTTGTACTATGCCTATACCGCTTCTGCTTTCAGTGCTAATCATTGCATCAACACTCATTGCTTTGCCTGCAGCTAGTGCGCATGATCCTCCATGGACTCTTCCAACCACAGCATACGTCGCCGCCGTGCCAAGCACTGTTGGCGTCAATCAACCCATCACAATTGTCGTATGGATCGACAGAATTTCCCCCACAGGCAACGGCTTGGAAGGTCAACGCTGGAATGGTTTCAAAATAGACATTACGAAGCCCGACGGATCTGTAGATACTATTGGACCGTTTCAATGCTCAAGCACCGTAGCCAGTGACTTCAAGGCCTATACTCCCACCCAGATTGGCACGTACAGCATTGTGTTCAGCTGGCCTGGAGAAGAGGTGAAAAACGGCACTGGAATCCCCGAACCCCGTGGAATCGATGACCTAGGCGACTTTTACGAGGGCGCCACAAGTAAACCCGCGAAACTTGTCGTACAGCAAAACCCAACACAAGGTTGGGTCGAACCTCCAGTAACAACAGGCTACTGGGAAAGACCACTAAACGCCGCAAACAGAGAATGGACACAGCTAGCAAGCAACTGGCTAAAGGGCGCTTGGCTAGTAAACAACTGGCAAAGATGGGGAAAAGCACCAGAAACCCCACACGTACTCTGGGCGAATCCGATTACACCAGCTCGCGCTGGAGGCATCAATGATGCACAATGGTACGCCATCCCATCAGATGTTAACGACTACGAAAGCCCATGGTCCTCACCCATAATCATGAACGGAAAAATCTACTACAACACGCCATCAGTTGCAGACAGCGTTAACTATGGATATTACTGCGTAGACCTTTACACAGGAGAACAAGTATGGTACAAGAACGGCACCGATAACGGCCTCAACAACCCCGTAACAACAAGCGCACTTCCGGCTCTCTCTCAAAGTTATCCACAGCTATCAATGGGTCAACTGCTACACTACTACTCAGTTAACGGGCAGGGAATACTCGCATATCTATGGATGCAAAGGGGCAACACTTGGTACATGCTTGACGCAGCAACTGGAAATCTGATGCTCACGCTGAAAAACGTTCCCGGAGGCTCAGCTGTAGTGGACCAAGACGGAAACTTGCTCCTGTACCAATACGTTCCAAGCACTGGCAACGTACTCTGCTGGAACTCGAGTCAGGCGATTTATCCAGGCGGAGTCTATGGAACAAATCAGCAGCAATGGAAACCTCGCATGGGCGGAGTAATTGACGCCGTCAACGACACTTCATGGGCTCCAGGCGCCTGGTCGCGCGCGCTAGGCGTCGCCGACGAACTGCTAAGGCGCCCACACTCCGGATACACAATGAACGTAACCGGCCCCAAGAACCTACCGTCTTCAGCTGCTTTCGGAGGAGCAGCCTCAGGAATCTCTTCTGTACTGCAAGATGCAAATCGCGTACCAAGAATGTTATTTGGATTCTACAAAGGGCCTAATGCCAGCACAATCGGTTCAGCTCCTGACCCTGATACATTCTCAGTATGGACTCTTCGCATAGATGAACATGTAACAGGCTACAGCCCGTTTCCCAATGCCGATTACACACATAACGATAACCTTGGTTTCGGAGTAACGCTGTTGCTTAACAAGTTGATTACAGTTCCGATACCGGGCAAGAACCACACGTGGAACCTTATGGGAGTGAGCTATGATGCCCAAGTCTTTACTTTGAGGTGCTCGCAAACACTGCAGGTGTGGGGTTACAGCTTGGAAACTGGCGATATGCTTTGGGGACCAGTTGGGGGTCTCAACGCTATGGACTTCTACGGAGTTAGCGCCAACATGTACGAAGGCAAAGTCCTTGTGGTCTCCTCATATGGAGGAACGGTGGCTGCCTACGACGCAAAAACAGGAGTACATTTGTGGACCTATGAAGCTGTCGGTGTCGGCTCTGAAAGCTACTACGGAGACAACATGCCGCTCTCACTCAACGCTGTTGCAGACGGAAAAGTCTACCTGCACTCGTCCGAGCACTCACCCACTAAGCCTCTGTGGCGCGCTTCATACCTCCGCTGCGTCGACATTAACACTGGAAAAGAACTTTGGAAACTATTGGATTTCAACATGGGACTCAGCGTCGCAGATGGCTACATCGTGACTGGGAATCAATATGACAACTTAGTGTACTGCATCGGCAAAGGATCAAGCGCTACAACCGTTGAAGCAGCACCAGGGCTCGGAAACGTCCTAACAATAAAGGGCACAGTGACAGATCAGTCTCCAGGTGCACAAAAAATCGCCCAGAAGTTTGGTTTCACTGACGGCGTGCCAGCAATTTCCGATGCTGACCAGCAGGCTTGGATGGAATACCTCTACGAACAACAAGCATGTCCAACAACAGCAAAAGGCGTAACAGTGCACCTGACAGCAATTGACCCCAACGGCAACCCACAGGAAATCGGCTACGCTACAAGCGACATGGGTGGATCCTTCGGCATCGCGTGGACTCCTCCGATTGAAGGCAATTATCAGGTGACAGCCACTTTCGACGGAACCAAATCCTACGGAAGCTCATATGCTACGACACACTTTGCAGTAGGCCGAGCAGCAGCCTCGCCATCACCAACCTCAGTGCCACAGCCACCAGGAGAGGGCTTGCCAACAGCTACATACCTTGCTATCGCGGCTGCATTGATAATCGTAATAGTTGCTGCAGTAGCATTGTTCCTGCGAAACCGCAAATAAGATCAGCAAAACAAAACCAAACTCTCCCCTTTTTTGTTCGGGACGTATCAATGGAATCAGAATGGGGCTGAGTGGGCTCTGGAATGGGCAATTACTGTGGTTGCTCGTTTGGTGTTTCATCTCTCTCCTATTTCGGGTCCGGAGCCCCAGCAAACCCTCAGAGACAGCCTTTTTGCGAATGGGTGCCTCTTCGTACATAGTGCCCTCTCGTTAGTCCTGTCTTTTTTGTTTTTCTATAGTAACTGTTTTACGGTTTAGCTGTTTTGGACCCAGAATAGTCTACATTCTTAGTACTCACGATAGGTGAGCGAGGCTTATAGGGACAGATTGCGCACTTTGTATCTAAAAATTATGGAGAAAGACAGAATGAACTTAGTTTACAACCAAACGAAGAAGAGCCAAACCAAATTGGCTGCCATGACTTTGCTGCTGATATTATCTCTTTCAGCATTTATGGCTGTCATTCCGTTGGCTAAAGCACATACGCCACCATGGACTGTACCTACTTGGTGCTACATCTCTACCACAAATAGCATAATAGGCGTCAATCAGCAACAGGTCCTCATCTTCTGGCTCAACGCGCCACCGCCGACGTCATACGGTGCTTATGGCGACAGATGGACTTTCACGGTTGAAGTAACGAAGCCTAACGGTTCTAAAGAAACCTTGGGACCATTCACTTCCGATCCGGTGGGAAGTGGATGGACTATATATACTCCCACTGAAGTGGGCACATATACTTTCGCGGCTAAATTTCCTGGAAAAGTAATAACAGGTCTTCCAATATACCCTGGTCTAACAAAAGACACTATATCGGGCGCTGCATCTGTCAACGATACCTATTCGGCTAGTGAAAGCGATTCAATGCAAGTTGTCGTGCAGAAAGACGCAATAGAAGCATGGTCTGAGACTCCTCTTCCGACTCAGTACTGGACGCGCCCACTAAACAGCGCAAACAGAGGCTGGTATGTGCTTGCAGGAAATTGGCTTGCTGGCGTGGCTCAAAGAGTTGGCTCAACCACCAGTTTCGGCTACGGTACAGGACCTGAGAGTGCTCACATTATGTGGTCTATCCCTATATGGGATGGTGGTATCATGGACGCGCGCTCTGGAGAGACAGGTTACCAAACGGCACATTATGACGGACTCGATTTCTCGCCGCCGATAGTTCTCAACGGTAGACTCTACTATAATGTTAGGTCATCGCCGAAGATTGGTTGGCATTGCATTGATCTGTATACTGGAGATGAGTTATTCTTCCACAATACTACTGGGGCTGTGAATTATGCTCTTAGGTCCGACTCCTCAGGAGCTCTCCTCCAGGAAGCGCTGAGCTTTGGTCAGATACTCAACTACGAATCGCCTAACCAGCACGGAGGCTATCCCTACTTATGGAGTACCTATGGACCTGGTATGCCTACTGGTAAGCCATCGAGCGGTGGTCAAAGTTGGCCTACTGGAAATCAAACATGGATGATGTTCGACGCGTACAGTGGAGACTGGATATGTAACATAGCTAACGTGTCTGCCTCGGGCACAAATGTTTACGGCAGTGACGGAAGCATACTCTACTACAACATTGTAGGTACCGGCGCAAACAGACGGCTGACCGTGTGGAACACAACTCACGCAATTCAGGAGGGATGCGGTCCAAATTCCAAATACCCAATGAGGAATTGGTACTGGTGTTGGAGACCCTTCCTTAACATGACCTTTGACGGCAGCTTAGGGTTCTCCTTAAACGCGACAATACCCTCCTCTGTTCAGGGCAGCATCCGTACCGTTTTTGAAAATCAGTATGTTATTGGTGGAACTGCAGGAAGCAACGACGAGCAAGGGATTACTAAGGGGCACTTGTGGGCTTTAAGCCTCAAATCAGGACAAGAAGGAGCGTTGATGTGGGACATTGCATTCACGCCGCCATCCAGCGCAGGCAATAAAACCATAAGCATGGGTACCGTCGATCCGGAAGACGGCGTTTTCCTCTTTTCGTGTACACAGACGCGGCAACGGTGGGGCTACAGCCTTGAAACAGGGCAGCAATTGTGGGCAAGTGGACCCGAACCGGCAATGAACTACTATGGCATGAGTAGTAATATCTACGAAGGCAAACTCTTCGGGTCCGGTTACGGCGGAGTATTAATTGCCTATGACATAAAGACTGGAAAGGTCGTGTGGAACTACACCGCTGCGCAGGAAGGCTTTGAGTCTCCTTACGGGAACTTCCCAATTGGCATAGCGTGTATTGCTGATGGAAAACTCTATTTGACTTCAAGTGAACACTCGCCAACTCAGCCATTGTGGCGCGGTTCATACTTGCGCTGCGTCAACGCTTCAAACGGAGTTGAACTGTGGAAGATACTGAACTGGGGCATGGGCATGGGAGCCGGAAGCGGCGCGGTTGTCGCAGATGGCTACGTTTTGAGCCTTAACGCATATGACAATCAGATCTACTGCTACGGCAAGGGACAAAGTGCAATTACTGCGGCAGTTCAAAACGATGTTATCACGCAAGGAAACAGTGTGCTCATAAAAGGCATGGTGACTGATCAGTGCGCGGGCGCGAAAGCTATCGCTGAGAAGGCAGGTTTTGCAAATGGGATTCCGGCAGTATCTGACGCTGACCAACAGGAATGGATGGAGTACTTGTATATGCAGCAGGCAAAACCGGCAGATGCAATAGGCATTCAAGTGCACCTCACAGCTATTGACCCTAATGGCAACTTCCAAGATATCGGTACCGTGACGAGTGATGACAGCGGTTTGTATAGTGCTTTATGGACACCGCCAGTTCCAGGAAAGTACGTTGTGACAGCAAAATTCGAAGGTAGCAGATCCTACTATCAATCGTCCGCAAAAACAGCGTTCGGAGTTACAGAAGCAGTTTCCGCAGCACCAGTCGTCACGCCAACACCAACAGCCACCCAACCACCAATAACACCAATCAGCCCAACACCTATCCAAACACCAGTCTCGCCATCACCAAGCCAAGCTCCATCGCCAGCAGCAGTAGACATGACCACAACCTACATCGCCATCGCAGCAGCAGTCATCATAATCGTAGCAGTCGCAGCAGCATTGGTACTCAGAAGACGCAAATAAAAACCAAAATGAACCCAACTCTCCCTTTCCCTTTTTTATTCAGGGAAGAAATCAACATGAAAACAAAGTAGGAGGCTGAGAGGGCTCTGGTAACGTTTACCCGACGTGCTCGTTGGGTTTTCATTTTCTCTCTCCAATGGGTCCAGAGCCCCAGCAAACCCTTCTCATTGAAACTTGCCATGTTTGACTCGCGGTCCAAATACGGCTTAGGCTGGATTTGAACCCCCACCTAAATGGGGTTATCGCCTGCAAACCCACTTTTTTCTTCATTCGGTAGGGGCAGTACGTTTCCGCAAAGGTGAGCACTTGAATAAACTTGCTGATTATCGAAGGTTCTGGAGCTAACGGCACAACCGAATTGATTGTACGACTCTTACTTGGGGACGTTTGGTTTGTGATAGAAAAAACTTAACTAACAGCTATGCGTTTTGAATGGGAAATGTCGTTACCGCTCAATATCTGGCTGCCCATACTCGAAGCAATTAGACTTGTGAGTCTTTTTGCGATTCAATGTGTAACGAGCCAACTAGTAAAACAGGGAAAACTCAAGGTTAATTATTCCAGAAAGATAATTCATTTCTCTCAACTTCTCTCCACTTTGGTAATCAACAGAACCTTCTTCAACTACAGCATGGAATACTTCATCCTATCCGGTTCTCTTTCTTTTGCTGAATCTCTGATTTTCATTGCACCGATAAGAAATCGTATCCGCTTCATTGGCTTTCTATTTCTCTCATACGACCGTCCAGAGGACAGACCCCACACAGTCAGGCTTGCAACCACACAAATCATCGGCATGAACATTGCCCTTATCGGAGTAGCCTACCTGTACGGGTTCTCAGGGTTGCCGCTAGATTTGCTTGCTCTTCCGTTGGTAATTACTGCTTTCGGAGATGGTTTAGCCGAGCCTGTTGGCATTCGTTTTGGAAGACACAAATACCGAACCAAGGACTTGTTTGGAAACCGCGTTTATACGCGCAGTTATGAAGGAAGCGCAATGGTATTTTTAACGACTATTGTTGTATTGAGTTCTTCTTATCATCTGTTTTCTTTGAGCGCGCTCATTTGCTTGTTCGCGATTTTGCCTTTACTGATGACTGTAACTGAAGCGCATTCGCCACATACCTGGGACAATCCTTTCTTGTACCTGATCGGAGGAATAGCAATCTACGTCTTTGTTCTCTTAACCTAAAGCGCGGTCTGGTAAATCCGACAGCTGCCGTTTCACTTATGTTCCCGCCAACAACCTCCCTTCCAACATTTGCCCATTGCCTACTTCAACTCCAACACAAATACCAACATCAACACCGCCTTTAGCTGCTGTTGTTTTCCACTTTATGTAACACAAAATCTAAATCATATAACAGACGTTCATTTCTCAAGTGAGCATGTTTTTGGAGTGACCATCGAGCTTTGGAGCGTGGCAGAAAAAATTGGAAAACCAGCGTACTTTTTCTCGTTGTGCTATGGCTAACTCTGCTGATTGCGTCGGTCACTATCCTTTCGTCAGTGGTGACTCCATTTCTGAGATCTCTGCAGACCCAAAACCTGGTGAGTTTAGACTGGGCAGGTTACTCGGTTGCTTCAAACAATTTGTTTCCGCAGCCGCTCGTCTCAAACGTCAGCGGTTCCTGGACCATTCCAACAGTCACTGTTTCAACGCTCAACGCGTACAGCGCTGCTTGGGTTGGCGTCGGTGGATTAAACGATGAGAGCTTAATCCAGGCGGGTTCCGAACATGATTCGGTTAACGGTAAAGCGTTCTATTCGTTATGGTATGAATTGTTGCCCAACAACGCCATCACGATACCTGACATCATAGTGTCGCCTGGAGATGAGATAACCGCTTCTGTGTCGCTTGTAGACAGCTATTCGAATACGTGGTCAATAAAGATTCAAGATGTGACCACTGGACAATTGTTCAGCCGAGATTTTGTGTACAATTCTTCTCGGCTGACGGCAGAATGGGTAATAGAGCGACCCACGGTCAACAACCGACTGACTAACTTGGCGGATTTTGGATCCATAACTTTCACTGATGCAAAAGCAGGAATTGACACTACATATGAAACAATTGGCAAATACTCTAACTACGTGATCTTAATGGAAGATCGGCAAAACAACCAGCTGGTGACGGTTTCGGACCTGAGCAGGGACGGGTCGAGCTTCACGATAACCTTTCGGTAACGCTTTAATCCGTGCCTCTCAGCGGAGGTTTTTGGCTTTCTCAAAAGCGGCAGACAAGCCTTCTGTTGTCAGTGCGCAGACGACTTTGGTCGGGTCCGTCCTTTCGACTATGGGCATAACGTCTATTCTTTCCCGCATCATAATTTTCTGAGCTTCAAGAACTGACTCATCCTGGTAAACCGAGACCTTCTTGAGGGGCATTTGCTCTATCCGCATTTGGCTCCGCTGTTCAGGCTTAATTTTGACCAGTTCATCCCAGACTACCAAGCCCTGGTAGACGCCGTTTTTTTCGACTAGGGCGTCGTGGTAGCGAGCCTTGAACAGGATTTCCATGACTTCAGGGAGCGACATCTCGGGTTGAACCGTGGCTATTTCGGAGCACATGACGTCACCTACGCGGACTCTGGCGAGCGTGGTTGAAACAATGGTTTGCTCGGCTTCCTCGCTAGCTCCAACATAGACGAACAGGCCCACGACTATGAGCAAGAAGTAATCGGGAAACACTATGCCAAATATAACCATGCTGATGCCGAAGAGTCTGCCTATGTATGCGGCGTATTTTGTGGCGTCTGTGAATTTCATGCGTTCCGCAAGAATTGCGCGAAAGACTCGACCGCCATCCATGGGGAACGCGGGAATCAGATTAAACCCGCCCAGAAGCAAGTTCAGCACAGCCAAATTAAGCAATAGTTCGCCGGCGACGGTGAAGGCTCCTATGGATGTGCTAGGAACAGCGATTCTGACCAGTTGATTCATTGCAAGAAGCACCACACCTGCGAGGAGGCTTGTTAACGGGCCAGATATAGCTAGGCGCCATTCGATGCTAGGGTTTTCGGGGATTTCTTCAATTTCAGAGACGCCTCCAATGGGGTATAGGACGATCTTGCGGACCTTAATTTTGTAGTGTCTAGCCACGAAAGTGTGGGCAAGCTCATGCAAGAGTACAAACATGAACAAGAATAAGATGAGAACGAACTGGTAAAAAGTCGGGTACGAAAGAACCGCAACGGCACCCATGAGAAGTATGAATGTAAGGTGCAGTTCAACAGGGATACCCCACACAGAGGCAATCTTAAAAGAATACTTCATGAATGAGACAGAAGGAAACGGGCTTCATTAGCGTTTCTATAAGCTTCCTCTCAGCCAAGTTTTCACCGTTTCATAACTAAAAAACAGCACAAACATAGTCGTCGCCACCACTGAGAATACGTATTCGCGGCTGAGAAAAACAGGTCTTACAAGCGTCAACTCAAGGGCAAGAACAGCGACAGCGAAGACCACGTAGAAAAGAAATCTGGGAATGAGAAAGCGGCTTATCTTCACGTTATTTTCCAAGAGGAACTTAGCGACAGTGTAGCCGCCCACTTCGCGTTTAAGGAGACCCGCGTCTTCCAACTTCTCTAGGTGATAAGTTGCCACTGAGGGACTGCTGAGATCCAGTGCCCGCTGAAGTTCCCTTATGCCGACCGGCTTGCTGCTCTTAAGCAGAAAACGGTAGACTTCAAGAGTAGTTCCCCTCAGAACTTCTCTAGATTCGCCGCCAGACACTGTTTTTCCCACTCGCAACTAAGCGGTTCATCCATTTAAGAACTACCCTGAAACCAGCTGCTCTACTGTTCGAATTATTAGGACAGTCATCACAAAATATAGCATTAAATAATGGTCTGTAACCTTAAACTCATGCGTACTAGACAGTGAGAGCAACATGAACCTTCCAACGGGCAAGGTGGTGCTGGCGCCAATTCTGGCAATTAGCTTAGCGCTCTTGCTGGTGGGGGCAACAGCGTCATTTCCTCCTTCGTACGAGGACCCTTTGGTTCAGCAGTGGGCTTCGCCTGAGCCCACCGCAAGTCCGATATCTATTCCTTCCCCTTCAACCGGCACCTTAATAACTGGTACACCTGCGCCGTCGTTAGCGCTACCGCCTGTGCCAGCACCCACCGCGACACCGACTGCGGAGCTTCCGAGTCCCTCAGTTGCTTCAGAAGCCTTGCCCACGCCGAGTCCCGCCGCGTTGCCTGAACCAAGAAACACGGTTGGCGGTGCCCTGTTGACTTTGTTGTTTGTCGTTGCAGCAATAGCTGTCGCTGTTGTTGCCATTTTCGTGTTGTTCTCTGAGAAAGGCTTCAACAAAAACCCTTGAAGTCATTCCGTTTCCGTCAAACCAATTAGGTGAATCCTGACTTGTTCATACACCAGCAGTAGACAGAAAAGGCAGAACCGCATTTCATCTTTCAACATCAAAACAGGGTGCCGATATGTTCCACGTGAAAAAAATGCAACCCAGCGATTTCTCATTCGCTGTCGACATAGCCAACACGATGAGCTGGAACATGACCGTTGAGGACTTCAAGTTCAACAAGAGTCTTGAGCCAGACGGCTGCTTTGTTCTGCTCGACGATTCAAAACGGGTGGGTTTAGCCACGTGCATCAGCTACGGGCGCGTCGGCTGGTTTGGCAACCTCATCGTTAAAGAAAACTATCGCGGTAAGGGAGCTGGATCACTGCTCATAAGCCACGCAGTACAGTACCTGAAAAGCGCGGGGGCATCCTCAGTAGGACTCTACGCTTACGAGCACCTTGTTGACTTCTACGGAAAGCTTGGCTTCAAACCAAACGCCAATTTCTCGGTTTTGAAGGCAGAAGCGGTCCTATGCACTAACAACGCAGACAAAGTGAATACAGCAAGTGAAGGAAACCTTCAGGGAATCTCGGATTTTGACTGTCGCTGCTTTGGGGCATCGAGAGAGAAGTTGTTGAAGAAAATAATATGCGAAAATGCCAACCCTTTTTATGTCGCAGCTGAAGATGACTGTCTTGTCGGCTATGCTACTGCCAAAGTATACGACGAAATGACCGAGATCGGACCAATGCTGTGCTTGCGGCGCTATTCTGGACATGCCTCAACACTACTGAACTCCCTCCTCGACAAACTTGAAGGCACGACAGCATTCATGTGCCTACCAACAGCGGATACCGCCCTTCTTGATTTGGCAGCTAAGGCAGGGTTCAAGAAAAAGTTTGGAGTGGCGAGAATGTTTTTAGGTGCCGCCATTGCACAGGATTGCATAAACTTGGCTGAATCTTTGGAAAGAGGTTGAGACGGCTTATGTCTGGTGATCTTTGTCGCCTAATTTTAGAGAGTTTTCTGCACAACTCCTGGATAAGCGTAAAGACTTTGGTGGAAAAAGCCAAGTCGTCCATCACTGAAGGCCGGAAACCAGTCAACTTGTTTAAGTTCAAAGGAAGCCAACGCACCAATCAAGCCTACGAGGGAAACCACTTCTTTTTGCGCGGATCCGTTGAGTACACGAACCCACAGTTGACTGTGGAAGAAGTGCAGGGCATCATCGGCGCGCGCCTGCTGGAAGTCTGTGCCAACTACTTCTGCGATAACGGTTTGCGGCAGCTTGATGCAGGTGACGTGAAGCAGCTCTGTGAGCTGCTAAAGAGGCCTCCAGAAGGCAAGGTTGTGAGTTTTCTGCTTAACACTGATGATGTTGAGCCTGATAGGTACAGCATGAATCCTCTGAAGGCATCCATTGTCGATAGTGGGCAGAGCGCTTTTCCAGCGGCAAATGTCAAGACGGACGCGTTGAAAGTTGATGACCGTTTTGCAGGAAAATATGAAAGCACGCTAATATGCGCGGGCGAAATCGAATTAATGTCCAACCTCCTGAAAAGCTCAAACGGCTCCTACTTGGATTTCGTCGATTCTGTGAAGTGCACCCAGTTGGCTCGGTACTCGGAGGCTTTCGGAATGGACTTGTTTTTGCCCTCCTTGCGCATGCCCCTGACAACCTTGCAGGGGGAAACGAAAGAAGGTTTGCTACATCACATCATAAGCGAGACACATCAGGGGGTTGATTCGGTGCGGCAAGCATATGAATGCATGGGCAGAAGCATCTCTAAGCGGACGACGCTTTTAGCTGTGCCACATTCCGTAAAGGGGTACGGAAGCAAACGTACCGCACGTGGCAAACTCTACTTTGAGGAGGCAAAATTTGTTGGAGTCAACGTCAAGTACAAAGATACGCTGCTTTACCCCAATGCCATAGACGAAGCAGATGTCAGCGTAGCGAAATGTGAAGACAACTTCACGGTAGAAGGAGAAAAACTTGGTGCATATGACTATTCGCAGACGCCTTCATCGCCACAGTTTTTCCTGTACTCAATGGGTTCTCCAGAGGATGCAGCTCTCTGGCATGGTGTGGGTGCCTTCGGCGCACCACAACTCCTGCAAAGCTACACGAGCGTACGCAGCGTTTGCAGAAACGGGCAGCTAGTCAGAAATCTTAAAGAGAAATTCGACGCCAGAGTGGAGGTTCCGCTGCATCTAAACCTAGCTCCATCGGGTATTTGGGTTCACCCCGTGCACCGAAACATAGATGCGAGCATTGGCTGCGTGGAAAACCTCGCGGACTTGGCGAGGATGGGTATGAAAATCGAACACCTATCGCACTTTGGGTAGGAGAACTGCAGCAAATGGTTACCCCCTTTGAATATGTGTTTTGGCGGATTCTCAGGCTGTTCAGACGGCTACATCTGGCGAGGCTTGTTTGGATGGGTAGTTCAACGCGCATGTTTACGGATCTCTTCAAGGGGTTCGAAAGAGTTGAAGCGGTTCGACGAATTTTCGGAGAAGGAACCGAGGCGGTCCTTGGAAACCTGAAGGTGGAAATTATGTTCTTCGGCTACATGGGTGTGGACGACACTGACGGGCACCTGATGGTGAATGGGCGGTACCTCAAAAGCGGCGACAAAACGGATATTTATCTGGATGTTGTGCATGAGCTTTGCCACGTCAAACAGTGGATGGACGGCAGGGAGCTATTCGACTCCAACTATGAATATGTAGACCGACCGACAGAAGTGGAAGCTTACCGCTATACAGTGCAGGAAGCCAAACGCATAGGTCTTAGCACCGAGCAGATTCTTCAGTACCTGAAAACCGAATGGATGACTCCTGCAGACCTAAAACGCCTTGTGAAGAACATCGACTTGGAAATTTCGGAATCAGAAGCGTCCGATTAGTCGCTTGTTTCGCTTTTCGTGTGGTGGCTCTTGGTTTTATTGTTCTAACAGTTGAGGGCGATGGCGAGGTTTGCATAGTCTTTAAACGTATCATTCCATACATGAAAGATGGAAGGAAGGGAACCACAAGCTTGACTGGGAAACCGCTCGTCTCCATAATCAGTGCTGGGCTCTCCAAATTCGGAAAACACGAAGGCCTCTATGCCAGAGAGCTCTTCAGCTACGCTGCTAAAGAGGCGTTTGACAGATGCCCTAAACTCAATCCTAAGCGCGACATCAAAGCTATGTTCATCGGACACATGGGCGAATCCTATGAGCATCAGGGACACACAGGCTCCGCAGCAGCAGACTGGACCGGGCTTTTGGGCATTCCCGCGACGCGGACAGAGGCAGCGTGCGCTTCCAGCGGCGTAGCTCTGCGGTCAGGCATCTACGCTGTTCTCTCTGGTTTGGCGGACACTGTTATCGTGGGGGGAATGGAGAAAATGACTCATCGGAGCACGGCGGAGGTTACGGAGTACCTTGCGATGGCTTCGGATTATCCGTTTGAGCAGTTCCACGGCATCACTTTCCCTGGTTTATTTGCGTTGATGGCGACAGCTCATATGAATGCCTATGGGACGACACAGGAGCAGATGGCGAAAGTCGCCGTCAAAAATCATCACCACGCCAGCCTCAACCCGAAAGCACACTTGCAGAAGGAGGTCACACTTGAGGCGGTTTTGGCATCGAAGGTTGTCGCGTGGCCGCTGAAAATGTATGATTGCTCACTTATCACGGACGGTGCAAGCTGCGTTATCCTAACAAAACCTGAACTCGCCAAGAAGTATACAGACCAGCCAGTTCATATTATCGGGTCAGGTCAGGCTAGCGACACAATAGGGCTCTACGAACGCAGTAGCTTGACGAGTCTGCGTTCGGCAAAGCTTGCGGCCAAAGCAGCTTATGAAATGGCCGCTGTTAAGCCTAATGACGTCCACGTTGCAGAAGTCCACGACTGCTTCACCTTTGTGGAGCTAATGTCCTATGAAGATTTGGGTTTCTGCGCGTTGGGCAAAAGTGGAAAACTTATCGACAGCGGCGAAACCGCTTTAGGCGGCAGGATACCCGTGAACACCAGCGGTGGCCTAAAAGCCAAAGGGCACCCAGTCGGCGCCACAGGCACAGCACAGGTATACGAGACATATTTGCAGCTAACGGGGCAAGCTGAACGGCGTCAAGTCAAAGATGCAAAAATAGGCTTAACGCACAATGTGGGCGGCAGCGGCTCCACAGCCACCGTTCACATCTACCGGAGCGATGCATAGCATGAATTCACAGGCGATACCATTTACCATCGAGCAGTTCTACAAGTTCATGGGCGAAGGCAAGCTAATGGCGGGCAAATGCAAAAAATGTGGAAAAATCCACTTGCCGCCGCGACCAATATGCGACAAGTGCTACAATCCGACTTTCGAGTGGGTGCAGATTTCAGGAAAAGGCAAACTGCTAACCTACACTATTATTCATGTTGCTCCGCCGCAGTTCCAAGCGCTTGCGCCCTACACTGTGGGTATTGTGCAACTAGAGAATGGACTGAAACTTCCCGGAATGGTCTCCGGCATTTCGGAAGCAGCATTGAAGGTTGGCATGGAACTAATAATAGAATTTAATGCTTGCAGAGCTGGACAGGGTTGGCCACAGTGGCGAAGGTATTGCTTCAAATCCAACTTGGAAGGTTGATCGGGTAGGCTATGCCCTCGGCTAAGGCAACTTGGAAAGAAAAGGCGCTGTGGGCTTCAGTTTAGCTAACTAGAAAGCCAATTACTAAGCCGATTATGAAGCCGATTCCAAGAGGCATGAGTCCGAACAGCATGATAGCTCCTTGGGCGGCGAGAGGACCATACTGCGTTATCAACCCGCCTAGTGTACTGAGGCTCAAGCCGAAGAACCCAAAGTACGCGATGACTAAGGCAATGATGCCCGCGATGATTGCCCACTTGAGGGCTTTTTTGATGAAAAAGCCAACGATTAAGCCAACGATAAGGGGAACAGCCATCACTGCAAGAGTTGGCAGTCCGCCCAAGTCGCCTGTTATTTTGCCAATTAGGTCGCCAATCAAGTCTAATGGGAGAACCATAATGAAGAGTTCACCTCGTTTGACATTCCACGTTGAATGCTGTGAAACACAGTATTGGACATGTTACTACTTATGCTTTGCCCAACGTAACACGCCGCGCTTTATGCCCCAGGCGAAACCCAAAATAGATTAGGCGTCAGTCTATGAATGAGAGGAGTTTGAAAACTATGAATTCACAAGAGCAAGACGTCTGGGACCTAACAGGACTTTTTCCCAGTCCAACAGACCCATCTATTGAGGAAGCCATTCGAAATGTCTCGGCGTTGGCAAATGTCTTCGAGAGCGCTTACCGCGGAAGAATCGCGTCACTTACGCCGAGCTTTCTCCTTATATGCCTGCGCGAGGTCGAAGCGTTCGAGGCTAACCTGAGCGACTTGTCCTTGTACGCGAGCTTGTCTTTTTCTGCAAAAATGACTTTGCCCGACACGCAGAGGCTCTACGACAAAGTGACCAAACTGGAGGCGCGGCTGGGCAAGCAGTTGGCTTTCTTCTCTCTCGAGCTAGGTGCTCTCGTAAAAGTCAAACCTGATATCGTCGGCGATGATGCATTAGGGAACTACCGGCATATGCTGGAACGCGTTTTGCGCCGAGTGCCCCACCAGCTAAGCGAAGTGGAGGAACAGCTTATAATTGAAAAGGACCAATTCGGCGTGCATGCCTGGCAGGAACTGCAGAGCAAATGGCTCAACACCCGCAACTTCACCGTCAAGGTTCTGGGCGAAGACAAAACGCTTTCATATGGCGAAGCGAACGGTCTCTTCCCGCACCCTGACAGAGCCACACGCGAATCCGCGAACCGCTCAATCTACGGTGGGCTATGTAGAGACGGCGAAGTTTTTGCTTCAGCGCTGCGGAACATCTGCAACGACTGGGTTACGGTCTCGGCGCGACGCAAGTATTCTTCGCCCATGGAATCTAGCCTGATAAACAACGATACCGAACAAGGCACAGTAGACAGCCTCCTTCAGGCTGTGGATAACGGTGCACATTCGTACCGTCGATATCTGAAGCTTAAAGCTAAGCTCATGGGTTTGCCGGTGTTAGGCAATCACGATATAGTTGCGCCGCTTCCAGACGAGCCCGAGATGAAATTTACGTTCCAAGAGGCACAAAGCTTGGTCACGCGGGCATACAGCCGCTTTGACGAAGAGTATGCAACAGCTGTCAGAGATATGTTTGCCAAACGCCGAATTGATGCGCCGCCAAGGTTTGGGAAACGTAACGGAGCCTTCTGCGCCGACTGGTACCGAGGCAAGTCTGCCTTCATTCTGCAAAGCTTCAATGGCACCTTAAACGACGTTTACTCGTTAGCGCACGAGTTGGGACACGCCACCCACGATTACTATGCGTCACACGCTCAGACCATCCTAAACATGAACATACCTTCGATTGTGGCTGAGACTGCATCGATTTTTGGCGAGCTTTTGCTAACGGACTTGCTGCTGGATGAAGCCAAAAGTGACGCTCAACGCAAAGCTGTTCTGTGTTTGGTGTTGGACGAGGGAGGTATGACGGCGTTCCAAGTCACAGCACGGGTGTGGTTTGAGCTGGCGCTCTACCGCAGCATACAAGAAGACGAATACCTGGATTACAAGACTATCTGTGGCCACTGGATCGCCTCGCGAGATCGCATTTTCGGCGAAGCCGTCACTTGGTTCCCCGAAATGGAAGCCGAATGGACCATGAAGCCGCACTATTACATGGCGAACTACCGATTCTACAACTACCCATACGTATATGCGCAGATGTTTGTGTACGCGCTTTACGAGCGATACCTGGAGCAAGGCAAAGCGTTCGTGCCAAAGCTGAAGCAGGCGTTGTCGGCGGGCGGAAGTTTGTCGCCAATTGAAATCGGGAAAATCGTCGACTCAGACGTAGCGGCAGCGGGCTTCTGGAACAACGGATTGAGAATATTTGAACGGTTCATCGTTGACTTGGAAAAAATCGTCTGAGGATAGGTGAAAGCCGCGGCAAATCATTAATAAGAAAGAAAAAGCAAAAGTTTGTAGCTTGTCTGATGTGCTGCGGTAACCAAGCCAGGTCAAAGGTGAAGGACTCAAGATCGCAGTTGGCCTGATTGGCCCCACAGATGGGATATCCTTTCCCGCAGGGGTTCGCAGGTTCGAATCCTGCCCGCAGCACCACCAAAAACTACAAAAATAGGCTCATTTTGGGCAGTTTTCAGCTATCGGTCGTTCTAAATAGAAGTGTCTAGAGACCGCCATAGTAGGATTGGTGCCTGTTTTCGTTCTGTGCAATCTAGTATCGACACTCTACACAATCCCCATTGTCAGTTTCGTAGTCACAAGGGTAAGCATGTATCTGAAAATCAAACCTTGCTTCCTCAGGGGTGCCTGAGAATCATGAAGCATGTCAAGCTCGGTTCGCTCTTGGTGGATGTAGGGTCGTTATTATGTCTCTGTTTATTCTTCCGTCCGTTCCAGGTCCAGAATACTTTGAGGCGGGGTGAAAGAAGGTTACAAACGCGTCGAAACAATTGGCTTCACTGGTTACTTTGACGCCGGATGGAAATCCAAATTCCACGGCGCTGGTTGAAAGTGACCCATAGCCTTCGAACACTATGCAAGCAGGCGGCAAAATACGGGAAGGAGGAAAAAGTGGAATGGGTACTGTCCATCCAGCAAATAGAGTGTTGCCTTGAACTCGTATTTGAAGCTCGTCTTTCTTGATCAAATGAGAATTGTGTTCTGAAGGTGTGTCTGAAGCAATCGATTTGTGAAACCTGACTTGTTTAGGGTTATCGCTAACAAAAGTCACCGGCACGTAAGCGTTTCCTTTGGGTGTTTCAAGCCATGAGAAGACTAGCAGGGCATCCGCAGCTCCGTATGAAGATTGCTTGTTATAATGCATAGCCCAGATTATCATATCGGGCAGGTTGAAATTTAATGGCGGATGAATTATGGCGATTCCAAGGCTACCGTAGGATTTGACAATATCGTTTGGCCAATTTTGAACTGGGTATTTCTTTCCATTGATTATCTTGTTCAAAACATCCTTTTCCAGGATTACCTCTCGTTTTGGTTTCAAATTCAAGAGGAGTTTTCTGTGAGGGCTTTCTGGTCTTGCACGGTTTTGTTCTTCAGAAAGCACATTTGCTGGTCTGGTCTTTATGAAGGAGTCCAAAGTGGAGCCTGAAGGAGCAGAAGCGTTCCTCCATGTCTCATATAGCATGTCTTTGGTCTTTTTCACGTATTCCAGATCATTGGTAATGAGAGTCCCAAAATACGGGATTCGCTCACGTTTTTTATCATAAGGTAGTTGACTCCTTGACTGGATCAGGTGCTTTCCATCAACAATTGTACTTTCCAAATAGCTAGGGGGTGTATGTCTGACCGAGCAGCACTGTAGTAATTCTTGCGTTGCTTGCCAATTCTCTTTGGTAAGAGGCGCCATTACTTTAACTGAGACGCCTCTTTTAGCCAATTCTCTCAGCCGTTCAATGCGCTTCCAAGATTCAACTAGACCTTCGGAGGATGTTATCATGATTATCTCCTCCTTAGCTGAGCCTATGACTTCATCATAGGTCTTGAGGGCATTGTTATTGTCGTCGATAACGGAACCCATCGGTGTTGGTTTGCCATTCTCAAGTTCTTCAATTTTCTCATGGATGTCAGCCGAGTTGGTCCATAAATCCTCAAAGACAGCGCTAAACGATTGCACAAGAGTTTTGCAGTTTGTCCAAAGGCACACGTCCTCTTGTTCTGTTGCTGGCGTTTCGGTGGTTGGTCTGATGAAAAATAAAAGTTCTTCTTTGTCCCGTATTGCCATTCGGGGAGAGAGCTTCAGACCGAGATTCTGGATTTCTATCCTTGAAGTCAATTCCCCTTTTGGGCAGCCTCTTAAGAAAAGCTTTCGCGGTTTTCACATTTTGATTGGACAATTCTGTCAGAAAACGGAGCTTGATTTTGTTCTTGAGAGAATGGTTGAACGCAGCGTCAAGGACACCAAATTGGTCAGCACGAGCCAAACCAGAAATTAGCATTATGACTGACAGCTGGCTCTTGGTCTCTTTGACCATTTGCAGAATTTTGGAATAGATTTTTCTGTCTCCTTCAACTACCACAAACTTCTCCAAAGATTGTTGAGGCTCAATTTTGCTGAGGTTTTCCCATTCACTGAGCACACTTTGTTTTGTGTTTTCCATCGTAGCAGTTTCTTCTCGTTTAACCTTGATAAACGAGTCCAAGACAGTCTCAAGCGGGACGGCAGTGAAGCGTGTGGGTGCCTCGAGAGTTGCCTCGACCACTCCCTTGGTTTGCATGCTTTTGAGCATCCTGTAGACTTCTACCCTATGGGCCCTAATGCCTTTGGCTATTTCTCCACTTCTCAGGGCGCCGTGTTTGGCGAGGAAAATGTAAAGTTCCGCTTCTTTTTCTGTTAGCCCGAGGCTTCTAAGAACTTTTTGCACTTTTTCTGTGCCCAATTTCTCCCCATCTTTACACGTTTCTGAAGTGTAAGTTACTTTGGTTACCAGTTCATTCTTAATTGTGCTGACCTGGCTTAACTGTCTTTTGCGGATTCAAACATGACAAGACGGGAAGGGAGGTGATAGAAGAGTGAAGAAAACAGCCCTTGTAGTTTTGGCGATGTGCATATTGACGTTGGCTACTCCATTTGTCTGTGCAAAACCTACTGAAGCAGCAAACAGCGACAAATTTCTGAGCTTTGTATGGCATTCGGAAAATGGAAAACAAATTAATGTTGACGGTTATCCAGTATATAATCCCCCCGGATCAGCTGATTCTGATGCTAAAGTGATATTCACCCAAGCTAGTTGGGAACTAAATCCATTGAAAAACAACTTCGTCCAAATAGGTGATGAAAGCCCCACTGCTATTGCCGCCTCAGGTTATGAAGGTTATCTGTATGTCCAGACTACCGTTTTCAGTCCTACCTACAGAGAATCAAACTACCGAGTCTATGAGAGAATTATGTGGGACGACAACTACATTGAAATTATGTGCAATGAAAGAGCAACCCTTGACACAACACGCAGTCCACCTTTCTCTGCAAGTGGAACCTTCGTTGGACATGGCGTAATTGACGGACAAAAAGTTCAAGTGACTGGCATAAGGGAGGCACATCAACTTCCGCCACGCACGCTTGCACTAGAATGCATTGGTACAATTCGCTTCTCAGGTAATGCACCCAGCTAAAACATTAGCCTCGATTATCCTTATCATTGTCTTTTTTTCTTTACCGCGGTGGAACGTGGCTCAAACCCAAAACGGTCGTGGATTAGAATCAGCCATGAACGAATAATCAAAGGCGTGGTAAGCCTCGGAATAGGGCAATCAGAAGCTGAGGTTTACGTTCACCTGGCAAAGCAGGGGCCTCAAAAAGCGAGGACCATAGCTGAAGCCCTGAAAATGCACGAGCAGCACATATATCGCAGCCTCAGGAGCCTCAGAAACAGAGAAATCGTGAACGCAACCCCTGAACGTCCCACCGAATTCTATGCGATACCTTTTGACAGAGCTTTGGAACTGCTCGTAAAGGCTCACCTGAAGGAATCGCAGAACATTGAGCAAGAAAAAGACGAAATTCTTAGTCAATGGCAATCGATTATCACGAAGCAGCGCAAACTCGTACACTGACCACTGTTGTTTGAAGATTGAGTTCTCTGTGTTTCTGGAAAAAGACGAAGCTCCTTTACTGGTAGATTGGGGTCAAAATTCCATTCTCGACTTCAGTTTGCGCTAACGACGGTTTAAACGACGGTGTCAAGATAGCCCGCAGCACCACCTTAAACTCAATAAATACGCTCATTCTAAGCATTTTTTTTAGCTATTTAGTCGATATTATCTCAGCAAATCCATCAAATATAGTGTCAGATCGTCGGAAACGTGTTAAAGCCACTATTGAAAATATCAACCCGGATATTCTATCCATTGATGAGGGTCCTGAAGGTGAACAGGCAATTGATGATTTTTGCAAGCAGGTCCTTGATCAAAAGTGGGTTCCCGTCTTGCTTAGACAAGAAAGAGAGGCTTTGGGTCAGCGTGACAAAGAGTATAAAACAAAGGGCAACCAGTGGATCTGGTTCTTAGTCAAACCAGAACTATTGAAGAATTGCCGCCTTCAACCACCCAGCGTTTGGCAATCATTCACAGGAAAAGAACAATGGACTGTGCATTTTTGGGGACAAGAAAAGTCCACTCAACATTATCATTACAGGCACCCTCAGGTTTTGATTTACGATATCGGCAATGAGCAAGAAATTGAAATAATTGGGGTACCCTTGAAATCAAAAATTAACCAGAACCCCATAGTACGCGATGAAGCTAAAAAACCTGGTGGGTGAATACGTAACAGAAGCTATGGAGTCCAGGGTTAAATTGGCGAGTGAAGCTTGCGATATTAGGCAATACATCTCTGCTAAATTTGAGCAGGTGGCAAACCCAGGCATTCTATTAATGGGTGACTGCAACGACGGTCCTGGTAAAGACATCTTTGAAGATCAATACTTGTTCTTCGATTTGATTAGTAATCTTCAAGGAGATGTCATGCTCTCGGAGTTTCTTTAATCATGCCTTGTTTGATTTCGCAGGACACTTGCGGTGGACAGCCAAGTACAAAGACGAAGTCTCGAATATTCCTGCGAGCCAAAATCCTTTGCTCCTGGATCACATCTTGATTAGTCAACCTTTGTGCAGACATCAACTATCTTTAGCAGTAAATGAAAAAGCAGGAAAGGTTGAGCATGAAGCCTATGAAAGGTGTAATGCTGGATCAAAAGACAAGACTCGGACAAGTGACCACCGACCAGTATCCTGCAAACTTGATGATACAACTTGATGTCTTTTTTGAAGCTGGATCCGTACCTGATCATTAAGAACTAACTATCCCTTCGCGACATCTAACCTTTTTTATAGTTCCAGTCTGATAACGCCTTATCGTGGCAGTCCCGAAAAATCTATAACTCCTATTGATTTAAGATATAAAGTGAGAAGATCTCATTTTGAAATTTTACCCCAGACTAGAATTGAAGCGCATCTTGACGCTATGCTTGAGCTTGCTGCTCAGACGAAGAACAAGACTGTAAAAGATCTAGGCGTAACTCAAATAGGCAACCTTCTTCCCATAGAAACTAAAGTAGGAGGTTTATTGTCGATTTATAGGCGCCTCTTTTCCAATAAGCATGATGTTCATTTTGCTGTACTAAGCTGGGTTTTCATTGTCTAACCTCTTTTTCGCACTTGTCTGGGAAATATTCAGCGTGAAACAATTTCAAAAAAGGCCGTGGAAAAAATGAGCGAAATCGAACAAGGAGTCTTACGGTTGGCTGAAAGATGCAAAAACCCTGCAGGATTTACTCTAAACATTGAAAACTCATTCAATCTACCCTTAAGCGGAAAGGGAATTTCTTTTTGCAGGCTGGAAATATTTTGTATACCAACTCGCTCTTAATTTGCTGTTGTTTCCTGGAACGAGGCTTTAACTTATTTACCATGATTGGAAGCAAATCTGAAGAATCGGACTGCTACAGAAACCTCGGCATGGCGTATCGCAGTTTGGGCGATTTTAGTCGGTCAATCGAGTTTCTTGAAAATGCCCTAGAGATAAAGAGGAATATTGGAGATAGATCAGGAGAGTCAAAATGTTGCATAGATCTTGGCATAGCGTATTATAGTTTGGGCGATTTTAAACGATCCGTCGAGTTTCTTGAGAAAGCTCTAAGAGATAGATAAGGAACTTGGAGATAGATCAGGAGAGTCAAAAGGCTACGCAAACATTGGTATTGTTTATGGTAGTTTATGTGAGTTTGGACTCGCCATCGAATACTATGAGAGGGCTCTACAAATAGCTGAGGAGCTTAAGGATAGATCGTTAGAATCAAGATGCTACACAGGCCTTGGCGGAGCGTATTATAATTTAGGCAATTTAAGTCGATCCGTCGAGTTTCTTAAGAAAGCTCTAGAGATAGATGAGGAACTTGGAGATAGATCAGGAGAGTCAAAATGTTGCATAGACCTTGCCATAGCGCATAACGGTTTGGGCGAGTTTAGGCGAGCCATCAAATTTAATGAGAGGGCACTAGTAGATAACTAAGGAACTTGGCGATAGATTATCAGAATCAAGATGCTACACAGGCTTTGGCAATGCGTATCAAAACTTAGGAGACTTTAAAAGAGCTATCGAGTACCATGAGAAGTCCCTAGAGATAAACAGAGAAATTAAGGATATATCGAGAGAATCTGACTGCTACGGGAACCTAGGCAATGCGTATTTAGTCTTGGGCGAGTTTAGGAGAGCCATTGAATACTATGAGAAAGCCATGGAGATAGTTAAGGAACGTAGGGATCGATTAGGAGAATCAAGATGCTACGAATGTCTTGGCGTTACCTATTGCAGTTTGGGTGATTTCAGAAAATCCATCGAGTTTCTTGAAAATGCTATAAATAAAAAGAGGAATATTCGAGATAGGCCGGGAGAATCAAAATGCTACAACTCCTTAGGCAATGCATATTACGGTTTACTTGATTTCAACCGAGCTATTGAATACTTTGAGAAGTCTCTACAGATATCTAAGGAACTTGAGGATAGATTATGAGAATCAAGATGCTACAGGAACCTCGGAAATACCTATTGGACCTTGGGTGATTTTAGATGTTCCATAGAGTTTCTTGAGAATGCTCTTAAGATAAACATGGAGACTGCGGATAAATCATTAGAATCAAGATGCTATATTGACCTCGGCAATGTAAATTATTACTTGGTGATTTTAAACGAGCCCTAGAATACTATCAAAAGGCCCTACAGGTAGCGGAAGAGCTGGGCGAAATCGAACAGGAGAGAGTGGCTAACTACAATATTGCGGTACTTTATAGTGAATCTAGTCCGAACAAGCTTACGATTATTGGAAACGATCTATACAGTTGTCTGAGATTATTGGTGAGAAACTTGTTGAAGAAGATTACACAAGAGGCTTTCGAGCACAAGCTTCAGAAGCATATCAGCTTATGGTTCCACTCTGCCTTAAATTGAAAAAGGAAAGAGAGGCATTTGAATACGTCGAAGCGAGTAAATCAAGAGCATTTCTTGAGTTGCTTGCAGCCACTAAAATTACAACAACAGCAGAACTAACAAACGAAATAAAAGCATTGCTCAAGGATGAAGAGGTCTATTTGGATAGGTGGCGCGAAATCCAGACACGCCATCTTAAAAAGACGATAACCCAATTCGAGCCAGGGGAAACCGAGAAAATACTAAAAAAACTCAACACAATCTTTGACCAAATTAGCAAATTCGACCCAGAATACGTATCAACACGAAGAGCAAAACCCTTAACACTGAATGATATCATAGAAATACTCTTAAATCCTTAAAAAGGAAACAATTCTCTTAGAATATTTCATCACAGACAAAGAAATATTCATTTTTATAATTTCTTCAAAAGACAAAAAACTATATGTAACAACTTTTCATTATCCGAAAAGAAAATCAGGGAATATGCTGAAAACTTTAATAGAGAAGTTATCGACTATGATCCCTGTTTTGAGCAACGTCAGTGAATCGTGGCTTGATCTAAGCGATTATCTGATAAGACCTATACGAAATCTCCTAACTGGGAACGATTTAGTCTGTTTCGTACCATACGGCTTACTTCACAGTCTACCTCTCCATGCGCTCGAATTCGAAGGTAAACGCTTAATTGAAAACCATGCGGTTGTCTATGCACCAAGCGCTTCACTGATTCGGTTTTGCCAGAATAAGGGCAGCGGCAAACTACAAACCTGTACCGCGTTCGGAGTCGCACCGAAGAATCAAACTAGAACCTCGAGAAATAGTTGAAGACACAGCAAAGGGAGTGGCTAAACTTTTCGGAACAAAAGCCTACAATAGTGCAGTAGCCACCAAGGAAAAAGTTCTTCAGGAAATCGAGGGCAAAGATATCGTACATTTCTCCTGCCACGGATACCTTGATCAAAAAGACCCGCTGTCTTCAGGAATTGTCCTCTATAACGAGGAAATTCTTACTGCAAAAGAAATATTCGACCTAAAACTAAATGCAGAAATTGTCTCGTTGGGTGCCTGCCAAACAGGCCTGAGTGAAAGAAGTCTCGGAGACGAACTTATCGGACTAACACGCGCATTCCTCTACGCCGGAACACCATCGCTTATAGTCAGTTTATGGTCAGTAAACGCTTCATCCACCAAAGAATTGATGCTCGAATTCTACAAACTGGCAAAAGATGGCGTTGACAAAGCATCAGCATTCCAGCATAGCCCAAAAGAAAATAATGACTCAAGAAAAATATTCGCATCCATACTATTGGGCACCCTTCATACTAGTGGAAAAGACTAACACTCACCCGCACACAGTTCCTGTAAAGTGTCTTGACAGCCAATTAGGGGGAAACCAGTAGGAGCAAATGCAAATTCCTGAGTATGGGTGGAAAGCGCGCATAGGGTAAAACAGAAATCTTGAGAGTTCCGAAAAATCTATAGCTACAATTCATCTATATGAACTTTGGGCCTCGCTTGAAATTTTGCCCCAGACAAATTGGCGGGTTCGGCGTGAAACTGTTTCAAAACAGGATGTTGAAAAAATGAAAAAAACCGAAACAGAAATCTTGCAATTGGCTGAAACAAGTAAGAATCCCGAAGAATTTTTTCAAGAACTCGAAAATTTAAAATATCTTTAAGCGAGAAAGGAAGCTTCTTTTTTCAAATGGGAGTTATTTTGTGTTCTTACTCTCGTCTGAATTTGGCTTTGAATTCTTGGAACAATGCTTTAAGCCGTTTTGTAAAGATGGAGACAATGCCGGAGAGGCAAAATGTTACATAAACTTTGGTATTGCGTATGGTATGTTGGGGGATTTTGGGAGAGCAATCGAATATTACGGGAAAGCCTCAAAGATGAAGAAGGAACTTGGCGACAGAGCCGGAGAAGCAAAATGCTACGCAGGTCTTGGTTATGCCTATGATAGTTTGGGGGATTTTGGGAGAGCAATCGAATTTTACGAAAGGGCGCTGGAGATAAATAAGGAACTTGGGGATAGATCAGCAGAATCAAAATGCTATGCAGTCCTTGGCTATGATTATGATATTTTAGGGGATTTTAGGCGAGCAATCGATTATCACGGGAAAGCCTCAAAGATGAAGAAGGAACTTGGCGATAGAGCCGGAGAAGCAGTATTTTGCTCACAAGTTGGCAATGAATATTATAAGTTGGGGGATTTTGGGAGAGCTATCGAATTTCACGAAAAATCCCTGAATATAGCTGAGGAAATTGGGGATAAGTCACGAGAATCAAGTTGCTATACTGGTCTTGGAATTGCGTTTTTTTGTTTGGGGGATTTTAGGCGAGCCATCGAGTACATGAGAGGTCACTGGAGATAGCTAAGGAAATTAAGGACAGATCAGGAGAATCAATATGCTATGGAAATCTTGGAATTGCGTTTTGTTGTTTGGGGGATTTTATTCGAGACATTAAATATCAGGAAAAATCCCTAAAAATAAATAAGGAAACTGGGGATAAATCAGGAGAAGCAAAATGCTACATGAACATCGGCAATTCCTATAATAGTTTGGGGGATTTTAGACGAGCTATTGAATTTCACGAAAAATCCCTACAGATAAATAAAGAAATTGGAGATCGAACAGATGAAGCAAAATGCTACATGAACATCGGCAATTCCTATAATAGTTTGGGGGATTTCAGACAAGCAATCGAATTTCAAGAAAAGGCCCTACAAATAGATAAAGAAATTGGGGATAAACCGGGAGAATCAAAATGCTATGGGAACCTTGGAAATGAATATGATAGTTTGGGGGATTTCAAACAAGCAATCGAATTTCACCAAAAATCCCTACAGATAGATAAAGAAAATGGGGATAAATCAGGAGAATCGAGCTGTTACACAGGCATTGGCAATGCGTACAGTAGTTTGGGTGATTTTGAACAAGCAATCGAATTTCACGAAAAATCCCTACAGATGGATAAAGAGAATGGGGATAAATCAGGAGAATCAAAATGCTACATGAACCTTGGCAACGTATTATGGGTTGGGGGATTTTAGGCGAGCAATCGAATATTATGAGAAGGCCCTGCTGATGGCGAGACAACTGGGTGTTATCGAAGAAGAGAGAATTGTTTGCCTCAATCTCGCAACTCTTCACAACGAATCTAACCCTAAGTTAGCTTTTAACTATTTAAGGCGTTCAATAGAATTATCTGAGGTTATTAGTGAGAAACTGGTCGAAGAACACTATTCGAGAGGCTTCCAAGCACAAACTTCAAAAGCATATCAGGCTTATGGTTCCTCTCTGCATGAAACTCGGAAGCGAAAAAGAAGCGTTTGAATACGTTGAGGGAAGTAAATCCCGTGTTTTCCTTGAGTTGCTGGCTGCCACCAAAATTAAGCCAACAGTAGAACCGACAAGAGAAAAAGACTTTGCTCAAGATTGAGGAGGCCAATCTGCCTCATCGGTTGCGCGAAATTCAGACACGACATCTAAAACAAAACTCCAGCACCCAGTTGAGCCTGGGAAACAGAGAAAATAAGTGAAAAACTCAAACACAATCTACGATGAAATTGGCAAATTCGACCCAGAATACGTATCAGCACGCAGAGCCAAACCACTATCTCTAGAAGACACATTTGAAACACTTTCCCTGCTAAGACAAACCCGTAATTCTCGTAGAATATTTCGTAACAGATAAGGAAACTTTCATCTTTGTGGCTTCTTCAAAAAACAAAAAATTAAATGTAGTAAACGTCTCTTTGTCGGAGAAGAACTTAAGAGAATATGTTGAATACTTTGAAAAAGAAGTATTGAACTACGATCCCAAGGTTGGAGAAGTAGGTGAATCATGGCTTGAGCTAAGCAACTATCTCATAAAACCCATCCAAAGCCTCCTAACGGCGAACGATTTAATCTGCTTTGTACCATACGGTTTACTACACAGCCTGCCACTGCATGCTCTAGAATTGGAAGGTGAACGCTATAATGAACTATGCGGTTGCTCTATTCACCAAGCGCTTCACTGATCAAATTTTGTCAAAACAAAGGCAGCGGCAAACTGGAAAGTTGTGTTTCATTCGGAGTTGCTTTGAAGGGTCAGATTCGATTGGAAAAATAGTTGAAGACACAGCAAACGGAGTGGCCAAATTTTTTGGCATAGAAGCCTATAACGGAATGAATGCTACCAAGGGAAGAGCGCTAAAAGAGATTGAGGATAAAGACGTTGTTCATTTCTCATGCCACGGCTACCTGGATCAAAAAGATCCACTATCTTCGGGAGTTGTTCTCTACAACGAGGAAATTCTAACTGCTCGAGAAATATTTGGCCTGAAGCTGAATCCGGAAATAGTATCGTTGGGTGCGTGTCAAACAGGCGTCAGTCAAAGAAGACGGGGCGACGAACTTGTTGGGTTGACACGTGCTTTTCTCTATGCTGGGGCGCCATCCCTTGTTGTTAGTTTATGGTCAGTTAATGCTTCATCGACAAAAGAGTTGATGCTTGAATTCTACAAGCAAGTTAAAGGTGGCGTTGATAAGGCAACGGCTTTGCAGACAGCCCAAAACAAAATAATGAATCAACCTAAGTATTCACACCCCCATTACTGGGCACCCTTCACATTGGTTGGGAAAGTTGACTCACATATAATTTCGCCATTTCCCTAGTTTTCTCCTTCAAAAGATAAGATAATCTATGTGGGTAACTGGAATGGTGAATAAGGATATATGCTTAAATTTATAAATAAAGTGAAACATCAATTATCTAGAAAACGAAGAGTGGCAATTACGAAGCAAATCATAGAATATTTGAAAACAATAACAACAGTTGAGATTGATAAGATAAGTAAGTACTATCAACTTCAAAATTGAGGAGTGTTAATGGGGAACAAACCTTCCGAAATTGTAAAAGACACTTCACATAGAACTCTCCAACACAGCGAAGAGTTGCTGTTGAAAGCGCAAAAAGCAGAGCAAAATGGTTCCAAAGAAAATGCAGCAGAATACTATTTTACGTTGGGTAAGGTTTATGAAAGCTCAGGAGATTTCAAAACTGCCATAGTAAATTTTGAAAAAGCTTCACGGTTAGAAAAAGAACTATGTGATAAATCGAAAGAACTAAAATGTTACATGTGCTTGGGTGCTGCCCATTTAAAGATGGGCAATTTTGACCAAGCCAAACAGTACTATCAAGAATCGGTCATATTAGCTCGAGAAATTGGGGACAAAGTAAGCGAATCAGAATGCGAAGCTGAGTTTAGGTCTGCAATTTCTGTCCATTATAAACTTGGAGCAAGAAAGAAAGGCAAACCTCCGGAATTACGCCTAGACCTTGAAGCCAGCAGAAAAACGGAATCTAAATGCCAAAGGTCCGAAGAAGGAGAAGAATCCAGAGAAGTTGCAGACGAGGATATACCCGACGCCTCGGTTGGTGCACAACTTGATGATGCAGAAGAGCTGAGTTATCGCAAACCAACAAAAAGTATTCAGGAGGAAGAGCTATCTGATGACCATGCGTTCAATCTTAACCCGTCGTCTCCACCCAGCAAAAGATATGCTGATTATACCTTTCGACCAATTAACAGTTTTTCCTCTATTCCGGGAGACCCCCTTCAACAAGGGTATGCGTTGAAATGTGATAGCTGGTATCAGTTGGAAGTGGCAATTAGGAATCAACCAATCGGCATACCGACCAAAGAGTCCGAACGAACCGAGATTATAGATCCTGGTCGAAGCACAGATATAACAATCTACGCTGCTGTTACATCTTCAGAGTTTGAGATTAAAGAACCAGTTCAGACCATTCTCCTTCCGCCTATAGGCAATTCAATAAAGAATGCGGAATTTAGGGTTCGTCCAATAAAAGCATCAGCTTCCGAAAATGACATGGCATCAATCGAAGTGCGTTTGTATTTTGAATTTAATCTTCTTGAAGCCACCGTTATCGAAGCAGAAGTAGTAGACAGGTTTCAGAATGAAAAGAAATCTAATTTCGGATTTGAGAAACCCATTTTTCTTAAGCAGCAGAGAATTGAACGTGAAATAAAAAACTTTGAAGATATTATTCCAAGAAGCATGCATATAGACATCACTAGAAGGGCTGGTCTATATCTCTTCAGATTTCTCTTACGTAACGAGACTTCGCAAGAAATAATCTTTGATGCACCGCTAGGGCTTAGTGCTACCGATTTAGGGGATGATTTAGCTACAATAAGAACAATTCTACATGATATGACCTTAAGTACCTTTGATAGACAGCTGTCAGGAGATGATAGTACTATAAGAAGCGTACGCAGACTTGCTAGAGCCGGATATAATTTACGAACAAAACTATTTAACCTTAATATAGACAGCTCTTTACATCGGATTGGTCAATTCCTGCAAGAACACCCAATAAAGAACGATGGAATAATTCAGATTACTGTTGAAAAAGAAGCGGCTGACTTTGTTTTTCCTTGGAGTATTTTGTATGATATACGACTGCCAGCAGAATCTTCAGAACTACCCGAGGAAGCAATTCAATTTCCTAACCCAGAAGGGTTTTGGGGAATACGATATTCAATCGAGCAACATCTACCTAATGAGTCCATAGGATCGGATGCTCCTGACGAAGTATTAAAGCGACTTAAGGTTGGATTTATGCTTAACTCAACTTTACCCAATACTGCAAATCAGAAGAAGCTTTTTGATACTTTGGTTAACCAATGCAAAGGCAAACTTGAGGTTACATCTCCTATAACTACTCGTGTTGAATGCGAGAATCTCCTCCAAAAATGTGATGCAAACATTCTCTATTTCTATTGTCATGGAAACACTAGGTCGCCTAAGACAGAAATGGGAATTCCAGATTTTGATACCTTCAGTCAACTAATGGAGAAGTTGGATAAAAACAATCCAACCTACAAAAAACTTACCAATGTATATGAAGAAATAAAGACTGGAAGATATGAAAAGCAAAGTTCATGGATATTGCTTACAACAGGAAGAATTATTCTCGAGGAATTATATTGCTCAATAGAAGAGCCATTTCAAACTAGACCAACTGTAATCTTGAACATGTGTGAATCAGCCGAGGTTACACCTTCTTTATCGGAAAGCTTTATTCATTTCTTCATCGATAGAGGTGCACAGAGTGTTATCGGGACAGAATGCCCAATGACAACAACATTTGCTCATCCTTTTGGAGAACTACTATTAACGAGTATTCTTAAGGGCGAACAAATAGGCAAAGCAGTATTGGATGCAAGAAGGCACTTTCTTAAAGAACAAAAAAACCCCTTAGGATTAGCCTACACATTGTTTGGATCAGCAACAACGCGTTTTGAACCGAAACTAATAGCCGCTGAATCCAGCTAATCTTGACTAGAAATAGGCTCAGAAAAAAAAGTTTACGAAAAAATTATAAATGAAAGGCTAAATATATTTAAGTGCGATGAAAAATGGCAGAAAATAAAAAACAAGCTAATGAAGCGGCTGAAAAATTATTGCAATCGGATAAAGATCAGCTCTTGGTAACCCTCGGCGTTAGACTAAAAGCAATTGAGAAAGACCCAAGTATGGCTAGTTCATTTCATCCAGAAGTAGAATATGATGAAACCCAAATGGGAGTTTTAGATGACGTACGTGAATTCGGCAGAAAAGCATTTAAACGGATAGAGATTTCAGCAAAAAAGATAGTATGCGGAAATGAGGCAGCTGACAAAGAACAGCGCCAACAGATAATGGATGCCTTTGGAGTAGGTTCTACAGCGGTAACAAGCACAATGAGTACTGTGTTTGTATCAAGTTTAGGACTAGCACCAGCAATTGCAGCTGTAATAGCTGCACTAATTGTAAAAGTCTGCTTTAAAAGTGGCTATGAAGCGTTCTGTGCCGGCTGGAATCCAGAAGGAACAACAACGAAAGCAACAAAAACAAAATCAAAAACAAAAACAAAAACAAAAACCAAACCGAAGAAGAAAGTAGCCAAGTAATTTCTGAGCAGACTCAACCATAAACTCTACCAAAGGTCATTCAGAAGGTAAAATTCCTTCTTTTTTATTGCAGGATTAAGTTAAAGGGCAATTTCTAAAGCTATTAAGCTTAAAGGAGTTAAAAGTAACTCTTTCCAATCAAAATGAACGGAGATCAATAATATGGATGTCAATACTTCGAGATTAATTCTTGTGTGCTTCTTTCAATGCCACTGCTTTATTAATATTATTCTTAGTAAGGTTGTAAAATTCCAATAACGATTCTTTAATTGGGGTAGCATTCACTGGCTATAAACCAACAATCACAGATGAAGCGCCAGCATAAAGCATAATTCTTGTCAATTCTACTAGCTCCTGCTTTAACCGAGTTTTCTAAGTTCCCAGAAAGTCTTGACAATTTTAGACGAGAGATCCTGAGTAGCCACGGAGTTACCATTCCCAGACTCGAATTTGTACCGAAAAATCCCTCTTTTTCTTATTAAAGTCTTTCTCGAGCAGATTAAACTCTTGAAAACTACCTCAAGACTCCAAAATGCCACACTGAAGAGAAAACAAATTGCCGTCAATAGGTGGATTTTATATTTCAACGTGTGTTTTCGTCACAAGGGAGAAACGAGAACGATTCTCAAAAGAACACAAAGTCTAAATGAAGGAAAATAACTAAAAGTATAGGGTATTGACTTCTCTGGTTTTAGGTTGCCGCTAGGATAGGGAAAATGACCACAGCTGAGGACATAATAATAAGTTTGGCTGACAAATTAAAGGATCCCGAAGAATACCTAAATGCGCTTGAAAAACTCCCGCTGCAACCAGGCAAACGAGCGGAATTCTTTCTCCATGCAGGGAACGTATTATTCGGAAGCTCAAATGTTGCCCTAGCAATGCGTTCGTGGAATCATGCCCTTCAATACTTCATCAAAGAGAAAAGCGTGTCACAACAGGCGCAATGCTATGGGAACATAGGCATCGGGCACCAGACAATGGGCGATTTCAAAAACGCGGATATCTTCCTCGAAAAATCCCTTGAAATGATGAAACAAATAGACGATAAAGCGGGACAAGCAAGCGCTCTAGTGAAGATTGGTAACAACTTGGTTAAGCTGGGTCAGTTCAAGAGGTCAATCGAATCGTATAATTGCGCGCTGGAAAAAGCAGACGGTCAAACAGACGTGGAACTAGCATGTTATCAAGGCCTTGGAGATGCATACCACTATGATGGCGATTTCAGAAGCGCTATGGTTTACCATAAGAGGTTGTTGGATGGAACTCAACCTTCCGACAAAAAGAGACGAGCAAATCTCTTGGTACGTGTGGCTAATGACTTTATTGGTTTAGGTGATTTCACAAAAGCGATCGAAATTCTTAACGAGGCAAAAAGGATCTATATTGATATTGGCTACGCTGATTTAGGATCCACATGGTACAACAGCATTGGAGTTGCGTATGTCTCCTCCTGCAATTTCGACGAAGCCATAAAGTCTTTTAAGAAAGCCCTTGAGATTGATAGGGAGATCGCTGATACCAAAAGCGAGTCAAAAAGCTACAACAATCTAGGCAATGCTTATGAAGGTGCAGGAAACTTCAAGGAAGCTATCGCATGTCACAAGAAATCACTTGAAATAAAAAGGTCTGTTAACGATAAAGCTGGCGAAGCAAAAGCATTAGCCAATATTGGTAACGTCTACCATAGTATGGGTGAGTTGCAAAAAAACATCGAATACCAAGAAAAATCGCTTCAAATAGCGAAGGAGATTGAAAATAGAGCTGGAGAATCTGCAAGTTACATCAATCTTGGCACTGCCTATAATGAGTTGGGTAATTGCAGAAAAGCTATCGAATTATTTAACAAATCGCTAAAAATAGAACAGGAACGGGACAGAGTAGTAGGACAAGCGACAGCTTATCGTAGCCTCGGTATCGCTTACGAATATTTGGGTGACTTCAAAACAGCCATCGAGTATCAGCAGAAATCACTGGAAATTGCGAAAAATATTGGCGATATATCAGAGATAGCAAACTGCTATGATTGTTTAGCCGTTAATTATACAAACCTTGGTGATTTAGCGAGGGCTAAGGAATATGAGGACAAGGCAATAAGTATTGATCAAGAGCGCGATGACAAGATTGCGCTGTCTTCGCATTACGCCAACCTTGGCAACATCTATCTCGGGATGAGTAATTTTAAGCAAGCCGCAGAAGCGTTTGATAAGGCGCTTGCAATATTCGAAGAAATCGGCGAAGTTGAAGGCCAAAGAAATACTAACTATTGTTTATGCAAGACATATCTTAACTCTGATGATGAACTAGCCTATAGCTACTGCCGTCGATCTATTGAGTTATCGGATATGATGAGCAATAGTCTTGTTGGGGAACAACACAAAAGCAGTTTTCATGCCACATTCGCTTTTGTCTATCAAACAATTGTTCCTCTGTGTGTAAAACTAGGCAAGAACGAAGAAGCGTTTCAATATGTTGAGAGCAGCAAATCGCGTGCATTTCTAGATTTACTTGCTGCTACGCGGATTAGACCGACTGTTAAGATCACAAGCGAGTTACGATCACTCCTTCAAGAAGAAGAAAATAGCCTCCAGGCTTTACGCTCGATTCAATTACGCCATATGAAAGTTCAGAAATCATTAGCTAATTCTCAAGGGTCGAGCGAAGTCCGTGAAAAACTTGAACAAATTTATGAGAAAATGAACCGCCTTGATCCCAATTATGTGCAAGCACGTAGGGTTCAGTCGTCGTCAAGCGAGGAAATCAAACAAGTACTGAATTCCTTAAAAAAACCTGCAATTCTTATTGAGTATTTTACTACAGACTCTAAAACGTTCATTTTCACAGTTTCCAATCGCCAAAAGAAGATAGAGGTACGAGTCGTAAACGCGGGCGAGAAAGAAATCAGAGCATTCTTTCCCGCCTTCAGTAGCGAGGTAGCCTTCTCTAAAGGCAAGCATACAGGCCGGAGATGGCTTGGTCTAAGCGAATTATTGATCAAGCCGGTATCCGATCTAATAACTGGGCACGAATTAGTTTACTTTGTGCCTTACGGTCAACTTCATTACTTACCTTTGCATGCGCTGGAATTGGATGGCGAACCGCTCATAAAGAACTATGCGGTTGCTTATGCTCCAAGCGCTTCGCTAATTAAGTTTTGCCAGAACAAGGGCAGTGGCAAGCTGGAAAGTTGTGTTTCATTCGGAGTTGCTTTGAAGGGTCAGATTCGCTTGGAAAGAATAGTTGAAGACACAGCAAACGGCGTAGCCAAATTCTTTAACACAAAAGCCTACAACGGCAATCGCGCCTCCAAAGAAACAGCGCTAAAAGAGATTGAAAACAAGGACATTGTTCATTTCTCATGCCACGGATATCTGAATCAGGAAGAGCCGCTGTCTTCAGGGGTTGTCCTCTACAACGAGGAGATTCTTAGTGCAAAAGAAATATTTGACTTGAAACTGAACGCAGAAATAGTAACGTTGGGCGCGTGCCAAACTGGCGTAAGCGAAAGAAGCCTAGGAGACGAACTTGTAGGATTAACACGCGCCTTCCTCTACGCCGGAGCACCCTCCCTCATCGTAGCCTTATGGTCAGTAAACGCCTCATCCACCAAAGAGTTGATGCTTGAATTCTACAAACTCGCAAAAAGCGGCGTTAGACAAAGCAACCGCCCTACAACAAGCCCAAAACAAATTAATGGAAGAAAAGTATTCGCATCCCTATTATTGGGCACCTTTTATATTGGTTGGAAAAGACTAACGCTCACTCCCACCAATTTAGATCCTTCTAACGCGTGATATTGCTACTCCCCTGAACACAAAAGCGGCAAATACCACACCTCAAAAACACAAACCGACTGTTCTCCGACCCAGAAACAACTCGCCATACCCTCTAAACCTGACATTTGCATCAAGATAACTAACGAAAAGTCCTCAACAACAAAGAACTATCATAAATCATCGCAAAAAACCGCTCGCCCCAAATTGATACTCAATGAACCAAGACCTAATCTCGGCAACTATTGTACTTCGCGTAACTGACGCGGCTGCCATATTAGATAAGATATGCTAACGATAACAGTGACAATGGCATTGAACCGCCATTTCAGGCGCTTTGAGCTGATTACGGAGAAATCTTGCTCGTCTTCAAGCTACTAACGATTTCAAAAGTGTGAAAATTCTGGATATCGATACTTTTAGCAGTGAGTCTTTTTACTTTTCTTAAGTAGTTGTCCAACGAAAGTCTTGCTATGAACGAGAAGATAGACCAACAGAAATGTGTTATCTTTAGGTGCTTCATCCTTCGCAAATTTACCATCGTAGTAATGCAAATCACACGTTACGAATATTCTTAAAGGATTTTAAAAGCAAACGATTGCCCATTGGTACAAGTGGAAAGGGACATAATTCGACTCGGTCAAAGCAAGAGATTTTCTCAAATATCTTTAGTTTACCGAAGGCGAGCACGTTCATCGCTATCTTTTGTGGTTTCCCTGGTCATGTCTAAACCAAAGTTGTATCTGTCTGTTAAATGGCTGTTTATCGTGAGCTTTCCCATGGGTGTATTAGGGTAGTGAAAATTTGACATCTTTTGATAAATCAATAGTCGAAGGATTTGTTTCTGAACTCTCAAAGAGAGCTAAATATGGCATTAGAGGAGAGAAGCCCTTGGCAGTTATTGCCCCCCTCAAATATCTTCGTGAAAACAACATTTCAGGAAAGAAGTTATTGGAGCTCCTGGCTGAACCGCACGCTGAAGTCATTAGGCGCATTTTTCTCGATTTAACCAGAGACTTCAGTTCAATCAGGGAGCCAGGTACTTCATGGAATAAAATAACTGGAAAGGAGAGAGAGTTGCAAAGCTCTGTTCTCCAGTTTCAAGCGGGCAACTTGGATGAAGCCTTCTCGAAGCTAGCATCTGAAGAAACAGACTCGCTTCTTGGGAGTTATTTGAACTACCTGACTCTCAATAAGAAGTAAACCCGGCAGTTTAGCATAAAAAGGGGTTTCTGCGGGAAATATCTCCAATTGGGGCAGGGTTCAAATCCCAGTAGCCCCACTTCTAAAGGATCGGATTATGTGCATCCCTTAATCTTCAATACTCGTCGATTCCGCCATTTTACGGAAAGAAGGTCGTATGTTTCGGCGAAAAGCTTCATCGGACATTGTGGTCTGAACCCGGTTTGGTTCAAATCACCAAGTCCACTTCCAATTCACATATTTAAGGTAATAACGACGGTTTAAACGACGGTTTCAAGCTAGCCCGCAGCACCACATAAAAAACCGGCCTTGCACTCCTTTTCTGGGGAGCGAGCTAGGCATGGAGCCTTTCACAACAGGCACGAATTAGCATTGGAATAATCTAGAATCCTGTTTCATATAATTATGGTTGGTGAGTCCCGGGGTTGTTTACTTGGCACGGGCCCAAAAAACCCTCACGAGGTTTTAGAAGATATTTTGTGCACTTCGTTACTCTCCTGACTCGCCAACCTTGTCCACGCGTGGCACCAATAGCTAGTTAAGCTAAGATGCCTACAATTGTTTTTACTGTATCAGCACTACAATAAGTGGGCTAAAATCTTATTAAATGTTAACAAACATAACATATTTGTATCTTTTATAATAGAGTTATCTGTCTTGGTTGCGCGTCGCGAGCCTACGAAAGGCTTTTAGCCGTGTAAACCTGACGGACAATCGAAGAGACAGTGGACTATATAGAGGGAAAAGTGATGCCGGAATTTGACTACATCTTAAAATCAGGATTTGCTGAAATGGATTTTAATCAAGTTACCTGTATGTTGAAGAATGCTTGGTGGATCGCGGGCATCAAAGAAGACGAAGTAGTCAAAGGGGCACAAAATTCTGCGCTGGTTGTGGGCGCGTTTACCCGCGAGGGGCTCCAAGTTGGTTATGCAAGAGTCATCTCTGACAAAACAAGATTTGCCTACATACTCGATGTGTATGTTGATGAAAACCACAGAAGGATGCGGGTTGCCCAAAACATGATGAAATACATTCTAAGCCACCCAGAACTAAAAGACGTATACCAATGGGCACTAAAAACCCGAGATGCACATGGCGTATATAACAAAGTCGGCTTTCACCAGCTGAGCAAGCCAGAAGTCTGGATGGAAATCAGACACGAAAGACCAAAAAGATAGAATGAACTGATCTGCGCGCTCTCTGAACTGATAACGGTTAGTTTTTGCGTTCTTAGCGAAGTTGAAGTCTATTTCGCCATGTAGTACAGCGTTCCCTTTATGATGTTCGTTTTGATTTTTCCTTTGGCCACCAAGTTGCTAAGAATAGTGGGCATTCCGAAAACGATAATCCCAGATTCTATGGCTTTCCACAAGTCACCAAAATTTGTTTGAAGGTTTATGCCGTCCATTATTTCCAACATCGTAAAAGCTTTGTTTCGATTTTTCTCTAGGAAAGAGACTGCTGATTTTTCAAGTTCGGTTAGGACAACGCCAGAATCAAATTCGGATTTTTCTATCGGCATTCTTTCCTCTCACTGCTATTTTGGTTCAATTCGGCTTATAGTTTTTATGTTCTAGCGCGCACTGGGGCGTAGTCTTTTTACGCCAAAGAAGAAAAGAGGAAGCTAAACTTCAGCGGTCCACTGCTACTGTCATACATAAAAGGTCCGAGTTTCTCCTGGTGGCTCTTTACCAAAAACTAAGGTATTTTTATGATAATGCTCCAATTATGCTCTTTAGCCTAGATAACAAAGGTTAATATTGCTTTAGAAAATAAAGGGGATGTGGAGCAGTCAATATGACCGAATCAGAAATAGCCGTATCTTCTATGCACAGATTTTGTAAAAAAGCTGGCGCCGAAAGAGTAAGTGAAGCAGCAGCAAAAGAACTTGCAAAGACACTTGAAGAAATTGGCGTAAAGATTGCCAAAGAAGCACTTGATTATGCTGTGCATGCCGGAAGAAAAACCATCAAAGCGGAAGATATTGAGATCGCGACTAGAAAAATCACGGGAAAATTGTTCTTCGACTATTTCTAGAGCAGTTTCGATTTGCAGGGTACTGCAGTCAAATTCGGGCAATTGTTCTCCACAAACATCCTGCGCAGTTCATGCGCACATTTTATATGGATTAACATACATACCTGCGAGCATGGAACGCTGACAGGAGAGTCAAGGTTGGTAACCCTCAGAGCATTAGCTCCTTCACTTACACGTATAACGGTTGCGGCTGCAGTTGGAGCAGCACTCCACGTTGGACAAGGGAACTGCGACCTAATCGACGACAAAGCCATCGAATTCTCAAGAGCCGTTCTACACCAGACTGACATCGATGGCGAGGTCATCTGTTGCGAAGGACCCAAGGACAATGCCCCAAGTTTTGCCTACCGAGAAAAAGTTGGCACTGGAAAAGGACCCAAGCTCGAATTCGTAATCGATCCAGTTGACGGAACAACCGCGGCCAGCAAAGGCAGAAAGGACGCCATATCAGCACTCGCATGTGCGCCAGCAGGATGCTTCCAAGTCCTGCCTGATGACGGATACTATTTCAAGATCGCCACGAGCGCCCATAGCCTAAAGAAAATCAGCCCAGACATGACCATTGAAGAAATCGTTAGAAGCGTGGCAAAAAATAAGGGCATGCCACTCGCAAACTTCACCGTCATTATGCTTGACCGTGAACGCCACAACGACATCCTCGCGCAACTGCGCAAACTCGGCGTGCGGATAATCCTCATCCCTGATGGAGACATCGCAGCTGCAGTCGTTGCGTGTACGCCCAACAGTGGTGTTGACCTGCTGCTTGGGGCTGGTGCAGGGCCAGAAGCAACTATTGCGGCAACCGCTGTGAAGATTTTGGGCGGAACCATGCTTGTTAAAGTGTGGCGTGAAAAGAAGGATGACTCTAAACGGATGGAGCGGCTAAAGAAAGCTGGCGTTGATATAGAAAAAACTTACGACCAAGATGAGCTTGCGAAGGGTAAAGAACTTGTGTTTGCGGCTTCAGGCGTCACCCTAGGCGAGCTTTTGGATGGCGTGAAAATGTTTCCTGATGGTGCGGTTGTGAATTCGATCTGCATGCGCCTGCCAAGCGGAACCGTAGAGAAATCTGAAACTACATTGCGTTTCAAGGGTCATCCAGTTTACCATCAGTTCCTGAACCCGTAGAGTAGCTACCTTTCCCTGTTTTTGTTTTGCTTTTTGACGTTGCTTAAATAGCTGAACGCTTTTTTCTAATTGAACGCATATGGCTTCTGAAGAAGCAAAATCCTGTGAGGAGAAGCCGCCGCAGACTGAAGTGGAACATGAGACGAAGCGAGTCTGGGTTATTCTTAGCCACCGCGTTAGGCTCTGCAATAATCCTGGCTGCAGTTCTGGACCTCCTTGCTGGTGGCGTTCCCCTTGGCTTCGTCATTCCAGTCTTTAACGAGGCTGCGACGGTTTCCAATTTGGTTTACCGTTTAGTCGTTATGGCAGTTGCTATCTACATTGGGTACATTGGGATTCATGAGCTTGTTGTGGAACGCCGTTTCAGTGTTGAGTTCCTGATGGCGGTTGCGGCTTTGGGCGCAGTCTATCTGGGCTTCCTTTTTGAAGGCGCAATGGTGCTTTTGCTCTACTGCGTTGCTGAGTATTTAGAGGGCTATATTGAGGAACGTGCTCGCAGGACAGTGGAGAAACTGTCGAGGTTCATGCCTGACCAAGCCAGAGTACTCATGGACGGACAAGAGAAAACTGTAAACGTGACTGAAGTTCGCGAGGGCACAGTAGTTCTGGTTAAGCCTGGAGAACGAATTCCTCTGGACGGCAACGTTGTAGAAGGCTTCTCAAACGTGGATCAGGCTTTGGTGACTGGCGAGTCTGTTCCCGTGCTAAAGGCAGTCAATGACTGCGTTTTCGCTGGCACTTTGAGCACGAGTGGAGTTATGAAAGTCTTGGTGACGCGAAAAGCGGATGAAACTCTGGTTGCCAGGATTGTGAAGATGGTCACGGAGTCGAGCAAGCGTAAAGCCCCAATCGAGAAACTAGTTGACCGTTTTGCGCGAGTCTACGTTCCCATCGTGATTGCTCTTGCGGTTTTCACCGCTGCGGGGTTGCCTTTTGTTTTAGGTGGCAGTTTCCAGACTTGGTTTTACCGTTCGCTTGTGCTTCTGGTGGTTTCTTGTCCAAGTGCGTTTGTTATTTCGGTTCCTGCGACGATTTTTGTTGCGATAACCATCGCCGCAAAACATGGTGTCGTAATTAAGGGTGGAGTTTACATTGAGAAACTCAATCGAGTGAGAACTGTGATTTTCGACAAGACTGGCACGTTGACGCTTGGGAAACCTGCTGTGCATGAAATTCGCGCTGTGGAGCGTCCAACGGATGAGGCTTTGGCTTTCGCGGCTGCTTTGGACCAGTTTAGTAATCATCCCGTTGCCCAGGCGATTGTTAAGCGGGCAGCTGAACGTGGCTTAGACATCAGCAAACTCTCTGTCACGGATGTTACGGAAGTGCCTGGGAAGGGCATAGTAGGCTACGTTAATGGGAGTTTTGTGGCTGTGGGGAACCCTGAATTGATGAAGGAATTCGGCTGCGACTGCAAAGAAGCTTACGCAATAGGCGAAAACGACCTGCATACTGCGGTTTGCGTTTCCGTGGGCAAAGAGGGGATGGCTTCGGTTTGCGTGGTTGACGAAATTCGCGAGGACGCTTTGAGGTCCATAGAGGCTTTGAAGAAGGCTGGAATAAGAACAGCTATGCTCACTGGTGACAGAGCCGAAATCGCCAACGAAATAGCAGCAGATCTGCGGATTGACCAAGTGCATGCCGAACTTTTCCCTGAGGACAAGCTTCAGCTTGTGGAGGACTTGAAACGCAAAAGTGAACCTGGCTGTTTAGTTGCGATGGTTGGTGATGGCGTGAATGATGCTCCTGCTCTGGCTGCCTCAGACGTTGGAATCGCCATGGGTGCAGCTGGTGTGGATGTGGCTTTGGAGTCTGCCGATGTGGTTTTAGTGAAGGATGAGCTTGCGCAGATTCCCTATCTGCTGCGTTTGAGCGACAAGACGATGAAGATTGCAAAACAGAACATAATCGCTTCTTTGGTGATAAAGATAGTTTTGGGGGCTTTGGGCGTTGTAGGCGTAACTGGGCTTTTGGCGACGGTGATTGCTGGAGATGATGGGGTGACGATGCTGTTGTTGCTCAACACTTTGCGACTTGAAAGAGTCAAGTGATTTTATCCCCAAGTGCTTGAAATCTTGGCACGCGCCTGCAAATATTTTGAGACAGAATTAGGTTTTGTTGACAAGAGATGCTTTAGAGGGATTATTTGGCGGCTGATTGGATTATGGGGTAGATTTCTTTGGCGACGTACTCGATGAACTTGCTCTTGTCTGCCAAGTTAAAAATCGTCACCGACGCTTCTCTCGTAATCCCCACTACATAGCCGGTGTCCTTTGAGCGCGCCACCACATACCATAAGTTGCCGTGCTTTAGGTAGTCGTCGAAAAGCGATGTGTTGTTTAAGTCTGGCCCGTATAAACTGAGTTTGTCAACGTTGGGGATGTCCACGTTGTCGAAGAACGTGATTTTTGTGTCCTCCGGGTTCTTGTCGTGGAACACCTTTAGAGTCTCAGGTGCGATGCGGGAAATAACGATGCCACCAACTTTGTCGAATAGAATCTCGCTTAGCTTGTTAGCGACCAGATTAGCTACGCGTTTGCGCTCTACCACGGTTAGAAAAGTTGTGTCTCCCTCGTGGGCGAAACTAAATGTGGCTTCAACTGTCCGTGGCAGTGGCGCAGTTGTGCCTCGGTGAAAAACGTGTATGACGTAATCTGTGCTGTATACACCTGTCAATATGCTCCGTTTCGGAGGCTAGCCCCGTGACTTCGCTCACGATTTTGAATTTGTAGTCTCCTTCCTCGAAATCCCCTTCAGAATGGTACCCGTTTAGTTTCGTGGCGATGTTGGCAATGGACATGGGTTGAGTAAGTCTGAAGATTTTTCCTGCAACAACCATAAGACCTCACTGCTCAGTAGAAGGTATTTTTGTGGGTGCTTAAGAAACTTTGCGTGGAAGCCTAAATCACGTTAGGGAAGGCTTATATAAAATCCATCTGATTGGTTGCTCTGATTGGAAGAGCAATTTACGTGTACAAGACATTCTTGCGGTGAGAGACCATGGTTACTCCTGTAGATAGCAGAAGAATAGCGTATTTCTCAATGGAAATTGGCGTCAGAAACGACATCAAGACCTACAGCGGCGGCTTGGGCGTCCTGGCCGGGGACACGGTGCGTTCCAGCGCAGACCTGTCTCTGCCCATGGTTGCCGTGACCTTGGTCAGCAGGAAAGGCTACCTCAAGCAGTCACTCACAAGTTCTGGGGAGCAGCAGGAGTCCGCGGATGAATGGAACCCTGCAGCAATTCTAGAGTTGGAGCCAAAAACCATCGAAGTGACGGTCGAAGGCAGGCAAGTGTGTGTTCAAGCGTGGAGCTACGAATACAGAAGCGCCATAGGGGGCCTTGTGCCTATCCTCTTTTTGGACACGGACCTTCTATCAAACGCTGCAGTTGATCGGAAGATAACGGACAACCTTTACGGCGGAGACGAAAGATATCGCCTAAAACAGGAAATCATTTTGGGCATCGGTGGTGCCCGAATGCTTGAAGCCCTTGGTATCCAAGTCAGCAAATACCACATGAACGAAGGTCACTCGGCGTTGTTGACGCTTGAGCTTTTGCGGAAGAACAACTGGGAATTAGATGGCATAGCTCGTAGGTGCGTTTTCACGACGCACACACCCGTGGATGCGGGATTCGATAGGTTCCCCTACGAACTGGTTGAGGAAGTGCTTGGGCAGGAATTTCCGCTTGAGATGGTCAAGCAGTTGGGGGGCAAAGACAAGCTCAACCTGACGTTGTTAGCATTGAACCTGAGCCGCTTTCAAAACGGCGTCACAAAGGCCCATATGAAGCATTCTTTGAAGATTTTCCCCCACTACTCCATCCGCGCTGTAACCAACGGCGTACACTCATTCACCTGGACATCCAAGAGCTTCCATGCGGTCTTTGACAAGTACATCCCAGGGTGGGCAAGCGAGCCAGAGCTTCTGGTGAGAATTGACAAAGTGCCCTCCGGTGACATTTGGGCTGCCCATACCGCCAACAAAGAGGAACTTCTAACATTAATCAAAGACAGGACAGGCGAGACGCTGAGCGAAACTGCCCTGACCATCGGCTTCGCTAGAAGAGCAACAGGTTACAAGCGGGCTACATTGATTTTCCAAGATCTCAAACGCCTCAGAGAAGTCAACCGCAGATTCCCGATTCAGCTGGTCTTCGCTGGCAAAGCTCACCCAAGGGACGGAAGCGGCAAAGACGTCATCAAAGAAATCTTCTGGCACAAACAAGAACTTAAGGACGAGCTTAAAATCGTCTACCTCGAAAACTATGACATGCAAATAGCTGGCAAACTCACTGCTGGTGTGGATGTCTGGCTTAACACGCCGCTTCCTCCAATGGAGGCTTCCGGTACGAGTGGCATGAAGGCAGCACATAACGGCGTCTTAAACTTCAGCGTTTTGGATGGTTGGTGGATTGAAGGTTGCATCGAAGGCGTGACGGGCTGGGCAATTGGTCCTTCTCCAGAGGAAGTTGTGCTGGACGGGGAGCGGCAGAGACAAGAGCTGGATGACTTGTTTAGCAAGCTGCGGTACATGATTGCTCCGACCTTCTATGATGAACGAGACGCTTGGATTCAGTTGATGCGAAACAGCATCGGGAAGGTCGCTTACTACTTCAATACGCACCGGATGATGCGGCGGTACATAACCGACGCTTACCTCATTTAAGCGCCCAAAATGTTGTTCTTTGTGATTCTTCCTCCATTATTTATAGGTTGAAGCGTATTTTTGACATCTTTCTCCTAATTTTCACACGTACAATTCTTAGTTGATTAATGAAAGAAAGTGACACAAGACTATGCTCTATTCATCATAGAAGTGCCCAATTTGTTTTAATAAGGGAGCTTCACTATATTTTCGCCCCCTAGTAAGAGGCCTAACCGCCAAGATGTTGATATCTGAGGTTATACTGGAAAACTTCATGAGTTACGAGTACGCTAGGGTAGCCTTTAACCCTGGCGTAAACCTTATCGTTGGACCCAACGGCGCCGGCAAATCCAGCCTCTTGCTGGCAATTAGCGTGGCGCTTGGTCAGACTTACACGGAACGCAGCAAGAAACTCAGCAACCTCATACGCTGGGACAAAGACCAAGCCCGCGTAACCGTTGTCCTAGACAACAACAAATTGCATGGCAGACGCCCCGTTTCAAAATACAATAAAGACCAGATTTTCCTCACTCGCACGTTACGCCGAGATGGCCAATATTGGTTTGAACTGGAAAACCGAGCTGCTACCAAACAGGACGTGCAGCGGTTGCTAGGCAAGTTCGGTGTGGACCCAGACAACATGCTCATCATTATGCATCAAAACATGGTCGAACAGTTCTCAGTCTTAAGTAATGTTGAGAAGCTTCGTATCGTCGAAGCCGCCGTCGGGCTGGAGCCTTTTCGGGAAAACGTGGTGCAAGCCCAACAGAAACTCACTCGCATCCTGAGCCAATCAGAATCTGTTAACAAACTACTAGAGTCGGCGGAGCAGACGCTGAGCTACTGGCGGGAACAGTACGAGAAACTACAAGAGAAGAAGCAGCTGCAATCTAAACGGCGTTTTCTGGAGCGAGAGCTAGCGTGGGCAGAAGTGGAACGGCGCGAAAATAACGTCAAAGAACTCGAAGCCAATGAGCGCAAAGTACAGGAAACGCTTAACAACATCGAAAAAGATACCCAAACACACTCTGAACAAATCGAAAAGCAATCCGCCCAGCAAGAAAAGTTCAAAGCTGAAGAGAAAGAAGCTGTCAACGAACGCGTTCGTCTTGAACATGAAATCGGAGTCAACGAATCCACCGTTTCCCTGATTGAACAGATCTTCAAAGAAGCCGCGGTAATAGAGGAAGCCGCACGCGACAGCAAAGCGGCGAGCCACCTCAAGCTGCTCCGACCAGAAAACCTAAAAGAACAAATCGAAACCTCTCACAAACAGCTCACCAAGATACATGAGAAAATCCGTGAAGTCCAAGTCAAGATCAAGAACCTCGACGAATCAGAGGAAAAAAATGCGCTACAGGTGGTCGAATGCCGTATCCAACTCGCGCTGCTGGAGTACCTCAAAGAGAACGCTTCCAGGGACTTTGAAAGAACCGAATCCTCAATCAAGACAGCCAAAGCATCCTTAGAAGGAACCATCTCGAAAGCTTTAGAATTTGGCACAAGAATCGCAGCAACAAAATCAGCACCAGATATCCAAGACGAAATTCGCTTGACAGACGGGCATTTGGCTGCGCTTGCGGGCGTCTCCGACGACATCGAACGCCAATACGAATCGTACAGCAAGCTTTTCTTGGAACTCAAAGAGAAGGCGCAGACAGTTGCGGATAACCGCCAAAAAGCCCTCGAAGAGGTTTCCACCCGCATGCAGTCCTGGCGAAACGTCATGGAAGGGCTACTAGAACGCGTCAACCGGGAATACCAGCGGATTCTGACGCAGACTCGAGCCTCAGGCGAGGTGCGGTTGGCTAACGTGCAGGACATCGAGACTGCCAGCCTTGAAATCCTAGTCGGTTTCAAAGGGGCAAAACCAGTTCCACTAAACATTTACACGCAAAGCGGCGGGGAAAGAACCACGTCAACCATGAGTTTCCTCTTGGCGTTGCAGCAACATGTCCGGTCGCCATTTCGAGCAGTCGACGAATACGACATCCACATGGACCCGCGCAACCGAGAAATGATAGCCAAAATCCTAATATCCACAATCAAGGACCCTAACGCCCAGTATATCGTCATCACACCCAGCCAAGTGACCTTTGCTCAGGAAAACGCAAGCATCATAGCCGTACAGAACGTGGAAGGCAAATCAGTCGTGCGTGAGGTTAAGTAGCCATGCAGACGCAGAAAGCCCAAAGTCCCAAAGAAGCCAAGAAAGTCGGCAAAGACAGACTAGAGCGCGTAATAGATATGATGAAGGCCATCGAAGCACACACCGTAGACCCATTCCTGCTCAACGTAGACGAGATCATCCGCATTGTACAAGAGTATTTCCCGCAGTGGGAGCAGCCCGAAGAGCTGAACCTCGACGCAGAAGCAATACACCATTTGGCCACAGTTATCAAGATGCAGAGCGAGTGGGTGAAGCAGCGTAGCACTTCGCTTTACACGGACCCGTTTCTGTTGGAAGAAAAAATCACTGAGAAAAACAAGCAGGAAATGACCCAGATTTTTCTCCAAGCCTGGCACCCCATTGTGGAGATGGAACAGATTACGCTTGGCAGTCTAGCTGACGCGCTCAGATACTGGGACGCTTTGGTTCCACTCAGGGAGAGGTGGGAAATAGGTGCTGTGACCGAGGTTCAGACTGGCATAGCCACCCGAAACGAACTGGCGGAACAGAGCATCCTGCGCGACGAAGCCTTTAGCGCTGAAATGGAACGTTACTGGCAGGAACTCAAAAATAGAGCCCAAACAAAAAGTGCACACGGCAAACTGTTCTACATGGACTGGGTGGGCGCAGATACTTACGAGCAAACCGTTCACCGCGCATACATAACCAGCTTCCTAATCACCTACGGATACGCCACATTGGAAATTAACCCGTTGGAAGAGGAAATATTCATCTCGCCACTAGAGGAGCCGGGCGCGAAACTGAGCAAACAGGCAGTCTCAGTGCCCATTGCGCTCACGTGTGAGAGTTGGCAGAAGTGGAAGCGAGGGGAAAAAGAATGAGCGGCAAACGCAAGGGCGCTTACGCAGCAAAAATGAAGCGCGCAACTCACATGCTTTTTTATCGCAGGCACCAAAAGCCAGGGGTAAAAGGCTGGGAACTCCACAAGACACTGGGCTCGGATTACCCCAAAGTTCTGAGTGTAATGGATGACTTCCTTAAGCCACTGGATATGCAAGTTAAAACGGTCTACGAAGAAGCAGAGAAGCCACCTGAGAAGCCAACGGTGGATGATTTGGACAAGGCAAAGTTCTACGTCACGCTACGAGGCGACCTGCAGCCTAAGGAAGCCAAAATGATTGGATGGCGAATCGACGACCTAGGAGGTTTAGCAATAACCATATCGTACATCATTAGCAAAAAGGGACAAGCTGCGCGACGGGATGTGGAGGAGGTTTTAGGCGAGAAAATCGCCGGATGGAAAATCGGCTTAAACATTGACCGATACATCCGCTACGGCTACCTTCAGCAAGACGACAACGAGCAGTTGTACTTGGATTGGAGAACCCGAGCGGAAGTTGACCAAAAGGCGCTCATTGACCTGTTACTGCGAAGCGAAGAGCAGCGAACATCTGCCAAACTGGAAACTGGGGCTGAAGACGAAGAAAGCGAAAGCGAAGAAGAAGGCACCGACGAAGAAGAAAGGAAAAGCCAATAGTCCCAGGTCGGGAATAGCTCTCTAAACCGTTTTGAAGCTGCAACGATGAGTTGGCAGGCCTGAACCTGTAGTTTTCCTGCCACAAAACATAAATTCTTTCGTCCCACTTTTTAGCCTCTGGCGGGAGGTAGCTCAGCCTGGCAGAGCTCTCGAGCTGGCTAACATGCTTAGCCTGCGGAGAAGCTGTAGAGGTCTACCCAAGGTGGGCTTCATTCTAGCCTGCACAGGCCACAGACACCGAGCTGTCGCAGGTTCAAATCCTGCTCTCCCGACCAAAAATCACCTCTAAAAGGATGTGCCTCTTCTTTTCGCAGATATTTTCTGACCGTCAAGCTTTAACTCCGGTGCGATTCTACAACGATTTCTGGAGAAGTTGCTTGAAGCTGTACGTTGTCTTCTCGAGAGACGCGCAGGTAAGTGAGGGATTTGCATTGGTAGACTACTTGACCTGCGTTTTGATTGTTAATATATTCAAGGAGTTTGAGGTATTGTTGTTCGGTGCCTTTCAGGACGAGGGCGATGTAGAAGTAGGGCTCGGAGCTGGTGGATTCTTTCTTGTTCATGCTGGTGTTCCTTCTATCGCTTCACTGAGTTTCCACAGTGCAAATTAATATTATGTCGCAATACTTAATAAACATAGTCGTGTTGTACACTTGCAAAAATTGAATTCAATTCAGCAATTCTATCAATTATTGTGCGGCAGGTCAGGAGTACGCTTGTTAGCTACCTTAGCAAAGACTCAATACAAAGCACATGAAAATATGGTGCACCCATAGGATTTGAACACTGGCTCAAATGAGATATCTTCGGCAAGATCCTTCTTTCCCTGTTGCACGTAACATTTTATGCTAAATGAGAATTCCGAAAACAACGGTAACTCATGGTTTGCAGACACATTTAACAACTATCTGTCTTCATTTATGATGTGCGTCAAGGACACTTCCAACCACGTTAGGATATCGTTCAAGCCACACAGAACTCCGCTAGAAATTCGCAAAAAGTTGCAAATCCTGCAACAAGAAAAACCCCAAAAACAACCCATTTACAAAAATAGCTTCAAAATAGCGTTATCAGCAACTCAGCACCCCCCAATTTTGAAATAAACTTGCAATTTTGGAATTCGGAATGCCTAATGCCATTTGTTCACTTAGAACCTTTTCTCTGGCATCATGTTTGATTGTTGGACGAGGACTCTCCAGTCTTGGCTCTATTAAATGCGAGACCGGATGTTGACTTCACGATTTGTGGCACTCCGACAAGATCCTCAATGATGAGCAAGCCTCGTGCCAGAATGGCAAAAGCGCCAATGGCCGCCTTGATTTCGGCAGAAATCGGAGCAGCAAACAACAGCGTGAATACTCCAACGATTCCAAATTCCTGCACCCCAAAACCCGCGGGAGTAATTGGCACAAACCCCAGCGCAGTCACTAGCGGATGAATAAGGAAGAATCCTATCCACGGAATCTGCGTAATCCCCAAAGCGAACGCTAGAAAGTACCATTCAAACCCTTTCAGAATCCAGCATGCCATGGTCAGGAGGACAATTTCAGGAATAGCCTGGCTGTTTTTCTTTGAGCTTTCTCTGAATTCTTCAAGTTTACCAAGTAGTCCCCCTGTGAGTCTCTTGAGAAAACTCCAGCTTGCGATGCGGCTGAATAATGATAATGCCCTCTGAGACCATGTAACAGCCGCCAGTATGATTGCTCCCACGAGCATCAATGCTATGCCTAATCCTGCCAGTAGGAGACCGTTAATCCCTGTGGCATTCTGGAAATTTTGCCAATTTTCTGCGGGAACAAATTGAAGCAGAAAGAATACCGCACCAATTCCACCGACCACTTTTACCAGGAACTCAATTGTTTGTATGCTAAGGATTCCTGAGAGGCTCTTTGAAGTGGGTACGTTCTGGTCCTTGAGGTAGATGGGAGTCAAGATGTACCCTGAACGACCAGGTGTGACATCACTTGTTAACATGCCTGCGTACTGGGCAAGCAAAGTCTTGCCGAATGAGGTTTTGACTCCTTCCTTGGCGAGCACGCGTCTGAGTCGCACGGTGAAGAGCAAGTTTATCCCAAAGTAGGACGCAAAAGCAAGAGCCAAATATTCTATTTTTATGTTGATTAGCGCTTTGTACAGCGAGTCGATTCCCACGTACCACAGCAAGACCGCGAAAATCGCCACCATTGCGAGAACCTGCATAAGAACGCGGACGATTTTTCGCGTTCGTGGAGTCAATGAGTTCAGCTCTGAGCTTGCATACTTCAATTTTGGCGGTTATATCCATTTTGGACGGAAACTGACTGTTGCCCTATGCATTTCAAACGATAACACCCGAAAAGAAGGCATTGAATGTCAATTGCTTTTTCGCCAACATAGGAATTTCTTCCACTTCCAATCAACATTTCATAGCAAAATTTTCACATTGGCAAGGCATTTCCACAGATGCTGAATGACAAATCCTAAAAGCGACGGCATTTGAGCATTATGCATGCAGAAGCGGCAAGTTGCGCTCATAGCCATATTCGGAGGAATAGCCATCCTATGCATAAAGCTGATGGCGTACTTCGTTTCGAACTCCATGGCTCTGCTTTCTGACGCACTTGAATCAATCGTTAACATAGCTGCCTCTGCTTTGATGCTGTTCTCAGTCTGGCTTTCCGATAAGCCAGCGGATGACAGCCACAACTACGGACACCAGAAAATCGAAGACATCTCGAGCATGCTCGAAGGCATCTTCATAGTCGTCGCAGCTGCACTCATCGTTTACGCAGCCGCAGGCAGGCTCTTCTCAGGTGTAGTGCCCATCCAGATTGACCTGGCAATAGCCATTTCTATCGCAGCCACTGCGATGAACGGAGGCATTTCATGGTATCTTACACGTGAGGCAAAGAAATGTGGGTCTGCCGCGCTTGAAGGCGACGCAAAACACCTGCTCTCCGACGTAGTGTCAACGGCGGGGGTCTGGATTCGGTCTCTTAATAGTCAGCTTAACGGGATGGGGCATCGTAGACTCCATTCTGGCTTTCGCAGTTGCAGCTCTTGTCGCCCGCATGGGCTTGAGCCTCATGGTGAAGTCGGGCGGTCGACTGATGGATAATAGCTGCAAAGAAGAGGAAAAGAAGATTCGAGAAGTTCTGCTGCGACACAAGTTCCGCTTCATCGACTTCCACGACATGAAAACCCGCCGAAACGGCAACCTTGTCTTATGCGAACTCCACCTTTCGGTCGACGGGTCGTTGAGTGTAAACGACGCACATGACTTGACGGACCATTTGGAAGATGAACTAAAAATGGAGTTGCCCAACGCGAGCCTCACGATTCACGTCGAACCAAAAAACAAGCCTGTCTCATCACCGAAGGACAAAAAGCAGTAATAAACGCACTTTTTCCGTGCCCAGATATTCTTATATGCATAAGTTACGAAGCTATTTTTGCAGGAGTTTTGACGATTTGTCTGTATCCTTAATTGGCGGCTTAACTGTAACTGGTCTCATTCTTTTTGTGATTGGTTTAATAATTATATGGATAATTGTCTCAATTCCCGTATATTTAGCGGCCAAAGTTGTAACCGCGGGCAAATCCACGCTGAGCGATGCCATGGTGGCAACACTCTTCGGGCCAATCGTGTACGCAATAACGCTATTCGCCGCAGATTTCTTCCTAGGTGCCCTCATTGGGTCAGGCGCCTACATCGGCGCCCTCGTAATTGCATTCATCGCATGGGTCGGCGTGTTTAGAGCAAGTTTCGGCACAAGCTGGCTAGGCGGATTGGCCATAGCGATACTAGCCATACTCGTGTTTGCAACAATAACACTAGTATTTGAAGCCTTGTTAGGAGTAACGGTTCCCGCACCATTCTTCCCTAGACTGTAAAACCACATAAAAAGCCCTCGAAGTCAGCCCTGAAAACGGGCGCTTGCTCCGCCGCATCCATAAGCAACTGTCAGTGGAGGTGTAGAATCCTCCGCTCAAACAATACCCAAACCCCAGTCTACCGCAGAAAAGCAAGTATCCAAAGTAAATGATTGAATCACTATTTTTCGAAGTTGATAGGAATACTGCGTGCCATCTGCAGGGTTAAAAGCATTTAAGGTACCCGCAAATAATCTGTTATAGAGGGATACTTCTGATTGAAGAACAAGCGAAAATTCTCGGATTTATGAGCGAGATGACAGGACGTATCGATACAAACGAGTTTAGCCGTAAGTTAGGCTTGACTTCCACCGAGCTGATGCAGCATATGCAGCAGATGGCCAAAGAAGGCTTACTGAAAAAGGTAGGCGGAGGCTTCGCCCTCACAAACAAGGCCAGACTAGTCCTCAAAGCGTCCTCGCCCGTCACCTGGAACATGAGATTCAACTTCTACACAGAACTTGACCAACCCACGGGCGTATCGGCGGGCACAGTGAAAGAATTCCGCGACTTGGCCCTCAAGGTTGAATGAGACGTCTTTGGAATTTCATCTCTACAGGGGCGACTTCGAAAACTGGTTTAGCACCGCTGTCAGTGACTCAGTTTTTGCAGCTGAACTTGCCAAAATCAAGAAGCGAAACCTGAAGGGCGAAGACCTCAGAAAAGCCATAGTGAACACGCTCGAAGCGCGGTATAGCCTCTAACCGAAACGGCTCCCATTTCCCTTCTTTTCTTCTTCCAGCCTTCTCCACCAAGCTGGCACCCGAACCTGTTTCACTACATCCCAAGGGTCATAGGGCTTAATGTCCAAGACTGGCGTACCGTCAAAAGCATCTAGCCCCATGGACTTCAAGAACGTTGCCCTCGGCTTTCAGCAACTCCACCACGGTTAAGCCGATAGGGTTGGGTCGCAGATTAGTCCGCACGGCGAAGGCGCCCATAAGAGGCAGATCAATTCGTCCACGCGGATGAACCTTAAGCATCATTCTTTTTTCCCTGGATATTTCATTCATCCAAAATAGCACATACAGGTGCGAGTAGTCTGCGATTCCATCCAGCGCTGCCGAAAGCTCGGGGGTGACGACTATTTCTGAGGTTCGAGTCCTATCCTTCACTTCGTCGCCAACTGCTTGAGTTCTCACATAGCCCACAGGTTGCATGGATATTTGCGCTAAGGAGGTCATGTTTTGCCCTCAGAGTTTCTGTGGGCGCGTAAAACTATATAAGTTTTCAACTATCCAGCAGTTTATTATGTTAAAGGTTGGGCATAGAGGAGCCAGAGCGTATGAGCCTGAAAACACGCTGCGAAGTTTCAAGAAAGCCATCGAGTTGGGCGTCGACGCAGTGGAGCTTGATGTCAGGAAAACCAAAGATGGGAAAACAGTAGTAATCCACGATGCCGACGTGAAAAGGACCACAAACGGCCAAGGCTTAGTCGCGGACCTAACATTAGAAGAGTTGAAGCAACTGACCCTGGAGAAGGGCGAGCACATTCCAACCTTGGAAGAGACTTTGGATTTTCTGGACAAGAAAGCGCGGGTCTTCATCGAACTGAAGGAACCAGGCATCGAGGAACAGGTGCTCTCAATCGTCAAAAAGCTGAAACTGCAGAAAAACGTAATTATCGTCAGCTTCCTGGAGGATGCGCTAAAGAAGGTCAGGGAGCTCGATGGCGAAATCGAAACGGGTCTAATCTATGCCAAGCACAAAAACCCCTTGAAAGCGGCATTGGAGATTAAGGCTCAATGGTTGCTTGCATTCTACAGGTTTACGCATACGGCCAACGTAGAGAAAGCGCATGAAAACGGCTTGAAAATGCTCGTTTGGACTGTCGAATACATCCCAGGAAGTGGCGGAGATGGCTACAGAAAGGCGTAGATGCAATAGCCACAGACAAACCCGACGTATTCGCGACGGCAGAAGCGGGAACAAAACATGAGGACAAAGCCAAAGACTGAAAAGTATGGCAGCTTTCATCCCGGCGACCTCGAAGCGTGGCATGAATGGCTCAACAAAAACCATGCATCCTCGCAGGGCGTGTGGCTCACAGTTCGCAAAAAGAACAGTTCACAGAAGGGCATATTGCTCCCAGACGCCGTTGAGGAAGGTTTATGCTTCGGCTGGATAGACAGCAAGCTCAACCCCCAAAACCAAGACTTCTACAAGCTGCTTTTTACTCCGCGAAAAACCGGAAGCATCTGGTCGGAAACCAACAAGAAACGCGTCGAACAACTCGCGCAGGAAGGCAAAATGACCGCGGCTGGACTAGGGAAAAGTGGCCGCTGCCAAAAAAGATGGCTCATGGGATAAGATGACCGCAGTCGACCAGCTAAAGATCCCTCCAGGATTTCCAAGTTGCTTTAGCAATCAATGTCGCGGCGCAGAAGAATTTTGAATTGCTAAATGCCTCGCTGAAGAAACAGGTTCTCTGGTGGATAGAAAGCGCAAAAACAGCTGAAACCAGAGCAAAACGAATTAAATTGGCAGTCGAGAAGTTGCGGAACGGCAAACGAAACCCGCTTCTGTAGATTACTTGTCCTCTGCACAGTATTCCACAGCTTCCAAGAATGTTCGCGATTTTTGTTTGGTTGTTTTCACGTTTGTTGTGTTTGGCCTTTTTTCATGGTAACTTTTTATTTTGACTCAAAAGGCTTTACATTAGCGATTAATTCGTGGGTTTCGGGTGCACTTTGATGGTCAGCAAAAAGAAATTAGCCGTCGCAGCGGTTGTCCTTGAACTGTCCTCTTGTTGAGCGCATTCGCTTTGGCTCGAAATACTTGAGAATGTGGACATCGACACTTACAAGGCGCAGGCTCAGAAGGACTAACAATACGTAACTGAGCAACGAGGAACACGTACATAACAAC
>CAVOWB010000011.1:0-47403 GCA_963699995.1 Candidatus Bathyarchaeota archaeon | reverse complement strand
GCGCTCTTCTTTACTGGTACAGTTGCGTATTGCTAGTAAATGCAAGATTGAAACTTAAAGGAATTGGCGGGGGAGCACCGCAAGGGGTGAAGCTTGCGGTTTAATTGGAGTCAACGCCGGAAATCTCACCGGGAGCGACAGCAGTGTGAAGGCCAGATTAAAGGTCTTGCCAGACGAGCTGAGAGGAGGTGCATGGCCATCGCCAGTTCGTGCCGTGAGGTGTCCTGTTAAGTCAGGCAACGATCGAGACCCGCATCCTCTGTTGCAACCAGTCTTGTGCTGGGCACTCTGAGGAGACCGCCGCTGATAAAGCGGAGGAAGGAGCGGGCCACGGCAGGTCAGTATGCCCCGAATCTCCCGGGCCACACGCGAGCTGCAATGGCAGGTACAATGAGTTCCGACCTTGAAAGGGGAAGGCAATCTCGAAAGCCTGCCGTAGTTGGGATCGAGGGCTGTAACCCGCCCTCGTGAACATGGAATCCCTAGTAATCGCGTGTCATCAGCGCGCGGTGAATACGTCCCTGCTCCTTGCACACACCGCCCGTCGTTCCACCCGAGCGACTCTTGGGTGAGGCGTGGTCTTCGTGGCTGCGTCGAATCTAAGTTTCGTGAGGGGGGAAAAGTCGTAACAAGGTGGCCGTAGGGGAACCTGCGGCCGGATCACCTCCTAAGAAAAAAAAGCGTTTGCTTTTTGCTGGAGGAGCAAGGGGAATACATCTACGGAAAACGTCAAAGCCCAAATACATGTGAAAGAGCGAGCAATTTCTTGCAGAATTATTTAAGCAAATAATGTTAACTCTTGGAATATTCTAGCAATTTTCTTAGAGGCTCTAGGGGTTTACTCAACTTATCGGAACGCTGAATTTTATTTCGCAGTTGGCTGTCTGAGAGAAACGAGTTAACAGAAAACGGCAAACGAGATATGCGAGAGTTATCAGCAATCATAATGACCTTGCCGTGATAATGCTGTCGCAAACGTCCTACGTGTCGGTTAAGGAATCTCTCAGACTGGCGAATTCGCTTTGAATGCGCTTTTATAGTCATTTCGGATAGGACTCAGGTTTCTCAAGTGCAGCAATCAAAACCTCCTTCGTGAGGACGTATCTTGTCAAATTTTCATTTTTCAAGGAACTGAGGAAGTGTTCGCTTTTGTAAAGCAATGCCCGTGTGTCCAGCGAGGTTTTTGCCGACTACTCAGATAGTTCCGCTGCTTTGCCCTTTGTTTTGCCTAAGCGAAGTTTCGCCGTGAGGATTTTCTCTGTGGCAAAAAGCCTGGACGCGATGTACATGATGACAACAGTGAAGGCCGTGACGTATATAATGCCGAACGCTACGGTTGCGTAGTCTCCTAATACGACGGCTTTTGAGGCAATTATGGGGTGACTGTACGGAATCGCATAGAATATGGCTTTGATGATGTCAGGCAACGTGTTTATGTCCAGGTAGATCAATGCAAGTGCAGGGATGAATATGACTGGGTAGACGTAGCCTACGAGAGCTTGGGCCCCCCGAACATCCTCACTAAACGCCGACATGATAACCGCCAGAGCCAACGCTGAAAGTAGTGTAACAAACAGCGAAACGCCCAGTAAAATGTAGCCCAACAGCGACGGCACCAGCCCAAGACTAACCAAATCAATTTGTGCTCCCGTCTGTAAAGCGCTTGTTATGCCACTGAGCATGAAGTTGTAACCGAACATAACAGCGAGCGCTGCCGCGCCTGCGACAATCATGGTGCTGCTCAGCTTACCCATGAGGATGCTAAAGCGGTCCACGGGCATAGTCAGAAGAGTCTCTAAGGTTTTCTCTTCTTTTTCCATGGCAACGCTAGTGGCTGCTATTTGCATGGCGTAGGTAAGCAAGATCATAATGGTTATGGGTAACGCGATGGTTTGGCTAAGCATAAGAGTGCTGAGTAGGCTGGGGTCTACGCCTTGCTCGATCTCGCCCTTGATGATTGTCGAGGTGGAGGCCTTTACCAAGTCGGGTGCAACGGCGCGGTTGAAGCCGCCCATGTATGCACTCACGACGCCGGAGCCGATGCCGCCAAAGATGCTACCTCCCTGGTAGACGCTGTAAACGTTAACAGTTCCAGTAACGTTGAATTCACCGCCCGTGTGAGCGGTGAGGTTATCGCCAAAACCCAATGGAATTTCCAGAAACGTCGTCACGTTGTGCTGCAAGAGCAAGCCCTGCGAGACAACCTGCTGAGGGGACGCGTTGTGAACCACAGTTAAATTTAAGCCCATACCTAGGTAATCCGTGAACGCTTGGCTCCAATTGCCCCCGTCATTGTCGACGACAAGCAGTCTCGCATTCAAGGCTTGTTGCTGAGCTGTTTCCTGAGCGTAGCCTAAAACCAAGCCGAGCACGGGAAACATGATTAGGGGCAAAACTATCATGCCAACAAGGATTTTGGGGTCTCGGATTAGCTCTTTGAGCTCCTTAACGACGATGTTGCCAAAGCCCCTAAGCATAGCCAACCGCCTTCGCAAAGACTTCTTCAAGGTTCAGGCTTCCATGCTGAGCTTTGAGGTCCGCAGGTCTACCTTCCAAGACTATGCGACCCTTATTGACCAGGGCGACGCGGTCGCAAAGAAACTCGACTTCCAGCATGTTGTGGCTGCTCAGAAGCACGGTGACACCATTCTGCTTCACGTACCGCTTGATGATTTGCCGGATGTGGTAAGCGTGAAGTACGTCTAACCCGCTTGTGGGCTCATCCAAAATCGCCAGCTTAGGCTTAGTCATCAAAGCCCGCGCCAAGAGGAGTCTGCGCTTCATGCCTTTGCTGTATGTTTTGGCTCTGTCCTTAAGCCGGTCACCCAACCCGCAAATATCCGCCGCCTCCGCAAGCGCCTGCTTCGTATTAGCACCGCTGAATTTTGCCATAAACTGAAGATACTCCAGTCCGCTTAGGTTGCGATAAGCCCCCGCTTCTTCTGGTAAGTATGAGAGTATTTGGCGGACTTGGTCGGACTGCTTCACCACGTCTAGGCCAAAAACGGTGGCTGACCCTGAAGTGGGAAGGATAAGCGTGCTGAATATACGTAAGGCTGTGGTTTTTCCCGCGCCGTTGGGGCCGATGAGGCCGTAGACTTCGCCTTCTTTGATGTTGAACGTTACGTCATATAGTGCTTGGATGTTGCCGAACTTTTTGGCTAAGCCGGTGGCTTGGACTGCGCTGCTCATGCTAATCAAGTCTCGTCTTTGCAGTTTCTGTCTTGGTAAGTGGTATAAAGCTTACTGGATTGCGGCGGGTGCAGTAATACGCGAAAACGCATGTTCGTTTGGATGGGTCGGCATTTGTTGCAGACTTTGCCAAGGGGCACGCTGACAAGGACCATTGCCAACGGTCCAAAAGAATAGACTCTTCAGTGCCAGACGAGAGACAGTGGATCGGCATGGGCTGCGGCGATTTTGCAACCTTTAAATCCTACTTTTCCCAAATACGAAGTGGAGCAAATTATGATGAGTTCAATTTCTGTAAAAGACGTTTTCTCGACCGTCTATTATACTGTCAAAGAAAATGACACACTATCCAGGTGCCTTGAGCTTTTTAAGAAGGAAGCACCTCCCGTTCTCGCGGTCTTGGATGAGAAGGGCAAGTACTCAGGCGTCGTCTCACGCAGGTGGATAGTCCGCGCAAGACTAGACCCAACCACAACGAAGGTTAGGTCGCTTATGCGACCAGCGCCTAAAACAGAAATGGATGTTTCCTTAGGCAAGGCTGCCAAAATGATGATTCAGAGCGGCGTTAAGCATCTGCCAGTTTTTGAGAAAGATAAGCTCAGGGGTTTCGTAACAGATGAGAACATAATCCACGGAGCCGTCACGCAAGAATGGGGTAACACGCCCATCGAGCAAATCATGACCAAAGCCCCTTTCACTGTTGAAGCTACAAGAACTGTGGGTGCAGTGCTAAGCCTGTTCAGGGAACATGACATAAGCCACATGCCTGTCATGGAAAACGGAAAACTTGTGGGCATTATTAGCACCCAAGATATAATTGAAAACGTGTTTCAGCCTAACCAGCGCCAGACGTTGGGTGACATCAAAGGCGAAAAGATCCAGGTGCTAAGCATACCTGCTAAAGGCGTAATGACAAGCCCAGTCGTTACTGTCACACCTGAAACCACCCTTAGAGTTGCAGAAAAAAAGATGCATAGCTTGAACGTTCATTGCCTCATCGTCTCAGCAAAGGACCGAGTGGTTGGTCTCGTGACAAAAACAGACTTCCTTGAACCCATCTCAACGCTTGAGGAGGCGGACCGGAGACTCACGGTGCAATTCGCCGTTAAAGGCGCCGAAATCGACGCTAGTGCACAAGGCTTTATGATGGGTGAATTTGACAGCTTCGCACGCAAATATAAGGACCTCTTGGAGTCAGGTACACTGTTTGTCTACATGAAGCTTCATGGGACCAACTTCAAAGGTCAACCGCTTATTCACTGCCGTCTGCAGCTTCGAACAGTGAAGGGGGTAAAGGGTTTCTTCTTTGCATCAGCAGAGGGGTGGGGAGTCGAGCCGACTTTCCGTGTCGCACTTGACAGGTTGGACAAGCGCATTCTCAGAAGCAAGGAATTGTCGTTCGATCCCACCTACGCCAGAGAGTATCTGAGGAAACTTGGGTTCCCATCTGAGGAGCTCTAACCTCAAACCCATCCTCCATTCCTTTGAGCAGATTTCGTGTTAATAGGGTCTTTTGATGGCTGGAGGATATCTTTGGTTGAGTTGAGTGTTTTGGCTAGCCAAAGCCTCTTCTGTCAAAAGTTTAAAGGTTCTTCGAACTAATTTGTTTTAGGCGATTGCCGTGAAAGTTACTTTTTGGCTGCTGGACATTAACGCGGAATTGAAGGGCGGCGTCTCCGAACTGTGGCTATGGGGCATCGACCAAAAAGGCAACCGATTGCTAATTATTGACAGAACCTTCACCAATTACTTCTACGCTGTTATTGAAGAGGGCCGCGACCCAGCCAAAGTCGCAGAAGGAATCAGGAGAAGTATTGGCAACCTCGCCTTAGATCTGCAGATTGTTGAGCGCAGGTATTTCGGTAAGCCCGTGCAAGCGATTAAAGTGCTCTGCAATAATCATGATGAGGTTGCCAAAATAGTTCGAAGCCTCGAAGGCATAAAGATGTGCCTCGAAGACGATATTCGGTTGTCTATGCGGTATCTTATCGACAATAACGTCGTCCCCTGCAGCTGGCACGAGGTGGCGGCTGAGGAAACGGTGAATACTCTTGAGGTTCACGTTGCTAACGTTTACGTTGCAGAAACGGCGCCCAAATTGGTGGGTATCGCAGATGCTCCGGACTTGCGCATCCTGAGCTTCTCCACGACCTGCTATAGTCGTGAAGGTTCGCCTAAGCCTGACCGAAATCCCGTAATTATTGTCTCCACCGTCACAAGCAAAGGTAAGGAAAAACAGTTTCTTGCAGATGAAAAGAAAGACGACAAGAAACTGCTCCAAGATTTCATGAAATATGTGCAGGAATACAATCCTGATATTATCACGGGCTATGGAACCAACAGGGTGGACATGGCGTACTTGAGAGAGCGATGCAAAATTCTCGGAATTAAGTTGAGCCTTGACAGGGCAGGCACTCAGCCGCACACGAGCGTGTACGGGCATGTTTCGCTAACAGGCGTGGCGAACTTGGATTTAGCTGATTTCGCTGATCAGTTTCCAGAAGTCAAAGTTAAAACTCTTGAGAACCTTGCGGACCACGTAGGTGTTATGAAGCTTGACCAACGTAGGATAATCTGGGATGTGGATTTTGCGGACTACTGGGGCAATCCAAACAAGTTCGACGAACTCAAACGGTTCGCCCAACAAAATGCATGCCGCGTGAAGGGAGTCGCTGATGCATTGATAGATTTTGCCATTCAGCTTTCCAGCCTAGTAAGCTTGCCTTTGGACCATGTGATGACAGCTGCAGTAGGCTTCCGAGTAGATTGGTTTCTAATCAAAAATGCGCAGAGAATCGGCGAGCTCGTGCCTAAGAGAGTAGAGCAGCCCTACATGCCTTACATAGGCGGACTCGTGCTTCAGCCCCAACCAGGGCTCCACGAGAACATCGCCGTTCTTGATTTCAAATCCATGTACCCCAACCTCATGTTAATCTACAACCTTTCTCCAGACACCTACATTGAACCCAAAGAGAAGGCGCCACGTGGCGGCGTTTATGAGGCACCTGAAGTTCATCACCGTTTCCGCAGAGAACCACCAGGGTTCTTTAAAGAAATTGTAATGTACTTAGTCGGCGTCCGAAATGAAATTCGCACGGAAATGAAGAATCTAAATAATGGCAGCGTAGAATATCGGCTTCTAGATGCAAGGCAGAAGGCAGTCAAAATAATAACAAACGCAACTTACGGCTACGCGGGATGGATTGGCGCACGTTGGTACAGCAAACCAGTTGCTGAAGCTGCAGCCGCCTGGGGAAGACATACAATCCAAACCGCGATTAACATGGCTAAAGGAGCTGGGTTGAAAGTGATTTACGGCGACACTGACAGCATATTCGTTACATACGACGAGAAGAAAGCGCTGTTTCTGGCGGAGGAAATCAAGAAGGAACTGGGTTTAGAAATCGAATTAGGCAACCTATACGTACGCGTGTTTTTTACGGAGGCTAAGAAACGCTATGCTGGTTTGCTCAAGGATGGCACACTCGACATCGTCGGGCTCGAGGTTGTGCGGGGCGACTGGGCTGAAGTTGCCAAGAACGTGCAGGAGCGCGTGCTCGAAATCATTTTGAAGGAGCAGTCACCGCAGAAAGCGGAGACCTATGTCCACAATGTAATTGATGGGCTAAAGCAGAGAAAAATTGGTTACCGAGACCTGATAATCTGGAAAACGCTAACCAAGCCTGTGGGGGAATATGCTATTAGGGCTGGTCATGTGGAAGCTGCCAAAATGCTACAGGCTGAAGGTTGGCGAATGACTGTTGGCGACAAAGTGGGCTACGTTGTTCTCAAAGGCGAAGGCAAACTTTACAGTCGTGTGAAGCCATTCGCTTTTGCTTCTTTTGATGATGTGGATGTAGATTATTATGTGGAGAATCAGGTTGTTCCTGCTGCAGTGCGCGTGCTTGGGTTCTTCGGAATAACCGCGGAAAAGTTGCTTTTGGCTGAGACAAAGAGGAAAAGGGACAAGAGTCTGGTTGAGTTTATGGGTGCTTAGCTGGCTGGGATGGTTTCTTGGAAGGTATGCAGCTCGACGTTTAGCGCTGGTTTGACTGCTTCGGAAACTCGCGACGCAATTATGGTCTTGATGTCTTTTTCGCTTGCTATGTCGACGATGCGCTGCGTGATTATGCCGTCAAAGATTACAGTGTCAACGCCTGTGACTTGCTGAAGTCGTTCTGCCAGTTGACTTACTGGAAGACGTTCGATTTGCTCCAGCTTTTCGTTGAGGAGCACAGCTTCCAGTGAGCCTACAAGCGATTTTGCTACTTGAACTATTTGTTCGGGGAATTCGATGATTCTGGGCTTTTCTGGTACGCGTTCTGTTGGGCGTTCTGGCTTCTTTTGCTCCTTAGGCTTGAATAAATCAGCCACTGAAACGCGGTTCTCTAATGCTTCTGCGATTTCTTTGCAGTTGCATTCTTCGATTTCTTTGCCGCGTGGCGCTCTGCCAACGTATTTAACGCCTGTGACTTGGAGAAGTTCTTTGAGGATTAAGTCTCCGCCACGGTCACCATCGAGAAGTGCAGTGGATTCTTTCTCTTTTGTTAAGCGTTTTATGGCTTCGGGGACTTTTGCGCCTTCCAATGCGACGGTATTGGTTATGCCACATCGCATGAGGTTAATTATGTCTGCTCGTCCTTCGACGACAATTATTTCTTTGGCTCCTTCAAGTCCTGGTCCAGCCGGAAGGTCTTCGGGTCCGTATTTTTCGACTTTGCCTGCTTTCATGGTTTCGCTGATTTCCTTGTAGATTTCGTCTACGCTGGGCATGGATTCGATGTTCCATTTATGGAGGATGTCTTTGGCTCGGTCGATGATAATTTTTCTTCGGGCTTCACGTATGTCTTCGATTTTTTCGAGGAAGACTTTAGCACTGCAGGGACCTACACGGTTTATGCTTTCGACTGATGCGGCAATGAGAGCTGTGCTTACACGGTCTAAGCTTGTGGGTATTGTTATGCTGCCTGTAGTGCGGTCGTTTTTAGAATGCAGGTCGATTTCGATTCTGCCGATGCGTCCGGTTTTTTGGAGTTCGCGCAGATCAAGTTCGGGACCAAAAAGCCCTTCTGTTTGCCCGAAGACTGCGCCGATTACGTCGGGTTTTTCCACGACGCCTTCGATTTCGAATCTTGCATGTATAACATACTTTATAGTGAATGTTTGTGATGTTCCCGTAATTGTTACGCTCCTGATTTATGATTTAGTTAAGTTAGGTTATTTTTGGCATGGCTGCTCTTTTGCAGTTTCATGTAATTTTAACCGTTACTGTTACCAAGTTGAAGTATGAACCTGCGTCTAATATTACTTGTGGTGTGTGAATCAGTTATCAAAGATGGATATATGCTGATAGACCTTTATGCGATTCTTCGAGCAAATTTCTCTATTATTGTCAGTTTGCTCTGACCGCTTTGTATGCTTTCACATTTGTCGCTTGTAGAAGGCTTTTTGAGACGACGTTTGGAACTGAAGGTTTCTTTTGGCTCGGAATTGCGGTCGAAAAGGATGGAAAATGCGGTTCTTACGGTTTCTAACACGAAAATAACCCACCCAGCAACTTGTTATCCTTTGAAAATCATGCTGGCACTTTTCTTAAGCGATCTGACAAAGCCTTCCCGCCTAATTGTCCGCATCAGATTCTTTGGCGACTTGTTATAGCTGCTCTGGAACTTGCGTTGGATCTTCTGCAAGCTCTCATAGTTGAAGTCGCTAGTTTTTACGCGGGCTAAAAAGTTGTCTATCTGGTCGTAAAGTCCCTCACGGATTACTTCGTTGTAGAGGCTGCTGCCTGGGCAGGCCACGTATATGTTGAATTGGCACCAATCTGCGTTCAGGCATTTGGCGAATTTGAAAGTTGCTTCCATGTCTGCCTCGGTTTCGCCTGGGATGCCCAACATGAAGGATGCGGCGGTTTGGATGCCTTCCCTGTGGCACAACTCAAACGAATGCTCCACTACTTGTAGGTCAAGGTTCTTGTTAAGCCTCTGCAAAATGGGCGGTGAACCTGATTCTATTCCGAAGAAGATGGTTTGGCAGCCTGCCGATTTCATTTCCCGCAGAAGTTCCTGTGAGACCAAGTCAGCTCGGGTGTCACAAACCCATTGAATGTCGATTTTGTTCTTTCGAATTAGGTGGCATAGTTCAAAAGTGAGTTTCTTATTGATTGTGAAATTGTCGCCTACAAAGTAAATGCCTTTTGTGCCGAAGTCTCTGGTTATGTGGTTGATTTCGTCCAGGACTCGCTGCGGCGTGAATTCGCGGCAGGTGTCGCCCCAAAGTTCCCGGGTTTCGCAGTAGGCGCAGCTATAAGGGCAGCCGCGGATGATACTCATTGTGTCAACGGGTTCGACTTTTAGATAAGGGATTTTTCGGTCGTACATTCCCATGGGCAACATGTGCCTCGCGGGAAAAGGCACCTTGTCAAGGTTGCTGATGAATTCAGGCGAGTTCTTCACTATTTCGCTTGCTTCTCTGTAGGCAACGCCAGGAATCTTGGTGGCGGCTAAAGGGTCTTTGTTTTCTATGAGGGCTCGAGCAAGACTCTGCATTGCCTTCTCGCCTTCGCCGATAACCACATAATCTATTTCCGAGTGTTGGAGCATGGTTTCGGGCATGTATGATGGGTGCGGCCCGCCGACGACGACTATACAATCGGGCAGTGCTTCTTTGACGGCTTTGGCTGTTTCCACGCATCGTTCGTAGGTTAGGGAGCTACAGGTTATGCCCACTATCTTTGGGTTGCGTTTCCTAATTTCCAGTTTAAGCCTGTCGATGGGCGTTTCCAGCAGATAATTATCCAAAATCTCAACCTGGAAGCCGTCCTTTTCCAAAACTGCTGCAACGTAAGCTAGACCCAGCGGAGGAAGCCTGCCTGCCATGCCCCACGGCGACTTAATCGGCGGCGCAGTGGTCATAAGCAAGATCGACGTCGGCCTTCTCCCTCCTTGGTTTTATGCCATCAAGCTGGTTGCTTTGGCTCTTACCGCTCTTCGGAAGTGTGCCAGGATAAGGCGGGTTGCGCCTAAGCCCCACATTTTTCCTTTCCTAAACATGCCTATGGCACTGACAATGTAGGCCGGGCTAAGATAGAATTTCTGGAATGCTTGCTCTCGAATCTGCGCAAGTTCCTCCATGCTCAGCGTTGGGATTTCAAAGGTTGGTGTGGCAGTGTCGTACTTGTCGAAGTCTGTTATTCGGAGCCATCCTTTTTCTTTAACGGAGTCGTACATGGGTGTTCCAGGGTACGGCGTGGCGATGTAGAATCCTACGTCATTGGGGTTCAGTTCCTGCACAAACCGCACTGTTTCCCACGCGGATTCTTTGGTTTCGCCTGGAAAGCCCAAAATCACGCCTGCTACTGTCATTAGGCCGACTTCTTTGGCCCACTTGAAAGCTCTTCTGGTCTGTGTGAGTGAGAAGCCTTTTCCCATGTCGGCTAGAACTTTCTTTGAGCCTGATTCTACGCCGAACCAGACGGCTATGCAGCCTGCTTTCTGCATTTTTGCGAGCAGTGGTTTGGTGACCATGTCAACGCGGGTTTCGCAGTCCCATTTGATACTGAGACCTCGCCGTTCGATTTCGTCGCAGATTTCCGCAGTCCGAGCCTGATCAACCGTGAAGGCGTCATCGTAGAATGTGAATTGCTCTGCGTGGTAGTTCTTTTGCAGGTACTCCAGCTCGTCCACGACGTTTTTGGGGGTGCGCATTCGGTATTTTCTGCCAAACATGCGCACGGCGGTGCAGAAGTTGCACCAGTACACGCAACCGCGGCTCGTCATAATCGGGTATGGAATAGTTCCGTACTTGCGCAGGTTTCCCACTTGCCACAGGTAATGTGCTGGGAATGGTAAGCTGTCGAGTTCTTCCAAGAAAGGTCTGTCAGCATTTCGCACAATTCCGCTGCCTTTGCGGCAGGTCGTGCCCGTGAGGTCGTTGAAGGGTTTGCCTTCTTCGACGCGACTGGCTAGTTCCAGCATCGTAATTTCGCCTTCCCCTCTGACTATGGCGTCGAGGTAGGGCGCTTCTTGCAGGGCTCTGTCGTCCCAGAAGGTTACGTGTGGACCACCAATGGCAACGATGCAGTTTGGCCACACTTCTTTAGCGATTTTTGCTATGCGCAGTGCGGACTTGTAAGTCAAAGTTGTGGAAGTGAGTCCAACTATGTCTGGTTGGGTCTTGGCGACTTCGGTGCGGAACTGCTCCGGCGTGAGTTTTTGGGCTTGGCAGTCAATCACTTTTACTTTGAACTGGTTTTTCTCCAGAACCGCGGCCAAATATCCCAATCCTAGTGGGATGAAGGGCGGATGCTGGTGTGAACCAATTGGATAAGGCGGATTAACAAGTGTAACGTGAGTCCTCATACTTTTCCCCATGCAAGGTTCAAGGCTTTTGTAAGCATTTCGCGGTTCATTTACCTTTTGCAGTTTCATGGCTTCTTATCAGGCTGAGCTTTCCCTTCAAGTTCTCGCAGAAAAAACTCTATCCGTTCTTCTTTGAGGGCAATTTTCTTGAAATTGCACCCAGAAGCTTGGGGACTTTGGTTCTCCAGAGCATGTGGTTCAGAGCGGTTCTTGCCATAATTCCGCTGTAGAAGTTACCCTGCCTGGATTCGCGGATATAGTAGGAGGGCGAGAAGAACTTGTCGAAAAACTGTTTTCTGGTTTTGTCGATTATCTCTTGAGGCAGCAGGGGACTCTTGAAGACAGGCGTTACTTCGTCGTAATGGTTCCAATCAGGATCCATTGCCCAGCCCAACCTGTCCAGTTCAGCCGCCATTTCCGTGCCCGGATAAGGAATCGCTTGGCACATGTAAACATAATCAGGCTTAGTATTGTTCATGAAGTCTACAGTTTGTTGGAGCATCTCGGGTGTTTCGCCGGGATATCCGACAACGACGGATATTGCTGCGCCGACGCCTGCTTCTTTGGTGAGTTTTATTGCTCTTGCGTTCTGCTCCACCGTAGTGCCTTTCCGCATGAGGTTGAGCATTTTTTGGCTGCCCGATTCGACGCCGTAGTGGATGAGCTTGCAGTTTGCTCTCTTCATCTTTCCCAGCATTTCGACGGTCACTTGGTCGACTCGAGTTCGGCAATCCCAAGGCAAGGTGATTTTGCGATCTATAATTTCTTGGCAGATATCGTAGGCGCGTTTCTTGTCAAAAGTGAATGTGTCATCGTAGAATGCGAAGGCGTCTGCGCCCCATTCGTCTCTGAGCCACTCGAGTTCGTCTACGACTTTTTTTGGGCTTCTAGCTCTGAAGCCATGCCCACACATCTTGGATGCTAGGCAGAAGGCGCAGTTGAAGGGGCAGCCTCTGCTTGTTATGATGGGCAAATACATTTTGCCGGAGAACTTGTAGCCTCGGAGCTCAAAGTGGTCGTATGCTGGGTGGGGTAGGTCGTCGAGGTTTTGAATGAATTCTCTATCTTTGGTTCGGACGAGTTTGTTGTCTATCTTAAAAGTGACGCCGTCAACTTTGCCAAGGCTGCTAGCGTCGGGCTTGGAGGCAATTGCCGCGAGTTCAAGAAGCGTTTGCTCGCCCTCACCCCTTGCGACCACATCGGGCGCGTTGATTTCTGCCATGGTCTGTTCGTCAAGCACAGTGACGTGGGGGCCACCCATGACGGTTAGGCAGTCTGGACGCACTTCTTTGGCTATTTTTACTATTTCAAGAGCGGGCTTGTAAGTTAGTGTCGCGCATGTTAAGCCGACGAGGTCGGGCTCGTTTTTCTCCAATTCGCTTGCGAGTTGCTTAGGTGAAGGATAGTTAACTTGGCAGTCAATGACTTTGACTTCGTAACCGTTTTTTTCCAGGTAGGCGGCTAGGTAGCCGATGCCTAAGGGAAGAAAGGGTGCTTGAATCGCCCCTGCTGGGTAAGGCGGGTTAACAAGTGTTACGTGTACCTTCACTTTGCTTCGCCTAAACGTTGCATTGTAAAAACCTAACGGGGACTGCCGCTATTATGTGTTTTGCAGATAAATCCAAAACCCAATTTTGATGAAAAACAGCCGCTGGTCTCGGAAAAACCGCTTAGACTGAGGGTTTTTCCTTGTTTCCTCGTTTACAGCGGGGGTTTTGGGAATTTGCATAATCTATTAATCTTCGCATACATTCTTAACCAGCTATGCTACTTTCAGGGGACATGCACATTTTTCAAAGCAGCCCCAGAACTAAGTGGGTTTGATACAATGCGTGTTTGCCTTATTAACCCCCCACGGCTTCACCCGAAGATGTGGGGGAAGCCCAGCCCTTTCCAACCTATAGACCTCGCTTATGTCGCCGCTGTGCTGGAAAAGAAGCATGTCGTAAGCATTATTGATGCGCCAACAGAGGGATGGACAAACCTGCAGGAAATAGGTGGCAGAAAATACCGGCTTGGCTTAACCAATGAGCAAATGGCGCAGCGGCTTAGGCAGTTGGCACCGGATTTTGTGGTGATTACTATCCCATTTTCGGGTTGGTGGGAAACCGCTTTCGAAGCCGCAGCCACCGCAAAACGCGTCAATGGACAGGTGCACACGGCCCTGATTGGGCTGCATCCATCTTCGCGTCCTGAGGAATGCCTCAAGCAGGCAAGCGTGGACTTTGTAGTCATAGGCGAACCTGAACTGACGGTGCAGGAACTTGCCGATGTTGTGGAGCGAGGTTCATCTGATAAGGCGCTAAGGAAAGTCCGTGGCATCGGTTTTCTCAGCGGAGAAGAAGTCGTAATTACTCCGCGTCGCCCGTTCAACGAGGACTTGGACAATTTACCGTTTCCCGCTCGGCACCTATTACCACTTGACACTTTCTTTGCGGCCATAAAGAAACGCCCTATTCGCGGGGAAATCCGCAAGCCCTACGCCCGAGTGATAACGAGCCGTGGCTGTCCCCAGATTTGTGTTTTCTGCTCTAACCACATCATGAACGGGAGACGATGGCGCCCCAGAAGCCCCGAAAACGTCGTCACCGAACTAGAGGAAGTCGTGCGCAAATACGGCGTGAAGCAGGTGGACTTTGACGATGAAAACCTAACCTGCGACATGAAGCGTTTTGAGCGCATATGCGATCTCATTGTCAAAAATAGATTGAAGATCGCGTGGTACACGCCAAACGGTGTGCGTGCTGATGGGTTGGATGAGAATTTGCTGCGGAAGATGCGTGCATCGGGCTGCAGGCGACTACTGATCGCGCCTGAGTCAGGCAGCCAGCGCGTTTTGAATCAGCTAATCAAGAAGAACTTGGACCTCAAGAAGGTGGAAACTGCCGTTATCGCTGCGCGGAAAGTTGGCATCAAAGTTGGGTGCTTCTTCATAATTGGGATGATAGGCGAAACCAAAAAGGAAATTGAAGCAACAATCCGCTTTGCCTACAGACTTCGGCAGCTGGGCGCGGACCGATTCTACTTCAGCTTCGCAACGCCGCTGTATGGGACTGAGTTGTATGAGCAGGCGAAACGTGGCGGATATCTCAAAGCAGGGTTCAATGATGAGGCATTGTCCGAGGCGCAACCGCTTATCGAGACGCCCGAGTTTACGGCTGATGAGTTACGGGAACTCTGCGCGCAAGCCATCATGGTCAACCCAACCGTTAGTAGCGATCGCCTCTTGCGGGCGGTTCGAAACCCGCGGCGTGCGTTGGAGACGCTGATTGGAAAAACGCGGGCTCGGACGTACCAGAGGCAGATCAGCAGAAGTGATGCCTCAAAGTAAGAATGACCCAAGCTTCTCTTACGTGGCGTTCTTGGGTTGTAGGGAGACTTGTTTAATATCCATGTAAAGCCAGTTGCGTTTCCAGTTCTTGCTTTTTTCCTTGTGGTTTTTTTTCTTGAATTTGCCAACCATGATGCGTTGTTTGAAGAAGGGTGCGTCTATGACCTCGCTATGGTAGCCTTGGCCGTCTTCGCTGCATACGTCTATGCCTTTCTCCTCCGCCAGTTCCTTAAGCTCCCTTATGCTGACAGGGTCGATTACGCGGCCGAGCCATTCTTCGCCGAAGAAGTCCTTGTTTATGCAGTTAAGCATGGGTCTTAGGCCCGCTTCGATTACCTCTTCTTTGAGGACGTCGTATGTGACGCCCGAGGGGTTTTCGTTGGGCATAAGGAAGCTCATGCCGGCTTGTTTGCACATAGTTTCGTAGTAGCTGCTGTGGACTATGGCGCATCCGGCGCCGACGATGTCTCCTGTAACAATGCCTTGGATGCCTTTCTCGTCGTGTAGGCGCTGGAATGTTTTGAGGATATCTTCGTAGGACCGCTTGATTTCTACGCGCATGAGGGGTGTAGCCAAAAGTTTGCTCTGCAGTTCCATTATGGAGAAGCTGTGGTAGATGTAGGGCTTCATGTATTCAAAAGTTAGCAGGTGGACAACCTCGTGTCCTTGCTTTATGGCTTTGGCGTAGGCTAGGGCGCATTCTTTGCCGCCGCTCCAGTTAACTACAACTTTCATGCCTGTTGGGTCCCCTTGTGCATGGGAAACTCTGGGAGTGGTATTAAACCTTTTGCGGATTTTGCCTGTTGTTTTCTGTGCCTTTCTTTTATTGCCTGATATAGGTGAAGTGCGTTTTTTGCCAAACTTTATATCCTGAAAGCTTAGAAAAGCAGTTAAAACAAAGGAGAGAGAAGATGTCTACAAACCTATTAGGGAATAAATTGAATACTCAAAAAAGCAAAACTGTCGGTGTACCATTCGCTTTGTTCTTAATACTGACAGTGACGCTGACGCTTGCTTTGCCCGCTGCTAGCGCGCATACCCCTCCTTGGACTAACATTCCAACATACTGCTACGTTGCTCCTTCGCCGTCAACTGTAGGCGTTAGTCAGCAAGTGATTATAGCCGTTTGGCTTAATGCGCTTCCGCCAACAGCGGTCGGCGCTGAAGGCGACAGATGGAATTTGTATATCGACATCACAAAGCCTGACGGGGGCAAGGAGACTCTGGGGCCTCTAAAGTCCGACCCTGTAGGCGGTACTTACACGTTTTACACGCCCACTCAACTGGGTACATATGTCGCTGTAGGCAAGTTTCTGGGGCAGACTATGACAGGAGTTCCTGGCGCAACAAATAACATAAATGTCAATGACACTTTTGCAGCCAGCACAAGCAGACCTGCTTACATTACTGTGCAGCAACAGCAAATTCCACGGTATATTGAGACTCCTCTTCCAACGGGTTACTGGACTCGTCCAGTGTATGACACGAGTCGAGGTTGGGGCGCTACTGTGATGGGACAATGGCTGGGCGGAGCGTACTACGAGAACTTGAGATCGGCGGGAATTCCGAACACTAACGGTCCCGAAAGTAGCCACGTACTTTGGTCTCGCTCTGTGTGGAGCGGCGGAACCATGGGCGGTCAAAGTGGTGACACAGCATACTATAACGGCATCGCCTACGAAGGCTTCTCCAGTCCGTTGGTAGTCTTGGAAGGAAAGGCTTACTTCTCTGTCCAGAATCCCCCAAGATTTGGTTGGTACTGCATTGACTTGTACACGGGCGAAACGATTTACTACGAAAACAACACGCTCGGAACAACAGCTATGCCTACTATGGGTCAGGTGCTTAACTACAATTCGCCTAATCAGTACGGTGGCTTCCCATACTTGTGGAGAACATCTGGAGTGGCCTTACCGGCTAACTATTCAACTGCCGCAGGTACTACAACATGGGAGATGCTCGATGCTTACTCGGGCAATGCGATATGCAAAATAGGAAACGTTTCAGCTTCTGGTACCCAATTCCGGGATACGATCGGTGGCATTTGTTACATCAACTTTGTTAATCTTGGAACTGCGGCAGCGCCTAACTACTACATGCAGGTTTGGAATACGACGGAAGCGATCTGGTGGAGACTCTCGTACGGTGTGTTCCAGCCTAAGACGCTCCTCAACGGTTCTCTTGCTCCTCGAACGACGACAGACAACAGCTATTGGTTCTGGAGACCTGGTGCTACATCAGTAGGCATGTCAACTGCGGCGGCGGGTGCGATTTATGACGGCAGAAATGGCTATTCAATGAACGTGTCAGTGTCTAGCATATTTGGTCCCCGAAACTCGGTCTTAAATGAGACCGGCTCTATCAGGGAGATCGTTCCAGACGATTACGTAGTGGTTGGAACAGCGGGACGCAACGACGCCAGAGGTACTGTTCAGGGCTACTTCAGGGCTTACAGCATAAAGGCACCGGACTGGGGAAAAGTATTGTGGGACGTGACTTTTGTGCCTCCAAAAGCGAACGACGATTACCCTAACAGCACGTACAGCGGCGGGGTATCCTTTAACGGTCTATCATCCAGAGATAAAGTCTTCTGGTTCACTGAAAGAGTGACTGGCAGAGTGTGGGTCTATAGCCAAACCACAGGACAGCAGCTGTGGATGTATACACTCTCTTCACCATGGTACTACTATGGAACCTCGCTCAGCGTCCATAACGGCAGAGCCTACACCATAAGTACCACTGGAGACCTCGAATGCATGGAAGCGACCACTGGAAAATTCCTGTGGAACTGGACCGCACCATCGATAGGTTACCTCGAAACTGAAGGCTTAGAATACACACCGCTCAGTTTGGCTTTCTTCATAGACGATCCTTTGACCGGAATTGATAAAGTCTACCTTCACGGTTCGACCGGGTGGGCTGGACAAACTTCCCCGATTAGACGTGACGGATCCATCTTCGCATTGGATACTAGCACGGGCAAAATGCTCTGGCGATTGACAGCTTACCCCTCTTACGCAAACAACGCATTGTCCAAAGTGGTCATCTCGGAAGGTCGCATCATATACCTTGATAATCATGACAACCAAATATACTGCATCGGCAAAGGACCAAGCGCAACAACAGTCTCAGTACCACAGTCTGTTTCAACTTTAGGATCCGATGTGTTGATTACTGGCACAGTCACTGATCAGTCCCCATCTGGCAGACTCAACATCAACGGTAACTTAGACTTCTCATTGAAAGGCACTCCTGCCATAGCGGACGAAAGTATGGACGCATGGATGGAATACATGTATCATCAACGGCCCCTCCCCACAGATGTCAAAGGTGTCCCAGTGAAAATAACTGCCATAGACCCCAACGGCAACCTACAAAACATCGGCACTGCAGTAAGCGACAAGAACGGTAACTATGGAATCATGTGGACCCCACCAGTTCCGGGAATATACCACATTAAAGCTACCTTCGAAGGCTCCGCATCTTACGGAAGCTCGGACGCCTCAACATTCTTTGGAGTAAACGAGGCAGCAGGTTCGCCACAAGTTACACCGACTCCCGTCACGCCAACAATGACGCCGCCAGCACACACACCCACACAGACTCCAACTGTGACACAATCGCCTACACCTTCAATTGCTCCTCCACCAACAAGTTCCTCCCCCACAGCTACCTACATAGCCATCGGCGCAGCTGTAATCCTAATCATAGCAGCCGCATCAGCACTGATCCTGAGAAGACGCAAACAGACAAATTAGAAATCACTTCCTTTCTTCTCTTTTTTTTGGTTCTCTTCGAACCTTTTTTGCTTGGTTCTCGGCTCCCTTAGAACTCGAAAAACTAGGAGTAGAACAGCAACCATTCTAATTGCTGAACCGTCCTCCTTTTGCTACTCTCTGGCGCTCTCATTCTCAAAGAAAAGCACAGAGAAAGAAAAAAGATGAAAGTAGCTTCGAGCAAGATTGTGCACTTTAGAGTTCTTATAGTTACAGTTAGACTTCTCTCCAGCGCGCCTTAGTGGCTGCAACAATAAAAAGTACTATTGTCAAAGCCACCAATACGACCCAGTCGAGGATTATGTTTTTGAGTGGTGGTTGCACAAATCCAGCTGCACTCTGGGCAAGCTCCGCCGCATATGTAGTGGGCGACAAGTATGCTAGGTATCTGAACGGCAATGGGATGAAGGTGATTGGATAGTAGACTGGCGGTATGGTTGAGAAGAGCGTAGCAAGAAGTCTTGAAAATGCAAAGCTCTGCACTATGTCGCTGGAGTATGTTGAGAGAGCGTATCCGATTGCCATTGAGACAAGGAACATTAGCAGAAGTACGCCGATGAGTGCGATGATTCCTATGATGCTGAGGGCTAAGAAGTAGTATGCTAGTATTGTTAGCACGATTAGTGCTGGGAGCGAATAGATTATTTCGCCAATAACTAGTCCGACAATGTAGATCAGCCAGTTGGTGGGGGAGGCGACGATCATATCTTGGAGTTTAAAGTCATTTTTTAGGTGTGCGAGATCCGATTGAAGCGACATACCGCTTTGGAATACAGTCAGTATGAATCCGCCTACGACGGCTTCTCCTATCAACGTTCCTCGGCTTACGAATACCACGAGAAGCAATAGGGATAGTGGCGAAAGAACGCTGCTTACAAGGACTATAGGGTAGTTTTTCATTTCATAAATTGCGTTGACCAGTACTCCTGCGAGAATCTGGCTTGCCCTACTCCTTTTCTTTAGGAGGGTTCGTTAGGCAGCTTTGTTTGCCTCCTTCCTTTGGCAATGATATAGAAGAATATGTCATCGAGAGTTACCGGATTGATGTTGAATTTGAGGCCGGCTTTGGAGAGTTCTCTTGATATTCTGAATGCCTCCTCTTCGTCTGTGAGTATTCTGTTGTTGTCGTTGTCTCCTGCCATGACGTCGCCTTTCACTTGGGCTAAAAGAAGGTCAGGAGTGGGTTTTAACAGCAGCTTGATGCTGTAATTGTATTTTACGCTTTGTCTTGGCTGGTTTAAGGTTCCGATGCATACTAGCTTGCCCTTGTCAAGGACGCCTATTAGGTCAGCTAGCTGTTCAGCCTCTTCGAGGTAATGTGTGGTTAGGAAAGTGAAACGTTCCTTTCCGGTTTTTTGAGTATTTTCCAGAGTTCTTTTCTTGATATTGGGTCAAGCCCTGTTGTTGGGCTCATCGAGAAAGACTAGTTCAGCTTCTGAGGCGAGGATTGTGGCAACTGAGACCTTGCGTTTCATTCCTCCGGAGAGTCTGCGATTCAGGGTATTTGCATGCGCTTGAAGCCCGAGTTTTCTGATTGATTCGCGTGCTCGCTTCTTTGCTTCAGTGTAGCTAAATCCTCGCCACAGTAGGTATGAGAGTACGGTCTGCATTGGTGTCATCCATGGTATTGGTCTGGCTTCTTGGGGTACTATAGCGATTCTTTCTCTGAGTCTGCCTGGATCCGTTACTCATCTATGCCGTTTACGGTTACTTTTCCAGATGTCGGTTCAAGTTCGTTGCAAGAATTCTGATAAGAGTGGTTTTTCCTGAACCATTTCGACCAATTAGGGCGAATATTCCATGTGAGGGAATGGAGAAAGTAAGGCAGTCAAGTGCCTTTGTTTCGCTCTTACCGTAAATCTTGTTTAGATTATCACAAACAATCAGCTTTGAGTTTTCTCCTGTTTTCCCATTCAGCACAACTTTGTCTATTTTGTAGGCTTGCTCTAGACAGCATACCTCTAACCGTAGCCTCTCTTGCTGCCAAAGCAAGTCTCTCACAGGATGCAGGGTGCTGACGGAACTCTCTTGTCAGCTTCGCAGCGTATTCCACACACCAGTCTTCGGGTTCTCCAGCTCCTTTAGCCATTGGAGTTCCAGGAAAAGGCTGGAAGGGTAAAAAAGTTGCAGAGTCAGCCAGTTTGAGGGCTTGTTCAACGTAGCTTTTTCGCATGCCTTCTGTTTCTCCTGGAAGACCAACTATAAACGAAGCAATCGTAAAGATGCCTGCCTTCCTCAATGCTCCAAAAGTTTGGATGTGTTGTTTTAAGCTTATGTTTTTCCCGATTGATTTAGCTATTTTGGGTATGACAGTTTCGACTCCTATTGTAGCGCGCAGGAAGTTGACTTTTGCAAGAGCGGGGATGAGTTCGGGGTTCTTTGCTAGATCGTCAGAACGTGCTGAAAATAAGAAGAACAAAGGAAGGGGTTCATTCTTCAGTAGCCGGCAAATTTCTATGGATCTCTCGGGATTTGCAGTGAAGTTGTCATCTGCAATCTGAATGATCTTAGCGCCGTCCTCTACTAGTTTGTGAATATCTTTAACCACGTTGCTTGGCGATCTTCCTCGCCAAGTGCAGGAGAAGAATCGGCTAGTCTCGCAGAAGGAACAACTATGTGGGCATCCTCGGCTTGTTTCCAGAAGGTAAATGCTGTTTTGCGGCGACGGACAAAGATTGCGCGCGGGTTCTTTGAGTTTGTCAAGGTCGATGAAGCCTCTTTGCTTGGTCTTGAGCAAGTGTCCATCTTTTAGTAGATAGATGCCTTGGGTTGTATCTGAGATTCCTGATTGTAGTATTTCTCTGAAGGTCAATTCCCCTTCTCCATAAACTACGACGTTCGCCCCGCTCTGTAGAATTCGGTGGGGCAGCATTGAGGCTCCGTGCCCGCCGATGACTATTTGGTCTTTGAAGCCCTTTTGGCGGATTGCCTCCACTAAGGCGCACACTGGAGTCACAGATTTTAAGCCCATGGCTGTAATTCCAATCAAATCCGGTTTTCTTTTGATGATTTCCGCTATAGTTTCGTCTATTGAAAGACATGTTGCATCCAAAATGTTGATGGATGCTATGTCAGTGACGGCTGAAGCTAGCACAGCTAAACTGAATGTTCCAAAATTCATTCTGGATTGTTCGGGTGGCTTAACCAGAGTAACTCGCAACTGTTACTCCTCCTGAACCTCTACACCCATAAGTTCAACGAGTCTCTCAACGTTTTTCTCTCGTAGATAACTTGATAGCCACAAAGCAGCTTCGCTTTCGATTCGGACTATCTCGCAGTATGAGGGTAAAGCTGAACCTAACCCGAAAAGATCTGCGCAGGCATAGCAAGGGCCTCCGCAGAGGGATGCTGCCCAGCATCTTTGGCATTCTGTTCTTTGGTCGTAGGTTCGTCCCGACGAAGCGGTGAACCATTTGACTCGCTCCGAGCTTATTCCCGATAGGTCGCCTAGTCGGTATTTGGATAGTCCAACGAATCTGAAGCAAGGGTAAATGTCTCCTCGTGGTCCAGTGGCGAAGAAGGTTCGACCTGCGCCGCAAGGTACTCTGCTGTTTCCGTGTCCCAGGGTTTTAAGGAGCCTTTTATGAAACCTTATGTTGACCGGTAAACGTTCTCCTTTGGCGAGGCGCTGTGCATATTCAAATATGAAGGTTCTGTAAGCATCGAAGTCGTTTTGTTGCAAGGCAAACTTGGACGCCTTGGCGACTGCAATTGGGACCATCTCTATGCTTTTTACGCCCATTGAAGCTACTGCATAGAAAACGTCTTTGGGGTCTGTTCCGTGACAAAGAACTGAAGTTGTGCTGAAACGTTCCGGTATCTGCGTCGCCAACTGATTTACTGCAGGCTGTACTGTGTGGTATGTGCCTTCTCCGGTTTTCCTAATGCGGTTGCGATCATGTGTAGCTTGGTCGCCGTCTATGCTTATCTTCACGTTCCAATTGCCCGCTATAAGCCACTGTATGATTTGGTCGTTTAGCAGAGTGCCATTTGTTGTAAGATACAGAGACAACGGCTTATGACTCTCACTTGCCCGCATTCGCGCTCTTTCATTTAATGCTTTAGCGAGCGGGGAGTTTAGCAGGGGTTCGCCGCTACCCAGATGGATTGAGACCCCCATTTTGTTTTTTGACCAATCAAAAATCGAATCTACGCTTAGATTGAGAGTTTCGATTTGCATCGGTTCTCGCTTGGGCATTGTGGAGTTTTCTGCACAGTATGTGCATTTTAGGTTACATGAACCTGAGATATCCAGAGCTAGGCTGCATGGTCTTGGAAACAAGCGGTCATCTACGCTTGGAGGTGAAACTACATCGGGGTCGAATGTGATTTGGCTTCCTAGGATTTTGAGGTTAATTGCAGTCATTCACGATACACCTGACAAGACCAATAGGTCTTCGGGGTTGTTTAGGAAACTGGCATAGATTTCAAGGGCGATTTCGCAGTTAGCGCGGACAAGTTCGCATTCGTCTTCTCCGCAAACTGAAAGCATAGCGGGGCAGCCTCCTCCACAGAGTGGAAGAGCCCAACATTCTTGGCATTCTTTTCTTGGCTTATGTTTGTTTGCCCACGCAAGTCCCTGTTTCACCCAGGTTCCATCGTCGTTTATGTTGCCTAAACTGGCGCTTTTTTTGCCGGCGAGCAAAACGCATGGAAGCATTGTTCCGTCAGAGGACATTCCAAAGGTTCGAATTCCTGCTCCACAGAAAGACTCTCGCGTTGTCTTGCACAGGAGTTGCAGCACTCTGTTGTTGAATCGATCGTCTTTTGGGTTTCTGTCTTGATTTATTCCTTCAATTGTCTCTTGGCCTATTTGTTTAAGATGCATAAAGTAGTCATTTCGTTCTTTTCCGCTTAGAGCTATCGGGTTTGAGCATGGTAGTCTTACAGCTTGGGCTTTTATTGCGTCCACTGGTAGAGTCTTAAGGTAGGCGTGTGCTTCCTGCAATGACCAACCTTTTCGCACAACGCTGGACCCTCGAACAAAAAGTTTTTCGCTTCTGATTTTTTCTAAGAATTTCAAAACTTTTTTGTGTGTTGGGGCGCCTTGTTTTGTTCGTCTATAAGTGTCATGAATGTGTTCAGGTCCGTCTATGCTCAGTATAATGTTGAATCTGCCTCTTTTTAGGATGGTTATGGCTTTTTTGGTCGATATGGTGCCGTTGGTGGTTATGGCAAACGAGAAGAGATTTCCCTTTGGCAAAGCTGTTTGGATGGCTTCATTTATCGCTGGTAAGTTTAGTAGAGGTTCGCCTCCGTAGAAGTGTATGCAGAAGTGTTTAGCCCACGGGAGCTTGTTTGGCAAAGTCTCAACTAGATGTTTTACCGTTTTTGGTGATAACGTCTGCAGTCTGTTGCTCTCGTAGCTGAATTTTCCTTTGTCGACAAAACAGTAACTGCAGTTCAGATTGCATTTTTGTGTAGCATTAACCAGAATTTCTACCCTCTCTGAAAAATTGGAATTCTCGGGGGTGGATGATCTTTTGGTTCGCGAGTTTTTCTTGGTTCCAAAGCTATCAGAGGCAGATGCTTGATTAGTTGTTTTTTCTTTGTTGAGTACACCCGGGCTCAAATCGGAGATTTGTTCGTCTGGTTTTACTGCACGGATTTCTAGTGATTGGGAGTTGAATAGGAAGCGTTGATTTTTCACATAAAAAAAGTGGAGAATTAGGATTCCGCTCTCTTTAACCCATTCGAGTCTTTGTTACGTCTACCTTGGCTATTCCGCATGGTCCTCCGTTTGCACACAAAAGTTCGTCGGCGATGCCGTTAATTTTGGCGTCAATTTCTTTAATTGCGGACAATGCAACGGTGACCATCTTTGCTTTTTCCGGAGTTAGCGTCGCTACGCCTAAGGCTCTGGCGGGTTGTGTCTGGAGCAGATTGCGGAAACTGGGATCGGTTAGGGCCTTGAAGATTAATTCGCGATTTTTTGCTTTAGCTGTTGACATGAATTTCTCCTTATTTCTTGTTGTTTGACCGTGTATTTAAGATTAATCTTGAGTAATAGAGTCGAAAACTCTGTCTCGCGCACTTCTTTACCACGCATACGCAATCTGGTTCCAACTGGACGAAGACCTCTAGAGATAGATGACTCTAGCGCAATGGCTGTTCTGGATAATCTTATATCCTCGTAGGCAGATTGCTTACCTCTCCCGCGCTAATTCGTGTCGAACGATAGTTTCCCAAAATCTCAATGAATCCGTTAATGGTCAAAGCAAAGTGGCAATAAAAAAGAAAAAGTTGTTATATTCGAACCGTAAAACACAGGAAAATAAGTGTGAAACACACCTTCTGCTGTCTCTCAAGGTTAATTCGGTCACTTTGAATGGCAAGAACAAGTGATTGTTGATTTCTTCAGACAAAAATTGGACTTTGGTCAAATGCAATAATGTATAGAAAGAGACAGAGACTGTAGATATTCAAGTCCTGATGAGATTTTCGGCTTGGTGAAAGACTTCACTTGCGCGATAACTGACCATAAGTGCTGATGAAATAGAAAAGGCCGATTGTTGTGCACCTGCGACTGACACATAAGAAGGAGCTATAATAAAAAGGACGTGTGGAGTTTGCTTGGCCGCATTGAGGTCGAGAATGTTAATTTCGGAAGATATACACAATATGTTTTGCTATCATTCAGTTTACCACTATTTGGAAATAAAGCTTATTTATCGCGGTGTTTGTGATTGCAATCGGATTTTGCCCCGATATGACAAGCTATAGAGGACGTCACCGACCTTCGAATATGAGTCAGAAAGTTATCGTGTGTGGATGTGGGGCCGAAATTTTGCTTATACCTGACGTTAAGGAAATGGATCGCGCCATAGTCTACCATGCAGAGTGCCATGCTGGCAAAGAAAAGGATCCTGTGCAGGCAAAAGCCCTTTTTGAGCAGATTCAGAACTACCTGATTAAGCAAGTTTTGGTCATGACGAGTGAAAAGAAGTCCGAGAAAACACCTTCGAAAGGAAGGAAATGATTTTAGGCTTAAACATGCAAACTCTAGGCAGGCCAATCGTCCTTCGTTTGTTCGTCCTCTTCTTCGGCGTGATGAAGATGAGAGACTTCAAGGAGAAGCGAATACTAACTTTTCATGTGTTTGTACCTTTGCCTTAGCTATTCTTTTGTTTTTTGCGTTGACTTTTGTAGATAGACTCGTCTTCTTAAGGCTTGCCAAGTGTGCTTTCTGAGTTAGTTAACTACACTTGCTAAACTAGTCAACTGCACTTCGCAAGAAATTTTAAGTAAGGTTTTAACCAAAAGATAGGCTGAGAGTTGAAGCCAAGGTGAGTTATACAATAGGAAATCTCGGAAACCTGTTGTTCCTTTCTCCCAAAACATCACGCTCAATTCTCTCCCAATCACACTTCGACAAAGTAGCCATTCTTCTCGCTTCTAGTGAGTTTTGCAAAAAGCTGTTTTGGAGGCCAATATGCCAGGATGAATGAGAATGAAGAAATGCCAGCTACATCACATGAAAACAATGGTTGCGTTAAGAGGACGGATGTAAAAAAGGAGCCCACTAGATGGAATCTGGTTCACAACTTGCCAGTTGTTTCTTGTGAGTGTGGTGCAAAAATTCTCTTAGTTCCGGATTTGGATGAAATGGTGCGCAGCGTCGAAGCGCACGCTTCAAAACATAGAAGTAATGAGGCTGATCTAAAGAATGCCGAAATTGAGCATTGCCGAATTGAAGAACTTCTGACAGAGAAAATTCTCATCCTAGCCAGCAAGAAAGGAAGATAGCTTAGAGTCAGGTGTGCTTGTCAGCAACAACAAGACGCTACAGCATTTCGATTTTTCCTCTTCTCTCTTCCTGATCCTTCAGTCTAGTCAAGGCGTATTCTACGGCGTGGCTACGTGACGCGAACCGGGTTTTCGCGACTTGCTGATCTACCCACTTAACCAGATCTTCTCTCAATGTAACTTGGAGCCTCTGTCTAACCATTTTAGCCATCTCACCAATTCATTTTTGTCGTTTTGCAGGTGATGTACTATTCTTTCCCCTTCTTCTCTGGGAATTTGGGCAGGGTACCCATCCAGTCGGTTAATTCCTTAAACATCTCAGCGAATTTTGGGTCTTCACCTAACGAGTAATTGTGAATATTGTGCAAGCGCATCGTCGTTGAGTTCTTCGGTTAGCCTTGGCAGCCTAAAATTGTACTTATCAATTGTTTTTGGTCCAGTGTCAAACACTGGATCTGAAAGAAACGGCTCAATTTCTTTCCTTTTCTGCCCAAGTTGGACATAGACGTCTTTTCTAATATCAGAAATCATTTCTTTCATTTTTTCGTCAACTTCAGGCAGTTTCTGTTTGATCTCACCATTGACTTTGTCTCCCGCTTCTTTTCCGCCAAAAGCTTCCGCCATCCCCGAAGCCATGGCGCCCGTTGTCTCCACCATTACCTGTGCAAACCCCCCCATCAACGTGCTCATCAGTATTATGCTCGTGTTTATCATCGCGTTCATTATTTTCTGTGTCCGGTCTGTTTTGCCTGAAAGAATTTCGTCTTCGGCGCTTGTAACTTGATTTTCTGTTTCTGGTTGTCTTTTTCGTGCCATAGGACCACGCACAATATCTGCCTGTTATGGGAGTTGTCATCTAGTAACACTTGTCACAAAGTGCGCATTCCATAAATAGCGAGCCAAATACAATTGCCATCGAACGTGATTTAGGTTGGGCGAAGGTGGCAGAAATGTCAGACGCAAACCGAGAACAAATTCTCTCTAGAGTTATGCAATGGATTGTCCAATCGGGTTTCGATGTATCAGTATTTCTGACTCAAAACACGATTTTGTGCTGGAGGTAACTGAAACCGAAAAACTGCCCACAATGCAAATTATGCATCAAAACGCTCATACCGCATACATTTTGGTTGTGGGTCTGGTTAACATTCCTGTAAGTGACCGCGAGAAGCTGAAAAATCTTAACCCTGAGAAGTTTAGTAGACTAATTTGGGATATTAAGCTCAGCCTTCTGGGAATGGGCGTCGATTTTACCGTGTTAGGATCTGAAAAGGACCCTGACGCTTGGGAAGTTCAAAAACGCCTATATTTGGACCAAACAAGTGCAAGTCAATTTCATGAGACCTACTCAAAAGCAAAGAATGCGCTTATCAATGTAATATGGATGTATAAACGAGCGCTATATGTGGCTTCGTAGTCAATGCGCGGATTCTTCTCTTGCGGTCTTTGAAATCAGAGTGGGCGAACCTTCTTTTTGTTAGAGTTTCTCTACTTTGAGTAGTTCGACAAGTCCGGCTGTCAGTGTGTTCCAGGTTATCGGAATATCGTCCTGAAGCCTGAAGAGATTCCTTGGTGGAGGGCCAGTTCGCCAAGAACTCTCTGCGATTGTCTGCATAGTTCATATTCTTTCCTTTTGAACCTCCTCTACGCGTCTAGGTATTAAGATGTGGTACTGAGGCACGATTGAAAACAGGTGCATCTGTGTTTTGTTTTCGGTCGCATTTCTATTTGTCCAGCTGTCACTGTACTTGAATTGCTGTGATTTGGATACTGTGTAACGGGCTATTTCTAAACTAAGTCTGTAAACTAGATTCAAGTCAATATTTGGGTCACAATGGTCGGAGGGTGGGCTAATCATTGCTAAAGAGTGCATCGCAACTGGGTATCCGGCTAGTTTTGGGTAGAGAAAGTTGCTTCTGACTGAGGCAATGAAGGCCTCCTGAACGGATTTTTTGAAGCTTTCAGATCTTACATAAGTGCCCAAGTTTTCTTTGTTGGTGGTGATGGCGGGGTCTGGTTGGAGAGTTGGAAGCATGAGTTCAAGTATGTCGGCGAAGACGTAGATGCAGCTGGAATAGTCCTTGTGCCAGATTCCCCATGAATGGTTGAACCATGATTCGATTCCCTTTTCTTTGATTGTGAGAAGACTGTTTGCAGTTTGTAGATAGTTTTCTTTGGCTTTTTTTGGCATTTTTGACTGGTTGATGAATTGCAGGAAAAGATTGTCGTCGAACGTGAGGGTTGTTTCTTCGGTTGGGGAGTTGCGGGTCCATTTGTCTTGTATATAGTGCAATGCGTTTCCAATCATGCCATAGCATTCGTCATCGTTCATTAGAAAGAGGGTTCGCGCAGTGTCTATTCTGTGCAGTATCTTTTTGTTTTTTCCGGTTTGATGGGGGAAGTCGCCATGGCTGTCTGGACCTAATGAGCCTGATATGAAGAGTTGGGTGCCTTTTTCGGACAATTTTAGCTCGGAGGCAATTTTTTCGGCGATAGTCTTGTGAGTTGATCTAAGCACACAAAGTCCCTTGTGGGTATTTCTCTGCGGAGTCGTTAAGTATTTTTTGATTGCCCATAGGTTAAAATTTTAGCTATTCTTAAATACCTAAAATGTAGTATTCGCAACGGGGAGAAAGGACTTTGAATCTGATAGTCTTCTTTGTCATATGGGTTCTGATATGGTACATCCCGATACCTCCAATTAAATTTAGGGTAACGTCGAAACGTCGACTGATCTCACTTGCAATAGGGCTTGTCCTTTTTGGATTTAACGTTCTTGCGTTGACTCCGCTTAGTTCATTTGTGTACTTTCTTATTTTCTCCAGGTTTTTTGTAGCTGTTGTTGAGTATTTTGTGGTTTCATCAGACAGCTTCAGGTTAGGTCGTCTGGGACTGAATTATCGCGTAGGTCAGACTCCCGAGTTCGAGTTTAATCTTAATCGAAAACGAGCTTTGCTGGCAATTGGTTTAGTCGCGATCTTTTTGGTTTCGATTTTGGGGGTCGGCGTGTTTGGAGAAGTTCAGCGTGTTACGAATGCCAATTACTTCAATGGTTTTATCCAGCAGGGTTCAGGTTTGCCTTTTAACAGCACAATTCCTGACAACATGGTTCGCTTGGTGACTCAGGAGCTTGCAATTTCGATTGCTAGACGGCATATGTCTGAGTTTGGAAGCAACACTCAAATTTTGGACTGCCATGTTACGAAGTCTCCCGATGGCGGCTTGGTTTGGGTGGCGACGATTGCGTCCACCAACGTTATCGCGGAAAATTACATCAAAGGCTTTGTGTTGGTGGATGCAACGGAGCCTACGGCTACCCCGGAAATTGTGCACACGGAATTTAGCGTTGGTGAGGGATTGTGGTGGGACCGCAATATTCCTTTTCGTAACTACGTTGAAGATATGACAAAAACTTACGGTGTAGCTTACCCAACTTGGGATTTAGACACCAATAATTTGGTTTATGTTGTGACCCGTTTTGATTTGGGTTTTGATTTTGTTAGGCGGTATCAAACGCCTTTGGCTTACAATGCCCAAGGGGCGCTTCAGGTTGAACCCAGCAGTACTAGTGACATTCCGAGTTGGATGACACAGGTCTACGATGAGGACTGGATGGAGAATATGATTAATGAAATGGGGGGCTTTAGGCGGGGATCAGGTTTTGACTATTTTGCGGGTGGGTTCTTATGGATAGTTGGTCCAAGCCGCGAGCGTTTTCAAATGACCGAAGATACGCGGTATGTGGTGGATCCAGAAACAAACGACGTGGTCGCATTGGTATGTGTGAATCCTGTTGAGAATCAGAGGTCTCTTTCTGGAGTGTTTAAGGCAACGCGTGAGGGCGTGCTTTTTTACGATTTTAAGCTTTCAAATTACATTTCTGGAATGACGGCTGAAGATTTGGTAGAGGGGAGACTGCCTAAGCCTGCTACGGGTAATTACTATGCTGTGATGCCTCTGCTTTATGGCATTGAGACTTCTCCGGGGACCTCTCGTCTTGCGTGGTATGTGCCCATTTACTGGTACGAGGATAGTGGTGAGCTTGATGAAACGGTTTATCTCGCAGGTTTTGCGGTCGTTGATGCTCAAGATACAAACAAGATAGCTCTAACGATAAATCAGGAAGGAATAACCAGCGAACAACTTGTTAAGCAGACCAGAGTCCAGTTCGTTGGACTATTCGGCGGCAACGTTACAAATTACGTTGAAGTTAACTCCACTGTGCTTAGCCGCCATGATTATGTCCAAGATGGTTCGACGCATGTGGTTTTACGTTTGGATGATGATACGTATCCGTGGATAGAGGCAACTCCAAGTGACCTTCCAGCTTCCCAATGGAACCAGCTAATATCGACTCAGTCTGGACAAGCAATTCTTGCACATCTTGAAAAGCGTCAGGATAGATGGATGATTACTTACTTTAGCAACCAGAATTCACCATAGAAACGCTCGTGTGCAAGAGACTTCAATGGCGTTGTGAGCTAAGCTACTTGAGTCAAACGAGGCGGCTTCAGCAATAGCCTGCATTTTCCTCACAAACAATAAAAAGTAACTGCACATACGTTGAGCTACAGGGGCATTGGCATTATGGAGAACAATTCACAGAGACCTTCTATCGAAGAAACGCTTGACCCCAAAAATTGGGGAGAATTCAGGACACTTAGTCGCCGAATGCTTGATGACATGCTCGATTACCTGCAAAACATTAGGTCTCAGCCAACCCGTCCCCCGACCAAAGAAGCCATCGAGGAAATTTGTGTTCCCCTCACAGAGGAAGGGGAAGATGAAGAGAGAGTATACGAAGTTTTTCAGAGAAGCATTCTTCCTTATTCGTTAAACATTGTCACCCCACGGTTTTGGGGTTTAGTGGCCGGGGCAGGCTCCCCATACGGGATGTTGGCGGAGTTGTTGAGGGCAGGAATGAATGGGGCTCAAGAATTTTCCTTTGCCGAAGCTCACGTGAACACGCAGGTAACAGCCTGGATAAAAGAGATGCTTGGATTTTCCGAGGAGGATAGCTGTGTTCTCGTAGGCGGAGGCTCAGAAGCTAACTTCACGGCGTTAGCCGTAGCTCGAAACGCCAAAGCCGAAACAGACGTCAAAGCAAAAGGCGTTCAAGGACTGAGCCGAAGAATGACGCTTTATTGCGGCGATGAAACGCATCACTGTCTGGAGCGCTCCGTCGAGCTGCTGGGACTTGGAAATGAAGCTTTAAGGCGGATTCCAACGGACAAAGATTGCAGAATAAACCTTGGCGCCCTAAAAGCAGCCATAAAGGAGGACAGGAAACACAATTACCATCCTTTCTGCATCATTGGATGCGCTGGAACCACAAACACCGGTGCCTTTGACGACCTGAATGCTCTGGCTGATATCGCTCAGAAAGAGGGCATGTGGTTCCACGTAGATGGAGCATTCGGTGCATGGGTGAAAATCAGCTTCACTCACAAGCATCTCGTCGACGGCATGGATCGGGCGGACTCTTTGGCTGTGGATCTTCACAAATGGATGAATATGCCATATGCAATTGGCTGCACTATAGTCAAGGATCGCCTTGCCCACTTTAGTACATTTGTATATGGACACGAAGCGGAATACCTCAAATCAGCCTTCGACATAAGCGAAGATCAACTCACGAACCCACACAACCTTGCCCTTCCCCTGTCTAGGAATTTCAGTAGTCTCAAAGCCTATATGCTTCTCAGGGCATACGGCAAAAAGAAATACGGCAACCTAGTCCAACAAAACCTAGACCAGGCTAAGTACCTCGCTGAGCTAGTTGAGAAGAACGATGAATTTGAACTCACCGCTCCCGTCGCTTCGAACGTCGTATGCTTCCGCTACAAACCAACCAACCTAAACGAGGTGGAGTTGGAAAAGTTGAACCGGAAAATTCTCGATGCCCTTAACCAAAAAGCTTTTTTGATGATTTCTGACACAATCGTCAAAGGCAAATACATGTTACGTGCCTGCATCGTAAACCACCGTACCCAAGTGCAAGACTTAGACTATCTAGTTGACGAAGTGAAAAAAGTGGGAGTTGAAGCACGCACCTAGTTTGAGGAATAATGGTAACGGGAGTAAACTGATCGTGGCTTTGAGCGAGGAAGTCAAGGTTTTTAGATCCATAGATGAAATCGGCAAGACAGCAGTTGATTCTCTAGCCGTTGATGGTTTCTTTACGTACGGGTGGTTTAAGGCGATAGAGACTCAATCTTCTGTCAAAATGACTCCAATATACATAGCAGTTTATAATGGCGGCAAAGTAGTGGCAATAGCACCTTGTTTTGTGGATTCGATCGGCGACTTCTTTTCTTACGGACCTAAACTTACGCCATATTTCCACCGAATTGTCTCGCTTGGTCAGAAGCTCAGATTTTATAATAGTCATGCTCTTTTGTGCTGTTCACCTTTTTGCTTTCGCAGCAAGCTTCTTTTTGAGGACAATCTTGACGAAAAACACATCCTTAGTCTTCTTGCTAGCAAGTTGGATTTGGTCTGCAAGGAAAAAAGATTTCTTTTCAGCGCTTTCCTTTTTGTTTCAGAGTTTGACGAGCTGTTGAGAGAAAATCTTCAACACCACGGTTACGAGGAGTTTCGTAGCATAACAACATATTATCTAGAGGTCAAATGGTCAAGTTTTGAAGACTACTTGAAGAGTTTGAAGAAGAGGACAGAGAGAAAGGTAAGACGTGAAATGAGAGAATTTGAGAGACAGCATGTCGTTGAGGACCAAGCAGAATTTGGCGAGTCTTCTGACAGACTTTCAAAGCTGGCTTCAAATCTCGTATCAAAATACAGTGAAAGCCAGCAAGAAAGCATGTTCGCGTCCCTTTTTCTCAAACTGAGTGAACATGCCAGCGACAAGGCAAAACTTTTTGTTGCTAAAAAGAATAATGAGCTTGTTGGCTTTTCTTTGTCTTTGAGACACAATGATGTTCTTGACGTGTGGATGACTGGTTTTGACTACGATGTCCAATCGAAGACGGATTTCGCTTATTTCAATCTCTGCTTCTATATGCCTATCCAATGGGCTATTAGTGAAGGAATAACTAAGATCTATTACAGGTGGAAGTCTGAGGGCGCGAAGGTTAAGCGTGGGTGTGTGCCAGAGACAAATTATGCCTTCGTAAAATGTAATAACAGGCTTCTGTCGATTCTTATTAACAGCGTATTGAAAAGTAGACTCTACTCTCACTTGAAAACAAAATATCTCAAATAGAACCAGAATTTGAATTCGACTTTGGAGGTTCGCATCGGATTGAAAGGAACAAGTTCATCAGGTAAGGAAATGACAATTGATGGATTATTCCAAAAATCTGGGACTGCTTTAATACACGTTTATTTGACGATGTCATGCAATCGGCGCACAACTCGAAGTTTTGCGAGTGAAATTATGTTCCAATTCCCTTGTTATTGGAGTAGTCTACGGGTGATCCCAAAGTTTTAATTTTCCATCGTGAAATCAAGGAGAATGGGAATTGAGACAAATCGATGGAGGGGAAGAAGGCGTGCAAGGTGGAAAGAAAAATACAAAATCGAAAAAATATGAGGTTCATGTAGATGACAATTTCCATTTCATGGATGAGAGTGAGCGATACAAACTTGGAGAATTCGAAACATGCGAGGAAGCTGTCGCTGTCTGCATGAAAATTGTTGATGAATTCCTTGAAACCGGATATAAAAAGGGCATGAGCTTCAAAGAGTTGTACGAGGGTTATGTTGGGTTTGGTGAAGATCCTTTTATCATTTCTGGAGATAAAACATGTTTTTTCTCAGCTTGGGACTATGCGAAAAAACGTTGCGCGGAACTCTGTGGTGAAGAAAAATAGTGCCCACTTTTGCACGTGGAACTTGAAGTAGGGCTACCGAATATCCTGAAGAAGGAGAACTAAATTTGTCCGCTAATGAAAGTTATTTAGTCTTAGTACGTAGTGCTGCACACGTTCAGTCTCAAATCCAAACCCAAAGCCTATAATACAAACAGCCTCACAAGGACTCACCAGGTGAAGTTGGCCTTTTTTCAATTTGAGAAAGCCCAAGGACAATAACCCGGAGAATTCTGCTCAGTTGAAATCAGATGAACCGTCCAAGGACGAAAGACGTTCGAATGTAGATATGGAAGTGCTAAATCTTTCACAGCGGACTCTCCTGGAAAAGAATACCCGACTGACGGATCGGCGAACCAAGTATTTGTCTTCAAGCGCAGAAGACCAACGGTCAGTGCAAAGCGCCTGCGGAAGTCAAGCAAGAGATGGGTTTAGGGAGCCATACTGTTCACAAACCTGTTGCGGCAAGGCTGGTGAAGAAATCGGGGCTAATTTTTTCGCAACGTGGCATGGCGTTTGTGGTTTCTGTGGACGCGGGGTTACTCCAAAAACCGCCCGGGGGTTTTCCTTATCGTGGAAAATGGCTTTATGTCTGCAACTGCTTTGTGCCCCAAGCTGAACGTTTTGTAAGAGAAATCAAAGAGTGCTGCATGTGAGGAAAACCGCTGTAGTCTGATGCACTGTGGGTTGGTAGCTCATGGCGACTTTGCTCGATGAAAAAGCAAAAAGCTTAATTCGGAAGTCTATCTTTCAATTGAACCTCATGCGCAGTCTTAGTCCAGCCCGGTTCAGGACATCAGCTATCCAAGCTGACGACTCAGGTTCAAATCCTGAAGACTGCACCACTACTATCTCTGTTTTTATCCGATTGATGCAATCACTTTTTGAATGTTTGAGCACACCAAAAGTGCCTTTCTTTGAGCCAAAACACTAATTCCCACGGTTCTGTAGTCAGCTCACGGTCCACTCACCAGAATTTAAGCCTCCGACATGTTCGCTGACGTGTGCTGAAAGGAAAAGTAATTTATAGTTAAAGTTCGGATTATCTCGCTAAGAGATCTTGTGTTTGCATGATTAAAGCACATATAGGAATTTCACCAATCATGCATGTAGCCATATGCAAGTTTGTACGTGGGGCTATTGAAGTAATAGGGCGATTGAAGACTAATCCGAATCCCGTATTGTCTCAGATTTGGTTTGCTCGGCAAGCAGAGACTTGCGTTATTCCAAGTTTTGGAATGTTTTGTTGTCGGGAACATGTTTTATACGATTCTTTAGACCACATGCTGCATGACCGACAACAAGAGAGGATGGTTGACTAAATGACGATTCTAGTTCAGGCGATGGAACACCGCTACTCAGCGCAGCTAATAATTGCAGCACTAAATGAAGCGCCTGGAATTGGGCTTACAATCGCTGAGATGAAAGATGTTTTAGGTGAAATCTCGGTTCTTGTTGTTGACGGCAAAAGCCGCGATCGAACTGCTGAGATAGCTCAGAATCTGGGCGCAGAGGTAGTGTGCCAAGACGGAGTTGGCAAGGGCGACGCTTTGGCCAAGGCTCTTGAGTATGCCGACCTAAATGCGGAGTATGTTATTCTTACCGATGCAGACTACACCTATCCCGCCGAATATGTCCCTGATATGATTAAGATATTGGAAGAAGACCCGCTTGTTGGCATGGTGTGTGGCGACAGGCTTAGTGGTCAAGTTGACAAGAAAGCCTTGCATCGAATGTTTCATGTTGGGAACAAGATGCTAGCCTTTGCTCATAACATGCTTAACGGTTTGACTCTTCAGGATCCCCTGACTGGACTGCGTGTGGTGCGCTCCGAGGTATTGCGAGGTTGGAAAGTGAAATCCAAAGGTTTTGACATTGAAGTTGAATTAAATCATCTAGTTGAGCGACGTGGCTTCACGATTAAGGAAATTCCGATTAGCTACAGGGCAAGACTAGGTGAGAAGAAACTCAAGGCAAGGCATGGTGCTACCATTCTTAAAAGAATTCTGCTGGAAACGACATTTTGACTGAATTCCAACAGGCAATTCTCGTCTCTGATGGCTCGTCAAATAGAGACTACCTAACAAATCGCCTGAATCGTAAATTAGCTTCAGAATCTGCTTTTCTTGTGCTGTAGTAGAATCGCGTGGGGGGAGAGAAAAAAATTCTCAGCATATGTTTTTGGGAGAGTTCAAACCCTCGGCTGCGTAACTCCTGATGGTGCGCACCTGTCTTCTTTGGAGGGTCAGAGTTCATGTTCTTCCAAGTATGCTGGAGCACTCACTTCCCATCCGCCTTTTGAATGCAGATAGTTTTCCAAGCTCAACATCGATCCTTCTTCGCCGTGAGTTAGGAAAACGTGTTTGGGCGGGGATTTGAAGTTGTTGAGCCAGCGGTGTAAACCGTTCATGTCTGCATGAGCGGATAAACCATCGATATTCTGTATCTTTATGTTTACCGAGTAGGATTGCCCGAGAATACGGACTGGTGATGCACCCTCTAAGATCTGTCGTCCCAGCGTCCCGACTGCTTGGTATCCTGTAAAAAGGAGCGTGGATTCTCGACGAGTTATCTCTCTGACCAGATGATGCTTAATTCGCCCTCCTGTAATCATCCCCGAGCCAGCCATTATCACTGCTGACCCTTTGATCAAGCTAATTGCTTTGGATTCTTCAATGGATTCGACGAGCTTCAAACCCGGAAAGTCGAAGGGTGATTGACCGTCCTTGAAGAGCGCTATTGTCTCTTTGTCAAAATACTTCTCACTTTGTTCAAAAACCTTCGTGGCTTCTACAGCCATGGGGCTGTCAAGAAAGGTTGGAATATACGGGATCCTTTTTGCACGCGCCAAGGAGCTGAGACGGTATAAGATCTCTTGGGCTCGCTCAATGGCAAAGGTTGGGATAATCACGTTTCCACCAACCCTTATTGCGTCATTAACGACTGTGCTAAGTTTATCGTCAATATCTTGTGGATTATCGTGGTTGCGGTCTCCGTAAGTGGATTCCATTACCACGTAGTCTGCTCGGTCAAAGACAGAGGGATCGTTGAGAATGGGTTTGTCCCATTGACCGATATCTCCAGAGAATATGATGTTCCGCGTTCCTTTTTCGTCTTGGAAAACGACTTCAATCATGGCTGAGCCAAGGATATGGCCAGCATCGTGGAAACAAACTTTGATTTGGTCATTTAGAGCATGGAACTCTTCATATGGAATAGCCTTCAGGAGGGAAAAGCATTCTTCTGCATCTTGAACAGTATACAAAGGAATTTCCGGATAGGGTCCTTTTCGACCTTCCTTATCATGGCGTTTTTTCTTGAATGCAGCATCTTCTTCTTGAATTCGAGCAGAATCCAAAATCACTATCGGGAATAATTCCTTGGAGGCAGGGGTCAGGAGGATTTCTCCGGTGAATCCTTCTTTGACAAGCTTAGGAATAAGTCCACAATGGTCTTGATGAACATGGGTGAGGAGAACATATTGGATCTGGTTTGGGGGAACAGGAAAGACCTCCCAGTTTCTGTGGGAATAGTCTCGTTCCTGAAACACTCCGCAATCTACGAGGATCTTAATTCCTGCAGCTTCCAGCAAGTAGCTTGATCCGGTCACTTGATGTGTTGCGCCTAAAAATTTTAGTTTCATGAACCTTCCACTTATTTTCCTTTCTCATTTCTGCTCTATCAATCTTCTTGTTCTCGATAGCCTACACCGGCATTTTGCCTTTTGTGCCCTCATAATCGTTCCAAGTGCTGGAGAATTTAGCTGTGCACTTAACCGTTGGTCAAAACGAACTGGATTTCTCTAAATCCGTTTTTTCTTGTTCTATTAAAAACGTTGAGTTGCTTATTCTCACTCTAATTCTTCTTCTTGGCTTTTCCAATTTCTTCCCTAATTTTGCCTTCCACTTGTTCTATCTTGCCTTTAATCTGCTCGCTTTCGTTACCCGTAATTTTGCCTATTTCTTCGCGAATTTTGCCTTTTGTTTTCTCAATTTTGCCATTTCTTTCTTCCTTGCTCATTGAAAATCCTCAAAAGCCTACTCTCATAAGAGTTAATAAATAAATTGGTAACCGAAACGCAATGCAAAATAAGAGTTGACCTATCCGCATCTGTTGAGGCTATCTGACTGGGAGCCAATAGTAACCAATCTCAATAAGCAATCCAGAACGATTTAAAGCAAAAATAGAAGGTTTCAATAAGTCTCAGATTAGTCTTGTTTCTTTGGGTGTCGAGATGTTGGAGTACCTTGAGTCAATTTCTGTAAAAACTATCGCTCTCAGGGGATCTCCAATTAGAAATGTAGCCTATAGTTAGCTATATTTATACATGATTTTAATCCAGCCAACCAACCAGCCAATTCTTAAGCAGTAGCAACTGAAAAAGGCAGCTTTCAGGGCGCGCGTTCCAACTCTACGCGGTAGATTCTGTTCTGAAGCAACTTTCTTGTCTTCAGAGGCCATCTTGTTCAAACTACGTCATTTCATCAGGCAGAGACCGAAACTTTAGCGCATGTTCAGATAATTGCTGTAGGCTCACAGTCACATACTCTTTTAATTAACGAAGACGGATTCAACAACGGTGAGTTTTTGTGTCAAAAGAGCAGAAACAACCAAAAGTAGCAGAAACCAAGAAGACCGAAATTGCTGTTCCAACGAAAAAAGCGCTCGCACCTAGCAAGCCCCGAAAGAAATCAACCGCCATCAAGCCGGCTGCCTCACTGGACCTTTGGCGAGCATTTGATGACGTTTTTGGAAGATTCCGAAGCGATTTTGAAGACCTCCTTTTCCCATCATATTGGGATAGGGCGTTTTCATTGATGCCTGAAACGCGCGCTCCAAATGTAGACTTGGAAGACCGAGAAAAAGACTACCTTCTTAAGGCCGAGATGCCTGGCTTCAAAAAAGAAGACATCGAAATCGAAGTTCAAGACAACTCGGTAGCTATAACCGGCAGAGTTGGCTGGAAATACGACAAGAAAGCCCAAGCATACATATGCAAAGAACGTGCCTGCGAATCGTTCTACAGAACAGTCGAGTTCCCAGAGGAAATAAAGGCGGAGGAAGTCACTGCCAACCTGTCAGAAGGCGTTCTGGAACTAACGCTTCCCAAGAAAGCACCGAAGCAAAAAAGAAAAGTCGCAATAAAATAAGCAAACCTTCTCCTTTTTTTTGAAAAGAATCTGGATTTCCTACTGACCTGAATGCGTGTTCCTATAGCAGTTAGAAATGGTTTGAATTCTGTTTTCAGCATTTGGACGAGCTTTAGAACGTGAATAAGGGATGGAAAACTGGGACGCGTATTTATTCTGAACATGATTAAACAAGAAACTGCGCTCCCGGTTAACATAATTCTAATTAGAATTCTGTTCCGAAACGTTCAGTATTGTTTCAAGCTGAGCGTATAGTCAGATACTTATCGTTCTCTATTGTTCCGAGACTCTTATTCGCAAAGAAGCTTTTGATGCAGGCAAGACAGTACTTTTTGGTTGATTCTTTCCTAATTATAAGGGCGTAGCCTTCGTTCTGATGGTCAAACAGGCAAACCTTGGGCGTTGCGCCTGAGCACTTGAAACGACCGTAAGAGAAAGCTCTGTACAACGCCATTACTTCAACGAAGTTCAGAACACAGCACCTTGGGTATTATGAGGCTTAGTTGTGCTCTTAAATGGTTGTGATTACATCAGGTAGTAACATTGAGACTTTCCCACCGCGAACCCCTTTGGGCGGGTCCCTGATTCGCGGTTCCCATTACCCACGGGGCACTAAATTTTAATCTTTCTTTCTCTTTCTCTCTCTTTCTCTCTCTCGCGAACTCACTAACGACTACTAACTCTCTCCCACTCACGCGCGTGCCACCACCCTGTCAGTCAGTCTGTCAACCTGTATGTCTCTCTGTCAAACTGCCTGTCTCACTGTCAGCGCTCGCTTGTAGTTGTGGTTCTACAGTCACAAATCGTTAAATGACTGTAAACTAGTTTTACAAGGTGGTGTTAAAAAAATGAGCTTTTTGCATGCTAAAAACGGTAGTTTAGCTGTGTGGCTTTGGTGTGCTATTTTTGCAATAGTATCACGCACAGGCTGCGAATCAGTTATACAAGCAGTGAATAAACAAATGAATATTTGGGATAATAAAAAAGGCGGTTTAGCTGGTTGGCTCTGGTATGCTATTATAGTAGTGGTATTAATAATAATTCTAGTTCTTGCTCTGAGATTTCTTTTTGGCATAATATAATTCGATTTTAAAAACAGAGAGAAATAGCTCAGGGCTTTTTTATGAAGCGCCCTGTTTTTATGTCCCTATCCCATAACCATCATAATCTTAAGAAGAAAGAAAGATAAGAAAACAGCCAGCACGGTCACGCCTTCCTAACATAAAAATTAAACCATCTGCAAAGTTAGCAACCGCTAAAGCATGCAGGCAAGTTAAATAATTATTTTGCCTCTTTAATGAGTTCTTGAAAAGCCACTTTTGCCCCCGGTTCCTGTAAGCTTCAGCTTCGAATTTCTCCCATAAACAGCTGGAACAACCAAGATTTCGAAAACGACAATTACCATTCCGCGACCGCCAAGACTGTTCAGGAAACCCAAAAACCAATTGAAGCATTCTTTGAATACGTTTTTGAATTTGACGATGGTAGACTTTTCAGGAAATGAAGTAGGAAAACACACAAGTGGGGTTACTAGGTTTTGTGGTAGGCCGCTCGGATTTACTCCCAGCCCCCAGTGGCGACATCTCCCGGTATCTGTTCTTTCTTCTCAGCGATTGGTTTTGCAGTTCTCAAGGGATGCGCTCGAGATTTTGCTTCAGGTTCTGAGCAAACTCTTCTGCGTGTTTGAGGTCTTCAGCGTTAGGTCTTCCCTTGTTTATTCCCCCAAAAAGTCTGAGGAAACTGTTAGTGTTGAAACCTGCGCAAATGAATTCATCGATAATAACGTATCCTTTGGATTGCAGTTTCTCCTTGAGTGGTTTGTGCTGTTCGAGTGCTTCTGTGATTGCAGATTCTCCAAATGCTATTGGTGCTCCAGTGGTTGAGAAAACAAACGCTCTCCTGTTGGTCACTTGCGGTAGCTTATCGGCGAGGTCAAACAGAGATCTATGGTGTTGATAACTGTATATGCCTGAGCCAAAGCCAACAAGATCATATTGGTCAAGCTCCTCTTGTTCAGTTTCTTGAGGCGACTTTATCTGAGCACCAAGCACTTCTGCAATTGCTTCCGCAATTTTTTGGGTGTTGTTGTGATGGTAGGAAAATAAAATTATCAAAGATTTCATTGGCAATCATTCTTGCATGTTTTTCCCGCCTAATAAGCGCATGCACGTTTAGCGCATTATTTTCGGTTTGGTACCCATCGCCGCTTAGGATTGGACCTTTCGGTTTGTCTGCTTGATAGCCGCATGCATAGCATTTTCCGTCATGCACTGAAATTACGTCGCCGCAGCTTGGGCATCGATACTTTTCAGCTTGACTCTTAAGGAATTCATCGATGCCTTTTTCCTGCATCATTTTTTGGTTTTCAACCATGCTCATGCCATAATGTGCCCTGTAATGCTCGTCTAATTTGGCTAATTCTTTGCAGGGCATGTCTACGCATTCATAGCAGAACCGGAGTTGTTTTCCTACCTTTTTCGGGCAGTCTCTCTTAATGAATGCACAGTTTTTGTTACGCACCAAGCAGCCGGTGCAATGTGATACTTCGCCTTTCTTGTAGGGCACTCCCCGCGAATAGGCAAGATAGGATTTGCAGATTCCACAGTTCATTCCACAAGGCGCAATCAGGTCAGGAGTAAATACATTCGCCATGCTTCTCTTATGATTAGGGAAAACTAATTAGCATTACTCACCAAAGAGGATTCATCAGAAGAGGCTTTGGGGGATATGTCATCATTTCAAGAGAACATGAATGAATATAGAAAACAACTTGAGAAGGGCGCCATTCAGAAGGCATACCAAGGATTAATGGATTATATTATGCATTTGAGGTCGTATTTTGAAAACAAGTATCCTGACTATTCGGTATCGGGGAGTGTCTATTTTGGATATATGGATATGACGTATTTTTCCTTCTTTCCGGAATCATTGAAACTTCGAGGACTAAAAGTTGGGATAGTTTTTGTTCATTGCACATTTAGATTTGAAGTCTGGTTATTCGGATATAACAAAGGTGTTCAAGCAAAATACTGGAGACTGTTTAAAGAAAGCGGCTGGAATAAATATCGGATTCCATCAACGACAAAAGGCGTTGATTCTATTATTGAGGGCATTTTAGTTGAAAACCCAGATTTTAGTGATTTAGATACATTGACAAGCAAATAGAGAGAGGGACATTGAAGTTTATTGAGGATGTTGAGAACTTCTTATCTAAACATTAGCCCTGCTTATGTTAAATTGTAACAAAAGACGCAGCGCAGGGGTGAAGTGATATGACTGAAGACGCGTTTTTCTTTTTTGTTGTTTTTTGTCATTGTTTTTACGGGACTCAGCATAAGACGTTACTACTCTTGCAGGATCGAGAGGACGCATCAAAGGCTTTCTTTAAGAAAAAGGGTCAGAGAGATGGTGCAGGCTGAGGGAAGATTCTTTTCTGTTCTCTATTTCGCTTCAAATTTCTATGCGATCGTTTTGTTCTTGCTCTATTTGCTTTTTCCATCCAGTTTTGTATTGTTTCAGATGCCGTTCCCTTACTGGGTTAGATGGCTTGGCATGGTTTGGGCTTTCTGTCTATTCCCTTTCTTTTCTGGGTCCATTATGTTCTCGATAGGGAATGGAGCGTTATTCTGAAGCTTCAGGTCGACCATCAACTCATCACTAGCGGTCCATATCGGAGAATCTGTCATCCCATGTATACAGTTCTCTTGGTGTACATGCTTTCTTGGGTGCTTGTTTCTGCCAGTCTCTCGTTCCTTGTCTATTATGCTGTCTCGGGGTTTCTCATTGTAGTGCGGATTCCAAGAGAAGAGCGGATGATGCTGGAAAAGTTTGGTGAAGAGTACCGTGTTTACATGAGACGAACCGGACGACTGCTGCCTCATTTTTTTCAAGAAACTCGTGGGAAAATAGAGGGGGAAAATCAACAGGATTAATTTGCTCCCAAATGGTCAGTGGCGACATCTCCCGCGTTCTCCTTTTTTCTTGGGTCCTATCTTTTGGCTGTTCTCAACATTTCTACCTCAGGAAAACGGTCTAAACCAGAAACACGAGGTAATTATGCGTCTTCGAAGATGAACAAGTCATCAATTGTTGTCTGCAGGGCTTTTGCGATGTCGTGTGCTAGCTTGAGCGAGGGGTTGTAGTTTCCTTTTTCTATGAAGAGGATGGTTTCTCTTCGCACTCCGACCTTTTTTGCGAGTTCTTCTTGGGTGAGGTCGTATCTTGCCCTCAACTCTTTGATTCTGGTACGCATTTTCGTCATGGTTCTCCTTTTCTGCCAAAGTGCCATCGGAGCACGAGAAAGGACACGCTGGATACCAGGAGCGCTGCTATCATGGGGTAGCCTGCTTCGATTTCTGGCATGCCGAAGAATTCTCTTCCAACAATATTGACCAGCAGGTATGCTATGATGAAGTATTGGCCCATGAACATCGCGTAGTATGCAGCTTTCCAGTTCAGCTTTCGAGTTCTCTCATCAGCCAACGGAAACCCAGACTTTTTTTCTTTGAGTGTTTTCCAAATGGCCATAATCCCGATTAGAATAATTAGTGCGAGTATTCCACCGCTTGCGATTAGCCAAGTGAAATCAGCCATTTCAAACACCTCCGGTTCTGTGACTTTGCAGGCTCGTCTTCTTCCTCAATTTGAAAGCGCTGACAATTGACAGCAACACTCCGGCACCGATAAACGAGTAGCCAATTACTCTATCCGCATTGCCAAAAATGATTCCGAGAACTACTAGCGTACTTCCAAGAGTCATGAATTCTTGACTTCTCATTTTCCTCCACCTCCATTACATATTTCACACATTATATTATATTTAACACGCTTTATGTTAGATATATATAACATAACGAAGATTTAAAGCTTTCTGTGTTGTCTCCACCACCTCCCAGGCTCAGCAAACCTTTCAATCATTTATCCTTCCGAAGCTCACCTCTCCAGCAGCCAAAACCTTCAGAATTAGCTTATTTTGGCATAATATGGCAGAATCGAGGTTGGTGGGGCCGCTGGGATTTGCTCTAGGCCCTCAGTGGCGACATCTCCCGCCATGCGCTTTTTTGAAGCTTGGGCTCAGAATTAAAGTGCTTTTGAGGCGAGGGGGGCGTTTACTAGAATAATTGATGGAAATGTTCCTAGAACAAGCGTTTTAAGTGTTGGTCAGAGAAGGGTTATCTGTGAGTGAATATGGGAAAAGAAGATAAGTCAAACCAAGAAGCAACTGGGAAGATCAGCGCTCTCAACGAGATTTTCGAAGATGTAATCTCAGACGCCACAGACCTCGTGAAAGACCTTCGGTGGAGCGTGAAGACATACCTTCTTTTCGGGCTTGTACTGATTTGTTTTGGCATATCCGAGATTGCATTCGCCGCGGAAGTCATGCAAGAAAGGTATTACATACCATTGTTCATTGCTGGCATGATGTTCTTTGCAGGAGCAGTGCAGATTTACAACTATTTCAGACTAAGCAAGAAATACGCAAAACTGCTCAGAGTCCAAGATGAACTCGGAAAGACCTAGGAGAACGTTTGAATGCTGTCTTCCCGGAGAGCGCCAGTTAAAATAGCATTAGAGTTACTGGACTGCATAGATGGGAAGAATGGCAAGGCTTCTAAATGGGATTTGATTAAGATTGTCGGAACTGAATCACAGTTCCATTATTGGGTTGAAGAGTTCCTACTCAAAGACAAATTTGTAGAAGAGCAGGTTGAGTCTAATCATTTCTATTACAGGAAAACTGAAGCTGGAGAGCTTTTGCAGCAGCTTTTGAGGAATGGGAGAATAATGAATGCTCTATTAAGAGTGAGTGGAAGGAAACTCAGGTACTAGAGTAGCGTGCGCTTATGTAATGAAAAGGAGGTGATATGAAGTTGAAGGATTGGGAATGCGTGGAAGTTAAACACAACAAAGATGTCGGTAAAACAATTAAGGAGTGGGAAAAGAATGGCTGGCATCTTCATACCTATTCAGCGGCAGGTAGCGCAGGAGCAATGACACAATTCATCATGCATTACTTGCTGTTTGAGAAAGGCGAGTAAGCAAGACAAGTTCGTGCCCGTCTACGTGATGATTTCCAAAACAAGTAAGCCTTTGTCTGCAGCAGCCGACACTTCACCAGATACTTCAGAAGCCAAAGAGCCTGCATAGCAAACAAACTCAAAAACGAGCGCATACGCAAAATCACCTTCCACACGCTACGCCACTGGAAAGCCACAATGGAATACCATAAAACCAGAGATATCCTGCACGTCATGAAAATGCTCGGCCACAGAAACATCCAAAATACGCTCCTATACACTCAGCTGATTAGCTTCGAGAACGACGATTACCATTCCGCAACCGCTAAGACCGTTCAAGACGCCCAAAAATTAATCGAGGCGGGCTTCGAATACGTTTGCGAGTTTAGCGATGTCAAAATCTTTAGGAGACGAAAGTGATGCAGCCCAACGATGGGGCCGCTGTTATCGTGGTGGGGCCGCTGGGATTTGAACCCAGGATCGCACGCGCCCCGGGCATATGTTCCAGTCCAAACTACCGACGACCAACGGAAACAGAACACCGACTGCAGGTCGCACCATTATGGATATGCATCTATCCCAAATATGAATAACCAAAAAAATTAACTCCCCAGTTAACCAAATTTTAATCAAAAAAGAAACACGATTTTTTCTGTGCCTTGTTGGTGTCAGCTCACAATCACAAATAGTTAAGTAACCCTGCAGGGCATTTCTTATTTGAGTTTTTAAGGTGAAACTTTATGGCAGATATTGTTGATATCGCGGAAGCGACAAATTCTTTTAAAACTCTTGTAACAGCTGTTAAAGCAGCAGGATTAGTTGAAACACTAAAAGGCACAGGTCCATTCACGTTTTTTGCGCCAGATGATGGAGCTTTTGCAATGCTTCCCGAAGGCACAGTTGAAGAACTCTTGAAAGATGTTCCAAAGCTCAAAGCGATTCTGATGTACCATGTTGTTCCTGGAAAGTTTACGGTTGACGAAATAGGCTCAAATGCAAACCGCCAAAACATTCAAGGCCAAGAAGTCAGAGTTGACGCCCAGCATGTGGCATTTTCACATGAACCCATAATAATCAATGATGCACACATTATAAGCACAGACATTGTAACAGACAATGGCATAATCCATGTTTTGGACTAGAGTGCTTATGCCAAATATGGAGCTTACATGTCCTGTGTGCGGAATGGGCTTCATGACCATGCAAGCCATGGATGATCACAATAAGACGGCCCACGTAGTTGAGAAAACCCCTGAATCACCGATGCCTGCTCAAGTTATCCAGTAGTTGAAAAAGCACCAGAGCCAATGCCAAACCCCGAGGTCATACCGGTAGTTGAGGCGGCGCCTGAACCATTGCCACCCACTGAAGTCATAACGGAACAGATGCCAGTAACAGCGAAAGTGACAGGAGTTTTTGAGGTTTTCTGTGACTCTGTTTGTAGATTCCGTTTCCATCTGAAAGCTGGTAACGGACAGATAATTGCTGTAAGCCAATCGTATGGGACAAAAGAGTCCGCTCTAAAAGGCATTGCTTCAATACAAAAGAATGCTCCAATAGCTAAGATCGCTGATTTCACAACGAGAGAGACTATACCAGATTCCGCGCACCGAGGAATTGTACAAGACCCAGATTTCGAAATTCAATGTGATTCTGCAGGTAAGTTCCGTTTCCATCTGAAAGCTGCTAACGGGGAGATAATTGCTGCAAGTCAGTCCTATCTGTCAAGACAGTCAGCCGAAAAGGGTATAGCATCGATAAAGACGAATGCTCCAATGGCCAAGATCATTGATCAAACCGTTCCAGAAGCCTAAACCCTCAACCTTTTCTTTTTTTAGTGTTTAGTTAGAATTGACCGCCCCAAGCACGTAAGCCAGTCTCAACTACATGACGACCTCGGAAACTGACAACGACTAAGGACCACAAGGGATTATTATAAGATATGCTAACATTCTGAGTTGATTAAACAAAAAGCTACACTCCCCAGTTAACATAATTTTAA
>CAVOWB010000010.1:0-88359 GCA_963699995.1 Candidatus Bathyarchaeota archaeon | reverse complement strand
TAGAAATATGTTAACTGGGGGAGTGCACTTTTTTGTTTAATCATATTTGGTTGCAAACAACGAGACCCAGATGGTTCATGCCGACCTACAGTCGGTGTTCTGTTTCTGATGGTCGTCGGTAGTTTGGACTGGAACATATGCCTGGCCGCGCGCGATCCCGGGTTCAAATCCCAGCGGCCCCACCAATTCAATCTCTTAAGCATATTTTTGTAAAATAAGCTCATCTTAAATGTTGAGGGTTGTTGGGATGCTGCCGCAGACAAAAGTTTACCTGGTCTGGACAAGAAATTAGAACAGTTACTGAAGCCGATCCAGGCAATTTAGTTTTTGTTTAAACCTTCCTTTGTCAAGGAGATCCTTAGATTTAGTATAGATTGTCTCGGCGTACGCTAGTGCATGAAGCGTGGCGAGATGATTTCTGCGGCCATAATGGATTATGCTTTAACTATGATTTTGTAGAGAATTAAGAACAAGAATGTTGTCCATTCAAGCGCGCACCCTTTCTGAAGACATATACCGCCCATCCCATAGTTTCCCTGCCTCTTTGGAGATAGAGATTCTTCTCACGTGTCTTTCGTTCTACTATCTCGTGGATATCAGGGTCGTCGGGGTGAGCTCTGATGTACTCGTCAATAGCCCACCATTGAAGTGTCTCATAGTGGTCCCAATCGTCGTAGCCACTCACAAGCGTGTAAAGGCAGGTTAACCCTTCGTCCTCCCCCACTTTTACATTGTCATAATGCGTGCCAAAATCATCTTTTTTGATCCCTTCGACCTCCAAGTACTCTTGACTCGGTTCCGTCAACCAGAAAGGTTCTCCGACTACAATTAGCCCTCCCTTCTTCACCATTCCTTTCAAAGCTTGAATCGCCCCCCGATGACCACCGTACACCCAACTCGCTCCGATACAAAGGGCCAGATCAAAGGAAGAAGGGACTTCAGGTCTATAATCCGCCCCATCCATCTTCACAAATTCAATTTCCGAGTTTGGTACTCGCCTCCAACGTTTTTCCTCGCTATCTCGAATGCAATAGGGAGAAATATCAATGCCTACGCCTGCAATATCATAGAGCTCCGCCAGCCTGATGAGAAACTCTCCTTTCCCACAGGCTATGTCTAGGACACGTTCTCCTCGCTTCAATCGGAGGAGTTGGCAGAGTCGCTCAAACTTCTCGGTATTCAATGGATTACACAATTGGTGTCGTTTATGAGTGATGTCATAGTATTTCCACGGATCCATTATCAGTTCACCTGAAACAGCCAAAACTAGTAAAACGTCACTAATAGTGTTTTCCAGCATACATATACATACGACCCCTTTGAGTTTTACGCGGATCGATCAATAGATTTTTTACTGGCTTCATATTTACAATTTCATGGAAAAGAAAATAAATAGAATTGTTCTGCAAGACACTTCTGTTGATATCAGCCAATATCCTTTGAATTTTTTGATTTTTCCACACAGATTAAAAGCTGTTAATGCAAAAGATTGGTCTCAGAATCCAATTGGGTTAACCGAAAAAAGTGGATGGGAGGAAGTGATGTTGCCACTAAGGGCTGGGAGCAAATCCCAGCGGCCCCACCAACCTCGATTCTGCTGTATTATGCCAAAATAAGCCAATTCTGAAGGTTTTGGCTGCTGGGAGAGAGGTGAGCATCGGAATTAGAAATGATTTGAAAGGTTTGCTGAAGCCTGGGAGGTGGCGGAGACTCCACCTTACCTTTCTATGTTATATATATCTAATATAAAGCGTGGTAAATATAATATAAACGTGTGAAATATGTAATGGAGGTTGAGGAAAATGAGAAGTCAAGAATTCATGACTCTTGGAAGCACGCTAATAAATCTTGGAATCAATTGGCAACGCGGATAGGGCAATTGGCTACTCGTTTATCGGTGTTGGAGCTGTCGCCGTCAATTGTCAGCGCTATCAAATTAAGAAAGAAGACGAGCCTGCAAAGTCACAGAACAGGAGATGTCTGAAATGGCTGATTTCACTTGGCTAATCACAAGCGGAGGAATACTCGTACTAATTATTCTAATCGGGGATTATAGCCATTTGGAAAACAATCAAAGAAAAAAAGTTGCAGTTTCCGTTGGCTGATGAAAAGAGCTCCGCACGCTCAGCTGGAGAGCTGCATACTACGCCATGTTCATGTGCCAATACTTCATCATAGCATACCTGCTGGTTAACATTGTTTGGAAGGGAATTCTTCGGAATGCCAGAAATCGAAGCAGGCTACCCGTTGATAGCTACCATCCGGGTTTTCCGCGCTATCCTTTTTTGTGCTTCGATTGTACTTTGGCAGAAAAGGAGAACCATGACTACAATGCGAACTAGAATAAAGGAGTTGAGGGCAAGATACGACCTAAACAGGAAAGACCTCGCCAAAAAAGGTCGGAGTGCGAAGAGAAACCATACTCTTCATCGAAAAAGGAAACTACAACCCCTCGCTCAAACTGGCACAGGACATTGCAAAGGCTTTACGGACCACAATTGATGAATTGTTCATCTTCGAAGATGCTTAATTACCGGTGTTTCTGGTCCAACCGTTTTCCTGAGGTAGAAATGTTGAGAACAGACAAACAATAAGAATCCAAAAAAAGGATCGCGGGAGTGTCGCCACTAACCACTGGGAGCAAATTAATCTCGTTGATTTTCCCCTCTATTTTCCCATCAGTTTCTTTAGAAAAATGAGGAGCAGCCGTCGGTTCATCTCATGAAACACGGAACTCTTCACCAAACTTTTCCAGCATCATCCGCTCTTCTTTTGTAATCCGCGCCACAATAGAGAAACCCCGAGACAGCATAATAGACAAGGAACAAAAGACTGGCAGAAACAAGCACCCAAGAAAGCATGTACACCAAGAGAACTGATACATGGGATGACGGATTCTGCGTATACCGGACGCAGCTAGTTATGAGTCGATGGTCGACCTGAAGCTTCAGAGAAGGCTCTATTCTATATCGAGAACGTAATGGACCCAGAAAAGAAAGGGAATAGACAGAAAACCTAACCCCACGCCAAGCATCTCACCCAATAAGGGAACGGTATCTGAAACAATACAAAACTGGATGAAAAAAGCAAATAGAGCAAGAACAAAACGATTGCATAGAAATCTGAAGCGAAATAGAGAACAGAAAAGCGTCTTCCCTTAGCCTGCACCATTCTCTGACCTTTTTCTCAAAGAAAGCCTTTGACGCGCCCTCTCGATTCGGATGAGTAGTAACGTCTTATGCTGAGTCCGGTAAAAACAATGACAAAAAAAAGCACAAAGAAAACGCGTCTTCAGTCACATCACTTCACCCCTGCGCTGTGTCTCTTGTAACAATTTAACATAAGCAGGGCTAATGTTTAGATAAGAATTTCTCAACATCCTCAAGAAATTTTCAATGCCCCTCCTCTATTTGCCTTGTCAATGTATCCAAATCACTAAAATTCGGGTTTTCAAATAGAAATGCCCTCTACAATAGAATCAACGCCTTTCGTCGTTGATGGAATCCGAAATTGTTCGAGCCGCTTTCTTTAAAGCAGTCTCCAGTATTTTGCTTGAACACCTTTGTTATATCCGAACAACCGACCTTAAATCTAAATGCGCAATGAACAAAAATGATCCCAACTTTTAATCCTCGAAGTTTCAATGATTCCGAAAGAACGAAAAATAAGTCATATCCATATATCCAAAATAGACACTCCCCGATACCGAATAGTCAGGATACTTGTTTTCAAAATACGACCTCAAATGCATAATATAATCCATTAATCCTTGGTATGCCCTTCGAATTGCTTCCTCCTCCAACTGTTTCTATATTCATTCATGTTCTCTTGAAATGATGACGTATCCCAACAGCCTCTTCTGATGCATCCTCTTTAGTTAGGTAATGCTAATTAGTTTTCCATGATTAGAGAAGCATGGCGAATGTATTTACTCCTGACCTGGTTGCGCCTTGTGGAATGAACTGTGCAATCTGCAAATCCTGATCTTGCCTATTCGCTGGGGATTGCCCTACAAGAAGGTGAAGTATCACATTGCACTGGCTGTTTGGGCGCAATCACGCTTGATGAAAGCACAGTTCTTGTTACGCACCAAACAGCCAGTGCAATGTGATACTTCGCCTTTCTTGTAGGGCAATCCCCGCGAATAGGCAAGATAGGATTTGCAGATTCCACAGTTCATTCCACAAGGCGCAACCAGGTCAGGAGTAAATACATTCGCCATGCTTCTCTTATGATCAGGGAAAACTAATTAGCATTACCTAACTAAAGAGGATGCATCAGAAGAGGCTGTTGGGATACGTCATCATTTCAAGAGAACATGAATGAATATAGAAAACAGTTGGAGAAGGGAGCAATTCGAAGGGCATACCAAGGATTAATGGATTATATTATGCATTTGAGGTCGTATTTTGAAAACAAGTATCCTGACTATTCGGTATCGGGGAGTGTCTATTTTGGATATATGGATATGACTTATTTTTCGTTCTTTCCGGAATCATTGAAACTTCGAGGATTAAAAGTTGGGATAGTTTTTGTTCATTGCGCATTTAGATTTGAGGTCTGGTTGTTCGGATATAACAAAGGTGTTCAAGCAAAATACTGGAAACTGTTTAAAGAAAGCGGCTGGAACAAATACGGATTCCATCAACGACGAAAGGCGTTGATTCTATTGTAGAGGGCATCTAGTTGAAAACCCAGATTTTAGTGATTTGGATACATTGACAAGGCAAATAGAGAGAGGGGCATTAGAATTTATTGAGGATGTTGAGAAATTCTTATCTAAACATTAGCCCTGCTTATGTTAAATTGTTACAAGAGACACAGCGCAGGGGTGAAGTGATGTGACTGAAGACGCGTTTTTCTTTGTGCTGTTTTTTGTCATTGTTTTTACGGGACTCAGCATAAGACGTTACTACTCATACAAGATCGAGAGGGCGCGTCAAAGGCTTTCTTTGAGAAAAAGGGTCAGAGAGATGGTGCAGGCTGAGGGAAAATTCTTTTCTGTTCTCTATTTCGCTTCAGATTTCTATGCGATCGTTTTGTTCTTGCTCTATTTGCTTTTTTCATCCAGTTTTGTATTGTTTCAGATACCGTTCCCTTATTGGGTGAGATGCTTGGCGTGGGGTTAGGTTTTCTGTCTATTCCCTTTCTTTTCTGGGTCCATTACGTTCTCGATGTGGAATGGAGCGTTCTCTGAAGCTTCAGGTCGACCATCGACTCATAACTAGCGGTCCATATCGCAGAATCCGTCATCCCATGTATGCAGTTCTCTTGGTGTACATGCTTTCTTGGGTGCTTGTTTCTGCCAGTCTTTTGTTCCTTGTCTATTATGCTGTCTCGGGGTTTCTTATTGTGGCGCGGATTCCAAGAGAAGAGCGGATGATGCTGGAAAAGTTTGGTGAAGAGTACCGTGTTTACATGAGACGAACCGGACGGCTGCTGCCTCATTTTTCTAAAGAAACTGATGGGAAAATAGAGGGGGAAAATCAACGAGATTAATTTGCTCCCAGTGGTTAGTGGCGACAATTCCCGCGGTCCCCTTCTTGGATTCTTATTGTTTGGCTGTTCTCAACATTTCTGCCTCAGGAAAACGGTTTAAACCAGAAACCCCGGGTAATTAAGCGTCTTCGAAGATGAACAATTCATCAATTGTGGTCCGTAAAGCCTTTGCGATGTCGTGTGCCAGCTTGAGCGAGGGGTTGTAGTTTCCTTTTTCGATGAAGAGTATGGTTTCTCTTCGCACTCCAACCTTCTTAGCGAGATCTTCCTGTGTTAGGTCGTATCTTGCCCTCAACTCCTTTATCCTAGTTCGCATTGTCGTCATGGTTCTCCTTTTCTGCCAAAATACAATCGAAGCACAAAAAAGGATAGCGCGGAAACCAGGAGTGTAGCTATCAACGGGTAGCCTGCTTCGATTTCTGGCATTCCGAAGAATTCCCTTCCAACAATGTTAACCAGCAGGTATGCTATGATGAAGTATTGGCACATGAACATGGCGTAGTATGCAGCTCTCCAGCTAAGCATGCGAGTTCTTTCATCAGCCAACGGAAACCCAGACTTTTTTTCTTTGATTGTTTTCCAAATGGCTATAATCCCGATTAGAATAATTAGTACGAGTATTCCTCCGCTTGTGATTAGCCAAGTGAAATCAGCCATTTCAGACATCTCCTGTTCTGTGACTTTGCAGGCTCGTCTTCTTTCTTAATTTGATAGCGCTGACAATTGACAGCAACACTCCAACACCGATAAACGAGTAGCCAATTGCCCTATCCGCGTTGCCAAAAATGATTCCAAGAATTACTAGCGTGCTTCCAAGAGTCATGAATTCTTGACTTCTCATTTTCCTCAACCTCCATTACATATTTCACACATTATATTATATTTACCACGCTTTATATTAGATATATATAACATAGAGAGGTTTAAAGCTTTCTGTGTTGTCTCCGCCACCTCCCAGGCTCAGCAAACCTTTCAATCATTTGTCCTTCCGATGCTCACCTCTCCAGCAGCCAAAACCTTCAGAATTGGCTTATTTTGGCATAATACAGCAGAATCGAGGTTGGTGGGGCCGCTGGGATTTGCTCCCAGCCCTTAGTGGCGACATCTCCTGCCATCCACTTTTTTCGGTTAACCCAATTGGATTCTGAGATAAAACCTCAAACACATGCATTGACTTTTAATCTGTGTGGAAAAATCAAAAAATTCAAAGGATATTGGCTGATATCAACAAGAAGTGTCTTGCAGAACAATTCTATTATTTTCTTTTCCATGAAATTGTAAATATGAAGCCAGTAAAAAATCTATTGATAGATCGCGTGACTCAAAGGGGTCGTATACATATGTATGCTGGAAAACACTATTAGTGACGTTTTACTAGTTTTGGCTGTTTCCAGGTGAACTGATAATGGATCCCGTGGAAATACTATGACATCACTCATAAAAGACACCAATTGTGTAATCCATTGAATACCGATAAGTTTGAGCGACTCTGCCAACTCCTCCGATTGAAGCGAGGAGAACGTGTCCTAGACATAGCCTGTGGGAAAGGAGAGTTTCTCATCAGGCTGGCGGAGCTCTATGAAATTGCGGGCGTAGGCATTGATATTTCTCCCTACTGCATTCGAGATAGCGAGGAAAAACGTAGGAGGCGAGTACCAAACTCGGATATTGAATTTGTGAAGATGGATGGGGCGGATTATAGACCTGAAGTCCCTCCTTCCTTTGATCTGGCCCTTTGTATCGGAGCGAGTTGGGTGTACGGTGGTCATCGGGGGGCGATTCAAGCTTTGAAAGGAATGGTGAAGAAGGGAGGGCTAATTGTAGTCGGAGAACCTTTCTGGTTGACGGAACCGAGTCAAGAGTACTTGGAGGTCGAAGGGATCAAAAAAGATGATTTTGGCACGCATTATGACAATGTAAAAGTGGGGGAGGACGAAGGGTTAACCTGTCTTTACACGCTTGTGAGTGGCTACGACGATTGGGACCACTATGAGACACTTCAATGGTGGGCTATTGACGAGTACATTAGAGCTCACCCCGACGACCCTGATATTCACGAGCTAGTAGAACGAAAGACGCGTGAGAAGAATCTCTATCTCCAAAGAGGCAGGGAAACTATGGGATGGGCAGTATATGTCTTCAGAAAGGGTGCGCGCTTGAATAGACAACATTCTTGTTCTTAATTCTCTCAAAATCATAGTTAAAGCATAATCCATTATGGCCGCAGATCATCTCACCACGCTTCATACACTAGCGTACGCCGAGACAATCTATACTAAATCTAAGGATCTCCTTGACAAAGGAAGGTTTAAACAAAAACTAAATTGCCTGGATCGGCTTCAGTAACTGTTCTAATTTCTTGTCCAGACCAGGTAAACTTTTGTCTGCAGCAGCATCCCAACAACCCTCAACATTTAAGATGAGCTTATTTTACAAAAATATGCTTAAATTGGGGTTGGTGGGGCCGCTGGGATTTGAACCCAGGATCGCACGCGCCCAGGCATATGTTCCAGTCCAAACTACCGACGACCATCGGAAACAGAACACCGACTGTAGGTCGCATGAACCATTCTAGATATGCATCTAGCCCAAATATGATTAAACAAAAAAGTGCACTCCCCAGTTAACATATTTCTAATTTTCCTGTTTCTACCACCGCGTTTCGCTGCAAGTTAGTGTTTAGTCCAATCTGCAAAACCAGGATTTGCTTGTGTACCGCAAGTTTTAAAACTGCACTGCGCATACTGTTGTCTGGTGGTTTTATGGTCTACTGCAGCAAATGCGGAACCCAAAACAGAGACGACGCAAGAAACTGTACGAACTGCGGAGCCCCGCTCTACACCATCGGCGAGCGGTATCCAGGAAGCGACAGAGAACACTACAGACGGGTTGAAAACGAATGCTTTGGTCTTCCAAACGGAGGAGCTATAGCAGCCTTGGTGTTTGGCGTCATAATAATCCTGGTCGGCGTTAGCTTATTCTTGCAAGCCAACTACAACATTTCGGTTAACCTTTGGCCAATCATTCTTGTCATCTTCGGGGTGCTCATCTTGGCAGGTGCGCTCTACAGTCGCCAACGACGTAGAAATCCGGTCTAATCGCAGCTTTTACATTCGAGGCAGATTTTTCTGTTGTTCCACTCAGAAAGCATGATGCGTGTCAACAGTAGAAAGACGATCAGACCTAAGACATAAAGGTCGATGAGCAGGTTCCCGCCAATCAAATCTGAGGAAATCAACATCAAGAGCGAACCAACTACAAACAAACTGTTAACAATCAATTTTACATAACTTCTGAAAACGAATTGCACCAGACCCAACAACATTGCTCCGCTTCCCACCAATAAAATTTCCAGATTAGCCCATGGAAAAGCCGTTCCAAAGAAGAAATAAAGCATCGTGCCAATCATAGCAAAAATTGCCCCTATGAGTAAGCCCAGGCAAGCCGAACAGAAAACAACCCCACAAATCTTGATCCTATTTCCATCAAAATTCCTGCAGTTTGGATGATGCCCCTCAAGGGTCAAATCGGACCCTCCACCGGTTCGGGACTTGCTCTCCAAAGTGGCGTTCTTTCTGAATGCGAATGTGTTTTGGCATTTCTTTGGGTAGAAAACTGCTACAATCCCCAATAGGCAAACCAAAGAATACGAAGACCCAACTAGGAACTTGCTATTTGGGAAATTGACCTCAAATTTAGATGATTGAAACAAAAGAAGAGGAAGAATAATCAATCCCATAACAGAAAGGAAAATGCAGAGAATAAGAGCGAAATTCGTGTAAGTTTTGGTTCCAGGCATTCTTCTTCGCCTAAAACATCGATTGTATTTTCCCCAAAACTCCGCCCTGAGCCATATGCCAGAAAACCCGTCGCTTAAGCTGGTTGCTCGAGAGGAGTCCTTTGATCCTTCTGTTCCAAGAGCCATAAAAGCTTCTGTAGCAGCCGTAGAGCTCCTCCTGAACTTCATTCATCGACAATGTTTCCGTCGGCATTATAGCATGAATCATATCGTAATGCGACCAATTCTTGTCGAGGATCCAGCCCTTTTGGCTAGCTTCCTCATAGACGTCGGTTCCTGGAAAAGGCGTCAGAATCCCAAACATAACAAGATCTGGATCCAACTCATTCGCAAAGTCCCTCAGTTGCTTAATTGACTCATGAGTGTCTTTTCTTTGACCAATAATAAACATGGCATGAGCAAAAATGCCGTTGCTCTGCAACAACTTAACAGCGGTTTTGGCGTCTTGAGGCGTAATACCTTTCTTGAATTCTTCAAGCGTAGAGGAACGCGAGCTTTCCACTCCAAGAAGAACCCAATTGAGCCCGGACTTGTGAAGATTCGGCAGAATCTCTCTGTTTCGGATGATGTCGTCGCATCTTGCCTGAACAAACCAAGTTGCATCCCTGGTCAATTCTCGCTTGTTGATCTCTGCAGCAATCTCTCTTGGTCGGTTGCCCCAGCCGAAGTTGTCATCTGTAAGCCAGATGAATTTGCTGCCAAACGTTTCGTTGCAGTATTTCATCTCATCCGCAATTCGCTTCGCCGACTTCACTCTCCAGCACGCCTGCCAATGCCGCCACTGAGTACAGAAAGTGCACTCATGTGGGCATCCGCGGGAGCCTTCAATGAGAGCATAAGGCGCTTTTTCGCCAGCCATTACAGAAAAATGATATTTCCCCATCAAATCCTTCACTAAATGGTAGCCAGGGAAAGGGAGATCCTCAAGATTCTCAATTAGCGGTCTTGGAGGATTGCTGACGATTTTGTTGTTCTGCCGAAACACGATCCCCTTGATTTCTGAAAATGGCTTCTTTTCGCTGAAGCACTTGATAAGTTCAGCTAAAGTTTGTTCGCCCTCGCCGCAAACAATGACGTCTATCTCTGGGTAAGCCTCCAGGCTTTCCTTGGCAGTCGCAGTAAAATGCTGACCACCCGTCACCGTAAGCGCGTTCGGAGCGATTTTCTTGGCCGTTTCCAGAGTCTTTACCACGGCATACGTGTTGCAGGTCGCCAGGGAACTCGAACAAACCACATCAGGATGGGCTGACGCGATTCGTTTCTCCATTCTTGCCCAATCCACCTTTTCAGCGTTACAGTCCAAGACCTCAAGTTGCACATTCTCAACATGCTTTTCGAGGTAAGCGGCAAGCTGAATTATCCCATAAGGCGGGGGTACGTATTCGCCCATGACGAACCATATGTCTTTCGGAGGCTCAACAAAGAGAACTTTCAAACGTTCGTCTCCAAACATGATGCGTCGTTTTCCTTTATTAGACTGATGGGAAAGCAAGAAACATGAGCGCTGCAAAGCCGCCTATCTAGATCCTACTAGATGGCAGCCTTGTCGGGTAGCACAAGGATTCAGAGCGCAGATGACCCTGCCTCGATTGCGCCGCGTTCTTACCATCATTAGACAAGAAAGTACAATCCCCAGTTAACATAATTTTGATCCAAGCAACTCATACTTTCTACTCCACCATTTACTTTTCACCTCGGAAAATAACCTTAACGAGTAGAAAATTTTTTTAACGGCTAAACGGGTATTAATAAACAGAACCGTTTTCAAGCCAAATTTACTGCGTTCTCGCAGCGAAAACTTCAGATAAGGAATTTCCAATGTCTACAAAATCTATAGTTCCAGAATCGAACGAAAAATACATTGGCTTCTTATCCACATATGCTCCTAGAGAATGTGGGATAGCCACCTTCACGAAAGACCTAATCGACTCGATAGATCTTCTTGGCAAATTTGCTCCAGCCCGAGTTATCGGCGTAAACGAAATAGGGACAATCTACGATTACGACAGCCGAGTCAAACAACAGATAAGGCAGGATTTCGAAGAGGACTACGTTCAAGCCGCCAAGTACATCAACAATTCCCGAATCAAAGCAGTAAACCTGCAACACGAATTTGGAATATACGGAGGAGACTGGGGAGAGTACATCCTTTCTTTCCTAAAAAACGTAAACAAACCAGTCGTAACCACATTCCACACAATCCAACCTGACTTCGAGCCAAAAGCACGAAACGTGCTGAAAGAAATCACTGATCACAGCAAAGCAATAGTAGTAATGGCAAAAGCCGCCAAGAACATTCTCAAAGAACATGGTGTCCCAAGCAGGAAAATCTATGTTGTCCAGCATGGTTGCCCAGACATCCCCTTCATAGCCAGTGATAAGGTGAAACCTTCCTTGGGTTTGAAGGGAAGAACCGTTCTATCCACCTTCGGCCTAATTAGCCGAGGCAAAGGAGTCGAGTATGCCATTCAGGCACTCCCGTCCTTAGTTGAAAAGCATCCAGACCTACTTTATCTAATAATCGGCGAAACCCACCCTGAAGTGAGAAAGCATGAAGGCGAAAGCTACCGCATGAGCCTCATCGACCTCGTCGACCAGCTGGGGTTAAGGAACCATGTTGGATTTCACAATCGCTTCCTGACAAAAAGGGAGCTAATAAGGTACCTGCAAGCCACAGACATCTACATCACACCCTACATCGGTCCAAACCAAATCAGCAGCGGCACACTTGTCTACGCTCTGGGAGTTGGTAGAGCAGTAGTATCTACGCCCTACCTTCACGCTAAAGAAGTTCTATCTCACGAACGGGGATTGTTCTGCGAGTTCAAAAATCCAGACTCTATCGCTAAAGAAGTGAAGAAACTTTTGGAAAACGACAAACTGAGAAAAGAAATGGAGAAAAAAGCTTACAGATACAGTCGAAGCTTCATATGGCCAAAGGTCGCCCAAAAATATGCAAACATACTCGAACTTGCGATGTCCGCTTGAGAGGAACGTTGACTTGACTCTCCCACCTATTAAATTAGACTTCCTCAGGGCAATCACAGACGATACAGGTATCTTTCAACATTCGAAATTTGGAACTCCAAATCGGTTAGAAGGATACACAACCGATGACAACGCTCGAGCCCTCATAGCCATTACTAAGCACAATCAAATCGAAGGTGACTTCAAATCGGATAGGTTGATAGACACATACCTGAGCTTCCTTTTGCACATGCAGAGAGCAGACGGTAAAATGCATAACTTTCTGGGTTATGATCGAAGCTTCCTCGATGACGAAGGTTCCGAAGACTGTGTTGGTCACACTTTATGGGCTTGCGGATATGTATTGAACAGCAATCTACCCGCCGAGAGAAGACTTGTGGCAAAAGAACTCTTCGACAAAGCCTTTCGATGGGTGCGCTTCTTCAAATCCCCTCGGGCAGTAGCTTTCGCAATCCTTGGTCTGTGTCATTATCACAAAGCCTATACAGACGACCAAAACCTAACCCAGAACATAGAGAGATTGTCAGATGAACTGCTCAAATATTTCGCAAACACTCGCTCCGATGATTGGCGCTGGTTTGAGCCTTATCTAACTTACGCGAATGGTAGACTCCCGCAAGCCCTTTTCGAAGCACACCGAGAAACAAAACAAGCCAGGTACATTCGAGTGGCGGAGGAAACGCTCAAGTTCCTTCTTGAAGTTCAGATACTAAATAAGCAATTTGTACCCATAGGCAACTGCGGCTGGTACAAAAGAGGAGAACAGCGGGCATTTTACGATCAGCAATCCGTGGAAGCAGCTTCAATGACGGAGGCAGCACTGTCAGCTTACCGGGAAACAGATAACATTCAATACAAAACAATTGCGCGAACAATATTCAACTGGTTTCTGGGAAAGAACACCCAGAAAGCCTTTGTTTATAATCCCTCCATAGGTAGTTGCTACGACGGGATAACCAAAAAAGGACTAAACTGCAACCAAGGCGCCGAAGCAAATGTTTGCTACCTTATATCCCGCATTGAACTCCAAACTACCAAATAGAACAAACAAACAGTATTTCTCCTGTTCGCACAGAAAGTCTCAAACGTTGTTTGTGAATCCTAAAACAGTTCGCCTTATTAGTCGAGATAACCAAAGCCTAAGGGAGAGGCGAAACAAGACGTGCTAATGGTAAAGCACATAATGGTCGAAGATGTGGTAACGGCCAAAGTTAATATCACAGTCATAGACGCTGTCAGAACATTGCAGGAAAAACATGTGGGCTCAATCGTGATTACGGATGACAACCAAAAGTGCGTTGGTATCTTCACCGAGCGGGACGCTATAAGGATAATAGCAAATGAAGTATCACCGGGAACCTTGATTGATCAAGTGATGACCAAGAATGTCATTACAATAGGCGAAGAGGCTTCGCTAGAGGAAGCAAAACGAATCGTAATTTCACATGGAATCAGACACCTACCAGTTGTAGATCGCAAAGGAGAATTAGTCGGCTTACTTTCTGTCAGAAAACTCTTAGATGATTTCTTTGGATTGACGACTTCAAAATACTGTTAGGACACATACAAATGAATCGATCTCAAGACAATCCGATCCTTGTGCCAATAGCGTCGAACCCCTGGGAATCGAAGGAAGTGTTCAACGCTGCCGCCATAGAAGTTGGCAAACGAGTCCACATACTTTACAGAGCTATAGGTAACGATGGTATATCCCGCATCGGATACGCTGCTTCTTCTGATGGATTCAGAATCGACGAGCGGTCACCTGTTCCCATTTTTGAACCTGGCGGTGAAGTTGAACACTTTGGATGCGAGGATCCCAGGTTAACGCTTTTGGACGATAAATTGGTAATGTCTTATACGGCCCTGTCTGAGGTTGACCATGAACAGCTCTACCAGATCTCGTTAACATCCATCGCAGTTGAAGATTTCTTGCGTGCACAATGGAAATGGAACGAACGATTATTGCCCTTCAGAGGCATACGCAACAAAGACGCTGTCATTTTCCCTAAGAAAATCGGAGGTAAGTACGTGATGTTTCATCGCTTAGAGCCAGACATGTGCGTGGCGTACTCGGATGACCTCAGAAGATGGTACGACATCAGATCATTTATGAGACCAAGAACGAAAAGCTGGGACTGTTGGAAAGTAGGAGCAGCCGGAACTCCAATCGAACTCAACGAGGGCTGGCTCGTCATCTACCATGGGGTGAGTTTCGAAAAAGTCTATTCGCTTGGCGTAATGCTGCTTGACAGAGACAATCCCGAAAACATTCTCTACCGCTCCGAAACACCCATACTGACACCCGTGGACGACTACGAGCGATTCGGCAAAGTCCCTAACGTGGTGTTCAGCTGCGGAAATGTACTCATGAACAATAAAGTTCTGGTTTATTACGGAGGCGCAGACAGCGTGATGTGCGTGGCAACTTACGAACTAAATGAACTAATGCCTAAAAAATGAAACTCCAGCTTAGGCAAACAATTAATCGAATTTGACGAAGGCTGAAAAAATGCTGGAAGTGCGGCAGCCCTCAAATTAACATTCTTTTTTCCATGGATTCTTTTGTCTGAACTGCCATTACAGGAGATTCTATGGAAAAATAGGCGTCCCCGCTTGCATATCCGCCTACCGAAAAGTAAGCCCGTGCTATTGAAGGGGCAGAAACTCGAAACTTAACGTTTTCGTCTGCGTCTGGCATCAAAGCGTAGACAAAGCACCCAGCGCAATCAACTGAAAGCCTCGGATCTGGGGAGTGCAACTGTACAACTAAATTCTTCAAAATGCTGCTTCCAACGTTTTTTAGGTTCAGCGTCAACATGCGGTCACCTGCAATCCTCTTTGTCGACAATAGCCTAAACTCCAATTTAACTTTAGTCACCAACTAGTACCTCCTAACACTCTGTAACTATACTTGATCCAGAGATGGACTATGCTTGAATCAGAGATGGAAGATAGTAGAAGAGGGTAAGCACTACTCTGCCTTTCGTATTGCAGATAGATACTTGTTGGGATCGTATTTATTATTTTTTGAGAAGTGGAATTTGCTGATTTGCAAAGAAAAACTGGAAAGACTGTGCTAGCGCTTGGGACTTAATCCTGTGCAGTTCTATGGCGGCGGGATTAAGAAGTAAGGGTTTTCCCGCAAAAGGGGCAAAATGCCAAGCACCCGGAAGGCAATTCTTTTCCACAGCTTTGGCATGAAGGTGCAAGCGACTTGCCACAGAAGGGGCAAAACACAAAATTTCCAGAGGGCAAATCTTTTTGACAACTAGGACAAGAGCCACCTGTCTTCTTAATCGTTTTTCTGGCCTGTTCAGAAACCTTATTTCCCACTTTTGATGCCGTTCCTTCAACGGTCTCCTTCGCTTTTCCAGCAACTTTACTTGTTGCATCTTCGGCGGCTTTTGTAGCTTCTTCCTCAGCCTTCTGCTTGGCTGCTTCCTTAGCCTTTTTCAATAGATCATCAAAGAATGGCACGTGAAAGTATCCCCAAACAGAACATTATATGCTGCGCCTTAAAAGATTTTGGCGTGTTTGCGACGAAACGCGAGCGATGGTCCTATTATGTTATCTTTGAGTCACATTTGACATTTTTGACAAGTGTACTAAATTTTAAGCCAACCAACTGACGACGACTGCATGAATCTGGAAAAAACAGGATTGGCTTAGGTGTATACTGGATTCAGCACATACAGGTATGATTATGAAATATTCAGATGTAGGCTACTACTACTCAGATTCAATTCAATATAGGGTATAGGTATAGTCGGAATCGAGTATACGCCCCTAATCAGAGGCACAAAGCCATAATGGGCGACAACCTAGAAGGTTTGTTGGTTTGCCAGTATTCGACATAGTAAAAATCAAGGCTTTAGAGAAGGAATTATTGGCTGAATTTCAAGATTATGAAAAGGCGCCAAAACATTACGCAGTCGGATTAGGCGCGTCTAAGCATCATTTGTTATCTACACAGAAGCCACAGTTTCTTCTTCAGTTTACTGGCAAAAAACTGTGGAGATAGCCGCTCACTCTTTTCTTATTCCAGTTTCACTTTTTTCGTTCCTTTTCCGAGAGCAAACTTAGCAACTGGTCTTCGAGTTTGGCTTTTGCCCGCGCACGCTAAGTCGCGGGTTTTGTTTTTCCTCTGAACAAGAAGGTCAGCACCAAGCCAGCCACAAATCCGCCGATGTGCGCCATGTAAGCCACGCCGCCTGTATCTGAAGCATCAAATAGGGAACCTATACCGCTAAACAGTTGCAAAACAAACCACAAACCAATCACTAACAACGCAGGGACCGGGATTACCCCACGTCCTGATAAGACACTAACTCTCGCTTTCGGAAACAACAAAAGGTAAGCACCAAGCACGCCTGCGATCGCTCCAGAAGCACCCAAGTTTGGAATGATTGAATCAAGACTGAAGACTAGTTGAAGCCCCAGTTGCCGCTAGCCCACAGAGCAAATAAAAAATTAAGAACTTGACGTGCCCAAAACGATCCTCAACATTGTCACCGAAAATCCACAAGTAAAGCATATTGCCTCCAATGTGGAGCAGGCCGGCGTGCATGAACATGGAAGTGAATAATGTTGGGAAATCAGCAACTGGGTTAGCTATGAAGCGACTGGGAACAAATGCCCATTGCGTTACGAAAGGATCGCCGCCATTTAGCTCTACAAGAAAAAAGACCACATTTAACACGATTAAAATATACGTAACTATCGGTGTAATTCTTCGAGAGCTGTTATCATCACCGGTTGGAAGCATAGTTTTCTCCTTTTGAATTCTTAGTGGAATACGAACACGGTCAACTTAATCACCGTCTTCGCAGTATTTCTATGGGTGTATAGGTTATTTAGCATTTTCCAGCGCATCAATATGGTTTCTATTTAGAGGAGTACGGGAGAGAATATGAAAAGGGATCGGTGTATGTGGACTAAATTTTAATCCAACCAACCAACCAACTTACTTTTCAACGGTATGACAGCTGGAAAAATAAGGCATGTGAAGGTTTCTTCACAAGAAAGCTTTTGAACCTTAAGGTTTCAATTCTTTGAACAGTGACAACGCAATGGCAGATGAAAAGGTCGAAGAAGAGACATACTCGCTGATTCTTACATCTTTGAAGCATCCATTGCGTAGAAAAATATTGCGAATGCTCTCCAATAGACCATTTAGCTTTTCTGAAATACTTGAACCCCTTGCCATAGATAGCGGTCATCTAAACTATCACCTAAAGAACTTGGGAGACCTTGTAACCCGGACACAGGATGGAAACTACACTCTTTCAACTGCAGGTTGGGCTGCAGTTAAACTTATGGGCAAAGTCGAAGAACAAGAGGAAACAGCCAAAACCAATAAACGCATAAGAAGAACAAGCAAAACCGCGATTATATTTTCAGCAATATTTGCAGTTTGCCTACTTACAGCAGTTATCTACGCGTTAACATACACTATTCAAGATGAGCGTGTTCTCTTTGATGTGCCCCAACGTTTAGAGTATAGTATTTTTCCGAAATTGATTAATCTTCAACCCGGTGATCGGTTCAATTATAGTATTTCGCTAAATACTCTGAACTCTATGACTGAGGGCGCTACTGCCTATTCTATCGGACTATATGAAACTGTGGTCGAGGTGCCACCACCAAATAACAGCATAGCCCGGTGGACAAGGTACTTTTCAAAAACGGGATTATGGCTTGCGCCTAACGATACAAAATGCTCAGTATATGTTACCGTTTACGACCCGAACGGCAATATAGTAATTCAGTACGGAATGGATACACTCTATACGGGTCCGTCAAACATTCTGCAGGGCTTTGAATTCTCCGATTTTGGCACTTATTCACTGCAATTTGAGAATTTAGGGGATGACGAAGTTAGCGCTGTTCTTATTCCGTGTGGTGGCTATACAATTTATGAGAAACCACTTTTCAATTATGGAATCGGAGGTTTGATAATATTGCTGCTCTACCCTATTCTGTTCTTCTTTAGCTGGAAATGGACAGTAAAAACCAGAAACATTAATCATTTCACCTAATGATTTCTTTTAGCACCTGCTATTTTTTTTGCGTAACGTTGGTTGGACTAAATTTAAGATGCAACAAAAAAGGGAGAGTATGTTTTGGCGGAGTAATTCTTGTGTCAGTGGTTGAACCCCTTGGATCTCCAGTTGAAGTTTGACCGCCTGGCTGAACATCGAGTCTAAGTGATTCAAGTACACTTCTTACCATCCCTCGATTTGTACTTGGAAAACGCGGTTGTAGCTTTTTGGTTCTATGTCTTGGTGTGTCCAGCGATAGTTTCTGCGGCGACGGGTCTAGGTGGGGTCCCGGCCTATCTTGAGCGCGCCACGGTAAGATATTTTTAATATGAGGTACAGGCAATAAATTGCCTGGAGGATAGAAATTGAATAAACAAGAACTCGTTATGAAAGCATTAACTGACCCAAGTTTCCGAACTCTGCTCCAGACTCAGCCCGCCAAAGCCTTAGGCGTGACAACCCTGACCCCGGAAAATACGCTGTTAGTTAACAGTGCGCTTGCCGAAATCAAAGCTGTAGAAAGCAAGGCGGGTGCATTGGCTGACGAACTATTGTGTGCAAACAATGGGCCATGCGGGATAGCTTCGCCAGCAGAGCGCGCACTGAAAAAAGGCGGAAGAACCCAGTAAAAGTGGAATCATAAATTCTTCATTTTTTCTCGTGAATGATAATCCATTCATTTTTGAGTCGCAATCACTGGAAATTCATCCAGCCAAACCAAGCAACCAAACCTCTGATTCTAAAACGGGGTTACTCCTCTTAAAAGATCGCCAGTAGTCAAGATTTGACACTGAGAACAGCAGCGACCTAAAAATCATTTTTCTCCCCACGCGCATGATGAAAGAGAGGAAATTGAGAACATTATATCGGGCGCGCATGGCTGTTCCTAAATTAGTTTGCAAAGTATCTGATGCTCCTGGATTTGGCTTTATTATGAGTGTTTAAAGCTGCTTCAGCTGTGAAAAGCATAATTAGAATGCATAATTGCGAGTGAAAAGTTACTCTGGCTAAACCTCTAAAACTGTGCTGATTAAGACTCGCCAGATTCTTAAGCCTGCTAAAAACGCGTTCCACCGATACTCGTTTCTTGTAAGCTGTCTTGAACTTCTCTGGACCATGACTTCTGAACTTGCGGTCGATTCTTAGAATACCTCTGACACCTTTAGACTGGTTTCTTGGGTAAGGAATAACCGCTAACGCACCGTACTCTGATGCTGTTTCTCTCAGATTTGAAGCGCTGTACTGAGAATCCGCAAGAAGCTTCTTTGGGTTGACATGCTCGGAAGCCTTCTTGAACAGGTTGATGGAGTGTTTCTTTTCGTTCTCGTTAGCAGAAACAACAATCATCGCGACGGGTAACTCGCTTTTGACGTCTACTGCCAAATGAAGCCTGTAGCCCAGGTCTTTGGCTTTGACTGCCCTTCCGATGCGGGATTCTGGGTCGCTGTAGCCTGTTCGGTTGTCAAGGTTTCGGCGGCTGTACGCTTTGATAAATGTTGAATCCAAAGCTAAGACTTCGCCTTTGACCCTTCCCTTCTTGACCAACACTTCAACGGCTTGATCTACTATTCTCGCTAGCCTTTCTGGGCCCACTTTGCTTCGGAACCTGGACAAGACTGCGATTCCATAAGGCGGCTCGTCGGCTTCTATGTCACAGATTCTCTTGAGCCGCGGGTCTTTCCACATTTGCCTAACAAGCATTCGATCGCTGGGAATATGTTTTAGTCTTTTCACAAGGTGTGCTTTGAATATTCCAAGAGGATTTCTTTGCGGCCTTCCTACCGAGCCAACCAGGTGAAAGGGTTCGTTTAGGATTTTTTGGGCAAAAGATAAATCGACTTTGCCGAATAGGGTTTCTAGTAGCTTTCTGCAGTATGAATCTCTTCACTTGCTCACCCCAATAAGAGGTACGAGACTCAAGTTATTACGAATTTAGGAACACGCATGCGCGCTACGAGATTTTGTAGTCTGCAACAGACTTTGATGCAGCTGCTATCTTGACCTCAAAAGTACCCGAGACTCTATTCTGGAAGGCTCCATGTTTGACTGCCTCAAAAAAAGAAGAATAGGAAAAAGTGCTGTTGCTTTCTTACCGCTTTCGGACGGTGTAGCTGCTGCCTTTTGCTCCGGCTTTCTTTGCCGCATCTGCCTTCTTCTTTGCTTCTTCTTCAGCTTTCTTCTTATCCTTGTCCAGTTTATCTGAAAACGCCATTCTTAATCCTCAGAACCAATAGGTGTGCATTTGCGCTTAAAGATTTTATGCGCATCAGGCTATTCTAGGTCGTTGCTAAAACTCGGGCATCCTTTCGTTCCAGCTATAGCACGCAAGCAGAAACAAAGACTGTTTGCGCGGGACTTTGAATAAACCACGGCGTCAACCGTTGAAGAAATAAGGGAACTGGGCAAAGCTGGCTGGGTTAAATATGCTGAGATAGCATTGAATGGCACACAGATACATTTCTGCCGAAAGCCAAAACGTTTTGGAGGATTAAGAAGTGCTAGTTTACAGTAGAACAGCACCGATTGAGATTTTAATCCCACATGCGCTATGCGATGGCAGTGGGAGGCAAACTTCAGGGGTCAGAGGAAGTTCAGGCTTCTTTGAGCGTTTTGTTCAGATTTACTGTTTCTCTTGACTTGAAGCGGCGGTTTGCCTCGCTGTGCTATCCATCCGCATCGAGTACATTGAGAAGAGTCATTATCCAAGTTGGCAAACACTTCATTTTTGCAGTGTGGGCAATTCAAACATGTTTCACGAAGAATAAATGTGGACATCAGCCTTTATCAATCAGCCTTCTGGACTCGAAATATGTCGGAGCAACTGGGCGAGCTGTCCGAACAAAACTTGAAAGGTTTTTTCTTAGATGCTTTTTCTTGTGTCCAAAATTATATAAGAAAAATGTGCCCCTTCTCATTGGGGGATAGCGGATTTCGAAGTATTTGTCGCCAGGAGTATACGTCGAGCAGGTCAGTATGGGTCCAAAACTGATTGAGGCAGTGAGCACCAGCGTAGCCGGCGTGGTGGGCGTAACCCAGAAAGGTCCAGTGAACAAACCCACTTTGGTTACCAGCTTCGTCGAGTTCCAAAGGATATTCGGGGGGTACCTGGACCAAAGCTACGGAGAGTACCGTTACCTGCCATACGCTGTTGAAGGGTTCTTTCAAAACGGCGGCAAAAAAATCTACATATCACGCTTGGACGTCATGACCGATCCAAAGCTAACCAAAGACGAAACCGTCATAGGCGAAGATTCCGAAAAACCTGACCAAAGAACCGGACTCCAAACGCTAAAAAACATCTACGAAATCAGCCTAATCGCTGTCCCAAATGGAACCTCTCAGAAAATCCAGCAAGCCCTAATCGCGCAATGCGAACAAACCAAAGACCGATTCGCCATACTTGACCCAGCCAAAAACTCCAACGTGAGCCAGATAAGCCAACAACGCCAGCTCTACGACTCAAAATACGCCGCCCTCTACTACCCCTGGATAAACATCAAAGACCCCTTTTCAGCACAAACCATGCCTATCCCGCCAAGCGGACACATCCTGGGCATCTACGCAAGAACAGATACAGAACGTGGAGTTCACAAGGCACCAGCAAACCAAACGGTAAAAGGTACCCTTGGCCCTGAAATTCAAGTCACCAAAAGCCAACAAGACCTCCTAAACCCCATCGGAATAAATTGCATGCGAGAATTCCCAGGCAGAGGCTTCCAAGTTTGGGGCGCCCGAACAACCTCTAACGACCCCACATGGAGATACGTCAACGTCCGCCGCCTAATCATTTTCCTCGAAAAATCAATTCAACAAGGAACCCAATGGGCAGTCTTCGAAGAGAACACCGAAAAACTATGGACGAAAATAACTCAAAACATAACACTGTTCCTGACCCGGGTGTGGACGGACGGCGCACTTATGGGGACAACCCAGAAAGATGCTTTCTTCGTGAGATGCGACCGAACCACAATGACCCAAAACGACATCGACAACGGACGACTAATCGCCCTCATCGGAGTCGCCCCCACAGAGCCCGCAGAATTCGTAATATTTCGCATCGCACAAAAAGCAAACGGCTCCGCCAGCTTCGAATAACAATACCTGCTTGGCAACCCCACACAATAGAACAAAGGAAATACAGCCAGTCAAACAAACCAGAAGAGACTACTTCACCCAAGCATGCACTATTCAAAGGACAAAAAAACACAACAGGTTATAATGTCCTGAAACATTAGAAACGGGACATTTGAGGCGCCATCGTTGTTCGCTATTGCTCATTTCGCCATTAGGAAACCTAAACAAAAAACATTACTTAAAACACAAATCACGGGTAGAGTTTTAGCGATAGATCTTGAAAAGCGTTGAAATGTTTTAGGTTGAATGTGTAAAGTTTTGCATAGTTGTTAATTGTTGTGCCTGCAAGGGTTACCCTAGGTCTATATTCCATTTATGCAGAACCGCGCACGCGGGTGCTGGGGGTTGCCCCTAACAACAAAAAGGAAAAAGGTGATTTATTTGACAACAAAGGTTGTTTCGTCATTGGCTTCCAAGTACCCAGAACGTGTTGCTGTAGCTGTAACGGTGTAGGTCCCCCTTTGAGCACTGTTGCTAATTCCGTAGGTAAGCATAGACAAACCGGTTGAGTCGGTTGTGCTTGAACCGGTCCATAGCACTTTGCCGCTGGGTGCTTTGATGGTGACTTTTACTGAAGCGCCCTCTATTTCTTTCCCGCCCTGTGATTCTGTGACAGTGGCTGAAATTCTAACTGTTTCTCTTCTTGAGTAAGTTGCTTTGTCTGTGTTAACGGCTACACTCATGGGTTTGGTGACTGGTGCAGTGGGCGTTGCGCTGACTTCGACTGATGCTGGTGATTCTCCCGCATTGTTTACTGCGGTTATGTAGTAGTAATATGTTTGATCATTTGTTACTTCTGTGTCGGTGTAGGTTAAGACGTTGCCCACTGTGAACGCGGGGGTTTCTTGGTTTGAACTGGTGCCTTTGTAGATTTTGTATCCTGTAATTGCTGCTCCTCCGTCGGAACTTGGCGCTGACCAGGCTAAGACCACTTGTGCATTGCCGCCCGTTGCTATGAGATTCTGTGGCTTTGACGGCGGGTTTGGAACAACACTTTGGTCGTTAATTGCTGTGATTTGATTCCAGTCCGCTGAGAATTGTATGTTGTAGACTCCGTTGGAGGGGAATGTGTAGCTAACGGGTGAGGTTCCATAGATGAAAGTCAACTTTCCTGCGTTCACGGGGATTCTAATGAGGTGGTTGGCGTAGTCGAATTTGAATTCAGAAGCGAGGAAGGGAGTTCTTTGGTCGTTGCATTCTTCGGCTCGGTAGGGTATTGCTAAGTTGCCTGTTATTGGGACGATGCCGTCAAGGAAAAGAGTTGCTGCAGCGCAGGCTGTTGCGTCGTTAGATGTAACGGTTCCTGACACTCCGCTAAAATAGCCGCCAACGTTGAGGGGGCTTGTGATTAGACCTTTCCATGCTGGGTTCGAGCCCATGAGCATGTTTGCCCAGTTTGTTTTCATGGCTGGTGTGAAGTCTGCAAAAAGTGTCTGCAGCGCGATCGTGGCGCCCATCGTTTCCCAGAGTCTGAGTTGAGGGTTGACTCCTGCAGCGTGAATTATTACACCTGACATTGCCCAGCCTGGCGAGGACCAACTATTCGCCAACAGTTTGTAGTTAAGGTCCGAGATTACCCGGTCCCAATAGGGGATTGTGCCTCCTTTCTGTGTTTTGTATTCGGCGATGACTTGCGCGAAGTTGCCCATGCTGCATTCAACAACTGTTCTGCCTGTGTAGCCATAGTATTGGCCATTCCAATGCGCTTGGACTCCCGTCCAAGCCTTATCTGCATACGTCATTGCATTTGGGACACCTTGTTGTGCGAATTTTAGAAAGGTGCTTAGGGTTTGTGCGTGTTCGTCATAGTACCTGCTTGAGTAGGATTTGGCCCAGCTTTCTTGGGGGTCGCACCAGAGCATCTCTCCAGACACGCTTCCTATTGGTCTGTTATCGTAAGCTCTTGCGAAGTCAGTAAAGGCCTGAAGGGCGTTCCATTTACCTGTTAAGCCGTATTGGGCGGCGTACTGGTACCCAAATAGTGCATGGCGGCTGTAAACAAAAAAGCACCCGCTGTTTAGCAGGTCTGGATCGCCATAGCTGTGGGCGTTGGAGGTTATGGGCAGACTTCCACACATAGCTATTTGCTGCAGCGCTGTTTGAGTTTTTGCTGTGACGGTTTCAGACACATAATTGTTTAGTTTTGCGAGTCTTGCGACATATAATGCGTCCACGTAGTCGCCTCGGTTAATGTCATTGGTTATCGCCGTGTCAAAAGCAGTGCCGTCCGCTCCGTGAAGAATCATTGCCCAGTTTGAAGTCCACGAATTTCCATATGACCAGTCTACGTTGTTTATGATGGTGTTAAGATTGTCTGCCAAGGTAGAATCCACTGTCAAAGCAGATGTCGGCCACTGAAAATCAGCCGTTTTCGTCAGTGTTTCAGTGCCGTTTTTGTATGAGTCATCTTGCATGTCTGGAACGTTGGATTCTTCTGTTGAGGCCGCTGCATTTTGAACCGCTGTCGCAGTAAGACCCGTTGTGCATATGCTTAGAAGCAAGATTGCTAGAAGCAATTTTGAGGTAGTATTATCTCTCAAGTATTATGTCTCCATTCACGGATGGTTAGGCTGTTTCGCTTAAAAAACTTTGGCAAAACTGTATAGTCACACGCTACAAATCACCGACAAATCCAAGCAAACCGAAGATTCTTTCAGAAGCGCGGTTTTAGGTTGAGTGGAGCCAGCCGCGTCCGCCCTTCTTGGGCTGCTGCGCCTCACGCTTTTCGGGCACGTAGGAAGCGGCGCGCCTGCCCTTTTGAGGCCTGCGATTGGTAATTTCAGTTTTTATGAACTTGTTCCAGCCGCCAACGTTCACGTCGGGCTGAACGAAGCGGTCAGGGTTCTCCACCAAGTTCTGCTCAAGAATCTCCTTAAAATTCAAAGCCTTAAAGTCCCTAGTAGCATGGATGATTGTGCCTCGCTCCACACGCAAGGAAACGTATTCGCTTACGGAGACGCCTTCAGCTTTTACCTTGTCGTTGAAGCGTTCGTTCCACATGAGCTTCCACTGGCCCTTGAGCTCCTCAACAAGCTTCTTTTGAGCCTCAACCTTGCCCTCACGGGATTCACTCGCAAAGGCTCCAGACGAACAGCTATCGGGCTGCGTCTTAGGCTCAGGTTCTGAACTCATGTGGCCAACTCAGATGTTTACTTCAATGTATAGTAGCTTTAAAACGTTATTCTAGAACAATACACATTACTTTCTATCATGTCAGCGCGAGACTCCCTATGATAGCCTTTACGGAAAAAAACGCGCCACCAAGAAAGCTCCAGCTCACCAAGGGTCCTTTTCCATTGATCCCACATTAAAGATAAAACTTGTTAACATCCGACTAAGCGATACACTGTTCGCAGCTCAAAGTCTATTGGACCCCGCAATAATCACGCCACCATCAATAATTGATACTAAAACAGTCTAGACGTGTTCAAGCTAAACCAATAAACAATTGCTTTCTGCTTTGCCTAGAGGTTGTCAAAAAAATTGATTAACCTTCAGCTACAATTTTGGTCAGAGCTGGAAAGGCACTGCTTGTCCCAGACACTCGAAATCCCAATGTTGAGAGGAGAAAAAGGAAAACCGGTTACACTCTTGCTAGTTCTAATCTAACCAACCAAAAAAGGTCCTCGCTTTTTTCATTATCAAAACGCTAACGAAAGACAGAAAATAGCTTGCCTTGGTACTCGGTTCAACTTGCGCGGTTAACACCAAACCAAGCAACCAAGCGGCGTTCTTCCATCATATTTCAAATTTTGATATGTGTTGTTTTCGAAAATAACTGATTTATTAGTTCTCGCTGTTCCGATGGGTGGTGATTCAAGTGAGGATTCCCACATTCAGGCGGCCTAAACTTTCTGATCGTGAACGTGAAGCTTTTCTTAAAGAAGTTAGCGAATACTTGAAGGAAATAGATGAAAGTCCAGACTTGTGTGACGAGCGAGAAAGGCGCAAATAGTGCGGGTACTTAGAATTTGGTTGCTGTAGCACAAATAGAATCGGGAAATTTTCCCTCTTATCAAATAACCCTCAGAATATACCTTGACTCTATTCCTTTTTCCTTATCTCTAGAGAGACTTCATAAGGGAAGAATTCCAGCATCGACGGGTCAACCTTAATGCTGCCTGAACCGTTCTTGAAAACCAACGGATACTCCTTAACAAGTATTCTGACAAACTCTGATAAAGAGTGCATAGCTTCAGCGAACTGTTTTTCCTCTGCTTCTGTGGGCATTTCTGTCACCAAATACTGTTTGCCGTACCTTTGCTTTTAAGTCTATAGATGGATAATCTGCGCCCACGCCTATCTGAGGGAAGACTCGAGAGAACGAAGAAATAATGCACCCGCATCGATCAGCTATCATGCGCTTCTCATCGTCGAATTCTTTTGTGAGTTCTCGAAATATGCATTATTCAAATATTTTTTTTAAAAAGAAATGTTCCCAAAAAAACGGGGGAAGATGGGTGTCGACTTCTTTGGCTATTCTTAGGGTGCTATTGCGTCTATTGCTGCTTTTGCTTGGACAAGCCCTGATCCAGTCGCGTCAACTCCCCAGGAAACGTCCCTGAATTCTTCTGTTGGGTTCAAGTCGTAAACAGACATAGTGCCTGGAGGTATGGGTAGCGCTGTAGTTTTGAGAATGTATTCGACATCAAGTTGTGTGAGCGCGCCGTCTTTCTCCAACATCTGAGCTATTACGCCGGCTACATGTGGGGTTGCCATGCTGGTTCCACCGACATAGTAGAAGTTTGTGAGACCTGGTGCAGAGTAGTACCAGGCTCGTCCGTTAGACCACCATGGAAGATGCGCGTAACCTGGTATTCCCGGCATAGGTCCTCTCACCCAGCTGCCAGGTGCAACAACATCCAAGTCTTGTCCAATTTTCTGTCTGCTGCTGAATTCAGAAATGTACACATCACTACTGGGTGTTCCCTCTGGTATGTCGTTGTAGCCGAGATTACTGTCTTGGAGCCACCAAAGTCTGTAACGTGGCGGCGGGGGCGGTGACGATGTTATTGACGGCCAATACCATTCATATCTCCACCCGCATGAACCCACGGAAATGACTTGCTGGTACGCACCTGGATAGCTCATGCCTGCGTCTCCTTCATTTCCTGCAGCTGCCACTACTATTACGCCGTTTGAAGTAGCGTAGTTGATGGCGTCTTCCATAACCTTTGCGGGTGAAGGTCCGCCAAGGCTCATGGTTATTATCATCGGTTTGTATCCAGCTAACTTGAGGTTTGTCGCGTAGATTATGCCTGCTGCCACGGCTCGGTCAGTGCCCATTACGAAGGTTTTTGCTGGATAGTTTACTTCATCCGTCTGTGATTTGCCTATGTGGTAGTCTGCGAGGACTTTGACGGGAATTATAGTGGCGTCGGGAGCTATGCCCTTTATGAACAGTGGAGGCAGTGGGAAGCCCGATGCGGCGTCTGCCGGTGCTTGATAGTTGTAGCCGATTATGGTGCTTGTTACGTGTGTGCCGTGCGTGGAGCCTGTGTCGCCGATCCAGCTTGTTTCGTGTACGAATCCGCTTTCAGTGAACGTTTGGGTTTTAGGGTCCCATTTTATGTCTTCCACAAAACCCTTGCCTAAATTCGAGGCTATCCGTTCTACAGGGAAGTAGTCTTTCCAGTTTGGTGCTAAGCCTGTGTCTAGAACTGCTATGTACACTCCTTCTCCTGTGTATCCTGTTATGTTGCTGTCTATCATGTCAGCGTCCCAAGTGTCTCTCTGCAGAAGCGGGGCCTTTGGTGCTGCGAACGCGGGAGTTGCTATGACTAACACGAGAAGGATAGCAAAAGCTGTTGAGGTTAATCCTATTTTTTTCATTTCTTTCTCCTTCCTCTAATACAGGTTGTATTTCAAGCCTATTCTAAAATTGTGGAGAGGTTAAAACTCGCCTTTCTCTACTCATCGGAAAGAAAACCTCTGCTTAATGAGCGGAACAATTTCAGTTCCGTTTGAATTTTCTAGCGACGCTCTCTATTCTCTCCCCCAAAACTTCGATGTCGTCTATGTTGCCTAAACCCTTCTCATAGGCTTTCCGAATATGCGACACGTCATGCGGGTCTATGCCCATGACTCTGCAGCCCGTCGAGTCCGCAGCAACAACATCCTTCGAAGCGATTATGAGGTTCATATGCACAGGGGTGCCTTCGACTGGTCCGCGTCCCTCCATGCCCACGAAGCCATCAGTGACCGTGAGCTGAGGCTTGACGACGGTGTTGATGTCCACGATGACTTTGTTTATGCCTTTGGCGTGGTATTTGGCTTTGAATTTGTCTGGCAGTAACCCGAACATGTTTTTCATTCCCAAAGTGACGCTTGTGTTCACGTGAGTTTTCAGTTTGGCGGCGCTTATGATGGCGGATTCGGTGACGATTTTGGGGACGGTGACGCTGCCCAGAACTTCCTCGTTGGGTACGATGAGCTTCACTTTGTCTTTGGGTTTGGTGTAGCGGAGGTTTATGCATTCAACGCCGACGCGGTCGCACATGGCTTTCATGCCTGTCTTCTCAAAAGCTTTTGTTGCGTTCGTTATTGTCGCGTCGGACTCTACAACGTAAACGGTGCCTGGCAAATCTCTGAGCTTGTCGATAATCGCTTCCACAACAATTGGGTCGGTGGTCGCGCCTGTATCCCAAGTCATGTCCGTTATGAAGTTCACTTTGATAAGGACTGTGCTATAGCCTGCGAGTGCAGTCTTGAAATCTATCAGATCTAAGGCTTTAAAGACGGGTTCCTTGCCGCGTTCGCCTTTGACAAGTGCCACTTTTGACGTTTTACCTAACAGGATTTATGCCCTCCGAGACAACGCTTTTTACAGGTCTTGAGTTTGCACCACTATTTATACAATTTTGGAGGCGTTCGTCTGCAGGATTCGTGTGCAGATAGTGGCTTGCCCACAGAGAATTTCTCCAATTCTTTCGGGGCAATAGCCGTTGACGACGTAGGATTCTAGCGGGTGTTGTTTGAGAAAGCGAGGCAGATACTTGTCTACGCTCGTCCGGTTGCCAATGCCTAAAAGCTCATCCAAGGTAACCCTGCTGAGTAGTTTGGCATCTGCGCTTTTCTTTGGGTCTTCGGCGAAGACGCCGTCGACATCCGTCACAAAAATCGCCATTGCAGCGCGGAGCTTGACTGCGACGTAAGCCGCAATAGAGTCCGAAGTGACATCCCAAGAAGGCTCAAACGGGTCACTCTTGGACAGTGGCCGTGAAGGCAGAAGAATCGGAACCTGCCCAGAACCAGCAAGCCGCCTTACACCCGAAAGCGTCTCGCAGGCTGAGGAGTCAGGAATAATGTGGGAAAGCAACAAACCATATTGGTCCATCGCCAAAATAGCCATCCGATGCGAAATAGCCGCGGGCAGAGTGAACTTGGCGTCGAGTTCACGAACGGCGTCAGCGAACTTGCCTCCACCAGGAACCACGACAATTCGGTGGATCTTCGTAGGCGGAACAGCTCTGCTCCCAAAGCCTTAAGCGCAGAAGGTGCTTCTGCGAGGCCTCCGCCAACTTTGATTACTGCTTCCACATTAATCGCCTGCCTTCGATTTTTGTCGCGGCCATTAACGCGACACCAACCGCGGGGGAAGCCAAAGCCGCGCCCTTAGGCAACAGCTCCTCAAAGTCAACTATCTTAGAAAGTCCTGCTTTTTCAGCTGCTTTCCTCGCAAGAAAATCCCGACCCAAACCCGTAACCACCACGGGAACTTCCCCACAATCATTTGCCTCTAACCGCTGATACACTTGGCTTAAGCCTTCGGCTATTTGCTCCACTTGCCGCTCGTAAACGTAGGCTGCGACCCCAAGGATTTCTTGCTCCGACAGCATTTCAATGTCTGCACAGACAACTCTCGCCAGCCGCGCCAACGCCTCTACCCGCGTTTTCCCCTTGCCATCCGCAGTGTCCGACGAGTAATCTTCCAGCTCAATATTGCCAAGCAACAGGTGCACATCGCCACTTTGAGCAAACAACTCAGAAGAAACTTTTGCCACGACGCCCCTGACGGGAACCGAATTCACAATCGCCGCCACGTTCGTGCGCAGGCTGCCCGTGTAGATCAGTTCACCGTTCATGAGCTTCTCCAAATCAGTCTTACCTTTAGCCGCCAGTTTGCCCGCTACTATGGGGATTATGCTATAGACGATGCTGCCAACATCCACCACGACACAGTTGGCTAGCTGCTGGGCTACGATCCAGCCGGTTGCTGCCCAGTTCGCTGAAGCAACGGCAAGCGGATTATGCTTAGCAGAATAAATGGAACGCAAACCCGCGTTTGAATCCAAAACAAGTACCTCTGTCTCTGAGAAAACCCTGCATACGCAGTCTAATATGTGGTTGACGCCTTCCCGCTTGGTGCGGTACGCATCGGACAATTCGGCTGTTAATGTGACAGCAACTCCGTCAAGCTCCACTCCATCAGACACTTTTTGTTTGAGGCGTGAAAGCATATTGAAAAACTGAGTAGTGTCACGTTTCCAGAACGGAAAATACTCCAACTCAGTTCGCAACTCCAAAACCTCGCCGCCTCGAGTGCCAACAAACGCGGCTTTAGTATTCGCTCCGCCGATGTCCAAACCCAAAACGCTTACCGTGCCAGCCGCCCTCCAAGGCATATTCCTCTGAGTTCCTTTTTAGCTTCATCAAGGCGTTTCTTCGCTATTTCAGCTGTAGAGCCAAGAGACTCTACAAGGGCACAGGGTTCTTTCTCTAATAAGGGGAAAGGTGGCGAAACAACCGAGCCCATACGGCAAGCTCTTTGCCAAGCCGAACCTGAACAAGGAGCGGCGGAAACTTTGGAGAAGCATGCATACCCCTTGATGCCGGAGTATTTGGGTAGCTCGCCCTTCAGGACGGAGTTAATGATTGCTTGGGCGACGTTGAAGTTGGCGACTTTTCGCAGCCCAACATAAGACGTTGTTAAACGTGGATTGACTTCCAAAACGTAGACCGTATCCTCTGAGAGAACCAAATCCACGCCAACGTAGCCCCTAAGCCCCTCGAAAGACTCCACAAGACGTTTTGCTGCATCGAAAGCCTCCACACGAAGTGGATGCTCAAAAGGTACTGCTCCGCCGTTGTAGGTTGAACAGGCTTCTGGAGGCGCCAACGTGACGTCTTGCAGGTTCAAGCTAATGGGCAATGCCTCTTTTCCGGTGCTGATTAGGCTGACGCTGACAGGAACTCCTTGAATGAACTCTTGTGAAAAAAACTCATAGCACATACATTCCAAAGCAAGCTTCTTCACCGCAACAGGAACCTTTTCTTTTTCGTTCACCATGCTTATTCCACTAGAGCCCGCGCCCGTTACAGGCTTAATGACGGCAGGAAAACCCAATTCCTCTTTGATGCCTCTGGATATTTCATCCGTTGATTCGCTAATCTGAAACAGCATCGTTTTTGGGAATTCTAGCCCTAGGCTCTTTGCTCGCTTAGCTAGAGCTACCTTGTCAGTTACTTTCTCTATTGCTTCGGATTTACTGTTGAGCGAAACCGCGCCTGAATCTTCTATTCGCTCTACGATTGAATGCAACACACTGCCCGGTTCCGGAGCCACCACGTAAGTCGCGTCGGCACATTCAACGGCAAGGTCCATTGTCAAATTGACCATTCTTGCGGAAGTAGCCGCCAAGATGTGATCAGCCGCCATCGGAGGATGAGTGATTTCAACGCGAGAGTCAAGCAGAACAGAAACTTCATGACCCGCAGCCTTGAAATGCTCGGCTAATCCACGAAGCATGCCAAAGCCCTCACTCAGCAAGCTTCCAGGGATGGGTTCGCCTGCAAATCCGCCGCCCGAAACGTGCTCGTAAAGCAGAATCCTCAAGGCTCCACGGTCACCGAAACCGAAGAAACCGCTGTTGCCTTAAAGCTTTTGCCCACAAAACAATGCTCAGCCAAGACTCAAACGCTGCTAAGCGTGTGCAGAGCAGTTGCTCTGAGAAGCCAGTTGGTGTTGCACTTTTCCAAGACAGGAGAGCCGAGTCTTTCTGATGAGTACTCTCTTGAATGTCAGCTTATTCATTCTTCAGTTGCCATCAGCGTTAACGTGGACATGACATGAGGGATAGATCGGATTTTATATGTGACAGCTTCCTTTAGCTCATCCATGGTTTTCGTCTTGACTTTGAGTATGAGGTCATATACTCCATAGGAAACGTAGACTTCTTTCACGCCGTCAACGTTCTTAAGCTGTTTTGGCACGACATCTTCTGCTCCGGTCTCGACGTTAACCAATACAAACGCACGTGGCATAGAAGTTCTCCCCAAGGAAGATAATATTTCCAAAATATTAAACTTGTCTGCAGCATCAGCAGCCGAAAAAGCTAGAAACTATGCTGCACGGTGCGCTCAGAAATCCGCGGATCTGCAGAGCTTCTCCGCGTTACGCAAGACCTCAACGATTGCCTGCACCTTGTCTTTGTGGATGCGGCCAGTTACTCTGTCTCCACCGACGCATGCGGCGCCTCTGATCCCGATGATGTCCACGTTTAAAGGACAAAGCAAAGGCAAATTCTCTAATCGCAATGAGCCAGCGAGTGCCGCCTTCAAGTGGCGGTCGTGAACTTCATCCACAAACTCTTTCAGCTGTCTAGCGCTCAAAAAGTCAAAAAGCGTCTTGCCATCTTTGACCGCCGTATCCAACATTGCCACGTCGCATCCAGCTTCACTAGCGATTTTAGGAACGAGTAGCGGATTGATCGAGCCCACTCGACTCGCATCTGCGTAGCCCACACAAACCACTTTGATGCTACTAACGTGGTCTTTGACGGCTTTGACGATGCCTTGCATTATGTTAGCCGCGTCTTCCCGTGTCTTTAACGCACATAGGCTGGCTTTTACGTAATTCACGCCTGTACACGCCGCTCCCAAAGCTGCAAGCGCCGCAGTTCCAGGCAGATTTGGCAAATCACCCAAGGTACAGCTCAACTCCACGTTTTTAGGGGTCACCTCGCGGATCCGCCGAATTATCCATGGGAAATTGGCGCCTAAAGGGCCTTCCTTGGGGTTTTTGACGTCGATTATGTCTGCTCCGCCAGCAACTGCCTCCAAAGCTTCTTGCTCGTCCGCGGGACTAATCAGCAGTTTCAGCAAATTTTCGCTCCATGTTCACTGTGATGCAGAACCTCTAAACCTTAAAGCTTTTGCCTCCATGCCGCAACCGACCCATGTTTAAAAGGAACCTTTCCCAACAGTGTTGCACGGCAACGAGGCGGACAGGTTGCGCATTATCCCCGTAATAGACATTCTAAACGGCATTGCGGTTCACGCGGTTAGGGGAAAAAGGGAAGACTACCAGCCTTTGAAAAGCAACTTGTGCGACTCCGCTAACCCTTTGACGGTTGCACGCGCCTTCAGAGCATGCGGCTTCAAGGAGCTTTACGTCGCCGATTTAGACGCCATAATGTGTAAAGGTCAAAACGCAAAGATTCTCAAGCAGATCGCAGAGAAAACAGGGTTGACGATTATGGCTGACGCAGGCATTTCTGGCATAGAAGCAGCGCAGAGGCTTTTCGACAGCAAGGTCTCAAAAGTTATTGTTAGTACGGAAACGTTGCCCAGCCTGCCCTTCTTCAGAAAAGCCATCGACTGCTTTGGTTGCAGTAAAATCGTCGCGAGCCTCGACCTCAAGGATGGAAAGGTTTTGAGCAAGGCTGAAGACGCAGCGTCGATGACTGCACTACAGCTTGCTTGTGAGCTTGAGAAGTTTGGCGTTTGCGAGATGATTGTTTTGGATTTGGCTAGAGTAGGCAGCGGAGAAGGGATCGACATTTCGCTCCTTCGGCAGATGTTGAAGAGCTTAAAAATGAAGCTGCTTGCAGGCGGAGGCGTAAAAAGCACGAAAGATTTGCTGACGCTACAAGATATGGGCATCGACGGCGTGCTGTTGGCTACCGCCCTGCATTCGGGCAAAGTTTCTGTTGAGGAGCTTCGGCAGTTGAACCTGTTTTAGCTATTCATGTGGTCATTTTCTTCCAACGACGAACAGCGAGAGCAACAATGAAGATTATAACGCCCGAAACCACCACCAACGGTCCAGGCAGAATATTTAGCGAGCTAAAGCACAATACCCGCGATTGCTGAGATAGCTCCGAAAACTGCGCTTAACACGAAGTACCGTGACAGTTTCCCGCTTACGATGCGCGCTGCTGCAGCAGGAGTCACCACCAGGAAACCCACCAGCAACGTGCCCGTTACTTGTATACCGATTGCTACTGTAACCGAGACGAGCAGCAAGTACAGGAGGTTTGTCTGCGCCACATTGATGCCTTTAGATATGGCAAGCTCCTCAGAAATCAAGCCTAGCACGATTCTTTTATGGATGAATCTCGTCAAGAAAACCACAACCAATGACACAATCACCGAAGCCAACGCATAGGTCAAATTGACTCTAGTAATGTCGCCAAAAAGTGCCGCCTCCAACGCATCCAAGCGGTCACCGTAGAGCAGTATGCCGATTGCCAACGCCAAAGTGAACGCGGCGCCAACAAGTGTTTCAAACGAAAGCTTCGTTACCCTACCCAAATGCCAAATCAGAATAGCCGATACAAACAAGAAAACAAAACCGCCCAAAAGCGGATCGAAACCCAATATTGCCCCCAATGCAAGCCCAGGCAAAGCCACATGCGACATAGCATCGCCTACAAGCGCCATCTTTTCAAGCACCATTATAGAGCCCAGGTAGCCCGCAGAAAACCCTACAGCCGCCCCGACAATTAGACTGTAAATCACTGTATCAATCAAACTTCTCACCTTCCATTTTAGGGACTCAAGCACACGGTTTCGCCGTAGATTCTTTGCTGCAGAGAAGGTTCAGCAATTTTTTGGGAGTCACCAAAGAAAGTCATGCACTTGTTTAAGCCCAGCAACTCATCTGTGTATTCTTTGACCAGATGAATATCGTGGGTTATGAGAAGCATTGTGATGTTTCTTTTCTTCTTCAGCTCGCTCAGCATGAAGAAAATTGATTCCTCGCCCCCAACATCCACGCCGACTGTGGGCTCATCGAAAAGCAAAACGTTGGGGTGGTCAATCAATGCCCAGGCAATCAGGACCCTGCGCATCTGACCACCAGACAGGACGCCCAAAGTCTTGTCCTGGATGTTTCTGTCATCAAGTTTAACCGCGGACAAGGCTTCTTCTACGTTGGCGTTACTGCGGTAAGAAAGAAACTCCCTCACTGAAATTGGAATGTCTTTAACGCTGACATTTTGGGGCACATAGCCAATCTTGACCTTCTGCTCCCACTCTATTTTTCCACTGTAAGGAACTAGATTCAAGAGAGTGCGGAAAAGCATGGTTTTTCCTGCGCCGTTGGGACCCACAATCGCCAGCGTGGTTCCCCTCTTTAGTTTGAAGTTGATGTTTTGCAAGATAGTTTGGTTTTGAATCTCCACTCTCAGATCCGAAACCTTCAGAATGTAATCGTCTAATTCTCCCATAACAGGGTGCCTTGAAGAACCTATTTTTATCTATGCTAATATACGCTTTGCTGGCAAGAAAAAACCAGAAATCTCCTCCTAAGGCTTTAGGATGCAGATTATGCCACCCAATTGGAGCACGCGTTTGCCCGCCGCGGACTCCGCCTTGACGATTCTATTTTGAACTCCCCTGTTCGTGGCAATCTGCTGAAGCCTATGCAAACGGCCTCTATTTCTGCTGCCTGAAAGATACGTGTCGGCCAAAATTAGGTACTCTGGCTTGGGCTTGTCACTCGTTGGCGAACCATAGATGGCGGCTTCAGTTTCCTCTAGCGAATATAGCACGAGGGGTTCTTTTCCTGACGAGTTGAGACGTTTCTCCAGGAGCTCAAGAAGGTTCTCCGTTTCTTCCGTCGTCGTTTCGCCGACGATTCTGCGGAACTGAGGCGTCCTCGTCAGTATTGTCACATCGTGCACAGATACTGCTGGTCCAGTTATTTCGGCAAAAGCCGCCTTGCCTGCTCCCTGAACGAGCCACGAATGGTGCCCTCTAATATGTCCGAGAAACTCGTCAGCGAAGTTTGTTCGAGTTGGTGCGGCAATGATTACGCTTCTGACGCCTTCTTTGACGGTAGGTCTTAGTGAGTTGACTATAGCTTCATAGAAGTTGTAAATGGCTTTGGCGTCGCTTCGAGCACCGTCGAGGTTGATGGTCCTTTCGGGTTTAGCGACGTGGCTGTAGATTTTCCAGAGAACCGATTGGTTTTCGCCCAATCCAACAAGCAACGCGACTGGATATCCGCGTCTGTAACCTTTCGTAGGAGCCAATTGCTTCACCTGCTTCGTGTGAGCGTCTTTCTACGCCAAAAAAGCACCGCGAAAGCAACCATCAAAACTGCTATTAGTGCAACAAGGAGGACATAAAACACGTTTGCATCTAACCCAAGAATTTGAGGCTGCCACATGTTCGTTGCACTTGCCTTAGTTGTCATCGTGAAGCCAGGAAACGTGGAAGTTGCTTCAATCAAGATGCCTGTCTGCCTGTCCCATTCATATGATGTTTGGGCGGTGGCGCCTGAAATCACGGTTCTCTCCGCTCCTACGACTGTGCGCCGCAGTAGACTTGTTATGACTATGTTGCCTTGGTAGGCATCGTGGAATGAGTTCCCGCTGTTTAGATTGGCGGGAATAATGAAATCGTCTCCGAGAACACCCTTCGCCAGATTCAGAGTAATTTCTTCAGGCAGCAATGTACCGTTCGAAAACCGGGTCTGGACGTCTAAGCTTATGGCTTCGCCTTGGACGTCGGCGACTTCCATTCTTGCCCATGTTATGTCATGATCCGAAGGCGGAGTCCCAGTCATCGTAACTTGGTACTCCATCCAATCACCTTTTCTTACACCCACAGAAACTTGGCCAAAAGTCACTGTAGCCAAGGCGGTTGCAGCAGCCAGACAAAAGGCAATCGTCATTACGGTCAATCTGCGCATGTTGAGTCACACTGTTGTTTGGGTCTCATGCGAATTTAAGAGTTGCCTGAAAACTTGCCTGTCTAATGAAGTTATCCTCAGTTTTTTGAAAACAGGAAACACATAAATTCCAAGCGTGATGCAGATAGAATTAATTATGAGTTGGGGTGGTTAAAGAATGCAAACTGTTGCAGTAATTCTCGCCATTATCGACATCGCTTTAATCTTGGGGCCCATCGCAGGAGCACTTATCGTTTACAACAACAATTGGGAGGAACTAGTTATTCCCCCAGAATTGAGCAGCATGATAGGCGATAATGGCAATACTCTGAACCCGTTAGATCTCCAAACTATACTGAACGATACCTCCAACACCCAAGAACAATGGCAGATATCTCAACCCGTAGTCACGGAACACAATTTCACTGCACGCACCGTTATATTCAGTTTGAATTTCACAAATCCACTCACATTTGACTTCACGCTCGAAGCCTTGACTGGAAACGTCCGATGCAAAGAGCACAAAGCCACGTTGGGAACTGCCTCCCTTAACGACGCCGTCCCCGTTAAGGCCTCCCAAACGACACAAGTGTCCGCCACCTGCACTTGGACACAAGAAGGAGAGACTCATTTTACCTCATCCCACTCAGGTGCATCCACAATAGACGTTGAACTCGTAGATACAACTGTAAAAATCAGCGGCATCACTATTCAACTTACTGATCCCATCGAAGTTCCAAATGTCCCGCTGAAACAACCTTAGGGGTGAGAAGATGCAGAGCCGAATAAACTGGTTTGGACTTGCCGCCGGCGTCGCCACCATCTTGCTGCTGGTAATATCCTTATTCTTTTCATGGTGGACTCTCACAATCGGATACGATTTGGCCAAAATCAGCGTATCTCCTCTGAACACAAGCTTCAGTTTCCTCGGAACTACATACGTTCCCCGCTGATTTGGGCTCTAAACTTGGCAGGTGCATTGTCAATGGCTGTCGGCGGCACGGTTATGCTGATTTACTCGGTTCTTCCTCAGAAGAGCTACTCTAAAAGTCTGCTGAGTTATTCTTACCCGAAGCCTATCTACGCGATCGTGATATTCGTGGTCCTTCTGTTTGTGTTATCATTTATCGTTCAAGAATTGTTCAATTTCGGTATCCCAATAGTCGGTTCACAGAACGTTCAGATTCCACAGTCGTACACGCAAAACGTCATCGTCAACGTTATGGCTTCAGCAAGTTTCGAATGGCCATTCTGGCTAGCGGTTGGTGTTGCGGTTCTCTGCGTTGCCGCAAGACTCTACCAAGGCAAAGTCGCAAACACGCCTGTCCAGTCTGTCCAACTCACGCCTTCCCCGCCCAAAATTTGAGAAGGCAACCGCCAATATGCAGTCTCTTAGTCAAATTTTCTTACATGAAGCATTTTCTTGTACTTGCGGAGATCCCGCGATACGTTTTTGAGCATACGCAGTTCTTCCATCGTTTTCTGGAAATCCGCCATTTCCCGAATGATTTTGGATTCCAGAGCGGTTTGCGTGGTCAATTCTGTTCAGCTTCACGTTAGGAGTTGTGCTTGGAGGATGGGTCATTGTGTGTTGGCTACCAGGGGGGCCAATCCGTTATCGAGGAGAAAGGAGAAGGCTTCGAGAACGGAAAACATTTTGTTGGCTGACTTGGTGCGCCTTCAACCTCATCCACCCTTCCATGCGACGTATCAAGACTTAAGATACCTGATTATAAAAGTGTTGTGCATCCAAAATAAACGACCAATAAGCGACAAAAACTGCCAAGATTAGGCGCCTATCCCAGCGCCATGTTCCCTTCCAAAATTTGATTCTCAGGGACCTGAAGTTTCTTCCCAAGATACATCTTTAGGAGCGCAGACAACTTGGGCAACTCGCCACCAAACGAGATAACATGATTGTTCTTGAGCGCATCCACCTCAAAAGTCTTCTCGCCCTCCTTGAAAGAAAACGACACTGTCTGAGCACCAATCGCCAACGCCTGGAAATCTTCCCACTGCTTGCACTGCAAAAGCAAAGACAACCCGCTTGGAAGACCTGCTTTAACAGCTTCCGGCGCAGGTCCCACTTTTTGAACTAAATCCACAGCAGGCAACGCTGAGTCCCGCTTCGTTCTGGACAATGACGTAACCAGACTGTTAACTTCGCTTTGTAAACCGTTGATCTTATCCTCTATTTTCTTAACTTTACCGCTAAATTCGCCTGTATCTCCCAGCTGATTCGTGACTGTACCAAGTTCGCTGACAAGTCTATCCAGATCCTTCTCATGCTCTTTAAGAACGTTCACTATGAAATCCAGCGCTTCTAGAGCCTCGTCTCTGGATGGTGCTCTCTCTGACATGTTCCTGTGAGTCCTCAAGCAATCTATTAGGAAGTTGACAGCTAATAAGTCTAACGAATCCAAAGAATGTATCTGGGCGACGATGCCATCATACTGATTAGTAATATTGTGCAGCGTTTAACAAATAGTGGCAATATCTGCATTGAAAACGATAATTTTACGTGCATAAATTGATTTTCGTACAACACGTCTACAGTTGACTCGAGATGATAAGAAGCTGACCATGCCTCCCTTCCCTGAAAATCACCCCTTTCTCACATTGCCTCAAAGGCCTATCGGGGGAGCCCTTTCTTCAGGAAAGTCGCTGAGGATTGATTTCGCGCCCTCACCAATGCGAACACTAACGTTTCAACTGCAGTAGGCGTGAAAAAGAACGAACTGCACCATAGATCAATCCGCAAAGACGCTGTCAACCTCAAAAATCACCTCTGGAATTTGGGGTTTTTGCTTTTTCAATTTACCAAAAACACGGCGGAAGCGAAGAAATGCTTAATAGTTGAAGTTGTGGGTTAACGTTTTAGGATGCCACACTAAGTGGGCGGGTAGATCAGCCTGGCATGATCGCCACGTTGGCATCGTGGAGGTCGCGGGTTCAAATCCCGCCCCGTCCACCATCTAATTCTTTGTTCATTTTGAATTCAAAATCTTTTGCGTCTATAGGATTTGAGAAACAAGGCTATTCGGATCGAACGCTCGAGAAATTCGAAAAAGAGTCGCAGTTTGAAGGGAATAGATAAACGATTAAGAATGCTGTCTCTTGCCGCGAATTTGGATGACCCAGAAAGCGTTAAAGAAGCCATAGCCGCGAAGAATGTTTCAAACTAGAAAACCTAAGTGAGGCAAATCGTTTTATAGCACCTTGTGGGAAGCGACTAGAGAACAGAGTTGACGGATTCAAAGTTGTCGCCAAAAGGCGCTTTGGCTTTCCTAGTAATCTTTGGGTTACTTGCAGTGGTATTTCTTGGCTATCTTGGCGCGTTAATAGCTGCATGGTGGATTTTAGCGGGAGTCATCTACTTGTCCGGAGGCGTCAGAGTCTCTGGCGGCGGATTGGTTGCAGGACTTGTTTTAGGTCCTATAGGTGCTTTCATCTGGCTTTCTCATGCTAGACCCAAGTGATAGTTTTAGCTTCTATTCTATCGTCATAGTAGCACATCCGCTAGGTGCTGTTTAGGAAAATAAAATGATTATACGGTGCAGAACTCTGCCATGTTAACACGTTGGCCCGCAGTCACAACCGGTTCTGAATACCCTATTGTCTGATCTATGGAGTTAGCCACATTTCTGAACGACGCATAAGAATTTTTGTGACTGCAAAGAGACAACAACAGGTAGTTTCAAGCGCATTTCAGTCAATCTTAAATATAATGACGGAATTGTCAAGATAGGAGAAGAAGGTTTAACGCTATGACTGGAGAACCAGAGAAAGAGGTTTTAATCAGAGGTAGACCCTTCAAGATTTCCGGGTCAACTGGAAAGCCGACGCTGCGCAAAGAGCGGTCCTAAAGCAACGCGTTTTTGAACCACTCTCTGAGCTTTCCTTTTCTCAGACGGTTTCAAGGTTAACTTCTTATTCTGAAAAAACTAAATATCAGCAACGAAAAATAGACCAGGTGCGCGCGCGAAAAGAAGGCTTAATCATGAAATCTAAATAGCAAAACTAGAAACAGAGCAGCACGGAAGCGCTAGTTTATCCCGCTGCAGGCGGCGCAATCTTCTATGGGCTCGCGCTTGTTGCCGGTAACTTTTGGCTGTCGCTAGCTGTAAGTTTATACTTAGCAAAGGAGTCGGAGTAAGTGACTGGTCTATGAATCGGGGATTTCTTGAAGTTCTCTATATTTTTTCAAGTATATCAAACCCTTTGCAGTTGTGACATACTTGGCTTCTGAGAGGGTGGATGCTTCCAATAACTCGGCTTCTTGCAGTTCCGCCAGATAATCATCCAGCATTTGGCAGCTGAGCACTGAGTCATGCACGATGCTTGTTTTGGTTTGGGGTTTAACGCACTTATCCAATATTTCGGATACAATCTGCAAATTGATTTGTTTCTTTTGCGTCACTTCTTTTGTCATCCACATCAAATTTACGGGTTTTGATTTAGCTGCCTAGCAGGGTTTAAGAAAGGAAGGTATTTTACGAGTATTCCCAAAACTGCAATATTCACAGCGCGTGCTAGTGCATACGCTATGATTTTTGACAAAGCTTATATTGAATTTGGAATGCACTGTTAAACTGAGGAGAGCAAAAATGAGAGGAATAAATAAAATAAAAGACAAAATATGCATTCTAATAGCAACTGCAATATTACTATCTTCAATGACATTAGGACTCGAAATGGTGAGCGCAAGTAATCCACCATTGACAATACCCACATGGACGTATGTTGCTGTCAGCAACAATCCCATAGGCGTCAATCAACAACAGACCATAATCTTCTGGACCAATTGCTATCCACCCACTGCTGTTGGGAAAAGCGGCGATAGATGGACCTTCACCGTTGAGGTTTCTAAACCAGACGGAACCAAAGACAACCTCGGTCCATTCATCTCAGACCCTGTAGGCAGCCTCTGGTGTTACTACAAGCCAACCGCCATAGGTAGCTACTCGGTAGTGGCGAAATTCGCTGGGAAAAAAATAGATGGATCACCCAACGGCTACGCACCGGGCTACAATCCATTCAGCTTCGGATACTCGAGCATAAACGACACCTACTTGGCTAGCACCAGCGACCCAGAAACGTTCGTTTGCCAGCAGCAAGCAATAGAGCCATGGCAGGAACCTCCAATTCCGACAGGGTACTGGACTACACCCGTCAACTGTATGAACCGTGGGTGGGCACCCCTCGTGGCCAACTGGCTAGGCAGCGCAGCCCAAAACAACGGACCAACCTCCGGCTTCGGCTGGGGCAACGCTCCTGAGAGTGCACACATCGTCTGGACAACACCCATGTGGTCAGGCGGCATCATGGACGCCCGATACGGAGCAATGAATTACGAGACAATCCACTATGAAGGCTTGAGCTTTGACCCAATAATTCTAGACGGCAGAATCTACTACAACGTACAATCTCTTCCGAGGGAAGGCTGGTACTGCCTCAACCTATACACCGGCGAAACCGAATACTTCCATAACACGACAGGGCCAGTCACAGGAGTCGGCGGGGGATTTGAGCTTTCAGGAATGATTGCAGGAGATGCCTTGAGTTTCGGTCAGATACTGGACTATCAGTCGCCGAACCAGATGGGAGGATACCCATATCTATGGAGCACAGGCGGAGGAGCTAACCCGTTCGGTGGCGCAGTTGCAGCGCAGGATTGGAGGATGTTCGATGCTTACTCCGGGAACTACATCTGTAGCATAGCAAACACTACAACTCCACTCATAGTCAATGGACAACCGGTCATGACCTTCGGAATGTTTGGTCCAACGCCAGTGATGATTGGAGCGACTGGCACCCAAGTCTACGGTAAAGACGGAAGCATACTCTACTATAACTTATTCAACGATGGATCGATGCCTACGCCCAAGTACTATCTGCAAATCTGGAACACTAGCCAAGCCATATCGTACAAAGCCAACCTTGATGCGCTCCTAGCCGCTAACAACGCATATTGGATGTGGAGACCATTCCTTAACTACACATTCGATGGAAGCCAAGGCTTCACTTTGAACGTCACCGTCCCTAACCTGACTGGTGCAGGAAGCGTACTCACAATCCGCGATGGCAAGTATGTAATCGGCGGCACGGCAGGAAAGAACAACGGCACATTCGTACAGAAAGGACAGATATGGGCTTTGAACCTAGACCCAGCCAAAGGCGCCTTAGGCTCGCTACTGTGGAACACAACATTCACGCCACCCAAAACTGTAGTGCCAGACGTTGTTGCTGGCGGTTTCTTTGGCGGAGGACTATTGACCATAGCAGGTGGAGGACTCTTCGGAGGAGCCTCAGGAGTTAGCCCTGAAGACGACGTGTTCTTGTTCCAAGAGTCAATGACTAGACGATGGTGGGGCTACAGGCTTAGCACCGGCGAACAACTTTGGCAAAGCGAATCTGAAAACCCATGGAACTTCTACGGCATGTCCTTCAACATCTACAACGGTATGCTGCTGTCTGCCGGCGGCGGGATGGCAGGTTCCGACCTCATCGCCTACAACATGACGACAGGTAAAGTCTTGTGGAGGTACTCGCCTGCCCAAGAAGGCTTCGAATCTCCTTACGGTCTCTACCCAATCAGTATAAGCGTAGTAGCAGACGGCAAAATCTACCTCTTCTCACGGGAGCACCACCAAATAGGGTACATCTGGAGAGGCGGGTACATCAGATGTATTGAAGCAGCAACGGGCAAAGAACTCTGGAAGATGGACAGCTGGGGAAGTGGAGTAGCTCTTTCAAATGGCTACCTCGTGGGGTGGAACGGCTACGACAACCAGATTTACTGCTATGGCCTTGGATCAAGCGCAACAACACTTGCACCGATAACAACCTCGATACAATTGGGCTCATCAGTTATGTTGCAGGGCACAGTTTCTGACGAATCGTACGGCGCAGCGAAAGCAGCAGCCAAGCAAGGACTCAAGTTTGCCGCCGCTGTTTCAGATAATAGCCAGAGAGCATACATGGGCTACCTCTACATGCAACAGGCCAGACCAGTCGACGCGACTGGCGTTCGTGTGCACTTGACGGCTATTGACCCCAACAAGAACTTCCAAGACATCGGCTACGCAACAAGTGACATCAACGGCAACTTTGGAATCATGTGGACTCCACCCGTGCCTGGACAATACTGGATTACCGCAACGTTCGAAGGCTCAGCTTCCTACGGCAGTTCAACCGCAACAACCTACTTAGGCGTCGACAAAGCAGCAGCACCACAAGTGACTCCGACCCCATCGACCATGCCAACCGCAACTCCAGCAGTAGTCCCAACTCCAACACAAGCGCCAACACCAACCGCAGCCTCGCCATCACCAAGCATAGCACCACCACCAGCCAGCACAGACATGGCCACAACTTACATCGCCATCACAGCAGCAGTCATCATAATCGCAGTAGCCGCAGCAGCAATCATCCTACGCAGAAGAAAATAAAACAGCAAAACAATCTTTTCCCTTTTTTTGTTCAGGAAAAAGCAATTCAGAAACAGAATAAGAGCCGAGTGGGCTCTGGAATAGGCAACTACGCGGTTTCTCGTTGGGTTTTCGTTCTTTTCCTTTCCTATGGCGTTCCGGAACCCCAGCTGGATGACATATCTCTTCTCTTCTAAAGAGGAAGAGCCGTTCCGCAAACGTGGAATGAAGCCTGGTACATTTTTCTTGTAGTCTATGAATTCTTGCCCGAACGCTTCCTCCATGTCCTTGTCTTCCCTCTTCGAGAGGCGCCAGTAGAGCAACGCCAGAATTGGCCAGAGAATGAGTGTAATCATGGTGAGCCACATGACGTTCAACCCCAGAGTAATCAAGAGAAATCCCACGTACTGCGGGTTGCGGATGACGCCGTAGAGGCCTGTCGTCACAAGTTTGCCTTCTTTTCTGGCTTTGTAGATGGCCTTCCAGCCGTAGATGATCAGGAGTATGCCTATGCCCATTATAATCTTTGACAGCGGAAAGATGTAGGCGTTGAATACGCGGTAGAACGTTTCTTGACCTATCACTCCTGCCAGGAGAAACTCGAGAGAGAATACGTTGTTTTGCCCAAAGAAGCCGGCGAACAGAAACATCGTCAGTGGCACGCCGTACATCTCCACGTAGAGGGCCAGTATGAAGGCAAGGTAGACGCTGTTTGGGAGCCGGGCAATCTTCTTTTTGAGGGGGAGAAAAAGGAGAAAGAGGGCGAGAAAAACCACGTTTAACGCGATCAGGATCCACTTGTCCGCAGTGCCGTAACTCCAACCGGTGAAAGTGAGGAAGAAGAGTGGAACGGCGATGGCTATGGTTATGGCGATGAACAGTGCAATTTGCCCAAGTTTACTCGTTTTGTATTTCACTTCGAAAGACGGTAGATAGTCCGACATTATTGCTCATGTCTGTTCCAAGCTAATTCGGGGAGACTGAGTGATAAAGGGGTTCTTGTAAAACTTGTTTGACAAAACAATTCTCGTCATGTAATTGAGTTTCTGGACCAGCTTAGTCAGTTCCTTTTTGGATCATTTTAAAAAGAATTGCCGGGACCGCGTTCCGGGGACGATAACCCGACTTGCCCGTTGTGTTTTCATACCATTCTATCCTATAGTTAGCGGTCCAGATCCCCAGCAAACCCTCAAAACCAGAAGCGTGTGTTCGAAAAGGATCCTATTTCGTGTAATAGAGCTTAAGCATAGTTCCGAGAAAAGAACATCTGAGGATCTAGGTTTGCTTCCTGGGAGAACCTATTATCAGAAGTTGGGCTTGGATGAGGAGACTTTTCAGACAGCTCAGCTGATTTCAGCGCAAGAGCTTCGGGATCTGAAAACAGACTCGGAGACTGCACTGAAGAATCGCGTCTACGTTTTCGCAGCTGCCGAGGAATACGCCCTAACTAACCTGGCTATGCAATAAGCGTTTTAAGTTCAGAGCTTTGATACCCCAACGCCAGAGTTTACAAGACAACAATTTGAGTACTGAAGGCGACAGCGTTAACCTGGTTTATTTGCTGGGCAACTCTCTCACGTCAATATGCTGCTTACTGTGCAGTCGGTTTGTTTTTATGTCAAGCCAAAAATGCAAAACATCTTCACTATTCATCTTTCGCCGATGAGGCTCAGGCTGCACATGCGACACTATCATGTCAAAGCAAGCGTCAGAAATAAGCATCTTGTAATCGCCGTTTGGAAGCAACTCGATTGTGACGTGGCTTTCGTCAACGGGCAAGTTTCCGTAGGTGCCTTCGTTTTCAATGCGCAGTTCCCTTTCAAGCCAAAGCTCCAGTAGTTCAGTGTTTGGCCGCTTTGGTTTCTTAATCTCTTTATTTACGTAGTCAATGTACTCTTTTGGAATGGTTAACTCGAATGCTTTCAAAGTAAACACCTATGATTTTTCCGTAATAATGCTCGCGTATGAATTTAAGTTTAAGCCCACTGGTTTGCTCCATCCACCGTGCTTCTGAGCTGAGATAGGTTTCCACTAACTTCAATTTTAAGGAGTGAGTTGTCGTTCGATTGGAGATTCTGATTGGCTCCACAAAAGCTCGAAATATCTGTTTGCCATTTCAACCAAGGAAGGATTTTCTGTTACTATAGCCTCAGATTCCAAGAAACCTCCAGTCGAGGAAAGATCAAGCATCAATTTTCTGCGGTCGCAAAGTCCGAAACTCGCAGTGGGCACGCTTGACAAATATCTAATTTCAGGGCAGCATTCACCCGAGAAGAAACGATAGGACTTGTGCAATTGCTTCATGTCTGGGTGGGTATCTGTGATGAAACGCACCTGTACATTTCTTGCCAAAATTTTATCCAGGTGTCTCGACCCCTTGTGGATCCATGGAAGTATTTTCCAGTGTGGCGAAATAGCAGAAATGGTCTCTTGCGCACGTCTGAATATTGCCGTCGCTTGGTAAAAAATTGGCTCTTTTCTCGGAATCAGAACTATCTGGGAAGAGTCATCACGTTCTTTTATGGTTGGCTTTTTTGTTGAACTGAATATTTTCCTTGCGGTCGCTTCTATTTCGCTGTTGTTTTGTTTTCTGCGCGTAACTAACAAGTGAATACACTTTTCAGCTGGAATCGCTTTGAACTCGAATGGTTTTGTCAGTGTTTTTTCAACTAGTCCAATTTCGTAGAGTTCGCTTAGTGTTTTGTAGACGTCTTGTCTAGGAAGCTTCGAAAGCGTTGTTAGGGTTTTTGCTTTTAATTTTCCTGAAATTTGTAGTAAAGTGTAGATTCTTGCCTGCATACTTGTTACGCCAAGCTTATTTAGAGCTTGAACCTTGCTTTCGAGTGTCACTTGTTTATCACTCTGCAACGGCACCCTGTTTTATAGCAGGGTTGTGGTTCAATAAATTTTTTTTGGTTGTCAGTCCATTCTACGTTCTGACGCCATGTTATATTCTATCTTTCATAAATAATAAACTACGATAGGAGGAAATGAGAATTAAGAGAATAAGTAGAAATGATAGAATTATCGCTTCAATCGTTTTGATGTTTGCGCTGCTTTCTTCGGCGTTCTTTGTCTTCTCCAATACAAGCACAGTCAAAGCCCAAACAACAAGCATACCAAGCGACATGCTCCAGTATGAATGGCCAAGCGGCCTATATGACCCCTCGCACACACTTGCCAATCCAGGACCAGGCCCATCCGCACCTAACATCGCGTGGAAAGCCAAAGTGCCAGGTGCAACTGGGTACCCAATAGCATTCGGCGGCAAAATCTTCGTTTCAGGAACAGGCGCAACCTATGCCCTCGACGGCGGCACCGGACAAATCATCTGGAAAAACAACGTCACAGGCACAACAGCTAAGCTTTCTAACGACTACTTGATAATAGGCAATACATGCGTAAAAGCATCCGACGGAACAACAGTATGGGTCTACCCAGGACCTTACAATGCTTTCATGCAGCTAGCCCAGGCCTTGCAGTCATTCTCAACTGGTGTAGGATATGTACCTGAATTGAAAATGATCTTGGGAGGCAGAAATGGTGCTGTCGCCTGGAATCTCCCTGACCCGTCAAAACCCCCAACACTAGCATGGAACCTAACGGACCAACTGAACGTTGACTACGGTTTTCCATTGTATGGAGACGGCAAGTTTTTCCTAGGCTCCAACGATGGATTCCTAAAAGCCTTTGACGCCAAAACCGGAGCAGCACTGTGGACCGCGCCAGCCTCAAGCATGTTCTTCTACAGCTTCGTATACTACCAAGGCAAGGTGATTCACGGCGGGCTCGACAACAACGTACGCTGCTGGGATGCCAACACGGGCAAACTGCTTTGGACGTACAACCCCCAGACCTGGTATGGGCAATGGTCTCTGGATTTTGCAGCCGCCAATGGCATGATCTACGGCAAAAACCAAGACACCTACCTATACGCCATTAACGCAGAAACCGGCCAACTCGTCTGGCGCCAGAAAGGACCCGGAATAGGGTATGCCAACCACGTCACCGTGGCAGGAGACAAAATCTACACTGCAATGGGTGAGTACCAGTACCGTGACTTCGAAACAGGAGAATATGCATTTCCGGAGTTTAACTGCTACGACGCTTTAACCGGAAAGCTCTTATGGTCTCTTCCACTGGAAAACGGTGCTCCATCGAACATGCAGTGCAACGCATACGGAAACCTATACCTGATACCCACTACTGCAACGCCTAGCAAACCAGGATACTGGGCATACACGGGGCAAGCATCAGATTCAGCTGTTTCAAAGGGCGAGGTATGGTGCATCAGCAGCACAACCATAGACTGGCCAATGTTCATGGCTAATGCAGCGCACACAGCTGAAGGCGCAGGTCCAACGAATCTGGCACTAAAATGGAAGTTCACAACTTCAGGCACCGTTGTTGCTTCACCATCAATGTCCAAAGGTATCTGCTATGTTGGCTCAGTTGACGGCAACGTCTATGCTCTCGACGCGTATACTGGTGTAAAGAAGTGGAGTTTCCAGACAGGAGCGCCAGTCGTAGCATCAGTTGCAGTAGTTAACGGCAAGGTCTATACGGGAACTGAAAGCGGCAGCGCTTTCTGCTTAGACGCCGCAACAGGCAGTCAACTGTGGAAAACATCGGCTGGTGGAATATCGAAAAACGTCCTATGGCCAGGCATAGCCGTGGTTTACCAAAGAAGCTCGCCTATAGTTGTAAACAACAAAGTATACGTCGGAGCTTTGGATGGCAACATGTACTGCCTTGACGCCAACACCGGGTCTGTACAATGGAAATGCACTACTCAAGGTCCAATTTACGCTGCGCCTGCCGTGGTGGATAACGCGGTGTACTTCCCGTCAAGCACGGGCGGTTACCCAGTCGGACAAGGCCCGAATGCAACTGAAGGTCAATTCTACAAGGTTGACGTCAACACTGGGAACGTTATCTGGAAGAAAGCTATTCCATACGTGCTAAACAGAACGGGGAACGCTGGCAACTTCCTGTTAGCTTCGCCAACAGTTGCCGCAGGAATGGTCTTTGTACGCAACGGCTTCTACGAAAACTACGCCTTAGATGCAAACACTGGCGACATTAAATGGACTACCCTGGCAAGATTCAACAACGGCACTCGCGCTCAGTGGGGTGGTGTGGTTCAAATCAACGCTCCACTCTACGCATACGGCATATTGTACATGAATGACTACTACGGACTCGTCGCATTGAACGCTACATCCGGAAAAGAACTCTGGTTCGCATGGCTATCAAGAGAAAACATATGCCCAGCATTAGCTTACGCCTACGGCAGAATATACACCGTCAACGACCTAGGTGTTATCTACGTGCTAGACGCAGTAACTGGAGAGAAATTGTCTTACTACGAGGTAGGCGCCTACCAGATGCATTCTGCGCCATCACTGTACGACGGCAACATGTACGTAGGATGTCACGACTTTAACGTATACTGCTTTGGGGACGCCAGACTGATGGCTGCATCAAACGGGGCATCTCCTAAACCATCGCAGACTACAATTCCAACATCAATTGTGAGTCAATCGCCTTCACACAGCACGCAAACTCCAGGACTTGCTGTACCGGCAGAAGCGCTATACGCAGTAGCCATAATAGCAGCTGTAATCATAGCCGCAGTGGCCGCCATACTGCTTCGAAAGCGTAAGAAGTAAACCAACACCAAGAACAAAATCAATCCCTTTCCTTTTTTTTGGGAAAACAATTCGGAAGCAGAATGAGGGGCTGAGAGGGCTCCGGAATGGGCAATTATTGCGGTTGCTCGTGGGTGTTGCATCTCTACTCTCTCTGATGTGCGAAAGTCCGGAGCCCCAGCATACCATTCAACATTCGCGCTCTGAGTCAGAGAGTTGAAAAGAAGACCGCACTGGACAAGCTTTAAGATTGTTATTACAATTTGTTTGTTTGGTTAACCCGATGAATATAGTCGTTATCTATTCGACAAGAGGTGGCAACACTGAAAAAGTTGCGCTCGAAATCGCCCAAGAATCAAACTGCGAAGCGGTCAAGATATCGGAAGAGTCGAATTTTTTGGAAATGTCACTTAAGGAGTATGACTTGGTGTTTGTTGGGACCTGGGTTCGTGGCGGGGAGCCGAGTCCAGATATGCTCAAATTCTTAAAACGACTAAATTTAGAAGATAGTAGTAGGCAGTTTGCTCTTTTTATGACCTGGGCAGGCGGTGGCATAAGCGATGTTCTAACGTTTAAACGCGTAAAACAGCTTCTAGAAGCCAAGAACCAAAGACTACTTGATAGCTACTACAAATGCTATGGCAAAACTTTCGGTTTAGCAAGGCGTGGGCACCCCGATGCACAAGATATAGCCGAAGCCCGAAAATGGGCAAGAACAGTAATCAACTCTCGCCCTTTATGAATTACCTAATCGAGCGGGCAAAAGTGAAACAATTATCTATTTCCATAAAAATAATCATTTTTTGACGATAGGGGGCTCGCTCTGGAGCAACATTATCTGGAGGCGGGTGTTTATGGTAATTATTACATCAATATAGCGCAAAAATCGCTCTGGTTGTTGGATCTTCGGTGATATCTCACCTTTAGGAGGGGTTCAAATCCAGTCTGCCCCAAATTTGTACCCCGGAGCTAATCAAAATCAAGCTAGTTGTATATCAATTTTCGTGTATGTAGAAAGTGGCGGTAGGACCTTCGGACTGTTGCGTGTTCGTTTCTTGAGTGCAAAAATCACTATAACGATGACTGCAGTGACTGCGACTGCAATTACTGCGATATATTCTGTTAGGATGGACAAGGTGGTTTGGGGGTTTTGCGTCGGCGGAAGTGTCGGGGTTGAGACGGGTGATGGCGTGGGAGTTGATGTTGCTGTAGGAGTTGGTGCAGCAGTGGGTCTGGGAGTAGACGTAGGTGTGGGTGACATTGTTGGTGCAGATGATGGAGTGTAAGACGGCGTTGGCACGGGCGTTGGCGATGGGGTAGGTATCGTTGTTGGGGCTGTATAGTTGATTTCAAGTTTCAATGTAGATGCTTCACCGTATTTTTCTCCGTATTCTATGCTGTCAAAAATTCCTCCCTTATAGGCGTCTGGTTCTTTGTCGAGCTTGATTAGGAAGCCAAAGTTTGGGTACGCGTTGCTGACCCAGCCTTCAACGATGTTTGTCACTGTTATGTTCAGGTAACTCCAAGTTACTGGATAAGGTGGAATAATTACTGTTGAACTATACTCCAGCGTGTAGTCTCCGCCTGGCGTGCCCCAGTTGTTGGCGGCTGTAGTAAGCCCGTCATTGTAGCTGTATTCGTTCCATGTAACTCCATCCTGAGCTGGAAAACCCGATTTCCCATTTCCCTCAACCCAATCATGGGTGACTCTACATGCTCGGAGAGCTTCGCCGGAAGGAAAGCCTGATGACCATGGAACAGGTCCGGCAAGTTTCAGAGTAGCTGAAGTGATGCTATCTGCAGAGAGTGTTGGCGGCAAGTCAAACTGAACCAAGAAACGATAAGTGATCTCGGAATAATTGTCAAACCCGAAGTCAAGACGATAATCAGCGCCGTCATTCACGTCCATTGAGCCGCTATTGCAGATTGTGGCGTCTTTTGAAGGTGTGTTGAGAGTCAATTCAATATTTGTTTGCGCGATTACAAGAGAAAAGGCACTAAGGGTTAAGACTGAAAAGAACAGAAGAAAAATCACTGATAATTGTAATACTTTTTTCATTAGTTTCACAATCACGGCGCGCAAACGATTTTTCTTCACCGGATATTATTATGGCTTTCAAATAAAAAACTTGGCACACTCTTTAGACCATTTCTTTCTTGTTTCCATTGTTTATGGGCGCTTTCAGCGGGGAGTCATCACGGTTGCCCCTGCTGTGTTTCCATTGCCGCATAATTAGCGCTGGATTTCATCGCCCATTACTGTCCCAAGGGACTCTTAAGATGCTCAGGGTAACAGTGAAACTTGCTAAACCCTCTACTTACCTCAAAAGCTTGCGGAATAGATAACCTCTGAAAGTCGCCGTGTAATCCCAATACTTGCAGATTGAGCACGCGCTTCAAAACTTAACTAAGTCACTACGTAGGAACTGGGAATGTAAGTTTCAGTCCTGCGTCTTCTCGATGCGAAATCGAAATTTTTTCCTTGAATTTTCCTGACAAAAGCAGTGATTCAAGCTCATTTTCGACGGGTTCTGGTCGCGAACAAAAGATTACCTCATCCTTGTCGTTAGCCCAGACTGTCAGCCCTCGCGGTTTGCCCTTGTAGATCAAGTGCAGGAACACGTTTTCTTCGTCAATCTGCAACAGCGCTGCGGCGTTTGAACCCTCCAAAGTGTCCAGTAGCTCATAAGCTGCCCCATCAACATCTTCTTGTTCAAGCAGGATTTCGCCAAAGTAGTGTGGGATGACTTCGGAATCTATGAATGACCCTTTCTTTTCGCTTTCAAAAACGTGCTTCTTAAGATCCGCCCTGAGGTCCCTCCAATTTTCCACTGTCCCGTTATGCACCGAGACAACGGTCAACTGCTGCTCAAAATGTCCGACGAACGGCTGGGCTGCCTCTTTGTACTTTACTGTTCCCATGTTTCCGGGGCTTGGATTTCGTACATGACCAAGCAAAACGTTCGCGTTTGAGAGCTGTGCATTCATTATGCAGGCGTTCTTGACGATTTCCTCCAATTCCCCAGCGGGAGAATCTGCGGTCTTGCCGACTTTCTCAATTCTCACATCACCATCAGGAAACATAATGGCTATCCCCGCACCGTATCCGCCGACGGGGAATTCCTCATCGGGATACTTGCTGACTTCCAGTTTCTTGAGGACTGCGAAAACTTTTTCCATGGATAATGGTTTGCTAAGAATAAATCCAAAAATACCACACATAAGCGAAGCTCCTAAAGGTACTCAGCGGTGCTCTCTCTAATAGGCTTTCCCCGAAGCGAGTGCATGACTCATTTCAACCGCAAATCTTATGAGCGCAAGCCAACGTACGAGGTTTGAGGAAGGCGAAAAGAAAAATGGTTTATTGCCCAAAATGCGGAACATTAAACCCTGACGATGCTAACATCTGCACCAAATGCGGCGCCCCCCTGCGGCCCACTGGGGAATCTGTACAACACTGGAGGCCTAGGCACAAGGAAGGCGGGTACTACCATTATCGCGACCCGGGAACAAGCATTCTCATCTTCGGCGCAATAATCATCCTCATAGGCTTGAGCGTCCTGTTCTCACAAATCTATGGGATAAACTTCCCATTGTGGCCGGTAATCCTCATACTCGTGGGAATCTGGCTAATATTCGTCGCATTCCGTAGACGACGCTGGTACACAGAAAGAAAGCCACAACAATAGCAGAACTCTCTTCCCTCAATTTTTCTTCCAACTTTTTGGCTCTGAAAACGGGCTATAGGCACGATTGCACAGCATTTCGCACAAAAAAGTTAAATTAACAGCGCTCGAAAGGAGTAGTCCAAATGGGGAATCGTTCATGGCGAAGTACATTTTCATAACAGGCGGCGTCTTAAGTTCCGTTGGCAAAGGCATACTTACCAGTTCCATCGGGAAAATGCTGCAGAGCCGAGGAGTCAAAGTCACTGTTATAAAAATCGACCCATACGTCAACGTAGACGCGGGAACCATGAATCCTTACATGCACGGCGAAGTCTTCGTCACAGACGACGGCGGGGAAACCGACCTGGATTTGGGCTGGTACGAACGTTACTTGGACCTGAGCCTTAAGCAAGAAAACAACATGACGACAGGGTCCATCTACAAAGCAGTAATTGAGAAAGAACGCCGCGGCGACTTTTTGGGGCGCTGTGTCCAAATAATTCCCCATGTGACAAATGAAATTAAGAGTCGCCTCAAAGCAATCGCTAAGTCTTCAGGCGCCGAGGTCCTATTGACTGAGGTCGGCGGTACAGTAGGCGACATCGAAGGCTTACCCTTCCTCGAAGCCATCCGGCAGATGCGTATAGAAGAAGGCTACGAAAACACCCTTTACGTCCACGTTGCTCTCGTTCCCGTTCTGGACGTCACACAAGAAATGAAAACAAAGCCGTTGCAGCATAGCGTAAACGAGCTGCGCCGCATCGGTATTCAGCCTGACACAATCGTCGCTCGTAGCCCCAAGATGATTGACGCAGAAGTGCTCCGCAAAATTGCTTTGTTTGGCACCATACCTGAAAGCGCAGTGTTCTGCAGCTACAATGCCGAAAGCGTCTACCAAGTTCCCCTTATCCTTGATAGGCAAGGGCATGGGCGACTTCATCTGCCAACGGTTTGGCTACAAATGCGGGCGGCGCGGACTTCACTCAATGGAAACAATTCGTGGACGCCGTAGTGAAACCAGAACATGAAGTCAAGGTCGCATTAGTCGGCAAATACGCGGGGCTTACAGACAGCTACGTCAGCATGAGCGAAGCGCTCCGCCATGGGGGGGCAGCAAACAACACCAAAGTCTGCATTTCATACTTGGAAGCAGAAAAGTTCGAGCAAGACCCTGAATGCATCGAGGAATTCAAAAACTTCGATGGCATCTTTGTGCCCTATGGCTTTGGGCCGCGGGGCACAGAAGGGAAAATAGCAGCGCATAAATTTCGCCCGCGAAAAAGACATTCCGTTCTTGGGCATATGTTATGGCTTCCAACTTGCAACCATCGAGTTTGCCCGTAACGTCTGCGGCTTAAAAGACGCCAACAGCACAGAAATCAACCCCAACACTCCTCATCCAGTTATCGATCTTATGCCCGAACAGCGCGGCATTGAAATCAAAGGCGCCACCATGCGGCTGGGTGCACACAAAATCAAACTAGAAAAAGACACAAAAGCCATACAACCTGTACAAATCCGAGGATATTTATGAGCGTCACCGCCACCGCTTCGAAGTCAACTTAGACTATCTTGATGTTCTCTGCAAGAACGGCATGGTTTACTCAGGCAAAAGCGCAGACGGCAGAAGAATGGAAACGCTTGAGCTGCCTGACCAATACTTCTACTTTGCCTCGCAGTTCCACGGTGAATTTAAAAGCCGACCTGGCAAGGCTTCACCAGAATACTATGGTTTCATTAATGCTTGTTTAAACAAAAAAATGGGGCAACCGAAGCCCACTTTTGCCTAATTCTTCGCGAGCCTGAAACCTAAACGCGCATTTTAGCTTCTGAAAGAAGAATTTTATCGACGCGCTTGAAGCCCGGGCGACAGATTTCTTCGAGTGTGGATATCATTGAGGGAACTGCGAACATGATGTTTTCTGCAGTGACGACGCCTACGAGTTCTCCTTCTTTGCCTGTTACGGGTAGGTGCTTGACTCCCCAGTGTTTCATCATCTTAACTGCTTCTTCAACTGTTGCATTTTCATCGATTGTGAATATTGGGTTAGTGTAGACCATTCGAGCTATGACGGCGCTTGGTGCTAGGCCCTGGGTTACGAGGCGGACGATGATGTCGTGCTCAGTTATGATGCCTGTGGGTTTTCCGCTTTGTTCAATCATTATGTAGCCCAAGTCGAATTTTGCCATTGTTGCGACTACTTCTGCCATGCTGGTGTCGTTTCTGACAACGTGGACGTCTTTGGTCATGATATCTCTTACTACGACATTGCTTGCCATTTCAGATTACTCCTTATCGGTATGACAGACGTAGCAGTCATTTATCTATTTTCTGGTAAATTCAAAAGGACTGTTTAATTATGGACAATTTGTCTATATCCGAAATATGCTTGTAAGTATGTCCTTTGAACAGTTGCCAGTGGGTCCATTTGTTGCCTTTTGCGCTTTGGCTTATGTTTCCAGGACTATTTAGCTCGGGGTGTTAATAAGAAAAGCCAACGTTTTATTTAATTTCGTTAGGTCTGGTCCGCTTGATTACTAGGAACATACTTGTCTCCTTTGCGCTTGGCTAAGTAAACCAGCAAACCCACAGCAACAATGGCTAGGAAAATCATGACTCCTGGAATCAGTACTGGTGTAAAATCGACGATTTTAGGCCTGTCCGGCGTCTGAGTTGGCTCTATTGTTGGCTGCTGCGTTGGAAAGGCAGAGGATGTCGGGGCAGGTGATTCTGCAGGTGTTGGAGTTGGAGAAGGTGATGGAGAGAGAGTTAGACTTGGAGAAGGAGAAGCTGGAGGTGTTGAGGAAGGTGATAGGGTTGGTGTAGGAATAGGTGTTGCAGAAGTTTCAGGGTATACGCTGAATACTGTGTAGGAAGCTGCTGTGTTACCTTCTGCATCATCAACGTAGAGCCACAGCCTGTGTGAACCTTCTGTTAGGTCGTTTAGAGTTGTATTTCCTGAAATTTGGATTGCTTGCTGCTCATCCAGACTGTATCTTATTTGCGTTGGGGGTTTGTCCACACTGAATTCTAAGGCTACATGATTTGTCTTATACGACACTTGTTGAGGAGATAGTACTTTGATTATTGGTGGAGTAGCATTAACGCTAAATTCTACCTCTTTGATAGAGAATCCAGCTTTGAATTTTAACTTGTGAACCCCATTTGTAAGGGCTGGAAGAAGAGAGCTATAGTTGAAGCTGTAGATGACTCCGTCTTCTAGCGTTGTTTTGCCTGCAAGAGGCAAAGTGATGTTTGTGTCTGTATATTGGTAGTCTAAGGAGTAGAATGCGCTATAGACTTCTGGGTAGTACCATGGAATGCTCCATCTTGCTTCAACTCTAAGAATCAGAGGAATATTGTTAACAGTATAGGTCTTGTTGATGGGAGATTCAATGGTGGGAATTACGATGAGTACACCTGGATTTCCATTTGAGGTCTCAATAGTAACTGCCCCAATTAAGGATAATAGCAGAGTTACAATTATGCTCGTAGCTATGAAGGCTTTCTTATCCATAGCCATCAGGTAACTACTGGTTTAACTTGCCTAAAAGACTGCTTGTAAAGATTTCTTGTGTAAAGAAAAACTGTTTTCAGGTGATTCCAAATTGGCTGTTTGACAAATAGCCTAACATCAAAAATCTTCTTGATTGCCAGGACTTTATTGGTCCATGGTTGATTTGAACCCGGGTCAATTGGAGGCATCTCTCCTCATAACTTCTTTTTTGTTGATTCAAAGCGCCGCAATGCAAGGTGAAGTTTTAAAGGGACATTTCGCCCATTTCTTTTGAAGGTTAGCGTTTTGAGCAAGGAACACGCTGAGCCCAACATCGCAGATTTTGCAAAACGATTAGACAACGCGGGCAGCTACGCGGAGGTTTGGCAAATCGTCAAGGACACCGTGGATATAGCATTTGGCAAGCGGCGAGACAGCATGATGCTTTTCCTCGATGATCTGCCCCTACAAGTTGGAGCTTACTACCCATTGGGGACAAACAACATAGTCCTAAACAGGCATCTGGTGGATATCGTAGAGGCTACACTGAGCGACAAAAAAATGGTTAACACCTTAGTCTTCAATCTGCTACTGCATGAATACCTGCATGCTTTGGGAGAACTCTCTGAGGTGGAAGTCAGGCGACAAGTCCTTGCAGTCGCGCGGAAATGTTTTGGCGAGGAACACATAGCTACAGTGTTAGCTAAGAAGTCTCCATGGATTCTACTCAAAGACGTACCACTCGAAGCTGCCATTGCGCCCAAGCGGATTATGCAGATTGTTCGAAACTTTGAGAAAACCACCAGTAAATACGTGGTTTAGACACGCGTGTTTTGCAGCGACCCAAGAATTCTGCAAGAAAAGAGGCTACGACAAAATCCCAGCCACAAGTACCACTGACTTCTTAGGTGCACAATATTTTAATTACGAGATAACGTTACACTAACAAAGGAGAATCCTTATGCCAAAAGCTTATGTCCTCATCAACGTGGAATCAGGTTTCGAAGAGGACGTGGTGCACACAATCCGAAACGTTCCAGGCGTGGAAGAAGCTTACTATTCATACGGTGTATACGACATAATCATCAAAGTTAAAGCGGAAACTATGGAGCAACTTAAAGAGATGGTAACCAAACGTGTCAGGACTATCCCCAAAGTCCGCTCCACTTTGACGCTGATCATGATGGAAGAGTAACCCAGCAGCTTTCCCTATTTAGTATTGGTCGAGGAAAAATGCTTTGTTCAGCGGCTCAGGCAGAGCTTGAGGCGCAGAACAAAATCTGAGAAAGGGGCAAACTCCCCCAAGATTTCTCTTTACCGTTTCTTCTTGAGCAAGCTCATCAGTTTAGGCATCAGTTCATAGCCGTATTCCAACGTGCCCAAGCTGCCTTTTGCGCAGTTCTTCTCGCTGAACTTTGCAGTCGGCTCATCATCTACAGAACCGCCTGAAATGAGCACAGGCACAGGTGTGTCACTGTGAACTTTCAGGATACAAGGAGTTGCATGATCAGCGGTAATGCAGAACAGCACGTCCTTTTCATTCAGCTGAGGCAATAGTTTTCCGAAAAAGTACTTGTCGATGGCGCTTATGACGTTCGTCTTCTTCAGGCAGTTTCCGTCATGTCCTGGTTCATCAGGACCTTTAAGGTGAATATAGAAGCAGTCGTGCTTTGGCATAGCTTCTATAAGTCGTTGAACGCGGATTTCGCAGTCCTTCTCCAAGTTTCCAGAGGGTGGAGGAAGAAGCGAAGCCTGCATCCCAGCGAGTTTGGCGATTCCGCTTTCCGCATGCATGTCCGCCAAAGCTGCGAAATCCACCCCGTAACGTTCATTGATGTTGAAGAATTTGGGCAGTTGGCTTCCTGCATCTCTTGAAAGCACCACATTTGCCTTAAGTTTGCCCTTGGCAGCGCGCTTTTCGTTTATGGGGTTACTATCCCATAGCTCGTGGGTTTTCTCTGTAAATTCGTTAACTAGATCAGCTGAAACCTTGGCTCCTTCCGAGCTATCTATGGGGTCACATGTTTTCAAGTGCATATCCACGTTTGTTTCGGCAACGCCTAAGCCGTTCACGATAGAGTAAGCAGGATCCGTGTTCGTAATCTTTCCTGACAGCGGCACACCCTTGCTCTTGATTACAAGGACTGCTCTGTGACCCAATGTATTGCGAAATTCGAACGTCGCTGGGTGAGAAGTCAACTTCACATCGCTGTTTGCCGCCTTGGCAAGCTCGACTGCTTCCTCTGTGCCTAAGCTTCTTGCCACACGACGATCCAGAATCTCTTTGTCTTTTCCAAGCGTTGCGAAGTTACACCGTAACGCCAAGTCGCCGTCTTTCAGTGGTATGCCGGCGCCAACAGCTTCAATTATGCCTCTTCCCGTGCTATACTTGAACGGGTCGTAGCCCAAAAGAGAAATAACAGCTACGTCGCTTTCGGGTGCAACACCTTTACGGACAGAATACATAAGCCCTGTTTTACCTTTTCTCGCCAATGCATCTAAATTCGGCGTTTTTGCGGCTTCTAGTGGGGTTCTGTTGGCTATTTCTTTGTTCGGCAGGTCACCCATGCCATCAATAACTATGTACAGTAGCTTCAAGTTTGGAAAGTCTCCTGTTTCCTCCAGCAAGCTACATAGCCAATGTGGCTTCTTGCCTTATTTCTTTTTTGCGTTCCCGTTCTTACATGGAAAGATTTGGCGTGGTCGGTTTCACCTTACGATTGAGAGCGCTTTTCGGATTTCAGTTTGAGTTTCCGCCGGTGTTCTCGTCGTATTGACGAGGAAAACTTCTGTTTGCTGGAAGTAGCGGCGGAAGAACTCTTTACGCAGTTCTATCTTTCTTTGGTCGCGCACAAGTTGATGTGGGTTGCAGAAGTCATGGTCCAAAAGGTACTGTAACGCTTCATCTGCGCTGAGCGATGTGACGATTCTTTTGTCTTCTTTGTCGCGCTTCAACAAAATAATTTTCTTCATCGTTGTCATGGGGATAACGCCTCCTGCCCCAACGATCCATCTAACGTTCACGACTGCTCTGCCTCTCTGGTCAAAAATAGCCTTGTCGACGAGACGTTCGTATTCGTTCCAGATTTTGCCGATGTCAGCATTAATATAACAATTTTTTTCGGACCCAAATGCAAGCGGCTCTCTACTGCTGAGACGCACAAAGTACCAGTCGTCGCTAACTAATCTGCCGTTCGGAAGCCGCAGGAGTCCCCATGAATGCGTCGTCTTTCCCGTCCCTGATGGGGCGATTATGGATATGCCCATGCAGCCTAAGTCGATTGCTGCACCGTGGACGCTGTAAATTCGATGTTCATCTTCTAGCACATCGCCTGCAACTGCAAGTGTTATGCTTTTTATCCATCCGTAGTAGTCGACGTTGGTTAGGAAGGCAGTCTTTGTGTACGGGTCGTATTTCACATTTAGCGGTTGTCCCGGCTCTTCCATTACGACAATTCTTCCGTGGCTGCGAGTGTTCTCGCTCATTGTATAAAAGTTGTCTTCCCACTTATCATGCACTTGTTTCACTTCAGTTAGGAGTTTAACGCAGCAGCCGTACACTTCCGCTTTGTCAGTGTACAGAAACCTGTTTTCGTACTGTTGAAAGAGCTTTTCTTTTTCTTGAGGAGTAATTATTTGAACGAAATAGCTGGAATTCATGGGATGCCTCTCCAAAACGCGCTAAAACAATTCTTACTTCCGGAAACATAAGGATTTCTGAAGGCTAAATTCGGCGCCTGAAAATCCTAACGCTAGAAAAAGAGACTGTTTTTCCCTTGACGGGCTGGATTGTCTCCCATGTAACCTAACACTATGGCTTCACTGTGGGGCGGTGCGCCTCTCTAAGCCAAGCTCTCTCTGGCATGGGATTTTCAGCCCGCGTGTCTCTCCATGTTGCACGATTTGGTAAGAGCTAATGTTCACTGGTGCAAGGTTTGTAGGTCTTGCTCCTCTGTTAGTTCCGTCATACGTGCTTGCTCTCTGGTTGAGACAATTGAAAATAGGTGAGGGAGTAATTTATTCACTTCCTTTTCCCAAAGATTTTTGCCGCCGATTTCAGTGACGTATTCGAAGCAAGATTCCGCCAGGGCGCAAATCTTCCTGAACACAACAATTAACCGGCAGGCCTGTCAAACACTATTTTGAAAACGCTGTAGGAAGGTTCCGCTCGGGTCACATTAAACGTGACCGGGTCGACGTTGAACAAGCCGTAGGTCCAGGCGTCCTGGTGCAAATCTTCCTGTCCGCTCCAGTACCATAGCTGGTAGATTTGCCCTATGTGAGGAGCTTTGGCAATGTGGTCGCAGATGTACTCAAGAGTGTTAGGCGCCCACGCTGGGTATTCGCCTATGAAAATGGGCTTCTTGAGGAGCGCGGAATAGTTCTCAGCAACGTTGATGGCCTCCACAACGCGATTGTAGGCTAAAATCTCCACGTTGGTGCCGTACTGCGGAGGCGAGCCATCAGCCCAGAGGTCCATCCCAACGTAGTCGGAGTAGTCCTTCCAGATGGGGAGGTAATCTGCTTCTATTGATGCGTTTTTCGGAAAATCCCAATGCTCAGCCCACATGAGATAAGGCATAGAAAACTTCACAGTGAATGGGATGGAGCTCATGTTTTTCCAGGTGAGGTATTCGCGTTTCATTATTGTCTGAGTCATCTCCTTGGTTGTGAAATGGTTGTATGGTTCGTTGGTGCCCACCATTAGCTGTACGTTTGGGTATTTGTTGAGGACCTCGCTTAGGTTGCCGTACCAGTCAGTGTACCACTGCTGACTTAGAGTCTGAGTGTTGTTGAATTTCCAAAACGGATTTTCGAAGTACCCGTACTTTTGCTCAAAGAAGTAATCACACTGAATAACGATGTTATAACTTGTGAATTCGCTTAACCATCTGTCAATTCGTGTTTTTGCGTCGACTATGCCGCCCGTCGTGTTGTCCCTACCCAGACATCGAATTGAAGTCCCGTTACCTGGGGCAGCTCAGAAAGCATATTTTTGACCATGGTCGTGTTGATTGCGTCGTTGAGGTGCACGAGAACACGCACATCATAGGTTTGCCGCTCCTCCGCGACTGCTGGCTGATTAGCAATGTTTAGGCTGGTGGTTACCCAAACAGAAACCACAAGAACGGACACCAGCAATCCCGCGAAGAGCAGTCTATTCATTATCGACACTAACCCAAAACCAGTGCTAAATGCGATATATTCTTTGCCGTAATCTGCCTTCACTGAAAATGGAGAAAACATGAAAAGCAGCAGCAAAGCAAATTGGATACTAACAACTGAGAGAATCGAGCTTCAGGACTTTTGGAGGATTATTTGGAGGGCCGGGGCAGGGATTTGAACCCTGGCAAAAGGCTCCACAGGCCTCTAGGCTACCAAGCTACCTCACCTCGGCCGCTTTTTGGATAACTCCGAAGCCTGGCATGTTGGATTTGACTGTCATTTACGTTTCCTCAGGAATATTAAGTTTCCTTGGTTAGCAGTGACTTCGAATCCGTCTGCTATAAGCTCTGCGACCTCCTTTGAGATAATCGTCTAGAGCTTCAGCATTCCCTCACCAAAAACCATACCTAGAGACTCTTTTTTTCGTAAGAAGCTACGGATTAAGGTGAAACAGTTAACGGCTCAATATCTACCTTAATTGTCAGTGGAAGCAACTCATGCAAGTTCTTAAATACTATTGAGGACGATAATCGAGGAATCAGAAACTAAAAGGAGGAAGAGCGAAAAATCAAATACCGAATTGAGAGAAAAATTGGTCCTCATTTGTCAACAAATAATGCAAAAGCTGCAACTACACTGTTTCTGATGCTACTGCTGACAATCTCCGGCATGTTTGTAGGCATACAAACTGCAGGAGCACAAACGACCACTGACGTCACGTTATCAACAACACTCTACGCTTTCCTAAACATCGCGCCTAACAACATAGGCGTCGGTCAAGCGCTATACCTTTCGTTCTGGCTAGACAAAGTTCCGCCAACGGCAGATGTGCAATATGGTGACAGATGGGAAAACCTAAAAATTGAAATCACAAAACCTGACGGCAGCAAACAAGTGCTCGGGCCATTCACCACAGACAACATTGGAGGCGCATATACAGTCTACTACCCTGACCAAGTCGGAAAATACCAATTCCAATTTAAATTCCCCGGACAAACAATAGCAGGCAAAAACCCAAGACCAATCAGAGGCACAAACAATGCCTTTACCGTAGGCTGGACCTATCAAGCCGCAGTATCAACTATTGTTGAAATCACGGTTAACAAGGACCCACTACAGGCTCGACCAGCAACTCCATACCCAACTGATCAATACTGGACACGTCCCATATCAGGACTGAACGCAGAATGGCGGTACAAAGTAGGCGATTGGCTAGGAGTCGATCCCGGAGCCAATAGCTTCGAACCATACGTCACAGGCCCGAAGAGCGGCCACGTAATGTGGACACAGCCAATAGCATTTTCAGGAGTCGTCGGAGGCAACTTCAACGACTGGAACTACTACACAGGCTTGGCTTACGAAACAAAATTCGGCAATCCAGTAATCATGAACGGAAGAGTCTACTACAGACTACCCTTCGGAACAGCGGGCAGCGGCGGAGGACAACGATGCGTTGATTTGCGAACAGGAGAAATTTATTGGCAAATCGCAAATCTAAGCATCTCGATTGGTCAAAACTACGACTACCAATCACCCAACGAATTCGGCATCAAATCATACCTGTGGTCAACAGGCTCCACCTACAACGCATTTGACCCGTGGACTGGCGCTTGGCTATTCTCATTGGCTAACGCTTCATCAGGCACAATGAAATGGGGTCCTGCAGGAGACATGCTCGTATACATTCTCAACGGCGCAAACAAATGGTTGGCTATGTGGAACTCGAGTAAATGCGTAATGTCATACATGAATGAATTCATAAGTAACGACTGGGAATGGAGACCTCAAGGACGAACAATGGATTGGAGACGGGGCATAGAATGGAACGTTACCGTACCTACATTTAACGGACCGAGTCAACAATCAATTCATAGAATTGACGGCGACGTAATAATTGCCACGACCAGAGCTTCTTGGGCACCGCGAGATTATACAGTGGTAATCGGTTATAGCGCAGTGGACGGAAAGTTCTTATGGTCAGCAAACAGGACAGGTCCGCCAGGGCATATTATATCATGGAACACATACCAAGGGATGCCAGCAGCAGAAGGAGTATTCGTCGAATTCTATCCGGAAACGAGTGTATTCTATGGCTACGATTCTAAAACAGGAAACAAGCTCTGGGGTCCAACTGAGCCTTTGCCTGGCGCTTTCAGCATGTACACTTGGCAAGCTAGAATCGCTTACGGCAAACTATTCGTACCTGACTTCGGCGGATACGTACATGCCTTCGACGTACACACGGGCAAGAAATTGTGGTCATACTACCTCGGAGACGCTGGATATGATACGCCATATGGCCATTACACCATCGAAACCCCGCTGATAATTGCTGATGGAGTAGTCTACACTTCCGCAGGTCATGCCTACAGTCCACCCATATTCAAAGGAGCAACGCTTATGGCACTTAACGAATCCACGGGAAAGCTGATATGGAACATAGGATTCTACGGCGACCGCATGGGCATAGGAGCGGCAGATGGCTACCTCATAAGCTATAACATCTATGATGGGCAAGTGTATTGCTTTGGTAAAGGACCCAGCGCTGTTACGGTCGATGCTCCAATGACTGCTGTAACACTCGGATCGAGCTTAGTTATAAGAGGCTCCGTTAGCGACGAGTCTGCAGGTGCCAAGAAGTTGGTGGCCGAAGGTAAATTCAAGAGCGTACCCGCAATCTCAGACAACGACCAAAGGGAATGGATGGAGTATCTGTACATGCTGCAACCAAAACCGGCTGACATTAAAGGAGTCGAAGTACACTTAACGGCAATTGACCCCAATGGGAACTTCCAAGACCTAGGTACGGCAACTAGCAACGCGTTAGGCAACTATGCGATTGAATGGACACCGCCTGTTCCAGGATTGTACACGGTTACAGCCACATTCAAAGGCTCTGAATCTTACGGTCGCAGTGAAGAAGGGACCTCCTTTGTAGTGTCTAAGGCAGGAGCAGCACCAGCAGTAGTTACGCCATCACCAACAGCTACTCAGCCACCTGTGACGCCAGCAAGCCCAACACCAATTCCAACGCCAGTTTCGCCATCGCCAACCCAAGCAGTTAATCCGCCAACCAGTGCAGAACCAACAACAACCTACGTCGCCATCGGCGCAGCCGTCGTCATCATAGTAGCAGTCGCAGCAGTACTCATCCTAAAAAGACGCAAATAGAAAAACCACACCCTTTTCCTTTTTTTGTTCAAGGAAAATCAATTGAGAAGTTGAGAGGGGGGCTGTCCTCCGTCAAAGTTTTGTGATTCCTTTTTCATGACCTAAAACATACCATCGGTGCATATGAGAAAAACAAGGCTTATTTAGTATTGTATCTTACTATGAGTTGGATTTGTGGCGATATGCGTACAGAATTAGTTCAGCGTCCACTTTCTATTGAAGATAAATGGATTATAAGGTGTGAGTGTGGAGAAGAAATATTGCTCATACCTGATGTTAAGGAAATGGAACGCGCCATAAATAAGCATGCAAAATTTCATGCTAAAAACGAAGAGAATTCAGAAAAAGCAATAGCAGTATTTGAACAGACTCAAGATTACTTGGTTCAGCAAGTTCTGATAACAGCAGGCGAAAAAAAGGGGAATGGCTCAGGCAAAGAAACCCGCATGAGATCTACTTCCCACTAACTGATTCCTACTTTCTCCTACTCCAACTAACAAACCAGAAGTGAACTGCCAGCGACGTAATAGTCGGCGAAGAGGTTTATTGGATAAGACCGGAAAAAGAGAAATGTTTGTAGTTGAACACACACTCCCAACCAACCCCGTGTTCTACCTTTCGCTGTCTGAGATAGCTGGAAGAATCATGCCACCATTCAAGTTCATGAATATTCCAACAAGGGAACTGCTTATTATGAGTGTAAGCAGCTAAAACCTCTTTTCCGGTAATCTCTGGTTTGAGTTACTTGCCGTTTTGCTCTTTAAGAAGCTCCCAGAGTGTCTTGTGACATTTGCTGCATTCTAGCATTGAATTTTTGCACGAGGGGCAAAACACCTGCTTTTCAATTAAGCTATTTAGTAGGGCTGAGAGTGCAGCCATGTTCTGAGTGGCACGAGGGTCCCCTACAGACGGCACTTCCGGCTGAACAAGCTCGTTAACCTCGGGTTTTGGAGCGACCATTTGTTGGTAAACTCGGGCTATGCTAGTTTTTCCTTCGCGGAGTCTTCGCTTTTCCTCTTCGCTGGCTTTCTCCAATATTTTCTTGCCCCGCTCAAACGTCCGAGTGGAAACCCCGACTTTTTTCGCAACCATCTCCGTAGCCCTGCCCTTCAACTCGGGCTTAGCGTCATTTGACGCCAACCCCAGCTGGAGGTCGCGCCCGTTCTTCCCACCTGATTTCTGCCTTTTCTTTGCCAACGCTTTTTCGATCTCAAGCAGTGGCACAGCGAGTTCAACAAGTTGAAAGTTGTTTAGGTGTCGACGCCGCAGGTTTGTTTCGATTACGAATTTCTTTTCGAGGATTTTTTCTTCGAAGTGGCGCACTTCAAAGTCGGGTTCTATGCCCAGTTCCGTGCAGGCTCTGAACCGATGGTGACCGTCCAAAACTTCGAGGTCTTCATTTGCTACGATGGGGTAGTGCTGGCCATCTTCTTGTATGGATGCTTTGAGCTCGGCGAATTCTTCCTCGGACATTCTAGGGAGGAGTTTCTCGTATTCGGGGTTTATTCGCAGACTCATTCGTGATCCTGCCTTGGAGGAACTTTTGTTTCTTCCATTATTTAAAACAAAGCTAAAAGACAGTTTAAGAATATGTTTTCAGAATTTTTGATTTTGCGGGCATGTGTGTATTGTTGTAGCTGTAATAATAAAGTCACAACATTTCTTATACCAAAAAATGCAAAGAAGGTTCACGCGGAACGGGAGAAGCCAAAGGTAAAAAGCCTTGACCTCGGCGGATCAACGTTAAACAAATGCGAGCAATCCCTAATCCCCTATCCGTTTTTCTCTGCTCGCATATTGGTAGCGTCGGAATCCGCCAAGGAAAAATTTTTCCCGATACCAACAGAAGTAGGCCAAGTCTACAGTAGTGTTCTTTTATGCATAAAATTCCTCATCAATTTGAGCCGGCAGGTCACAGCGGGATATCCCCGCATCGCGGTTTTCATATCTTCACCGCGACCTACCAACAGGAAGGTACGACTGCTCAAGCCTTAGTTCGTCTCTTTTTCGTTTGCTACTTCCTTCCCGTTTGTGTCTCCTGATTTAAGCTCTTTGACAAGTGCTAGGCAGGAAAGAATCGATACGCTCCCTTGTTCGCCCAAAATCCACAATCCCCGTTATCGTCGTAACAGGTGTCTCAGCAGAGACCGTAATTCTCGTCTTGTTCTCACTTTCGGCAAATGCGTCGATTGTGAGCAGAGAGGCATAAGCCATGAAGTTTGATTTCGTTTTGGTCTTCACTTGGTGAGTTGGTTGGTTTTTCTGCTCAATTTGCCAACCTAAGCCTGCTATTGCTTTCTCGATAGCTTCCCAAACCCTTCCGATTGGGTAGTCGACCTCCACGATTTCCTTTTCTTTCCGAAGGTAAGCCAAGTCTGCTCACGCTGGTTCCTTAATTCACTTGCACCTAAAAAGCCAATCTGTAGAAACAAGTAGCAGGAAGGCGAAATGGGCGGCTACGGAGCCGTATTCCTTCCGTTTCTTCTAGTTAAAAGAACGATTCCCGACAGCAACAAGATTCCGAAGGCAATGGTGGCTGGTAACCACCATTCGGACCATGTCGCAGGAGTTGGTTGGGTGGGTTCTTTGGCTGCAGTGCTCACTGTAAGCTCGTCTATTGCACTGTAAGAGTCATGTCCTATATAGAATTCCGTGCCCTTGGCAACTGCGCCAGCAGGGTTTTGGCTGCCCGAAGTGACTTGCACGTTTCTTTCTAAACCGTTTACGTATATATGCATGCCATCGGTGAGACTGCGTATAAACACGACGTGGATCCACTCATTAAGCGGCACAACTGCTTCGGTCGTGACTATTTCGTTGAAGACGTTTCCGTCATCAAGGAAGAACCCTCGCAGCGCACCAAGAGGCGGCGAGGTGCTGTTTTGCGGCGGTTCCCCGTTTATGGCGAAGCCTAATATCCGTATTGGATACTTGTCAGGCGTGCGCATGCACTCGACGAAAATGTTATTATAAGTGACTTCTTTGAATTGAGGTACTTTTATCCAAGCGTCCACTGTGACTTCGCCTTTGATATCTAAGGTGGGTGAGGACGTCACATAGGCGTAGTCGGAGCCGTTGAACTGCAGCGCTTTTCCTTGCTGACCTTCAACAAATACAGGCGTAAAAACGTCGCCAGTGGGCTCTAGAACGACTGGGTTGTTGCCCAGCGAGTCCGGGGTGGCACCATTCGATCCTGCCTCGTCGAAGTGCCAAATAGAAACAGTTCCCTCTGCGGTGGTTTGGGGAATTGGAAGAGCTGGGGCAAGCGAACTATGGGGGACAACGTAAGATGTCAGTGGAAATTTGTCGGCGTCAGCTCCATAAAGGATGAATGGTGAGTCGCCAATCCCGTCGTTGTTGCCATCTTGACCTTGATAGCCGTCCCAGAAGTTGCCTTCTTTGTCATTATCCCAAGTTTGGCTGTTCAGAGTTGAGCCTGTGCCAACTGGGTGCGCGTTGTTCACAAAGTTGTTTTGATAGAGTTTGTTGTTGTTTGGGGCTGCGAAGTAGGTTGTGATGTAGATGCCCCATTTATTCTGCTGAATGTTGTTTTGGACTATTAAGCTGTCGGATGAGGCGAGGAATATGCCGCTTTCGCTGTTTTCTGTCAGGTTGTTACCGAACACTAACGAGTACGCTGCGCCCAAACCGATGCCGCGGGTGTTTTTGGCTATGTTGTTGCCGATAATGGTGTCTGAGTAGCCGTCGATGGCTATTCCTGACTGGGCGTTTCCCGTAAGGTGGTTGCCCGATATAGTGTTTTCCGAGCCTCCACAAATGCGGATTCCTTCCTTCAAAGTGCCCGTTATTGAGTTGTTGACGATTGACGTCTGGGATTGGACTGAGCTGAAGATGCCGTAATAGGTGCCGTTTATGATGTTGTCTGACAAGATGCAGTTGTCTCCTTGGATGTTTACACCTGAAGCGTAGTACGTTGAGTTAGAGTAGAACTGACTTTGAATAGTGAAACCCGTGAGAATTATTCCATCTGCCGCTAAGGTGAAGACTGCTTTCGCACCACGTTCCACTCCTCCAGTACCAACTACTACAGTTGCGTTCGGTTTTTCGCCTCTAACCGTAATGGTTTTATCGACTAGAGGGTTTTCGTTATAAACACCTTTCTTGACGAACACGATGTCGCCTTCCGCGGCATATATGAGGGCAGCGCTTATCGTCGGGTAATTATCAGGAACAACAAGGGTCCTGTTCCCGGCGGAAGCCTCAACGCCAAGCAAAGGCGCAGTCATTGACAGAAGCAAGAATGTGGTTAACAGGATAGTTGTGAACATGATGGGATACTTTGCTGAAGGCTTCATTTTTCATCCCCAAACATCCCAACGCTATTGTGGCTATTAGCTCTCCCTAAAGAACCGCATGGTTCTCCTACAGGAACGCTTTGCCTAGGAGGGCGAGTTCGAACCAAGAGTTTGAGAAAACCTGTTAGAGAACTCGCCAAAGCAAATTTCAACTCTATGTTAAGGAAAGTTGGCTGAAATAGGGCAGAATGAAGAAAAAGATGTGCCGCGACTCTTATCGGCGGGATTTCTTTCCTTTTCCCTTTCTTCTCAGAAAATAGACTGCAATCAAAATTATTGCCACTATGAGAACCGCTACTATGGCAAGTATTATGGGTAGGGAAAACGAGAAGGCCGGGGATGCATCCCACAAGTTTGTTTCTTTAAGTTTCCATGAGACTGAGAGGGTTTCAGATGGGTTTGCGGTGTGCTCTATTATGGCGTCTTGTTCAACGATTACGCCGGTAGCTTTGTCTATGTAGAATCTGTCTGTGGTGCTTCCGACTGCGGTAGTGTCTGTTTCATTGTTCTGGATTGGGTATACGAGCTCAATGAAATTTGTGTCTCTGGTGCCACCTGCGTATGCGCGAGTTATCGTCTGGTTTATCGTGACCGTGTCATTTCCCGTAGGGTGAAGCGAATCACCCTCGTTGAGGTTGGCGCCCACTAAGACCTCTAATGGTGGGGCATTATAGCTATGGTAGAAGCTTTGCCCTGATTCTACATCTTGAGTGAGTAGGTATGGCAGTTCTGTGCCATTGGTGAAATCCCAAAGGTAGGTTGCAGTCGCGTTTACACCTGAAACGCCGGATAACTGAACTTTGTACTGGGAAGTGGAGTTGTACAAGTCAAGCCCAGCGGGGACAGTTGCGCTGGCATTGTCGGACTTCCAGCTAGCGCTTACAGTGTAAATGAAGTAATCGCCTGCTTTCACGCCAGGCCCGCGTGTCTGAGCAAAAATCTGTCCCACAAGCCCAATGCTCAGAATGGCGAGGAGTGAGACTGCGATAGCGAGTTTGGTATTCATGTAAATCACGCTTAATGGTCGCATCGGCTTTTTATGGTTTTTCCTAAAACATGTTGCCCGCGAAAACGGAATCCAACAGAGACAGATAGGTGGTTCCTGTGTGGTGCAGGGGGGTGGGATTTGAAGCCCCAACAAGTCGTGTTCATCGCCACTCTAATCGTTTCTTCGCAGCTTCTCTCCATTTTTTCCTCTTTGTGGCTTCCTGGTCAATTTTTGGAGTATGCGGTTTGAAAGCGCTATGCTCACCGGTTGTCTCCGCACTTCAATGCTTCTTCTTGTCTACTTTGCATAGCATACGCTATTAACTTTTAATGATCGTACATTGGGCGGTGGCACATGGCTTAACAAGATAACGGAAGATTATGTTAAAACTTATCCAAAGCGTCTACGTATCCTCTTTTTGGGCGGTCGCTTGGGAATATCTTCACAATTTGAGGGCTTGACAGGATCAGCTGGCTGAGGACACTGTTTCTTGCACACGGGCTCTTCAAGTTTAATAGCTCTTAAAACGTACTTTCCATCCAAAAGCTCGCCCAAGTATTGGTTCTTCATAGTCCAAACTTCTTTACCGTCAACCCAGCCGATCTGTTTTGAATTCTTGTCAAAGAGATTTGCTTGCCAGATGAAGCCAAAATACTCGCCGTTCAAACGGTAAATGGATTGTGTCATATTTTCAGCCAAATTATAATTTTCAGTCATGTACTTGAAAGTTACGTTTTCAAAAAAAAGTGATTCGGTTATCGCGCGCGAGAGTGGCTATTAAGCTTCTTAAAACTTAACCTTTAAATTGTTCCCTCTCAAAAAACATTTGGAAAGGAGTTGTATTTTCTTGAATGATAAAAATAGGCGTACAATTGGGCGCACGCGCATGTCAAACCGAAGCTGGTGGCCAAACCAGTTGAACCTGAATATTTTGAGCCAGCATTCCCCCCTGTCCAATCCGATGGGCAAGGAGTTCAACTACGCTGATGAATTCAAGAAACTCGACCTGCCAGCCGTAAAGAAGGACCTCTACGCGCTTATGACCGACTTGAAGGATTGGTGGCCAGCCGATTACGGTCACTATGGGGGACTTTTTATTCGGATGGCGTGGCATAGTGCAGGCACCTACCGTAGAGGTGACGGTCGCGGGGGTGCATCCTCTGGAGGGCAGCGTTTCCCACCTCTCAACAGCTGGCCGGATAACGTCAACCTCGACAAGGCACGCCGTTTGGTTTGGCCGATCAAACAGAAATACGGCAAGAAAATCTCCTGGGCCGACCTGATGATACTCGCTGGCAACTGCGCTCTTGAGTCGATGGGATTTAAGACCTTCGGTTTCGGCGGCGGACGCGAGGACGTTTGGGAACCTGAAGACATTTACTGGGGTTCAGAAACCACCTGGCTAGATGAAAAACGCTACTCAGGGGAGAGGGACCTCGAAAATCACCTTGCCGCCGTGCAAATGGGGCTAATCTACGTCAATCCGGAAGGCCCAAACGGCAACCCGGACCCGCTTGCCGCTGCCAAGGATATCCGCGAGGTCTTCGCTCGCATGGCGATGAACGACGAGGAGACGGTAGCCCTCATCGTGGGCGGACACACCTTCGGTAAAACCCACGGCGCTGGCAATGCTTCAATGTTGGGTCCCGAACCTGAAGCCGCTCCCATCGAAGAACAAGGTCTCGGCTGGACGAGTAAATTTGGCACGGGCAATGGTGATGACACGATTACCAGCGGCCTGGAAGTAATCTGGACCCAGACGCCAACTAAGTGGAGCAACAATTTCCTGCGAAACCTGTTTAGCTACGAGTGGGAACTGACCAAGAGTCCGGCTGGTGCGTACCAGTGGAAGCCGAAGGGTGACTCAGGCGCCGGTACCGTGCCGGATGCGCACGACCCATCAAAGCGTCACGCGCCATCAATGCTGACCACAGATCTCGCTTTGCGGTTCGACCTGGTTTACGAAAAGATTGCCAGGCGCTTCTATGAGAATCCGGATCAGCTAGCAGAGGCTTTCGCCCGAGCGTGGTTCAAGCTTACCCACCGTGATATGGGTCCCCGCTCTCGCTATCTCGGCCCAGAGGTCCCAGCGGAGGAATTGATTTGGCAAGACCCGATACCATCAGTCGGTCATAAACTAATTGATGAGCAGGACATTGCTCACCTAAAAAGCGAAATCTTTGCCTCTGGTCTGTCAATCTCGGAACTGGTCTCGACTGCTTGGGCATCTGCTTCTACGTTCCGCGGTTCCGACAAACGTGGCGGTGCGAACGGGGCTCGTATCCGTCTTGCGCCGCAAAAGGATTGGGAAGTCAACCAGCCGGTTCAATTGAAGAAGGTGCTGGTGACCCTCGAGATAATCCAAAAGGAATTCAACAGCGCGTGGTCAGACGGGAAGATGGTTTCGCTCGCCGATTTGATTGTCCTTGGTGGATGTGCAGGTGTCGAGCAAGCTGCAAAGAATGCGGGTTACGATATTACTGTGCCTTTCAAGCCTGGACGTACGGATGCATTGCAGGAGCAAACCGATGTGGAGTCATTTGCTGTTCTTGAACCGGTTGCAGATGGGTTCCGTAACTATCTTAAATCCAAATACGCTGTGTCGGCGGAGGAACTGCTGGTTGATCGCGCGCAACTGCTCACGCTGACCGCTCCTGAGATGACGGTTCTCGTTGGCGGTATGCGCGTCTTGAATGCTAACTTCGGAAAGTCCCTGCATGGTGTATTCACCAAGCGGCCAGAGACGCTCACCAATGACTTCTTCGTGAATCTGCTCGACATGAGCACGAAATGGAAGGCTACCTCAGAGGACGAAGATGTGTTCGAGGGTCATGATCGCGCAACGGGTAAAATCAAGTGGACCGGTACCCGTGTTGATCTCATCTTCGGTTCGAACTCCCAACTCCGGGCCTTGGCGGAAGTCTACGCATGTGAGGATTCCCAAGAGAAGTTCCTGTACGACTTCGTGGCGGCGTGGAACAAAGTAATGAACCTCGACCGCTTCGACCTCGCCCTGTCATAGCAAGAGGCTAGATATCGATGAAAATATGGTAAGCCACGCTCCAAATAGATTCGAGTCCTACTCCGGAAGATCTTCAACAGAATGAACTTGTAGGCTTTGGCTAAGGAATATACTTTGGAAAACATCACAGAGACTTGCTTAAGTTTGTCGATAAAATTCCTCAAGTCAACAACAAGAAGGCCTTTATCTTCTCAACCAGCGGGGACGTAAGAAGAGGCGCTAAGGCTCACAGTCGGCTTAAGGGAAAAATCGAATCAAAAGGCTACAAAGTGATTGGAGAATTCAATTGTGCAGGGTTCGACACTTTTGGTCTACTGAAATTAATCGGAGGAATCAAGAAGGGCAGACCTAACGCTGAAGACCTCAAACATGCAGAAGAGTTCGCTCAGAACCTTAAGCAGAACCGTTAAATATTAAAAAAGAGAATTCAGGCGGGTGATGTTATATGTCATTGGAAGAGAATAAGGCAATTGTTCGTAGATGGATTGAAGCCTACAATAAGCGAAACTTGGATTTTGACGAGTTTATAGCACCAGATTATGTTGACCACACCAATAAGGTAGACCGAGAAGGACTTAAACAACTATTTGCCATGGGTCTTAAAGCCTTCCCCGATTGGCATGAGACTATTGAGGACATAATTGCTGAAGAGGATAAGGTGTGGGTTCGCCTTACTTACACGGGGACCCATAAAGACGAATTTTTTGGATTAGCTCCCACTAGCAACAAGATAACATCTAAGAGTGTTGACATCTATCGCATAGTTAATGGCAAACTTGCAGAATACTGGAACGTCACTGACAACATGGATATGTTCAAACAAATAGGTGCTATCGAGGTCACAGAAAAAGGAAAGAAACTCTTTCCAGAAGAAGCCAAGTGACTGCGTCCTAGGTGCGTGTTCTTCCTTGTTTTATATCCTATTTGGCAGACTGTTAGAGTTGTTGGTTCTTTGTTCTGAATCGTGCACACTCATTCCCATTTGCCTTTTGTTTGTTTAAACTGCATTTGAACCACCCGGCACTCCTCACACTAAATCTTACGCATCTTAGAAACAGATTTGCCCTGGTATGCCGAGCTTTTTTTGCCCTGGTGGCAGGTACAAGGGAGTTGAACACTGTGTGTCTGATCCTTTAATTTGAACGGCTAAAAGCTTCACGACCAGCGCCTGAGTTGAAGTGGATATCTCATTTTCTTTTGGCGTGTCTTTTGGACAAAGCGCGTGCTGGCAAAACCATAAATAGCAAATAAGCTGATAGGCGCTAACTTGGCGAAAGGGGTAAAAATGAAGGTTTACGAAAAGTACGCGTGGGTGATATTACTAGCTGTAGGGCTGCTATGGTTGGTGGTTGGATTCGTTGCTGTGTTCCAGCCTGAAGGAATATTTGAGGCGGACGCCCAATCTGTCACAAACATGCCTTGGAGTGAGCTCAAGGCTTCGAGCCCTATGGCCGCTGACTTTGTTATCTTCGTCTATGGGCAAATGGGTCTACTCAAGATAAGTTGGTCATTGTTCATATTAGCCATAACTCTAACGGGTTATCGTAGGGGAGAAAAATGGGCTTGGTATATGCTGTTATTAGCTCCTATCCTCCTGGTAAGCGATGCAGTTTTCAGCGCAGTCTTCATCGGTGACATTAACCAAGTACTACCGTTTATCCCAATTACAGCCATAACGATGCTTGGGCTACTTCTGCCCTACAGGATATTCTTCCCAAAGAAACCATCGGATGTGCAACAATGAACATAAAACTGGTACTAAGTGCAGCGCTTGCAGTTGCAGCTTACTTTTTAGGCATTATAGCCGACGCGAACCATAATACAGACAGCGTGATTTATCCCGCCGCATGTTTTTCCAAAATATTCCTCTTCTTGGCAGCCATTCCACTCGCTAACTCTGCTGGAAAAAGCATCAGAAAACAGTTAGGCACAACGGGGATTCCAGGTTTAAGATTCACAAGTTGGATCCTATACGGCGTTGCAATAGTTCATTTTGCATTTTTCTTTATGTGGCCTACCATTGCAAGTGGAAATACTCAGCTGCCAGACGGGCAAATAACGGTAGATGCTACGATTTTTCTTATGGCGTCGATGTTTATGATTGCAGACGCTTGGAATTCGCAAAAAAACAAAATTGGAGTGTAATCTTGAAAATGAAAGCAGCCATTTACGAGAAATATGGATCGCCCGAGGTTTTAAGCCTCAAAGAAATAGAAAAACCAGTTCCAAAAGACAATGAAGTATTGATAAAAATCCACGCCACAACTGTAGCAGCGGGAGATATAAGGATGCGAGGCTTCAAAGTCCCAACGAAATTTTGGCTCCCTATGCGGTTAGCTTTAGGTTTAACAGGGCCAAAAAATAAAGTCCTTGGGATGGAAGTGTCTGGGGTTGTCGAGACAATTGGCAAAGGTGTGGAAAAATTTAGGGTCGGTGATAAAGTCTTGGCTGCAACTGGTTTTGGTGGAGGGTATGCAGAGTATATTTGTCTTCCAGAGAAAGACGTTGTGGGAAGAGTAGTTATCGAGGTCGCAAAGAAACCGGCAAATTTGACTTTTGAGGAAGCTGCTGCTGTTCCCATTGGCGGTATGACTGCGCTGGCTTTTCTTAGGAAAGCAAACGTCAAGAACGGACAGAAAGTCCTTGTGTATGGCGCGTCGGGAAGCGTTGGCACCTACGCCGTTCAGCTTGCTAAAAATTACGGGGCACAAGTTACCGGCGTATGCAGCGCTGCTAATTTGGAGTTGGTCAAGTCTTTGGGGGCGGATGTTGTGATTGATTACGCCAAAGAAGATTTCACCAAAAACGGCCAGAGCTATGACTTGGTTTTTGACGCTGTAGGCAAATTATCGAGTTCACATGCTAAAGGGTCGCTGAAAGAAAACGGTGTTTTTCTCTCCACTTGGGGGGACGGGGGCATGGAGCCAAATGATTTGTCAACGCTTAGCGGTCTGATTGAAGCTGGCAAATTAAAAGCGGTTATCGATAGAACGTATCCTTTGGAGCAGATTGTTGAAGCTCACCGCTATGTGGAAACTGGGCACAAAAAAGGAAACGTCGTCATAACTGTGGGACATAACAACAAAACATAGCAAAGCGTTGCACCCAACCAATATGCCACGCAATCTTGTGAAAAATCATGAAAGCGATTATATGGACCAAGTATGGTTCACCGGATGTTCTTCAGCTCAAAGACGTGGAAAAACCTGTCCCCAAAGACCATGAAGTCCTGGTAAGAATATATGCGACAACCGTAACAGCTGGGGACTGTGAACAGCGAAGTCTCAAATTGCCTATCTGGCATGCGCTCCCTGTGCGTGCATATGTGGGTCTCAAAAAGCCAAAGAGAATAACTATACTGGGGATGGATTTAGCCGGGGAAATTGAGTCGGTTGGCAAAGATGTGAAGCGATTTAGGAAAGGTGACCAGATTTTTGCATCCACAGGTTTTGTTCGTATGGGTACTTATGCTGAGTACATATGTCTGCCTGAAGATCCTAAAGACGGGGTGCTCGCAATAAAACCGGCCAATGTGACCTATGAGGAAGCTGCCGCCGTTCCTAATGGGGGACTTGAAGCATTGTGTTTTCTCAGACAAGGAAATGTCCAGAGCGGACAGAAGGTTTTGATTAATGGTGCGGGTGGAACGGTAGGTACGTTTGCGGTGCAGATCGCCAAATCATTCGGGGCTGAAGTAACTGGCGTGGATAGCGCGGAGAAATTGGACATGCTGCGCTCAATTGGTGCAGACCATGTAATCGATTACACTAAAGAAAATTTCACCAAAAAGGGCAAGCACTATGATTTTATTCTTGACGTGGTAGGCAAGAGTTCGTTTTCAGGTAGTATAAACGCGCTAGAGCAAAACGGACGTTATCTTATTACTAACTCTGGACCGTTACAGATGGTTCGAGGGCGATGGACTTCATTGATAAGCAGCAAGAAAGTGATATTTGGGGCAGTTCATCTAAGGACTGAAGATTTGACTTTTCTTAAGGAACTTGTTGAAGCGGGAAAGCTAAAAGCGGTTGTCGATAGAACGTATCCTTTGGAGCAGATTGTTGAGGCCCACCGCTATGTGGAAACTGGGCACAAAAAAGGAAACGTCGCCATAACTATGACGCATAGCTTGCCCGCTTAGTTGAAAGATTGGCGAAATGGTCAACTAAGAGGCGGTTCAGATACTCTCCCTAAACAGGGCGGCCTCCAAGAGTTGATTACGTTTTGCGCCAAAGATAGAAAGCTAAAGCTATTATGACAAGTTTCCAGGCTGACCAGACTAGCCAAGCAACGTTTGGCTCAAAGATAACCCCCAGAGCAAGCGCGCGATTCACTACTGAAACGGCAATAACCAGAGGCGGTGCCCACTTTAATTTACTTAACAACCCAAAAACAGAAACGGCGTAAACCACCGCGTAGCCTAAAAGAATGGCGCTTGTTATCATAACGGCACCACTTTTTCCCGCAAAACTCGCTATCAAACCGCCGTATACTGACAACTCTCCTAAGGAAGGGTCCCACAGAAAAAACGCCGCAGCTAAAACGTCCCCAGCAATGTTGAGTATGACCAGAACTATCAGAATTTTGGAAATTAAGCTAGCATAATTTGGCTTTGAAGTATTGACGCCCATGACTTGCCTTTATGGCTTTTTCCGTTATTTAACACTTGTCTCCGAGCGCGTGCGCCCCTCATCATAAAAACAAGATGACTCCTGGTACGCTGGGGTTTTCTACCCTTGTGGCAAGTACAAGGGAGTTGAAAACTGCAATATAGGTGGTATCTTGAATTTGGTTAGTGCTTGTCTGATTGGCGTAAACTCTCTGATCCGTACAGCCTTTTGTATATATAGCCAATAACTATTCCAAGAGCGAGAATCCTTGGAATGTTCATTATTGTGTCGATTAAAAGGTAGACGTAGGCATTGCTTGGATTGCCAAAAGTTGAAAGGACTTCGATAATGACTATGGCGGCAAAGCTGAGAATCACGGATTTTAGGATTGGGTTTTTTATTGGAATTTTGTTAAAGAACCGAAGCAAGAAAAAGCTGACAAGGAATCCGATAATCAGACCACCAACCAAAGCTTCAACAAGAGCCAATGGAAGAGAAGAAATTGAAAAAGCAGCCAAATACTCCGCAGAGATGGGCGACAGGACATTGCCAAGTCAACTATCCAGAAGGCTACATCCTCCCGCTACAGTCAGTTTAATCAGTTTCTTGGAGAACTCATGTGACGTCTGCCGATTAGTTCGATCTGTGGCTGGGGGTTCCATGGTTATTTAACTATTCCACCTGAGCAAACTTGGAAGCAACCACGATTGGATTGGATCCTTTGTATAGCTTTTTGTATAGATAACCAATAACTATTCCAACAAAGAGAAACCTTGGAACATTAAGTATTGTGCCGAAGAGGAAATAATAAAGGGCATCACTCGTCCCAAAACTTGAGGGGGCTTCCAGTAGGATTGCGCCAATGACTAGGGCAATGATGCTTAGTATTAAGGATTTTAGAATTGGATTTTTTGTTGGAATCTTGTCAAAGAAACGAACCAAGACAAAGCTAACTAAAAATCCGATAATCATGACCAGCAGGCAAAGAACCGACCCAAACCGTTTCCGCGCTCCATCGCGCAACTCTATAATCCACTGTGATGGGAAACAGGGAAGTTGCGATGGAAATTGCCCAGAAGGCTAATCCACCCACGACCGCCAGTACTACTATCTTTCTCCAGATATCTTTTGATTGGGCCATCTTTTTTCTCCCTCTTTACTTAATCATAGTCATTCTATTTCTGTTCCTTAACAGCCATAATCAAAAGCCAAACAGTAAGAGCAATTTCCGCAATGAAGCTGATCGCATTTCCTGGATAAGCTAATATTTTGTAGTCGGGGAGAAGGAAAACCTGTAAAAACCAACTCATGTTGCCGAAGAAATCAAGGATCAGCAGTAGACCTAACCATTTAGGAAGGAAGCGCGATTTGTAAACTAAGTATCCAAGGGGAAGTAACCAAGCGCTAAAAAATATCTGGGCGATTGCAAACCCACTTGTGTATAAATCGAGAGAGGACATTGCCATGGCTTGCAGTTGACCTGTTTGAAATACGCTTAAGTAATTAGCGCCGCTCAAAAACTGAAGGGCAGCAAATAGATTTAGCGCATTAAGGCACTCTACAGCGACACCGCCCAAGTTTAATAACAAGAACAGTAAAGCTAAGTTTTTGTTAACAGGTTTTAATAACACGTATAAGTGCCCATGCGGTTAAAAGAAAAAACACTGCAGATACTAGCTCGGTTACAAAACCAACCCGGAATAGCCCTTGAGAAGCCATAATATTATTGGCTGTGGCTGCTGCATCTCCGGATACAATAATATTTCCGCGAATATACGTGGCTAAGACAGTAGTTAATATGAAAATTAGGTAAAACAGCCCCGCCATTCTTGCGGTCTTGCGTGGCGATAGATCTTCGATCTTCTGGCTGATAGAATTTTCTGCTTCAATAGGCATAATAGTACACGACTATCTCATTTACGATTCGTAATGCATATAAGGTTATGTCAAGCCGTGCGATCGCAAAACAGACGAAAATAGCAGATGCCTTCTTCCAAGGTTTTAAGAATGCTTCTTTCGTTCAGAAGTAGGCGCGTTCTATTCCCATTTGCCGTTTGTTTGCTTAAACTGCATCTGAACCACACGGCAGTCTTGCAGTTCTGTGTTGAGACAAGCGCAGTCACGATGGGTTAGCCGTTCTTTAGGCGTTGCATAAATCTCATAAGCGTAGCGCTTGAGGTTTTGGGTGAGCTGGCCAATGTGGGGACTGAAGCAGAAAAAAGCGTCGCCTCAAACGGTTTGTATGGCACACAGGAACAGCATCGTGGAAGTTCCCGGAGACAACTCGCCTTTTGTTCGTAAAGACGTGTTTCAGGAGTATGCTAAGCGGATGGATGAACGGTGCGGGAAGCATGAGGACCTGATTAGGGAGCTCAACAGGAAAGTGGAGAAGACCAACCAGCTTATGGTGGGTTTGATTGTTTCGATGCTTCTTGCCGGAGTGAGCTTTGTTCTGAATCTTCTTTTGAGGTTAATTTGACTATGCTGCATAGACGATTTAGCCTAAAGGCTCCTGATGTTGCCTTGGCGCTCGAGGAGATTGAGCGTTTCAGGGAACATTTAGCGCTGCTTGATTGCCCAAGCTGCACGGAGAAGACGCTGAAGCTCGTTGACTACGTTCAAGGACCTACAGGCTGGGCATGCAAAGTCTTCTGCGTAACGTGCCAAACGAAAGGCGAAATCAACAACGACGGCTTCCACGTGGAGCTTGCCGAGGCAAGAGAACAGCCCAAAGAAGAGAAGCAAAAATCCAAGCGTAAAAGGTGATTGAGAAACGGGAACCGGATTCAAGTCTGTAATAGACAACAAAGAAATCGCCATCAGCCCCCTGGATATGAAGCGGCGTTTTGGCGCTGACACTGGAGAGTCCACATACTATGACCAAGTCTCCTATGCGACTATCAGGACCCCAACTAGCCGAGGCCTGTTTGGGTCCAAAGTTGACGATCGGGAACTGCTGTTTGCTGTGCAGCGTGAGCCAGCTGCCTTCCGCATAGTCTTCGGAGTCGCCAGAGACACGCTTGACAACTGGTTTACCGTTGAGCCCGTCAAGGAAGACAAGACCCTAAACGACGTGGTCCAAAAGGAGCTTGACCGGCTCCAGGCAAAGACCAAGCTGATTAAGCTCTTGTCGCTGTCTCGGCTGTTCGGCTACAGCCTGCTCTTGCTAGGGTATGATGACTCGGAAGCTGAGCTCAAAACCGAGATGTCTGAGGCAGACGCGAAAATCAGGTACATCGAGCCCTACAGCAAACTCGAAATCAACCGGATCCTCGAAGTCGACGACGCACAAGACGAACGCGACGGCTACCCTAAATCGTATTTTATGAAGAAAAGCGCCGGGCTCGCAAGCCTCCAAACCGAAGTCCACCACAGCCGAGCGCTCCTCTGCAGCACGCTCCTCGTTGACCACCGCTACAAGGGCTGGAGTGCCCTGCAGTGCCTCTACGACGACATCACGGGCTATCGGTACATGCGCTGGGGAATCTACATGACCATGATCCGCTACGGCAGCGGCTTCCCAGACGTCACGCTCAAAGGTCCAGACGCGGACCAAGCAGCCATAGACGCCTTCATAGCCAGCGGACAATTCGACAACCTAAGCGGCATGAAATACTTTGTGCATAACGAGCAGCAGCAGCTGGAGTTCAAAGGCTTCCAACAATCAAGCCTAAACCCGCTTAACTACTACCAAATCGCGCTGGAGACGTTGAGCATGGGCTCAGGAATTCCTGAACCCGTCCTGAAAGGTTCGCAAGCTGGCGCCATTACTGGGAGCGAAGTTAACGAGCGCAACTACTTCAAAGTCATAAGCGACGAACAAACCGCGTTTGAACCCATCCTCCGGCAGCTAATCGACAAAATCCTGCTGTACCTGGGCAAAGCAACCGAAGACGCTCCGGTTGAGTATAACATCATTTGGAAGCCCAATTATGAGCCAACTGCGAAGGAGAAAGCAGAGCTCGACTACCTCAACGCACAGACCGCGCAAATTGAGCTGCAGTTTAAGACGGTTGACGAAGTGCGCAAGGACCGCTACAAGCTCCCTCCGCTTGCCAACAAAGCAGGAGCTGAAGTCGTCGGCTTGCGTAAACCTGAGCCTCAGCCTAGTCCTAGACTGGCGGAGCCTGGTGCTGAAGGTCCCAATGAGAAGAAGCCTGGAGCTCAAGCTTCTCCTGCGCCCGAGAAGGAAGACGGCAACCCAGCAGCCCAAGGAGCAGACGCTTCCGAAGCCAAGGAAGAAAAGAGCATTAGCCGCACGTTGCCGACGCTTATGCGCGAGCTCGGCCAAGCAGTCATGGACGGCAAACTCAGCCGGGACTCAGCCTATCAACGCGGCAAAAACATGATTGTTGAGTATAGCCGTTTGGAGCAGGAGCAGGCGCTTCTCTGGGTTAAGCATCGAACCAACTTCCCGGGAGTGGTTATTGTTCCGCCTGAGATGCAAAAGAAACTTGACGCCCAGCATAAACGCTTCTTGGAGGACCTCAACTCGATGTTGGCTGACGCTGAGGCAGTTTTCAAGAAGACCCAAATCCAGAAGCCGGCGACTCAGAATGACTGAGCAAGCAGCCGATCTGGGCGTTTCAGAAAACTACTGGCAAACTCCCAACGGAATTCTCGACCGCTTCGGCATGCTAGCCGACGACGTCCAGCTCGCAACGTTCAACGACGCCGTCAAAGTCTACGCGACAGCTTACGGAGCAACAGACTTCCGAATCTCTGGGAGCCTAAAGCTCACAAGCTGCCAATGGTGCATAAACCACGTCGGCGCAGTCTACCATCGAGGGCAATTCATGCCTGACTTGCCAAGGCATCCAGGCTGCCCACACTTCTACGACATCGTCAAAACAAAATCGGGAGTACCTGAGACCTGAAACTCACGAACAAGCAACCTGAGTACAAGGGCTTTGACATCGGCGACTGGACCTTCGGCTGCCCCCAAATCGTAAGCTGCGAAGGCGAAAACGGCAAGCTCCACATCGGCAAATTCTGCAGCATAGCCGACGGCGTCAAGATCCTGCTGGGAGGCGAACACAACTACAAACTCGGCACAACCTACCCCTTCGACAACCTCCTCATCCGGTTCCACGAGCTAGGACCCACAGTCAAAACTAAGGGCGACGTCACGATCGGCAACGACGTCTGGATAGGCTATGGCGCCTTAATCCTCAGCGGAGTCACAATCGGAGACGGCGCTGTCGTCGGAGCAGGATCTGTAGTCACCAAAGACGTCCCTCCATATGCAGTTGTTGCAGGAAACCCCGCTAGAATCATCAAGTACCGTTTTTCCAAAGAGAGCCATTGCGGAGCTGCTTAAGCTTAGATGGTGGGATCAGCCTTGGAACTGGATTCGAGAAAGAGTTCCCTGGCTAATGTCAAAGCCGTAGTTTGTGCAATAACAATTAGAAGCGAAAAACGGAAAATGAAACGCGCGCCAAAGCATAAATAAGACTATTTATAACTAAAACCGGGGTTTGAAAATGCCTCCTCAGATACGCCCTTTTCAACCTACTCGTCAACCGATAGAAAGCTACGCTGCCATGATCGTCTCCGTTTGAAAGGTTCAATGACTCAAAAGCGTCCATATCGCTCTTCAATAAACAAAAAATGGTTGTTGACCTAAGATTTGTTGACAATCCATCCACTCAAGTGATAGTGCAACCCGATGGAACTTGGACGGTTTATGAGCACATTAATAGATTTCCTTTATGGATGGATATGCTGCGAAGCCAAAAAACGCTTTCGGTTATGTTGTACCCAGAATCAACTGGAATAACTACTCGATGCGTCTTGATGACAGGCAAACAACTAATCGGGCAATCGAATACTGCTGGATCGTAGTAATCCCAGATATAGATTTGCAGCCACTTTTTTCAGAACAATTTTGAACAAGCGCCGCACCTCTGAGTGGGTAGCGCCGTCACCCAAGAAGTTGATGACTGCGCATCATTGCAGGAATCCCTGCCAGACTGATATACTACCAGTTCAGCACACGACATTGTCAAGTACCTGCTGGAGTTCAAAATGGTGGAATAAGCCTGGATTCGAGACAAGGTTGCTTGGTTGATGTTATAGCTTTTGCTGTTGAAATAGGCATAAGCGAATTGGCGCTGCTTTTCTATTTTGGATTGGGGGCGTCTGCGATTCCTTTTAAGGCAATTCCTGCGACGAGTGCTTCGACCACTGGTTTCATATCGATGTTTACCGGTGCCGATCCCATTAGCCCTTGATACATTAACAATCCCGCTACGCCACCTGTCACTATGCCGATTAGCCCACCCAAGCAGAAGTTGCCATTGTCGTCAGAGTTTGGCAAAATGTACTTTCCTCCGCTTTGAACTATTTCATGCGCCAGCCCGCCTATAGCACCCGCTGTTATGGCCAAAATAAACGCGTGTGGCGGAGACAAATATGCTGCCATGAGGGCAACGACTAAGAGGGCTATGAACGCAGATATAGACAAAACTTGAGGTCCCACTTGACCTCCTAGCCAATTCCACGTGATGGTAGAGTCTTCAGTGAGAGGGACGGTTACGGTAGTGCCAACACCCTTAGCCGGAAAGGAACCCGAGCCAGACCAACCTGTACAAGTCCAAGACTTTTTATATAGAGTCTTCCCGAACAACTGCTTATCCTCAAAATAGGGACTTGTAACCAAGAAGGTTTCGATGCTGTCTTTCTTACACATTTTAACTCCATTCGGAGGTGTAGCAATTCCGAAAGGGGTAGATACAATTACTTTTACTTCAGACATTTTGCTCCCCGATTTGGGTTTTGTTTGTTTTAGTACTTAAGCTTTTAACTCCTTATCTTCTTGAAGCGTAAGCGAGGATGTAGCTGCAATTTATTAGCTGAAACAATCCATAATGCTGGGTAAGAAGGGTGGCTCTTGCGAGAAGACTTTTCATACAAAACAATAGAGAAAGAACAGGTTAAAGACTTTTTTAAGAACCAAACCAGATGGAATAAAGCCTTCCCTTCGCCACACCATGAACTTAACCCACAGCAATCCGACTACACTAAGCAATCAGATGATTTTGATTTAGCATATCAAAAATTGCCGCGACTCTACGTCGACCCTAAGATTTTTGCTTTGGAGCGTGCAATATTGGCTAGAAATCTTGGGATTAAGGAAATACCTTCGGGTCTTTTTGCCCAGTTGATGAAAGTATTAGTTGCTCGAAAACCCAAAAGAACCTTAGAAGCAATTTTTAACTTCTTTTCATTATCACTTTATGGAATCAATTCCAAAGACAACTCACGTTGGACATCACGTAACCGAGACGATAAGGGCGCCTATCTTTGGCTCCTAAGTCGTGCTTCATCCCTGCTAACGAGTTTGAACCCAAGAACAAAGAAGGCAAGAAGCAACAAGACGATAGTCTGCTTGCTCCGCTGACGTTAGTGATTCAACAATTAAGAGTTACATGAAAGACCTATTTTTGGAGATATTTCCTGATAAATCACCTACTTGTGTGGTGAAATATCATGTTGTCCGCCATCCTAAAAATGATAATCTAAGATCATACAATACTTTTTCTATTGGCCTATCCAAGTTCTTCCTTACCACATTTTTGACTATGAACCCGTCTACGTTTACGTTTACAAACTGAAGAATGAATATGTTACTCTTTCAATCTTGTTTAACTCCGTTACAAAGTTAAAGGCTATCGCGCGCGCTTGGGAATCCCTTCTTTCATTGTTTAAGATACTCCCTGGCCACTTAATCCGATTTTTTTCAAACGAAATTTGGCGCATCTGCTCTCCAAAAACCCGAAGGACTTCCGGATTTCAGCTTCGACGATTATTATGAATTAGGGAGTTTATGACCAAGGCTCTACAGCGGTAAATATGTGTACGAGAAGAAACCAGACTCTTTAAGAGACCACCCCCCAGAAAATCCCTTAGACGAACTGGAAGCAAGATTTGTAGTAGAGCGCTTGATGAAAAAAATTTTTGACAAGAACCAATCAAAATTCTTAGAAGAACATCAGGTAAAAAACCTCGTTGACGAAGACGGTTATGTTGCACTATGTATCCCGAAGGCACTTGGCTATCCTGTACTATGGCATTCTTTTGACCAATATTCAAAAAAGAAAGCAAGAAAAGATTGGCTGGCAAAGCTAGACTTGATCCCTCTTGGAACCACGCGATGTTTTTCATATTGAGTGGAATATCTATGAACCCTTCCAAGCTCCATTTTTGTACCCTCTTGTAGGAGGGGGCAAAGGCGGGCTAATGCATTTCCCTCTCGACGTCCTTGATTTAAGTAAAGGCCCCCGTTCCCCCATTAATATATGGAGAGTGTATTTAAGGATCAATTAAGCAAGAATCCGAAGTATTACGAGAGCTTTAACTTCTACAGATGGGGCAAACTGGTGGAGTTCTTATGTGTTCGTCAAGAAAAGGTCAGTAAGGTTGAAAATATTTGGCGTTTAATTGAAGACTTTGAGGAGGGCCAGAGAGGAGCTTTGAAGAACAAGTTCCGCTGATTTGTTGAAGCGCTCCAACGTAGAATACTAATGAGATTTCGAAGATATCGCGCTTTGACGCGAGCGGTTCCTTCGAAAATGATTAGACTATGCTTTGTGCAATAAGACTTAAACGTAGTTTGAGCAAAGTGGCATCCGAGGACAAGACGCTTGCCTCAAGAAAGAACCCACTGCCTAAAATTGGACGTAGATGAGGACACTTTTCGGAAGCTGCAGCAGATTTCAGCTCAGGGGATAAGGGACCTGAAAGCCGATTTAGAAACTGCCCTAAAGAACCGAGCCCGTGTGTTCGCGGCTGCCGAGGAATACGCCATCGCTAACCTGGCTATGCAATAACCGTTTCAAGTTCAGGGCTTGATACCTCACCGAAGAGTTTAGAAGACAACAATTGAATAGTGAAGGCGACCCAGCTAACGAAGTTTATTTGCTGGGCAACTCTCTCACGTCAATATGCCGCTTGCTGTGCAGTTGGTCTGTTTTCATGTCAAGCCAAAAATGCAAAACATCTTCGTTAGGCATCTTTCGCCGATGAGGCTCAGGCTGCACATGCGACACTATCATGTCAAAGCAAGCGTCAGAAACAAGCATCTTATAATCGCCGTTTGGAAGCAACTCGATTGTCACGTGGCTCTCGTCTACAGGCAAGTTTCCGTGGTGCCTTCGTTTTCAATGCGCAGTTCTCTTTCAAGCCAAAGCTCCAGCAGCTCAGTGTTTGGCCGCTTTGGCTTCTTAATTTCTTTATTGACGTAGTCAATGTACTCTTTTGGAATGGTTAACTCGAATACTTTCAAAATAAACACCAAAGATTTTTCCATTCTAATGCTCGAGTGTGAATTTAAGTCTAAGCCTTCTGGTTTGCCTCATTCACCGTGCTTCTGCGGCTAACTGGGAGGCGGTGCTGGTTTGTGCAATAAAGGCTTTAAGCAAACATGGGCGAATGCTCCAACAAGGAACCAAGATGGCAACCATCGGAATTATGAAC
>CAVOWB010000009.1:0-106561 GCA_963699995.1 Candidatus Bathyarchaeota archaeon | reverse complement strand
ATTTTGCTTTGCATCCAGTGCTAAGATAGCAGCCATAGCAGTTTTTTTCTTCTCCGGTGTTCCAGCAGATTCTCGCTATCTTCGCAGTATGAAATGTTGTTTCTTCTGCGGTTGCGTCAATTGCGTCAATTACTATTCCGTCAAATTCTTTTTCCACGGTTTGCGTTCTGTTCGAGGGGGCTTTCAAGCTGAGTCAAAACAATATAGGCTAAGATAAGATATAAGTCTTGCGATACTGTGACACAAATGCAGCATTCGTTTGCTGATCACTGGTTTTAACGTTTTTCGTTAAGCTTAAATGCAACATTGTGATTTATATCATAACATCACATAAAATATGACATTGTGATATAAATGATAAAGTCCAGTACCCTGCTAAAAAAAATAAGAATAGACAACAAGGAGTTCATCACCGCAGAGGAACTCAAGCGCTATTGTAGGTTGATGAGTTTTAATTATGAAAAAACGGTGAGATATTTTATTTCCCGTGGTTACTTAACTCGCATTTTTAAGGGAATATTCTACGTCAAATCGTTAGAGGAGATTAAACTAGGCAGGCCGAAATACAATAATCTTGAACTCGTTGCAAGAGGGCTTGAATCAAAGGGAGTTACAAACTGGTATTTCGGATTATACTCAGCATTGAAATTTAATAATATGACCCATGAAACCTTTGCTGTCGACTACGTGATCAATGACAAACTGTTAAGGTCTAAGCCCATAAATATCGCAGGATACAGGTATAGATTTATCAAGTTGGCGCCAAGGCTTTTACAATTTGGCATAATCAGAGATAGCCTAAGATATTCGGATCCAGAAAAGACAATTTTGGATTTCATTTACACTTGGAGATACAATGGAGTCCCAGCGGAAAAAATACAGCTTGACCTATTAGAATGGGCAAGAAGTATATCAGGCGAGAAAACCAGAAGATATGCAATACACTACCCTAAGACGGTTCAAGAAGTCGCTGAAATGGTGATTAGATGAGAATTGACTTTGTGAATGAAGTGGCTCGAACCCACAGTGTAAAAAGAGCTGATTTGATAGAAAAAGATCTCATCTTACACCAAGTACTATCGGATCTCTCTGCAAACAAGTTTTTCAAGGAAAGTTTTGTTTTCAAGGGTGGAACATGCCTTGCCAAGTGCTATCTAGATTACTTTAGATTCTCAGAAGATATTGATTTTACATGGAAGAACCAAACCGTCTTCGAGGGCAAATCGCAGAATGACATACGAAGGTATTTGTCGACTATCATTGATGATGTCGGAAAAACCTTTGAAGATATAGCAAAGGTACGTGACTTAGACTTTCGATTCACAAAACAGGACAGAAATTATGTCGAGCTTACTGGAAGCGATAAAATATGTACGTTCAAAGTTTGGTATCAATCTGGAGTACTCGGTCGCAAGACCTTTCTGAAAGTGCAAATGAACTTCGTTGAAAAAATATGTTACCCCTTGAATAGTACAAAATTGAGAAGTCTAATTTGTGAAAATACTGAAGAACTTACAGTATTGTTTCCAGAGTTCAAGGACTATACTGAGAAAATTGCCTTTGACGTATACGATCTTCGAGAAATTTTATCCGAAAAGATACGAGCGATACTCACCCGTCAAGGCACAAAGGCGCGTGACTACCTAGATATATACTTAATTGAGAAGAAATTTGGCATTTCATTAGACGAAGTTTTTGATTGTGCCAAACAGAAAACCATGTTCACGCTTAATCTTTATGCAAGGTACAGAAGGAATCTACAAGACAAGAAACTTACAATCATGTCAAAGCCTTTCAATTGGGGTGAAGAGAAAGGACTGCTATTAAAAGAAATTGATGAGAAGGACTTCTACGCTTTTGTTGAAAAACTAAAGGGTTTCTTAAAGAAAGTTATAGAGGGCTTACCTGAGAAGCAAAAGCTGTAACCATCTTCTTATTAGGTTACGTTTTGACCTGAATGCGGTTATGTCTTTTGTTATATTTTGGGACATACTGCCTGAGCTTTTCTAACGCTTCTGCACTTGTGGTTACTTTGCAAACCTTATCTTCGGGGATATCTGGGTACCTTTGCCGTTCATCAATCCGATGACCAGCTAGTGAACTGCTCCAGCTGGGCAAATCTACGGCTGTGATTAGGCGTTTTAGGACTATGCGTATGCAATTTCTTAGAGCGTGCCGGCGCCGCCTATGAGGCAGAGTGTCATGGGCTGTTTTGCTGTTGCGTTTAGTTTATCGAATTCTTGTTGTAGATAATTCTTGTTGAATGAGCGGCGTTTTGTCATTTAGACCACCTTGTAGTCTGTTGCTTTTTCCATAAATTCATTCCAAGCGGGCAGATTTTTGGTAGTTCGCTCGTGTGTTGTTAGGAATTGAAGCAAGCTGATTATTTGGTTTTTGAGGGAGAGTCTTTCTGCTTCCTGAAGTAGGAATGACCTGTCTATTTTTCGCTCCGTTTTTTTGAGTAAGAGGAGAGCATAGGTTGTGTATCGTACGTTGTTGGGCTCTATCAACAGTGTGTGGAGTATGGCGTCTTCAGGTCGGATAGTCTCTTTGGTTGTTGAGTAAAAGTAGATATCGAATTCAGAAAGCAGTGGAAGGTCGTATTCGTGAAATATGGAGGTTGCTGTCTTGTGGAAGTTCTTAGAAGATACTTTGGCGTTCTTGGGGGTTCTGACTATGAATTCCATGTCTTCTTGCCACAGGATCACCGCGTTATCTGAAATTGTATGCGCGAGCTTGTTTACGAAAAACTTTTCATATTCGTATAAGAAGTCGATTAGAACGTTAAATCGAGGGTTGATATTGTATCCTTTTTTATCTTGTGTTATTATGCCTCGGGCTTTCAGGTCTTTTAGGTGACGCCAACGTGTGTTTCTTGGGAATTTCGCTAAAGTCTTTCCTGATGTAGCAAGCGTCTGGAAGAGAATCTCAACTGTTTTGCCAGTCAAGATGTTTTGCCAGTCTATGTAATCATAAGACAATAAGAGGTCTCTGCAAAGTGAAGCGTGCTTTGAATCATTGAAGCGCACTTGTTTTTTATAACCTTTACCAACTGTTTTAATGAGCCCTTTTTCAAGTAGTTTTTTCAAGTTGTAAGACAGGAGAGAAGATTTGATTGAGCACACTTCTTTTATCGAAGACAACTCGTGTTTTCCTTTGGCGAGCTCTTCAAGTATCTGTAGTTCTGATTTAGTAAAGGCGTACTCTTTGCTCGTAGTTTTCATGATGTTCCATAATATTGAAAATCTACATAAGCTTTTTAATCATATGGAACAAAAAACGGTTCTTCAAAATTCTATCGAACATAAACTACCGATAGGGTGATTCGTGCTATATTGTTGATTACAGGGCATGGCATAGTTCCAGCTTTGTTTTATGCTTGCTTCATCAGCAGGAAGTTCTCCTTGATTGAGGACTCAAGATTTTAAAGGTATTTTGAATTTCGGGTTTTGGATGCTCAAAGATTTCCAGCAAAATCCAACTCAAAATCGTATAAATTCATGCCCGGGAAGTGGTAGCCCGGAAGAGACTCGAACTCTTGTCAAGGGCTCCAGAGGCCCCTATGCTTGGCCACTACACCACCGGGCTTTTAGAACAACGTAGTGACAGTAGAAAAGCAAGGCTAAGTTATAACCTTAACCGTCTCGGCGAGCGGACTTTGCCCTCTGTGCTTCACGGACGCAGTGGCACTCTTGGCTAGTCAAATTCCATTCGCTGCAGCACCACAGCGTGTCCACCACAGGGTCTTTGCCCTCGCCGTAACGCGTCGAACAAAAAACCTTTGAAGGGTACTCGTAACAGTTGTGGCCATCACAATTACCGCAGAGACGACCTGCGTCGCTTTTTGCTCTCACCACGGATTTTCCCCTAATTTGCTGCTAAGCGGGGAGCGAAGGAAATCCTTGCCCAGTCGCTCCATAACGGACGCCGCCATCAACGGGAAGATAACCATGATGTCGCCGACGACCATGACGTTGTCTGCACCGTCTTTGACTTTGCCCCAGCTCACCGTCTCCTTCAACGTGGAACCTGACAAACCTCCCGTTTCAGGTCTATCCATTGTTACAACGATAGCGTAGTCCAAGCCCTTCTTGGACGCCAAAGCGGAACTCTGCACGGTGTTCCTTGGTACGCCGCCGCCAAGCACAATCATCCCGTTCTTAGGCGACTTGCTGCATATGCCGCAAATCTCAGGCACCTCTTTGAACGCGTCGACTTTGAGGACGCTTTCTACGCCTTTCCGGGACGAGTGAAGCCAGTGAATGAACCCGAATTCTGAGTCACGGACTGCAGGCATAAAAACGGGCACATTTGACTCGTAGGCAGCGCACAAAATTGAGTTGGGGTCCGACAGGCGCTTGCCCAGTTCCCAAGCGAACTCACGGCTGGAGAGGGCTTCACCTTTCCGCTCCTTGGCGATTTGCTGGTAAATTTCTGAAAGTTTGTAGTCCAATCGGACGAAGTCTTCCTCGGGCACCAACACATCGTATATGCGAAAAATGTGGTACTTGTAAAGCTCAGCATCGTCTTCCACCCAGCCGCCCTTGTAGTGTCTCCCACCGACGGCCTCAATGGCATCGTGCACCATGCTCGCGCCAGTGCACACCAAAACGTCAACTAAACGCTTCCGGACCAAGTCGGCGATGAGTGCCCGCAAGCCAGCTGGAACAATTGCTCCTGAGACAGCTAGAAAAACGGTGCATTCCTTGTCACGCAGCATGTTTTCATAAACGTCGCAGGCAGTGGCAACACGTCCCGCGCCAAAGGACCCCGAGTTGCCGAACTGCCGAATAAGCGCGTCCACGGTGAGCGGAGCTTCAATCTTCATGTGCTCAACGGGTTTTTGTAAATAGTCTTTTCTCCGCATTGGAAAATCTCCCGCTCAAACATGGCTATTATTTGGGTTTGTGGCAGTAAATAGTTTTTGTCGATTCTGCTAAGAGTCGCAGAAAAGCAAAGGTGCTCTATGCATAGATTCGTAATCTCCTCAGTATAGTATACGCGTTTTCAGAAAAATGGGCTACGTGATGCCTTCACGAACACAGTAGAAGTTGCCGTTGATCCGCTGAAAAGCGGGGCATTTCCCATCGTAGCAGTGTTTTAGCCATTGGCACGATGACCTGACTTCGTGAACTCGACGTCTGTGGATGTAGGTGTTTGAGATTGAACTGTATTTGGGATTTGTTTGTTTTGGCGCTTTGTTTATGACTGCTCCCACTTTTGGGCACCTCAAAGCTTGTTTTTCCAATTGCCGCATGTGGTTATTAAAACTGTGTTGTAGTCATTTGACTGCAACAAGTGATACAAATCTGAGTTTAAAACCCATGGATTCAGCATGAAAAGTGTTATGTACCAGTAGAAGGCTTCTTTGACTTCAGGTGCAGCGTTTGGACTTCCAAGGAAGAGACATCACTTCAATCGAAGACTTCACACGACAAGAAATCGACTACATACTCGAAGCTAGCAAAACTATGGAGCCCATCGCAAAAGCGGGTTCAGATATTCTCAAAGGAAAAATCCTTGCCAACATATTCTTCGAGCCCTCAACACGCACACGACTGAGCTTCGAAGCAGCAATGCTCAAACTGGGCGGAAACACAATCGGATTCGCAGACGCCGAGAGCACCAGTGTAAAGAAAGGCGAAAACCTCGCAGACACCATACGTACCGTAGAAAATTACGCAGACATTATAGCGCTTAGGCATCCGTTGGAAGGTGCAGCTAAACTCGCAGCAGAATACTCAAAAGTCCCCGTAATAAATGGTGGTAGCGGCGCAGAGGAACACCCAACACAGGCACTCATCGACTTATATACCATACAAAAAGAGAAAGGCAAAATTGACGGCTTAAAAATCGCTTTGGTTGGCGACCTGCGTTATGGAAGAACGGTGCATTCGCTTGCTTATGCGTTGTCGTTGTACAATGTGGAGTTGACTTTGGTTTCACCTGAATCCTTGCGCATGAGACGCGAAGTCCTGCGGAAAATACAGAAGAAAATTGCCGTCTCTGAAACCCAGAGCCTTGAAAAAATCCTGCCCCAAACGGATGTTCTTTATGTCACAAGAATTCAAAAGGAGAGGTTTCCCGACCAAGCGGAATATGCCAAGGTCAAAGGGGCATACCGCATAGACCTAAAAGTCCTCGAAAACTCGAAACCGGATTTGATAATTCTTCATCCGCTGCCACGGGTAGACGAAATTGCTCCAGAAGTGGATGCAACATCCAAGGCACGTTACTTCCAGCAGGTGTGGAACGGCACAGTTGTTCGAATGGCACTGTTGGCGCTGGTTTTGGGCGCAACAAAATAGCACTACTTAAGTGCCGCAGAAACCGTCGAAGTCTACGAGGGCGCCCATTGAACCGCAAGATGGGCACTTGTGAAGCTTTCCAAACCAGCTTTTCTGGCAGCCGCCGCAGTAAGTAACCGCGCGGTTATAAGTGAAGAATTCGATGCCATGGTTCTCCATAAGGCTAAGCGTCAATTTCGATAGATCTTCGGGCTTTACTTCTGTGCCGTTTGTGTCGATAGCTACCAGGGTTCCGCCTGAACTCCAGCCTTTCAGCATCTTCTGTGCATCAAGCTCATCGCTTTGAACACTCAGGAAGTTCCCCGTCCGCAGTTGCATGCGTTTCGTTGTAGAGTAGAATGGTTTGTCTCTGGTTCCTGAGAATTTGACTTTGGCTACGCCGTATTTTTCTATATCCAATTGCGCAAGCCTTGCGGATGCTTCTGGACTTTGCAGAATTGCCGGGGCGATACGTTTCCCATGTTTCCTGCCTATCTTGGCAATGTACGCTTGGGTGGTCTGCACCAATTCCTTGGCGAATTTGACGCTTTCCTCACTATTTATTGGCTTGCCTGTAAAACTTTCGACGGCTTCTTTGAACCCGGCAAAGTTTATCACGCCACTGCAGTTTTCCAGTCTAAAATAGGTGTCGCCATTTGTACTTTGCATTAGGAATGGCAAAGCTGTTTTGCCGTACTGCTTAAGTGCGCGGTTCTTGATGCCCAACGCACGAATTGAGAGTTCACATCTTTCTTTTAGCAGCTCCAAAAACTTGGTTTGGTCTCTTTCGCTTTCATACACTATTCTGGGCAGATTAATCGTGACGTAACCCAGACAGCCGGTGCGAAGCGTATCAGTTTCCCAGTCTTCTGTCAAATCCGCCTCCAATTTGACTCCTGAGGCAGAAAATGCTGCAGTCTTCGCCTTCTTTTGAAGCATGTTGACGAAGTAGACTGTACCTTTGTCTGCTGCCAAGTTGTGAGCTTTGCCTAGGATTCCTCGTGCCGTTTCGTCTGAAAGCGTTTCGGGGTTGATTTTTAACATGATTTTTGGGTTCACGATGGGTTTGACTGCGGTTTCTTGTGCGTAGACGTCGATTATGAGGGATGCGAGTTGTTGTGCTTCCTCGGCGTAGTCTGCATATTTGCCGTTTGCTTTTCCTTGTGGTCCTATCGCGGGTTTGTCAGCGAGAAAGTCTGGAATTTTCAGTTCCAATCCCAATGTTGCGTTTGCATTCTGGTTGACATTTAGCAGGAAGAGGTGCAGGCTTTCCTTGAGCCGTGCAGGGTCAAGTCCCCTTGAGTAAGGTGCTAAGAAGACGTTGAAGTAGTCTATGGTTTGCGTTTCGTTTGTTTCCTGTTTTGTGAGCAGCAGAATGTTGAATGCTATGGCTAATGCGGCTTCGAAGGTTTCAGGTGGCTTTTTTGAGTGCTGCTGCTGGTTGAGATTTTCCAATCGCAAGCCGTTTTGCAGGAAAAATCTCAAGTCATGCATGACTTCGCTTGGCTTTAAAACCCAAGTACTCAAGCCGTTAATGTGCAGTGCTCCTGATACGTGTGCGTCGGCGATGTCTCTTGGCAAGACGTTGAGGAGCGTGTATTCGCGGAATACGGTTTTGCCAGCTGATGCTAAGGCAGTGTCCTTTTCCAGAGGGTTTTTCGCTTCGACGAGTGCAGTTACTTCGTGCACTGGCAAGCCTAGGCGTGTGAGTTTGTGGCGGTATTCTTCGAATCCCTTTTCGATTAACAATGCGTTGACGATTTCCCGGATGAGTGATGCAGTTAGGTATTTTATTTTTGATTTGAGGAGGAGTTTCTCGGTTTCCTTGGCTGTTTTTTGGGCTTGGTCTGCGGGCATCTTTGCTTCGCGGATGAGGCTGTTGGCGATTTTGTTCGCGTCAAACTCTTCAAAAGTGAAGTGCGACGTGCGTACTAGCATGCCTTTGGGTTTGACGGCTTTTCTCTCCACGCGGTCCGCAACGTCAATGACCATTTTTCCCAGTTCAGTTAGAAAATATTTTTTTGCTTCCGAATCGACTTCCACCAAGTTCGCCTTGAGGAGAAATTTCAGGTGGTAGGCGAATCTTCCTGCGTCGCGGCTTGGGTTCATCTTCAGTTGGTTCATCAATTCCGTGTAGCTTAGTGCTCCCTTGTCGAAGAGGAGGTTCAGTATTTGCAGCCTCAGTTGTGAAGAAACGGCTTTGAGAACTTTTACGCCGCGTGTGCGAGTTGGGAGCGCCATTGATAGGATCCTCTGTGAGCGTCTGTAGGTATTGCATAAGCTACAGTTTAAACCTTAGCCACAAACGAACATCCGTAAAACTCGGGCGTATTTGGGCGGAAAAAATCTGCTGGATTGTAACTATTGCGTGTTACTGAAATAAGAAAGAAAGGAAAAACAGCCCGCTTACTCTGCGCTGGCTTCTTCCTGTTTTCAGCTTCCTGTTGTCCTTTTGGTAGTTCTTTGAAGCCGTACATGTCGACGGGCGCATCCTGCCTCAGGCATAACCGACGGACCCAGCATGATAGTGTTCGCACCAGTCTGCTGCTGGCTATGTTTCCCTATTGTATCTCTCGAAGCTGCTGCCAAATTTTGAGGCGGCTTAAGGGGATTCGAAGATGAAGCCTTCGCCGGACTTTTCGAGCTGAACCCGCTGCAAAGCTACGTCGCTTGCAGGGTTTGCGATGTTCGAAAGTGTCTCTCCGTTAACAGTGGCCCAACCTGCTCTTTGGACGGTTACAGTAATTGCGTTTGGCGTGCCACTACTCCATAAGCCTAAGCTGCCTTGGGCGCTTCCAAATGACCCTCCGTCAGAGATTCGCATGCTAAGGAATGACTTGTTGACCGTCAAGTTGAAGCTGAAAAAAACCGATTGCCGTGGACCTGAAAGCGAAGGGAGGAAGTGAGGCAGGTTTGAAAAGGAGGGGTCAAAGTTTGTTCCAAAATAGCCTATGTAGCTGGCTGTGACGCCCGTGTCTGCGGAAAGAGTTACGAGGAAGCCCTCGAACTTGGCGTCGTAAGGCTCATTTTCAGGGTTGCCTAAGTAAGTCAGTTTGAACACAATGGTTACTGGGTAATAGTTTGATGGGTAGGTTGGTATTCCGAAACCAAAGTGGTCGTGGCCTTCTCCGGTACTGTTGGTTCTGCCGACGTAGACGTATGACAACTCCGCGTTAAAGAGGTTTGACAATGAAGTAGTTGGCGTCTCATCAGGTTGCGTGGATGGCGAAGGCGTTGACGTTGTCGGTGGATATGCAATGGGCGGTGACGTGATCGAAGGAGGTGTTTGAGTAAGTTTTGCTGATGTAGTAGGTGATGCTGTGGTCGAAGGATTTGTTTCGGTTAGGGTTGGCTGCGGAGTTGATGGGTCAGAAGGAGGTGGTGAAAGTGTAGGCGTCAGCATTGGTGTTGAAGCTGGCGTGATAATTGGGCTAGGGTTTTGTTGCTTCAAGGGGTGGTGGTTAGCAATTATGGCTGATGCTGAGGCAACAAATCCGCATGTTAGAACTGCGGCTATTACCATGAATCTTTTTCTATTCATAGCAATCGTTTTACTACGGGTCTAATTTCGCCTAAAAGGATGTTTGTAAAGATTTCTTGACAAAAAATTCCTGCAAGACATTGACGCACGACTCGTGAGGGATTTGTGTGGGATTGAAATTCTGTTGGTTGTAGATTGTGTGCTTGTTTGGTTCTGTTAAAGCCCGTAATCGTTAAATAAATAGTAATGGTCCCTTGCATCTATTGTCAAGGACTAATGCCAAACACAGCTTCGTTCTGTCCAAGTTGCGGAGCTCCCAAAAAAGTTTAAGCAACCGCAACTCAGTTACTAACAAAAAAGAAAAGGAAGAAAATTCTATAGTTTCTGTCCGCATTTTCCGCAGAATTTTGTTCCCGGTGGGTTCTTGGTTTCGCATTTGGGGCAAGTGATCTCAGTTGGAGCAGCAAGTGGTTGTCCGCAGTTTCCGCAGAATTTCATTGTTGCAGGATTCTCTGTCTTGCAGTTTTGACAGACTACTTTAGCCACTGGAGCTAGACTAGCGCCGCAGTTTCCGCAGAATTTGGTGTTTGCAGGGTTCTTGGCTCCGCAGACTTGACATAAGATAACTTGCTGTGGTTGCTGCTGCCCTTGCTGCAATTGCTGTGCCATCATGTAAGGCATCGTCAAACCTATTCCTGCGCCTAAGCCGGCGGCTGCTGCACCTCCACCTTGCGAATCTTTAAGTTCTGAGGCTGTCTCTTTCATGTACTGCATCGTCATCGCTTGGGACCCCATTCCAGAAGCGAATCGTCTTGCTTCTTCAGGAATCTTGACTCCCTCGAAAACGGCATCTATGATTTTGAGTCCTATCCTGGCTGCCTCGTCGCTGATCTTCAAGGCCACTACGTCGGTTGTGTCGTCAACATTTTTGACGATGTTGAAAATGTCTTGGTCCCCAAACTGGTTAATCACGCGCTCATTGATAAAGCCCCTTATGTAATTCGCGATCTCGGTTGAATTGCTAACATCCCTGTTTCCGAAGAATTCGGTGACGAAGAGCTTAGGTTCCTCGACCTTGTATAGGGTGTATCCGTAGAATCCGATTTCAGCCTGATACTTTATGTCGCCGCTCGGAGCAGAGTAAGCGCTTCCTCCAAAGTTAGATTTGAACTGGCTGTTGCTAACAAAAATCACTTCGCAATTAAAAACATCTCCGACTACTCCAAGCTTTTTAAGCGCATCTGTCAGCAAAGGAACGTTGTTGCTCGTGATCGTGTGTCTTCCAGGGCCGAAAACGTCATAGGCTTTTCCGTCCCTGAAAAACACTCCCCACTGGTTTTCTTTAACGATTACCTGGCTTCCGTACTTCAGATTCGTCTGGGGGAATCTGTATGCAATATCTTCTGGTCCAGCATTATCCCACGAAATCTTTTCTATTAACGGCATGTTTATGAAACCTCCAAAGGCCTAAACTCTTTTTCTCTTCCATCCCATTTCTCTTCAATGTCTAACAGCATCATCTTCACTGTACGAACTTTCGGCGAAATCTCGACCCAATTTTCGGCTTCAACCATACCATATATTTCATCGATAGATCTCTGCAAATCCTTCACCTGGTCCCCCACGGCTTTGTCGTAGCTGAAGATTTTTGAAAGCTCATCTTCTCTGATGTGCCCTTTGCGGTCCAACAGCCCCGCATAACCATAGTCTGCCCTGTTAATCTTCTCAGCAACTCTGTCCATGACTTGAATAACCTTCTTGTAGTCGTCTTTTGCGCGCACTTTCGCCTTAAGTGCTTCAAGGGATATCTCTTCCCACCTGTGACGCATAGCCTTAAAATCAGCGTAGTATAGGTCTCTGAGCTTCTTGTCAAGCTCCCTCAGATCTTCTTTGGTTCCATAACCCAAAGTGAGGAAATTCTGGATTTTAGAAAGTATCCCTTGTTTATCCTTCACCTGGTCAATAGTGCTTTTGGTGGATGCATCGACTGCCTGTTCGCCTGCACCTTCAGCCTTATTGTCAGCCCCTGAAACTGCATCTTTAGCTGCATCTGTAAACTCTCCAAGTTTTTTCTTCGCTTTATCTAGGAATGACATTTTGGTCACTGGCAGTAATTCAGCTTTCTTGCCTAAAAAACATGTCGTACACAGCATGCATTAGAATATTCTTCTATCGTTTTTTGTCACAGCACTGTGGATTAACTAGAGTCAAGTACGCGGAAAAGGAGGGGCGTAAGCTTCACTATTTAAGTGAGACCAAAGCTCCACAGTACTTGCAGTTGACCGAAGTCTGCCCTCGATAAGCTTTCTCGGTGTATGGAGCACCGCAAACTGGGCAAGTGACAAGCCGCGACTTCTCTTTTTCCGCTTGGGCTTTCTCCGCAGCCGCGGGAGCTGAAGCTGCCAGTTCCTTGTCTATTTGACCTGAGATAATTTGGCTGTAGGTCTTAGTTATCCACTCTGCGTCCTCGCCAGTGGTGTCAAATTTCATCTCAGGAACCCCCGACCCCGGGGCAAACTTGACAAACAACCCTGCCCCTTTTAAGAAACCGACTCTTCCCTGAACCAGGTCTGTAACCATTCCGATGGGTTTCTGAACCTTTACTTCTCGCACGGTCTTCTTTTCAGTGACCACAAACAGCGTTTTCTTCAGCACAACTTCTCTTAGATGTTCGAAAACGAACTTGAGATTGGTTAATGTGATGATGCCATCGGTATCACTATTCAGGTCTTTAGCTCTGATGGCGAGGATGGGCGTCTCACTCTCTTCCCATTGAAATGATGCTCCTTCCAGATTAGATAGGGTGTCTTCCGCCCGTGAAAGGTCTTGGTCTATGCTCTCAAATTTTTGCTCAAGAGGGGACAACGCACTAGTTATTGAACCTTGCATTTCTGCGAGAGTTGAGCGTAGTTCTGGGATTCCATATTCGATCTCTTGCAGATTGCCAATGTTGTAGTCGCCGCTTCCTGCTTTATATGTGAGAGTCTTTTGGAGATTTTGGATTTGTGAGCGCGCGGTTTCACTTTTGAGATTAGTGGTCATTTGTAGTCCTGGGCTAATCGTAATCCAATCTTGGGAGAGGGCAGCTTGATCTGTCTCCAAGTTGGTTAGCAATCGGTAGTTGCCTTGTCGAATTCGGGTGATTCGTCCCGGCAGGCTCTGGATTTGGCTTTCCAGGTTTTTTAGTCTGGCTGTTTCGTTGTTAACCTGCTGGCTAATGATTGAAATCGCAGCGGACAGGCGGTTGAGTCGTTCGTTATAGGCCAATTTTTGGTCGCGCATGTCTGCATAATTTTGCGACGCAGTTGGATTCACATGCGACAGGGACCGAGCAACCATGCTTGACACTTCTGCCGACGGAACAGTTGATCTGGGAATCATCCGACCTTGAACACGATCTGTTACAAGACTTGCCTGTTGTGGCGTCGCTCCCGCGTTTCGCATGCTTTCAATCATCCTTGCACGGTCGAATGGCTCGATGCGTCCATCCCGCTTGACTATTGATATTGGTCCGCGACCCATTGGACCAATCTGAGGAGGCCAACGCCTTTCAGGCTCACTCATATTTCATCAGCCACTCACTCTTTGGATTTTCACAAATAATAACGTTTTTGATACACGAAACAAATCGTGCGGCATCGCGCGTACGAAGCTGTTGTAGGCCGCAAACTGGCGAAATCTGAAAATGACGGAACCCATTGAAGCGCAATTGTTGTGGCGCCCAGAAGGCAGCTTCATAGCCCATATTGGAACCGGCAAATTGGCTGGGATCGTTCGTCACTGCTTTTTGGGTGGTCGGGTTGTTGTGGGGAAGATTCTGGGAAATATTAATTAATCATTTTCTTGGGTTTCTATGTTAGAGCCAAAAACGAAGGAAAATCATGGAGATGCATCTTTCGTAACGTAAAACCTTCTGATGGTGTGTGACGGAAATGCTCAAAATTCAAGAACCAAAAAAAAGACCGTTCTTAGTAATTCTTATTGTAGCTCTTCTTGCGACTGCTCTTTTTGCAGGCGGTTTCATAGGATATTTGGTAACCTCCAATTCCAGCTCTGACAAGACAACTGGATTGCAGAATCAATTTTCCAGTCTTCAAAGTCAACTGCAGTTGCTGCGGGAAAACGTCAGTCGCCTTGAGACGGCACTCACAATAATTCCAACAAACACATCGGATAATGGCAAAGCCCTTGAAAACTTGACAGCGGAAATTGCACAATTACAAAATCAATTGACGAGTTTGCAGCAGCAAATCAACGCTCAGCCTACTCCGAGAAATGTAGATCAGAACATAACTGCTCTCCAGTCGGAAATTAACCGTTTGCAGAGTTCACTGTCAACCGTTCAACAGCAGATTGGAAGTCTTCAAGCTTCCACTACTCCAAGCGTAACATACCAAAACGTAACCTACGTAGTAAGCGATGGCATTTCGTTAAATCAGCTGTTTGAGCGGGTCAAGACTTCAGTGGTTGTGGTGCTGGGACTTATTCGGCAGACGGACTTTTTTGGGCGAGTTTACTACAGCCAAGTGCAGGGCTCAGGATTTGTCTGCAATTATTCCGGGCGCATGGTTGTCCTCACGAATAACCATGTCGTCAGCGGAGCCATTAACATCACTGCGACTTTCACTGACGGCGCAGTTTTCTCCATGAGCGTTTTAGGTTCGAATGCGAACACGGATTTTGCTGTACTCAATCCCGCGACATCAATAAGCGCATACAAGCCCTTGGAAATCATCAGTTCATCAACGGTAAAAGTCGGTGATCCCGTTATAGTCGTCGGAACTCCGTACGGCCTGGCTGGTTCAATGAGTAATGGCATAGTCAGTGCTTTGAACAGAACTTTGAGCACAAGCACAAACACAGAAATGTTCAACCTCATTCAAACAACTGCGCCGCTGAACCCAGGCAACTCTGGAGGTCCAGTTATGAATTACGCTGGGCAAGTTGTAGGCATCGCCACGGCCATTGTGCAAGAGTCCCAGGGAATAGGTTTTGCCATACCATCCAACACAATTCTAAGTGAACTGCAGAGAATGCTGCCAGCATAGCAGACGCACACACTTGCTTCATCAATATGTTTTCGGGTCTGGATTCTGAGTTAGCAAAACATAATTAGCTATTGAAGTCAAACACTTAATTCTGCACAGGCGGATGATAAATGCAAAAGCTTGGTCTTGCTTCTGAGCCTTTGATAGAGACTTCTGGGCTTACCAAAAGGTTTGGCTCTGTTCAAGCGGTTACGGATTTGAATTTGCGTATTATGCCGGGAGAAATTTATGGGCTGCTGGGTCCAAACGGCGCGGGCAAGTCAACAACAATTAAAACTGTGCTGGGTCTGCTTGAGCCAACTTCAGGGTGGATAAAAGTCGCAGGGTTTGATCCATCTAAGAACCCAATTGAAGTTAAGTCGAAAATCGGCTACGTAGCAGAGAACCCTATAGTCTACGATTCCCTTTCGCCTCGGGATTTTTTGGAGTTTGTTGCTTCAATAAGGAAGATTGATCCGGTGAAGGCTAACGAGTTGGTTACCGGTCTGGCGAACGCGTTTGGCATGACGGAGTACTTTGATTCACCCATCGCCACGTTATCGTTGGGTATGAAGCAGAAGGTGGCTTTAATTGCCTCTTTTGTTCACCAGCCGACCGTGTTGCTGCTCGACGAGCCGCTGAATGGTCTGGACGCAAAAAGCAGCCGCATAGTCAAAGATTTGGTTTCGTTTCATGCGCAGAAGGGCGGAGCAGTTTTGTTCTCAACCCACATTATGGAAGTTGCCGAGCAGGTGTGCACTCGAATCGGCATAATAGACCAAGGCAGAGTCATAGCTGAAGGCACCTTAGACCAGCTTAGAAGCAAAACAAAAGACCAAACAGGCAACTTAGAGGAGGTCTTCCTGAAACTTACCCATGAAGAATCCGAAATAGCCCAAACCACAAAGACACTGCGAGAGGCATTTTTCAAGCATGAAACTAGCTGAAGCCTGGCGCACTGAGTCGCGTAAGCTACCGTGAAATGGTCTACCGTTCACTTGCCGAAGAAAAAGGGCGCATGTGGTGGGGCGCTTTTGGTAAAAGCCAACAGGGCAAAGAAAGCCCAGATGACCTAGAACTAACCAAAAGGGCACTGAGAATCGCAAGGTTCGACAAAATACTCGTCGCCATCTTCAACGTCATAGTTGCGTTAGTTCCTTTTGCAACACCTCTATTTAGGACAAGTTTCCGGGTTAGCTAGCTCAGTTTCGTTGAGTTTGGCGGTTACTTTTGGGCTCACAGCACTCTACGCAATTCAAACGTTACCTGCGTTCGTCAGCGCCGAATCTTCCGCGCTGCTCGCAACACTGCCCATAGAGCAAAAGCATTTTTCCTTAATCAACCTGTTCTCTTTTATCCGGTCAATAGACTACATGGTAATTGGCTCCATCCTAAGCCAAGTCATAGCCGTAGCCTACCTAACTGGGTCGTTCTTCGCCACCCTCTTAATGTTTGGGGCTTCCGCAATGAATGCCCTATTTGCCGTCAGCATCTCGTTATGGTTTTCAAGAATCTTCCAAAGAAACCTATTACGCGGAGGAAAATCCAAAGTAAGCACAGCGTTGCGGCTATTCTTCATTTTGATGTGGAGCCTACTCCTTATCGGCGTTGGTTCTCTATTTAGCGTGCCCTGGTATATTGTGCCGAATTTGGAGAAAACGCTGCTTGGCGCAAGCCAACTTTCAACGCTTTTGAGCCTTGTGTACCCCTTCTCAACGGGCATCGTCGTTGCAAACCTCACCTACGCTAACACCGCACTGACGATTACACTGTTAGCTTCGGTTGCGCTTACTGGCTATGCTTTGCTCTCATTCTTGGTAGGCAAATGGAGCCTAAACGTGGTGAGAAATATATCCAAAGGAACCGCAACAAAGATCACCCGCATAAGCGCCACTGACTTCTCAGTCAAGGTACGCAGCCCATTGGCAGGTTATGTCTTGAAGGATTTAAAAGTGGCCTCCAAAAACCCTGCGACTGCGTTCTTTTTTGCCTTACCTGTACTAGAGACAGTTATCGTAACGGTGCTGATTTCAAGTGCCGGAGCACTTAGGACCGCCATGGTGCTCGACGCTACTGCTATGGGCGCAATCTTTGCTTTGTTCTTGCCACTAGCGTTGCTAAGCGCAGAAGGAAGAGGGCTTGAGTACACAAAAACCTTGCCGATCAGCTCAAGAAGGATAATTGTTTCCAAAGCACTTGTGTCCACTTTAACCTATGTTCCAGTGCCTTTTGCATTAGTAATTTTGTCGTTAATCAAACCTCTAACCGCATCCTCTGCCATCCTCATACCCTTCTTAACAACAATCGCGGTGACTTCTGCGAGCATTTTCGAAATTAGACTCTTTCTGGGAGCAGCTGCCAAAGGCAAAATCGCCGCAATAGTCAACGACATACAAAAACTAATCGTGGGAGTAATTACCGTAACAGTGCCCCAGATAATTTTCGCAGTCGCCTATCTCTGGTCATTTGATTATGGTCTTGCCCTATTGGCGATGGGTGCAATAACACTTACAGAATTAGGCGTTGCTCTGCAGATACTTCGGCGTTCATAAAACCGAGAGGCGTGTCGTGCAGTCAAAAAAGCTAAACTCTAAGTTAGACTATTCAAAAAGATATGCTTCTTTGTTTTCATGCCACTCTTGAGTTGTTATTGTTCTATCGGCGAAAAAATCTACAACTTTGTAGATACCCTCGCTGGAATATGTAGACGCCCAATGATAGTATGCGTCAGGTCTGCCGGTTAGAAAGTCAGCATTGAGATTTACGCATCGTACCATACTGGGAGCATCATCCAAGAATCTTTCAACATTCTCAGGAGTCACGTACGGTAAATCTAAATGGATTTTTGAGTGTTTGTCAAATAAAGACCTGTAACCGTCAACGACTCTTTTTCCATATTCTTCTACTTTAGGCGATACTCTCCATTCTATTTCAATTTTCTGTGGTGGCGCTGCCATTGGAAGACAGATTTCTCTGGTTAAGACAGTTGTTTCACAGGCCATGCATGTGGCGAGGGGATTGTATTTGCCCTTTGTTTCTTTGTCAATCTCATCCACCATTATACCTAAACCAACTAAGCATCCACCCAAGTTGTCTTTGTCAACAGCGTTCATTATTCTTTCAATCGACCAGCCTGGGCCGGTCTTGTCACTTGCAACTGAAATGGGATCAATCATTGTAGAGATTGTGACTGGTTGTGAAGGATGAAAAGCGTTTCCTCTTTTGTAGTAAACATCATCTGGGTTCAATGCGGTAGGTCTTGCCTGTTTAATTCCAAATATGGGACTGGTGTAGATCTCGTGTAGTTCTATTATCGCAGGTGTGACGATCTCTGTAAAATTATTCTGTAGTGTTCTAATGCGGTCTAAAAAACCCGCTAGCGCATCATGATAGTACCCTTCTCTTGGGTAGTCTCCAATTTCAAATCCTGCGTCTCTTACAGCTTGATCTGCGATGGGAAATAGCCCTTCCTCAAATCGCTTCATGGAAGTGCGGATTGCAGACTCTTCAGCTCTGTAAAATGTCAGTTCATCAACTGTTAGCGTATCTTCCCACCAGTCTCCTCCGTAATTAATGTGGCCGTCCTGTTAGTGTTTTTGGTTCTTCTTCCTCACCAACGCAGTTGCGTTCAGCTTACCTTTTCTATCCAGCCTATCCAGCGGGCATTATCAGACAGGTTCAGCGGGAATTCCGCAACGCTTATGCAAGGTAAGCCATGTATAATGAAGAGGCAGTTCACATGAAATCACTTGTACCGAAAGCGTTTGGCTTCATGCGCCAAGCACATGCTTCCCATAAACGAAAACAGGGAACACCCTATGCTGAGCACCCTGAAGCCGTATTCAACATACTAACCAACGAGTTCGAAGGAATTGTCTCCGAGAACATGCAGATCATCGCGTTGCTTCATGACACGTTAGAGATGGGGGAGACAGAAGGGGCGATTGCACGGGAGTTCGGGTCGGAAGTTCTAAATGGAGTGAAACTCCTCACCCGACAGAAGGGAGAGTCATTCGAGGACTACGCCGCGCGACTCCGCACCGCGCCAAAGGAGATCCGTCTTGTGAAGGCGGCTGACCGTCTTCATAACTTGCGGGAAGCTCTGCTTGCTGGCAATCCAGCATGGGCACTCGAATATGTGCAAGAGACGCGGGAACATGTCCTTCCCTTCATAGACGATCCATGGTTCCTAACTAAGATCACTGAGGCTATTTCACAAATCGAGCAGTCAGCTGCCGTGCGCGCGTCGCTGTGAAAACGGCAAGTTTCTTGCAAGAACAAGGGACTGCGGGGTGACTGATAACTTGTTTTTGGAGCGTTTTTGGGGAATGGGTTTTGGGCGTCTTTACTACGATTGAATCTGCAATCCCTATGAGGGTTTGGTGAATCTAATGGCTTGAAAATGAAGGTTACTCTGTTGTTTTACGGTCTAACATGATTCTGTGAGGGTGCGCATTATCTCGATTGCCTCAAAGATGGGAAAAAATTAGGTTTTGGTCTAGGCTAACGTCAGTGTGTCGCGTTGTGCGAGTCGTTTTTGCATCCTCCGCCTTCTTAGGAAGATGAAGCCAACCACCCCAGCGACAACGGCCGCTACAATGACAACTATGACTATCGGCCATGAGGACGCTGTTTGGGAGAGCAGAACGTTGCAGGTTACTGTTTGTCCAGCCATAACAGTGACGAATTTCGTCTGGTTTTCATATCCCTCTTTCGTCAATAGAAGACCGTAGGAGCCTGCAGGAACGTAACTGAAGACCATGTAGCCGGAACCATTTGTGATGCCCATTAGCGGAGATGCGCCAGCGGGCATGGCCGTCGTGGTCATCTGTGCGCCACTTACTGGGTTTGTGTTGTCGTTTTCGTTTGTGCGTACGAGCAGTGTTCCAGTGCTTAAAGGGTCAACGTTGGCTGATGTGCTAACTGTGATAGTGTTGTTTCCAACTGCACTTGTGTATCCTGTCTTGGTGACGTTTGCTATGATGTTGCTGACTGTTGTGCCAGATGATTTGGGGGCTGTGAAAACTGTGGTGTAGGTTCCGTTTCCTTCGTATTTTGGTGTTGTGAAGTTGCCTCCTTTGGTTGAGTTGATAGTAAGTTTGATTCCTGAGGCTGGTTGTTTTCCTTCGTATGTTACGTAGGCAACTATAGTCGAGTTTTTGCCCGGGTAAACCATCTTGGATCCTGGTGTTAGGGAGACGTTCAGTGAGAATTGATCAATTAGATATGTTGTTATTCTTACCTGACCAGTGGCGTAGTTTGAGGCTTGGGCTGTTACGGTTGTTGAGTTAGCGGAGTATGTTGATATGAAGACTCCTTGGGTGCCTGTTTCCCCGAATGGAATCGTCAGTTGTTGCGATGCGACGTCTCCGCCGTCTGGCGTTGAGGAAAATAGGCTTACCACGACGTCACTGTCGGGGTCTTTTGCAGGTTTTCCTGAGGAGTCCTGAAGCTGAACTTGGAGGACGCTGTAGGATTGGCTGTCAGCTGGCAGAGCAGGTGGGATTGCGTAAACGGCAAGTTTTGTTGGTGAGCTTCCTATTGTTGTGACGGTTGCTTGGGCGGTTTTGAGGTCTGTTGCCGTTGCAGTTACTGTTGTTGTGCCTGACTTGTAGGTTGTGTCGAAGTTTGCTATGGCATAGTACTCGCTTGCGAGGATGGTGATAGTCTGGTCAATTGTGCCGACTTCTGGGTCTGATGAGGCGAGCGTTACTGTGATGTCTGACGTTGCCTGGGCAACTGTGCCTGACGTGCTTTGGATGGCAATTGCGACTTGTCTGTAGGTGTTTTTGTCAGCGAAAACTTTTGGTGGTCCGAGGTAGATTTTGAGTGCCGCAGGCGTTGGGTTGACTGTTTGGGTTGTGTATGTCGCTTGTTTACAGGTGTAGCCGGCTGCAATGGGAGTTATAGTTACTGTTCCGGGCGTCATGGTTGTGGTGAAAGTTGTCGCTGCATAATTTTTGCCCCCTTCGATAGTGACATATGGTTCGACGATGCCTATCATTGTGTTGGAGGATGAAAGGTCAACCCTCAAGCCTTCGTTCGGGGCCACAGCAGGTGCTCCTGACGAGTCTTGAAGTTGAACTATCACTGTGCCTTCGTAGGTCTTGCTGTCTGCTGGAAGAGTTGATGGGTAGCCGTAAACCACGATTGCTGATGGTGTGGATCTGACAGTGGTCACAGGTGCTTGGACAGTTGTGTATCCAGATGCTGTTGCCGTTATGGAGGTGGTTCCCGGCGTGAATGTAGTTTGGAATTGAGCTGTGGCGTAAGTAGAACCTTTGGGGATGGTTATTGTTGGGTTGACAACGTCTCCCAAAGTAATTAGTGAAGATGATAGACTTATGACTACGTCTTGTTTCGCTCTGGCTGGATTACTTCTAGAGTCTTGGAGCTGGACTGCAATGCAATCATAAATCTTATTGTCTGCAGGGATACTCGTTGGTCCCACGTAGACTTTAAGTTTAGTGGGATCCGCGTTGACCCCGAAAACAACGTTTTGACTTAAGATTGCCTCTGAACTGATTAGTACTAAGAAGACTACTGCCAGTCTGAGAATGACTTTTTTAGACATTGTGTTCCCCTATTGAATCTGCTTTCTGATGAAAGCCGATTTGTTATGGTCTATTCTTTCGTGTGTTGAGGTATAAAAGTTTGCGTAACCTGAATATAGATTTGAAATCGTTGTTCACAAAGACAGTTGTTAAGAGGTTTGGTCCACATGCAGCGCGTTGGTCATCTTCCATGAGAGAGATTGACGGTGCAAACAAGTTTTCTTAGGCTTCAACAGAAACAAATGTCTTTACTGGGGCACCGCACAGCCGGTGGAGAATGTTGCAGCAGAGGTCAAAGCCGAGTCTGTTTGAGCAAATTTGTTTTTTGGTTTTTCTCCGGTAGGGTACAATAGAAATGAAAGTCAGTTTTTTGCTTGCGGTAAACCTGAATTTTGTGGAAGCTTGGTCTTTTTCAGTCGGCGCTGCTTGATAAGCAGGAATGCAGCGAATCCGGCAGCAGATGCCGCGACGGCAAATCCCACGATTATGAGGACGGTTGATAGTTGGTTGTTTGCGGGTTTTGGTGAAGGCGTTGACTGCTGGGTTGGGGATGGTAAGGGTTTGAGAGTTGGGCTAGGCGTTGGTGTTGCTGTTGCTGTTGGCGAGAGTGTGGGCGTTGATGCTGGGGTCGGCGATGGAGTTGGGGTTCGTGTTGATGAGGGTGTTGGTGTAGGTCGAAGTGTCTGTGTTGGGGTTGGCGTGCGAGTTGGTGTTCCCGAAGGTTTTGGTGTCTCTGAGGGGATGACGGTTAGAGTTACTTCACTTGCTGTGCTGAGGTATCCTGTCTTGGAGGCGTTGGCGACTATGATGCAGGAAATCTGTGTTGAGGACTTCTGGGGCGTGAAGACTGTGGTGTAGACTCCGCCGTCAGTTTCTATGGGTGTTGTGAAGTTGCCCGGTTTGTTTGAGCTGAAAACCGGTACCGTGCCCGTTGCCGCGTCGGTTCCATTGTAAGTTACGCGTGCTAGTATTGCTACTGGGTTTCCCGCCGTAACGGATGGTTGGCTGATTGAGGTTGATACGTTGAGGAATATGGGGTCAATGATGTAGGTTCTCATTGTCGCTTGGCCTGTGGCGTAGTTGGAGGCTTGAGCCGTTAGAGTTGTTGACCCTGCCACAAAGGTTGAGAAGAAGTCGGCAGTGGTGTAGGTTTGTCCATACGGGATTATGACTTTGGACGTTGCAGTTCCTGCGTCAGGTTCTGAAGAAAACAAGAAAACGCTTGTTCCTGTTAATGGGTCTCCGTTCGGGTCTATGGCGGGTCTTCCTGAGGAGTCTTGAAGCTGAACCTTAAGGGCTGGGTAAGTTTGTTTGTCTGCCGGTAGCGACGATGGGACGCAGTAGACGGCTATTTTTGTGGGCGTGGGCCCTCTTGTGGTGATTGAAGCTGTGGCGCTGTCGAGAGCATTTTGGGACGCAGTTATGGTTGTGGCGCCTGCTTTGTACGTGGATTTAAATCTGGCTAAAGTATAAGTTTGCGACGCCAAGATAGTGCAGGTTGGATCAACTACGCCTATGTCTGGTTCTGATGATGCAAGGTTTATGGGCAAGTCTAACCCGGTTGTAGCAATTTTGTTTTGATCATCTATGAGTTGGACGGCTAGCAGCTTATCGTAAGGAATGTTATCTGCACTAACTTGCTGAGGTCCCACGGTCAACCTAATTTTGGTCGGAGTCCCAGACGGCACTTGCGTCTTTATGGCTGCTTTTCTGGAAGTGTAGCCTTGGGCAATTGCTATGATGTCAGTGTCACCTGCACATTGCGCAGGGTAGTAAAGACCGATTGGGTTGGTTGTGAAATCCACTATCGAGTAGGTTTCTCCTTCAAGGATCGTGGTCGTAGCGGGGACAGTGCCCACCGTGACGTTAGAGCTTGATAGGGTTGTTGTAAGGCCTCCAATTGGGGCTCTTGCAGGGGAACCGCCTGTATCCTGTAGCTGAACCACGACTGCCGGGTAGATGCCTCCATCTGAAGGCACAGTTTGTGGGAGAGCATAAACTACAAGGGTTGAAGGTATGGGTCCTACTGTAGTTAGGGTTGCTTGGACTGTCGCGTAGCCCTGCATGGTGGCGGATATGGTGGTTATTCCAGGTGTGAATGTGGTTTGGACTCTGCCAGCCACATACGTGTCTCCTTTGGATATTGTGATTACGGAATCTACCATGCCTATGTCTGTACGTGATGAGGATAAGCTTATCATCATGTCGTTTGGTGCTCTGGTTATGACTCCTTTGGAGTCAAGAAGCTGTATGAAGAAAACAGAATTGTACAAGTTGTTGTCTGCAGGAATACTCGTCGGTCCAACAGATATTCTAAATTGTGTGGGTGAAGAGGCAGCTGACGCCGCATAGTTGCTACCCGAAAGTATGAATTGTGAAGCAATTAACGCGAGAATAACTATTGCAGTTCCTAGGAGCGATTTGTTTGACATGTTCTTTTCTCTCTGTATATTATATCTGCTGAAAGCCGATTCGCTACAGTCTATCCTTTTCACATGCTTGAGTATAAAAGTTTGTGTAAGAACAATATTGATTTGAAATCTCGATAAGGCTTCGTTTGGACAATTTGCCCTTTTCATATTTTTAGGTTTTAGAAAGATTAGTTTCGTTCATTATTTATCCCCACGTTCAGTTTGTCGTGGTCGCGTTAAAGATAAATAACGCTCTTTAACGATTGCCCATTTACACCGTTCTTCCAGGGGGGTCGTTCCTCCTGTAATCCAAACCGGAATTGCAGGTTCATGAGCCAAAATAGACTAATATCTGCTATGAGGGCTGTTGGTTTTTCTGGACCGAAAGATTGCTCGAATTAGATGCGCGAGTCATGTTTCACTTCGGACCGACATACCCGTCTTGAACACTCAAACTGCCTGGTCAAATTCGAATCCGCGGCTTTTTCATTTGGCATTGAAAAGACCTGGTTCACCCTGCGACATTGGGTTCTCGGAGCAAGTTTGTGAGGAACGATGGTCTTCAGGAAGAAATATTCCCGCTCTTAGAACATGATTCTTATTCTGCCTCAGGCTTAGTCAAGACTGCAGAGGGTGAAAGGAGAAAGTTCTCCCCCACAGGAACTGGGAAACACCATCCTCAGTTCCTGGCAAACCTTCTTAGCCAAACACAATTTTGCAGCGACTGAAGCGCAAATTGGAGAAAGGGTTGAAAGTAATGCTTGCACCAAGGAGAGAGGAGAAAGGAGATTGAGAAAGACCCCGGGCAAGCAAGCACTACTTCACTTTCAACCACCACAACTAAGGCTCACACTGAACTTATGGCTTTTTGAGAAGCCAAATTCGCTATCTTGCCAAGAGCACTTTGAAAAACCAATCTAACTTCTGGATTGTTTCTGAATTGGCAATTTGCTGTTAAGTAGCTAGGGCACCCATATTTCTCTGGAATCGAACCATCTCCAGAGTCGCCGCAGCATTTTGAAAATACTTGGTGTCATGCAGTGAGCACCAATTCATTACGGGAATTCATAACCCATAAATAAATTTCATTGACTGAACATACTGAGGGAATCATCTTGACTGAATTAGCGTATATCCAAGGAGCCATCACCTCTGCTGTTGTTAGTAATACAAGAGAAAGCATCGCTGAACGAAAAACCGTAGTCTACGAAACGCTTGTCGATTCAACCGTTGTGAGGATTGCGGGCGAAAAGGCCAAGAACAGATTGTTTGGCAGATTTTTGTTCAAGATTAATCGTCCTGACGAAATCGAATTCGTTTCTATCCAAAAATATTATGAACCATACTTGGTGGTTAGTGGAAATTATCAGCTTGACTATTATCGCAAAAGCGCTTATCCTGTGAAAGTGGATTTCCAAGTTAGAGAGGTGGTTCTTCTTAACCACACGTTTGTGCCTAATCAGAATTCGAATCTTGGCACAGACGGGTACGGCATTAGGCTTGAAGGGGAAGAAAGAATCGTCAAAGAGGCCAGAGCTTTTCTCGTGTTAACCAAATACGGTCAAGATTCAAAGCCTGAGGAGCTTCCATCTGCTCCTTCAGCGAAAAATCCTGAAGAGTTAATCAACTCGTTTAAGCTGGAGCAGATAGCTCCAAACATCGAAATTGACGTCATCAGAAACAGAATAGCCCAAAGGCCAAACGAGGTTAGCAGAGTCGTAACCGAAGTGTTTGAGATTGACGCAAGATCGGTAATTTATGCGCCCAGGTATAAGCTGACGTACAAGTGCCCGAGAATAGGTAGAGAAGACTATTTGTTATTTGACGGAGTTACATCGAAACTGCTTAAGCAAAATCAAAACATGATTGAAGTTATGCTAACCGTCGTTGTTTCAGAACTGAAGTCTCTTTTCAACACTGTTAAGAATTGGCTAAAACCGATACGCAAAATTCGTTCATGAATCAAGCTCTTCTGAAGTCTAATAGGCAAATTCCAGCGTTTGCGGTAAAAACGATACCGAGAACTCTTCTAATTCTTAAGCTACTTGAGTCAATGATCCATAAACTGCCTTGCTTAAGAAGAGGTATAGAACAGATTTGGCGTTTAGATCAGTAATGTAAAATCCTTCGGGTGCTTTAAAGTCCAATTACGCACCCAGATTTCTATGAGTTTAGTACCATTTCTTTACTTCAGCAACCGCAGCTGAAGAACTGTAATACTGGTTAAGCATGCAATCCAGAACTCTTTCGCATTCAACACATTCTTGCGGAACCGTTTCACTTTTTTCTTTCTGATTCAGGTAACCAAACCAGTATTTGCACCCCGAACTCTCTTTGTGTTCAAGTTTGCTAAGGCAATGAGGGCAGGCATAGTATTGGACAAGTTTTGGCTTGTCATAGAGCTCATTGCAGTTGGGACAGCAGCTTTGCTCTCTTGGAACCTCTTCCGATTGAATCATAGACTCCCCTGGTATCGACTAGAGGATTCAGTCAGGGTATATCTGCCTTTTTTATCCTGCATCTGTATCAGTCTTTCATATCTGTATCTCTGTTTGACGGAACTACAGACCCGGCGCCTTTCAGGCGGCTCTAAAGGGTTGATTCGTGCGGCACCAAGAATTTATACTAATTTTGCTTACATAGTGCTCTGAGAATTGAATGCCTTACACACCGATACATTGCAGCGTAGCCTATTTGGCAAGACAACTTGGACCGGGGCTGAGTCTCCCAGCTTTGCTTGTGAGCACGATGGCTCCTGACCTGGAAATCCCGTTTCTCTTTGTGGCCACATCTGGTCAATATTCCCGATTAGTTTTGCACAGTCTCTTGGGTGCAGTAACGCTGGCAACGTTGCTATCTGTTATTCTCGTTGCTTTTGCGTATTCTCCCATGGTTTCTTATCTTTTCAAGATTGATTACAAAACTGTCAAAGACAGATGCCGCTTCTCGTGGCGCTTGGTTGCGGTTTGTTTTGTGGGCGCTCTTTCACATGTTTTGATTGATTCCACGCATCATGAGTATAATCCGTTGTTCTATCCGTTCACCTACAGTTCTTATGATGCCTTTGTATTCATGAATGATTGGGCCTTAGCCTCTGTGATTATTCCGCTAGCATTTCTGTCGCTTCTGGTCTTGTTTGTTGCCAATGAGGTCAGGAAGGGAACCAAAGGCATTTGGAAGAGGCTGCTCGTAGAATAAATCAGAACAAAACTTTGAATGATTGAATCAACACGTCTTGGCGCTCAACAACATTTTTCGCGATTATTATGGCAATTCATATTAGCACAATTAGTAGATATTCTTGCAAAAGTCAAACAGAAAAGTGGCCTGGGGCGTCAAATGAATTATCGAAAAGTTACAATGGGAAGCGGATTGCTGTTAGCGTCAGGAATAGTATTGTTCATCATTAGTCTGCTCATTGATGTACCTGGAGATGTTAAGACTTTTATAGGAATTCCATATGCCACTAACCCTGAATATGCATTGACTTTGACTGTGAAGACCAGTTTAATGCTGACTGGAATTATCTTTACCGCAATTTCTCTTGTGTACGTTTTTTCTGACATTATGTCTGGTCGCCAAACAGAAGATCTTTCCTCAAGCCCTAAAGCAAGTAATCTGAATAGAACGATTTGCATTTTCTGTGGAGCTGAAAACCCCGCAGAGGCATCCTACTGTCTAAAATGTGCGAAGAGAATAAAAATACGCGATAGATCTCGCTGAAATGTGAACACGCGGTTCTTTCGTTGTATTGAATCTTAATCTGCAAGACTTGCCAAGTGTTATAAACAAAATCCTTTCAAATAGCGTTAATGAGTCTTTGAGAAAACAATTTGTGAAGGGGAAATGGGAGGTGATTGCAGTGAGTCGAATGTTAACAGTCGCATCTGTTTTGATTTTGGTCGGTACAATAATGGCTATTATGCTTGGCTTGCAGGAGTTATTCACGAAAACTACACTCGATGGACAATTCTCTGGATTCTACCTTTTTGGCTGCGGTTTGTTCTTTACCCCCATAGCTTTGATACCCTTTAGGAGAGGAGAAAAATGGGCTTGGTACACAGCGTTAATCGCAGGCGGCATCGCTCTAGTAGGTCAACTTGTTCTTGTCTATATGGCTGGTTCTGCTCTGGATTCAATGTACCTGCCTGCCTCCATAATACTGGTGCTATTATGGGCAATTGCGATTGCTATTTCAGCCAAGGAAATCTTCGCCAAAAAATAATTGACAGCTAATCAAAAACAATTAGATGGATTCTTCACAATTTCTGGCTGAAACACTCTTTTTTTGTTCTAATCTATAGATTAAGAAAGAGAGATGTTGGGCTACTTCGCCATTGCTGTTTGTGTTTTTGCGTGTGATATAAGTGATATACGGTGATGCAAAGGCGAGAGAGAAGACATACCGAGTATGAAATTGCGGACGAAAGCGGACTAGAAAATTAGTTAATAGAAGTTAGAAAGTTTGAGAGAGGGAATTGAATCTTAATTCAACTGGGACCGCAGAGGCTACAAGGAGCTTTCCAGTGCAGATAAGAAAACACAAAAATTGTTATTCCCTCACGAGCTAAACTTGGTGAGGGTGTCTTCGTTTCTTAAAGATTACTGCCAACACGACTACTATGACCGCCAAGACAGATACCAAAGCGATGATATATTCGAGCGGAAACTGCGATTGCGGTTCGACTTCAATCACTTGTGAAGGAGAAGGCGAAGCGGGTTGAGATGATGGTGCGACAAGCGGGTATGGGTCAACATTAGCTTCGTCAATAATGTATTGAGTGTCCCCTATTCCGTCGCCATCAACGTCCACACCTGAGTAATCACTCCAAAAGTTACCCCCTTGGGGAAGACCCATCGACCAGACGTTTTCCTCACGGTCAAACAAGTAAACCTGCTGCGCATTGTCCACAAACTTGTTGCCGTAAAACGTGTTATTTGCAGCCCCCCACAACCAAACTCCAGCCCCGTAATCATCATCCATTCCATAACTAGAAATCGTCCACCGCTCCCAACCGTTATTCTCAATCGTGTTGCCAAAAATCAAGTTGCCCGTAGACAGAGACTGGTCTCTGCCAATTATGCTGATTCCCCAGCGAGGATTATTTGACACTTTGCATCCGCTTATCGTGTTATTGCATGACACACTGCTTAGGCTAAATCCATTGACTAAGTTGCCGCTCACATCGTTTCCAACAAAAAAGTTTCCAGAATTAGCATTCACTAACACACCAGTATCAAAGTTTGTAATCTTCAAATTCTTCACTGTAACTCCGCCAACGTTCGGCGCAAGGTATATTCCCTGGCCGCCAGTTACACCTTGCAGGGTAAAGCCTGCTCCATCGAGTGTTATGCCGCTGCGCCAAATTTCAATTCCAGGACCATAACTCTTTATATTACCCTTCAGCGTGTAATTTTCACCCTCCCGCTTGATAGGAATAACAGAAAGATCAGGAAGGTTACCACAATTCAAACTCCCGTCCTCTCCTATACTGATTAGGCTAAAGGACTCAGGCGCCTGAGCCCAGCATATATGAGAAACAGATAGCGCAATAAAAAGCACCCCAACAAAACACATTAAACCAATTTTTCGAAGATCAAACAACGTAAACCCGGTCTCCTGCCCATTTGCCTAATTGCAGACAAGTTGTATAAAAAGTGTAAGATTGTTTCTCTTTTCGCTTGATTTCTATTTTTCTACATTTTAACGGATAAGGCTGAATAATGAATTTTAATTTATTCTGGAAAAACGAAATTAAACAATAAAGTGCACTCCCCAGGTAACACAATCTTAGTCCCAACAACGACGCTAACTAGGTTTACGTGTATTACTCACGATTGCGTTTTTAGGCTTTTAGGAAGTCTGTCTTTTCTGTAGACAACATACCAAACATGCAGAATAAAATAACCCAAGTCAACGATAATTTCTGAGCTGAAACGTTTCTATTCTGTGTTTGTCAGAGTCAGCGCACTCAAGCGTCTGATTTTCTGCGTGATCTGACCGTTCGCATGATTTCTTTCTTTGGCTTCGTTTAGACGTATTTCTGTTCCGCTGAGCAGTACCATCGGTTGTATTGTTGAATGTAAGTCAGTTGTTGGCCGCATGTGGGACAAATTGATTTGGGTGGAGGTGGTACAGCCGCGGTAGGGTTGGCTTGGAAGTGGTCATGGTTGATTGGGGGTAAGCCGAAGAAGTTTCTGACTTCTGGTGCTTGAGCCCATTGCCTGTTGCTGTATCCGCTTAAGGTCAGCGCCCAGGATTGTCCCGCGAAGAATGCGAACGAGGTTACAAGGAAAAACGCGCCTATTAAGACAAAGATTACGCCGATGATATAGTTTGCTGGTGGATCCCAAAGGAAGAAGTCTGCTATACCGAAGACTATGCAGATGATGCTGGCGACAATGAAGTAGGTAGCGTATTTGGTTACGATGCTCGGTCTGGTTTTGGATGGGGCATACTGGGGTGGTGGAGGAGGAGGAAAACTCATTATAAAGCCTCACGTGTACTTTCAATGGAGTGAATATTTAAGATTTTTCCCTGATGAAACTTCTGATCCTGAGTGCCTCCGAACACTTTTAAAAAAGAATCTTCACTCACCAGTCGTCTCCTTGACAGGGTTTTTATACTGAAACATTTGATAGTGACTTCCAGGTGAGAAACAATTTGACCGCAGGACAGACTTCATTGGGTGGGAGTGGCAAAAGAAGAAAAATGATGTTTCTGGTTGCGAGTCTTTTGCTCTTTGTCTTGGGAATTGTGGCAATTGCAGGCGGAACAGTAGTTCTCTACTATAACGCGGGAACTGATGCTGAAGGCTATGCCATCAGCCCTGTTTATGAAGTTCGAAGTTCTGCCTACGCCTTCGTTTTGTGGGTCGCACCCATGAAGCCCAGTTCAACCTTCAGCTGGCTAGGTGAAGACAACATCGCTCAAACCAAATGGGTAGTCAAAGCTGCTGACGGTGGAAAGCAAGTCTTTGCGGGGTGGACTGAGGCTTTAAATGGTGCAGCCTACGCAGATCAGTTCAGGTATGAGACTCCTGACCAAGGATGGCACTGGTGGGTCGACGCTTACTATGCCGAAATAGGTGTCCCTTCAACCAAAATTGTGCATCAAGCTGCTCCAGCCCGTGCTCCTGGAGATGAAAGTTTTTGGATAAAGTCCGTTGCTACTGCCGATACTGGAACCATCTACTGGGATCCTACTTGGGAACAAAACGCAGGAATGAAAATGATCGTCCTGATGAATGCGGATGGTTCAAGTGGAGTTAACGCAGATTTGCAGCTTGGTTTCAAAGTGCCCGTACTCACCTGGTTGCCGTATCTGCTGATTCCATTGGGAATTCTGCTGTGTGTCGTAGGATACTTACTCTTCAGGCGAGCGACACGAGCTTTGGCGTCCTTTACTGATATGAATCCATTGCCTACCTCTCCACGAAAAAAGTATAAACCAAAGCACCAGCAAAAAATACCGCCTCATACAAAACTTATATACTAAGACCAAAGCTGTAGTACTTGAGGAAGGAAAATGGGATTTCAAATTATGTCGCAAGACGGTTTGGACACTCTATTCTGGGGCTTCGTTCTAGTGCTTGTAGGTACACTGCTGGCACTGCTAGGAATTGCACACGTTGCTTTCTCCATCTTAGGGGCCATCGCGGCAATAGTAGGTTGGCTCTTAGCCGTCATGGGTGTGTCAGCCCTGAGAAGGGACTACCGAGCTAAAGTCCAAAGAAGAGAACCTTCACCTCCACCTCCACCACCATCTGGAAATGCACCTACCTGCCCGACCTGCGGCGGGGCTTTGACCTATGTCCCACAGTACCAAAGGTGGTACTGCCCAGTTGACCAGAAATATGTCTAAGGCGTGAAACCAAAAACCTTCTTTTTTCTTTTTCTACGTAGTGGCTGTCAGGTGACTGCAACCCTAACCAGCACACACGCATCGGCATCATAATTTGGCCTAACCGACACTCGTCGAAAGGCTTAAAACCACTTCTTCCCCAACAGTAAATGGCGACAAATATGACCCAGCAAGGCTATCCTAATCCACCTCCGCCTCCTCCACCAACCTCAGAAACGCAGACCAAGAAAGGTTTTCACGGTCCAAAAACTAACCTCTTTCCTGGCATCAGAATGAATCTAACAAGCCTAGAAAACGCCAGACAAGGAGTCTCCAGTGCCATTCTAAAGAAAGGCCTAATAATCGCTCTGATTTTGGGCGCAACCCTAAGTTTTGCTCTGTCTTTTGTTGCGCAACTTGCAACAGGTATCCCTTCCACGGACTGGACCCTTCTAGCCCTTATTGCTCCGGTCACCGAGGAAATATTCAAAGGCCTAAGCATACTCATCGTCGCCCTCTTAATCTGGAAAACAATTCCCAGCCGCAGGCATGGAGCATTACTGGGCGCCGCAGCTGGCTTGGGCTTCTCCATCGCCGAAAACATAGTGTTTTCCATCTCATACGCGTCACTCAGCGGGCAAGTGGTAAACGGCCAAGTAATCCCCGAAGGTTATTGTCGCAGAGCTTATCGCCTCGCGATGGATTAGCATCCCTTTTATGCATGTTCTCTGGTCAGCGTTTGTAGGCATAGGCATCTTTGTTTTGCTATCTCGGGGAAAAAACAGTGGAGGTACGCCCTCCTGGCTGACTGCGCTATTCCCGCTGCTAGGTTTGTGCAACCATATTCTCTGGAATCTCGTGGCCCTCGCCATTGGAGGTATCAGTCCCCTCGTCATTTTCGTCGTCGATGCTCTCCTAATTTTCGTGCCTTTTGCGGTAATGTTTAGAGATTTTCTTGGAGGTCACTTCAACTTCCAAGACTTCTTGCGTCCTATACAGGAACCGGCTAGCTATCAACAAATTGGCACATTCCCGCCGCCCCCTCCACCACCGCGCGCGTAAACGTGCCCCATCTACCACAAAGAACAACGACCATACGAGATAACGATCTACAGACTCTGGCAGTTACTTGCCAGATCGCTAAGAAGGTCAGATAGGCGTTCCAAAGCGCACGCTACAAAGAATCAAGGGATTGAGTGTCTTCTTTTTGCCTTGTCAGACGTACTTGCTGTCCTTGTAGCAGTACCAACGTTGGTATTGTGGAATCCACGTTAAAGCCCCGCCGCAGGTCGGGCAAGTTTGCTGTTGCGTCGGTTGACCCTGCTGACCCCCCACTGGTTGACCAGGACCCCCTGATGGCTTAAGTATTACGAAGTCTCCAGCAGCCTGAATACCTTCCCAAGGGATCTCAGTGTTTTCTCCATTCTTTGTCTCCACAATTAGGTTCATGCCCACTTTCCCTACAACGAAAGCGATGTCTTGAACTTTTCCAACGATGTTTCCTTCACTGTCGATCACTTGCATGTCGATTAAACGGTCTTTGGTCATTGCTTTCTTTTCAGGTTTAGACATAAGATGCTTCTCCGCATTAAATCGATAGCATGCATTTGTCTTATAAGTTTTAAGTCAGTGCCTCATCGAAGATCGGGCAAGTCAACCTCACCTCACATGCCGGCACAGAGTACCTTGACTTTTGCTCAGTAGAAGCTAAGCCAATTGATTTAGCAAAACAATTTGGAGCACGGGCAGGGTTGAAAAGTTTTATCTACCTAAACAGCAGATAGCCTAAACGGCGATTACTGTGAGAAAAACAACGCATTTCTCTTTGGCGATTGTAGTCTTCTTAATAATATGTTCGGTGCAGTTTGTTAGTGCTTACGATAATGCAGCGCATGGTTTCTCGATTAATTTTCCATCTGGATGGGAACAAACCCAGAATCCAGATGTTGTTGTGTTATATATTAATGATGATGGCAGTGCCTCCATAAACATTATCGTTGAAGAGACGAGTGCTTCGCTAGCAGACTACGTTGCCGCGTCAAAGACCCAGCTCGCAGACCTCGATTACTACGAGTTGATCTCTGAAAAGAGCAGGACTATCGGTGGATTAGGCGGATACGAACTGGTTTACGCTTGGACCCTGTACGATGGTGATGACTCTTATGATCTTCAGGATAAACAGGTGTTCTTTGTTCAGAATGGGAAGGCCTACATAATTACTTGTGGTGCGGATTATTACGAGTACGACGCGGTCTTGCCAACTTTTGAGCAGACTCTTGAGAGTTTCCGCTTGACCCAAACCGGAACTCCTGCCACTCTGAACTCAAACTTACTAATCGGTGCAATCGTCATAGCAGTAATAGTTGTGTTGGCAATTGCCATAGTAATTCTACGGAGACGCAAGCGGCAACCGCGACAACGGCAATTCGACAGCACAGGGACAGGAACACTCTATCCTCCCCCACCTCCACCTCCTCCGCCGCCGTAATTTACTCAGAACCAAATCAGTTCTCTAACTCAGTCTCTCTAACTTGGAGACACACGAACCAAACTAAGGGGCGCACTCCCAGTCGCTCCAAAACCACAAAGGTCATCAAAGACTGTTGATTTCTTAGGCAAGCCCGGAAAAAATTGCTGTGGCACTCCAGCAACCAATGGAGGAGGGTAACTATGGTGCATGATTTCTTGTCTGTAGCCTATCAGCCCTCTCCAATAAATCGTCCCGGCGTCTCAGGAGTCTCTCGAACTGGTCATCCGTGATTCGGTCTTCAACCACCATCTTGAATAGGGATTTTGACACGCTGTCTATTTCCTCGTGAAATCTGGGAATGTCCTGGGAATACAGGTCAAAGAGAGTAACCATGCTCTTGTACAAGCGATGATATGTATTATTGCGTTTCAGTATTGTTCGACCACGAAAACCGGTGATGGCAAGCACAAGCAAGGAACCGATTGCAGCCCAGCCAACGGGTGAGACTATCCAGACTGAAGCGCTTTCAACGAATGCTTGCCCGAGGGATTTTGTGAGAGGCCCACTTACGATTGTGTAGGCTGCGGGGTAAGTGTCTCCTCTTGCGATTACGAACGTAGCGGTGTCACCATTTAGGATGGTCATGTTGCTTGGTTTTGTCTCTTTCACTTCGGTGCTCGTGGGCATTTTTACGTCGATTGCTTGCTGAATTTTGAAAGTGTAACCCTGGTAGTCGGACGAGACACCGAGTTTGCAGGTGTAATTTCCGGCACGTTGAGAGAGCACGTTTGCAGGTGCCTCAAAGTGGAGTTCATATTTGATTCCGGTTTCGCTCCAGTCTTCGTAGAATTCCCAGCTTTCCAAACTGCCAATCGAAATCGGTGTTAGGTCAAACCCAGTGAGCCAGCTTTCCAGTTTGCCTTCGCTGACAAAGTACTCTGGAACATGAGTTATGTGGAACCACGTCCACAACTCCGCTTCATCCGAGGCTTCGTTATAAGAAGTTCTTATCTTGGTTGATTCTGACGATACTCCGTACCAGGCGGTGTCCATTTCCCAAGATATGTCGAGCCAATGGCTTGGGGTTTTCTGGAGTGCGTCTGCAAAGTCATTAAAAGAGCCGAATTTTGTGCTATACAAGTCTTCTGCGTGAGGTTTTAGAAGCGACCAATCCACGAGCTCGTACGTTGAGACGAAAATGTCATTCTTGGCAACTAGGCTCTGGCGCATGGAAGCTTCATACCATGAACCATCGGCTATCCAAACTGGAGCTGCAGAAATCGTGCCTTCTTCAAACCATCTAACTCGGTCAACAGATGGTTCTATGACGTCGTGCACGTACCAGACTTCGTCTTCAGCGCACATTCCGATTTTCGGCTGACAAACCAAAATGAAGATGATAAGAATCAATACCGGCAAGCTGATGAGGCGAAAAGTACTACCGATTTTCATTTTGACCCTTTCCGAAAAGACTTCTTTGTTCTTCTTGAGGATAAAAGTTCTTCGATAGTGCGCTCTTCGATTGGAAGAAACAGCAGAGTTGTTAAGCGTGCGCTTGTTTTCCCGTTCCATCACAGTTTTTTGGCCTTGTTGAATTGCAAATCAAATTAGCCAAAGGGAGACGGCAACAAGGAGAACCATTGCCAAACAAAAAAACGGGAATTTGAAACGTCTGCACATGCTTTTCCTCTCCCAAACGTGCCGAAGAAAGTATGCTGTCAACCTGCTTCAAAGTTTTTTTCAATGCCAACAATTAGAAAGACATAAAACCGATTCGAGTGCAGTAGCAAATCAACAGAAGGGACAAACCATAGTCTCAGCTAGTCGAGAGGCACTGTTGTTCGGTATTCTGCTGTTTGGCGGCGGATTAGCGTTGCTTGCCGCTTACGCCTTAGTTCCAGACTTCCTCTATGGCGCATCGCTTTTTGGGGGCATATTTGGAGTGCTAGTGCCGTTCGGTTTAATCATCTTAGGCACTCTACTGATGTACGCTGGTGTTGCCGGCACGCGACTTACGAAGAAGACGCGCAGAGTCAGTTGACACACAATTTCTGAAGGCTATCTTAGAGCCAGCGACTTGGTAGCGCGCGGACTAAATCTCATATCTCAATTCCCTCAATCATAGCTAGGCAAGTGTAGAACAAACAAATTCCTACGCTCTCCAGTCAACGTAATTTTAATCCAACCAACAACCCAAAAAGATATTAGCGCAATAATTACAAATAGGCAAAGTAGTCATTCTTAAGACACAGGTGATTGTTTATGGTTTCAGGCGAAAGTCATCGAAAACTATCTAAGTACTCACTTGACCTAATTGGAAAAATCAACCAAGGCGGAATTTTCTTTCAATCTCGCCAAGACATCATAGATGAGGTTGCAGAACCAGACAACTACAAAGACCTTGAATTTGTCGACGTTGAAAGCCCACAGCTTTCCGGAGGCAGAGACGACCCCCACGTAAAAAAAGCCCTTGACGACGACGATGTACCTCGCTACGAAACACAAGGCTTCATTTTCGCAGCCTTCAACCACTACCTTGACATAAGAAAAGGTCCCGGACTATTCGATGATTACGACGGATACAGCTACAAAAAAGGATCCGCCTCACAAAACGAGCACCAAGACGCTTGGGACGCCAAAGACGACTGGAAAATAGAATTCTTAAGCAAAACAACTGGACACAGAAAAGTAGATGACGGCATAGCCTACTGGTTCAACGACGAATACGTTCATGCTCCAGGAATGCAGTGGTACCGCGGATGCTCCCCTTCGATCGAACGCTACAGCTTTCCTGACAACAAAAAAGGATACGTAAGTGTAGAAAGCGAAGCAGCCGCGAGGTTCCCCCTCGCCGACAGCAGGGGCAAAGAAGGCAAGGGCATACCCTACAGCATATTCATGCCCCTTGACAACCTGGCAAAGTACTGGTACACACTTTTTCTCTACACAAACCCAGGAAAGATGCACCTCCCAGCGCTAATCGCTCCAGTTCTACATGCTATACAAGACGCCATAGTGCCTCATCATGCAGCCGGATGCAACGGAAACTGGCACAACAGATGGGAAAATGACTTTCAACGCTAACCTTGACTCCTTTCTAAGCGACAAGAATTTGAACAAGACGCAAAAACGCTCTACAATCAATGGCGCCAAAACAAAACGCCCGCCCCAGCCTCGCTCCAGAAAAACGACTGGGAAACAGCTCCCTCAATGTCCTGGACAATCGACCAACTAGTCACATGGGTAGCATTAAACTCCTACAGAGAATACGAAGTAACCTACAACCACTTCAACTCGGGCTACCAAACCAACTTAGGCAGTCTCAAAAGAATGGCGAAAATAGCTACAGCCATGGCTCTGTTAGTTTACGATAAAGCAATAGAAGACATAGCGGGACGCGCAATAGCAGCCGCAACAAACAAAAAAGAAGCCCTCGGACAAGTCGTCTTAAGAACATACAATTACCCGTCTCACTATGTAACCACTGAGGCTCCGGTCGCAAAAATCGCAGAGCTAAAAAACTACCAAGACAAAAAAGCAGCCCTACTGCGAATGACCTTTGGACTCGCTGAGGGGACATGTGTTTCCTTCGAATCAGTCAACAGACCAGGATTCTATCTAAGCACACAAATTTCACCCTGAAACTGGAAAAGCTTCAAGACAATGACCTCTTCAAGAAAGACGCTACATTCAAACCCAGACCTGGACTCGCAAACAGAATGTGCGTATCATTTGAATCCTTAAACTACCCAAATTACTTCATCCGCCACAGGAATTTCAACCTGTACCTCGAAAACATGCTTCCAATAAGACCCCTATTCAGCGAAGACGCAACCTTTATGCCGCTACTCAGGTAAGCAGCCGCGAAGCACTGCCGCTAGCACACGGAAAAGACAAACACTGAACAAGAAAAATACCACGCCAATTGCCATTACGTCAAGTCCAGCTCAATACACGCAAATTATTTTGGATGTGGCTGGACCAAGATGACTTGTGACTATGGACTGCAGGTCCTTGGACTGGCCAATGTTCTTGTTACTTTCCAGCTTTGACTATGTAGCCTTGTTCACCTGACCAATAGCGCTTACTATTTAGTAGAAAGATTATTTTTTCAACAAAATCTAATTGAAACATTCTTGTCTTAAAAAGAAAAGAATGGGGGTTAGAAGGGCCTAAATAGACCTACAAACACTAACCAAACCAGAAAAGTCTTTGCTACGAAGCTAAGAACTATGTATGCTCTTTCACCGTACAGGTAGTCTTTCCATTTTCCGACGCCTTTGTACTGCAAGACCATGTTTCCTGCAAAGCTCATGAACAGCACCAAGTAGATTACGAAAATCAAGTAGACAAACGTCGGTACATTGTTGCTGCTATTCATTACTGCTCCCGTGAAGTATGCGAAAAGCGCCACCCATGGAAAGCCTCCTGAGATGCTACCCAAAATGAAGGCGGACCAGTTCGTTTTTTCGGTTTTTTGATTTATTAGCTCCATTAGGTAGCCGAACATTATCATCATTGCGTTCAAGAGGAATATCATTGCCAGCGACCAGAAATCCCAAATTCCCACGAAAGTTGAGATAACCCAAATCATTATGGAGCTCGAAAAGGCGTACTCGAACCATCGGTAGGGGTTCATGCCTTTTTTCAAGTTTTCGTTATATGATTTGTTTTTTGGGAAGGCGACCAGAAAGTGGTCAAAAGCGGAGATTAGCGGGAAAGCAGCAAGAAGCGCACCTAAATGAGTAACGGTGAATAGGACTTGAGGGTTTGGGAATGCAAAAATTGCTGGATTTGTTGGGCTAACATGGGCGAATGTTAGGTAGAAGGTGTATATGTCTGTTCCTTTGGGCCAAGTCAATAGAAACGTAAGCGCCAGAATCGCGATGCCGGATATCAGTTGCAGGATGCCTGCGCCTATGTTGAACTTCCTCAAATATTCAAGAGATATGGGCGATTTGGAAATTATTTCTTGTCTTTCTTTGTAGTTCATAACTATTCTCCTTTCTCCTTCCTTCTTTATCGGTGTCTTAGATTAATTAGCCTAACGGTTCCATCTGGTTAGGAGGCGGGCTTCAAACGGAAAAATTTATATTCAACAACGTTTTCCTCTGATTCAGGTGTCGAATTTTGTCAAAAGCCCAACCTCATCCTGGACATGAAAAACATCTCTGCAAGATGGTAGAGGACAAAGTGCCAATAGAGAAGATAAAGCCCCTTGTGAAAAACGCAAAATACATCTGCAAAGGCTGCATGCGCACAGCTGCCAAAGCCGAAAACCTCTGCGCACCTGAAAAACTCTAACCATCTTTTCCTTTTTTTAGGATTAATCAAGAAGAACTTTACGCCTCAAATTTTCCTCAAATCAAAAAACAAGAATTACTGCCACTCACACCAATTATGGGACACCCTAGCCTGCTCCAACAAAAGCATCTTTCCTAAGAAAAAATGAGGGTTGTCAAGTGCCTTTTTCTACTTTGGCAACAGGACTTTGTCGATTACGTGGATAATGCCGTTGTCGGTGACTATATCGGCCTTGACTATTTCAGCATCGTTTACTTTCACGTTCTTGTGTAGGTGCCATTTTGCCGCGTCAATTTTTAGGTCTTGTCCTTGTAGTGTTGTTAGTTTTGGGTGTTGTATGACGTCGCTTGCCGGGACTTTTCCTGAGACAACATGGTAAGTCAAAACTGCCGTCAACTTTGGAATATCTTTTAGGAGACCCTCAACTGTACCTTTTGGAAGTTTTGCGAATGCCGCGTCGTTTGGCGCAAAAACCGTAAATGGACCCTCGCCTTTTAAAGTGTCCACCAGTCCTGCTGCCGTGACTGCTGCAACGAGTGTCTTGAAGGATCCTGCCGCAACTGCCGTATCAACTATATCAGCCATAAATTTCACCTCCTGTTTGTAAATTGTAGGTGTCCTTCAACTCTATTTAAGAACTTGTGACTGCGCCTTAACAGCAACAGAAGGCTAAGTCGCTCTTTTCAACTTCGAATGAAGTCGTCGAAATAGTTGTTCTGCGCGCAACTTGGCTGATTTTGCCGCTCTTCCGCAGAACCTGCCTTGGCAGATAAATCAGAATGCGGGGTCTTTCCAATGAGTGATTAACGATACACCTGTTTCCAGTTCGTTCATCGATTTTTTGCGGTTACCAGTATTACTTAACTTGTGTAGAATGGTTCGGTCGAATGGGGATGGTCTTCTATTGGCTGATGTTCTCGCCGTTTTCCGCCTTTGACCAAGTACCCTTGTTCGCTTAGCCAGTTCATGACAATTGTTCTCAGAGTATCGGTGCGGCCTTTGCCAAGTTTACCCACGACATCTCTATCTAAGATTTCAACTACCCCATCGGGGAGAGATACCAAGATTTTCTTCATACGTTAAGCACCTTAGTTCCAGTTTCTTGTACTTTATGACACAAGACGTTTATTAGAGTTGTTTGTCTGCCTCGTGTTGGTCTTGGTTGCTTCGACGTTCTTTGGGCTACTCTGCTGAGTCTGAAAGTCTTTGCTAACTGGATTTGTTACGCTATGGGCATATCAACCAAAAACAGTAAAGTCACGTTGAATCTAAGTGAAGCAGCACACCCTGAATATGGGGTTAAAAATTAATCTTAAGAGCAGCGGGAAACTGTTTCAAACCCGTTTTTTCTGCTTTTCTGAAGGTGTTGCAGAAGCTTCATTTTGCCACCATTTGTCTGGATTGGTGTATTTGGTTGCGGGACCTTTCTCGTATATTGCCTCAAATAACGTCCAGAAGTTCGATGTTGAATGTCGACGCATTCTAGTTCACAGTATAGTCATGAACCCAGCGGCAATATAAGGCAGATTTCTTGTCGCGGAATATGTCGTTAACCGGAATTCTCATCTTTAAACCGAAAAGGCATGCAGTTTTGGGAGCAGCATTAAGATTTTATCCAATCAATAAAACTGGCTTGGCTTTGAAATAGCACAAAGACAAATATGCTAATTAGATATTTCTTAACATGATTTTCTTCTTCCGCAAAAGACTCTGGACAGAAAGGAACTATGGTACTCCAGGCCTGATAGCCACGCTGTCCACATACCAGCTATTTGTCATTGTCATGTGGACGCTATAATCATTTACCCAGGCGTAATTGATGTCATGTATTCCAAAGGAGACTGTAACCCACAAGTTGGCAGCAATTCCACCCTGTGAAAATAGATGAACAAATCTGAAGTCACTTGGATTGGCATTAGATATTTTACCGGACCAACAGCAATCGCATTCGCCTCTCCGAAAATCGAAAAGGGTTCCATCACCACCGTTCCGACCATAAATCGACATATAAGGGAAACTCTGCTGCTTTACACTGATGTCGGACCAACCCCACTCATCATCCATACAACCATGGTAATCAGAAGTGTCATTCCTTAAAACTAACCAGGCTTCCAATCGTCCAGTCTTAGGAACTATGAATGGAGTAAGCATTATTTCACTCATAGCATCGGTATGTGCATAGTCAGAATCGCTAGCACCCTTAATCTCAAGATAGCTAATAGTTGAAATTTTACCTGTATTATGGTCTTCATAATGAGTAGCCGCATGTATACCCCTCGACCCAAACGCATACACCGCGCCAAATTCACTAAAATACGGCGGATAAAACCACAACCAAGGACTTTGCTCCGGCGGAACCAAAGCGCGATCAGCAACAACATAAGGAGCTTCTACCTTGGGATTCAAATAACTGTAAAAAACATTATCCGCTTTTCTGATGTAGTCCCCAAAAACGCCTTTAACTTTATTCTCATCTACGCCCAATCTATCAACTAATTCTTGCGCTCTTGAAACCAACTTCTTCCGGTAAGCCTTTTCCTCCAACTCAATTTCGCTTTCCGATTTGAAAACACGGCGAGGCTCAAGAAACTTCCCCCTTACTTCATCATGAAGATCCGTATAAGACCTAAGCTGCTGACTTCCAATTAAAGAATTAACTTCTCTAAGGCATCCTTCACGCAAGCGATCAAGGTCTAACGTTAATTTCTTATTCCTTGTGAGCATGGCTTTTTGCCGGTCAACTAGCCCATCCATTATCTGAAACTTTTCACTCAAAGGAATTTCATTCAGTTTACCACTCAATTTCTCATATCCTTTTCAGTTAAGTTCCCTGTTCCTTAGATAGAACTTCTCTTACAACCCGCGACACAACGTCTGAAAAACAATCTTCATACATCTCGTTTCTCTTCATTTTGGTTCATACCCTTTCAGTATTTTTAGCAATTTTTTGTGAATAACCTTGCAACAAGAGCAAATAGTCTATTTCTGGATCCTCGGAAACTGGCTCAACCATCTTGTTGTTCTCGCTCATGGTTCTTCAAACTATAAGTCATCTTTGACTCTATTAAGAATCTGTGGTAGTCAACAAGCACCCACAACGATTTCAAACCATTCTTCTCCCCAGAATGCGGCTCCATATCTGAGGCAAACTTGTCATCTCAAGGTTTGTTTTTTAGTTACCTCAAAAACTTGAAACTGTCTAGAATCGCAATAGCTTGGGCGTGCAGATGGTAACAAAGCATTGGCAACCTTCATTTCCAAACTATGTTTCTCCAAGATAGGCTTGGAGCCTTCCAATGTCTCTTGTCCAAAATACATTGCATCTTTCCTTTGCCAGGTCGTCGTCCAATTGTGCGTTTTCTAAAGCCTGAAAACTCGCTCAAGATTGACAGATGAATGCTGAAACAGCAACTTCAAGGAAGGGGAAGTTAGCGTTCTGTGAATTTTGTTTTGGAAGACAAATTTGACATAATGAAATGCTCGGAGGGGAACAGGCTTATTCACGCAGGAAATTTAGGAACAAATATGCGCTCTATAGCGCGAACTGATTGCTCAAAAAGCGCTCAATTGCTCTTCTCAGGTTAGACTCTTGAAATAGGCAGAAAGCTCGCTATTTCGGCCATCAAGATCGCTGATGCTCGCCTTTTTCATGCTTAGGAGGAAGTTGACCCGTTCTCATTTGTTTCTTTTTAAGGTCTTTATCTCGCTGCTTCTTCTTTTGACGCTCAAAATCCGTGTTCTTCTTTTTCCTACTTGCAACGCTCATTTATCCACCTAAACAAGAACAAAATGGTACATGCTCTAAAATGTTGCGCTTCATGCACCCACCCAACATCTGCATGTTGGTTTAGAGCCTCAAGGTAAAAAGCGCTTTTTCAAAAAATGACCTGTGAACTTTTCTTATACAGAATGTATTTATAAGCTTAAGGTTCCTTCATGTAACTGAAGAGTCTCTTTTGTTCTCTGGGCAAGCCATGTTGAGTCACTGATTCTTTTCGAATATAGCACAAGAGGTAAGAAAAAATGTACAATAGGAGCGAAGTATTGTCTCAGAAAGAAAACAAAAACGAGGGTTCTCTAAAAGAACAAGCTGCAAAACAGGTTCAACCATTTGTTAAAGTCGGTGACCGAATTAAGTGCCCTGAATGTGATTCCATTGGGCGCGTGGTTTGGGTTTCACAAGACAAAAAGACAATGGGTGTGCAGTGCCCCGCGAGTCATCGAGGAATGAACAAAGTGTGGTCCGAATATGGCGGCGAAACATTGGTTCCCTCGACCAAAGCTAGAAAAAACGTGGTCTTCCTAACGGCAATAGAATAATTAACGCACCAAAGTCAGGATTGTGTTTTGATCCTGCACCTATCTCCTGCAATTAACGAATCTGAGTTTGGTGCCTTTCTGATGTTCCTTGGTTTGTCATGGAATTAGAATTCTATTTGAACCAAAGAGTGCTCTGGTGCCAGCGTGGTCTAAGAAGCTGCTATTGCGGTTGCTTGTTCTTCAGCCTTGTCTTGCAGTACACTTATGGTTCCAGATCTGCCGAGGCTTAGCATTCTTTCGCCTTTGAATGTGCGCACTGCTGCATTCTTGATCTGTACAATGTCGCCAACGACTGCTGAGTTTGACTGTTCGCCCCAAATGCAGAGTTTAACTTTTCCGGTTTCATCCGATATTATGGCGTTAGTCAGCAAGACACTGTTTCCATACTGTGTGTGGATTAGCTGCGGTTTTTGTGTTTCCAAAACTTCTGCCTCTACGTTGACCTTTTTCATTCCATGCCGCAAGTTTTGGATTAGAGTCGAATGAGTGGAAACTGGAATTTGTTTGCTTAATTGCTTGCGTATTTTGTCAGTATTCATCCAACTGTCAAAGCTGATGTTTTCTCTGGATAGAACGTCTTCTGCGACTCGAAATTGCGCTATTACTTTGCCGTCCTTTGTTATCAAAAATATCGCTTCGTTTTCTGCTGTGCCTCGATACTTAATCGACAGTTCTTCGCAGACGGATTTTCCCGTTGCTCTTGCTGACACAATAGCTCTATAGAGCTCCGCTAGGTAAACGCTGTATTTCACCGAAAGAAATGCAAGCTGTTCAATTATAGCTGGTTCTCTGTGGTTCAAATATTCTTCTTCCCCATTTGTTCGCCAGAACCATCTTGAAAAAGTGAAGTCACTGAAACAGATTTTGCTCTTTCTTGAAGAATCCCGACAATCACATATTATAGCAATGTCGACTATATAGGGTACTTCCCCAAGAATGACTGTTTCTCCATGCGATTTCAGTGCTTTCAGACAATCACGCGTCTAATAGGCAAAATGCTCAGTATCTAGGAAAGGAAATCTACAATGTATTAACTGGCAAGTCACAGCGCGCACTAAATGCCATGGACTTTCCGACTACGGTTCTTCTGTCTCTTGCGTTTGCTCCGGTTTATTTTGCACTCGTCTTCTGGCGTCGCTGCTATTTATTGAAGCCATCGCCGCCAAGCCTCCTGCCCCAATACTCTTCAGTGTTTCAGTTGGCAAGGCAAAAATAATTGTGTTGCTCTGATCTTTGCTAACCTGTTTGATAGTTTCCAAAATTCTAAGCTGCAACGCATCATTTTCAGCCAAAATCGCGGCTGCTTTCTGAAGATTTGTAGAAGCTTCCACCTCAGCTGCCGACTTTATGATTATTGCCCTAGATTCGCGCTCCGATTCAGCTTGAACCGCAAAAGCACGCTGCATGTTTTGGGGCAGAGTTATTTCCTGTAGCTCTGTTCTCGCTATGTCGATTCCCCATTGCTGGGCTAACTCATCAATTATGCTCTTTATTGAAGCTGCAACTTTGTCTCTGCTCGATAGTAACTCGTCAAGTTTGTATTGCCCGACGATGTTTCTCATGGAGGTTTGTGCATATTTTGTGACAGCTTCCTTGTAGTTCACGACATTTAAGATTACTTTCTCAGGGGCCTCCACTTTCATGAAAACAACTGCGTCCAGACCAACTGAAATGCTGTCCTTGGTTATGGCAGACTGCCCTCTCAAGTCTATAGTCTGCATTCGCATGTCAACTCGATAGAGCGTGTCAACTATGGGAATTTTGAAGTTTATCCCTGTGCTGGCGATTTTGATGATTCTTCCAAATCTAAGAACGGCGACTTTTTCCCATTGTTTAACAACGTAGAATCCTAAACTGGCTATAAAACCCAGGAATAGTGCGCCTAAAACAATTAGCGATATCTCCAGCGGTTCCATCTGTTCTCCCTGCCAACCAATATTGTTGAGGGTTATATTAATAAGAATTAGTGTAATCCAACTTTCGCGTGTTCGTTTAGACTTCCATTGAGGAAAAACGGTTTTGAGCAATAAAGGCGAGTTTAAGGTTCAGGTCAGGCTGGTAGTTCATCGATTCATCCTCCACAAAGTAAGTTGACCAAAACAAAGAGAAATGTAGCCTCTTAGTCGGAAATAATATTAATCACCAAAAAATAAATCATTCTAAGGAAATTTATGAGCGTTGAAAACAGTCGCGCCTACATGTTAGTCGTGATTCAGCCAGTAAGGAACAAGAGTTCGCAAATGAAATCATTTCAGAAGGACTGCCGCCGGACCTCAAAGTTGAGAAGCTGGATTTCGTCCCCGGTTCTTGCGACTTTATAGTCAGAATTCCGTGCAGAACGTAGTAAAGAAGCTATGACCATGAGGTGATAATGGTGAAATTAGGCGAAATTATGGCTCTAATAGCTAGCACAGTAATAACAATGTCAATAATATTACTAGCTGTACTTGGTACATTCAGTGGCTTTAACGGTACGGTGGGATTTGTTATTGGTGTTTTATGCGGCATAGGAGTAGCAATAAGTTACCTAGTTACATACATATTTTCAGACTAGCATCCACTGTTAAAGCGGATTCTGTGATACTGAAGAATACAGCGATGGCGTAGACCTGTTAGGAAAACGCAAACAACAGTCCGGTATGTATCCGCAAGGGCGCCGAGAAAGCACGGAAGATTAAATATGTTTAAACGGTACATACATAAAGCTTAATTCCCACACGAGTTGTCTGAGTGTAGCTCAATATCAAAGTGGTCAAATTGAAAACCGTGAAAATAGCCGCTTTCGCCTTGAACGCAGCGTTATACGTTGCCGCAGGCATCCTATTCTACTCGGTTCTACCCCTAAACTTTGGCATGGTTAGGTTTTGGCCGCAAGCCGTCATTCCCGCAGTTTTTGCTGTCGTTTTCGGCCCGTGGGTTGGCGGGTTAGGCGCTGCGTTGGGAATATTTGTCAACGATCTTGTTCTGAACGGCAATCCCTTACTTAGTTTAATGGCGGGGGTAACTTCTAACTTGGCGGGTTTCTGGCTTCTGGGATACCTTGCACAAAGGAAAATCAGCTGGAAAATCTTAGGTGGTATTGGAGTGGTTTTCGCCGCATTGGCAGGAATTGCCTATTTCTATACAGACTTTGTTTACGTCGTGATAGTTGCCCTGAGTTTCGTAATCTTCCTCGCCTTCACTCTGCTAGTTCGAAAATGGTTTACCCATAAGTGGCAAAGCTATGAGGTTGCGGCGGTTACTGGTTTGCTCGTGGGAAGCGCCATAATAGGTCTAATGGTGCCCGTTTATTTCCAGTACTTCGCACCCAACGCAACGCCCATCACGTTAGCTGGCGGTCTGGCTTACATGATTTGGACGTTCACTACGGAAATTCCCTTCCTGCTTATCCTTGGACCCCCTATACTAGCCGTAGTCTATAAGGCATTTCCAAATTTTATGCCTAAAGAGCAACAAAGGGAATAGCAGTGAAGAAAATAGCCAAAGCCAGAGCACCCGCAGCTATCTCAAGTTTCTTTGAGATCTGCGACACGACCCCGGACAGAAAGCCCATAGTGGACTTGCAGAGAGTCGGATCCAGAGGCGGCGGCTTCGGAATCGAGAAAGGCGTGCTAACTGAAGTCTCCGTTTCACAAGCAAGACGAAGCCACATCGCCGTTTTCATTAACGGGCAACCCGCACCCCAAGCTAAAACAACCCAGACAATCGTCGAGGCGCTGCTGACTAAAGCTCAAGGAGCCTTCGAGGTCGTTGTCGACCACCAAATTGACGTCCCAATCGGCGCAGGGTTCGGAACTAGCGCAGGTGGCGCTCTGACAGCCGGGTTGGCGCTTAAGTCGGCACTGGAGTTGCCGTTGACCTACAACCAAATCGGCACTGCAGCCCACATTGCCGAGATCCAATGCCAGACGGGTCTAGGGACAGTAACGCCCCTAGCTATCGGGGGAGACTGTATTCTCGTCGTCGAACCCGGTGCGCCTGGCATAGGCGTAATAGACCGCATCCCACTAAGTCAAGATTACCGCCTAGTTGCAGGCGTTTTCGCACCAACTCCCAAAAAAACATTGCTGGAATCCGCCCAGAAACGCAGAGAGGTAAACCGATACGGCAGAAAAACGCTTGATGCAATCTTGACAGAACCTTCGCTGGAAAATTTTCTGGCACGTTGCTGGCAATTCGCTCAAGACGCCGATTTCGCTTCAGACCGCGTTAAGCAGCTGGTGCAATTGGCTATGCGAGCTGGAGCAGTTGGCGCAGCGCAGAATATGATTGGGGAAGCGGTGCACGCCGTGGTTCTGAAAGAAAACGCCGCTGTAGTGGCAGAAGTTTTTAAGCAAGTTTTGCCCAAAGAAAGCGTTCTTGTGAGCAGGTTGGACCTGCAGGGCGCGAGGCTGGTAGGCTAACGGTGACAGAGTTCAAGAAGGTTGCGGTCGGCGGGACATTCGATGAGCTTCACCGAGGACACAAAATTCTTCTTATGAAAGCTTTCGAGATAGGTGACCACGTACTCATAGGCTTGTGTTCCGACGAACTTGTCGCAAAACTCAGCAAACCCCATATTACTGCGACTTACGAGGTGAGGCGGAGGGGTTTAAAGTCTTGGCTGAGGCGCTCAGGTTTGGCAGAGCGCGCTGAGGTTGTTCCTCTGTTTGATGCGTTCGGCACGACAATGAAGGACCTTGAGATCGAAGCGTTGATTGTAAGCCAAGAGACTGAGCCTACAGCTGAAAAAATCAATGAACGACGCCAAGAAGCGGGGTTGGCGCCTCTGAAAATCGTTGCGATTAACATGGTTCCTTCCGAGAGCTGTGGTCCAATCTCGACCACGAAGATTCGCAGGGGCGAAATAGACCGTGAGGGTCGCCTCCTCAAATACAGAAAATCTGAATAGCAGCTTGCTCTTCGGAAAGCAGCTCCAAAATTTTCTTGACCACGTTAATCACAGAAAAAACCTTCTAGCTTCTGATGGTCTCAACGACGAAGATGTGATTCTGCTAAGTCTCTATGTGAGCTAACCGCCTGTTCAAGGATGGATGCCTCCGTTATCAGCGCGGGCTTATGCATCTTAATTTTCCCAAAGATATTGGTTGAACTCTTCAAAGGCGCGAGAGTTCAGGTCTTACGCGAAACCAGTATCAATCTGTTTGAGTCCGTTTTGTAAACTTGTCCTTCGTAGTTCCCGTAAGCCTTGAAGCATCCGAAACCTGCGTTCTTCAGCAAAGTGTGAAGCTGCGAAAATGTGTACAGTCGAATCACATGTTTTGCCACAGATATCTTGCCCGTCTTCTTATCGCGGAAAACCCAAAAATCCCTCAACAATCCAGTTTCAGCGTTTGCGCTTCTCTTCTGCAATAGCCAGAAACTTGGATACTCACGCCACTTGATAAGTCTAGCAAACGATGGAAAACGCTTTACCAAACCAAACCGGAAAAAAGCAAAAAAAGCCCTTTTCCCGTAACGTTTCAATATGCGGTCACGGTTAAAGACATCAACAAGAAAAACCCCGTTTTCACTTAAGCCTATTGCAGCACATGTGAAGCTCTTGAAATCTTCAGTCTCCGATGGCAAATAACCAAAGCTCGAATCCAGACTCAACACAGCCAAAAAAACGGCACTGCGAAAAGGCAAAAATCGCATATCAGCCCGAACCAAAGCCAAACCCGCCGAACCCTTAGCTGATTTTGCTCGGGCTATCTTAAGCAACCGAGAAGAAACATCAAGCCCTACGATCTCGTAGCCTGCTTCGCAAAGCGAAACTGCATGCCGCCCGCTGCCGCATGCCAAATCCAAAACCAAGCCCTCTGCTTTAACGTGACTCTTGACGAAAGCAACCTGCTTTTCCGTCGCATCTGCCTCTGCGATTTCTGCCCAGTAGCTGCTCACCTCATCGAAAAGCGTTGGCGTCGGCAATTCCTGCCTCAATTTGTCTACTCCCTTAGACAGTACTATCCTCGTTTCGGCATTTAGCCCTGCCGAAAAAACACGACTCGTTTAAATCCAACTCCCAAAATAGTATCTGTTACCCAAAAACGGGACGCGCAAATCAAATGACCGACCCACAAGAATGGCGGCACATCTTCACGCTGCTAAAACTCGCAGAAATGGGTGCACACAAACGCACGGCAAAAATCAGCACCGAGTACCTAGCGCAAAAACTCGGTGCCAGCCAGCAGACTGCCTCAAGGTACCTAATCGAGCTTGAACGCAAAGGCTGGATTAAACGCACGATAACGCATGATGGATGCCTCATAAAAATCGACGCTGTAGGGGTCGCGGAACTCCAAAAACTCCACGCCAACCTACGTTTGCTCATGGAAGCAGCTTACCCGCCAAGCATTACTTTGGAAGGCACAGTTTTCACAGGACTTGGCGAAGGAGCATACTACATCACCAAAGAACATTATAGAAAACAGTTCGTTGAGAAACTGGGGTTTGAACCTTACCCAGGAACGCTTAATCTAAAACTCACCAGCGACTATGACATCAAAACGCGCACAGAACTCGAAGCCTACCCTGCCATCGAAGTGGAAGGCTTCAAGAACGGCGAACGCACTTTCGGCACAGTAAAATGCTATCCAGTGCTCGTAGGCAACAAAGTTAAAGCAGCACTAATCACAGCTATGCGTACACATTACGACGTTTCGGTCCTTGAAATCATTGCTCCAATCTGCCTCCGAAAACATCTAAACCTCAAAGATGGTAACAAGGTCAAAGTTGAAGTCCTCACATTACCATAAACCGCTAAAACGGCGCTACATACGAGTAGCTAACCTTGTAAGCCGTTTGGGGTCTGCGTGTTCTCGCAAAAAGGTACCCAATGATTAAGCCAGCTGCAAGACCGCCAATATGAGCCAAGTAATTCACGTTTTCGCCCGAACTAATCATCAACAAGAAAAACCCGAAAACCAAAGCCCCAACAACTGACTGCCCAACGCTGCGTCTCGCGTAAATTGCGCAGGCTCCGAACATGGCAAAAATAGCTCCTGAGGCACCAACCGAAACCAGGGCAGGTCCCAAAGCCAACGATAGCAAGTTGCCCGCTAAGCCTCCTATAAAGTAGATGCCAATGTATTCCGGTAACGAAAACATCTCCTCCCCCCGTAAGCCGAAAATCAACAGGAACATCATGTTCCCAGCAAGGTGCACGATGCCACTATGGACGAACATGGCCGTGAAAAGCTGGTAGTAAGCGCCATCGAACACAGCAGCGTTGTACTGCGCAAGCTGGGCTGTTTCGTCCGTGTACAATGTGACAAAAAAATTTCCGCCCACTATAGAGGTGTAGAGGTAAACTGCGACATTCACCGCGATGAGCACGAAAGTTATTTTGTACTTTTGGCTGCTGCTGACGCTCAACATATGGTTCATCTAGCGAAATGCTCAACAATTCTCTGCCTAATTTTGGACGAACTATCCAGTTCATCCGCCTCAAACTTGCCGATTCTCATAACCTGCACCTTCAGATTATTCCTACCCAGGAACTCGCAGATACGCTGTAACATATCTTCTTGATCATAACCCAAAGCGATAACATCAGGCCTCACGGTTTTAATCACGTCGCCGATGTCAAAATCCTCCAACCCCAAAACAGCTTCATCCACGACCTTCAGCGACTCAACTAATGCACGACGCTGGTTTTCAGGCATAATTGGCTTTCTGCCCTTCGTCTTCTCCACTGTGGTGTCACGCGCGATGATAACAACCAGCTGTGCGTTTTTTCCGCCTGTTGCCTTCGCTTCCTCCAGAAACTTTACGTGCCCCAAATGCAGAAGGTCAAACACGCCTGAAGCCAAGACCACTCTGCGTTTTTTTTGTTCGGTTCGCATTTGTCTGATTTCTATGGGTCTCGCAGCATAAAAATCTGGTTATCCAAGTCTGACACTCGACAAAACTCCATTGCTAATCCAAAATAGCAAAGGCTACACGCAATAGCAGGTTTGGCTAGTTGGAAGATCTAATGCGCTCAATCTCTCTGACTCGAATATTTCCGTCAATGGATTTGCCCCACAGCATCTCAAAAGCTTCTCTTAGGAGCCCAACGAATTCAGGATGATTAGTCCATATCGCGCTCTCTGGGACGCCATCTTTGCCATCGCCAGAAAGACAAATGAGGATTTCCTGCTCATCTATAATCGTAAATGGCAAAACGTTCGAGTTTGATGTATGGTTAAGTTTGCTGAACTCCAAAAAACGCTTAGAAGCATCAAGGTTAAGCTTGTTGACCTCTGACAGACCCTTAATGGAGATGTTGCTGTAGGACAACTTTTCGAACACGTCATCTGAGCCTTCGTTTACGTACTTCATGAGATCGTTGGGCTTCATGGTTGCAGCAATATTCTCTTTGGCAGTTTCGTACAGCATTATTCGGAATTTCGAAACGTTTTTAGCTCCTTGGATAATCCGGAACGTGCAGTTGGGTTTGTCGACTTGCAGTTCGCTTAATTCTGACCACTTCTTAAGAAGCAAAGGCGTTTTCTTTTCAAGCTCGAGGATTTTTCTTTCCGCCTCTTGGCCCAAAAGGCTAAGAGCCTGGTCAATTTTGAGCGGCGTAAACTTCCTTGGCCTTTCAAGCGAGATTTCGACCAATCCGTTGTTAAGCAGCCCCTTTATAGCTCGGTACGCTTGTAATCTGCTCAGTCTGGTCGCTCTGGAGATTTCATGCGCTGTCGCTGGGCCCATCTTCGAAAGAGCCAAGTAGATTTCGGCTTCCTTGCGGGTTAGCCCAAAATCCTGCAGGTAGCAGACTATGTCTTCTGCTCCCTTAGACTCCTGTGTTGATGTCCACTCGCCGTTTTGGGTTTGCTCATTCTTCAGGTCCAATTGCCCACACACATTTCTTGGTTCCCATTCATCTCTACAAAACTAAGCAAGAGTTCTTGGTCGGTTTATCTTGGATGATTTAAGTACAAATTGAGTTAAAGGATTATTTTAAAATGTGTGACTGCAGGCTGCCAACCACAAGCTTCAGCCGTCTATGGGGATGCAGCAGTTTTCACAGCGCCAATAAGTTTCAATGCATCCAGGAGTCCTTCACAATAGGCAATTGATGTCAAGCTCGTTTCAAACTTCTTTTTGATCCCTAAAATACTTCGCGTCTTTTAGGTAAGCATTCACGTAACCGTAGATTTCATCAATGCATTCTTCACCGACGATAACGGCGCCTCTTGCTTTTTGCGCATTCTGAAGCGTCTTCTCCATTGCATCGATATACTTTGAGGCTAACGCTTCTGCCGTCATGCCGTCATGCTCCTTAGAATGGGTGGTGCACCAGCAAACGCGATGAGGGCTTCAGCCTCCATGAAGTGCAGTTGACCAGGGAAAATCAGCGTCATTGGAGGCTCACCAAAGTCAAAACGCATTAAATCGTTAACGAAGTCAGCCTTCAAAGAAGGCGTTTTGCTTCCTGCTCTCGCCACTCCAACAGCAATTGCGTCGTTGGAGGCGATTTTGAGTTTCTTCTTTTCCTCAATGCTTTTGAGCATAAGAAGTGCTTGTTTGACTGTCAGAAACCGTTCTTCTTCTGCTTTCAGGTCTAGCAAGCAGAGTGTGTGGAGTCCAAGTTGCCTGTTTTGGGCTATTACGTTGTAGGGTGTTTCAGAAAAGTTCTCTTGGAAAGGTACCGTAACAGTTTTGCCGAATTTGTAGTTGTGCAAGCCACATAGGCTCACGATGGCGGACATTATGCTCGTGCCGTGGACAATGCGAGTTACGATGTTGCGTTTGACGGCTTCGATGCGCAAAGTCACGTGTGTTGTGGCTATGAATGGGTCGCCAGGAACCAAAAAGACTGCTTTGCCTCTTTCTGCTGCTTCGAGGATGACTTTCCCGTTTTCCTCTTCAAGACTACGCCTTGACAACAACTGGATTTTTCTGCCGACGAGCGTCTGCAATCTTTCGAGAGAGAAGTCTGGCAGCAAGCTCGTGTATAGCTCCAAAAAGATGTTGCCGGCAGTTTTGGCCTCCTCTAAACCGTTGACGCTGATGCCCTTTTCATCGTTTAGCCCTAAGCCGACAAAGACAAGTTCGCCCAAAGGTTTTCCTCAGCAAGACATTGCTGGGCTGGATGACTTAAACTGTTCGTTCCGCGGAGGCTTCAAGGATATTTCTTTTGTGCTTTCCTCGTTCCTTTGCAGGATGCTGATAACCAGTAGTCTGAATGCAGTGTGGTTTAAATTTCGGCTTAAACTTCTCCTATTTCAAGAAACGCGAGTTTTTGGGCGCCTTAGCACATGGAAAAACTCACAAAAGTAAGCTTTAGCAACCTCGACAAAATCCTGTTTCCAAAATTGAAAGTGACAAAAGCTCAGTTCATCGAGTACTACATCAAGATGGCTCCCAAGATGCTACCGTTCCTCGAAGACCGTCCAATTGTCCTCACCCGGTACCCCAACGGAGTCACGGGAGAAGGCTTCTACGCCAAAAACGCTCCCGAGGGCATGCCCGAATGGGTTAAGACTGTCAAGCTGTACTCGCCTTCGGCCAAGCGCAACGTCAATTACATAATCTGCAACGATTTGGACACGCTCATTTGGCTTGCAAATTTGGCTGCTGTAGAAATCCACATCCCACTCTCCAGAGCTGAGGACCGGGAGAAGCCTGACTTCGCCTTTTTTGACGTGGATCCCGAGCCGCCGTGCACATTTGAAGACGCCGCAAAAGTGGCGCTATTGGTTAAGGAGAAGCTGGATCAGCTAGGGCTAAAGACGTATGTGAAGACTTCGGGCAAGAAAGGTTTGCATGTTTTGGTATCAATCAAGCGGGAATATACTTTCAGCGAAACACGCGCTTTTGTACATGCCGTCGGGGTCTTCCTCATGAAAGAATCTGACATCGTTGTCTCAGAGTTCTCTGACACGAAGAAACCCGGGCGGGTTTTTTTGGATTATACGCAGAACAGTCACGGCAGAACCATGGTTTCCCCATACAGTCTGCGCGTCACGGATGACGCCACGGTTTCAACTCCTATTGAGTGGAGCGACCTGAAGAAAGAGATAAAGCCATCAGAATTCAATATTTTCAGTGTACCTGGTCTGCGCACCGAACCGTGGAAAGAGATTTTTAATATCTGCCAAAAACTGGAGGCAAAACAACTTGAGCAAAAAACCCAGAAAACCAAAAAATCAGCAACTGCTTGAAGCAGAAAACCCCGCGGAGAAACAAGAAGTCGAAAAACCCAAGAAGGCGGCTATGCCAAAGAGATCTTTCTGGTCGGGAAGCATATCCATCGGCTTAATCAACGTACCAGTTAAGCTGTACACGATGGTTTACGACCGAGGAGTAAAATTCCACTTTTTGCATAAGACGGACAACCAGCCGCTTCGGTACGAAAAGATCTGCACAAAAGACAACAAGATCGTGCCCTGGCCTGAAGTCGTGAAGGGCTACGAAGTCGCAAAGGATCAGTATGTAATATTCGGCAAGGAAGAACTTGACGCAGTCAAGCCTGAATCGGACAGGCGCATTCGCATCGACAAATTTGTGGATTTCTTCAGCGTTGACCCTATCTACTTCTACGGCAGCTACGCGTTGCTGCCCGACAAGAGCAATGACGCGTACAATCTGCTGCTGCAGACGCTAGAGAAGATGGGCAAGGCAGGTGCCGGAAGAATCACACTGCGCACAAAAGAATACCCTGCGCTGGTTCACGCATACAAAGGCGCTTTGGTGTTGACGACGATGCGTTACGGTTACGATGTAGTGGACCCCAGGGGCTTTGAAGAACTCAAAGAACTTAAAGAACCACAGAAAACTGAGCTGGACCTAGCCAAAAAAATCATAATGGACCTGTCGGGAGAATTCGACATCCACGAATACAAAGATACCTACCGCCAAAAAGTCGAGGAACTAATCAAGATGAAACTCAAAGGCGAAGCCATAGTAGTGGAAAAACCACCTAAAGAAGAGGTTAAAGGCTTAATGTCAGCGTTACAGGAGACGCTCAAGCAGCTGGAAAAGAAATGAGCCGACCCCGCTACAGGCCTATGCTCGCTAAAGAAACCAACAAAGCATTCACAGACAGGGACTGGATTTTCGAGGTAAAATGGGACGGCTTCCGAGCAATCGCATACATTGACGAAGAACTGAGTCTTCGCAGCCGCAACAACAAGGAACTCACAGATAACTTCCCTGAACTTCAGGAGCTCAAAAAACAAGCAAGCAACATGGTTTTAGACGGCGAAATCATCATCCTCGAAGCCGGCAAAGTGGATTTCCAAGCACTGCTAGAACGCAGCAAGGCAACGTCACCCACAGAAATAGAACTCCGAACCTCCCGGCAACCAGTTGCCTACATAGTTTTTGACATTCTTGAAAAAGATGGCGAGCCACTTCTAGATTTGCCACTTACGGAGAGAAAAAGAATCCTCAGCGAGACCGTCAGGGAAAGCAACCACGTACTAGTGGCGGACTATGTGGAGGAGAAAGGGGAAGCCTACTACGAGGCGGTTCTTGAGAAGGGACTGGAGGGCGTTATTGCAAAAAAGAAAAACAGCCGCTACGAGCCGGGATTGCGGAGCGGCAACTGGCTAAAAATCAAGAAGCTGCGTACCTGCGACTGTGTCATCTTCGGCTACACAATTGGCACGGGAGCAAGACAAAGTACGTTCGGCGCGTTGCTACTGGGCTTATTCGGCTATGACGACAAGCCGGTTTTTGTGGGCAAAGTAGGCACGGGCTTCTCAGAGACCTTACTCGAAGAGCTTCTATCCAAATTCAAAACAATCGAAACTAGCACGGCTCCATTCGAAACAGCCGTCTCTGAACCCGTGACTTGGCTAAAGCCTAAATTCGTGTGCGAGGTAGCCTACCAAGTAGTCACCAAGGACGGCAGACTCCGAATGCCAAGATTCCAAAAACTCCGAAACGACAAGGCACCTGAAGACTGCACTCTTGACCAGTTAGGCGAGCCACTCAAAGAGTATGCTGCTAAACGCGATTTCACTCGCACCGAGGAACCAGGACCCGCAAAAATAGAAGAGACAAAACCCAAAGACAGGGAAAAAGCCAAAATCTTCGTAGTCCAAGAACACAACGCCAGGAGGCTTCACTATGATTTTAGGCTAGAACGCGATGGTGTACTCAAAAGCTGGGCAGTCCCAAAAGGTATCCCGGAGACACCTGCGGACAAGCGATTGGCCGTGGAAACGGAGGATCACCCGATTGAATACGCGAAGTTTGAGGGCCAAATCCCCAAGGGCCAATATGGCGCAGGTCAAGTAGTCATTTGGGACAAAGGCACCTTTGACACAAAGGTGTGGAATGAAAAAATGGTAGAAGTCATCCTGAATGGCCAGAAACTGAAAGGAAGCTACGTGCTCGTTCCGTTGAAACGTGCGGGTGAGAAAAGCTGGCTGATGCTCAAGGGGAAAGAACAACCGTGACGATACATGTTGGCACGATGGGCTGGAGCTACAGTTTCTGGCGCAGCAGCTTCTACCCAAAAGACATGGCGTCTAAGGAGTTTCTGAACTACTATGCAAAACGGCTCGGTTCAGTTGAGGTTGACTACACTTTCTACCGTATTCCACGCACCGAAACTGTCGCTGAATGGAAAAAACAGACTCCTGAAGGCTTCGTTTTCTCCCTAAAGTTCCCCCAGAAAATTACCCATGTGAAAATGCTCAAAGATGCCCAAGAAGAAACCAGAGTTTTCCTTGAACGCGTAAACGCGCTCGGAGTGAAGCTCGGCTCTTTACTGCTGCAGTTGCCTCCCATATTTAGCAAAAGGCACGTGCCGCTCTTAACTGATTACCTCAAAACCCTACCCCGGGAACACCGCTACGCAGTGGAACTACGGAACAAATCGCTGCTCAACGAGGAAGTCTACAGTGTCCTAAAAGACAGCAATGCTGCGCTTGTTTGGGTTGACGCCGCTAAAATGCCTTTGATCACTGAAGCTACGGCGGACTTTTTATACGTTCGATGGGTGGGCGACCGCAAAACAGTCACAGGAACCTTGGGCAAAACGGAAGCTGATAGAGCCTTGCAAATCGAGCAGTGGGCAGACAGGTTAAAGCCTTTCTTGGACAGGAATATGGAGGTTTTTGGGTACTTCAGCAAGTACTATTCGGGCAATCCGACCTTAGACGCAGACCAACTGATGAAAAACCTAAAACCCTAATTCTTCGTCGCATTGAGCCTCAGGGGATACAAGTTTAGGCTCAAAGAGCAAGGTCAATTCGCAGCTCTTCTAAAGCAGGACCAAGAAAACAATCAAGATGCTTTCCAACTTTTCACAGACTAATCATAATACTTGAATTCCATACTTAGCTCGGATGTGGTTCTGCAACAAATAGGACAAAACGATGACGCTGTAAGTTATCTCGCCGTAGCCGGCAAACTTGGGAATTCCTGGAACACTGGGCAGGTCCAGCAGCGTCAGAGAGTCCGCAACGACAAGAAAAACCAGAACAACGCTGGTTCCAACCCACCCCCACCGCATCTGAAGCCAAAGCCCAACAGAGAAAACCATTGAAAGCACGCCAAAAACGACCGTGTAAACGCTGTATATGTCAACACTAAGAGAGGCATTGGAGAAGAACTCCGAGTTTTCAAAACGTGGAAGTTGCTAGCATCCAAAACCCGAAAACAACATGAACTGAGCCGATGAGCACCTGAGCAGCCACCAAAACGGCGACGCCTATATATCTGCCTCCAAAAGTAACAGGCGGAAGCTTTGCGCTCATCAGAAATCAAGCGTGTAATTTGTCGGTTATGCTATTTTATTTTTTCCAAAAACAGGGTCTAAAAAAGAAAAGAGGTGGTTTAGAGGCTACTTGAAAACGAGATCGAAGCTGATAAAGTGAGCGGGTCTCCCACACGAGGCGCACACCGCGGAGATTTAGAGATGACAATAAGGTCCCCCGTTGAAATGAGAACACCCAGGACAACAGTAGATTCTGAAGAGATTTAACTTTTGCCCTTCATAGTGTTGCGCTAGTTTTATCAGTCAATCCAGACATTGTTGTTTCGGTAGATTTTATGATTACTATCATAGGAGCAGGGAAAGTAGGTTCCGCCTCAGCTTTCGAAATTCTCAAAAATCGCGTAAGCGACGTAACCTTAATCGACACTTACGGCGAACTGGCAAAAGGAGAAGCCTTAGACATGATGCAGGCTGCGCCGGCGATAGAATTTGACGGGAAAATCCGAGGCTCAACTAACTTCAAAGACAGCGAGGGAAGCGAACTCGTTATTCTGATTGCTGGACAGCCGCGTAAGCCAGACATGACCCGCATCGACCTCATGAACGGCAATGCTAGAGTTGTCCGCTCGATAGTCAAAGAAATCGCAAAATACTCTCCAGACTGCAAGTTAATGGTCGTCACCAACCCAGTCGACATCATGACCTACATTGCACGCAAAGAATCAGGTTTGCCCAAAAACCGCATCTTCGGTATGGGCAACATCCTAGACACCAACAGATTCAGGAGCTACATCGCGCAGGAACTCGGCGTCTCGCGAGAAGATACGACGGCATTGGTCATTGGCGAACATGGCGACAGTATGGTACCCTTGGTGGAGTATGCTTCGGTTTCGGGTATCCCCATCACGGATTTGCTTTCGAAGGAGCAAATCGAAGGAATCGTCCAGCGAACAATAACCAGCGGCGCAGATGTCATTAAACTCAAAGGCGCCACCATATATGCGCCAGCAGCCGTCATTGCTCTCACAGCAGACGCCGTCGTTAATGGTAGAAACCGCGTGATGAGCGTCTCCACCTGTCCAGCAGGCGAATACGGCTGCAGCGCATATTCGATAGGCGTCCCCGTGATTCTGGGCAAGAACGGCGTCGAAAGAATAATTGAACTCAAGCTTTCGGCTGAATCACAAAAACGCTTTACCAAGTCCCTCGAAGCTATAAAAACCGCCATAGCCCACCTTAGAGTCGAAGAATAACTGCAAACGCATAACATCTTTCGCGGAAGCCCGCTTAACCGTCAACAATATATCCGGAACATAACAATCAGAAGACATGCCAGCCAAGGCTCCATTCGTAATCCGCAAAGCCACACCAGAAGATGCGGCTGAAGCGGCGGTAATATACAACGAAGGAATCGACGAAAGAATGGCAACTTTTGTAACGACGCACGTCTCAGCTGAAGATATGTGTCACAAAATTGTCGATGTAAAAGACAAACATCCCTTCTTTGTTGCGATAACAGAGGATGCGGACCGCCGAGTTGCGGGTTGGGGCTCCATTTCGCCTTATAGTCCACGCGCATGCTATGACGGCATAGGCGAAATCTCCATTTACATTCGAAAGGGTTTCAGGAGGCGGGGCATTGGCGAAGCACTTGCTAAGACCCTATATCAAGAGGCTACGCGACGGGGATACTGGAAATTGATGGCGAGGATTTTCGCGTTCAACAAAGCCAGCATAGCTTTGTTCAAGAAGCTTGGGTATGTTGAGGCAGGATTTCACAGAAACCACGGCAAACTGGATGATAAATGGCTCGACGTGATTGAAGTGGAACGTTCGATACCCAGAAACCTCATATAACCCATACACCAGCAAAGGCAAGAAATAATAGAAACATAAATTCAGGTTGCACCTGAAAGGGTAGGCTTTTTGAACAAACAGCTTTCCTAACCGAATTGTATCTTCTTTTTTGGCGCGAAGTTCGTCTCCATCGTCCAGAAGTATGCTTCGCCCTTGGATATGCGGAAAATGACTAGTCCAGGGCTGGATGCTATCATGCCCATGACCTTAAGGAATTGCCTGTCCTCGATTACTTTCGTTCTCAGTTTGGGGTCGTTAAGAAATTCGACTTCGCCCGTGACGCGCAACATTCTCCCCCCTTCACGTTTATTGTTGAAGAAGCATACTTCCGTTTTCGGGTTCGCCTTCAACTGTCCTACGAGCTCTTTTGCTGTTCCCGTCTGGAAGTAAAAGCCAGTCGAATCTGCGTACCACATCGCCAAAGCGCGCACTCGCGGCTGCCCTTTCTCGTCAACTGTTGCCACGTAAGCGGGTGGGTTTTCATTCGCAAATTTGAAACACTCATTAAAACTGCTCAACCATTTTGCCTCGTTTCTCTTAAGTTGCGGAGGGAATAATAAACTTTCGAACCAAAAACAGCGACGATGCGCGTAAAGTCCGCTTCTGCGCTTAGCACAAAATGTTTAAAAGAGCCTCTGCAATTCACTTTTGGCTTCATCAGATAGGTAATCAAGAACGTTCGGGCTTGAAACCCTGACCGACCAAACTCAGCCGAATATCTGACGAAAAAGTAACCAGTTAATTAGGAGGGAAGAAGGAAAGTGTTATCAAGAGATTGTGACGGATGCAGTCAGATGAAACCGTGCCGCAAACGTTACTTAATAGTGGAAAAGGGCGACAAAGTGTACTGCCCAGACGGAACCGCTCATCTAGTGGACGGAATATAAGAAACAGTCTTTGCCCAAACCAATAGTTAGATTTTGGACATTTCTTCCCTTTTTTGTTTTGTTTACGAAATTTTCAATCCAAAGAATATAGAACAAGCACCCTGACGTACATATATTCCGATATTTTTTCGAGTTTTCTTGTAAGCTGTTCCGTGCGTGTCTACTTCGTATTTATCATCGATTGTCACAACGTCTTTGAAAACATCAACCGTACACGAGATGGGCTCTACGCGAATTGCTTGCCTCGCGACGCTGAATTGCCAAAAAACGTGAAGCTTAATACGCAAATCTAACCGTATAATTCTGGGGTTCATAAATTGTGAACTACGACGAAATAGCTGATGCCTACGAGAAAATCGAAGCTACCACTAAACGTCTGGAAATGACTGACCTGCTCGTTTCCCTGCTCAAGAACACGCCAAAGACCCTTCTCAACAAGGTCGTTTACCTTACACAAGGCAAATTATATCCGGATTTTGAAGGTGTAGAAATTGGCGTTGCAGAACGTTTGGCAGTAAAGGCCCTTGCACGTACCAGCGGCAGAAAGGAAAATGAAATCGAGACAGATCTGCAGAAAACCGGAGACGTCGGGGAGACTGCTCAGAAATTTCTCGCAAAAAAGAGACAAGCCACTCTTTTTGGTGCTCAAAAAGCTCTGACGGTGCAGCGGGTTTATGACACGCTGGATAAGATGGCAAAGGCGTCGGGTTCAGGAGCCGTAGATGCAAAAATGTCTTTGTTGTCTGGACTGCTCGCAGACGCTTCTCCCCAAGAAGCAAAGTATATTTTGCGTACAGTAACGCGCAATTTAAGATTGGGTATCGCAGACATGACCGTTTTGGACGCTTTGGCTATTGCTTACGGCGGCGGCAAAGAAGCCCGCGAACTCATCGAACGCGCCTACAACATAAGTAGCGACCTCGGCCGCGTCGCTAACATCGTCGCCGAAAATGGCATGGAGGGCATAAAGAAGTTCCAAGTCTGCATTTTTGAACCCATACGACCAATGCTGGCAGAACGTTTGGCGTCGACCGAGGAAATCCTTGACAAGTTAGGTGGCAGATGCGCGGCGGAGTACAAGTACGACGGCGAACGTATCCAACTGCACAAAAGAGGCAACGAAGTGGTCCTATTCAGCAGAAGACTTGAGAAGATTAGCGACCAATACCCCGACGCAATCGACCTTGTGAAGAAAAGCGTGGCCGCCAAAGAAGCCATCCTTGAGGGAGAATGCGTCGCCATGGATTTGGAAACGGGTGAAATGCGGCCCTTCCAAGAGCTCATGCACAGACGGCGCAAATACGGTATTGAAGAAGCAATTTCGGATTACCCGGTTTCGCTATTCATGTTCGACGCTCTCTACGTGGATGGCAAGGATTACACAGAAGAGCCATACCCAACGCGGCGGAAGGCTTTGGAGAAAGCCATATCGAAGAATGACAGAATCTCTCTTGCCAAAAGTATTGTTGCGAGCAACCCTAAGCAGCTAGAAGAGTTCTTCGAAGAAGCCATTTCGGACGGCTGTGAAGGCATCATCTGCAAAGCGGTAGGCAAAGAAGCTGTCTATCAGGCAGGTGCACGCGGTTGGCTTTGGATAAAATATAAGCGGGATTATAAGAGCGAAATGACTGACACAGTGGACCTCGCCGTCGTTGGCGCTTTTCACGGCAGAGGCAAACGAGCTGGGGGATATGGCGCTTTGCTGCTGGCGACATACAACAAGGATTCGGATACATTTGAAACAGTCACCAAATGTGGCACAGGGTTTACTGATAAGGACCTCGCTCAATTGCCTGAGATGCTGCGCAGACATGAGGTGCCCCGGAAACATTCGCGTGTAAATTCCACGCTTGAGGCGGAAGTCTGGTTTGAACCCGCACTCGTGATTGAGGTTTTGGGCGCGGAGATAACTCTAAGCCCCATACACACTTGCGCGATGAATTCCATTCGTTTAAGCAGCGGCTTAGCGATTCGTTTCCCAAGATTTACGGGTAAATACCGTGAAGACAAAGCAGCTGAAGATGCAACGACGAGCGCAGAAATCGTGCAGATGTACAAGAATCAACTAAAGAAAATCAGCGAAACAGGGCAAACATCTTGATGCGCAAGGCTTTAATTCCTAAAATCTCGAATACAGATTAATTCCAAGAACAGTGTCGTTGAAACATATGTCACAAGATCAAGACCGCATCAAAGCCATGGTCGCGCTCAAGCAGCGATTGGAAAAAAGGCTTGCTGAGCTAGATGCAGAAGCCAACGAGGTAAAATCCTCGTTGGAAGCCGTGAACTCCATTCTGCTGGAGAAAGGGTTCAGGAGGGGTAGTATCAAAGACGCCGAATCCCCGACAGCGGAGGAACACAAAGAGGCATCCATACAATCTAAGCCAGAAGCAACTGCAACAAAAGAATCTAAGCCCAGGGGTTACCATGGCGGAGAACCTGAAAACGTTATGCCGCTAAAAACGATGAATGAAGAGTCTCTCGCATTAATCTACATTGAAAAAGACAACTCAGTTCATGTATTGCCCGATGAGAGCAAGCATTTCAGCGTGAACACGCCTCCATTTGGCAATTTCTTGGTTGAACGGGTTTTGGCGAAGATGCAAGACAAAGACGCTGAGCTTGTTCGACTAAAGCAGTTGACGCCTGACAGGATGTTCAGCTATAACATTGCCCGCGAGAACGATTTAATTAGAGAAATTGTCATCTGGAACGTTGACGAAGAGCGCTTCAAAGAGTTGAAGTCAAGCATTCGCTGGACGCTGGAAAAAATGTATGAGAAAATGAAGACCCAATTGTGACCCGCTCACTCTTGTCTATTTCATATGTTTCTGTATTGCAGATTCATACTGCTTTTTTGGGCAAAGACCGACGATGCGATCAACTTCGGAGGAGTCTTTAATCAGTACCACTGTTGGGATGCTGTAAACCTGGAATTTCTCTGCAGTAGCAGGGTTTTCATCAACGTCAAGCTTAGCTACGAGGACTTTTCCGGCGAGTTCCTTTGCGAGTTCCTCAATGGTTGGTGCCAACGCCCTGCAGGGTCCGCACCATCCTGCCCAGAAATCGACGAGGATAATCGGGTTCTTGCTGATTGTTTCTTCAAAATTGGCATCTGTTAGGTGGAAGGGTTCATTGACCATAAGTATTCTCCAACTTAACTTTTAGATTGCTTTGATATAAACTGTTCGAGTTAGGCTTTGCAGACTTTGAAGTCAGCCAGCATTTTCTTAAATGCAATGTAGGCAGTTCGTGGATCGGATGTGTCTGCCGCCGCTTTTTCGAATGGGCACATGCCTTCTTTTTTTTGGTCAAGAACGTTCTCCACTAACTCGTTCCAGTGAGAGGTGATTCTGTGCTGTTTGAAAACTGCCAGCGCCTTTCGGCTGAGCACGCCAGCGTATACTTCTTTTATCTTAGCATACGCGCAAAGTAGCGCAATTGCCTTTCCCGCAACCCGGTCCGCAAGGCTTGCTTCTTCAAGTTGGCAACCGCACTTCTCTATAGCGTCTAAGAAGCCACTAATCTTGCTGCTTTTCGTCTCATATAGCACCGATCCATTCTTAACGATGGCCAGAGTCAGGTTTTCCTCGTAGAGCTCAGTCTTGGCGATTTCCAAGTCGGTCATGACTGCTTCATCATTATGGATGACCATGCACCTAAAAAAGCATGTTGCAGATTGACCAAGAACTTCCATCAAGTCAGGCTGCCTTGCCGCGGAATTTTGCGCCCACGTGCTGCAAATATCGCGGCGATGCACAGAGCAATGGAGAAGACGGAGATTGCGAGAGCTAATTCAATGGAAATGGCAGGAAGTTCACTCTCCGAAGTCTCGGACGTTGGAGAAGGGTGAACCGTGGGTGTAGAGTTCTGAGAATTCGATGGCAAAAATGAGGCGGTCGGAGTGGGAGATGGGATGAGGTATTCGGGCACAACGCCGTAGAGCTTAATTAGTGGATAGCAGTCTGTGTTGTTTGCATCTATAACTTTAGGTGTATCGCCTATGCCGTCGGCATTATCATCCCTACCTGAGTAATCAGTCCAATAATTGCCTCGCCGAGACGCGTTGTCGCACCAATGGTTTACGGAGGGTATTTTGACGTTATTTGGAACATCCGCGATGTCTTCGTAATCATTAACGACGTGTCTACACGTTCGTGATGAAATTGTTGTTGTAGAAGCGGTTATTTTCTGAACGGGCGTTTTCAATGCCAACTCCATTCCAACCGATGTTATTTTCTGTTATTGTGTTCTGGTTGACTTGCCCCGCGAGCAGCAATCCGTAGACTGGACATCCGATTATGAGGTTATCGGCTAAAACGTTGTTTTGGCATGTAAATCCATCTAGATAAATTCCTGTTTTGCTGCGGCTAACGTTGTTTGCTTCGATTCTGCAGCCAGAGGAGCCCCAAAGGATTATCCCATAGGCTGCGTTTGCAGGCATATCGTTTCTGAGTATGTTGTTGTAATCGCACGTTGTCTGGTTCCAAGAGTTGTTTGGCGCTTCGAGCGTTATGCCACAGTTGCCGTTCTGGGCTATGAGGTTGTCGGCTATGGTGTTATAATTGGAGCCGTCGTAGAGGACTATACCTTCGTCGAGGTTACCTGTGACGTTGCAGTTATGAACATTGGTAATAAGGGAGTTATACAGGTAAATTCCGACAGTGTTTCTGGTTACAGTTACTCCGCTGAGGCTGCAATTTGACGAGGAATCAAGCTGTACGGCCACCCGGAAATTCCTCAAAGTCGCGTTCTTAACGGTAACGTCGGTTTGGTTCGCGATGGCGATTCCCTGCCCAATTCCGGAGCCATCCAAAACGTGCCCTTTGCCGTCAACCGTCACGCCACTTCGCTGAATTTCCAAGGTATGATTCAGCAGGTCGTCTATCAGCATGTATATGCCACCTTCACGTTGGATCGGTGCCGTTTCAGGTTCTATGGTACCATCGTCTCGAATGTAGACGTGCGCGAGTGAGGGAGGCGGCGGGAAGAAGTTAGCCTCCGCAAAACTGATTAAAGGCGTGACCAGAATGAGGGTGAGTAAGAGACAAGCGCGTCTTTTCATCGTTGTTCCTGTTTGAGTCGATGATTTGTGGGTTCATATAACTTGCGGAAAAACCGTCAGCTTTCAGAAAGACTGGGGTTTCACGACATATACGACCAAGCGTTATAGAAGAAAAATTGCACGTCAAAGCAGCAATTTTCTTCTGGTGCCTATGGCTTCTTTTTCTGAGAAACAGTTGCTCCCAACGCGAAACCTGCAGCAAGCACAATGCTAGTGCCAAAAAGCCCAGCTACAAGCGTGGAAACGTACGGGTCTGCAATCGCAACGGAATAACCAGCCATTAACCCTCTCCACAAGGGGGCTTGCTGATTTCCAGAGTCCTCAGTCAGCGTCTCCAAACCGTCTGTAGTTTTCGAAGCGAAAGGCAACAAAACCGCGAGGACAATCATCAATGTCGCAACGCCTAGTAGCAGTTTCCTCACAGCGCATCTTTACCTCGAAGCATGTTAAATCCTGCTAAAGCGGTGTTCTCGAAGCGGGGAAGCGAAAACAAAAGTCCAGTCGCCACAAAACTCGTCAAAGTGGCTTCAACTAAACCTTCCAAAGCATAAACGGAAAGCATAGTCGGAACAGTAACCACCAAGCCACCTGAACCGCTAAACGCCTGCGAGACTCCTATTTCCAGACCAGTAATCACTGCGGTCAAAATGGCTGAAGCGAACGTCGCGACAAAAACACTGGAAGCAAAACGTTTGCTGCTGCCAGACTTCCCCATCAAAGCCTTAACCAGGAAGAAGCTTAAGCTTCCAATGACAGCCATATTCAAAGCGTTTGCTCCAAAAGCGAGCAAACCACCATCGGCGAAGAACAATGCCTGCATTCCTAGAACCATGGTCATGCTGAGCATTCCTGCGTATGGACCCAATATAATCGCGATGAGTGTTCCGCCAAGTATATGTACACTTGTTCCGCCTGCAACTGGGAAAGTCAGCATCTGCACAATAAACACAAATGCGCTCATGATGGCAAGCGTTGAAGCTAGACTCGTGGAATAGGTGGCTTTGGTTTTTTTCCACGCATAAAACAGGAACGGAACCACGATTGCCCAAGACACAGTGAGGACAAGTGTATCCGCTATGTTTAGGCTTTGTGTTGCTGGGTTTATGGGGATTAGGAGTCCATCCGGGATGTGCACGACATCACTCCAGTAACACTCTTCTACAGAAACGTGTTACTGAAAGATATAAAAGCTTTTAGGTACAAAACACCCAGAATCCATTGAGAGAAAAGCAATGTCCAAAATAACTCGCATAGGAGTAACCTTCCCACCTGAACTCCTCAAAGACTTCGACGAAATCACAGAAAAAATGGGCTATGAAAGCCGCAGCAAAGCCATCCAAGACGCAGTCAGACTCTTTGTCACCGAACGCAAATGGCTACAACAAGACGCCAAAGCGGAGCAAACGGGCATAATCCTCATGGTCTACGACCATGACGTTCGCGGACTCGAAAGTGGCTTAACCGAGGTCCAACATGAACATTCAGAGCTTGTAACATCCACATTGCATATTCACATAGGCGAACGAGATTGTCTCGAAGCAATAGCCGTTAAAGGCAGAGCTTCCGAGCTGCGCCATTTGAGCGATGAACTGGCAACAAAAAGAGGCGTGAAAATCTTAAAAACCGTAATAGTAAGCGTTTAGGTTCCACAAATTCAACTTATTGAGCAGAACCTATCCCTGCAGATACTCAGAACCGCATGTTAACCCGAGAAGGACGAGCAGAAGAATCTCTCAGAAGGTTTCTGCAGGGAATAACCGTTTTCGCAGGTTTCATGAAAGCAGAGAGTCCCGACAAAGCCTTAGACTCGCTGAAAGTTTCCAAAAAATTAATGCAACCAGTATGACGCCTTTGGTCCAATCCGTCAAGAAAGAAAAAGGGTTGAATATCGCTGTCTAAGGCATATTAACTACGTTTGTGCAGGTCTCGTACTGAACGTCAAAAATAGCGATTGCATTACTCTGTGTAGCTTCGCGGTTAATTATCGTCAAATCCAAACTTGTGCAAACAAAGTCCAAGTTTACAGTTTCCAGATCAGGGTCATCAAGGTATAGTATGGTGTTTGCAGCGTACTGTGCCCACCCCGCAAAGATGTAAAAGTCAACGTCGTAAACGGAACCGAACTGTCCAGTTAAGGTTACGTGATATGTTTTCCCTTCTTCATATTCCAGCAAATCATAATCCAACCTGCCGCTCGGCTGCAAAACCACGCCATTTTCATAGAACTTTATAGCCTTTTCAGGATTGCTTGTAATGGTGTCAAGTTTAGTGTCAATTCCTAGCAGCTGCTCTAAGATCCTGGTAAATGGATCATCTCTGCCCGCTGCTGAAGCTAATCCCACGAAGAGTCCCAACCCGATTGTGGCAACCAGTATTATGGCTAATGTTTTTCTTTCAAACTTCATTCCATTTCACCCCCTTCTCCCACCTCTAGGATGAATTTTACCCGGATAAGAACGAGTTGAATTTGTTAGTGTTTGCTTATTAAATTTGGTAACTATGATTGATTGAGACTCGCCAAACACACCAAAAGTCAAATTGACAGTTCAGAAAGCTAAGGTTAAAACAGCAAGTTCGGGTTTTCATTAGTCCCATGCGACTGACTCCCAACTTAATCCAGGGCGAAAAATCCAAATAGTAATGGCTTACAAATGGTCATAAGGGTGCAGACGCGCTTGAACCAAAAATTGCTTATCGCAACCGTCTTAATTGCAGTAATTGCAGCGATATCCATTGCTTCATTCTACTACTTAACCCTCCCAAACGACTCATCTCCTGACCCATCACCCACTTCAACCCCCTCAGCTACCCCAACACCCACGTTAACCCCAACGACGTCAACATCAACGATAACACCTACGCCAACCATAGCACCTACGCCGACTCTCTCTCCTTCACCAACTCCTTCTCCTGAACCAACACCCATCCCTATCGCCTTCGTATATAACACAAACCTCACTTCAGCACAAAGCTACCAGTCACTGTTATCAGAACACGGCATGACTGTCGATTTGGTTTCTAATTCAACCGCTGCAACTTGGGATTACAGCAGCTACAAACTAATTATTATCAGCAGCGATACAGGAAGCGAGAGTAATTGGGGAGGGACTGAAGCTGCAGTTGCAGCGATAAATGGATCGAGGGCACCCATACTAGGACTTGGCAAAGGCGGTTACACTTTCTTTGGCAAGCTTGATTTGGAAATAGGTTGGCCTCACGGAGGGCATGGAGGTAGCTATCAAGTGTATGTTTATGACCCTACGCATCAGATCTTCAATTCTCCAACAAGCATCAGCATATCAACTGACAGAATCCTTTCACTCTACAGAACTACGGACGACGTAAGCATTTACCTGCCATCTCCAGTTACAAACGTCAATCCCTTAGGCCGCATGGCAGATCAAAATGGATACTACCCAATAATAAGCCAGTCTACCCCAACCAAACTTTGCGCCCTATGGGGATTCAGCAATTCTCCAGAAGACATGACTCAAACTGGAAAGGACCTTTTCGTTAACCTCGTCTCATGGCTGCAAGAGAGATGATGATCAGCGGTCAGATGGACGACTAACTTTCTGCTCCAGCGCTGCTTCACCAGCAACATCAGGCATTCTTCCGTTTTCGAGGAAAGAGCCCTGGCTCTTGAAACAAAAAGAAATGAAGAACCGAATAGGTCAAGCAGGGGAAGGGACATAGTTAAAGTGACCTTTCAGCGCGTTTTTCGTTAATTCATAAATCTTAAGTAGCCTTAGCTAACAAGGGCAGAATGCAGATGCCCCTGTAGTGGCTGCGGGTCTGAAGGAAGCCCTTCATCCTTTCTCCCCTTCGCTTCGCAGTCACTGTCTTTCTCCTCTTTGAGAGACTTTAACCGTTTTCTTAAAGGGTCTCGCTCCTCTCTCAGCTATTCGTTTCAGAGTCTGCTTTTTATCTCTGGGAATAAGATTCAAAACTATTGACGCCCTGTGCATCGAATGCGCCTTCCGGGAAAGACTGTGTGATTCATGCGGTCAACAGAAGGCAACTTTTTGCTGTTCAGATTGCGATATTCATCTATGTTATAGTTGCACTGTTAGGCATGGTCATGTCTGGGTTGCCTAGAGGCTGCCCGGCGTGTGGAAAGGAGCTGAAATTATTGTTCTGATTTAGTTCTTTTAGACCCAAATATGAAAATTAATCCCACAACAACAAAAGTAACTAAGATTGCTCCTGGTACATTTAAAACATACCTATTCTGAACAAACCAGTCTATACTGAGACGTGTGCCAATAATGAATACCAAAGAACCCACCACCATAACGATTAATCCGAAAATTGAAAGATCCTCTCTTCCTATTCCAGAATCACCCACAACCAATCATTTTCACAGCCTACGGAATAGGTTATTCCTTGTAATGCAAACTTAACTTTAGAAAACTGGCTGACTTGACCAAGTGATTATTACGTCGAAAGATACAGAACCCAAAAAAGAGGAAAAGGAGTTTAATTTTGCAGCTCTAAAGCGGCAACTGGTCGGCAGATACTATTTGATTACCCAGGATCGTCGACCAAGGTGAATTTAAGTCTATAATTGACATATTACTTTTCGTGTTAGTTGACTCTCTATTCGGTCACGCTCGACTTCTGCCTTTTCTGGGTCACTCTCCTTTTTTCCATGCGTTACCGCGTGTGCGTCGATGCAGCGTATCATTTCCCCCAAATTTTGAACTACCCTTATTTTTGCGCCACACTCACAAACAGCAAACTTCAACTTAACTCCACCATAAATGCAGAAAATGATGAATCTCACTTAACTGTTCTTGCGAAACGGACTTTGCCAATTTGCAAAGGGTGCTTAACTAAACCTGTGTCAAACTTTCCAAAGCAAACCCTTAAACCTAACTAGACACCCTGTGGATAAATCATGCCAACATTAGGGAAAGTGCTTTGGACAGTACTGTTCCTATCTGGAGCTATCTTGGCTGTTTTCGGTCTTGTGCTAGGTGCATTACAAGTAGGTGTTGTTGAAAAAACTGATGTATTCTTGTTTGGCGTTGGTGCTTTGTCGTTTTTTGTAGGATTGTACATTTGGAAAACGGACCTGTTCAATTAGCGCGCTATCGTGGTGTCTTATCATATTTTTTAGCTTAACGATAAGTTGAAAACCACTAAGACCGTTAGCAGTTTCGTTTGCCGACGAAAAAAGTCCCTATGTCTTCTCGCTAAAACGTTTACACTCTACCCCGATGTGGTCACACTCGTAACTCCCTAACTTGAATTTGAGGCACTGCCTAAAGTTTCTACAAGTCACTTATGTTCACCAGCAACTTTGCTTTCCACAACAACTTAATGTTTTGCTGATAAAAACGAGTTATTCCTGTTATGGTAACATTCTCAGGGGAACTGAACGCATTTGGGCTAGCCCCATTATATGCTCTCTCATTATGTAGAGGTAACCTTTTTCATTTTCCTTCTCTTCTTGATCGCGTCGCTGCGCGCTTTAGGATTCTAGACCGCTTTTCTTAGTGGCCTTCCAGCGTGTTTTTGAGTAAAGTTTTCCATCAACGGCGTTTCTACCTAGCTGCAAATGCTTAAAAATCATTTTAAACAAATTAGGAAAAGAGGCGTGAAAACGTGAGTAAAGGCATACTTTATGAAGAATTAATTCCAATTGAACAATTATCCTATAAAGGGTATAATACTCCTGAACTTGCAAATGCTAGAATAAAGCAAATTTTGGACGAAGCTAAAAATGAAATGCCGCCTTTCATCGAAAAATGGGTTAATACAGAATACGAAAACCCTGATTGGAAAGCAACCTGTGAAGCTATGGACGAAAGAAACAAAGCAAGAGAAAAGTGGTTCATTAAATGGTTTGGCTAATAAAAATGAGCGGGGACTGTCGCCCCTCTCAAGTTTGCACGTTTCAACCTTTGGCTTTTTGACGAAAAAACGGCTTTCTCTTAATTATGCCACGCCAATTAATCAAAGACGGAAAATGTTTCTGCATTTACTGCCAAAGAGTCTCAGACCCAAACTATCAGCAAGTTCACGATCACGAGTTGCTTGAGTACTGCCTACCCAAAGAATATTGGAGCTGGACAAGTTCCTTGAAAGCAAGAAAGACAAAAAGTAGCGGAATAACGAAGGTGCGAGTGTTAGCTTTCCGGATGACTCGGAGATCTTGCAGGATGCAGGAGTAAACCCGTCAAGTGAAAATCGCTAAGGCTGTTGTTGTTCCGGGAAAAACGTGTTCTTTGTGTTTAGTGGTATTCGTGCGCCTTCTGATCGGAAACGGCTTCGTGTCCTGCTTTTTTGCTTCTGTCTTTGGATATGTTTCCTCGCCTTTTGTTTTCAGCCTTGTCCAATTTGCCCTTGTATCGCTCTCTCTCGCTGATAATTGTTTTGTTATCTTTTTCAGGAACACTGCTCTTCTTCTTTTCGGTATTCATTAAGACCCCTAAAATTTTGCTCACGTCGAGTCTAATAAACACGTGTGTTTTGTGCAGTCATCTCAGGGTGATTGAGATTCACCAAACAGGCCTATGGGTTTCAAAATCCTTAGCCTCTCGAAAGTTCCTTTTTGGCAGACTATGAGAATCAGCTAATGTCTGGTTTTACTCTCGTGTTCTACAACCTTAGCAAAATCATAGTCCGGGGGTTGAGCGGAGTCATCAGTTCGTTTCTCGACGCTTTCCCTCTCACAGATGTTAAACATCCTGCCTCTTTTTGTTGCGTTTAAATAACTGATTAACGAAAATTGCAGTATGCCTCCAACGCTACTAGCCACTAACCATGCCCAAACCCCGAAAGTGCCGAAAGCAACTGCATAGATGGCGGTTCCGAACAGGAAAACAACGAAGCCGACAATATTGAATTTAATGAAGCGAATTAGCCATTCTTTTGCTCTTTCTCCAAAACTCTTCCTGATAGACATTCCCATGTTTAGCGCACCTGAGAAATTAATTCATAATGTTATAGAACCTCTGATATTTAAGCGTCAGAAACGGTTCACAACACAGCTTTGGAGGCCTGGCAACTTCATTAACGTAGCGAACAATAAAATAGCCTAAACTATATAGAGAACATGCGTTCCAACGCTGCACGCGCTTTGTCAGCCACTTTAAGCGGAACTCTCACGACATACTTCTCCTCTTTCAGCGAAGTGTATATCCGGTCAAGCGTTGTTAGCTTCATATTAGGGCAAACAGCACCTTCATAGGCCAGGAAGAACCGCTTCTGCGGGTTTTCCTTGCGCAGTCTATGCATTATGCCATCTTCAGTTCCGACAATGAATTCAGAGGCTTCCGCCTGTTTTGCGTAGGCGCACATTTTGCTTGTGCTTCCTACGAAGTCTGAAACCTTGCGCATTTCACTGCTGCATTCTGGATGAACCATCACAAGAGCATTTGGATGTTGCTGCTTTAGCACCAATACGTCTTCAGGCTGGAAAAGCAAATGGGTTGGACAAAAACCATACTCGGGGACTGGAATGATGGTTTTGCCCGTTCTCTGAGCGACATACTCCGCCAAGTTGCGATCAGGACCAAAAAGCACCGCTTCCGAATCCAAAGACTCGATGACTTCGACGGCGTTAGCACTTGTACAGCACACATCGCATTCGGCTTTAGCTTCAGCCAATGTGTTTACATAGAGGACAACAGGAGCTTTAGGGTAGCTATCTTTAGCGCGTCTTATTTCGTCCACAGTGAGCATTTGCGCCATCGGGCAGCGTGCGCCAAGTGTTGGTAAAAGCACTTTTTTCTTTGGGTTCAAAATTGCCGCGGATTGCGCCATGAAATCAACCGCTGCGAAAACGATTATCTCAGCGCTCTCCTCCTGCATGGCTTTTCGGCTGAGTTCAATGCTGTCGCCAACATAGTCTGCGATGTCTTGGATGTCTGCTCGCTGATAGTTATGCGCCAAGATTACCGCTTTTTTCGCTGTCTTTAGCTTCTGTATTTTGGCGATTAAGTCGCTCATGAGTTTGCGCCTATATGTGAAAGGGTATCATGGAAAGAAACAGGATATATGCTTTTACCTGTTTACAAGGCAGATTAATCATATTCATCGCTAAAATTTCCGCGTTGTACGTCTCCGTTGCAGTGAGATATCCAAACTTTACATCTGATAGGGAAGTTTGGACAACAAACTCTTACCGAGGCAGTTTTGACTGGCGTTCTTCACTGCAAAGTTCTTAAGGGTACAGTCTTCTCCTTTGTGTTGGATGATGAAGCCTAGAGTCACTGAGCCACAGCGGTGATATTGACTCGACGGGCAATCTGACAAACCATAGAAACGGAACCCAACTGAATAAAAGAAAACGGTGCGACTAGCTCAGGACTGATTCGACATTCAGGTTTAAGACCACTTCGGAGATGTCACTTGCGTACTCCGCTGTACGTCGCACGCTCTCAATCAGTAACCGCAGGTTCACAATTTCCTCAATACCCAGATTTTTCGATGCCACAACAGCTTCCTTCTCCAGTTTATGCACCTGAGCTATTTTCTCAATAACGCTTTCCGCTAAGTAAAAATCCCTTTTGAACAGAGCTTCCATTGCGCTTTCAAACATAGAAATCGCAAAACCGCTCATCTGACTTATCCTATAGTAGAGGTCCTTATTCAGAGGAGCCTTCATCAGCAGGAGGTTTTCCGCGATTTTTGTAGCGTGATCCGCTGTCCGTTCCACGGACTTAGCTATGAGTCTGTAGCCAAGGCAATCTCTGGGACTATTAAGCCCTATTTCCTTCAATTCTCGAGGGCTAAAAACAACTAGTTTTAGCAAGCGCACAATGTATAATCCGAAACGGTTCACCTCACGATCTGTTTCGACCACTGACTTCGCAACCAAATAGTCCAGCGTTTCAAGCCCGCTAATGGCTTCCTTATGCATTGATGAGGCAATCACGGACATTCTGCTCAGAGCGCTCTGGACTGTCAGGTCAGGGTAATTGAGCAGTATCTGAAGCGTCAAATCCGTGGGTGTATCGATAACGATTTCGGTGCCAACCAGGTAGTTTCTGGCGAAGCTTTTCAGATGGTTTCTTAGACGAGTAGAGAGTATCTGCTGGTTTTGTGGTTTAACGTGGATAATGTTGTAGCCATCTAGATATGCGGAAATTGCTGTTCTCACGATTGCCGCGGAGTTGTCGTCTGTTGAGACTCGGATGAACGCTTTGTCTTGTTTCCTCTTTTTCTCGAGATTGGAGGGCGTGAATGAAAGAGAACCGTCTTCTTCTTCATGTAGAATGATTTGGCTCCCTTTCTTGAGCGCGTTTCTTGTGACCCATTCTTTTGGCAGGGAAAGTATGTACGTTGAGCCGCCAGTTATCTGAAGCTTTCTCTGCTCCTTATTCACGTTTTTAACCGTTTTTGACGTTGTTAAGTCCCTTCCCACGGATTTCTCAATTTCACTATTGCAGGTCTTGGTCTATATAATTTATGGAGACTATTGTCAACAACTATATAACGCGAACTGGGGCTTTTTAGTGAAATGAGAATCCCAGTACTGACAAAGGACATATAGACCTCATGTAGTAAAGATGCGAAATGCGCAACGAAAACTGTTGAGCTGAGGGGCATTGACCGAAAGAATCAACAAAACATTGGACAAACTATCGTCGCTCAAAGCCATAAAATATGGCGTCTACGCGGCAGCCATAGTCATTTTCTTCGCACTCATACTCGTTCCGCCCATCGCAGGCATTTTCATCAAATGGGACAACATCCAGTTCATCTTAAACCAGCCAGTGCTCGTCGACCGAGCCTTAGGGGCGATTCAAAACAGCTTCATTATCGCGTTGTCTGTGGCAGCGTTGGACTTGCTTGCAGGTATTCCGATGGCTTGGCTCATTTCCAGGGGCAAGTCCAGGTGGCTGAACGCCATCGACACGCTCGCAGACATACCGTTCATTATCCCGACGACCGCGCTTGGATATTCGCTTTTGCTTTTCTGGAGCGATTCTGGCGGTGTGTCTGCTTTATTTGGTTCCTCGCTTATTTCGCCTGGTTGGCTATTGGTTACGCTTTTGCATTTCACTTTCAGCTTTCCTGTCGTTGTCCGCGTCATGGTAGGGTCTCTTTTAGATTACAATATGGAGTATGAACGTGCTTCCCGAACGCTCGGTGCTGCGCCGTTTACGGCGGTTCGCACTGTGACTTTTCCTGTTCTGAAACCTGCAATGATTTCCGCCTTCATTCTGGCTTTTGCCCGTTCCATCAGCGAGACAGGCGCAACCATTGTCGTGGCGGGTGCGTTTGAGAACGGTTCTGTTTTCATCCAAAACATAAAGAACCAGTACGCCGTTACCGACCCCGCACTATACAATGGAGCGGTGGTTTTTGGCAGCTTCCTCCTCATCGTAATCTCCGTCGCCATATTCATCGCCATTCGGTTTTTGGGGCCCAAGTTTAGGTTACCGCTGAAACGAGTGCACCCCATTTCCGAAAGGAAACTTAGTTATGAGAAGGCAGCGAACTCACGCAACATCGTTACCCTCGTGGTGTTCTTCGCGTTGATTCTTCTGCCGTCCCTGTTTGTTGCGTTGACGGCTTTTCAGGCGATTCCTACGTCAGCTTTCTCGAATGCAGTGACAGCAAGCGGCATCTGGAACGGTTACTGGCAAAGTCTACTCCTCAGCTATGTCTTGGGCGGAGTCGTCACGGTGCTTAACATCATGATTGGCTTGCCAGCAGCCATCATCATCGCCCGCAAGAAAGTAGGCAAATTCATGTCGTCCATATTCGACCTCTTAGTCAACGTGCCGCTGGTTGTGCCGTCTATCGCGCTGGGTGTTTCGCTAGGGATTTTCTGGAAGGCAAACTTTGCCTCGCTGCCTGACTTCGTGCTGCTCGTTCTTGCACATTTAGCCATAACATATCCTTACTTTGTCAGGTCCATGTCTGCAGCTTTGGAACGCATAAACCCCGATATGGAAGAAGCTGCTCGCACTCTCGGCGCCAAGCCATTAGGCGTGTTCAGGACGATTGTGTTTCCGCTGACGAAATACTCTATGCTTTCGGGCGCTATCATGGTGTTTACCCGAAGTGTAAGCGAAACAGGTGCAACTCTGGCCGTAACCTCCAATCTTGTGACGGCTCCTGTTTTGCTTGTTAACTGGATTAAGAAAGTGGTGCCCGCATCACCGTTGGACATAGCTTTGGCGTCAGGGTTCCTAGTGTTGTTTAGCTTTATCATCTTGCTCGTCCTGAGACTCGTAGTGGGGAGAAAAAAAAAGTATTAGTAACATTAAAGTCAAGGTTAGAGAACGTAGAAGGATAGAAACATGCCAGAAGTCCGCGTAGTAAACCTAACCAAGAAATTCGGAAAAATCGCAGCCATAGACAACGTAACCCTAACGATCTACGATAAAGAGTACTTTTCGCTGCTGGGTCCAAGCGGCTGCGGCAAAACCACGCTACTGCGTCTGATTGCTGGGTTAATTGACCCTGACAACGGCCAAATCTACATAGGCAACAGACTCGTCAACGACGTACCGCCGGAAGACCGCGATATCGGCTTTGTTTTCCAGACTTTCGCCTTGTTTCCACATATGACTGCTTGGAACAATGTGACCTATGGCCCCAAAGTGAAGGGATTTGATATGGCGCAAGCAACCGCCATCGGGCATGAAGTCTTGGAGATGGTTAAGCTTCATGAGCGGCTTGATGCGTACCCGAGCGAGCTAAGCGGTGGCATGATGCAACGCGTCGCCGTCGCCCGTGCCTTGGCGGCTGGGGCTCAACTTCTGCTCATGGACGAGGCGCTGGGTCAGCTGGATGCGAAAGTGCGCACTGAAATCCGCTACGAAATCCGCCGAATGGCAAAAGACCTCAAACTCACAGGCATACACGTGACACATGACCAGTCTGAAGCGATGGCCATCAGCGACCGCATAGCCGTAATGCGGAAAGGCAAAATCCTGCAAGTCGGCACGCCGCAAGAGCTCTACATGAAGCCCGAAAGTATCTTCGTGGCGTATTTCATTGGCGAATCGAACTTCTTGGAGGGGTACGTCTGTGGAAAAAGCAGTGAAGGCAACATAATCATTGAGCTCCGTGAAGGCACAAGAGTAGAAGCCCTAAACGAGGGATTCAGCGAGGGCAACCACGTTGTTTTGTCGATGCGGCCTGAAACGTTAATTGTGGAGCCAGGTTTACAGGAAGGCCAAAACGTTCTTTCGGGTGTTGTTGATAGAATAACTTTTGAGGGTTCCACCGTTAGGTACGAAATCAGGCTGACAAATGAAGAAATTATTGTTGCCGTGAAACCAACAATTAGCGGCGAATTGTTGAAGGCGGGAGAAAAGTAAAGGTGTTTTTGCCCGTTGAGTACACCCATGTGTTTCCTTATCCTGAAGTGGGTTGAAGGAGGAACTTAGCGTTGCCTAAATGCGCTCGGCAGAGTTATAAGAGACTTTAGCGTTTAAACGCGAGGTGAAATTTCATGGTAGAGGTAAAAGTTGATGGTTCAAAAATCAAAGGCGAAGAAAAAGACCTGTTTACCCAGCTATCAGCCTTCCTTAAAGAGAAGACGGGAGGAGAAGTCAGCAACGACGGCGGCAAAATGACAGTTAAAACTGAAGCCGTAGGCGTGAACAAGAAGTACGTGAAGGTTCTGCTTAACAAGTTCCTGCATCATAAAGTACTCAAAGGCAACTATCGCGTTATCGCAGGCACAGAAGACACGCTAACGGTAAACAAACGCAAAGGCGCCGAAGAAGAATAATCCCTCTGAATTTTTTGATCCATTCTTTTCAATAAATTACTGCCCTTCTTGGGTGAGCCACATGAAGTTAGCCCGGTACCTAAAACGAAACGTAGAATGCTATGGTGTGCTGGAGCAAGATAGCGCGGTCTGCCTATATGCCCTTGCTAAGCAGCTTGAGAAGGAACTACCAAGCCGTATTGAGGACTTCATTGCGGACGAAGCAGCACAGCAGGCAGCTGAAATCTTTTTATCAGGGGCAACACCAAGCGAACTAAAAGCCGCATCAGCCCCGCTTACGGAGGTTACACTTCTCGCCCCTATCGCTTTTCCCCCAAAAATCGTCTGCTTAGGCTGGAACTATTTTGACCACACAGCGGAACGAAAAGTGCCAACGCCTGAGGAGCCCGTGTTCTTCATGAAACCGCACACCACAATAGTGGGTCCGGGCGACAGAATCATCAAGCGCCCGTTTGTAAGGGAACTTGATTACGAAGGAGAACTTGCAGTTGTCATTGGCAAGAGAGCCAAAGACGTGCCAGTGGATAAAGCACTGGATTGCGTTTTTGGCTACAGTATTATGAATGATGTTTCGGCGCGGGATTTCCAGTTCAAGGATAAACAGTGGACACGGGGAAAGGGGTTCGACACTTTTGCGCCGACTGGACCCTGCATCGCCACTCGATGCCAACTGCCAAATACTGAGAACCTGAGCATTCGGACTTGGATAAATGGGGAATTACGGCAGAATGGCAGCACGAGTAATATGATATTCAGCGTCGCCCAGATAATTTATCACCTGAGCCGCGTCATGACGCTGGAGCCCTGCGACATAATCTCAACTGGAACTCCCTCGGGAGTGGCGATGGCCATGAAAGAGCCCAAGTGGCTCAAAGAAGGCGATACTGTGCGTATAGAAATCGAGGGCATCGGCACGCTCGAAAACACCGTCAAAGAAGCATGAACGCACCTCTTCTATTCTCTGAATTGTTCAACTCGCTAATGGGGCTGGGTGTCGCGACCACAAACACGTGGTCAATTAGCCCTCCCGTGCCAATAATTTAGAAACCTGTGGCACTCCTATATCTATGATGTCGAAAAAGTGAAGAAGCTATCGAACCCGATGATAGCATGATGAAGCTCGGAAAGCCCAGACTATGATGCGGTTTATGTTGGCTATAGTCTGTCCGTTCGACTAATTTGCGCCTCGGGGCTTTAGGACTATCGACTGAGTTACTCGCCTCTGGCAATGGAGGCTCTGCTGACCCCTGCTTCTTTTTCTATAATGATTACATGTCCCGCTTTTTCGGCGAAATCTTCGCTGTGTGTCACGGCAATTATCTGCTCAATCGCTTTAAAACGCGAAATTGCTTCAGCTAAGCGCGTGATGCTGCCATCCTCGGCGCCCAAGTTCTCTGTTGGCTCATCCAAAAGCAGCATACCCAATCCGTGCCCAGTGCGTGACTGCATTATCAACTGCCCCAGTCCAAGCCGATAAGCAAAAGCAAGCAGGGTGCGTTCCCCTCCCGACAGATTGGCTACTTCGCGGTCTATGCCGCTTTCACTCTTCACGTAAGGAGTGTAGGTGTCATCTACTACAAGGTTAAGCATGGGTGCTTCGCCACCAACTAAGCCATCGAAGACTTGCTGGACGAAATTCCGCAGAACTTTCACAAATTCGCCGCGCAGTTTGGGCTGAATACTCCTGTAGGCGTCGCGGATTGCGGAGAGGATTTGGACGGTTTTCTGGATTTTCTCCATCCGTTCCAGCTTTTGCTGTGCAAAATCGATGCGTTCCTTCACTTCGTCTAGCCGTAGGAGGAGATCTCGTTTGCCTTTCTCTTTGGCTTTTAGGTCGGATTCGATGTTGCTGTACTGGCGGAACGCTTGCCTGCTCTGCTCGCGTGCAGCTTCAACGTCTGCGAGATCGAAACGATCAATTTCGGACTGTACCGTTGCAAACTGGAGTCGCAGTTCCGCGTCGGCGTCTTGCGTTTCTTTTTGCTCTGCGAGGAGGTCAGCAAGGTTTTGCTCTTCCCCTGTCACGGTTTGGTTGAGGTCTTCGAGCCTCGAAGTTAGCGTCTGCAGGTTCGAATAAGCCTCGTTAGCGATCGCTCTTGCTCTCTGAAGCTTCTCAATTTCAACTTGCAGCTGCTTAATTGTTTTTTGCCTCTCTTGATTTTCTTCTTGAATTCTCCTAAGCATTGCCGACTTGTACTCTTCGTTCATCGGCTGCAGGCACAAAGGGCAGTGGTTCTCTTCTTCTGTGGACAACTGTACCACCCGCTTCTGATCGGTCTGCAAGTTGCGCGATGTGGCTTCTTGTTCACCTTTAATGCTGGTGATGTGGTTTTCAAAATCTTGCAGAACCGACCGCAACGCGTCCGCAGGCTGGTTCGCGAATATCCCCGTCTCTTCAAGCTTGGCTTTGCACTGTATTATCTGGTTTTCGCAACTGACTCGACGCTGCCGCAGGTTCTCCAGAATCGTCTTCTTGCCCTCGACTGTTTTGGCAAGGGAAGAGGCATTTCGTTCGGCGTTCATTATGCCCTCGTGAATTCGGGCTTCCCTGCGTTTGAGCTCTTCGACAGCAGTCGCTTCTCCTCTAGCCTCTTCAGTTTCGCGTCTGCCTCCTCCGTGAATCGTTTTGCCGCCGATAGTTCTTCTTGAGCATTCTGCAACTCGATTTCCAGCAGCGTGAACTCTTCCGTGACGCGATTGTATTCGGCAGCAAGTTTCTCTCTGCCCGTCACGTCAGGGTCTTTTTCTATGAATTTCTTTTCATTCTCGTAGTCGCGCACATAAGGAGCGATGCTGATCCACGCCAACTCGTAATCGGAAAGCCCAAACAACTCATCGAGACGTTTTTGCCTTTCCCGTGGAGCCACGTCCAAAAGCTCCTTAAGATGCTCCTGGCGAACCCACACGATTTCCCGCCACAGATCGCGGTCGAGCCCCGTAATGGCCTTGAGCTGTTCGGCTATCGCGTCAGCCTTCAAGCTGGCAATGAGTTTCTCATCTTGGTAGAGCTTGAGCGCCTCGAAGTCTTGGCTTATTCCTTTGCCGCGCCGTCTCAACCCCCGCGTAAGCATGTATGTGTTACCTTGCTGTGTGAATTGTACGGTGACTTTAGCGAAATCAGCTCCTTCGCGCAGTATGTACTCGTAGCTTCTGCCGATTGGGTCACCAAATAGAACGAAATCGATGCTGTAGAGGACGCTGCTCTTGCCGCAACCAACCCCGCCCAGCAAGCAGTTGAAGCCACGGGCGAAAGGTACCGTAGTTTTAACGTGGCTTCTGATGTTCTCCATCTGTATAATTTCGATTTTCATTTCAGCAGATTCTCCAGCATCTGTGTAACTCTCTCTTCCTGCTTGCGCGTCAACGGTTCAATTAAGCTGATGGCTGCGTGCGCGATTTTTTCAGCTTCTTCGGAGCTATAGCGTTCACTGAAAATCTGCTGAAAATACTCAAAGGCCTTCGTCTTCAAGTCTTTGAATTCGCTTTCGAAGATGGAGCGAACGATTTCATCGGAAACTGCGGTCTCTTTCAACAGCACAATCGGATGCACAAGAAGAGCTCTTTCTGCGGCACCTCTAATGTGGCTCATATCAATTTCCGTTCGACTAGCTTCCGCAGGCAAGACGCCCCTCAAAACGGGAATTATGATGGCGCCTTCCTCGTCGGCTTCCTTGACGGCTTGGGCGGCTTGCTCCGTTATTTTGTGAGCGTTCACGCCCGTGAATTCCTGTTCCAATACGATGAACCTTCGCGAAGTTAGCTCGACGAATTCCGGCTGGAACTCGCCTTTTTCGCCCACTTGCACGTGATAGAAGCCCTTCTGGTACTTTCCTTCCTCATAGTTGACGGTTTCTGTGCAGCCGCTGTAAGCCAGTGTGCCACCTTTGAGTCGGCCAAGGAAACGCTCGTGAACGTGCCCCGCGGCGTAGTAACCAAAGCCATCGGGCAGCATCGCAGGCGATAACTCAGCTTCAATGTATGGAGGCTTAACGTTTGGGAGGTCAACTGCACCGTGAAAAACGAAAATGTTCGCGACTCCCGCTTCAGGCGCGGGTACGTGTTGCTGCATGAATATTGGCAATGCCTCGTCGGTTTTGTGTCGGCTGCGAAAGTTCGGGATGCCATAGACGTAGCAGACGCCGGGTTTACGCCAACATGCACCTTCGTGTCGGGGCAGGTGATGGATTAAGCCTGCGCTGTCCAACGGATAAAGAATTGTACTCGTAATGCTATTTGGGGCGGAGTCGTGACTGCCGTCTACAGTCAACACTGGAATGCAGGCGTCGCGCAGCTTTTTGAAACTGCGAATCGTGTTCTCCAACGTCACGTTTGAGGGGCGAGGTTGATGGAAAAGGTCGCCTGCGATGATCATGAAGTCAGGTTTCAACTCAATGGTTTTGTCCACAAGCTCGGTGAAAGCCGCGCTGAAGTCTTGCCTTCGGACCTCCAGGCCGTATTGCGAGTAACCCAAATGCAGATCTGCAGCGTGGACAAAGCTGAAAGCCTTCAAACTCGCACTGTTCCCCTTCTAACCCGGTAGTTGATACGGTTAGATTTAGATTTGTGAGCTTTAAGGGTTGCCAAAAACTCAGGCTTCTCCAAAGTCAACTGCAAAACCAAAATGACAAACCTAAGCGCTATCGGATAAATGACCATATTACCGACTATTGGAATCACGATGCTGAACAACAGCGTTAAACACTGTTCGTCCCCGAAAGAGTACGGTAAGGAGAATTAGTACTGTTTTCCAAAGCAACACAAAACAGAAACGAAAGAAGAGCATGCACCTGCAAACTCCAACTTCAGAGGCATAACCGTTAAATCTTCAGCAACAGATTCTTCCAGAGAATTCCTTTTAGGGTTGCCTAACACATGGAAACTGACACAGTCATAGTCCGACTCAGTGGAGAAATAGGTGTCAAAAGCGAGTGGACGCGTCGCACCTATGAGCGGCAACTCATCAAGAACATGAAACAAGAACTCAGCAGCAAAAACCTGAAACCTGGAGCTATTGTCCGCGCAAGAGGTAGAATCTACGTCCGAACTGCATCCGCGGCGGAAACCGCAAAGGCTCTTACAAAGGTCTTCGGAATAAGCAGCGTTTCCCCAGCCAAACAGACTACTTCAGCACTTAGTGAAATCTCCGCGACTGCCCTTGAGATGGCAAACTCTGCTATCGGTGAAAAAGTCACATTCGCCGTCCGATGCCACCGAGTAGGAACCCACCCATACAAAAGCCAGGAGGTCTGCCGAAGCCTCGGAGAACAAATCCTCAACTCGCTCAAATCGCGAAGCCCAAAAGTTAATCTAACCAGTCCAGACGCGACCTTAACCGTGGAAATCCGCGACAAAGAAGCCTACGTCTACACCGAATCACTGCCCGCCTCAGGAGGGTTCCCGCTAGGCACCCAAGCAAAAACTGTTTGCCTCCTCAGCGGCGGCATCGACTCCCCAGTCGCTTGTTGGCTAACGATGAAACGCGGCAGCGCACCCATTCCCGTCTACGTTGACAACTCCCCTTACACGGATGAACGCACCAGACAAAGAGCCATAGATACCGCCAAGAAGCTGATACAGTGGAGCACAGGACACATCAGGAAAATTTACATCATCCCAAACGGCGAAAATATAAAAGCCATACAAGAAAAAGCCCCAAAGAGGTTCACGTGCCTCCTTTGCAAGCGCCTCATGTATCGCATTGCTGAACACGTCGCAGAAACCGAAAACGCCTTTGGCATAGTGACAGGGGAAGCCATAGGCGAGCAAGCCAGCCAAACTATGCATAACCTCTTCGCCATAGACGAAGCGGCCAAGATTTACCCGATTCATCGCCCACTTCTGGGCTTTGACAAGCTGGAGACAGAAGCCATCGCCAGAAAAATCAGCACCTACGAAATCAGCATTATGAAAGCAAAAAGCTGCACTGCCGCACCGGCGATGCCTTCGACTCAAGCGAAGCTGAAAGCAGTGAAAGCAGCCGAGGATAATCTAAGATATGGAAGCAATGGCTCAGGCCGCGTTTAGAAACGCAGAAATCGTCCAGCTTTAGACGTTGTTAGTGTTTCCGTAGGTCGATAACGGTTGTTCCTGCAAACTTGTCAAAGTATCTAATGAACCGCGGGTCCTTAAGAGTGTATCCGGATGCCAAATCGAAAGGCAACAGAATTTTGCCAAAATTCCGAACCGCCGCATGCTCGTAGCTTAGTTTTCTGCCGTCCATCTGAACCACTTTTAAGCCGAAGACTCGTTTGCCCAGAGTCTGCCCGTTGAAGCCTTCAAGCAGCGTAGAGTAGATCCACAGAAGCCCCAAGGCCACAAAAAGAAGATTCAAGCTCAAAATAAACGGATTTCCAGTGACGAACGAAGCCACTATCTCGATTAAAAGCAGTACGGTAACTGGAAACATGATGCCAAAGTCAATCAGAAATGCCCCAGTTCTTTTCCTAACAGATGCAAGAGGGAGCTGCGAGGCTTTGTGCTTCACGTCGGCAACTTCCGCCCAAGACTCCACATCCCGTATTACTCTGACCGCGTTTTCGCCCGCTCGGCTAAGCTTGTATTTCCCCGTCTTAGTCTGCTCAATAAACGGCGAAAGGCTTCTTATGTGGAAACTGAGCTTGCCCGTGTCCACGTGTAACGCGTTCATCAAGTCAGTGAAGGTACTTTCCCCGGTCTCAGCGAGAATGAGCAGTATGTCCCGTCGAATTCGGTGTGAGAGCACTGAAAGAATCTTGGAAACGGTTTCTTGATCAACTGACATTGTTAGAGCCTGTTACCCCATGATTTGGTTATTGCTTCCTTATTACGTAACCCTAGTTGGAATAACAGCCATATAAGTTGCGCTGCTTGTCACTGGTTCCTGCACTTATTAAGCTTGACGCGTTCTTCTGTTGTATGTCGTCTGCGGATGTTGCGGTCAACGTATTTCGCTTGTTGGAAATCGAGGATTTCAGGGTTCTTCAACTAATAGAGGCAGGCATGACAAGCCGCGAATTTGTTCCCAAGGAACAAATCGTCAAATACAGCAAAGTACCAGCGGACCGCATTGACTTCCAACTCAGTCACCTCGACAAACTTGGTCTCATCTACCGTATGAGGGCAGGCTACGTAGGCTACAAATTGAATTATTCCGGCTACGACTGTTTAGCCATAAATGCCTTCGTCAAAGCAAGCGTTATAGAAGCATTTGGCAAGCCGCTTGGTGTCGGCAAAGAAGCAGACGTCTTCGACGCGCTGGACCCAATGGGCACACGTGTAGCAGTAAAATTCCACAGGCTGGGCAGGATTAGTTTTCGGCAGACACGTCGCAAACGCGGCTACATGCTCGACCGAGCAGGTTGGCTATGGCAGAGTCGACTGGCGGCGGAAAAAGAATTTGAAGCGCTTAAACTGGTCTACGCTCACGGAGTCGCTGTTCCTGAACCCCTCTGTCAAAACCGCCACGCCATCGTAATGGGCGTAATAGATGGCGCAATGTTAAGCCGCTGGAGAGAAGTTGAAGAGCCAGCGACTATCCTGAAAGAAATTCTGATTAATGTAAGGAAAGCGTATTTAGATGTGGGTATAATCCACGGAGACCTCAGTGAATACAACGTCATCCTCAAACCAGACATGCACATACTCATAATCGATTGGCCACAATTCGTGCATAAAAATCACCCGAACGCGGAGGATTTACTTCTTCGCGACGTAAAGAACGTGGTGGACTTCTTTTCCCGTAAGTTTGGGGCGAAAATTAAGGTTGAAGATGCCCTAAGTTTTGTCTTAAGCAAAACGGAAATCCTGGCGCTTTAGTGTCTTGTCGTGTCCAGAATGATGTAGAGAACATTGTTTCCACGCAGCAGCACGTTGCCGTAGTTTGTCATCATTTCGCTTTCCTTGTATTCTGTTGCGCCTTCGAGAAGGATGTTCATGTGGCCATCGACCTTAATCATTTTACCTTTGTATTCGAACCCGTTTTTGAGGACGACTTCAATGTTTCCCATGAGTTGCTTGATGAGAACGTTGAGTGGTTTCTTGCTGGGTTCCATCGCAGCACCGTGGTCTGAGTAATTGGTATGCATACACCACAAACCTCTTGCGAGCTATAAAAGTTTTATGAAAACACTCAGTCGTTTAGCGTCTAAATAGGCTAATAAAAGCTGAAGGAACAGAAAGGCTACGGCTGTCTGAAACGTTCGTTCTTGTATTAGCAGCAAAGGCTTTTCGAACGTTTCATACTCTTGTTATGTAAAGGGGTTTCTTGGCTTCTTTTCGCCTTTCTTACAGAGCAAAACGTTTAAGACTAATCTTTTGCACGAGATCGTTCAAGTCTTCTACGCCTAGCTTGTTTCTTCCCATATATGCAGATCCCAGTTCCTCATCAGTTAACGGTCGCCTAATTCCTCTGCTGTGAGAATGCATGCATATTCCCAATTTGTGATTGTGAAGCTGCGAAAAAAAATTAAGGTATGTGATTGTCGCCTGACTACCACAAATCGACACGGAAAGGCGAAAGGATTTTGCCTTAACTCTTAAACAACCTGGGGCTAGAGACTAAGCACAAAAAATATGTTGAATTAAACAAAAAATGAAGAAAGGGGGTTTATGGACCCTTCTTGGTGATTTCTTTAATTACGCCTGCGGCGACGGTGGTGCCCATGTCTCTGATGGCGAAGCGACCTAGCTCTGGGAAGTCAAGATACGTCTCGACAGCAATGGGGTGCAGAGGTTCCATTCGGACCCAAGCAGCATCACCGGTCTTTATGAAACTTGGTTTTTCTTCGCTTACCTGGCCTGTGCGTGGGTCAATCTTCTTTATGAGTTCGATGAATCTGCATGCGATTTGGCCTGTGTGGTAGTGGAGAACTGGCGTGTAGCCTGCTGCAATCGCGGTTGGGTGGTAGATGACGATGATTTGCCCTATGAATTCTTTGGCAACGGTGGGTGGGTTAGCAACTGGCCCTGCGACGTCTCCTCGGTGAACATCAGTCTTGGAGATACCTCGGACGTTCATGCCGATGTTGTCGCCTGGTTCTGCCATAGGGATTTGGGTGTGGTGCATTTCGATTGATTTTACTTCAGCGACCTTGTTGCTTGGCATAAAGACAAGGTTGTCACCTGGTTTGAGGACGCCTGTTTCAACTCGACCTACTGGGACTGTGCCGATGCCTGTGATGCTATAAACGTCTTGGACTGGAATGCGAAGCGGCTTGTTGGTTGGTTTTGCGGGAATTTCGAGCATGTCTAATGCGTCAATTAGTGTTGGACCTGTGTACCAAGGCATCTTGTCTGAACGTTTGACTAGGTTCTCACCTGTCCAGCCTGAAACCGGCACGAATCGGATCTTTTCAACCATTTTGCCGTCAGGGTCTTTGACCTGGACTTTGAAGCCCACCATGCTCAGCATGCGGGAGACTTCAGCTTTGATTTCGTCGTAGCGATCTTTACTGTAGGTGACGGAAATATCATCCATCTTGTTAACAGCAACTATTGCTTGGCGAATGCCCAAAGTGAAGGCCAAAAATGCATGCTCGCGTGTCTGTCCACCTGCACCGATGCCCGCTTCGAACTCGCCTTTCTTGGCTGAGCAGAAGAGTATGCAGGCATCGGCTTGGCTTGCGCCTGTGATCATGTTTTTGACGAAGTCTCGGTGTCCTGGTGCATCGATGACTGTGAAGTTGTATTTTTTGGTTGCGAACTGTAGGAATCGAAGGTCAATGGTGACACCTCGTTCCCGTTCTTCCTTGAGGTTGTCGAGTACCCATGCGAATTTGAATGTGCCTTTGCCCATCTTTTCGGCTTCTTCTTCGTATGCCCTGATGGTTCGTTCGTCGATTGCTCCAGCGTCGTACAGCAAGTGACCCGTGGTTGTGGATTTTCCGTGGTCAACGTGCCCCATGATGATTATGTTTAAGTGGGGTTTTTCGCTTTTGCTCATCTTTCATTCTTCCTTTTCAACGATTCTTCCTTAAATTTTAGTGAATTCGTTAACACATCAGTCCTCCAATTATTTTAAGTTTATTATGCAGCATTTAGATTTCTCCGCCCAGCGTTAGAACGTTTAAGCCACAAGAACGATACTCGCATTTCACCCGATAAAGGTTGGATACCATGAAGAACTGCGCGGGTTTATTAGAAATCGTATTTAAGCCGAGTTTGCAGTACTCTATACGGAAGCGTCCATGCCGACCAACTTGCCTCCTGAAGCAAAGGATAAATGGGCTGAGGTCGAAGCCACCAATGACCCAAAGCTGAAACTTCAGAAGTACCAGGAATTTCTGAGTGCAGTGCCCCAGCATAAAGGCACTATGAAACTTCGAGGCACCATCAAAAAGAAGATGGCGGCAATCCGAAAAGACCTCGATGACAAAAAAGTAAAGCGCACAGGCTTAAGAAGCGGTGGCCCAAAGTTCTTCATCGAAAAAGAGGGCTCAGCTCAAATAGCCTTAGTTGGCATGACGAACGTGGGCAAAAGCAGTCTATTGGCCACTTTGACGAACGCTAAGGTTGAAGTCTCCCCCGTACCTTTTACTTCACGTGACCCGGTGCCAAGCATCATGAATTACAAGGATATCCAGCTGCAGGTCGTGGAGACACCCGCCATGACTGAGGGCTCCGCGGACGGTAGACTCTGGGGAACCCAAACCATAGCTTGCGCACGAAACGCAGACGGCCTAATCCTAATGGTGGACCTATCCGAGGACCCCGTCGTTCAACTCCGAATTGTCCAAGCAGAACTGGAGAAATCCCGTATAGCAACTAGCAAGCCAAAAGGCAAAGTGGACATTGACAGAAAACATACTGGCGCCGCCCTCAGAATCGTTCTCGTCGGCAAGCTACTGGACTGCAGCATGCAAGAAGTGGAAACTCTCCTGCGTGGTTATCGGATAAATGACGCCATTGTGAAAATCAGCGGCGAAGTCACCCTGGACGACATCGAAGAATCCATTTTCCAAACAACCATGTTCAAACCAACTCTCATTGTCGCCAATAAACTGGACGTTAAGGGCTCAGAAGCCAAGCTCCGGGCACTAGAGCGATATGTGCAGAACAAATTGCCGATTGTGGCAGTCTCCTGCGAACAGAAACTCGGCTTAGACAAGCTCGGCGAAACAGTCTTCAATACGATGGAGATCATACGGATTTACACGAAGGAGCCCAGTAAACGGGATCCCAGTCCCAAACCATTCACGCTCAGACGCGGTGCGACATTGCAGGACCTCGCGAAGAGCATCCACGGCGAATTCATCAGGAACTTTGCTTACGCGCGGGTCTGGGCGAAGCGGCTAGTTTTCAGCCCACAAAAAGTAGGGCTAACATTTGCCCTAGAAGACGGGGACATAGTGGAAATTCATACAAAATAGAATTTCTGGAAAACAAGAAAGAAGATAGAGCAGGTTATCTGCTGCTTTGTGCAACGCGTTCGATTTCATGTCTTTTAGCGATGCCTGCGCTCTTAATGTCGTTGTTGCCTGCCGACACGAGTTCGTCGGCTAGGCGTTTCCTCTATGCTGCGCGGGTTGTTCGCGGATGATGCACGTGCACCTTCCGTTATGTGCCTCAACGCTAAATCAATTCGGCGCTGTGGAGCAACGTCAACTGACAGGTGATAGACGACTCCACCGTAGCTGACACGTGTCGTATCCTCGCATGGAGCGCTGTTTTCGACGGCACGAACCAGAACCTCAATGGGGTTCTTGTTTGTGCGCAAGTTGATGATTTCGAAGGCTTGTTTGACGATGTTGGTGCATTTGGCTTTTTTTCCGCTGTTTTTGCCAGGGCGCATGAGGTCGTTTATGAGTCGTTCGACGATGTTGACGTTTGCTTTGCGGAATCGTTGGTGCTCGTGTCTGCCCATGCTATGGGGCGCCACCATTGGGGTCAAGTTCAGGTATCGTTGCAGACCTATGTCATTGACCTTGATTTCTTTGAAACTCCACTTCTGGAACAGTTTAATTTCTGCCGGTGCATTTGGTGTTGATGCGGGCGGGGCTGTGGTTGTTGTGGTCATTTCGTCTTCACTACCTTGCTGGTTTCTGTTTCCGTCCATAAACGAGTTCGTTGAGCGAAACGCCGTTGACCATGACGACTTTGAAACGTACACCTGGGATATCTCCCATGGCTCCTCCGCGGGTTCCACCTATGCCTTCCACGACGACTTCATCGTGTTCGTCTACGACGTTGAGAGCGCCGTCTCCAGGTAAAAATGCGCTGAGGGTACGCCCGTTTTTGATAAGTTGCGTGCGGACGCATTTGCGGATGGCGCTGTTAGGCTGCTTAGATTCGACTCCTACTTTTTCCAGAACTATGCCTCTTGCTTGAGGTGCCCCTTGCAAGGGGTCAACTTTTTCGTCTAACATGAGTTGGCGACGGTTGTAGTATCGGTCGCTCCAACGGAAGTTCTTCCGTTTGTTTTCAAGTTTCCGAGCGGCGAATTCGCCTCGGGGTGATTTTGAACCCATTCTTAAATATCCTCTTGCACAGTTAAAATCCTAACACTTATATTTAAACAGCACGAACCAGAAACGGCGAGTTTCAGCTTGATTCAGGCTGAGAGGCTCGTTGCTGCGTTGTCGGTTTTCTCCGGACAATTCTGCAATTTTGGGTCTTTCTATGATGGATTGGATTTCAAGCTACTTTCGGGGGAGTTCGAGTTCTCGCAAAATCCTTTCAGAATCGCTTCTATGCCAGCACTCGTGGGCTTTTATGCTCCTGCGGTGATTGGCATATCTGAACCGAATTTCATATTCGTTTTTTGCGACCTCTCAAAGAAGAAGTTGAGGGTGAAATTGAAGAAACGCGGGGGCATACTCCCAACTAAAATCAGGGACATAGAAGGAAAAGTGCAACATAGACACGCAAACTCTCACATTCTGCTATCTGAAACGAAAATGAAATAAGCGCCAACCCAAAGCTTAACAGAACGAACGAGTTGAAACTCCATGTCAGGCACAGAAACGCTTCTTCCCTTCATGAAACAAAAAAAGAACGGCGACGAACATGAACCCACCATAATCATTGACTGCCGAGAAGCCAGCAGCGCAAGCAAAATCTCCAAAGGCCTAATTGAAAAAGGCGTAGCCATAAAACCGAAAATCTCGAAAAAGGAGATTACATACTAAGCGACCAATGTGCCGTGGAACGCAAAACTGTCCAAGACTTCGTCTATACCCTCACACGCAGATACCTGTTCGAGCAGATTTTTCGCTTAAAAGAAGCGTACCCAAAATCGCTCCTGCTCATCGAAGGCTACATGCCCATGATCTACAAGTTCAGCAAAATTCAACCAGTCGCCGTTTGGGGAGCAATGTTCAATTTGGCAAAGAATGGCATCCCGATGGTGAACACGGCAAGCCAAAAAGAAACCGTAGAATTCTTGTACGTCGCTGCACGGCAGGAACAAATTGTGGAAAAACGCTCGCCAACAGTCCATGCTTTCAAGAATTACGATACGCTTTCGGAATCCCAAATGTACCTGATTGCTAGTTTGCCTAATGTGGGCAGAGAAAAAGCCACAGCTATCCTGCAGAGTTATCAAACACCGCAAAACGCATTCATCAATGTGGATGACTGGGGGAAAACCGTTGATGGGTTAGGACCGGTGATAACGAACAGGGTAAAAGAAGTCCTCACCACGCCATACAAAGAATAGGAACAAATACCTCTTCACCTTTCCCAGCGTTCTGTAAGGCCATTAATCCCTTAAAAAAACCTAATCCAACTTCACAACATCGATAATATGCGTGACCGCTATCGCCTATAGACCAAACGTTTAGCCTAGTCAAGTAGAAACCCAAGGCGCCAAGAGCTTGGGCGCTAGATTTTCTATGAAGACTCCCAGGCAATTATCAAGACATCAAGCAGCTAATCTATTTAGTCCAGCAACTATTTATTAAGACACGAAGTGGAATACTACAATCGTAACAGTAACAGGTTGAATTTAGGCATGAAAGCAGTCATTATCCAGTTTCCCTTCGGCGTTGTGGCTTTCGACGAAGCAAACCAAGTAGTGGGCAGAAAAGTCTTCCCAAAAAAACCTCAAACAGCAGCCAAAGCTGTAGCGAAAACCGACCCGAACAAACTGTCAAACGAAATAGCTGGCTTAATTGCTCAGCTACAAACCAACGGCTTCGACAATTTCGCTTTCGAAAACCAAAACATAGCTAACGAAGCCCAAACCAAACTAAACGTCACCACAGAAACCACTCAGTCTAAACAAGTCGACACCATCCGACAACGCATGGAACAAATCGCCGTTGAAACAGGCTTCGTGAAGGACCCCAAAGAACTCAGCATATGGATCCACAACGTCAGCATGGAAATTGCCAAACTCCAAGTCAAGACTGCAGCTGAGAAACGCGACCTCATCGCTGGTCAAGCCATCCAAACCCTCGACGACTTGGACAGAACGTTAAACTTATTCATGGGGCGAATGAGGGAATGGTATGGCGTTCACTTCCCCGAGCTTGACCGCTTGGTTGAAAAGCACGAGACGTTCGCACGTTTGGTTTTGGACTTGGGAACACGAGACAACTTCACTGAGCATGCCCTCGAAAAAGAAGACCTGCCGAAGAACAAAGTGGAGCAAATCAGCCGCATAGCCCAGGAATCCATGGGAGCAAACCTAACAGAACCTGACCTCGCTCAGATCCAAGCCCTCAGCAAGAACGTGCTTGAAACTTACAAGCTCCGTGAAAGCATGGAAGCGTACCTGGACAAAACCATGGAAGAGATTGCGCCAAACACTAAAGCTATCGTCGGCGCACTTTTGGGTGCGCGCTTAATCGCTATCGCAGGCGGCTTGGAAAATCTTGCCAAAAGACCAGCCAGCACGATGCAGGTTTTGGGAGCAGAAAAGGCCTTGTTCCGCAGCATCAAAACAGGTGCCAGACCACCTAAACATGGCCTGATCTTCCAACACACACTTATCCACGACGCAAAACGTTGGCAAAGAGGAAAAATCGCACGTGCCATAGCAGGCAAACTTGCCATCGCCGTACGAATAGATGCCTTCAAAGGAGAATTCATGGGCAACAAACTCAAAGCTGCCCTTGACCGCAGAATCGAGGAAATCCGCAAGAAGTACCCCGAACCTCCACCAGTCAAAGAACAGAAACCTAGAGAATTCCAGAGAACGCCCCCGCGAATTTAGACGTGGAGGGGGAGAATTCCGAGGAGGAAGAGGCGGAGGAGGATACGGTAGGGAACGCAGAGGCAGTTATAACAGTGGGGGAGAAAACCGCAGCGGAGGCGGCGGATATGGCGGTGGAGACCGACGCGATAGGCGCGACAGGCGCAGGTAACGGTCAGCGGAGAAATAAACAGCGTGCAGACAAAAGTAAAGCCGCATCCGCTTTTTGCCGAAATTTACCAAATAACTCTGGAGGACGGCGCTCATCGCCTGGGAACAAAGAATCTTGCACCCGGCAGAAACGTCTACGGCGAACGCCTAATCCACGTTAAAGGCTTCGAGTACCGCGTTTGGGATGCTTTCCGCAGCAAGTTGGCAGGCGCCATTCTGAAGGGACTCAAAACCGTTCCAATTCTCCCCGGAAACAAAGTGCTTTATCTGGGAGCTGCAAGCGGAACCACGCCAAGCCACATCAGCGACGTCGTCGGCGAAAAAGGACACGTCTACTGTGTCGAATTTGCCCAGCGGAGCCTGCGTGAACTCGTCAATAATGTAGTGGCTCACAGGGTTAACATGTCGCCGTTCTTAGCAGACGCCCGCATGCCGCAGAAGTACGCAATGTTCATGTCCGGAAAAATCGACGTGATTTACTGTGACATTGCACAACCCGAGCAAGCGAAGGTTCTGGCAGACAACGCGGACATGCTCTTGAAAGAAGATGGCTGGGTTATGCTGGCTGTTAAAGCGCAGAGTATTGATGTGACAAAACCGCCTTCAGAAGTTTACCAAATTGAAGCGAAAGTGCTTCGGAACCGAGGTTTTCGCGTGGAGCAGACGGTGGATTTGGAGCCGTACGACATTGCCCACGCCATGATTGTTGCTCAAAAATAGGGGCTGAGTCATGTACCGGCAAAGTTTCTAAGCGTCTGCGGGTTGTCGACGCTGAACTTGTTTGGGGACGAAGGATGAGTACCCTTTTGCGAGGACATTTTCTGTGCACTAGCAGAGAACTTTGCTTAGATTCATTCCGCCGAAGAAATGGTCGAAAGCGTTTAGCCGAGTCTAAGCTGTTTTGTGCCTCGCTGTGCCTTGGCTCGCTTGGCGGGTTTCCACGATTTCCTCACACATTCAGGATATTCCCTGTGCGAGCTAAGCCATTCGTTGAGAAACTTGTTGGTTTTTGGGTCTGTTAGGTATCCTGTGCCGAAATCGCCAAACTCGTTGCGCAGAGCTGTGATGGAATGGTCGCGCTGGACTTTGGCTATTATGCTTGCGGCTGAAACGATTGGGTAGTTTCTGTCCGCTTTGTGCTCGCTAACTATGCGTGTCTTGTAAGTTGAAGCTTCCATGATGTGTTGTCCGAAACGGTTTTCTAAGACGTCTGCGGCGTCAACATAGACAACATCTGGTCCCAACTGCGTAACAATCTGCGCCATTTTTTCCGCTTCAAGGCGATTTAGCTTATGAAGGCGGCGTTGGGATTCTACTGCGCGGTCTATTTCTTCCGGTGCCAAACGCAAAACTGTATACTTATCTGCCAATCGAAGAATCTCTGGGACCAGTGCTTCCCGTTTTTTGGCGGTAAGGAGTTTTGAGTCTTTTACGCCTAAAGCTGCAAGCCCAGGGAGATATTCCTCTTTTACCGCAATGCCAGCTATGACGAGTGGACCAATCACGCAGCCTCTCCCTGCTTCGTCGATGCCTGCAACCAGCAACTTGCTTTTCGCCCTTGTCTGGATAGCTGTTACTACGACCTAGGCTATAATGCTTTCAGAGAACGCGGGTTTTAGCTGGCAAATTGGTGAGAAGGAAGGGCGCCTGGAATTTTCGAACCAACCCGATTCATACAGACTCCTGGAACTTCTGCGCGTGCTCCTATTCTGACGAAGATACGTCCTCTGTTTTGCCTTAAAGTTATCTCAGATTCAATTTTGACTTATTGGATTTTCTTGTTGAGGGAGATTATTGTGAAGTCTATCTGTTGAAGAGAAAGGCGTTTTCCTGCCTAATTTCCAAGCCCGCATGTCGTTTCCTTTGCTTCCCGTTTGCCCTGCTCTGCGGTCTAGGATTACCGGCAGCCCAGTGAAAAGGAAGACTAGGCACCACAGGTAAGGGTTGTGCAGGAATATCATTTCGTACCACGCCGAACGATTTGCCTCGTAGCCCCCAGCAAGGAAGTACACGAGTATGGCAAACAGAAAATAGCCTCCGAAAGCCACGCTGACCAATCCTACTCGTTTCGGATTTAGCGGCCGGGGCTGCTTCTTTATCGCGGGATAAGCCACGACCAACGCGAGTGTCGCTATGAGGAACAAACCGAAAACTGACGATGCGAAACCAGCCAGATTCATCGGCTCCAGCACCATGGCTGTACCCCATGTGGCAATCATACCTGTCCATTGCATCGTAGAGTTAAACCAGAAAACCACAAACAAGTAAGCCAATGCGGCAAGGCAGCTCCATCTGAGTAAGTCGCCCTTTGGCGCGCCGCGCACTACAAGGGAGCGCAGTTTCAAAAGGAATGGCGGAATAGCTAAAACCATCGCCAAACATGCCACTCCTGCTACGAAGAAGACTTCTGGAACCGGGGTTACATCGAAGTACCAGACGTTGCCGCCCGTTGTTGGGAACACGAAGCCCAACCATGCGGACGGGATAAACAGCAGGAAGTAGCCCGCCTCTAAAGCCAATGCGGCGGCGACTTTGCGCTTCATCTGCGACAGCAAAGTGCCGTTTCGCCTCCAATAGAGCACGGCACAGTATAGGGCGATGACACTCGCACTGAATCGCAGGAAGCTAGCTACACCCCCTCCGAGTTCGCTGGAGTAGAAGGTGACGACCCACCATGGTATCTTCATCAGTCCCGAAAGCGTGGGGAAGTTTTGGATTAGGTACCTTGCGAAGTTGACGCTGATAATCGCGTCGTATGCCGCAAGAACGAAATAGGCACTTACTGCGATCAAGATAAGGAATTCGTAGGAAAACAATCTTGGTTTTGAATTTGACCGTTCTTCCATGTCCTTTACACCTTTGATTCTGTAAATGGTGAAGGCTCTCTAATGATTCACCGTGGAACAGTTTGTTCCTGGGAAGGAACACTGCGTTGTCTGTTAGCGCGTTTTCCTTGGTTTGTAAGCTGGATTTTGTGGGTAGCGTATCTTGTTTCTGCCGTGATTTTGGTGACAACTGTTCCCAATAGCTTCGAGTTTCAAAAATTCAGAAGTAGAGTAAGCGCCTACTTAATGCGGGTTTCGTGTTTGAGGTGAAGCTTAAACCAAGTCTTCCTTTTTATGCTTGTGAAGCAGGTCACAGCGGTGATAAGTAGTGTACCCATTTGGATGCAGTTTGCAACCGTTATCCACTGAGGCTTCATGCCAATGGAAAGGGTGACTGTTGACAAAAGATATAGTGTGACAACCCCGAGCGCAAGTTGAGCGGCTGTGAGGAATTTTCGCGCTTGATGGGCTTTCGCTTTCAGCCATTGCAGACCTCGAAAAGTGACCATGTGTACATCAGGAAGGTCATCCAGGACCAGCGTTAGGCCGCCCAGCATGAAGAATCTGCCGATGTTAACTGCCAAATTGGTCGTGTTTATGAAAAACAAGCTTAGTATAGAAACTGACGTGAACAGAACAATCCAGGCGACAGACGATAACAGGACCAAGAAGCCGTACACGTAGTGGTGAAACCAGAGTCTGCCCGTGTGGACCTTGCCTATGTGCGCGGCTGGAAAGATATTTATGACCGCGGCTGCGATGGGGACCCAGAAAAGGTTTCCATTAATCAGGTACGGTGCATAAAGCACCCAATTTTCCGCGTAGAAACCCCACAGAAGCCCAATCGCGCAGGAAATCGTCAGGAGCGCGTTGAATATCAGTGCTACGCTGGTGATTTTTCTGCCGTAGACTGAAACGACGCGGTTCATGAGTGAGTGATCACCTTATGTCCAGCTATTTACTGAAGGTTGCCCTGCAATTCAGACATTCCTTGCCATCATACTATAATATCGTTACGGTAATCCACGTTGAAATCTACCCTGAGAATGCAAGGGTCTCTGCGATTTTCCGCCGTGGTCTTGATTCTTGTTAGAATGAAAAAGAAAACAGGTTGGCAGTCAGCATATTATCCATCAAAAGTAATGCTTCGCGTTCTCTATTCCACTTTTCTGGAAGTGGGTGCAGAATAACAAAACATAAAAGCGAACACGCCAGACACAGCACCAGGAGAAAAACAAATGCGCTATGAAATTAAATACAAACCATCTTATGCAATGCTCGTAGTTAACCTCGATGAAGGCGAAACCATTACGGCGGAAGCGGGCTCCATGAGCTACATGGACCCAACGATCGAGCCGCACACGCGAAAACGAGAACAGAGCTTCTGGGGCACACTTGGCTTAAAACTCATAGGCGGGCAAAGCTTCTTTGTCAACGACTACCAGGCAACGGCGTCCAACGCCGAGGCGGGCTTTGTTGCTGCACCAGTCGGAGATATCGAAAAACTGGAAATCATGCCAGGATTGGGTTACGTGATTCAAAAAAGCGCCTACATCGCCAGCACGCAGGGCATAAACCTAGACCTTAAATGGGAAGGCTTCAGCAAAGGCCTGTTCGGTCAAGGTCTCTTCATGATTAAGGCAACGGGCAACGGGCAACTCTTCATCAATACCTTCGGCGCCATCGACACCCACACGCTTCAGCCGGGGCAAACGCTCATAGTGGACAACTTCCACCTCGTCGCTTTTAGCGAAACCTGCAGTTACAAAGTCACAAAGTTCGGTGGACTCAAAGAAACTATCTTAGGCGGAGAGGGCCTAATCACACGGATCACTGGTCCAGGCGATGTGCATATTCAGACGAAGAATATGAAGGAATTCGCGGATTGGCTCTGGCCGCTGTTGGAGCCACGCGTGCAAAGCAGAGCCCGATGAAATCTTCAGTCCCAATTTTCCCTTTTTTTATCGTTCCAGCAGGAAGGACCTATCACGTTCGCCGACCTTTGCAGGATACTGGTCCAGCAGCATTCGCTCCTCAGCCTTACGGCTCAATACGACAGGGTCAAGTTTTTTTGCCAGCACCAAAGCAGCCTCCAGCTTGCCGGGGCGCTCCGAAAATACTTCAAAAAGCGCGCCACCCTTGGCAACTGCGTCTCCCAGCTTCGCATGCAACAAGATACCCGCACCTTTCTCTTTGGGTGTACCTGCTGCCCGAGCAACCTGCACAATGGCATCTGTATTGATCCATAACACTCTGCCCTTCTCTAGAGCGCAAACCTCCGCGTGCTCGGGTCCTACGGGCACGTCGTCCGGCTTCATGTTGGCGTTACCTCCTTGGGCTTCGATGATTTCCCTCAGTTTGGCCTCAGCTTTGCCGCTTCGCAGGGTTTCTTCGGCTTTGGCTCTGCCGTTCTTCTCGCCCACTAGCTCAAACAGCATACCAGCAAGGCTTATGGCTTTCTCGTACACGTCCCGCGGACCCTTACCCATCAAGGTATTCCATGCTTCTCGCGCCTCCAACGCTGGACCGATGCCGCAGCCAATAGGTTGTTCTCCAAAGGTTAACGCGCATTCCACTCTCATGTTCAGGTGGCTACCGAGATGCACAAAATCCGAAGCCAACGTGTAAGCCTCGCTGGCGCTTTTGATTTTCGCGCCCGAGCCTGTCGGTATGTCGATGACGACGTGGGTGGCGCCGATGGCTTTCTTTTTGCTCATAATCGAAGGTAGCAGGAGCGGATCAATGCCCAAGGGGTACTCTACTTGGATAAACAAATCATCTGCAGGCGCCAGTTCCAGTGCTCCGCCCCACACGAGGCAGCCGTTTGTTTTTTTCACTACATCGCGGATTTCATCAATCGCCAAGTTAACTGGGCAGAGAGTCTCAACACGATCTGCGGTTCCCGCTGGCGAGGTAATGGCGCGCGAAGATGTCTTGGGTATCGTGAAGCCTGCGGCGGCGATGATTGGGACGACTATCATGCTGGTTTTGTCGCCTGGGATCCCGCCTATGCTGTGCTTGTCCAAGATGGGTGCTTTGCCGAAGTCTAGGCTTTTGCCTGTTTCCACCATAGCCCGGCTCATGGCTTCAGCTTCGCTCATGCTTAATCCGTAAATCTTAAGCGCTGTCAAGAATCCTGCTATTTCAACGTCGCTCAGATGCTGCTCTACAACGTCCCTTACGATTGTCATGATTTCTTCGTCGCGAAGTCGCTCGCCGCGCAATTTCGCCCGCACGTCGCTAAGTGATTCAGGAATGGGCGCAAGCTGAACATCCACGGTTTCGTTTCCCGACGCTCCCAGGGCGTGTGCTATTTCCAGGTAGAACCAGACGCGATCAGCTGGGAAATCGGCTGCCAAGTCGGCGATGGCGATAACGGATTTGTCGCCATATGTTATCTTCACGCGGTCAGATGAATGCACGCCCAAAAGCCCCGCGGTTTCGGTGTTGAGGATAACTATTCGTTTGCCGCCCGCCGTGATGTTTAAGACTCCTGCTGTGAGCTCCATGCAACCACACTTTCTATGATTGGCGAGGGCATAGTTAAAGATTTTAAGGGACCACGAGTTCACTTTTGAACAGGGAGACACCCCTTTTGAGATACGTGGACTTCGTTGACTTAAACTACAAGCCGAGAGATTCTGACTTGATATGCACGTTTGGTTTGGAACCTGAAGGCATAGGCCTTACAGAGGCAGCGGGCGCCATAGCCGCAGAAAGTAGCGTTGGCACATGGACCGAACTTACCACCGCTAAGCCTTATGTGGAGAATCTTGCCGCAAAAGTTTACTCACTAGAGGGCAACACCGCCAAAATCGCCTACCCAGTCGAGCTTTTTGAGGATGGGAACATGCCAAACATCCTTAGTAGCGTTGCAGGAAACGTGTTTGGGCTAAAAGCGCTACGGAGCCTTCGGCTCATAGACATCCAGTTGCCCAAGGAACTCGTCAAGAGCTTTAAGGGACCAAAATACGGCATAGAGGGAATCCGCAAGACTCTCAAAGTCAAAGACCGACCACTTGTCGGAACAATCATTAAGCCCAAACTGGGGCTTAAAACCGTGGATCATGCCAACGTGGCTTTTGAAGCTTGGGCCGGCGGCTGCGACATAGTCAAAGATGACGAGAACCTGAGCAGTCAAAAATTTAACCCGTTCGAAGAGCGATTGGACGCTACGTTGGAGGCAAGGGAGCGAGCCCAAGACGAGACGGGTGAGAAAAAAGTTTACATGATAAACATCACTGCCGAAACCGAAACTATGCTTGAGCGCGCAGATATGGTCATTGACCACGGAGGAGAATACATTATGGTGGACATCCTGACGTGTGGCTGGTCCGCCCTGCAGACTCTGCGAAAACAGAACCTGCGGCTGGTTATCCATGCGCACAGGGCAGGGCACGCGGCATTCACGAAGAACCCGCTGCACGGCATCGCGATGCGACCGATCGCCACAATTGCTCGCGTAGTAGGCGTCGACCAGCTGCACATTGGTACAGTGGTTGGCAAAATGAGCGAAACCAAACTTGAAGTGCTCGATAACCTCGATGCACTTAAAAGGCATATTGATGGGTTGAAGCAGGTTATGCCAGTGGCGTCGGGCGGCATTCATCCGCGGTTAGTGCCTGCCTTGCTGGAGATATTTGGTAAAGACGTCGTAATCCAAGCGGGGGGAGGTATCCACGGGCATCCTGAGGGCACAAGAGTGGGAGCCTTAGCCATGCGGCACGCGGTCGATGCAGCGCTGAAGGGCATAGACTTGGAAGAGTACGCAAATATACATACAGAGCTACGCGGCGCCTTAGAAACCTGGATGGCTTAGGAACTTATTCGAAAACCCATTGATAAGCCCTGTGGATTACTTCCGCGACTGACTGAGGCGAAACGATGCCTTCTTCGCATATTACGCCGTGGATGAGGTCTCGGGGTGTCACGTCAAACGCTGGGTTCCGTACGTTTAGTCCCGCCGGGGCTTCTTTCCAGATTTCAGTCGGGCTCCGCTCCTCGATTTTCTCATAATCGCCATACAACGTGTGCTGGGTCAAATTTGAGGAGTTCCGAAACGACGTAGAAGGGTTTGCGGGCTTCATGTGCCAACACCGCTATGGTTGACGATCCAATCTTGTTAACCACATTACCCTCGGAAGTAATCGCATCCGCTCCAACAACGACGAGGTCCACATCATGCATGAATGAACGCGCTGCAGAATCGACGATAAACGTGGTTTTCACACCCAACTGCAACATTTCTGTGGCGGTTATCCTGCCTTGGAACGCTGGGCGGGTTTCGGTGCAGATGACTTCGAAGTCTCTGCCCTCGCTTTTTGCCTTCCAGAGCATATGGGAGACAGTCGAGGAATGGCAGTGAGTTAGAACTACCGAGCCATCGCGGATGCGTTTGGCGCCGATTTCTGCGATTCGTTCTCGGGATCCTGCGAGGCTTCTTTGGAATTTCTCTGAGCTGACTGAGACGAGACTGGCGAGTTCAGCTGGGTTTCTTTCATCGCTGTCCTCCACCTGAGTAATTATCCATCGTACGCCGTTGCGCATCAAAGGCTCGGTTTCTCTAGCGTTGAAAAGCAGGTTACGCGCGTTGCAGAGTTCCGCGATAAGGTCTTTGCGTGTTTTGGCACTAGTTTTTTCCGCAAGTGTCTGGAGGGCTTTTACGGCGGCCAAGGCGACGTTTCTTGCGCCCTGCACCTCTAGCTTGCGTATGCGTTCAACAGTTGCTTGGAGGGTTTCAGTCATTTTTCTCACCTGTTGGTTTGCCTTTTAGGCAAATATTTGGATGGCGAAACATATAAGGCGATTGAAACAACCTGAATAGCGAGTTACGATGTTGCCTGAAAACGATGAACTCGACGTGGACGGCATTCTCAAACCCATTATTGGACCCTGGTACGAGTCGTTGAAGAACCCCGCGGAAGCTCAAGAAAAAATCCTTTGGCAACTACTAAGGAAGTACGGCGTCACAGAGTACGGCAGCAACCACAAAGCCGACAAAATCACGGGGACCGCCGATTATCAGGCAAACTTCCCAATTATGAGCTACACTGAGTATTTACCATATTTGACTAAGGTTCAGGAAGGCAACTACAAGGCGCTATTGCCCGAGCCGCCTGATTGCTGGGTCATGACAAGGGGCTCAACAGGCAAATCCAAAGTCCTCCCCGCCACTCCTACTCATCTGCACCAGATTTTCTCCTGCGGAGCCCGTGCATTGGTGCATTATGCATTGCGGAAGGATAGCTTTGACGTCTTTATGGGCGACATTTTGAACTTGAATTTCCCCAGCAGCGTGCACACTATGACGCGGGAAGGAAAGGAAGTCACCTATGGCTACAGCTCGGGCACATACGCAAGGCTAAATCCAATGTTTGACCGTGTCAGCCTCATCCCTCGGCAAGAAGGCATCGACGCACTAGGCGTAGGAATCGGCAGGTCTGACTGGGAAAAGAGGTTTGAGCTCGCTTACCGCCAAGCTCTTGATAAGAACGTGACCGCCACCATGGGAGTCACTCCTGTGGTCTTAGCTTTCGCCAAGTACGTTAAGCATAAATATGGCAAGAAGCCCACAGACCTGTGGAAGTTCCAAGCGCTTTTCTGCACCAGTGTACGCAAAATCCAGTTTAAGTACGCTCCAATTCTGCAGAAGTACTTTGGCAAAGTGCCAATTGTGGAGATGTATACTGCAACTGAAGGTGTCTTTGCCCAGCAGTACGATGACCTACCGTACGTGACGCCAAACTATGATGCCTATTTTTTTGAGGTGGTTACGGGCAAGAGAGCAAAGCCACTGCATGAGCTGAAAAGGGGCGAATGGGGAAGACTCATTATTTCCTCATGTATGTTTCCCGCGCTACGACATAGGTGACATGGTGGAAGCTGCAGGCAAGAATTATTTCCGCATCTTTGGCAGACGAAATACGGCGACGCTTCTAGAGCACAGACTGTACCGGCTGTTCTTAGGATGGCTCCTCTAAGAGATGGGTGGGGGCGGGTAGCGTTTTCGCGCCCTAGTTGACAGCCAAATGGCTATGATTATGATGGCGATGCCGATTATGAGCATCGTCACGGCGCCTTCAATTGGTTGCGTCATGTAGCCGATTGCACGGAGGTAAGCTACTATGCCTATGATTATTATGACTATGCCGCCGATTAGCCACCCTATGAAGCCGAATTCGCCTTTTTCGTGTTTCTCGCGTTTCTCCGGTTCGTTTTTCTCGTTTTTTTCGCCCTTCTCTGACTTAGCGTCCCTATAGACTGGTTTGGGGAGGAGAAGGACCTGCTGCTTCCATTTTCAGCGAGGCGCCGCATCGGGGGCAGAAAGTCATTGTTTCATCAACTTTGTTCCCGCATTTTGGACAATATGACATGAGCTTCAAACCTCAGATTCTACTATTGAAGGAATCAGTATTTAAAACATGCACCTCAGCCTGAGCAGGAAAAAGTGTTATATGCTTACGATACTGAATAGAATGAAAGGAAGAAAGGAGTGGAATAGTCTGAGCCAACACAGAACCCACAGGAGTATCTGCGTAGCAACGAAGGCTTAATAACTGCAGTTGCCGTAGGCGGCTTCTTCATCCTAGTTGGAGCAATGTTCGTTTTGACGCCTGACCTTTGGCAGAAGATCGTTTCTTTTTTCAAGGATATAACCACACGGACGTTTCCATTTGGAGCCCCTAACTCGGTCATTGCTCTCCCAGCGCCAGCAACCCCAAGCGGGCACGCGACTCTGTATAACGCCTTCATGCAGTTCAGCATCGGAATGGGTGTTCTCCAAATAATCATTTTGGCATTGAGGCTGCTGCAACATTCAAAAGTAGGAAAAGTTGCGGAGACCGTCGGGAACATGGTATTTTGGTTTGGCGCTGCGCCCTTGGTCAGCTTTTTCTTGCTTCAAGGAACCGTGAGCAGCTGGTTCCAATACTGGGGAGCACTCATCGTCGTTATAGGCATCTCAGTTGTAGCCAGAGCAGCCGTTTACATAATCAGAAGGTAGACATCTTCCTTCGCTTTTCTCGATGGGAAAAAGCTACTTCGTTTCCTTGCTAAACTGCCACCACAATTTCACTACTTGCTTACCCATGTCGTAACCGTCTTTGAAGAGGTTAACCTTGGTCTTGCGGCCGCTTTTCCACTCCACTGGGATTTCCTTTATGCTGTAGCCTTTTCGTTGGGCGCGGACGAGTATTTCGGTGTCCCAGAACCAGTGACACGCCTGCATTTCGTCAATCAGATGGAGGGTAGGTTCACGTTTGAAGGCTTTGAAGCCGCATTGGTGGTCCCGAAGCTTGGAGTCGAGCATATGACGCACGAAAAAGTTGTAGCTCTTGCTGCTAATGCTTCTGCGTAGGGAACGCTCCACTTTGCTCTCCGGGAGCATACGTGAGCCGGTGGCAAAGTCGTAGCCTTCCACGGTGATTGCTTCCACCAGAGGCTCGAGGTACTTGAGGTTAGTTGCCAAGTCCAGGTCCATGTAGACAAAGGCTTCGCCTTTGCTCTGCCTAAACGCATTGTTGAGCGCAGTTCCCCTGCCCAGCCGCTTCTCGCCATGGATATGTTTAACGTAGGTATACTTCTGTGCCAGCTCCTCAGCGCGTTGGGCGGTGCCGTCCGTGCTACCGTCTTCGGCAATAATGATTTCGTAAGAACATGCGAATTCATCGAGAGTCTGCCTAGTCTTCTCTACTGCCGCATCCAAGTAGTCGACTTCATTGTAGGCGGGGAAAATCACAGAAACCTTAACTCTTTCTTCAACTGAGTTTTTTATGGTCATGGGGCGAAGAACCAGCTTGGGAACCACTTCAGATTATGGATGTACGAAGTCGGCGTGGGTACGCCTGAGATTACGGGGTAAAACGCCACGAATAACGCAATCACTGCGGCGAAGAAGACTATTGTAGCTATCTTGCCTTTTCGTGTGCCCCAGCCCTTGTTGATAAAGTATGCCGAAGCCAGACAGAGGAAGGGCACGCTGATGTAGAAGTGGTAGATGAACGTGACGCGCGAAATGAATACGTACGGAACCCAAGAGAAGAAGAAAACTACGGCGATGAAAATGGAGGCTATGTCCCAGTTTCGACCAGAGCTCTGCAGAAGCATCTCCACCGCGGACGCAGGTTGTAGTTCGACTTGAGTCGGGACATCTGACGGTGAGGGCTGCTCCACTTTTTCGGTAGCGGGCAAAGCAGATGCCTCCGATGAAGCTCCAGATTGCTCATCTGAAATAGGCTTTTTGTTCCTTGAAATCTTCCTCCTTAAGCCCAACACGAGTTCTTTTCCGCGGACTGCCCTTTCACTGACAAATATCATGGCGATAAAGCCAATCCACCAGACAGCCGGATTTCCGAAAACTGAAGTTGTGGAGACTATGCTGTTGGGCAAGTAAGATACTTCAAGCCACAAAGGGACGTAGCCGCTGAAACTGACCATGAAAGGCCAGCTCCACCATGGAGAAGCGAACGCATGTTCAGCAACGAGCGTGGCGTGGTAGTTGTACATGGCGAACTGCAGGTCTATGACGCCGTTGCCGTACGTGCCGAGCAAGGGACGCCCTGTCAACATATCCGGAATGTAAATAACGAAATAAATTCC
>CAVOWB010000008.1:0-11529 GCA_963699995.1 Candidatus Bathyarchaeota archaeon | reverse complement strand
TCCTTCAATCTGAGTAAAACGTTTGAAGATCACTTGAAATGATTAATAAATCAATTTTCAAATTGTAATAAAGAAAATAACTTCAATTCTTCTAATAATTAGACTCAAGTAGTGGGGCGCGCATTTCTCTATAGCATTACTTCAAGCAAGATGCAAAGCAACTTTGCAAGAGCATTCTTTTGCTGCTGGACTCTCTTGAACCTATATTGCCTAATGGTTTAACCAAGATGTATCTGGCATTCAGCGTGCGTTAACCATTATGTTTACTCGAGAACGAAGATGTTTCGCTTACGACTTATGTCTTTAAGTATTTTTGGCCACACAGTTACACTAACCTCGCCCAAATGTGCCTTCTTGAGTATTGCCATCTGAGTGCGTGATTGTCCGATGCCGCCTCCTATGCTGAGAGGAATTTCGTTTTTCATAATTGCTTGGTGGTACGGATATTTGAGAAAATCAAGCTGACCTGACATTTCCAACTGTTTCTTGAGTGCTTCAGCGTTGACTCTTATGCCCATGGAAGACAGCTCATGACGCCGCTTGGTAACTGGGTTCCAGACAAGAATGTCACCATTGAGACCATGCATGGGTCTGCCATCAATAGATATTGTATCCGTGACCCAGTCATCATAATCTGCTGCCCTCATCTCATGAGGAAATCCATCCTTGAGGGGCCAACCAATTCCATAGATAAAAACTCCTGGATACTCTTGCAGAATCTTTATCTCTCGCTGCTTTCGAGGCAGACTAGGAAACTTGTCAAGGATGTCTTCGGCGTGTAAGAACACAAGTTTGTCTGGGAGGTCTGCATACTTATCGGTCTTCAATTGAGGGAATTGTCTCTGAACGTGCTCCTCGGCACTTTTAATAACTTTCCAGATTTTTTCCACAATCTCTGTGAGATACTTGAGACTGCGCTCTTTCTCGGTTATTGCTTTTTCCCAGTCCCACTGGTCAACGTAGGCGCTGTGATCGTGGTCGAGGAAATAATCCTTTCGCACTGCGCGCATATCAGTGCATAGACCCTCGCCTGGCTTCATTCCAAACTCTTTAAGGGCCATTCGTTTCCATTTTGTTGCAGCTTGCACAACTTGTGCGTCAACCGGATGCTTGTCATAATCGTTTGAAATGTGGAATTGGATTGGCGTGCGAGAACCATCACGGTCAAGTAAATCGTTCACTCCACTTTCGGCGTCCACGATGAGGGGAACCTGGACCATCATCAGGTTAAGCTCTTTGCACAAGTTATCCTCAATGTAGCTTTTTAGTGCAAATATCGCCTTCTGTGTATCCTTCGGATTCAAAATGGAGTGATAGTCATTTGGCAAAATCTTCTCTAATTCCTTGTAGCTGCCAATACCTGGACCTGCTAAGTCCGCTTTTTTGTCCAACATGGAATCCCGGCTCGAATTCGATACTCAATTTAGGAATATAAGTTTTAGGCTGACAGTGTGATTATAGATAAAGCAAAATCAGATGAACTTTTGTTTTCCTGCTCCGGAGACAGCCGGGGTCAGAGAGTCCATGCTGTAATCTTTGATGATTTCAGCTTCCGCCTTTACGGAGATGTTCTTGCCGTAACCGATTGGGGCGCCAGATTTGAGGAGACGGCATTTCTTCCAAGCACAGGGGTTGCTGACATTTCTCCAAATAATCCTCCATTATTAGCAAAAATGCTCTTCACCCTGAACGGTTAAAAGGCTTATTGCATGAATTTCCCCAGCTCATCGTTCGCGCGTGCCTATGTGTCTGCCTGTATGTAATGGTGTTCAATGGGTGTAGTCGAGATGCCGAAAAGTCAAGCTTCTTTCTGATTAGGGATTGCTGAGGCTCCGGATCCGATCGGCGCAATGGAGTTGGCTTTACCCGAACCTGAAGGCATGCAGCGGAGCGGCAGACTTTAACGGAAGCCCGTATCTGACGGCGTCTATCGCATGGTCTCTTTCTTTGACTTCGACTTTGTACTCGAGCAGTTCACTGATTAGATTTATGTAATGGCTAGAGACGAAGATTCTGGGTCTTCCGTCGCCTGCCTTAATAAAACGGGCACCTAACTCCCGCAAGCCGTCTTCACGCTTAAATGGGTAAGGCTCAGCGTCAAAGCCTCTAATGCCTTTCTCCGGCAGTCCCCGTCGGAACTTGACTCCGGCGGCTGGGTGCATGCTTCGTTGAACTGTAACAGCTGCGGGAGTTGCTGCAGGCGCAGAATGCTGTTTTAACTTAAGTACGTCGACAATTCTTGAGAGATCCTGACGAAGCGCACGGAACTCAGAAAGGATATCTTTTTGCAAGCAAAGTTTCTGCATTTCTAAACATCGAGTCTGAGCGATGGTATCGTTTCTGCAGACGTCTAGGGCTTCGCAGTTGCTGCAGTTCTGGGCAACAAAAAGGGTAGAGGGGCTAGGCATTTTTGCTTTTGGTTCAGGCTGAATGGTCTCATTGGATGTCAACTAGCAAGCCTCCTCATTTGTGATGTTTCTTTGAGGCAAAACCTCAACGCAAGCAGCTCTTATCGCGGTCAGAGCTGCCGTTAGAAAACCTCCGAAAAGACTTTTTCTAAAAAATAATAGAAAAAATGCAGTACTTTTTCTCACGGTGGATGGTGGGGCTGCCCGGATTTGAACCGGGGTCTATAGAGCCCAAGTCTACAAGCCTAGACCATGCTAGCCGACAGCCCCGTGCCGTCTGGAAATCAGAGAACATAATTTCGCAGCAGCCATAAAAACCTTAGCCACGGCATATTTGTCTTGATAATGCTTGGCATACTCCAAGCCATAAACATTTGGAGATTACTCGTTGTTAGTTTGGGCTCCAAAATACTTTGGTATTAGTCGATAGTCCAATTGCTGAAGAGACAGGAATCCGGAAATAGCGGCTTAGCGTTTGCGAGCGTCGCACTGTAAAATCTTGGGGCAAACCAGACATTCGTCCGGTAAAGGACCGCTTAGTCCAACATTACCAAAAAGACCCGAGAAATGCGCACATTTGGCTGGCGAATCGAAAACCATCGGCGGATAATCTACGGCTTTTACACCCACTACTCTCGAGTTTTCTGTGATTATGTCAATTTTGCTCATGCAAAACGGGCATGCGTAGTAGCTTTCGCGGGTGACTCTGCTTCGGTCAGTTAAGACTGTGGGTTTGTCAAACTCTTTTCCGCATCCGTTGTAGGGGCAACGCATTTTATCGCCTCCACTGTGCCTATGGCCAAACAACGAAACCACTCATACCTTCCCTTAAACGCACAGACTCTGCAATCGCAATAATTAATAAATCTATCTGCGAACCTGCACAACGCAAATACACTCCAGAAAAACGCAAATTGGAGCCTCGAGCGGGCTTCGCTCCCGCGGCCTGCTGCTTACGAGGCAGCCGCTCTACTGGGCTGAGCCATCGAGGCACTAATGCGCATGCAGACTCTGATGGAAAAGTGCTTTTTAAATGTTAACTGTCCCAAACCGGCTTCAACGACCAATTTAAAAAGACGCACCCCAAGACTAGAACAGGAGTTTGGCGTAATGCACAAAAGAAGAACTCTGAAGACTAAAGAACAAGCCGCTAAGACATTGGGGGAACACGAAATCATCAACTTTATGCGCAGACGCTTCACTCCCATGCCCAACATCACCGTCGGGTTTGGCGACGACGTCTCAGCTGTGGCATTGTGTGCCGCTGGAGAGGTCGCGGTCCTAAAAACTGACATGTTGGTAGCAAAAACAGACGTTCCAGCAGGCATGAGTCTCTGGCAGGCCGCCCGCAAAGCTGTGGTGATGAATGTCAGCGATTTCGCCGCTAAAGGCGTACCACCGCAGGTCGCATTGGTTTCCTTAGGTTTGCCCGGAGGTTTATCTCGTGAGGATTTGGAGGCTATTGCAGATGGTATAGATGCTGGTGCACGTGAATACGGGTGCTACGTGGTTGGTGGCGACACTGGGGAAGCCTGCGACCTGATAGTTGCTGTCCAACTTTTTGGCGTGGCACGCAAGGACGGATTGATGCTACGAGGTGGCGCGAAACCCGGTGACGTCTTGGCTGTGACTGGTTTGTTTGGGCTTCAGGTTGCTGGCTTGCGCATGCTGAAAAACAAAGGGCTTGCAGCTTCCATAGCGTTGCGCAGGGTACTTCTGGATTCTGTTTACATGCCACATGCACGTTTAGCTGAAGGCTTAGCCTTGTCAGGTTCGGGTGCGGTTTCGGCGTCTATTGATTCCAGTGATGGCTTGGCTTGGTGCCTGCATGAACTTTCCGAGCAAGGTCAGGTTGGGTTTGAGGTTTCTGACTTGCCCCTTGCCGCGGAAGTAGAGGAATTCGGCAAGCTCAACGGATTGGAGGCTACGGACTTGGCGTTGTACGGTGGAGAAGAATATGAGCTGGTCTTGACTGTTAAGCCAGATCTGTGGAGAAAAGCTGCAGCGGCTGTGAACGCCGTCGGAGGCAAACTTATCCCTATCGGCAAAACCACTGCTGATAAGCATGTTCTGCTTGACGAGGGTGGCAAAAAGCGGGAAATCGCAGCCCGTGGTTACGAGCACTTTAAGGATTAGCTTGGCGTTCCTGCAGGTCAAGCATATAGTTGATTATGGTTATGCATGAAGCGGCAAGATAGGGAGTTTTTCCCAGGCTGACTTTTTCTCCGTAGCGGAGTGCGAATCGTTCTGCGTTTTTGGGCAACCCCACGTGGTCGCCAAGGACGAAAAGCGGGTTTTCTGCGAGTTCAGTTTGGGTAATGTTTTTGCCGCTTTCTTCAAGTACGTAGATGCTGTGGTTCTGCGCTTTTTCTTTGAGGAGGTTTTCGAAACTGTTCTTCACCTTGGTTATGCCTGGGTGCGGTTTTCCGCCCATCACTTTGCGCAGAATCATGTTCCACGTGTCTGCGTCCGTACGCACGTCGAAGAGTTCTTTGCCATCGATTCGCAGCTGCATCGGCGGATTCGGTGGACCATTTAGAACCGCGTTGAACTCTACGTTTCTGCGCAGGCCATGTGACAGAAAAAGGCTTCCGACGATGCATTCGTATACTATGTCGAGTCTTCCGGCGTCGTGCATACTGCGCCAATCTGCATCTGTTCTGCCAAGGCGGCTGTAAAGTAGGAAATCTCGCATTTTCTGGTTCCTGCTGAGTGGCTAAATTGGTTACTCTTAGTTGCTTTTAGTATTTTCTGAAGAAGCTTGTTTCATCATGTTCAGATTCAAGGTTCTTTCCTTACAAGAGAAATTGGAAGGACTTAAGCGAGACCTGCAGAATTTTGCTGCAACAGCCGAAGCAGTTCAGAAGGCATATTATCGGCGGATTTTCCTGTAAGAACCACAGGGTGAGGGTTCAGAATCTTTAAGTCACAGCAACCACCTTGTTTGTGAGGCTTTGGGACGTGGCAAAATGGAAAGGGCAAGGTTTGGAGTTTTTCTTCCCTCATATTCATTTCAGAACCAGCAGATTCCGCCACATCAGCTGTTTAACCGAATCCGAGATGTCGTCCTCGAATGTGAACGTTTGGGGTACCATTCGGTCTGGCTTGACGACCACCTGATGCTTGAAAACAACCCCGTTTTGGAATGCTGGATGACACTTGCCGCTCTAGCTGCATCCACTGTGCGCGTCAGGTTGGGGACAATGGTAACTGCCACGGCATTCAGAAACCCCGCGCTGATTGCCAAGATGGCAGCCACCGCCGACGTAATCTCAGGCGGCAGGCTTGAGTTCGGCATAGGCTCTGGAGTCCAAAAGCAAGAACATGAGAGCTACGGCTACTCATTCCCCGAGATTGCCACCAGAACTAGCCGAATGAAAGAAGCCATCGAAATTATCAAGAAAATGTGGACCCAACCCAAAGCGAGCTATAACGGAAAGCACTACAGAGTTACAGATGTGATGTGCGAACCTAAACCGCTGCAGAAGACTCATCCGCCCATTATAGTTGGTGGCGGCGGAGAAAGGCATACTCTGAAGGTGACAGCGCAATTCGCAGACAGGTTCGACTTCGGATACCTCCCGAGCATGGACGCGTACAGGCGCAAACTAAAGTCTCTTGAAACCCATTGCAAAGTAATAGGCAGAGACTTCAGCCAACTTGAGAAATCATGCTGGCCTACAGGGCTAATCCTCCTCAGCCAAAATCCAAAGCAACTTGTAGAGAAGACCCGACGTTCAAAACCTAAGGGCATGAGTCGCGAGGATTTTGAAAAGTTCAGCTTCATCGGCTCGCCCGAAGATTTCGTTAAGACGCTGCAACCTTACCTAAACTTGGGCGTTACGCATTTCATGCTGTTCTTCGGCGACCTACCAGATACTGGCAGTCTGCGGCTTTTTGCGGGAGTCATGAGCAAACTGTCCTGAGCTTTCGAAATCCGCTTATCAGTGGGGTTCGGTTCCTGAAGACAAGCTCGCTGTAAGGTAGGGCTATTGGTATGTTCACACGCTTGGTTTCATAGACCACCTCTAAGCCCATCCCATACTGCCGTAACAGAGTGTTTATTTCATCCCAGACTTTAGCGGACAACGCGTCTCACAATGAAACCTCCTATCATCGCTTATACTTTTAAGGCTCAAAAAGAACATAGTCCGAGGTGACCGCACCGAATTGTTTTCCGCTGAGAAGCCGCTGTCCAAAGTCCTGTACGCCGTTGGGGTAGCAGTGATTTTTCTCTGCGTATTCAGCCAGTACTTCTTTCATCTGGGTACCGTGATGGGGTACCTTGTTGTGTACGGTGTACCTATCCTCGTTGTAAGCCTAATATTCGGCAAACCGCTCCTTAAGAAAGCCGCAAGAAATAGCAAAGATGCCTTCAAGTGGAGCCTGTGTCTCTTTGGGGCTTTGACGCTGTTTGGCATATTTCTTTCTGTCGTGGCTTTGGCGATTATTCTGCAATTTGACCCACAAGCCGTAGACCTTCTGAACAGGCCAAACCCTGCATTAAACGTGCCTCCAGAAGTCGCCCTTATAATGATTGCCATTTCACTTTTTGTCGTGGGTCCGGCTGAGGAGTATTTGTTCCGAGGTTTCATTTTTGGTGGGCTCCTGAGTATTAGCAGGGGTCGCTTTTGGTTGCCGCTGGCGATTGTTTCAAGTTTGATGTTTGCTTTCGTCCACGCGTACTACTTCCTTACCTATGGCGTTGCGAGTGCGGTGTCATTCATTGACTTGGTTTGTTTTGGGGTTGCCATGGCGGTGACTTATTACTGGTCAGGCGGAAACATTTTGGCTGCCGCGGTCATCCATGGCGTCTACGACGCTACGGGCTTCTTGGGTGTGGCAACCACATCACTCGTCGGGATTGCCGCGCGGGGCACATTTATCGCAATCGGGGTAATTTTCGCAGTCGTGTACCTTCCTAAGAAGATTAGGCTGACCCCTGCCCAAGTACATCAAGAAGCGGCTGAAAACTCACGGGTGTCAGCTGAGCCGCCTCCGAGAAGCTTAACATGAAAACTGGAGAGCAGGTATCCTCCGTTACTTCTTGGCTATCCAGTAGCTCATTTCAGGACGGCAAACGAGCTTGTACACAGGATAAACAGGGTTAAATACCCAAGTTCCTCCTAGATGGTAGTCTGTTCTTTGGAAAGCCCCAAACCTTTCGCTCTTGAGAATCCGCTCCACGCGCTGATGCTCCATCGGGTGCTCTTTTTTTGTGCCAGTAATCCGAAAAACTGTAATCGAGAACAGGTAGGTTGATTCCAATTATGCGAAAATACAGAGAATTCAGCATCGGATTGGAATGAAAATAGACCGACTTCAGAAGCTCGGCCAGGCTCGTAGGCTCAGGTTTCCAGTAATAGGGCGACGCCTCATGATCCAAGTACATGACACCTCCTTTTTTCAGGAAACCGCAAAGCTTTCGCAGCGTACCCTGATAATCGGGCAAATGATGAAGCACCGAGTAACACGCTATTAGGTCAAATGAACTTTTGCCGAAGTCCGTGTCTTCAACCGGTGAATTCACGACCAAGAGCTTTCCATTTTCGACGTCAGATTCGAATCTTCTGCGCAAGGCGGCGCACATTTCGGCGGAGATGTCAACTGCGGTTACCCTGTACCCCATAGCCAAGAGTTTTTCAGTAATGTTTCCTATTCCTGCTCCGAAATCCAACGCTCTCTTCTGATTGTTTTCAATTTGCCGATCGATTGTGCTTAGCACAGATGTTACTCTTTTCTGCTCGTTCTTGCCGTACACTTCAGGGTGAAACAGTTCGTAATATGAAACCTCAACTTTGTGCACGGCCACGTTTGCCTTGTGGATTTTTTCGCGTAGTTTTTCGGTTCGAATCAAGAGCATCTTAACCTTCGCTAGATCGTCGTGATGCTTCAATCGTATGATATGCACATATATTAAGAGCAATAGAATGTGAGGTTGCCTTTTTGTCTTGTCAATTGTGTCTTAGTTTTTGTAGGTTGCAGCGCCGGACAAGAGTGAGTTCATTTTATCGAGCGGATGGTCTTCTATAGCACATTTTGCGAGAGAGGGAAGACGTGATTTTCTCTTGAACAGATATTTGTGTCTCTATGGTTCTGTTTCGCCAACGGCTTCGCTGGTTGCGGTTCCGAGTACGCCGCGGGCCGCTGAGAAGTAGGCCATTATTGGTTTTTCGTTGCGGAGTATGTCAACGACGCTTTGGAACATTGATGATGGCAAATGCATCTTTATGATTCCATCGGTGTTGCTGTCGGCTTCAGAAGCCATCCCCGGATCTTTGAATCTGACATAGGCTACTACAGCGCCGCCGTTGTAGAGCGCTATTTGAGCCCTGTTGTTTGAGTATCCCTGCTCGCTTCCATAGATTAGAATGTGGTAGCTTGTTACGTTTACCATTTTTTCACCTGAAAGCATGATTGTCAGTCTCAATTTATAAGTCTTAATTCATCAGGATGAGTGCCCGTTCTGCTTTGAGAAGCAGAAATGGGAATTGGTATGTGCGGCGCCGGTAAAGCTGACCTTTGATTTTGAAAAAGCTTATATGACTACACGGAAATACTCCTTTTTACGAAATAGGAGATTTTGAGAAAATGAAACCCATATCAACCAAGATTCAAGCATTATTGATTTCGGTGTTTCTGCTATCAACCATAGGTGCGACTATAGTAGCTTTGCCTAGTGCTACCGCGCACTATCCAGCATGGACCATTCCCACTTGGTGCTACGCTACTGTGTCGCCAAATCCCGTCGGAGTGAACCAACAAGCCCTAATCGTGTTTTGGACGGACAAAGTGCCTTACACTGCAGTCGGTGCATATGGTGACAGATGGACATTCACCGTGGAAGTGACGAAGCCTGACGGCTCCAAGGAAACCTTAGGACCGACTACTTCTGACCCAGTAGGGGGAGGATATTCGTATACACGCCAACGCAAACAGGCACTTACTCTTTCATTGCCAAGTTCCCAGGCAAAACCCTTACAGGCGAACCGATTCCTCCACCTCCACTAACCTACCAGCAAGGCGGAGGTGCCTATATCAACGACACATACCCTAGCAAGCGAGAGTGCACCTGCGACCCTTGTGGTGCAAACGACGGGTGTAACAGCACGGACGGAAACCAGTCTACCCACTGGGTACTGGACTAGACCTATAAACGCCATGAACAGAGGATGGTGGGTAATCGCTGGAAACTGGCTCAGTGGGCCTTCACCATTCAACTCCTTCAACAGATACTCTGCTGCCCCTGGCACCAGCCACATCGTTTGGGCAAAGGCAGCTGAAATGGGGGGCATGGTAGGTGGTCTGCAAGACATAAGCTACTACACAGGCAGTTCCTACGAAGGCTACTGGACACCTCCAATAATCATAGGCGGCAGACTGTACTACAACGAACTTGCGGGTCCAAGATACGGTTTCTACTGCGTGGATCTACGCACCGGTGAACAACTCTGGTGGCAGAACAGCTCAGGTCCAGTTCAAATAGGCTCCATGACTGGTGCACACATCGCTGCCACTGACATTCCGTGGATGTACCCGAGACTGTCTTTCGGACAGGTTTTTGACTATGAATCACCCAATCAGCATGGCGCCCTCGCATATCTTTGGTCAACCTACACAAACCCCGTAGCCACAATCTACTCGTACCCGATTATGAGCCCAAGCGGCATGACCTATTCAAGCAACAGCTACAATTTCACCGCAGCGGCAGGAACAACTGTATGGCAAATGTGGAATGCATTCACTGGCCAATACATCTGCAGTATTGCGAATGTTCCGTCGGGCTCAATGTGGATGGCAAAAGACGGCAGCATTCTAATCTACCAATACAATTCCAGAGGCTGGATGGCGCTTTGGAATTCAAGTCAAGCACTCGCCTATCCGAACACTAATAACCAACACCTCACAGCAGGTGAAGCATTCTATTGGATGTGGAGACCCCCAGTAGGACGCACAGTTGACGGAAGCAACGGATGGATGTGGAACGTAACCACACCCGTTGGCGGCTCAATTAATGCTGTCTCAGATGACTATATTGTGGGCTCAATTGGTCTTGGCAGCTTCCAGTACGGCACAAACGCATACAGCATCTTCGCCCTGAACGTGAAAGACTATAAACCAGCAACCAAGCTGTGGCAAAAGGACAACATTCAACCACCAGTCGTTAACGCAACAGTAGTTGTCGGTCCGATTAGTCCCGAAGACGGCGTAGGTACCTTCATGCTGAAAGAGACTACTCAGTGGTACGGATTCGACCTTAACTCAGGCAATGTCATCTGGGGTCCCAGCGAAGCACAGTCATCAATGGATATGTACAGCATGCGCAGCTCAGGCGCAGGCAAAATTGCCTACGGCAAACTTTTCTCAGCTGGATGGGGCGGTATACTCTATGCATACGATGTTAAAACGGGCAATTCTCTGTGGATGTCACCGCTCAACCCCGCTGGTACTGAAGCACCATACACCTACTGGCCAGTGGGCAGCGGCGCAGGCGTAAGCATAGCAGACCATAAGGTTTTTGTGACTACGGGCGAGCATTCAGTTACGCAGCCGATGTTCCGTGACTGGAGCATATACTGCTTCGACACTGAAACAGGAAAGAACTTATGGAATACCACCGGCTTAATGGGCACAATAGCGATCGCGGACGGCTACGCAGTTGGCTTAGACACAATGGATATGCAGATATACTCATATGGAAAAGGACAAACCGCGACCACAGTAACGGCTTCACCCAAAGTCACCACCCAAGGATCCGTGGTCCTCATTGAGGGCACAATCACTGACCAATCACCAGGCGCCAAAGACACACCTGCTATCTCAGACAACGACATGACCGAGTGGATGCTGTACCTGTACAAACAGCAGACCATGCCATCAAACGCTCAAGGTGTTAACGTGAAATTAAGCGTCTTTGACCCCAATAAGAACACATACGTGATAGGAACAGCTACAAGCAACATCAACGGCAACTATGCTTTCGCATGGACACCGCCCGTGCCAGGCGTCTACACAATAACTGCTACCTTCGAAGGTTCAGGCTCATACTTCGCTTCGACAGAGGATACACACATTGCAGTCTCAACCTCAGGCGGTTCAGTGCCATCACCATCAGTTTCAC
>CAVOWB010000007.1:0-72515 GCA_963699995.1 Candidatus Bathyarchaeota archaeon | reverse complement strand
TTTTTTGGTTATCGATTAGCTAGAATAATACTACCGATTTGGGGTTTGATTGCCGGCTTTACGATTGGTGCCAGCGCCATGTCAGACGCCTTTAGCAATCAATTTATTGGCACAACAATGGGTATTTTTGTAGGGCTCATTTTAGGATTAGTATTCGCAATATTTGCTTACTTTTTCTACAGTTTGGCAGTTGTGCTACTAGGTGCCACTGTTGGCTATTGGATAGGTACTGGTTTTATGGCATTAATAGGCCTTCAGGGTGGCTTTTTGTCAGCGGTAGTAGGTATAACTCTGGGTGCTGTTTTTGCCATCATAGCAATAGCTCTAAATGTGCCTAAATACTTCTTGGTATTTGTCACCGCCCTGGGTGGAGCAATAGCAGTTATTGGGGGCATCCTGCTAATTTTTCAAAAGATTCCGCTGGATAGCTTTAACTACTCAGCCACTAGTTTAGTTGTTACTACCTCTTGGCTGTGGACGGCAATTGCTGCAATTTTGCTTGTTTTAGGTATTGTTTTTCAGTTTAGATCCAACCCGGACTTTGTCTTAGAAGAATGGGGCACGCTGGAGCCAAACGCTACCAAACCTAAAAAAGTTAAAGCTAAAGTCTCAGACAACTCTTAATAAATAAGTTTGTTAATCAAAAAGGGGCCGAATTGGCCCCTTTTTTTATCGACATGCAAACTTTTCTTACAGCTTATTTGGTGCGCCCAGGTACTTGTCTTTGCCGAAACCAAGCATTAAGTAACCAATGATAGAGAAGAACCATAGCAAAATTACGCTATAAGCAGCATCTTTGCCAAAAGCTTTGCCTAAATCTATGGCCACAACAATTGATATAACGATGTTTACAAATGGTATAAACATCAACAAAAGCCACCACCATGGTCGGCCGACGATTTGTAGAAATACTATAACGTTATAGATAGGAACAATTGCTGCCCAGCCGGGTTTGCCGGCTTTGACAAAAATCTTCCACATCGCAATGATTGCGACGACCATAACAGCTACCCAAAACAGTAGCCAAATACCTGTTACCGCGACAAACGCGCCACCTGTTGCAGCGTCCAGCTCGGTGTCTGTTGTGTAATAATATGTTGTCTGTGCTAACCAATTCATTAGCGTTTCTCCCTTTTTATAAGCATAACTATACTCCAAAAAAGAAGTTCTAAAAAGATTGTTTCGCGCTATTCTATATGGTGTTATGAGTGCCAACAATAAACTGGTTCAAACTTTACTAAATGATGGCGTGTGCGGTTATACCAACAGACACTATATATGGTGTGGTGGCCTGTGCTTCGAATCAAAAAGCAGTAGAAAAAGTATATTCGCTCAAAAAAAGAACACCTTCTAAGCCTTGCATTATTTTGATATCTGACCCTTATCAGATGCTGGATTTTGGGGTAGATAAGAAGTGGCTTGATAAAACTGCTGAATACTGGCCAGGGCCAAATAGTTTGATTATACCGACCCTTAACCAATGATATTGATTATCTAACTAGAGGCACCGGCTCATTGGCCTTTAGGCTGCCTAATAATTTATTTTTAACAGAGTTAATTGATAAAACTGGGCCGCTAATTGCCCCAAGCGCCAACCCAGAGTTATTACCTCCAGCCACTGATATTGCCCAGGCCAAGAGATATTTTGGCGATTTAGTGGATATTTACGTTGATGGTGGCGATTGTTCTGGTGCACTACCGTCTAAACTAATAAACTTGGCTACTAGCCAAGTTTTAAGATAGGCTACCTTTAGTGCGTTTTTTGATGTCTTTTAAGCGCGGCATAAAGCTCTGAGCGGCTCCGTCTAGCCCTAAGCACTCTTAAAGCGCCAACTAGTACATAAAGACCATCGACTTCTCGACTTTCTGGGTTGCTAGTGCTCTCAACATTTTTAAAACGGCCTTCTATAATCTCGACCAGCCATTTTTCGTCGGCAACTTTAATTTGGTTTGTTATAAATGGCTTATCGCTGTCATCAGAGGCTAGCTCTAATGACCTAGCCGAGCGGTCACGTTTTCGCAAATGACCGCGTTTTATTAAGTTACCAACGTGCAGGGCCACAGTTGCCACCGAGTGATAACCGCAACCGGCCATAATTTCGCGGTAACTGGGGCTGTAGCCGTGTTCGGCGATAAATTCCTGGATGAACTCTAAAAGTAGTCTTTGTTTTTTAGTTGGCCTGATGGTAGTTGCAGCATCCTCAGGCATGGTGTCTTATCCTCTTAGCCTGGGGTTTGCCTTTAAATACCCAAAAGCGGTACCAAAAGTAGTTCCAAACGGTAAAGAAGCCGGCCGATATAAACTGGCCGATGGCTATTGGGATACCGACAGACATTAGGCCTTTTAAGATCAGATAACTAATTAAAAAGTTAGCAGCAGTGAAAACTATATACTTCCAGCTAACTTCGGTTAAATGGCGCTTTTTACTACCCTGAAAGACCCAGTAGCGCTCCAGAATAAAATTGATAGTAACACCTACGCCGTTACCGATTAAATTGGCCCACCAAAGGCCAATTACTGGTGTTAAAAACAAGATTATAAAGTAGGCGCTCCAAAAATAAGCGCCACCGGCGACCAGATACTCGGCGAACTGAATGATTAGTTTTCGATTCTTTTTAGTAATTTTTTTCATAGTTTGTTTTTAAAATGTTCTTATTTTTAGGTTAGCACATAAATTAAAAGTCGCATACAATATTTGTTAATGAGTGCTAAAAAAACAGTTACTGGCAAGTATCTTGAACTAAAAGCGGCTAAAGATGATTTGGCTAGCAATAAATATCCGGTAAACTGGCAAGCTATTAGACTAGGGCTACTTACATCTTTGCTGGTTTTGGCTCCTTTTTCTAAATACCCTTTTATTGCCCTGCCGGCTTTTGATTTTAGTTCGTTTAGACTTGGTTTTTACCAGATACTGGCTGGCATTTTTATAATTTTTTGTATACCGCCAGCTATTCGGCAACTCAAAAGCTTATACCAACAAAATAAGCTGGCATTTATTAGCCTAATTGTTATGGCGGCAGTTGCCTTTGCTGGACTTTTTAGATCTTTGTACTTTGGCCGCTCAGCTCTTTTAACCCTGTCCATCCTGTTTTTACTACTTTTAGTGGCAATGACTTGGTGGTTTATTGCACACGAGTTTCAAAAAGGTTATTTTAAACCAATAGTCGAATACTTTTTGATGGTTGGCATCGCCTTTAGCGTAGTTGGGATTTTGCAGTTTGTTTTTGCTACCTTTAGTGGCAGCTCTTATGGGATTTTGTGTGCCAACTGCACTAGCGACATCTTTGGTTTTCCGCGGATTAATGGACTGGCCGCCGAGCCGCAGTTTTATGCTAATTCACTGCTGCCTGTCTTTTTTGTATCTTTGGCCTTCACTTATGTCAAAAGAAATAAATTATCAATTGCGGCCCTAGCTTTTTCAGCGACTGCTATCGCTTTAACTTTTTCGCGTGGGGCTTATCTGGCCGTTGCTGGAGGGTTGCTGGTCTACTTGATTTTACTGATTATCGCTAAAAAGGTTAATATCAAGCAGCTGGGGCAAGTTATTTTATTAGTATTTCTTTGTTTTGTGGCTGGCTTTAGCCTGCTGGTAGCCTCGGCAACCTACAAATACCGCTCCACCCCCAATATTAGCTATAACACTTTCGTCAGTATGGTAGACCATTTGACTCAAGGCGTAATAGTATCCCCGAAAAACAAGTTGTCACTGCCCCAGTGAATCAAACCCAGTCTTTTGATCCGCCAGGATTAATAAAGTCTTCAGCTGGGGATAGATTAGGTGCCGCCGAGCTAGCCCTTAAAGCTTGGCGAAGTCAATCCAATTAATTACGCTTTCGGAGTTGGGGCTGGCAATTTAGGCCCCTACGTCGTTAAAAACATTGATGCCTCCGCACCAGACAATTTAACCGTTTATATCTACTACATTTTGATTTTAGCTGAGCTTAGGTTTAGTTGGGCTTTTGGCTTTTCTGGCAATTTATTTAAGCGGCATAGCCGCCTATATAAAGCGCTACATAAGAGATAAAAACTCAGCCCTGTATATGAGTGTAGTGGGACTAATGTCAGCCTTTTTGATACAGTTCCTGTTTTTTGGAACCTATATAAATACGGTTTATATCTGGCTATGGGCGGGCATAGTTTTAGGTCTAGCTGGCTTAAAACATCTTAAAAGCTCAAAATAGACTGTATAATTGGAATCAGTCAATGAAGAATTCTAGCTCTGCAGTTTATGCTCTAACATCTAATCGTGGGTGATTTCGTGGCGCTACTTGGTGCCTTTATTGTGGCTTACATCATTAGAGTGACTTACGACCCCCGCCCCTTAATTAACCAAGTTGGCAGTATAGAATACGTTAAAATTTGGGCAGTTTTAACAGTTGTTTGGATTATTATCTTTGCCCTTCTGGGTTTTATCGTAAAAGTGTCTACGATTACCGGCTGCGTGAAATTGGCAGCTTGTTTGTTGGTAGTCTACTTGGCATTATGGCCGTTATCGCTTACGATTTCGTGACCAAAGCCGCTATCTTTCCAGCCAGATTGGTAGCTGTTTATGGCCTAGTCATTGGCTTTTTGTTTTTGGTGCTGGTTAGAACTATTCTACGCATGACTAGAATGTCGATGTGGAAATACGGGGCCGGCATCAATAACGTTTTAATCATTGGTGATAGCCCGATTGTGGCTGATCTTATTGCCACTATGAATCACCCGGCCCGTACCGGTTATAAAGTGGTAGCCGTGTCATCTAAAACTCAGCCGGAAAAATATAAAGGCCAATATATAGCTAATTTCGAAGAGGCCTTAGGCAAAATTCGCTCGCTGGATATTCATACCGTTTTATATGCTGGACTGACCTCAGATAACAAAAAAGCTGATACCGCCCTGGCGGCCGCTCAGGCCAATCACGCGGCTTTTAAGTTTGTGCCGGCTCATGATGGGATTCTTGAGCAACAACATCGGTGTAGAGCTCTTCCAGGGCTTGCCAGTAGTGTCTGTACATCAAACTGCCCTGACTGGTTGGGGCCGGATCGCCAAACGGCTGTTTGATTTAATAGCTTCGGCCTTTGGAATAATTATTCTGTCACCAATTTTTTTAATTATTGCCATTTGTGTGCGCTTAGTGATTGGGGCCCAGCTATCTTTAAACAACCCCGGCTTAGCCGCTTTGGCACAACCATAAATATCTATAAGTTTAGAACTCATAAAATAGCCTTCAATGGCCTTAGCCCGGAAGAAGCTTTTGCCAAGATGGGTAAACCGCACTTGGCCGATAAGTACCGAGCCAATGGTGACTTTTTACAAAATGATCCCAGAATCACCAAAATTGGTAAGTTTTTGCGCAAGACGTCTCTAGATGAATTACCGCAGCTATTTAACATCTTAAAAGGTAATATTAGCCTAGTTGGCCCCCGCGCTCTTGTACCACAAGAGCTAGAACACTACGCCTTCAAGAACCTGATATTAAGTGTTAAGTCGGGTCTTACTGGGCTAGCCCAAATATCTGGCCGGCGCGATATTCCGTTTGAAGAACGCCGAGCCTTAGATCTTTATTATGTCCAAAACTGGAGTTTTTGGATGGATATAAAGATTATTTTTAGAACTGTAATTAAAGTATTTAGCGGCCGTGGCGCAAAATAGTTTAGACAATAAAAAGATAGCCATTGTTCATGATTGGCTGGTTGGTGGTGGGGCTGAAAAAGTAGTTCAGGCGATGCACGAGTTGTTCCCCGATGCCCCAATTTATACCTCTTATTGCAGCGATGAATGGCGTGAAAAATTAGATGGTAAAGTCGTTACTGGTTATTTGCAAAAATGGCCATTTTCTAAACTTCGAAAGTTTTTGCCGGTACTTCGAATTTGGTGGTTTGAACATTTAGATCTTACAGATTTTGATATTGTTCTTAGCAGCTCTGGTAATGGCGAGGCCAAGGGTGTAAAAAGACTGAACCCAATGGCAACCCATATTTGTTATTGCCATAGCCCGACTCATTTTTATTGGGATAAATATGATGAGTATTTAAAAAGCCCCGGATTTGGTATGTTTAACCCCTTAGCCAGACTTGGTCTGAAAGTTTTAGTTGGGCCTCTTGCGCAAATGGGATTTAAAGGCTTCTAAAAGACCGGGTTATTTTATTGCCAATTCGTCTCATATAAAGCAGATGATTCAAAAGTATTACGGACGTGGTTCGTTTGTTATACACCCACCCGTAGATATAGCTCGTTTTGATAAGTATGACTTAAAAACAAAACGCAGCGGTTTTGTGACTATCGGCCGGCTAACCCCATATAAACGAACAGATATTATCGTAAATACGCCGGAAACCTAAACAGCAGCAAAGGGCAGCTTTGTGTTTGGCATTGGACTGGACAAGAGCTAACATTGAAGGCAAATGAACAATGGCAAAACATGGAGGGGTACGCTTTGACTATTTCTGGAAGTGTTCAAGGCAACACAATTGTAAATAGCGTCAAATCCGCAGACATAGAAGGCGACGGTCTAGAAGAAATTGTAACAGGTGGCATCACTTATAATGGCGCAAACGTTACGGCACAAGTTAGAATTTGGAGATGGAACAACCAAACATTAATTCTTCGTGAAAACAAAGAATGGACAATAGACTACCTTAACGAGGTAAAATCCGTATCTTTAGGTGACGTAGATGGCGATTCAAAAATTGATGTCGTAACGAGCGGCGTGGTCGCCTCTGAAGGAAGTTTCTCGGCAAATGCAACGGCCTCTGAAAGAGCTCAGCTTCGCGTTTGGGGGTGGGATGGAGAAGTGCTAACCTTAAAGCATGACACAGAGTGGGTTACTGATGAAGGAGTTTGCGCATGGAACGTAGCAACAGCAGATTTGAACAACGATGGCTCACTGGAAATCATTAGCGTAGGTTGCTCTTATCTATCTAATCTTTGCGACCCAGATATGAGAATATGGTCAATTCCTGTTGTCAACTCCAAAAACGTGGACTCTTTTCCGACATTTTACATAGTTATTGCTATTGGCGCAATAGCCTTAGCCGTTGCTGCAACGGTCGCTTTTAGGCGTTTATGGAAAAAATAGGGACGAAAGAAAAGCCGCCTAAACTATTTGTGAGGGTTTGCTGGGGCTCTGGACCCAGAATATAGTCGGATAAACGATATTCCTGAGCCCACTCAACCCCTCATTTAACTTCCGACTTAGATTCTCCTAAAAAAAAGGGAAAAGAGAGTTGAGTCTTTACTTGCGTCTTCTCAGGACTAATGCTGCTGCGACTGCAACTATGACTACGATTGCTACACCAATTGCGATGTATGTTGTTGTTGGTTCGGCGCTTGTCGGTGGAGTAACTGCTTGTGTTGGCGAAGGCGAAACTGACTTCACAGGTGTTGGAGTAGCGGGCGCTACTGGTGTTACTGTCGGTGCAGCGGTTGGAGTGACAACGGGCGCTGCCGTTGCTGGTTTCACTACGAAATGTGTCGTGGCGTACGAATTACCGTAGGATTTGCTTCCTCCGAATGTCGCTGTGATTTGGTAGGTGCCCTCGACTGGTGGAGTCCACGAGAGTCCGTAACTTCCGCCGAGATCGCTTGTAGCGTAACCTAGGTCTTGGAAGTTGCCATTGGGGTCAATCGATGTCAGATGCACTTTAACGCCCTTGCCGTTCGTTGGCATTGCTTGCTGCGAATATAGGTACTCCATCCACTCCTGCATATCTTCGTCTGCAATCGCTGGAACGCCGTTGACGTAGCCAAGTTTCTCCGCGACGTTTTTAGCTCCGACGGATTGGTCTGTCACCGTGCCTGTGATGAACACGTCATTGCCTTTGCTTACGATATTGTTTTGTATGGTGACCGTAGTTGCGCTCGGGCCTTTGCCGTAACAGTATATTTGGTTGTCATAGAAGTTTAAGCCTACGAGAAAACCGTCAGCTATGAATACGCTTGCACCGCCAGCTATTTCGATTCCTGCAACTTGTGCACCTCCCCAGTGCAGTACCTTCCACAGTTCTACTCCGTTAGATGCGTTGACGCAGCGCAAATACGACCCCCGCCACAAGGGTTGAGTTGCTGAGTGCTCGCCTGAGACTAAGTAGATTTTTCCGTCAGCAATGCAGTCAATAACTAGTGGATAGTTCCCGTATGGAGATTCGAAGCCGACCTGCTCAGCGGTGTAGTTCCACAGGACTTTTCCTGTCTTAGCATCGTAGGCGATTAGTACCCCACTGTAGCCAGCTGACAGAAGCATGCCTTGGTAGATGTTAGTACTCCAGCCGTAGTAGTTCATTGCGGGTTCAGGTTCACCTGTCCAGAGTAGCTGTCCTGTTGCGAGGCTATAGCCCCACCGTCGAACTGACGCTCCTTCCTTAAAGAAGAAAACGCCGTCTTCTGGGTCAACAACTGGTCCGGTTATGGGACTTCTAGCGGGACCGACGACGACTACGTCAGGGTAGGATTGTTTCGGCGGCGTGTAAGTAATGTTTGACAGCAGTTTTCCTTCTTCACCCCGTTTAAGGCTTAAAGTCCACAGATTGCCATCCTGAACATAGGTACCATTGTTCTTTCCGGATGTTCCACCGATGACATGGAGATCTTCACGAACCGCAAGTATACTGCCCTGCACATTAGGTATCGAAACGTTCAATGAGAAACCCACGTTTCCGTCATACGTCACGTTCAGGCCAGGTCGCCACAACCAATAGTTGTTGCTCTGGAATGCGGATAGGTCTCCAGCTTGATACTGTTGCTGAGTTCCCCTCCACCAGATAGCTTGGCGAGTGTTCCATACAGTCAAACGTTTGTTTGCGCCTGAACCCACCAAGTTATAGCGCAGTATGCTTCCGTCCTTGCCATAAACCGCCGTGCCTCCTGCCGAAACGTTCGCTATACTGCACATGTAGTTGCCAGTATAGGCATCGTACATTCTCCAAGTATTTTGCGCGTAGGGAGTATTCGTGCTCCACAGGTAGGGCATGCCTCCGTGCTGGTTCGGGTTGTCCGCGTTATATATCTGTCCCCAAGCCAGTAATTCACCTGGAATGCTTCCTGAGCTAGATCTGGCTGACTCCCGTTACCGGACCAGTGCTATTCCGGAAATACTCTGTCTCGCCAGTGTACAAATCAAGGCAATACCAGCCGATTCTTGGGAGCGATTGAGTGTTGTAGTAGATTTTTCCGTTGAGGATTATCGGAGGAGTAAAGCTAAGCCCTTCATAGTGCGACGTTTGGTATCCTATTTCACCAAAGCGAGCGTCCATGGTGCCTCCAGCCCACATAGGGGTAGCCCACATTATGTGCGGACTTTCTGGTCCTGTGCCGTAGCCAAAATTGGTGGTTGAGCCGACGTTTTGAGCAGCCCCAGATAGCCAGTTCCCGGCAAGCACATACCAGTCTCTGTTAGCGTTGTTTATTGGGCGTGTCCAATATTCTGTTGGAAGAGGAGCCTCAGACCACGATTGAATTGGGTCCTTCTGTGCAACGAATGTTACTGGGGCGCTTGTACTGGCTAAATAAGTATCGTTGATTGAGTCAGTGTTTTGGCCTGCGCCAGGCGGTCCGAGAGGTATGCCTGTAATTATTTTTCCAAGAAACTTGGCTACAACAGAGTAAGTGCCTACTTGAGTTGGTTTGTATATAGTGTATGCGCCTCCGACTGGGTCCGAGGTGATTGGTCCCACATTTTCTTTTTGAGCCGTCAGGCTTTGTGAATTCGACCGTGAAGGTCCATCTGTCTCCATAAGCGCCAACTGCTGTCGGGGGTATGGCGTTAGTCCAAAACGTAATAACTTCTGGCTGATTGAGGCCTATAACATTGTTTGTAACAGAAGCGTAGCAGATGGTTTCTACATTCCATCCAGGATAATGTGCATAAGTCATTGGCATTGCGAAGAGAGTGACGGTCAATAGGAGTGGCAATATGATTGTCAAATATCTAATTTTAGTCCTTGGTATTTTCATACTTAACCTCCAGAATTCTGTGCTCCAATTCTATGAAAGTCACCTGTATTTAAAATGTCATATGTGTGCTTTCCACTGACAATTTGACGAAATCAAAGTTGAGCCTGAATCAATGTGAGGTGCAGATGGAAAACGTAGAAAAAAGGGGAATGCGGGAGACGTCTCCATTGGATACCTCATAAGGATTTATTCCATAGAGATTTGATTTATGCTAGACTTTCTCAAACCACCAAGCGCTTCGGCTTGTTTTTGCTCCTCAAGAACCGAAAGGCGCTCCTCGATGTGACGACTCAGCAACAAAGCATCTGCTGCTAAGACAACATAAAACAAGACAGCAAGTACCAGACCAGCTGTCTCGACTAATAACTTTTTTCGACATTTGCCTGCTTAAGGGTTTGCTGGGGCTCCGGACCCAAATAGGAGAAATAGAAATGAACGACCAACGAGCAAAGTTGGTTATTTTTATCCGGAGCCCTCCCAACCCCTTTTGCTTTCTGATTTTTCCCTGAACAAAAAAGGGAAAGAGGATTTGATTGCCTATTTCCGCTTTCTGATGAGGAATAGGTTTACTATGCCTATTGCTAATGGCGGCTGTGACTGCTACATATGATGATGACGGTTGCTGTGCTGTATTCTGCAGGCACAGAAGGCGACTTCGTTGAAAGCTGGTTGTTGATTGCCTGAGCAATTTGGTCAGCGTTTGGATTTGCTGGAAGACTCGCTAGACTTTCTGGGCGACCTCGTCAGCTGACACTCCACTTGGAAGGCTGGCTATCACTTTCTGGGCAATATCGCCGGCTGAAGGACTAGACGGGTATGCTGGGAGTAGAGTGAGCACTTTCTGGGCTATTTCGTCAGCAGTCAGAGCCGGTGTTGGAGTCGCGGTTGGTTCAGGAAGCGGATGGAGCTGTTGCAGCGTTGAGCTGTCATGATTTTTGCATCGCCCAAACAGTAGACATTCCAGTTTTGGCATCCTACGTACAGGTTGTTGTCATAGAGTGAGGGGGCTGAGTGCATTTGGGAAGCGCCTACCTCATAGTAGGAGATCTTCTGTCCTGTCAGTGAGTCGAGAACGTAGATTACGCCAATTTCGTTTGACTGTGTATATGCGGTTGTAGGAGTACGCTAAACCTTGTGCGAGGTTTTCCCTCGATAGGTAAGTGTACCAAGTTTGATTGCCGGTAGTTGCGTTCAGGCAGACTATGCCGTAGAAGTCATTCATGTAGATTTTTCCGTATTTGTACAACGGCGAAACCAGTTGCATAACCCGCCAGATTGTCCACCAGTACCCTGGCCAGGTTGCCAGGGTTGTATCTGCCATCATAGCTCCATAGGATGTTTCCCGTTAGTTGAGTTTATGCCGTAAGTTCGCCTATAACTGTTTCGTAGAAACACCATGCCCAATTCTGGTGCCACCGTTGGAGCTGCTTCGAAGAAGTTACCTGATCCCGGGTGGCGTTGAGAACATAAGGTATGCTATCTTTCCAGATGAGTTGCCCGTTGAGGTTGAGCTTGTAAAATGTTCCGTTGGTTCCTGGCGTGGAGGCAGGAACATAGATTGCTTCGCTGGTTATGCAGGGGGTTGCTACTATGGCTCCGCCTGTTTGGTATTTCCAAAGGACTGTGCCGCTGTTGAGGTCTAAAGCATACAAGTTGCCATCAAGCGCACCGACATACAGTGTGTTGCCGAAGATTTTTGGTGAGGATCGCGAGTCAGCCATAGCTGTTAAAGTTGATATGCCGGTGATAGGAATAATCTTGATGCCGCCAACGAGATGCCTGCCATACTTTTTACCTGTGGATGCATCCAGAGCATATACATTGCCATCGTCTGAACCTGTGTATACTTTACCAGTAGCTACCGCTGGCGTAGCCTTAATCGGAAACCCTATCGAATAGTTCCATTTTTGCGCGCCTGTGTAAGCATCCACTGCATAGATTGTTCCTCGTTCTGTTCCGAAATAGCCTACGCCATTTGCGACTGTTGGTGAAGATACTACTGCACTGTCAGCTTTGAAGGTCCATTTAAGTGTAAGGCTTCCGCTTGGACCTGCTCCCTCTGCTGAGTTGTCGGCGCTACCAAGAAACATCGGCCAATCTTTGATTTGGCTGCCGATGCACCAAATCTCGTTTAGGGCTCCGCCGCCGCCATATTGCCAAAGTCCAGGTGTCTCTGCCGATCCTGCAGTTGGCACTATGTAGAGGTTGCCATAGGCAATGCATTCATGGCCCGGGTAGGCCCTGCGCCGGTTTCTATTGGAGCAGACCAGAGGAGTTTTCCAGTAGTTGCATTGTACGCGTTGTACTCTGAAACGGCGAATTCGCCTGTCTCAAAATCTCGGTACTGGGCTTCACCCATTGGCGAGAACACTATGCCTCCGCCGACTGCGCTGAAACCTGAGTATCCAATGCCAGGGCCTTTTACTTTCCACACTAATTGTCCTGTGGTTGCGTTTATGGCATAGAGGTAGGTATCTTGGTTATGTTCGAAGACCAGTCCGTTTGCTGTGCAAGATCCTGATGCCCATTGCCCATACCATGTGCCAGGGTTGTATGTCCAAATGAGCTGCCAGTTTTAGCGTCCCAAGCATACATGTTGTTGTCCAGCCCACCGAAGATGACTTTGCCGTCCGCGTAGTTCCCACCATAGAAGAATGCCGCTGTGGAAGGGGTGACCCAGAGGGTTTTTCCAGTTTTGGCGTCGATTGCCATTAAAAGCCATCTTGCGTTCCCGAGAACATCGTTCCGTTCACGTAAGGCATGCCAACGTCGCCATTTGATTCAACACCATAGTATCTGTTGGTCTGTTGTGTTCCATGCTAGGGTTGGTGGCTGCGATAGGTCAGGGATGTTCCACCCTGTTGTAGCTGAAACGAACATCTTGATTTCTGCTGCGTAATACGAAAACTGAAGCCGGCTGGAGGAGTCCAGACGGTCGAACCGTCAGATACTTAACGCAGGTCGTTCCACGCATCATGTATGTGTTGTCCAGCTTCACTAATCTGCCTGTGCCTGACACATTCCAAACGATGTTGCCGGTGTTGGGGTCAAGACCGTAGCTTCTTCCAGAAGATTGTGTGAAGACCATACCGCTGAAAGCCACTGGAGTGGCCCAGCCGAAGCCAGGTATCCGAGTTTTCCAGAGTATATTGTATGTGGCAGGAGCAGGACCTGCGCTGGAAAAGGATCGAGCAGGATCTGCAGGTGCATCGGCCATTCATATTGCAGCAAGTTGCCTGGTACAGTTATTGTTTGAGCTTTGACTGTTGCAGAATTCGAGAAGACAAAGAAAGCCGAAGAAAGCAGCGCAAACATCAAAATGACTGTAACTATCATCTTATCATTTTTACTTATCTTCTTCACTCTTCTTTCATACTCCTTAAAATTCAATGATTCGATTATTGTCTGCTAGTTGTATTTAAGAAAATCCAAATGTTTCTTCCGCTGACAATTCAGGCTGCAATCTAGGCGCTGCGTAGCCGCGATGTGATCTAAATATCTCTCGAAGGGAAGCCTAAGGTTGACTTTGGCAAGCCATCCAAGTGGACTGCAAGCCTAAGAAACAGAAGCAAACGAGACAGCAGTCAAAGCCCAAGCTGGAAAAATCTTCAACCCAGCCGAGCTCCTGCAGAGGACAAGGCAAATCCACGAAATAAAACACCCAACTCTTGGAATCGTCCGGTACTGCGACCTAACTCTCAATGACTCGCGCTTGCAAGGCCTGCAAGACTAAGCATGATTTGACGCTTTACGCGCTTTACCAACCGCTGAAATGAGCCAACCCGGACATGCCAACCTACACCCCCTGAAAACACAAGCGAAGTCGGAGACGCCTCGCTCTTGAGTGAAAGAGCTGGACTGCTGGAATTTGTAACCGGGAGTATGGGTTGTTTGATAATAGAAATTGAGTCCGCATTCAGGCAAGGCGCTTCCTGAAATTCGTTTAAACGCTGCAAAAAAAGAAGAAATTTCGGTATAAATTAGCGTCTGGGAGTTGTAACTCAGGGCTACTCAGAATCAAGAAACGGATGGCTGGAATTAGTTTTGAGCAGGCTCAAGAACCTGGCAAACCTCACATAGCATACTTTAAGAGAATTGGCCAAAATTACGTTTCATTCTCAATTGAAATTACTAGTCACGCTTCTTACTGTGAAGCAACCATCAACACAAAAAATGAGGCAAAATCCAGAAGCAACTATTGCACATCAAACTAAGCTATGAACAACCATGCCCGCTTGGTGCACAAAACAGCGCGACCTATTGGTTCTTGCGCTAAATAGGATTCCCAAAATTGACTGGTTTGTTATAATCTGAACTCTGACAAGGAATTATATTTATAACTATTTGTCTCAGAAATTGACTGGAAATCTCAAGAACAAAGGCAGATACATGCAAGGTATACACCCATGTGTTCCGAAATCATATAAATTCAGTCGCTTCCATAGGCAACTATGCCGAGGAGAAATAGGGCAGTTACGCTAATGTTAATGCCGATGGCTGTTTTCCTCTGGTGTTTTGGATGGAGCCTATACTGGTTAGGGTCGAGGAGAAACGCTATGTCCCAACCAAAGTTGTCACGTGACGACGACTTAACCTTTATTGTGCCTGTTTCAGAACAGAAGGTAGCAGCATAGAAGGCTATATGCGTAAGACGACTTTGCAGACGCTCTATGATTCTCTATCGACGTTTATTCACATAATTTAGCTAAACACATATCTGATAACTCAGCGGGCGTTCTAGGAGTTTAGGCCAAGCTTCGAAATTTGAAAACTTGGGAAACTTGCGGCTCCTTTCCTGCTAGAGGAATCATACCATTTCCAGAGTTCATTAGCACCTTGTCGGGAGAACCCGAATCGGTTACTAATCGTTTGAAACCGAGCTCTTCTTTCCAGCTCTTCTGTTGTGGCTAACGAGTATTGACGCTTGTGTAATAATCTAACATAAGCAAATTGGATTTCAAATACAATTTGTAGGTGGGTACACAAAAAGACGCATACAAAAAAGCGCAATTGCCAAAGAATAATAGCTGCAAATAAAAAAAGAATTGAGGGCTTTGGTTTATTCCATGCCCCATTTCTTGGACACTTTCACGATAAGGAAGATCACGAAAGCCACGATGATAAAAGTGATCCCGCCACCAAAAACGGACCAAGCCCAAAAACCTGCCCCCCATAGCCCGCTGGTGGGTTCTACCTAAACTCGTTTTTGAGAGCACCTCGCAATTAGGGATGGAAGAACAACAAGAGAGGATTACACCCGGTGTGCATGTTTGCACATTAAGCTGAGCGCAAGGTTCAAAAAAAAGAGTTACAAAATAGAAGTTGAAGGGTGGGATTGGCTATTTTTTGTTTCTTGAATAGCTTGCTGGGAGCCCGCCTTGCTTCTTCAGTTTCTTTTTGAGTTCTTTTTCTCGCAGGGCTTTTTTATGTTGCTCAAGACTTTCGGCTTTAGAGAGCTTTTTTGACAATTTTAAACGACCACGCTATTGCTACGACAATTAACAATTTAAATCGTTCGCTACCTATGGTGTGCAAACATCTCTCCCAGAATTCTGACCCAAGCGCAACAGGCAAAACATATAAGTAAAATTGGTTAGTATTTCTGATGGGAATCAGTATAGCTGGAACAAATCGCCCTTTGAATAAAGAAGAAGACTCGCCCTCAAAGAAGGAAATTGTTGTTTCCGGCGAGGACGCACTGAGAGTTGCCGAAGCACTAACAGCCACAAGTATGAAAATGCTGCAGCTGCTCTGGCAAGAACCTTTGGACGTTTCAACAATAGGAAAAAAATTAGGGCTAAGCCAAGCCTACATAAGCGAACAAGTAAGACTTCTTGAAGAGCTAAAACTGCTCGACATTACTTATGCAAGAGGCAAAAGGGGCATAAGGAAAATATGCTCACCTGCAATTGAGCAGGTTACCTTAATCATCAAAAAAAGCGGCAGTCCGTAACATTCCTCAAACATATCTGTCTGGCGCTAAATTGTATTCTTTTTCCACGCCTCCTCCGAGTGGTAAATCCAGTTGACAGAGATAAGATTACAATCGCCAAATAGAAATATTTATATCCAAAAACCCATGCGAATTGATGTAAACTCGGACAAAAGTGAGCCAAAACGGAGACGGGGAAATGGCAGACCTACTATTCTCGGATCTCATTGTCAACGTTTTGATAATCGCCATTTCCTTCGTCGCACTCAACTGGGCAAGCAACATTGCGATAAACCACGCAATTAAAGTCTCTAACATAACCCAACTTGGAAAGACAGCCGTAGGCTTCAGCCTCATAGCATTCTCCACCTCGTTGCCCGAGCTGACCGTAGCATTAATCGCAGCGGTGTCGGGCGGTGCAGCAATCTCCGTGGGAAACGTTTTCGGCTCAAACATAGTAAATATCTGTGTCATAATTGGCCTAGCGGCTTTGCTTCTTCACCTGAAGAGGATAAAAGGCAAAGTAAGATTGAAAGAACTCTTCGTTAACTGGGGAAACACGCCCAGCCTAACGAATCTTCAGAATCGAACGAAGACAATGTTATCCCAGCTTTCGCCAAATCCGAACTAAGCAGCATCCATTTTGGCCTCTTCATCGCATCAATCGTCCCCATGATTCTAATCTACATAACCAACGCCACATGGGCCGTCGGCCTAATCTTGCTGTTCATTTTCGTCGGCTACATGTACCGACTCTCGAAGGTAAGAATGCCCTCTGAAAACGGCGATGTTACCCCAGAAGAGAAAAGCAAACTAAAACGTTATGTTCTCCTGACCATTACGGGCGCTTTAGGCGTCGTTTTAAGTGCATATTTTCTTGTAGAATCCGCGGTAGCCATAGCGACATCTGCAGGAATCTCTCAACAAGTAATAGGCGCAACTATAATCGCCTTCGGGACAAGCCTTCCAGAACTCACCTTAGATCTAAAGGCTTTCCTCAGAGGACACCCCGGGCTTGCATTCGGAGACATCATCGGAAGCAGCTTCGTGAACATAACTTTAATACTGGGCATTACCCTCTTTGTTCCTGCACTCATAGGCTCACCCATAACTTTGCGAATAGATGTTTTCCAGAGCCTAGTTATTTTCTCGATAATCACGAACCTGTTCTTCTGGTACTTCTTGTCCAGGGAGAGAATTGGATGGAGGGAAGGTTTGATTTTCATTTTCATCTATGGGCTTTTCATAGCTACAACCATAGGCGTAATGTAGATACGTGCAACGCGAAACGAAGGAACACTCTGTAATTGGGTCTACCGCAGTATTCTTCAGTGTTTGCGCAAAGTGTGATGTCGGTTAGTGCAGAATCTGAAAACCCAGTGAAGAGTCAGGTCTGCTTTTGCATCATGAACGTGCAAAGAGGCGAGCTAAGTGCGAACAGCTACAGATTCTTCTAGAGGTGCTCTACCCATTTTTTGAAACTGGTAAAGCAGACCAATGAACCGACACCTGCGCTAGTTATGCCTGCTGCTGGGAGGTAAAGTCCAAATTCGCCATGACTAAAACTACATGCTACTGCCAATATTCCAACTAATGCCAGTATTGCTCCAAGGACCCAAGTTTCCAAGAGCATTCACAATCATACCATTGAGGGTTCTGCCTTAAATATTGTGCATATTTCTTAGAGAACTATCGCTAATGTTCAGCATATATACTGGCAGATAGATACTGCAAAAAGTGCCCATAATTAGATTTCTAGCCTTGCAAGAACGTGTGGCATAAAATTAGATTAGTTCCTTGGCATATTTTAGGTCGTTCATTGCTTTCTGGAATGCTTTGGGTAAATCATCAAGGTATATTGATTGGCGTCTGATGCCTTCTTGAATGGCTCCAGCTGCCAAAAGCGCAGTGCCCAGCATATCACTTACTATGGGCTCAGGAAAGACAATTAGAGCCAAACCGGCCTTGATTAGGAAGGATTTGTTTCCGTTCTTGTACAGTTTGTTTACGCCACCAGCACTCCTTGCAGCGGTCTTGACAGAACGGGTTATGTCCGAGTGCGCGTCTATGTGAATTCTGGTGATTTCTTTAATTGACGTAGTTAACTCGTTAAATTCCTTAGTGTTCATTTGAGTTCGCCGTTGCAGCCCCAGCAATATGGAAGTTCCGAAACAAAAACTTTTTAATAGAATAAGCCAAGCAAAAAGCTTCTTTAAGAGTTTTAAGCTCAAGTCCTTTAGTCCTATCGCTCAAATATCCAGAACTCCTCAACCGATCTTGATGGAAAAGGCTAAATTATTCCTATTTGAAGAGCACAAGAAAGATTCCAAGCATAGAGGCTTCAAAATAATCTAGTACCAATTTTCGGCTTTTTTGGTGCCAACAAAAGCTTCAAAGATGCAGCCACCAAAACCATTCCAAAGCGAGATTATTTCCTTTTTTTCGGAAAAAGCCAAATTTTAAATAGAAATTCTTGTAGTGACTTAAATGTGAAGTTGAGATGGCCGATGACGAAAACACGGACCTACTGCTTGGTTTGGGTTTGACTCTTAATCAGGCAAAGGTTTACTTAGCAATACTTAAACTGGAAAAAACAACAGTGGGACAGGTAGCAAAGCTTTCAAAAGTGCGCAGAGAAGACGTCTATAGACTTCTGCCATCACTCGAAAAAATGGGCCTGATCGAAAGATTGCTGGGCAAGCCAACTGAGATCCGGGCTACACTTATTTCGAATTCCTTAACTTCACTAGTGAAGGAAGAAAAAAACAGATCCGAAGAACGGGTCAAAAGTATGAGAAGTATGGTCCAGAAGCTATCCCTCAAAGATTGGAAGGTGCCGCCTCTTGGAGAAGAAAGCATCTACATACTCATAGCGGAAAAGAAAGCTATTTTGGCAAAAACTTCAGAACTTATTAACAACTCGGAAAAGGAAGTCGGGCTGATTGCCGACAAAGGCAAGAATCGCACAGGTTTTGGCTCAGTTTATGGATGAACATAAGCATGCAATAAAGAAAGGGGCGCAGATTCGACTGATCTTTGAAGGAGAAAGCCCGGACATTTTGCTCAAAGAAAAAGTCCAAAAACTCATCGGAAGCGCCTCGGTTAGCGTCAAGTTTCATCGTGAACGTTTAAATCACTTCATAATGTCCGATGACAAAGAAGCATTGATTACCACCTCTAAAGAAAGCGGATTAGGAGAAAGCCCTTCTCTTTGGACAAACAACAGCAACCTCATAGGCGTATTAAGAACAGGTTTTGAATCCGACTGGGAAAAAGCTAAAGACTGACCATAGGAATCTCGTTCTTCTTCCAGGTTCATATTATATAATCTTCAATGATTTTTAGGGGCTCACAGTATCACAAGCTTAACTCTGTCAAAGACCATTACTAGAGTAGCTTAGATCTACCCATTCTGAAGGCTTAATCCCTGTAATTCAGTTTTAGCGCCTCTTTGAGGAGTTGTTGAAACGCGGGGTTTTGTGTGTCTGCTTCGGATGTGATCTTTATGTGCCGTACCTGCTTGCCCGTGCCGATTAGCAGTCCCTCCGGGTCAGGAGTCTGCGATCCCTTGCTGAACATTAAGTTGACGTGCTTCATATGCGGCATAATGGCGAAAACCAAGTTCTTTTCGGCTTTCGGGGCAAAGCTGTATGCTATTAGTCTGGATTTTGAGTCAATCCGTTCTTCCGCAGTTGGAAAGAACTCCAGGATCACGTTTCGCAAGCATAGAACATTTTCTCTGGTTTCTCGGCTGTACAAAGCCAAAAAGGCATCCAGTTGACAACTCATGGTTTCTCTTGAGGCTATGCAGGGTTTGCTGCCATAAACCTTATCTTTTCAAGCATCCATCGTGACGAACACTTCAAGGTCGCATAGTCATGGGCAATTTAATGGTTGCAGTTCTCGGCGTTGCCGGCTACAGTAGCGCCATAGCCAAGAAAGGCACATCGACAGACATTACGCTGTACAATTTGAAAAAGGGTGAAGACATCGTGACACTCGTCGAGCCCAACCGTTACCCTGAGAGATTGGCGCCCTTGTTCTTCGCGGCGTCTGAAGCAAAAAAGGCAGTGGTGGTTGTTGATGAGTTAAATGCAACCTTAGGCGAAAGTCTCGTCATGCTGCAATGCTGCGGGGTAAGCAGTGGCTACTTCATCCTACGTAACTACATACCGAAAGAAAGAATTGAACCGATTATTAGAGGTACAATTCTTGAGAAGTTCGAGTTTCTCTCCGAGGACGTCAACGTTCTGCGGGAGAGGCTGCTTGCAGACGCCGCTCACCAGAAACCCATAGAAGCTTTCGCCGGAACGGTGCCAGTAGACCACGCCTTTAATGTTAAGGGCGTAGGCGTGGTTGTTCTAGGCGTCGTCGTAAATGGCACCTTGGCAAAACATGCAGTGATGAATGTACTTCCAGGTGTTAAGAAAGCTCAGGTCCGATCAATCCAGAAGCACGATGAAGAGTTTGATTCCGCAGTGGAAGGCGAACGCGTAGGCTTGGCATTGAAGAACATAGAAGTTGAAGACGTGGATCGTGGCACCGTATTGACAACCGACCCAACCGTCAAAACCGAAATAACCCTGAAGGCCCGGGCTTCTTTGGTGAAGTATTGGCAGATGCCCCTCAAAACAGGCATGGTCGTGCATATCGGGCACTGGATGCAGTTTCTTAACGGCAAAGTTGAAGACATCACTGATGAAGGCGACTGGCGCACCCCCACATTGACTCTGGTCCTGGAGAAAGAACTTGTTTACCGCCCCAGCGATAAGGCTGTGCTTGCGTATTTGGAGGGCGGCAAACTCCGCGTCGTCGGCACCCTATATTTGCCGTAGCCCAAGCTTTTGCTGTGTTTTGCAGAAAGCATATGAACACCCGGCGAAAGTCGATGCTATAGACCAAAAGATCGACGTTTTCTCCCAGGACCCAGGCACGCCAGTCGCTCCACAACCAGGTTGATGACAAAACAAACCCACATCAAGCAATTTCACACGGAATAACCGGCGAGCAAGGTGATGGCTCTTGTTGCTTTGAAGAAGAAAGGATGAATTTACCCGGCATCTCGTTGCTTGTTTTCCGTTCTTATTTGCGGGATTGGCGATTTCAAGGATAATTTATATGCTGTTTCCTACAATTGTAAACTCCAAATCATCACCCATTGGGTTAAATGTATGTTAAACTTTCGGCAGGCTCTGGCTTCGCTGGGGACATGGTTAAAGGGCGGCCTGAAGGACAAGTGGCGACTGGCATTCCTGACCTTCGCGATAGCTTATGCCGTTTTTCTGCTGCTCATCAGCGGTCACATGTCCGCCAAATGGGATGAAGTGACTCATTTGAGCGGCGGGTTATACCTTTTGCGCGGAGACTTCGACAGCTACCTAAATTACAATGGGTTCTACCCGCCCATGTACGACCTGGCCACGGCAGCCTTCTATAGCGTCGGGGGCGCAAATGTGTTCGCAGCAAGAGCGGTTTCGCTAATTTTCTCGCTCCTTTCACTTTCCGCCGTCTTTGAGTTTGGCTATCGGCTCTCCGCGCCCAAAATAGGTCTATTAGCAAGCATGTTGATGGCAATCATGCCGGGATTCATTTTCGTGTCACGTCTAGCCATGATTGAGACGATGCTGATTTTCCTGTTCACCGTTTCTGCCTTGCTTTTCTTCGAGTGGATTCGCAACGGCAAAGAAAAGTACCTGCTGTTAAGTGGCCTATCTTTAGGTCTGGGCATACTCACCAAGTACCAAGCGGTTATTGTGGGCGCAATTATGCTGACAGGCTTGGCAGTTTTGGGTTGGGGTTACTTGAAAACGCGGCTTAAGCGGTTTCCTTTGCTTGTTTTGGTTGCGGTTTTGGTTGTGGTTCCGTGGGTTGTGGCGTCCTACCAGATGTACGCGAATCATATGCTGGACACCTGGCTATACGCTCTTAACATCGGGAACCCTGACAAGACTTTATACAGCCTGGGGTTCAACAGTGCAGGCGGGAACAGGTTTCCCCATTTCTACGCCGACATACCCAGTTTGCTGCAGATCCCCGTTTTTTACATGATGGAGATGAGCGCTCCGTATGCGGATATTCATCCCGTCTCCATGTTCTTCTTCGGCTTGGGCTTGGCGGGGCTGGCGCTGTTCGCATGGCGACGTAGACCCGTTGACAAGTATCTGCTTCTGTGGTTCGTCGTAGTCTACCTATTCTTCACAGCCATTCCCAATAGGCACTGGCGGTACGTCGTGCCCGTTTTCCCCGTCCTGGCCTGGGCGGCCGCGTCCTTCCTCTTTTCAGGTTTGGACACAGCAAAGAACCTATGGGAGAATAAGCAACTAAGCGTTAGCGGAAAACGGTTCTCTCAGGTCATCGCCTGCGCTCTGATGGTCTTCACATTGGTGGCGGTCTATTACAACGTGGACGATGCTTATACTTGGGTTGCTAAAGACCAGGTTTACATCCCTGTGCAGGAAGCGGCAGAGTACGCCGCGGCGCACATTGGACCAAACGAGTCGATTGTGGTTGTGAACGCGCAGAACCTGTACAGCGAGGACATGGTGCGGTTCTACATGAACGCCAAGGGCAGCTCAAACACGGTATGGCAGTACCCCACTCAACCAGTGGATACCTACACCATAAACTTCAACATTACCGAACTCATCGCGCTCTGCAAAGAACACAACACCAAGTACGTGTTCACCTACGAGTTCGGCGGCACAGTACCCTATTTCAACACGACCGTATCGCTACGGGACATCTACGCACAGCTTTACGACTCAGGTAACTTTTCCAAACTGCTGGAAAACGGAACAAGCATTTTCGGGCTCCCACCCCGCCGAATCTTCGTGCTGAGCTTCCTAGGTGAACGTTAAACTCTCAAGAACTCGAAACCCGTCTTCCTATCCAAAGCGCGCTTTGCACAGGTGCCTGCAAACTCGAGAACGACAACTTCGCCGATTTGCCAAACGTCGACGCCAGTGCGGACGCATCCCGTGATGGTTTCCTGCTCTCTCCCGAACGCAGCGTGCATGTGAAGCTTTGGCCTGCCCGCTTCGTTGGGGAATATCGTGCCTAATCCTGCAGCTTCGTGGACGCCCTTGAGCAACGTAGTCATGGGTTCAGGTGGAAAGACATTGCCATCCTTGGGTCCGACGACGATTCGGCTGTTCTCTTTGGCGCCGCCTATAAAGAAGCAGAGAGCGCACGCTATTTTCTGGCCTTCAGCAAAATTCTCTATGACATCCGGCAGGTGGTCTTTGTCATGAAGCCTAATCACGAAGATCCTGCCCAGTTTTGCTTCTGTGAACTGCAAGGTTTAGCCTGAAAACAAAGATACAGCGTTTTATATAAAACGATTTCCACCTTCTGTGGAGACACTGTTCGAGGATATGAAGTGTGGACTTGACCTCTCTACTGCTGGCTATGAGCCTTGCAGCAGTATAATGGCATACCGTCGCACGGACATCTCGTGCTGTCTTCTGCGAAAACAATTCGCACCTGACTGGAATCTTCGACCTTCAACTCTCATTCGCAAATGTGCATTTCTCATTGAAAACCAGTTTGTCCTATCAATTTGTCGACGAGCGAAATGTCAATTCACCTTAATCCTACAGCCTGGAGAGCTTCAAACTATTCAGGACTAGTTCATAATTGACAACAACGCCATAGTCTTCTACATCTGCCTTATGTTCGAGCAAAACGTTGGTAACTTCCTGGTCAGGTCTGCTTCCAGAGGGGTCGAGATGGGGAGCTACCAGAAAAGACATTGCTGACGAGGAACTTTATGGCACGCATTTTTGCTCCGCCACCCTAAGAGAGGGTAAAGGCGGTTTTTGCAGCGTTCTTGCTTACATTCTGTTGAGGTAGATCGGTTCTTCTGCTTGCTTCTTTCTTTGCTCCAAAGTCAGGTTTACCGAGCTGTTATCAGCCTCTATGAAAATAGATGAATTTGTGTGAACTTGGACCTTGGTTCTTGAGGTTTTTGGCATTTTCTTTCCTCCTTTGAGTTGGGGAAAAACGAAATAGCTGCAACGCTTATTAAATGTTGCGGATTCACGATATGCCTTCAAAATTGAGAAGAGGCGCTATTACCCAGAAATGGCTGAATGGGCATGTTTATCGGTTGTATCGTTGGTTTTTCCACACGTCCGCGTTGTCGCTGTAACCGCGGCGCTCCCAGAACCCCAGCTCTTTGCCCCGCGTGAAACGTAAATGCACAACCCACAATGCGCTCTTGTAGGCGTACTTGCTAGGCACGACTAGCCGTACCGGAAACCCGTAGCCCTCCTCCAATGCCTCATCGTTAAGCTTGTAAGCCAGGAGCACATCATCGCCAGCAAGTTCTTCGCGGAAAAGGGAGGTCGTGTAAGCGTCGGCGCATTCAAACGTAACCGCTTTCGCGATTCCTTTGGGGTTCACTAGACCCTCAATTTCGCGGAGCCGCACGCCTTCCCAGCGACAGCCCAGAACGCTCCAACCTTCGACACAGTGGAAATCACTCACCGAAACCACAGAAGGCAAAGCAACAAACTCCGCCCAGCTAAGCACAACGGGCTTGTCAACCTCGCCGTCAATAGTCAACCTGTAGGTTCCCAACTGCAAATGTGGATTCGCCGAGGTAATACCCGGATGGTCGATTCCCCACCGAAGAATCCGTTCAATTGGCAACTGCCCTGGCGGCAGCTTTTTTTCGCGCTGCTTCTCAAAAGACAAAAAGACACCGACAGGATTTGACTCTGCGACGAAAATAAAGATTGCTGGACAAGCGAACTCATGCTTGAGTTCATTAAGGAGTTCTGGGATTCTTTACAGTCGAATCCTACAAGACCTGGGCAACAACAACCATTCTTCCTACGCCTTGCTTGTTGGGAAAGTCCCCGTAGGAAGTTACCTAAGGCGGATTAATTGGAAAGGATTTATGCAGTGTCGTCCAAGAAGCTGGTTATTTGTTTCTGTTGTCGTTCCTCTCTGCCAAAGCGGGAAACGTGGACGCCGATCCTGCGGATTTCCAGACCCGTTTCGCCAAGGTACTTCTCGAGAAGTTCTTTCGCGGCTTTGTGGATGGTTTCTTTGTCTTTGGCTGGTTTCTCCAGCGTCCTAGAGCGGCTCTTCGCTGACAGGTCCCTCATCACTGCCGCGATACCCACTAGACGGTAGCTCAATCTCTTTTGTGTGAGCTCCGTGTAAATTTCGTCGATTTGCTGGTCAACCTTCTGCATTATGAAGGCCACATCGCGAGTGTTCTCTTTAAGAGTGCCCATTCTGCCAATTGATTCTGCTTCGCCTGCCTCCTGCACGGGTTCGTTATCGACGCCGGAAGCTGCATTGTGGAAGTACACGCCCAGGGTCTTGCCGAAGATCTCCACAAGTCTTTGAACGTCGAAACCAACGAGTTCGCCGACGGTCTTTATGCCTAATTCAGCCATTTTGGCTACAGTCTTCTTGCCCACCCCCAAGAGCGCATCCACTGATAGAGGTGAGAGAAAAATTTCCACTTCACCGGGCTTGACCATGGTTACTCCGTCAGGTTTGTGCATGTCCGAAGCTATTTTAGCAATCAGTTTGTTGGGTCCAATTCCCACAGAGAAGGTGACACCGACTTCCCTCTTCACCGCCGCCTTAATCTCCGATACCAGCTCTTGCGCTTTCTCGTAGCTTTGGTTAGCTTTCCGTGTAACATCCAAATAGGCCTCGTCAATTCCCACTTGCTCAAATGTATCTGAGTATCGCCGCAGAGTAGCCATAATCTGGTCGGAAATATGCTGGTAATAATCATAGTCCACGGGCAGGAAGACCGCGTCCCTGCCTTCAAGGCGCTTTTTGGCTATGAACAGCGGGAGACCTGATTTGACGCCGTATTCGCGTGCAAGGTAGTTGCTGGTGCTGACTGCGCCACTTGTCTCTGTGCGTCCACTATACATGCCCACTACCACAGATTTACCCTTCAAGGTGGGGTTGCGGAGCTCCTCAACTTGGGCAAAAAAGTAATCCAAGTCCACAAGCATGATGATTCGGGCTTGTGAGGGCATCGTAATCACCTCTGCTTGGCGGCAGGAATTAGCCATGAGCCGTCACAAGTTGCCGTATTCAGCTGCGGGAGCCCTTCGCGGCAGACGCCAAACTTCATGCCCTTCTCAACGACTAAATCTCGTATCGTCGTGAGCAGTCGCAATCGCAAGTCCTTGGACAGTAACGTGTTTCCGCCCATACGCTCGCCGTGCTGGAAATATAGAATCTTTAGTTTGTCCGCTAGACCAGGAAGAGCTTGGTTGAGCCGGCGCCAGTTGTCGGGTTTGGGCTTGTAGGTAGAACTTGTGATATGGCCTACGCCTATGCCTGCCTAGTGTAGCGATGAGTTTTCTTGGGTACTCGTTCACGAATGGGATGATTGGGTCAATGCGTACCGAAACCGGAATGCCTTTTGCAAGCAGGTCCTGCGCGGCTCTGAGCCGTTCCGATGGCGATGGCGCTTTAGGCTCAAGCAGCCCAGCCAAGTTCTCATCGTCGGTCGTGATTGTTAATTCCACGCCAGAAGACGCTTTCTCGAGGAGGTCATCGTCTCGGGTGACGAGGTTGGACTTCGTAACAATCTGAATGCGACAGTTGCTTTCCGTCAGAACCTCAAGGCACTTCCTTGTGAGCCCAACGTTTGCTTCCATGCGCGGATATGGGTCCGAAGAATTGCTAATGGAAACGATCTCGCCTTTGAGTTTCGCGGCTTCTCGCTTGAGCACTGACAGTATGTCTTTTTTGGGTCTACACTCGCTAAAGCTGGGAACGTAGCTGCTGGCGTAGCAGTAGACGCAGCCGTGGTCGCATCCGCTGTACGGGTTGATGGTGAGCTTAGGTGGACACGTACACATGCTATTTTGCCACGGATCGAAGCTGGAAATCAAAGGCACTGAAGGTCACACTGGTAGAGTCTATGGCGGATGGCAGACAAAAACCATTCGCAACAAGTAATAACATCGGCATAAGATGAGAGTGGGCACCCAAACCGTATAGCTCAGGTTCAACTGCACTTGATTTTGCTGTTTAGGTAAGGGATAGGCAAACAGAGGAGATGTTCCACATTAACCCTAACCCAAGCAGCTGCTTAAACAAGTATGTATTAGAGAAGAATTATGCAGTTGAGATTTGTTAAGCCTGTTCCACAGCGCGGCAGTTTGGGAAAAACCTAAAAGCGCATAATGGAAAGACTATTTAAGTCAGATTGCAGAGAATTCCTCAACAGCAAGCTTGGAAAAAGAAGCAGCTGAACTAGACAGAAAAAAGGGGAAACAAAAGTGACTGAAAAAGCAAAGAAACAAGCCTCCGAACTGCCGTTCTCCATTAGCCGATGGTTCCAAAGAATTAGCACCATGAGACCATCCACGCTCATAGTCACAGTGGTCGTGCTAGGCGTTGCGGTTTTCCTGTTTGGCGGAGGAGTCTACGACGTCGTCAACAAGCCCTTACCAGCAGTGTACTATAACAACCGGTTCTTCTTCCTGTACCCGTCCATAAGCGAGCAGTTTATTTTCGACACAATAATTTCAGGAATCCTGTACGTCTTAGGCTTCATAGGACTGCTTACAATTTACCAGAGTTCCAGGCACGCGTATAACCCAAGGCAAGCGTATATGACGATGATTGTAGGCGCAACGCTACTAGTCTTGGCATACATATTTATCGAGTACTTCATATACATGAAGATTAGTGGCTCGTAGAAGCCAGCCAAACCTTTCTCTCATGTTTTTCATCCTTGACTCTTTAGTTACCAGGGATTCGTTTTCAGCTTTGCCTTGTAGGCCAAGAAATTCGTGAAAAAGTGAATTGGCGGAGTAATAAGCAGGACCGTCGCAGCCAACTCCCAACTGCCAATCATACCCAACGGCAAGGCAAACAGTAGTGCACCAACAACAAAGTCAATCTGGTCCACAATAGGAAGCAAGCCACCAGGCGCAATGCTTAGTCGTCTTTTTGCGAAAGCTCCAGTTAAATCACCGAGCAACGCTCCCAACGGTGTCAGAACAGCGAACAGCCAGGGGTAACCGAAAAGTAGACATTCGACAACTCCGACTCCAACCCCGATGCCTAAGCCGAAGAAGAACCCTTTGAAGGTTTTGTTTGAGCCAAAGATGCGCTTGCCATCAAAAAGATTCCTGCCGAAGTCCATGGGTTTTCCTCCGCCGCCGAGGACTGGAGCCGCGTTTGCACAATATGCTGGGAAGAGGAATTTTAGCGCTTCAATTAATAGTGCTGCTATGTCCATACTGTTTCAACTACTGGGCGTCGTGGATGCCATTTTGCGTGATTCTCAAGTAGCAAATGGCTTCTTGAGGATTGCGGTCTTTCTCCAAAACAGCCTGGACAATCTGGTGTAGCTCAGTGGGCTTCAGTGCGATGATGTTGTCTGCCCAGAACTGGAGCACTCTCGTAGCAACGGGTGCAACGCTGACGAAGTTTTCGTTTATTATGCTTTTTACTTGGCTTGTTACAACTATGGGTATGTGTTGGGTTTTTGCTGCTTGTGCGAGACTTGCCATTAGCCTGTTGAGTTCGCGATTAAGCGCGAAACTGGCTTTCGTTGCGGTCTCGGCTAATTGAACACGATAAAGCGAGTTAAACGTGTCCATGACCACTAAGCCAAAGTTTTTGCTGACGTAATCGCTGAGGTTGTCAATGATTACCGTTTGCTCAGCAAAGGTGTTGGGTCTCATAAGAATTATCTGTTCGGCAACCTTGTCGAAGTCTGCGCGGGAAACTTGACTTAGACGTTCCGTTGCGAAGGTATGGTCACAGTCGACGAACAGTGTTTTCAGCCCTTGCAGCGCGCAACTCACGGCACACTGTATTGTGAGGGTGGTCTTGCCTGTCTCGGGTTCGCCGTAGATCATGGTCATGGTTTCAGGCTGAATTCCGCCTTTTAGCCTCAAGTCTATGCAGCTGCTTCCGGTGCTGATTGGGATAGTCACATTTATGCACAGGTTGACAATACGAGGTCATGCTAATAATCTGTTTGTCTGTTCACAGATTTGGGAGTACACGTCCTTGTCACGCGCATGTTGACTACACCCCTTGTTAATTGTACAAAGAGGGACTCGAGCGCCTTTGAAATGAGGGTCTATTAGGCCGACAGCCCACGTTTCGATGGGCATTGGGGGTTGAAGCATAGGTTCCACGGATGTCTGTTACGACACACCTGCACCGTTGCCCAGCCGCAGTCCTTGCATATTTTGCCCGTTGGCTTCACACTGCCTTTCTGCGGAAGAGGAAAGGCAGTTTTGCAGATTCCGTTGAAGAAATTCGTGCAACCGACGAACCGTTTACCAGTCTTCTTGGAGTACTGAACAATGAGTTTCCCAGTTTGACACGTGGGACAGCTACCGATAACGCGCTCGTCCAGCTTGGCTTTAGCTATGGCACGACCTAGTTGCTTGCCGATGACAGTCTCATTTTCTTTGAGGCATGCAGCCATCGGTTTTAGGACTTCGATAGCTTCCGCCAGGATCGATGCCTTGGTTTCCTTGCCCTGTTGCACCAGCGCCATTCTTTCCTCCAGCTGACGCGTGAAATCAGCCGAAACCACAGCCGGACAGAACCTTCGCAGCACATCTGTAACTTCCAAACCTAGGTCCGTGACGACTATGTGTTTTTCTCGGATGTACTTGCGATCGTAGAGCGTCTGGATAATGCCTGCACGCGTTGCCTTTGTGCCAATGTTGGCTTGCTCCATCTTCCGGAGCACGCTGCTTGGGTTGTATCTAGCGGGAGGCTTGGTGAACTTTTCTTCAGCAACTATTTTGTGTAATCTGACGTTCTCTCCCTGGCTCAATGAGGGCAACGGGGTATGCTGCTTCTGCCTGATCGGCTCGTAGAAACGGAGCCAGCCTTCCCGCAATGCCCGCGTGCAATTCAAGGAGAATTTTTCGTCGGAAACGTTCACCACGATCTTAATCGTTTCTTGTAGAGCAGGTTCAACAAAAACCGCCATAAACCGCCGGACGATAAGGTTGTAGATGTCTCTCTCTGCGCCTATGAGGGGTTTTTGTGGCAATCTACCCGTGGGATAGATTGCGGGGTGGGCAGAATCCTGCTTCTTGCCTTCCATAGGCTTCAAAATAGGTTTTGCGAGCAGTTCTCCCGCCAGCATCGTGTATTCGCTCATATTCGCCAAGTTCCGGAGGATTTTCTCGTATCCAATTGTGGGAGGGAGTTTCTGGCTGCTAGTCCGTGGATACGAAATCAACGCATCAAGATACAATCGCTGAGCGATACTAGATGTCCGCATGGGCGAATAACCAAAGAAACGGTAAGCCTCAGTCTGCAAGGCACCCAATTCAAACGGCGGAGGCGGCGATTGCAGGAACTCTATGGTCTCTAAGCGCTCTATTTGCCCATTTTTTCCTTTGCATGCTAAGACGACAGCATCGGCATCTGCCTTGGCTTCAAAGTTCCCCTTTTCATGTCTGGCGTCGAGGATTTGGCTGCCTATTCTGAGTTTAGCCTTCACAATCCAGTAGGGCGCGGGGACGAATCTGGCGATGCTGCGTTCCCTGGCAGCGAGGAACCTCAGCGTTGGTCCCTGCACCCTCCCCGTGCTCAAGGCCGTATAAGAACCGCTCGATTTCTTCGCCGCTGTTGTCAAGCCTCTCGAGAGGGTTATGCCATATAACCAATCAATTTCGTGCCTCGCGAGTCCCGCTTCGATGAGCCGAAAATCCAGCTTCGGCAGGAGTGCCTCGTAGGATTCTTCCAGTTCCTCCTTTGTTAACGTGGAGTATCTCATTCGTTTGGCTTCGTCTTCTTTCCCGTTGCATGCATATTTGAGGATGCAGTAGCCGATTATGCTGCCTTCGATGTCGAAGTCGCATGCGTCGACGAATGCATCTGCGTCTTTGGCGAGTCTGGTTATGGTATGGAGCCACGCTCGAATTCGATTTGCACCGCGTTCAGTTTGGCAACGAGGAACCCACCTGTAGTTCAGAGCCGGGTATGTGTGATCAGCTTTTGTTTGGGCTGCCACCGTGTACAGGTGCCCTAAAGCTGGGACGACAACGATTTTTTTGTCTCGGTGAACCTCGTAGCATGGTACGCTGTTTTCCATCAGCCGCCTGGGCTTGCCTGCTGTGTCCAAAGCAGTGGCTATTTGGTTGGCGGCATCAGGCTTCTCCGTCAAGATAAGTGTGTACTTTTCCAAATGCTGCAGACCACACTGGTTGTTTCTGATTCGATTTTGGTTAAAGATAAACGTTATAATCTAATTGCTGTCAAGCCGGTTTCCGTTTCTTGGTTTGTTTGCTATCTTTGACCTATTCCATCTCTGTTCATAGCCTCAGACGAGAGTTCAACTTCGCTGCTTCTCCATTGTCAGTGGTGCGCGCTGCACGCTTAACCTTTAAGCGTAGGTCTGCCCACTTAGAACGATGATGAGAGCGAAGGTTGCAGTTGCGACCCTTCAGGGGAAAGGCTACTTCCTTATAGTTAGCGAGCTCAGACACCGCAGAATACCATTCATAAGTCTCTTTCCAGGCGACCCCGTCCGCTCAGAAATCAGAGTTGTAATCACCACAAAGCAGGAGGCGCCTCTGATTAGCCAAAGCAAAGTCCTCGTCTACGACCCAGAAACGGATCCGGAAATTCTGGGGAGTGAGGTCGTGAAAGCACTGCAAGGCAAAGAAGTCTATGAAACTGTCGTCATCGGCGTGGACCCAGGAGAAGTCTTCGGCGTCGCAGTCATCGCTGACGGCATAGTGGTAGATTCGGATAACTGCTTTAGCGTTAAAGAGACTGTGGACAGAATTAAAAGCGTCATGAGAACCGTGGACGTCGCAAAAAGTACAGTTACAATCAAAGTTGGGGGCGGTGTGCCCATATACAAGGACCTTTTGGAGGTGCTGGATGAGGTTTTGCCGCCGCAGGTTATTTTGGAAATCGTCAGCGAGGCAGGCACAGACAGCCACGTCGGCGAGTCACACAACAGACGCGGATTCAGGCATATAATTTCAGCTATCCGCATCGCGGGTCGAGCAGGATTCTTATGCCCGAGGGGGGGAATCGTTGAACAAGAAAGTTGAAGAAAACAAAACGCTCCTGGTGGATGGCCCAGCCTCTGTGACACTACGTTCGGGCAAAGTGCAGGTTTTCGGTCTTCAACTCGGGATAACCCAGAGAATTGTGATTCGCGAGAGCAAGCGGTTACCATTCGAAGTTCAGGAGGAAGCAGTCTTCGAAATAGCACTGGGCGCAGGTGCGGACTTGCGTGAGGTGCAAGGAAGCACGATTCCACAATCCTGGAAAGCAGCCTACGTCGCCATAAAGGAAATCGATAAGAAGCCAGCGGTCGTCGTTATGGTGATTGGCAACGTGGACTCGGGAAAATCCAGCCTCTGCACTTACCTTGCCAACCGTCTGGTCAGCGAGAAATGCAGGGTTGCAGTTCTGGATGAGGATTTGGGGCAATCCGACATCGGATCACCTGCCACAGTAGCTTACGCAATATTGACTAAGCCAGTGACGGACCTGTTCAGTCTAGAGCCCGAAGGCGGGGTTTTTGTGGGTGCAACTTCGCCTGCAGCTGTCGCAGAAAAAACGGTTGAGGCAGTCGTGTCCATGAAAAAGGAAATACTTGGCGGAGAGAAGACTGTAGATTACCTAGTCGTTAACACTGATGGATGGTTTGCTGGAAACGAAGCTTTCTCATTCAAGCAGCGATTGGCGGCGGCGATTGAGCCTGACATGGTTTTCTGCCTCGAAGAGTCTTGCTCAGCGACTTCTTTGTGTGCTGCCTTAGGCGATGCGCTTGCAGGGTTCCGACAAATTCGCGCCGATTCCCCAAAGGAGATCAGGGAAAGAGACAAGGAGCACCGCAAGACCCTGCGGGAACTCGGATTCGCCAAGTACTTGGCGAGCGCCAGAATCAAGGTCTTCCCGCTTAATCATGTAGTGGTGGAGGGCAGAGAGAACCGTGCGTTGATTTGGCAACACCAAGCAGAGAACCTGCTTGTCGCGTTTTATGACAATCAAAAAGACTTCTTAGGTATTGGAGTTCTGCGCGATGTCGACTATAACAGAAAAGCCCTAAAAATCCTAACAGCAATTTCCGAAAAGCCTGCGTCTGTTCGTTTTGGAAAGGTCCGCCTCGATAGAGACCTGCGAGAAATTTCAAACTAGAGGCTATTTGATTCTTGCCTGCTAAAGAACGTCTGAACCTCTTTTGTTAGCAAACCGTCTTGGGCGCGGAGAACTTTGAGGTCTCGGAGCAACCAGGAGGGCAGGAAGTTTTTGAGGTAGCCACTAGCGAAACGGTGGTCTAGGAAAATGATGGCGCCGCGGTCTTCGAGTGTGCGGATGGGGCGTCCAGCGCACTGCGACGCCTTTTTCATGGCTGGTAGTAGGTAGCCATATTCGCGGCCACAGTTGGGAAACCGCTTCTCGTAATAGTCAATTTGGGCTTTCACGCGGGGTGTAGGTTCCGCGTAAGGTACGCCGACGATGATGACGCTGTTCATTTGGTTTCCTGGGAAATCGACCCCTTCCGAAGTTCTTCCTCCCTGCACGCCCAGAAAAACCGCGCCTCCAGTCAGGGCGGATTCTTTGAATTCGGACACCAATTTCTCGTTAGTTCTGCTAGTCATGCCTCGATATTCGCAGAAGATTGGCCTCTCAACCGCTTTCTCCAAACCTGCCGCCAGCAACGATTTTGCCACTTCAAACGAGGCGGCAAAGATGCCGGTGTTGACTGGTGTGTTTTGGACGACTTCTTGGATTCGCCTTATGTAGGTCTGGTACATTGCGGGGGTTCGACTTTCCATGGCGGTGGTGACTCCACAGCTGACCACCGATAGAATGTGCTCGCGTGGGAACGGTGAGGGGGCAATATGCTGTACCGTGTTCTCAGGCAGTTTGGTGATTTTTGCGAAGGCGTCCAATGGCTGCAACGTGCCAGACATGACAACGTTCGCGTACGTTGCAGAGAAAACTGGCTGGGTGACCTTCGACGGATCCAGCGCTACGATTTCCAGTTTGGCCGTTTCTGCACTTTCTCGTGTGAAATACTTGCTTATCGTGCGGATATATGCTTCGTCGCCTGTCGTTTCCAACCAGCGCAGGAGGAATTCGCTTAGTCCGTTTATATAACTGCGCGGATGTTTGCCCTCCGAGATTAACGTCTTCTTGACCTGGTTGCCTATTTCGCCCAGATGCTGATAGTAACTGCGTGGGGTGAGAATGCCTGCTTTGTCTTTGACTTCGTCTAGAAACTCCGGCTGGATCGGCTCCTCTTTGCGCACGGTTTGGGCGTGTTTCTCGGTTTCCGCGTATAGTAACCTGGCGTAGGCTTCGACGTCTTCGTAACCGAACCGTTTAGCTTCCAGCTCTGCCTGTTTTATTGCAAAAAGCGACAGACTGTTGCTGGAGATGCTCACGGCGGTTTCTGGCAGGTTATGGGCCTCATCTACAACTAGGATGATTCTCTGCATCTGTGTATCCAAGTTTTTGAGGAAAGCAGTGCGGATGTCTGGGTCGAAGACGTAAAGGTAGCTCAATGCGATGACGTTCACGTCTGAAAGCGCAGATTTTACCAGTTCGTAGGGGCACAGGTGTTTTTTCCGGCAGATACGCATGATTTCGCTGGCTTTGTAACTGCGGGTGCCTATCATATGCTGTAGCTGCAGGTATTCGTAGCCGTGCTGGTCCGCGTTTTTGTAGTATGAGCAGGCACCTTTTGCTTTGAGGAGTTCGCACACTTCCATGAGCGACTTGGCATCGTAGTGCTGTTTTAGGTCGAAGCGGTAAAGACACATTTCGTTGCGTCCTCGAAGCGAAACTCCAGCAACACTACATTTCTTGCTGACTGCTTTGAGCTCTTCGATGACGCGCTCATGTTGGCGATGGGTGCGTGCGACGTAGAGTACTTTTAGCTTCTTCTCCATCGCGATCGGCAAGACAGCGGAAAGCGCAGAAATCGTTTTTCCCAGTCCGTTGCTGCCTTCGATGAGGACGCTACGCCTCTCCTTAACTGCCGAGTAAACCGTGCTGATGAATTGGTCCTGATAAGGCCGCACGGTTTCATAAGGAAAATATAGTGCAACTTCTCTTGGTAGGGCAAGCATTGTCATGCCTTATCCCACTTCCCATTTGAAGGACAAAACGCTCGCACAGGGCAATGCTTGCAAAGGGGGCGTAGTGCTCTGCAGCTTTTGCGTCCCTGCGCAATAAACAGCAAATGCACCGCCAAGAAATCAGCAGGGTCGAAAAGCTTCTGTAAGTTGCAGCGAACGGCTTCGTAATCGCCGTTTTCAGGCACAAAACCGAGCCGCTTAGCCACACGATTCACATGTGTATCCACAGGAATAGTCGGCTGCTTGGCGCTGAAAAGAAGGACAACATCTGTGGTTTTTGATCCCACTCCTGGAAACTGCATGAGAACCTTTCTTGCCTCTTCGAGCGGCAGCTGCAAGATGGGCTGCAAAGACCCGTGCCACCTTTCGATGATGGTGATTGCAGCATTTCTTATGGTTTTGGCTTTGCTCCTGTAGAGCCCTGCAACTCGAATCGCTGCCTCGATTTGGTCCTGCGATGCATTCGCAAGGGCTTCGGGGGTGATTTCGAACCGCTTCGAGAGTGTTTCAAAGGCGCGCTCTGTATTGCGGTCCGAAGTGTTTTGTGAAATAACGGTGACGGCGAGTGTTTCAAACGGTTCGCGCCGTAACTTAATCCAACTGGGCAAGTCTAGGGTTTGCTTTAGTATCTGCAAAACTGTTGTCGCGCGTCTTCTCTCAGTCACTTGCATTTTCCAGCCTCGTGAAAATGGATTAGATATTGACTCGGGTAGCCTATAAACAGCATCTGCACAGAATCCATGCATTTCAGAATGAATCGCAGAGGAGCAGGTGACAAAATGACCAGCATTGTGCTACCTGCCAAAGATGGCACAAGGTTTGCGTAATGGTACTCACACTGCAAATTCTATGCAGTTTTGGGCTTAGTTTTTTAAGCAGTCACTGCACAAAGGAATACAGCCATCTGTTTAATGGAGAACAGAAAAGTGGAGCGCGCTAACGTAGTCAAAGAAGAATTAACCGAGCATGACACACGATTCCTAGCCGTGTACGTTGAGGCAAAAAACAGCTGCCTTGTCTTGCTCAGTGAAAATGAAGACAAACTCGGAACCTTGGCCATAGCTGTGCCCAACGTTAGAGACCCTACAGGACCAGTCAGCTCTTCCGTGTTAGTAGGGAATAAGCAAATGATTTCAGCGCGCATGTTTGCAGAGTATGTAGCTGCCAAAAAAGGGAAAATCGCCATGGTCTCCGTCTATCTAGAAAAGCTGAGCGAACTAGAGGCGCAGAATTTCTTTAAGCGCCTGTTGGAAAAAGTCCTCAAGATAGAAAGGAAGAGGGAAGCCGAGCAAACCTAATCCAAACGAGGAAAGCGGGGGACGCGAACAATTATCAGAGTCAAACCATTGGATTTCAGTGTTGTTCTTGATGATGTTAACGACGCGGCACAAGCGTACAGGCTTTATCCAAGCGGATTGCTTTAAAGAACACTACATATCCGCGGAAAAGCTCCACGAGGAGGCCCTTGTGGCGTCGAGTTTTAGGGCTAATCTAAAAACAGCTCGTTGGTTGCGGTCATGGGAATTCAACCCATGAAAGATTTCACTCTGATTAGGCATCCGTACATGCAGGCGAGTTACCAGCGTACGACATCGGCGAAAACTGATCCGCCACCTAATTCGTTTGGGGCAAAGCGAGAGATTGGCTGGTACCTGGCGGGAGGCTTGCTGGGCGGTGTGTTTCTTCGAGAAAAACGGGTTTCAGTTGGTGCCGCTCGAGGATAAAACTCTCAGCAATTTGAGGCAGTACCGGAACATTCTCGACTGCCAAGCAGAAAACTCCGTCGTGCTGAAGCTCCAAAGCTAAACTGCAACTTTAAGAACTCCTAGACGCATTTTTGACGTAGGCTTCGCGGCATGAAAAAAACCATCATCTACAGAGTAGACTCAGAGAACCCTGAGAAAGAGAAAATTCTGGCAGCGGCAGCCATAATCAAGGCAGGCGGCTTAGTGGCTTTTCCCACAGAGACGGTTTACGGCCTAGGCGCAAATGCTTTGGATGCCAAGGCTGTTTTGGCTTTGTTTGCCTCCAAGAAGCGCCCGTTGGATAACCCGCCCATTGTGCATGTCGCCGACGCTCGTGATGTATACAAGCTTGCCAATGAGGTGCCGCGCAAGGCAGAAACGCTTATGACTTGTTTTTGGCCGGGACCCCTGACGCTGGTGTTTAAGCGTTACCCAACTGTGCCCGACGTGACCACCGCGGGGCTCGAAACGGTTGCAGTTCGCATGCCCAAACATAAAGTCGCCCTCGCTCTCATCAGAGAAAGCCAATTTCCTATTGCGGCGCCTAGCGCAAATTTGGCGGGCAAACCCAGCCCAACCTCAGCGAAACATGTGCTCGATGACCTAAGCGGACGCATAGACGCCATCTTGGACGGTGGACCCACCCGCATCGGAGTGGAATCCACTGTGCTCGACATGAGCGTGGATCCGCCTGTGCTCCTCCGTCCTGGGGGAAATTCGCTTGAAAACCTGCGCAAAGCCGTCGGCGAGGTCAAGTTGCACCCTTTCATAACGGCGGAGGCTGAGTTGCCTGCGGAGAAGGCGCGGTCGCCTGGCATGCGGCATAAGCATTACGCTCCCAAGGCGCAAGTGGTCGTTGTGGAGGGCGTCGTTCCCGCGGTTATGGCGAAGACTAAGGAGTTGACGACAGTATGTTGGATGCAGGACAAACGAGTTGGCGTGCTCGCGACGGATGAGACTGCCTGGGCTTACGAAGCAGACGTGGTGAAGTCACTGGGTAGCCGCCGCAACGTGGACGCCATGGCATCTAACTTGTTTAGGCTTCTGCGAGAATTCGACGACGAACACGTGGACTTAATCATCGCTGAAAGTGTGCCCACGGACGGACTAGGCTTAGCCGTAATGAACCGTCTGCGAAAAGCATCGGGGTACAATATCATTAAGGCGTCCTAGCGCGTGGAAAAATTTATATTCAGAGGTTTTGTTTTTCCGTTTAGTATCATACGATTGTTGAACGATGGAAATCTGGTGAAAAAGATATGTCTCAAGGTGGAGGATCAGTCCCAATTTTAGTATTAAAAGAAGGCACCGGAAGATCGACCGGGCGCGAAGCACTCAAAAACAACATCATGGCTGCGAAAATTGTAGCTGAAACCGTCAAAAGCACACTTGGTCCGTGTGGTATGGACAAGATGCTTGTGACGAGCTTCGGCGACGTCGCCATAACTAACGACGGCGCAACCATCATGAAGGAGCTTGATGTTCAGCACCCAGCGGCAAAGATGCTTGTTGAAGTTGCAAAGGCTCAAGACAATGAGGTTGGCGATGGAACAACGACCGCTGTGATCTTGGCTGGAGAGCTACTTTCAAAAGCGGAAGTCATGTTGGACAAAAACGTGCACCCAACGGTCATCATCGAAGGCTTCAAGAAAGCCGCAGACAAAGCACTGGAGATTCTAGATAAAATCGCCATACCCGTGAAGTTTACTGATGAGAAAACCCTGCGGGACGTCGCATTCACAAGCTTGTCCAGCAAAGGCATCGAAAACGCAAAAGAACTTTTTGCAAAAATTGCGGTAGACGCAGTAAAGCAAGTCGCCGAGCCGTTCGACGGGAAAATGAAAGCTGATATTGACCTCATCAAAGTCGTCAAGAAGCACGGTAAAAGCCTCGAGGAAACCGAACTCGTCAAAGGCATGGTTCTAGATAAAGAAATCGCCAGCAGCCAAATGCCCAAACTCATCGACAACGCAAAAATTGCATTACTCAACGCTAAGCTTGAAATCGAGAAAACAGAGTTCGATGCTAAAATCAATATCGAAAGCCCCGACCAAATGAAGCTGTTTCTCGACGAAGAGGAACGCATGCTCAGAGAGATGACTACTCAAATCACGAAAGCTGGTGCTAACGTGGTCTTGTGCGAGAAAGGCATTGATGATATGGCGTTACATTTCCTTGGCAAAGCGGGCGTTCTGGCTGTTAAAAGCGTGAGCAGCAGCGATATGGAAAAGCTGGCACGTGCCACGGGTGGCAAAATCCTTAGCAACATCAAAGACATTACTGCAGACGCCTTGGGTAAAGCCAAGAAGGTTGAGGAAGTCAAAATCGGCGATGACAAACTCCTCTACATCCGCGACTGCAAGAACCCCAAAGCCGTCACAGTTGTCATCCGCGGAGGTAGCACCCACGTCATCGACGAAGCCGAGCGCAGCTTACACGATGCGTTGTCCGTTATCCGCAATGTTGTGGAAGACGAGAAAATCGTTGCAGGCGGGGGCGCACCCGAAGCGGAACTTGCCAAAAACCTCCGAGCTTACGCAGTGAAGGTCGGCGGACGAGAACAACTCGCGGTTGAAGCCTTCGCAGAAGCCGTCGAATCCATCCCTCTGACGCTTGCGGAGAACGCAGGCCTAGACCCTATAGACATCATGGTAGCTCTCCGAGCGAAACACGAGAATGCAGACTCCAAATACTTCGGCATCGATGTCACTACGGGCAAAATCATCGACATGCAAAAAGAACTCGTACTTGAGCCGCTACGCGTGAAACAGCAGGTTATCAAGTCAGCCACTGAAGCCGCAAACATGATTCTGAAAATCGACGATTTGATCTCGATTAAAGGAACTGGCGGTAAAGCTCCACCGATGCCCCCAGGAGGTATGGGAGGAATGGGCGGTATGGGTGGCATGGGCGGCGGCATGGGCGGAATGCCCTACTAAGCCAACCATCATCTTCTTTTCTTTTTATTTTTGTTGTTTTTTCAAGATTTAATTTACACCAGTCTTATATTATTGCAGATCCCAAATTACTCTCTGTGGAAAAAGTCTCGGAGGAGACTGCTTTGAAGCACGTGAAGATTTCGACGTTCGACCTGCCAGATGCCTGGTTCAAAGCGCTCAGTCATATATGGACAGAAGGCGACATTTTCCGCGTGGGCTTCGGATCAGAAGAAACCGAAACCAAAAAACTCAACCTCACAATTGAAATCTGCCACCCCGAGAACCGCCCCCTTGTGAGCGACAAAGCACCTTGCGACATCAAATACGTCCAAGGCTACGCGCTCGAATATCTCTGGTGCGGTGAAAAACAGGACGAACCATACACATACGGCAGTAGGCTTAATCACCCCGTGAACCAGATTGAAGAAGCCGTGAAACGATATGCAGATGAACAACGAGATAGACAAGTAACAATGGTCATCCGATTGCCCGAAGACATCAAAAAGTACGTGGGCACAAAGAAGTCGGAGCCACCCTGCCTAAGTCTCATAGACACAGAAATCCTCGATAACAAAATGCACCTAACCTGCTACTTCCGCAGCTGGGATGCCTACGCGGGCTTGCCGGCAAACATCGCAGGACTGCAGCTGTTCAACGAAGCCTTCGTAAAAGAAATCAACAGCCGAGGCAACCTCAACATCGATACGGGGAAGCTAGTTTTTCACAGCAAGAACTGCCACATCTACCAGCGCCAATACAAACTTGTAGAGGAATTGTTGTCTCCCAAAAGCGGCTCCAAATCGCAGAGAATAGCTCAGACCATGAAAGCAGCATCTGAGGAAGAAAGAGAAGAATAGAGATTCACTTCAAGGCCAAAAATTATGGGTTGGCGGGTACCGGCTCATTAACTCCGCGCGGACTCAAAATTTGTTCGGAGAGAGGGGACAGATTTTCTTCCGCGTTTCGTTGGAGCCTGACCCGCCAAGCCTCGATGCAACGCTTACGGTTCAGGACACTGAATACAGTTACTTCTCGAAAGCGATATAATATTATGTGACTGTATGGACACTACAACAGATACAACTTTGACAGATCGGAACAAGTTGAACCTTACTCGAAAATAGTCTGACCCAGTTATTAGCTTTGACCTAAGACAGTGGTCTCAGCGTTTTTGTTGAGGAAATTCTGCGATTTTCCGTTGTTAGAAAGGATGTTGTCTTTTCTCCACAGCCAAGGAGTCCCCTTAAGCGCCTGCATCAATGGAACCGCAATAATCATGACAATCACTGCTTCCACAAGCCTCACAGCAGGATATAGGAACGGGCTTGCAAGGAATGCAAGCCGAACTCCGGCTATGTCCATAAAGAAGATGTTGTCGTACACGCCCGGCAGCGCGAAAGCCATCGACCCCCACATATTGTCAGCCTGATTTCCCACAAATCCCAGCAGGAAGAAGAATGCTGCAGCATGTCCCACTGACATCCTTCTCGCAAGCAAAGCAATAGGCGCAATTAAAGCCAGGGTAATTACTTTGTCGAACAAAACTGCTAAGGCTATGTACCAGTTCTCAGTCAGCGGCGTAACTGGGGGTGTGAACAGAAACACGATGACCATGGCAGCGAAGACGAGGAAACCCCACTTCCACTTCTTGTAAAAGATGAACCCGGAAACTAACGCGTTTAGAACCGGAGCTAGTACGAAAGGTAAACCGAAGGGACTCATGCCAGTCAGCGCCCAGCTTACTGATGAACCTAAAAGAGCCGCTGCAGCGCCCAGGTAAGGACCTAAAACGATTCCAAATACAGTGGCAATAAGTGCGGCGAAACTGATTTCCATTGTTCCTATGGTGGGAACGGGAATTCGGATGGGTGCTATGAGCGAAAGAACGTAAAACAATGCGGCAAATACTGCCATGAGCGCAATTTGTCTGGTTGTAAGTCTCAGGTTCATCCCTTTTCCGCGCACTCCTATGTAGATTACTGCATCGCTGTGTAATTTTTTACACAGGCTAATAAAAGTTTCCGTAACTCTCCCCCGAGTGACGCCTTCCCCTGAGATGGCGAGCGGGCAACTCCAATCGGACCACGAACCTTTCAACACTTTGGATGCTGAAAGTAATCCACGTCAATAGTGAAGACGATGAATAAACCGAATCGGTCAAAATCAATGCACAAAAGCGGGTTTTGAAATTGATTGCGTCTGTTCTTCTATTCAGAGAAGGAGACACAAAAACGGCGCAGCATTGTGGAATAAGAGAGGTTGTTCTTGGATCGGTGTCGTCGCCGGAAGGGTTGTCCCAACCGAAGCATGTATGAAAACACAACAGTGGCTCTGACACACTAGCGCGGCACATCTGATTAATCAGAAGAGTTAAAAGGCAACCGTCTCGGAACTGCAAAAAATCCCCAAGAGCTGCAGACCACCGTTGTTTGCGGATTCCAATGCAAACGTTTCAAACGTCGTGTAGACTCCAAGAGGAAAAATGGGTTATTTTCTTCGGAAAACAGGCTTTTTTGACAAATTCACGAATTAACACAATTCTGTTAAAAACTGGTCGATAATGCAGTCATATTGTTACTCATTAGGCTGCATTACCTAATTGGAGTTTAAAAAATCTCCTTTTGGTTAGTTAGGGCGGTATTTGCTCGAGTTATTGCTCCTAGGTCTTGAACTGAGACTTTAGCAAATCTTAAATACAAATTCCACACAAATAGAAATCCCTGAGGTTAAACTCTTGGCCAAGAAGACAGCAAAGAAAGCAGTGAAGAAAGCGGTAAAGAAAAAATAAGGAATCCCCCTAACAAAGGCACACTTTGCGCCCCTCATTTTTTTCTTTCTTTGGAACAAGCCACTTCCCTCGAACCACATCTTTCGCAAAAAATGAACTTGGGTATGGAGCAACGCAGAAGATTCATCTGACCTGAAATTGCGTGGTTTAGAAGCGCGCAAGTCTTTTATACTCTAACACTCTACGTTTTATAGTAGAGTTGTGATTTGTAATGGCAGCCAAAACTACGCCAGAGTATTTTGACCTTCTAAACCAAGCAGTTTCACGGGAAATCCAGGTTTCTGTTCAGTACATGCTTCAACACGCGAAAATGGAGAAGCTTATGCGTAGAACGATCCCCGAAAACTTCCTCTTAGACAAAACAACTTACGATGCCATAGGAAAGTTCCTACGCGAATTCGCCGTTGCGGAAATGAAGCACGCCGCAGCCATAATGGAACGCATCTACTATCTCGGCGGAAAAGCAACCACTAAATCAGACAAACCCACTATCGGCAATAGCCTAAGTGAATTCGCCAAGAATGGCGTCAAAGCTGAGGAGGAAGCACTGATTCTTTACCGGAAAATTATCGATGAAGCAGGAAAACTCGAAGACTGGGAAACCCGCGAACTATTCGAAAAAATCTACAGCGACGAGGAAAAACATCTCTTCAAGTTCCAAGAATACACGGACTTTGAAGACGAGGCCGAGACACCAGGTCAGGTGCCCATCTCGGAATGGCGAAAAATCTTCTCACCAGACTACTTCGACTTGCTTAACAAGGCAGTCGCTGCAGAAATCTCCGCCATCATCCAATACACGAACCAACATGAAAAGGCAAGCTATCTGAGGCTACGAATGAAGAGCACTCCGCTTGAAGTCGTACAGGAAAACAACAAAGCCAAAGCCGTCAGCGACATACTCAAAGGCATTTTCATGATGGAAATGGACCACATGGAAAAAATAGCGGAACGCATATACCTACTGGACGGCGAAGCCACCTATAACCCTGATCCATTGCCGCAGATCGGCGAAAACGCAGATGACTTTTTGAAGCTGGACCATGAAGCGGAGAATTATGCTTTGGTTCTTTACCGAAAAATCGTTGACGAAGCCTTGAAACTTGGGGACAGCAAGACAAGGCGCTTGTTCGAGGACATAATCAGTCAGGAAGAAGATCACTACTGGACCTTCGACGACTTTCTACGATAAATACTCCTCTTTTCCCTTCCTCTTTCTTTTTTATGCTGCAAAGCCGTTGTGATGGCTGTAAAATAGCTATCAGCAACCATTGCTTCTTCCTTCTCTTTTTCCTTTGTTTTGCAGGAATTGATGTGGGGGAAGACATTCGAACCCTCATTTGCCAACATAATTAGCAGACTGCACTTCTATGGAGCCAATAGTTGAGTTAGAAAGCGTGTGCATCACGCTATAATCCGCAACTACTTCCGACGCGTTAACATCAAGATTGTAACCACAGCAACTACCGCAACTATAACCGCTACTAAAGTCAAAGACAAAGAAGTGCACAATATCGCTATTGTGAACCCAGAAGGCACTTTAATGTCAATGCTTTTGAAAGCCAGCTCGTGTGATTTGTCAAAATAAATCTGTGAAGTAGTTAGTTCTGCGCTTTCCGTTTCGTCAAAGTCGATTTCTTTACCATCGAGGAAGTATCCCGTTATCTTCCGTTTTGCGTCTTCGTTGACTATTTTCCCCATAGAGTCAGTGGTTAAGGCAAGGTATGTTCTTTCATCATAGAACGTATCATTTGTAGGGGAGTCGTTCGAAGTAATCACATTGAAGCCACCTGCAAAGGAAAACTTGTACTGTACAATGGACTGGACACTGACATTCCCTGGCGAGGTTACTGCGATTTGAACAGGGAACGTTCCTTCTCCAAAACGGTTCAGCAGAGTAATTTCGTTATCATTTATAGTGTAGCTTATTGCGTTTTCTCTCGATTGATCCATTGTATAGTTCCAAGAATAATTGAAGACCATTGTGACTAGCGAGCCTTCGTCGTACCAGCCTGCATCTCCTGGTACAGGGGGTTCGGTAATCGACGCAAGAGATCCTGAAGTGATGTTAATCTGATACTGCTTAATGGTTCTCACATTCACCGTTTCTGCGGATGAAATTGCATTTTGTTCTAAGACAATGACAGGATTTACATCTGCAATGTTCGTGATTACTCCATTTACAATCACGGATTCCAACCTTAGTCCTATCCCTGAGGCACGCTCTGTCAAGCTTTTCAACACGAGTTTCACTGCTGTTCCTTGATCATACCAGTAATTGTCATCGGCGATTGTGGGAGGTGTGACGTAGGCAAGATTAGCCGTTGGAATAGTGAGATTTAACTGGAATTGCCTAGTCATATTGATGGAAACAACATGGGGACTGTTCATGAAAACGGGAAACGTCACTGTTCCAGTGGTGGCTCGAACAAGTGTCGCGGCAGAATTGTCAATGTTGAAGGACGTTACTCTCAGCCCTGAACCTGTTGATCTATCAGACACTCCGGGAAGAGTAACTTCCGTTGTAGTATCAGCGTTTACCCATTTCCAGTTCAATTGAGACCCAGCAAAGCTTAGCAGGAACTGACGCTGATACACAATTCGAGCGGGGATCTGATATGCGTTCGTAATGGTCCAATTTGAGCTGCCTTCAATTAGCCATCTCTCTTGGTAATGGTTCGAAATTGAGTCAGGCACAGTAGCTGTAGAGCCGCGCGCCGCCATTATTGTGCAATATGAAGCTGAAGGAATCGAGGCATCCATTCTTGTTAGGGCAATTTGCGATGAGGCAGTCTCAGGAGCGCTGTAGTATGTTACTGCAAAATCAGGAGGATCTCCACCGCCAGAAACAATATAACCTGCAATCTGAAGGAGAAGATCATAATAAACGAATGTCGCCGTAGTTCCAGCGCTCACAGTTACGTTGGAAGCACCCGCATTGAGAACCCAACATTCAGTTAGCGACGAACCACTGGAAATTCCAGACACAACAACTTTAGTATTGCTGTCCGCAGTCACGGTCAAAGTTCCACTTTGTGCAATGGTTGACATTTGTCGACCATTCAGGGTGTACCAAACCTCGAAACAATTCGAATCTGACAGCGGGGCAACCAGAATGGCAGGTGTCAAAGTTATCGACGTTGAAAGAGGTACTATCAGACCAGTGCTGAACTCGGAAGAGCTACAAGATTCAGTTAAGTCCCTAAAACTGAAGGTATTTGTTTGAGTTGGGTTCTGAGAAAAATCAACTGGTCCGACTGTTTGGGAGAACCATGCACCAGTCCAAGAGTAATTGTAAGGGTCGTATTCATCCATCCACATCCAAGCCGCTAAGAGGGCAAAATGATCATTCGAATAAGTAACTTTGCAATAGTTGCTAAAATATGGAGTTGGATGATACCACTCAGTCATTAGACCTGTGAAAAACCCATTTTGGTTCGCTGGCCCATATGGTGAGCCTTCAAAAAATTGGGCTCCTTCAGCGCTGAAAACCTGAAATGCCACAGCGCTCGTATTCCAGTCTTGGGCAAACATTACAACAAAGTCATATTGAAAGCTCAGCACAAGGAGAACATGGTCGCCAGGGTTCACGGGACCGGAAAAAGGCTGCAAACCTCCGCCGCCGCTTAATGGGAAAACTGCAGTTCGATTGGGCGCAAAAACCTGATAGTTAAAAGCGAACCCTTGACTGTAACCGCTTATTCCTGAAAAAGGCCAATTATACGATAGCCCAACTTGATACCAATAACCCGTGTTTGACAAACCGTTCAGAAGATACGCCGGACCATATCCATATGCATCAGTTTGATCCACAGCCGTGACGTTGTAGGCTAAGCTTACAAAATTTTCAACAAAAGTTATGCCAAGTTGCTGGTCGTATTTTGCTGGAAGAATTGTGTCTTGAAAAGAACTCTCAGAAGTCGCAAAAGGCAACAACGCAGACTGCATATGGGTTGGCGTGGTATTGTTTACTGGTTGGGCCCAAGCGGCACCTGTCAAGAAACTGGAAACAGACAAAAAGAACAAAATCGAAGCAACTAAGCAAAGTCTGCTAATCTGGATCAACTCTCTCCACGAATCAACGGCTATGCGTATAATAAATATTATCCAAAAATGCTTGGAAAGAAAAACACGTTTGCGAAAATTAACCTGGATAGTGTAGTCCGCAAACCCAATTGAAAAATTGGTCGAAGCAGATTAAGAAGCATTGGCAAACTAGTTAAATAGTATGGAGCAGGCAAATTGGAGGGACCATTTCGTCCAATCGCATTCCTTTTTGGACCCAATAAGTGGTTTGGGCTCATCGCAGTTCAAAACCCCTCGGCACATCAAACTATGTAAAGAACACATTTGACAATATCAAACCGATCTTTTGGCCAAAATCGGATTTCTCTGAAATCAGGTCTGTTTTTGCGGAATCTTACAAGATGGGCAAATTCGTGCATGATGTAGTTACAGGATTGAACTGTCATTGAATAAACAACCTAAAGGCAAGACATAGCTCAGGACTTAGGAAGTGGCGCCGGGGAAGGGACTCGAACCCCTGCGAGCCAAAGGCCCACTGGCTGGCTTGCCCATTGTGCAACATTGGATCTCGAGGCCAGCGCGATAACCACTCCGCCACCCCGGCTTAACAATAAGGTTGCCTTCTGTAGCTAAAAACGTTTCAGTTAAAGCCTTAGAGATGCGGGAGAAGCAATTCCAAAAATGAGAGTTGCGCCACCTATCAAGTCTAACTCGAACCCGCATTTAGGAAGTTGGCTTGGACTGACTATGAAATGCTAATGGTATTTTTTCTCAATCAATCCCTCACTAAGGAGCATGTTGTCGTTCTATACCGATTCAGCAATTTTGCACCGAGTCAAGGCAAATTCTAAACTTGTTGTTTGCAGAAAGCTTGAAATGCACATTAGGAGTATTTGTTAGACCCCAAAAAATCATTGCTAAGTGTCCTGAGGAAACAAACGTTGCCGCTGAAACTGGAGAACCTAGATTTCCGATTCGAACACACGCGTGTCAAAGTCATAGCGAACCGCAACTATCCCGAAATAAAACTCGCAGGAATCGCCGTCGGACCCCTCCAAGAAGGCAACGAATACGAAGTGTACTACTGGATTGCCAAAGAACTAGCCAAAGAAGGCATCGTGCACCTCCGCGAAGAAGACAATCTCGACGCCACAAAACTGTACAAAGTCCAGTGGAAGGAACGCGTGCAGATTGCGGGGCAAATAAGCGAGGTGCCAGAAGACTTCTACCCTAAACTCCGTAGGTACCTTGCGGAATTAAAGGCAGAAATGGGCAGACAACCGGAGAAAATCCAGGAGTACCAGAAAGCCAAGCACTTATCGGATGACATTGTAAACTCTAGGCTTAAGAAGATTGTAACGCTCTCAGCTGGACCAACCCAGGCAGAACAGATTCTGAGCAAACTCACAGAGGAAGAACGCCTCATCTACATGCAGTTGGGCAAAATTGTCAGCGAGTGGAGAACCCAGATTCTACAGCGTGAAACCGAAGGATGAACCAGATGACCAGAGAAGACACCGTGGATCCTCAAGAGCGCTTCCTCGAGTTCCTCAAGCAGGAGAAGTACCGCCAACGCATCAGCCAAATGGCTATCCAAGGCAAAGAATCGTTCAGCGTGGACTTTGAGGAGCTTTTCGCTTTTGACCAAAAACTGGCTGAAACACTTCTAGAGAAGCCCGATGAGTACCTGCAGCACGCGGACAACGCAGCTTACGCACAGTTGAGCATTGAAGACAGGGAATACTCGGAGAAAACCCCGAAAATCACAGTGCGGGTAGTCCAGCTTTTAGGCAGGGAACAGCTCCGCAAACTCGGCAGTAAACAGATGGGCAAACTTGTCATGATCGAAGCCATCGTAGTACGCGCCACGCCGGTCCGACCAATGGTTATGCAAGCAGCGTTCAAGTGCAAGCGTTGCGGAACTGTCAGTCGCCTTGAGCAGTCTGGTCAGTTCCTTAAGGCACCAACTGTGTGCACGAGTCCAGACTGCGGAAAAGACGGCCCCTTCGAATTCATGCAGGAAGACTCGATGTTCATCGACAGTCAAGACCTGCGGTTGCAGGAGCGCCCCGAGGATCTGCCACCTGGGCAGCTTCCGCGAACGTTGGCGGTGAAACTTATCGGCAGCGAAGTTGTCGATGTCGCTCGTCCAGGCGACCACGTGAGCATCGTGGGCATAGTGCACGCTTTCGCGCCTTCGCGCCCGGGCATAGGGAAACTCCGTACGTTCATTTTGCAGTTGGACGCGAACAGCATTGAAGTCATGGGCAAGGAACCCGAAACCACCATCATCACCAAGGAAGAAGAAGAAAAGATACGCGCCATCAGCCAAAGACCCAGAAGTCCACAAGAAACTCACGAGCAGCATCGCCCCAAGCATCTTTGGCTACCAACACATCAAAGAAGCCATCTTGTACCTGCTCTGCGGCGGACGTAGCAAGCAACTGCCAGACATAAGCATCAGAGGCGAAATGAACGCGCTGCTTATCGGTGACCCAGGTACGGCAAAAAGCCAACTGCTCCAATACGTGTCCAGAGTTGCGCCGCGTGGCTTGTACACTTCAGGCAGAGGCACAACTGCGGCGGGCTTAACGGCAGCCGTCATCCGCGAGAAAGGAGGAAGTATGAGCCTTGAAGCAGGTGCACTCGTCTTAGCTGACAAAGGCGTCGCGTGCATCGACGAAATGGACAAGATGCGCCCTGAAGACCGCGTCGCCATCCACGAAGCCATGGAGCAACACACTGTCTCCGTGGCTAAAGGCGGCATCGTGGCAACGCTTAATGCGCGCACAGCCGTGCTAGCGGCGGCTAACCCCGCGTTGGGCAGGTACGAGCCGAACCGGACGGTCGCAGAAAACATCAGCTTACCAGTTACCATCCTTTCCAGATTCGACATCATATTCGTGCTCCGAGACGTACCCAACAAAGACGCAGACGCAAAAATGAGCCAGCATATCTTGGAAATCCACCAGCGAGGAATAAGCCCTGTGGAAGCGCCTGTTGAAGCGGAGCTGCTACGCAAGTACATCAGCTTCTCCAAATCAATCCAGCCAGAACTCTCAAACGACGCTCTAAACCGCCTGAGAGAATTCTATTTAGCCATGCGCACAGCCAGCGAGACTGAGGGATCACCAGTCGCCATCACTGCCCGCCAGCTGGAGTCACTGGTGCGCGTCGCTGAAGCCCGGGCAAGATCGGCTCTACGCAAGGAAGTCACGGGCGCCGACGCAGAAGCAGCCATCACGCTCATGAAGAGGTCGCTGGAGGAAGTGGGCATCGACATGAGCAGCTACAAAATGGATATAGACCTCATCATGACTGGACGACCAAAAAGTGTCCGCGACAAACTGCAGGTCGTTTTGTCAGCTGTGATTGAGATGGAGAAAGAAACGGGCACCGTGGAGAAGGACGATTTGGTTAGTGTATTGGAGGAGAAACACAAGCTGTCGCGGTCAGAGATTGAACGGATGATTGGGCAGCTGCTGCGTGAGGGCACACTTTATGAGCCAGGGGAAGGGCGCCTAAAGAAAACCTAACCGCCCCAGAAACCCCTTGGAAGCTCGAGTCTTATTCTCGGCTATGAAATGTAGGTAGTTTTCTTGTCTTCTTCCTTGCGCGTTTCCTCAGCCTGCATTTCCCGAGTCTCCTCTATTTTCTGGAGGCGAACAACCATCTTTTCAGCCTTGCCGATTTCCTCGTCAATGCCCTTAAGATCGATGTTTAAGCCAAACATGTTGCTTAAGACTTCGACGACGCTTCTGGCAGCCAACGGGTCAGGCAAGTAACCGCGTGTTTCACCCAACAAGCAAAGAGCGTTGATTTTTTGGAACCTGGCTAAACCAAGGATTAGGCCAGCGGTACCGACTATAGGACTTTCCGTGGGACTCACCATGGCACCTGCCGCAAGAGCCCTATCCAATATAACTTGGTCAGTGCCTGCAACGATGACTTTAGGTTTGCCCTCAGTTTCCATCCGGTAACCGCCGATCGTGGCGATTGTCTGCACGTTGTGCTCCTTGGCGAAGCTAAGCATTTTCTCAGCGATTTCGTACTGACCCTCAATCGTTTGGGACTGGCTGTCTCCCGTAAAGAGCAGAACGTCATTAGCGCCAGTAGGGTTCTTGATGTAGTAGAACGTGCCACGCAGCAAACGCACTTTGCCGTGCTTGTTGACGAGGACGAAATAGGGAAAATGTGGGCTGTAGAGGTGAGCGAATTTTTCTGCTTTAAGCTGCTTGATGAGATATCGGATAGCGATTTTGCCCACTAAACCTAAGCCTGGCAAGCCTTCGATGAGAATAGGGTTGTTCGCTTGGATGGGCTTTAGTTCCTTGATGTAGGTGACTTTCACTGCGCGGCTTGCTCCTGCTGCTTCTTTAAGGGCTAATCTGTACTTTAGGTATTTGTCGTCAGGGGAAAACTTTGCGGGATGCGGAATGTGCACTTTGCCACCGCAGTGGGGACAAACATCTTTCTTAAGCGTGTAGTTACCGCACTTTTCGCATTTGCGCAAGAGCCAAACCACTATTTCTCCCTTCTGAGGTAGCCTGAACCGCCAGCTTTCGTACCTCTTGTATCGACGGGTTGGCTGACTCTTTGCAGAAGTGCTCCATAATCCGCGGTGGTTTCTATCGTGGCTATGACCAAGTCGCCAACTTCTGACCACTCGGGGTTTCTCTCAGCCATCTGGCCTAATTCATCCTTACTCTAAGACGGCTTGCACGTCGCCTTTAAGGTTGACTTTTCCGCCTGTGGGTTCTGCGAGCACCGCGCTGCAGACGTTGCAGGTGACTTTGTTGACGGCGTGGCTGAAGATGAGTTGCTCGTTGCCGCATTTTGGGCATTTCACTCGCAGGAATGCGCTGCTTGGTTTGGGGATGAGTTTGTTCCATTCGCTCATGGGTTTTGTTTTCCTCCTTAAGATTGTTTATCCGATAACCAGTTTTCTCAGTCTTATACCGTCTTTGTGACGCATGAAGCCACAGACTTTGCATTTTATGCGGAGAGTCTGTTTTTTGGTGGTTTTGGCGAACTCTTTTTGGAGGGGGTATTTTTGTCCTCCGTAGCCCTCTTTTTCTCGTTCGTGGTGGCGCTCGCCTTTGGCTAGGGCTCTGCGTTTACCTGCTTTGTACAGTGAGACGGCGTGAGCTTGATGCTGCTTACATTTTGGGCAGTATGTGGTTACTTCCTTGGGAACGTTCACGATTTTCACTACCAGCTTTCCATAAAGAAAACATGCGCATTCTTATACCTTTTCGCTTGAGGAGCATTTTGTTTGTCAAAATCGGACCTGTTTGTTGTAGATTTTGTTTTGACTGTTTCTTTGGGCGTTACTTGGAAAATCCACTTCCGAGGGCTTGAGTTCGGACATGTTCAAGTGCCAACTCAGATTGATTTGGAAAAGAAGGAGACTGGGTTCCTCCAAAACATGATTTCCTTGCTTTCGTGTTCTCATATGGGATTCTTACAAGAAATTGCATATCGTTTTTTAGACAGAAAACCGAATTAATACTGGTATCCAGTACAGTCGCTGTGGTGCAAAAGATTCTGCAAATTATGAAGAAAAATTCGTTTTTCCTGCTAAAGCTGCTGCCTCTAATTGCGTTCGCTGTTCCTCTGGTTTGGCTCTACAGTTTGGAACCTGCTACGTTTGAAGCCATGTGGAAGGGCAGAACATTTCAGCTGTTCTTCATTTGGCTCATAGCGCTGGAGCTAATTTTGGATTGGGAAAACCTGTGGCCAATAAAAACCGTCAAACTGATTTCAGCCAGAAGCATCTTGCTGACAGTGGCCGTGGTGCTGCCAACGGTATACGTTGCAGCTTCTTATAACTGGGGCTTAAACGATGCCATTTTCAATTGGGCGGCTCAAAGCCACATCCAGTGGGCAAATTCCATGCCGCTGTCAACCGAGTACATCGCATTTGGATTGTTGTTCGTTGCCATCGTTTATCTCGCACTTGGAATAAAAGGGGTGAAGATTTTCTCAGTACCAGCGTTCTTTGTCATCCTAGTTGGAGCTATTTACACTGCTGATAACGTTTTCCCTTACGGGCAATTCACGCCCTTCCAAGTTTTCGTTCCCACAACAACAGCCCTGGCGTCAGCCATTCTAAACCTCTTGGGTTACTCAACGAGCATTGCGTACTTGCAGGACATGCCAGAACTCACGGCGGTAAACCCACAGGGCACTTCAGTCACTTTCTCTATTGCATGGCCTTGCGCAGGCATTGAAAGTTTCCTCATCTTCACTATCGTCATCCTGCTGTTCCTCAAACGCATGCCCGTCTCACTAAAAGCCAAAATTGGCTACTTCATGTTTGGAGCAGCCGTAACCTACGTTATCAACGCTTTCCGAATCGTGAACATCTTCACAACGGCAATGCTCTACGGCGAAGTATCATTTGAGGTGCAGAACGTCCACAATTACATAGGTCCAATATACGCTATCTCATGGATAGTCGCTTACCCTATAGTAGTCTTGGTTATCCAGAGCTTATGGAGCAAAATTAGAAAACCCACAGTTACTGGACCTCAACAATCTTCGCCAAGCCCTGCTTGACAAGAATCTTGGCGTTCTCCGCAGGAACCGAAGCCACATCTTCCACCATGAACGGACCGTAGCTTTTCATGTCGGACCCGATGATGGATGGCACGGGCTTAAGGAAGCGGAGTGTAACTCGTTTGCGAATGATTTGCATTTCAGCTTTGTCCGTTCCGACATCCAGCTTGACGAGTGTGCCTTGCAGGATGCCTTCCGCGAATCGGTTGAAGGCTTCTGCTGAAGGCGCCGTGCTGCTGTGAAAGGCGGTTTCTTCGGAGGTTAGGGATTCTACAGGGACTTTTTTGCCTGCAGATAGCATTTTGAGGAGTTTTCGATGACGTGTGGAAACGAGTTCTTGTGTCATGCGAACCGCGTTTACCATTTCGTGCTCCAGCAGTCTGGCGCACACGTTTTTGTCCTGCGTCTGCTTTTGTTCTTTGATTTTGCGCAGGTACTCTGCGGCTCGGGCGAAGAAATCTGATGACAAGCTTACCAACTCTGAATTTTCTGTTTCCAGTCGCCATGCAGCGTAAAGCTCGTCGTACAATGCTAGTTTAGCACCTCAGCTCTGCCTTTAAGGACAAGTAGAACTGCCGCGGCGGTTGGCAACTCGACTTTCTGGTTTTTGTATGGACCAAACGTTTCTCCGCTCATCCTAAACTCAGGCACGTTAGAGACTTGAACTTTTGCAGCGCCCTCTTTAAAAGCTACTGCTCCCACAAAAGGATCAAATCTATCCAGTTCCTTCAATGGGAACTCTGCCTTAAGCAATCCTGTTTTTCCGTGAAGGGTACCATTCGCACGGATGAGACGGTGTATGTCGCTCGTGACTACCGTGTCAATTTGCGCGATTTCCAAGTTCTTGATGTGCTCAGCAATGTGCATCCATGTTTCAAAGCCAACGCCCTTAACGCTTTCCCAGCGATTCTCTTCTATACAACGTCTGAGCACTGTTTCCTTACTTCTAATGATGATGTCTGCGGCTTTGTTCTTCACATCAATCTTGACAAGGTCTTCTTTCTTCGCATCCAAGATGAATTGGCGCATTCCAGACTTGAGGCGCCTTCTCCAACCGTAGTCGCCCAAACTGAAAACTACAGTGGATTTTTTCCGCTTGGATTTGAAACGTTCGCGGCGTCTCTTGTCGAACAGATCCAAGCCGGTGCCCGAAACGTAGTCGACTATTTCTTTGCGTGCCATAGCGTTGAGGCTTCTAACGGCTTCATTTTCGACATGGATGTGATAGCCGCGGTGCCCCGAAAAATACGTGTGAATCTCGTGCCCTGAGAATCCGAAATCGTTCATAAGCATGTCGAGGAGCTTTTGGGTTTCCACACGCGTTGTCTCGAGACATTGGTTGCATGCCCACGTTTTGGTTTCGAACTTGAAGCCACCACACGCTGGGCACTCCTCGGGTGTGACACCTTTGCCGCTTAAGCCACCGCTGACGAGGCATTCGGGATTACTGCAGTGCCATTCGTCGTGGATTTTCCCGCAGCGTGTCGGAATGTGGTCGGCGTCTATGTCGAAAACCAGGTCCGCGCCCATCCAACCCTTCTTCTCCATCTCCGCTTCGGGGTTCTCGTAGTAAGCGCAGCTATGGTAAACGTCAGAGGGAGTCTTTTCTTTTAGAAAATAACCGAGTGCAGTTGGGGTCGCAAAGCCCTTGTGTCGCGCCATAACTCTTTCTTTGAAGAGTAAGAACGCGTATTCGCGTTGGCTGAATTGGGCAGGGGAGGGGAACTTGTACGATGGGTTCTTGTAGAATGTGTTGAATTCTTCGCAGACCCAATCTCTAGAAGACACAACATCCCCTCTTTGACAATCTTCCAATTTGGAGTTTAATTTGTTATTTAGCAATTAAGCTCTTTGGGCTCCAGCGATAAATTGCCATGTTTGCAGTGTCAGGCTAGAATCCAAGGATTCTACGGATGTTATCCAGAATTGCCAGAGGGTTATAGGCTAGGCCGCCGAACGCGAGGATAAACGACATAAAAATCAGCCAAACCAGCGTTACCTGAAGCGATTGCTTGCTCTGAGAAATCAACGGGTAAACGAAGAAGAAAGGCAAGTACCACGGCTGGAAATAAGGCATCATGAAAGCAGGCACCAAAGCGAAAACCATAAACAGCGAGACCAGTCGGTTCCGCTTCAAAAGGTAAACAGCCGAAGCCAAAGTCACAGCCAGCGTGAACGCCACCGCGGAAGCCTGCAACCCCCAAGGACTCTGCGCGTGTGGACTAAACGCGTTGACGCCGTTCATAATCAGCTCGGGACGTGCCGACATCAGGAAAGGTGCACTCAAAGCGGCCGTGAACAAATCCAGAAAAGCTAACCCAGCCGCAGCCATGATTGCCTTGTTTCGTAGCACATTCGCCGGTTTGGAATTCTGGAGCAACCGATTCAGGCTTATCATTACAAGCGGCAGAAGGAATATACCCGCCTGGTATTTGAATGTGGAAGAAACAGCCGCCAGCACCAGAAATAAGTCGTAACGTTCCATAAGGAAAAACATAGTGGCTGCCAGAGCGAAGAGAAAGGCGACAGAGTCGAACTGACCATTAGCCGCGTAAACTACCAACACAATGTAGAGAACGTATGTTCCCGCCGCTTTTAGGATGAACCCAAAATGCGGCTTGCGGAAGTATGTAGAGAAGAACTCGCGGGGCGACATGGTTAGCTCTTGATTCCAGAAGCGTTTCAGGAAAAGATAGAGGCAAACGTGGGCAATTCCAAGCAGCAAGGCAATTTCCATCTTGAAGACGACCGCCTGCGCGAAGCCGTTCTCCAGCAGTACCCCAAACGGTAGAAATAGGAAAAGGCTACCCAGCGGGTAAAGGTGAGGCATCTCCGTCCATGTGACAAACTTGTACAGGGAGCCATCTGAACTGGAAAGAGTTCCTAAAGGCGTGTCGAAAACTGCGAAGCCTACTTTAGTGAAGAGCACCGAAGTGTAGGGATGCCGTGCATTGTCGGTGTACCAGTTCTCGAAAGTTGCTAACGGATAAGAGTTTGAAGACAAGAGGACCAGCCAAAACAGCAGGGATAGAAGAATGGCAAGTTTCAGTAGAGGAAGGTTCTTTTTCTGGTTCGTTAACGGTCGGCTTTGCGTTGGCACCATCGTTTGCTCAGAGTTGGAATTGTTGACTATCGGCCCGAGAATCAACATCATGATGACCACCCAGCTGATTAGGAACAATACTTTTGCTGGCGTGCCCAACCAAGAAAAAGGGTACTCCACGGTGGGTTTCGCAACGGAAACCTGTAAATGAATTTCTGTGAAGGAAATACCAGTTGCTCGAAATTCAGCTTCGTAGTAATCGGCGCCCGCAGAAAACTCGTATGCAATGTCGGATGCTGAATTGCTCGAGTAGAGGGGTCCCTTGTAAGTTAGGAGAGTGAAACTTACGGGGTAATCCGTGCCCCAGACGGCGGAGACAGTTATGTTTTCGTCGCCGTGGAAACTGCCCAGCCCCTGCCGATAGGTTTCCTGCGGCGTTAGCCTGAAAGAATTGTCAATTATTGTGTTAGTTTGTTTGCCTACGCCGAAAACGGGCAAAAAACTGAATATGGAAAAGACAACGCTTAACACCAGAAGCAGCAGGAAGCCGAAGAACAGCCGTCTGTCCTCGGTCATGTGTATCTTCTCCGAAGCGTGTGGCGGCAAATGGCTGGCAACGGAACCATGCTGCATACTCTTATCGTGTACGATTCTTAAAGGTTCACAGAAAACAAAAACCTAAAATCCGTACATTACGGTTGATCTCAGTCACTTTCCCTAAAAACTAGCGTCTTGAAAATGTAAGAAACGTAGTTCTGAATCTCCCAGAGGGATAGTTTGGATTTTCCTCGTTTCCTATTCACAAAAAGAATCGGGACTTCTTTGGCTCTAAAACCTTGCATGTGGGCTTGCTTGACGGTTTCTATTTGAATATCATAGGTTTGGCTATGGAGATGAACAATCGCTTGCTTCAGGAAAGCGGTGGAGTAACAGCGAAAACCACTTGTGCAGTCGTCTAGCTTCAACCCAAGGATAAAACGTGCAACGGTGTTTGCACCACGACTAATTATCTTTCGAGCGGTGGGCCACCCTGCAGTTTTGCCGCCTTTGCAGTACCTGCTGCCGATAGCCAAGTCGCATTCGTTGCTCATGGTTTCGATCAGCATGGGGATGTCTTTGGGGTTATGTGAGTAATCCGCATCCATCGTGACTACGAAATCAGGAATATTCTTCAGAGACAGGAACGTTCGGAAACCGTCAGTAATGGCTGAGCCCAAGCCATTTTTCTGGGGTCTCTCGAGAAGTAGAATGTTTGGGTATTTCTTCTGCAAAGTTTTTACTTCGTCCGCAGTCCTGTCTGGGCTCGAGTCGTCTATGACTAGGATTGATATGCGCAGGGGGAGAGCTTCGATTTCGGCGATGAGGTTAGCTATATTTTGAGCTTCAGAGTAAGTTGGAAGAATGACGCCGATTGTTGAGATGACTCCTGAGTTGCCCTGGACGTTAGGGAGCATCTAGAATGTTCACTAACCCAACTATCACATGTAGAACTAATAAATATTATATCGAATCAGTCAACAGTCACAACTGAAGCGGAGCCAATTTTAAGAGTTAGCGACGCGCTAGTCAGGCAACTTCTGTTTCCTCAGGAATAATAATCTATGGATGATGACTTCGATGGAGGCTAGCAATGTCTTCCAGCGCTGTTATCTCCTCAAACAACTTGTTTCAATTTCTTCTGGAGGATGCGAGAACATAAGAGAGAACAGCTATACATTGATATGGGTGATCCTATTTCAATCGCTACAGCGATATGGCAAAATACCCTTTCTTGCCACAGGCGAGACGGCACATCTCGCCATCCGAATTGGACTTGACGACTTGTGGGATCACCACTTGTTGAACATTGCTAAGCAACGAGTTCAATATCATTTGACCTTCGTTATGCCTCTCCGCCGAACCCGGGAAAGATGCAGATACTGAGATAGCATCGTTTCCTCAGCGCCATTTTATATATAGCCGGAGTGGCTGATTCAAAACTGCTCGAAAGATTTGCCCTCTTTGGGGAACAGACTATTAACCATTACCTCAAGCAAGAATAACGAGCCTACGTGATTTTTGATTTGCCAAAGCTTTCAAATGGGATTTCAGCTTAGAAGAAGAAACGGAACCACTTCAATGCACGTACCTTTTGCCAAATACCTTGAGAACACGGCAAGTGGACGTTTGTCCCATGATTTGAAATGGATTCTGATTAACAGACGACTTGAGACTGGTCCTGTAACCATAACGCCTTATAACTATCAAGGCTTTTACAAGAAGAAGTCAAGTATCTGCATTGTTAGTCTTAGGCCGATCAAGAATTTATCTTGCTTCCGAATTCAGAATCATATTGATAAATAAAGCGCAACTTTCATTAAACTAAAGTCCCCAACTGGAAGAATTGACCAAATAGTTCGCGCACAGGAGTTCAGAGTATCCATCTTGTGTCAGTGGTTTCATGAAAATGGCAGCAAAGGCAATTACCTTTCACACACTGAGCGATTCACTTTGGTGACATACCTGTTAGTCAAGGTGTAAGCGTGGATTCAATTGCTCACGCTAATTGCGTAACGTTTCGGATTTGACGAAACTGTTCTTCGTACCAAGTCGAACATTCGTGGGTCAGACCGGAGAAGGAGAGCCTTAATGACCTATAATTGCGAGATTCTTCAAATCATTGCATCCGTACGGACAAATTGATGACATTTGCCGCACTTTTAAAAACCCGTTAACGTATCTCTTGGGAAAACAGAGACAAAATTTGCCCCAGCTCGGAGACTCGTCAACTCATTTATGTCTCAAGCCTAAGGCTCTCTTCATCTGTACTGCCGCTTGTATTCTTTCAGTGACAGTACTTCGCCAAGTCAGTTGGGGTGAATCTCATCGTTTCCAGCTGCATACTGCCGCCTAACTACTCAGTTTCGATTCTGGGTGCCAAGAAAAAGGTCAGTTTTCCCTCTCTGGTCTGCTGGAAATCAATTCGGATAGGCATGTCAGTGGAGAATTCAAGCGTAGCTATGTCACTTGTCGCCGAGGCGGCTTTGATTATCTCCGACAGGTAGCTCAGGCTGAACGTTGCCTTAGAAGGCTCTTTGGCTTCCAGATCGAGGAGTGCGTCGCTGCCTTTGGGCAGTGTGATAGTGGCGCCCATCAAATCACCAGTAGCATTCAAAGTTAGCTTTTCTGCGTCTGCCTCGATTTTTACGTGGTCACTCACTAGCTGCGCGTCTTCAATGGCTTGGCTCAGACCCTGCGTGGTGGTCTTGGCTTTAACGTTAAAGTTTATCTTGGGCGTCGGGACCTCTTCTTCGGAGGCTTCAAGCGTGGGCATTGTGAAGTTGCGCGCGTATTTGCCCATAATTTTGATTTGAAGGCGCCCTGTCTTCTCGTCCAAAGTCAACTCGACAGATTCATCTTTTCCGGCGCGTTTGAGGAGTTTTAGTAGTTCACTTATGTTTATGCACATTTTGGAAGGCTCAGTGGACTCGTACAGTTCGAAGATAGTTTTAGGCCATTCGAAATCAATCATTGCAACTCTTGAAGGATCCATGGCGCGAAGTTTTAGACCGTCAGGTTCAATTTTGAACGTGGCTTCGTCGACCAGAATTGATATGGCAGTGGCCATGTCTCTTAGGAGTTTGGCGTCGGTTACTTTGAGCTTAAACATTCCTGCTTCCTCGTTTCATGCATATGGTACGCTGTGAAGTTATATAGATTCTGCTCTTAAAGATGACGCTCAACAACTTTTCAGACGCGCCTAGGAAAGGGGCCCTCGAGTTCACGTTTGCAAGTAGATTAAAGAGGCGATCTGCAGAATTCCAACTGGCCCTGCTTATATGTGGTCAAAGAAAGAAATCGCCACTGCCAAGGCACTCACATACAAGAAGCAGCTATCTAGTTTTCTCCTCAGAATCTAAATCAAGAAAGGAAAGTTGTTAGCTGTATTCTCTGAAGGTGTAGCTACATTTGGTGCATCGTAAAAACTGCGTGGACGACTCGTCTGCTCCTCTCGTCTGCACCTGCCAAACGTAAGCGGTGTTGTTGCCACATTTGGGGCATTCTATCCTGACTGTCGGAAGAGTCCGTAGCTTCTGCTCTTCCTTGCCGATGACCGCTACGAGCTGCTGTGGGTTGTGCTGTATGACTTTGCCCACTTTTGGCGGTTCAGCTTTCTTGCCGGTCTCCTTCTTGTAGCCATCTTTGGGGCAGACAAGGACGACAGTGGATTCTTTTCCGCTCTTGGATTTTTTAGGTTCAAGACGCGAACCACATTTGGGACAGAATTCCATAGTTTAGTTCTCCGGTACCGTTTTCTTCGCAATACGCCTTTTTAACTTTTGCATAAGTACACTGCTATGTGGTATATAGGCTTATTTGATTTCTTTTTTCCTGTATACCAGATACTTTTGGCGGATAAGGCAGCTTTCTTCCAATTTCCGAATCTATGACCGGTTGTTTGTTTGATTTGAGTATTTCGCGAACCTTTTTGGTCGTCTGTAGAGCATGATGCCCTTGATTTCCTGGATGTACGTGAAACCAGTAGCTAGCAGGTTCTTTGCTTCGTCGACGGTTGTTGCTGAGGCTACTTCGAATTGGTCGTCTTTGAAGTTGATTAAGCCGATGTATTTCATGACGTTTTCGAGTTTCTTGAGTCCGAGGAGTTTTTTGACGGTGAGCACGTTACCGTTAGTGTAGTATGCGATCATTGTTGCTCCCCAGTGGCGAAAGGTTCGAAGCTCTATTTTTAGCAGGCGCGGGTTCATTTGGTCATTGGCTACTCTTCTGCGCAGTTTGTAGTAGGATCGGCTGATGTTTGCGTAGTTGGTGGCGAAAACTCTTTCAGATTTGCGGGGCAGCGTGTTAATCATTGCTATTAGTTTTTCTGAGACTTCCATAAGTCTTGGGTCGTGATGTTTCACCGGATGGTTGATGGTTATTGTTGTTCCGGATATGTCGGTCCATTCTATTCGTAGGGCTTCGCTCGGGTCGGTGAATGTTTCTTTGAGGCATTGCAGATACGTCGCCATCTTTCTGCTGTGTGCTGCGGCAATTAGACAGTCGAGTTCTTTTTCTTCCGGGATCCAGGGCAAGTGTTCTTCCTGGTGGTATGTTGGCGGTTCCCATTGGATTTTTTGCATTTTTGCGAAGGCGTCGTAGGCGGCGACGAAGACCATTCTTGTTCCGTTTTTTACTTTGTGTTTGCCGAGGGTTTCTTTGACGTTTTCGGGGTCTATCAAGTTAGCGCCGAGATTAACCAGGGTTTTAAGATAGCGGGGGTATGAGGATTCTGTGCAGTAGCCTTCTTTTTCGAGGTATGCCATGTATTTTGTGATTAAGCCTTTGACGTCTTGTGGTAGTCTTTCTAAATCTCCCGCAACAGTTTTTGTTTCTGTTGCTGAGGTCAAATTTTTCGCCTTCTTTGCGCATATTCGACGCTTAGACGTTAAGGCACTTCTGGTATTAATTGACCATTCTGGTTTTGTTTGTGGTGGTTTTTCTGAGAATCGGTAACCGCAGTCTCTACATAACCGACGTTGGACGTTGGAGCCATTAGCCAAATACCGTAGACCATCGAGGTAAAGTTTGTTTGAGCCACATTGGAGGCATAGGGGGTTGGTGCCAGCGGAGACCTGCGGTCCGACTTCCCAGCTGTTTTCTATACTGGCTTTGTCGAATATGCCTTTGCTTCGGAAGCCAACCTTTCCCTCAACCAATCATCTCACCCAAAATCCTTCTTGCTGTTCTTGCCGTTCTCAACTACTTCGTAGACAGCGACGTAGACCTTCAATTCTGGAACAAACAGCAACGCCCTAACAGGCGGATTCACCCCAACATGCTCACGCCTACGAGCCTCAGCCCTAGCCACAGCCAACAAACAGCCAAACTCAACAGTTTTCTCGTTGGGAGCAATGACCAGAGCCTTCAGCATGCTAAGATAATCTCCAGTTTTTCGGGTTGTTTATCGCTTCCAGAAGATGTTTTGCACATAATGGAAAGATTTTCTTATCTTGCCAAATACCTTCGGCAATGGCGGGATTGTCACACTTGACGAATCCACATTTATCTGCAACACCCTTGCGTCGCGTGCGAAGCTCTCGCATAATATTTAGGTTTTCGATGCGGACAGTTGTACCAAAGTTAACCTGCTCTTTGTTGAGGGCTAAAACGGCGATTTCAAAAGCTTCTAAAGGTTTGCAGACGGAGCCCATTTTAGCCTGTGCTACCCGTTTAAACTCCTCATGAAGCCCCGTATCACACTTGAATCCAACAGTCTTCCTGACGCCGCTGAAGACACTCTGGGGGTAGTTAACTTCGGTACAACTGTCAGAGGGTTTTTTTGTTTTCCTATGTGAAGCCTTCTCACCATTTTTCTCTTCTCCATTCTGAGAAGACACCTTTTGTGCATGCTCATCACTTGCGCTCATGCCCTATTCTCCTCTAGAATCGGGCTAATGTTAAGATTACCGTCGACCTCGATTGCCACTGCGTTAATTTTGCCATGTTTTGCTTCAAGAAGCAAGACCCATGATTTTGGGAGAAATATTGCAAAGCTATTTCCGATTTTACATATTTTTCTTTTGAGGGGCATTTTCATCATTTCCATTTAAACAATGTTTAAGTTTTGAGGTTGGGACTTGTATCTCGCTCATACCTAGGTGGGTTTTGCGATGACACGCGCAAAGAGTCATAAGGAACCCGAGTTTGCTCGTTGGAAATACAAGGTCAAAATAGATGTTGAGGAAACAAGATCTAAAGCCCAGAATCTAGGTTTCTCATGCCGAACTTTTGAAGGACAACCCAAAAACAAGAGGGGCAAAGACGGTTGGGGCGAGCATTATCCTTTACCTCAATGCGAAATTGCGGGTGGGGATTTCCCTCCTAATTCAAAAATTCACATTTCGCCTAGCATGAGTCAGATTTTCTTTTTTGGGAGTGAACTTGTCAACCCTTCGCATACTAATTTAGACGAACTTCAGTCCTTTCTTGAAAGAATTGAGATTCTAGCTGGCGACTTGGAGAAATCTGAAAAAATAATGAATGGACTTGCAGTTTTTGCAGCGGAAGAAGAAGGAAGGTTCGGTCAGCCTGCGCGAATTAATGCGAACGTTCCAGCGATGTTTCGACTAATTATGTCTTTAAAAGATGTAAGCCAGCAATTATTCGACAACATCATTAAGAAGTTCTCAGATGAATGCATTAAGGCATCCGATGAAATGCTGCAAGGCAAAATATTCCTAGCAAGTAAACGTATAGATGATTTGCTTAAGGAAGCAGTCTTTTTTCAGCGGAACCTCATTGACACGGCAAGGGCGTTGAAAGATCCAAGAGCCGAACAATGGGAAGCAGACCTCAACAGGTCTCTAATATATCCTCTTGGATTCGCCAATTATGGGTTAAGGAAAACTCAACCAGAAGACAAAAAGTAATACTAAGTCCCTTTCTTGTTCTCATCAAGCTCTTCCCTAATGCTGTTGAATTGTTCTAATGCTGATTCTAAGTTTTCTGCTATTTCTGCTGCCAAAATTTCTGGCGCTGGGAGGTTTTCTGTGTCTTCTAGGCTTTCGTCTTTGAGCCAGAAAATATCCAAGTTCGCTTTATCACGTTGCATTAGCTCATTGTATGTGAAGGGTTTGAAGCGGTCTGTTTCTTTGCGTTCGTGGCGGTTTTGTGGGTTGTAGCATTTTATGAAGTCCTCGAGGTCTTTGTAGCTTAACGTGTTTGTTTTTAGTGTGAAGTGCTTGTTTGTGCGCAGGTCGTATATCCAGAGTTTTTCTGTCCAAGGTGTTTCGCTGGCGGGTTTGCGGTCAAAGAACAGTACGTTTGCTTTTACTCCTTGAGCATAGAATATCGCCTGTAGGCAAGCGCAAAAGTGTATGGACGTCGCATTCGTGGAGAATTTTGCGTCTTACGGTTTCTCCTGCTCCGCCTTCAAAGAGGACGTTGTCAGGCACCACTATGGCTGCTTTGCCGTTGATTTTCAGCAGTGTTTTGACGTGTTGGAGGAAGTTGAGTTGTTTGTTGCTTGTTGTTGCCCAGAAATCTTGGCGTTCATAGGTTAAGGCTTCTTTGTCGGTTTTGCCATCGCCATTGGTTAGGGTGATGCTGCTTTTCTTGCCAAACGGTGGATTAGTCATCACCATATCATATCGTGGTGCCAGGGTCGGTAATGAGGGAGTCCCCAACTTCTATTGGGCTTTCTGTCTCCTCCGATTCCATGCAAGAATAAGTTCATAGCGCACAAGCGGGCTACGGTGTCAACAATGTCTTTTCCGCTAAAAGTGTTGAATCTGAGGAATCGTTTCTGCTCTACATCTAACTGATAATTCTTAGATTAGAAAGTAGTCGTGGGCTGCAATTATGAAACCGCCAGTGCCGCAAGCTGGGTCGTTTATGGTCTTGCCTGGTTCAGGATTCATCAACCTCCACCATCGCATTAATTAAGGCTCTGCGGCGTGAAATACTGTCCTGCACCACTTTTGGTGTCTTCCGCGTTCTTCTGCAGCAACCCCTCATAGATTTCACCTTTCACATCAATGTCCATACCCAGTCCAAGTTTCATTATTGATAAGTTCGAGTAGGCGTTTGAGTTTGGCTGGGTCTTGGATTTTGTTTTGGGCTTTGCGGAAGATGACTCCTAGCATTCCTTTCTCTTTGCCTAACGATTCCAGCAAGTTTACGATATTGAGTTTCCAGTTCTGGGCCATCTTTTGACGTTAGGCTTTGCCAATCAAACCCTTGAGGAATAGTTGAAGGCTTTTGAATGGCGGCTTAGTCTGCTCATCAGCCATCTTCAAGAAAAGCAAATAAGTCAACTGCTCAACATAATCGCCATAACTAACCCCATCATCTCTAAGAACATTACAGTAATTCCAAACTCTCTGAACTATTGACGCAGATTCATTTGACATAGCTGAGATAACTCCATCTGATTATTATTTTTAGTTTTTATTCTCTAATACGTTTAGTTCTTTATGCGTTCCAATAATTTCTCTGCAGGTTCATCAGTTGGGTCTTGAGGAACAAGCCTTCCTTCAAAGGCCTTGTTCAAAATACTTTGGCGCAGCTATTTGACTGCTTAAGACTTTGCTCCAAGTATTTTTTCAATATTCTTCAGCAATTGAAAACTGTCGTTCAATTTCTTCAACGATTTCTAACTGTTCATTAATGAAAGAGCGGCATGGCAACTTAAAATGCCGAATCTGCTTTATAGATGAAGTTTGCGACAGCTGTTGAGCTTGTTCGAGCTAATTACGTTTTGTCCATAATAGGAGAAAATACAAATAACGATGAATCTTGCATCTTTCAATTGGTAGTTATCGAGAGCAATGTCTACGTTTGATCCAAGATGTATAGCGTGATCAGTTCCTATTGGAATTATCAGCGGTGTTTCCAAGTACCAACATATAATTAGCAACTCTACCATTTCTTTGCAGGAATATCGATACGTACGTCTTCAATTTACTCGAAATTCTCGCTTTGAACTCACCATAACCTACGTTAATGACCTCTAACTACGCGAATTTTGCAGCTCTTTATTTAAACATTTCGGGTACTCAAATCAGCAATTATTGTATACCAGGATTTCGCCAAGCGCCATTACCCAACATTCTGGTAATTTGGCAAAGTCTGATTTCATCCATAACAGGTAGTTCGATTCTGCATCTTCCTGATTAGTCTGTTTCTGTTCATTGATCCTTTCAAGAGTCTTTGTGCTGATTCTATCTGATCTTTTGGGTTTTTCGCCATTCCTCAGTTAGCTTCCCCTCAAAAGCATATTTTAGGACTGCTTGGCGGTAACGCTTGAGCTGCGCTTGGACTTTGCGAAGCGACTCTGTGCCTGCGTCGAGGAAAGAAAAAAGCCCCTCTACCTTGCCAACAATACGATTCTGCTCATTGCAATGGTGGCAAGAGGTATTTGAGATAACTACATTGGATGTAGTTCAAACCTTGTCTGGTAACTCCGATGACTGTGTGAAATTCTGGGTCTAACCATGCTTTGAAGTAAGGAAATTGACAAATAGATACGCATCGGATTCGCAACAAGCAGTGTCTTATTATGCATACATGCTGATTGAGGCTATTTGCAACCCTTCTGATACATGCGGATCGACCATATGCCATGTTTGTCGAGGAGTTCCGACCATTAGGAAATGATGATTTCGTCCATTTCTTACGAGTATGCTGCTGCTACTTCAAGATGCGACTTCTTCAGATATGGCGTAGTACCATTTGGAAATATTTTGACTGCTGATGTATGGAATGCTTTCCGTATAATTGACCTTTTTGTCCGCCTTTGGGCTCGGTTCCACTTCCAATGAAAGCTTCGCATATATCCCCGATTGGAGTCCAAACCCAACCTTGGAGGCAACTGCAGATAGACTGCTTTATCTCAGTCACTTTGTTAGCACCGTGTTTAGTTCTTCTAGTGTTTGGTTTAGTTCTTTTCCGAATAGTTGGTAGGCTTTGACTGCTCCGCCTTTCTGGTTAAAGGGCACATTCTCGAAGTCGTCTAAGCTGACGTTTAGGGAGGTGGTTATGTGTTCTTTTATCATTTTTAGCCATTCTTTCTGTTCAGGTGTGAAGTGTTTGCCAAGGACTCTTGTTTGATGAGCCAATCGTTAAACCGGTAATCTACCACGTTGCCGAATGGTTCCAGCACATCGGCTTTGCCAGTGGCGAATCGCACCAGGGAAACGATGTTTGTTAAGAGTTTTTGTGGTCCAGCGTCTTTAACTTTGGATTTTTCCAGTTGCTGATATGCCAGCCAGACCAGTTCAGGAGTCAAATTATACGGCGGTTTCTTGATGGCGTCAGCTAGTTCTTTGATTGCCTCGTAAGTCAAATGCCTTTGGCCGTAAGGTCTGCTGTAAATGATCTGTAGCGCAATTAGCTCATCTTTGTTGTGTTCAATGAAGTCCTTGAAGGATTTCACGGTTAGCCGTGCTTTTTCAGCTGGCTAAGGGGTCGTGACCAGCAAAAACTACTTGGTCCCTGCTGGTTGTGTCTATGGTTTGCTCGTTTCTCTGCTTAACCTCAATAAGGGTATTTCTGAACAACAGGCGCATCGAAAAGGGCACAGGCGCTCTTGGCTAATTCGGCAGAAGCTTTCTTGACTTGCTCAGCCGTTGGGGTCTCGGTTTTGAAAAGCTGCTTTGCCTTCTCAACCTGCTTATCAGGATCCACCGCATCAAATAACCCATTAATTATTTGTTTGAGCGGTTTTCCTCCGGCTGCTGCCTCTATCTCCTTCCGCTCATCAACGTCTAATTCTCTGTCAACACGCGCAAGCCTACCAGCCAAAGAAGTCAAGGTATCCACATCCCGAACGCCTAAAGCAACCAGATCCAACCAAAGTATCAAAAGGCGTGCTTCGTTTGCGTTCTAAGGGGCGCGAATCTGTCTTGTCGCTCTCGCAAACGCCAACCGCGTCAACAATAACAAAATGGGTCTTGCTCTCAGTCCCAGGAGTAACTGCTTTTAAGTCTGTGTTGGAGATTGTGCGTGTGCCTCTGCCTTTCATCTGCTCAAAATACACGTCTCGATCGCACATCACGCATGAACAGAAGACACTCTAACGGGCGAATGTCGGTGCCCGTTGAAATCATGTCTACCGTAACTGCTATGCGTGGATTGTAGGAGTTGCGAAAACTGGCAATCAAATCCTCAGTGCGTTCCATGGTGCGGTAGGTGATTTTCTTGCAGAAATCGTTTCCCTTCCCAAACTCCTCGCGAATAATCTCCACTATGTCCTCAGCGTGGCTGTCGTCTTTGGCAAAAACCAATGTCTTGGGAACCTCTGTGCGCCCAGGAAAAATCTCAGTTGGCAACTTATCCCTGAAAGTCCTAATCACAGTTCGTATCTGGTCTTTGGCAACTACGCTGCGGTCCAATTCTTTAGCATCATATTCGAGGTCTTCATTTAGCTGTTCCCAGCGAACCTTCCGAGTCAATTTATCCCGTTTGTCCACATAGAAGCCGGATTCAACTCTGCTGCCCCCACGGGTGATCTTTGTTGAAATACGATAAACATCATAGGCGACGTTTACGCCGTCGGCAACTGCTCGGTCATGCCCATACTCCATCACCAAGTTCTGATTGAAAAAACCCAAAGTCTGCTTAGAAGGCGTCGCAGTCAACCCAACTATAAACGCGTCAAAGTACTCAAGCACCTGCCGCCACAGATGATAAATCGACCTGTGGCACTCATCGGTGACGATGATGTCAAACATTTCCAGCGGAATCTTCGGGTTATAGGCAACTTCTACTGGACGCATATCGCGAAGTTTCATCTCAAAAGTTGAGGTTTCCTCGTTTTCCTCCGCAAACTCCGCCTCGCCTCTAAGCATAGAATAGAGCCGCTGGATGGTGGTTATGCATACGCGGCTAACCGGATCAATCTTGTTTGATAATAGCCGCTGGACATTGTATAGTTCGGTGAATTTGCGTCCATCATCAGGAGTTCGGTACTGCTGGAACTCCTGCAAAGTCTGCTTTGCCAAAGTGTTCCGGTCAACCAAAAACAAAACACGACGAGCTCCGGCAAACTTGATTAGCCGATAAACAAAAGTGACGGAAGCAAAAGTTTTGCCGCTGCCACTTGCCATTTGGATAAGTGCTCGGGTCTTGATTCTGTAAAGGACAACTCCAGGTTCTCTATGGCTTCAAATTGGCAATCACGCAATCCTTCTTTAATCAGCGGAGGCATATTCTTGAGTCTACCTCTGAGAGTGTTCTTCTTGGTGCGCCCACTGATGCAAAGTCTCAGGCTTATGAAAAGCAAAAACTCGCCTTGAACGGCAGTCGGGATCACGCAAATCCCTAAAGTAAGTCTCTACACCGGTGCTCTCGTAAGCAAAAGGCAAAACATCGCCAACATGGGGAACACTATCAGGGAAACTGTGAAGTATTTCTCTGTTTGCTCCGAAACCCCGCTTAAAGTAGTGCCTTCAGGTTTAGCCTCGATAACACCTACGGCATGCCGTTCAACAAAAAGCATGTAATCAGCAAAACCCGCTCCCTTCAAAGGAAACTCTCGAACGGCAACACCTACCCCAGCGGTCAGATTCAAATTCTCGAAATTCTGAACAAGCCAGCCGCCAGAGTTAAGCAAAACATCAATCTTTTTCCGAGCGGATTCCTCTGGCTTCATGTTATGCGACACCGTTTAAGAGTTGTTTCAAGCTATACATCGGAGAGTTCAACTTTTAACACTTGTTAATGCCCGAAGTGGATAATCTAATGGGTAACCGAGAAAGCCTTCAAGGGTCTTTACCTTCATAATGAAGGCATATTATTTTAAACTCAAACACCAATTAATTGGTCATGGAATCAAAACGTTCTGTGCATCGCAACGCAATTCTTTGCATTCTCCTAATGCTTGGTGCGGCATCCTTCCTGTTTTTCTCGTTCATAAGTGGCATAATAATAGTCTCGCAAGTCACATTGGAGGCATGGGGACAAGAACTTGGGGATTCTAAGTTTTTTAGCTACAGGTCACTATAAAGACAACCCATTTCAATCTGAATCCTTGGACAATTTGGCAGAGCTAATGCAGGTATCACCAATTTTGAAAAGAGACAAGTCGAAAAGGTATTACAAGGTTCCATTCCTGCCAGCAGGTGGCTTATCTTTCGTGGATAGAGTATTCTTTGATGCCAAGTATCTCGAAATGCTTCTTCCTGAGGAATTGCGGGCCCTTGGGGCGCATGAGTTCACACACATCAAAGAGAAACATGGAAAAAACGGTTTTCGCGAATATTCTTCCCTGCAATTGCCATTGCAGCTATTATCGGATTTATAGTGTATTCCAACTTCGAATTGGTGGGCTCTATTCCGTTTTTTAGAGATTTTGGCAAAGCTCCTTCCTGTGTGTTTGCTGTCGTCATATCGCTCCTGCTAGCTGTCATGTGTATGTTTTATGTTAATGCAAAATGGAATCGTCAGATGGAGACAAAATGCGACCTCAACTCTGTCGAATTCGCAGATGGTGAAGCAATGATCTTAGCGCTTACTAAAATAACCAATCTGCGCTCAAAGCAGTTGCATCAGTCACGATTCCTGCCGAAATTCTATCCAACGCTTGAACAAAGAATATGCGATATTAGAAAAGCAATGGATGACAAGAAGACTGTTAGTCTAAGTTGAGGAATATTTCAGAGTAACCGTTATTCAGGTTCGGCTAAGGCTTTCCCTAATTTCCTCATTCATTTTGGTGTTGCCCATTCCTTTGCTTGCATGTCCATATGGTGTCACTTCCCAGTTTTTCTTGTCTCCGTGTAAAACCTGCGGGTTGCTAGTTAGGATGTAGAAGGGAACTTTTTGTTTTTGAAACGTAGAGTTCAGTCATGAGATTTTGGAACCCGTTCTTCCATTCCTTGATGAATTGTCCATCTAGTCTCAGCGTTTTTTGCAGTCTTTACCGGAGAGCAACCAAAATAGGAATCAAACCTTGCTGTCCTTTTGCCATGCTCTGCAACGCTTTGCCAATAATGGTTCCGAATGCCCTAGCTTGGTCAATTGCTTTCATGGCGTAACCTGGGTTTGATGAGGTAGTCAACAAATCACCGATTTCAACGTCAGAATCCGTTGCGTCGACCATACATAGTGTTTTGCCGACCAGAGTAACATACTGCTGATTAGTCTTTGAAACATTTTCTCCCAAAATTAAACCAATTTTACCCTCTCCAGCCCAAGAAATAACACCTACCACTTTCTTGTCGTACTCCTCATTGCATTTGTGCAGTACACCATTACCATCTATAACAACAACAGAACCAGGTATGATGTGCTCATTTACCGGTGTGTCAAACTCCTCTGCTAGTTCAGCGCGTGCGAGCCTAATTCCCGAGCTATCGAGCTCTACAGCAACATTTTGGCCTTTGTCTGAGATGGCTATCCTACCTGTTGAATTCTGCAACTTGATATGAGGGGCAAAGTCTTCACCTGAAAGCGTTAAGTCTCCACCAACAATCGTTAGTCCCCCTCCTGCATCAAGAAGTAACTGCCGGTTCGAACCCGAACCAGTTAGAATCGATAGCCCTCTATCATTGAACGTGAACTGCCGTCCCGGACTACTACTAATTCTCATCGAAGCTTCTGAACTCTTCAATACAATAGAAGGTATGCTGTTTTCGTCACTGAGTGTAACGTCTCCCCCCTCAACAGCAAACCTCGGAAATAGGTTTTGGTCAAGCACCTTAAGGAAACCGCGCTTATTCCTGTTTCCAATTGAAAGAGTAGCATCTTGGTTATTCAATTGAATAGTAGAAGTGTTATATGCGTCTAAAAGCGTAACGTTTCCATGAAGCGTCGCGTTCCCGCCATCAACCGAAAAGAGGGGAGTAACAGTTCCGTCCCCCGGGATTAACCTGCCCACTACGTCAATGCTGCCCGGCTTGTTTTGATTTCCAATGGCGAGAGTGGCGACGGATGGTTTTGAGCTGGACATCGTGATCCTAGGAGCACTATTTTCATCTAATAGAGTCACTTCCCCTTTGTCCCCCATAATCCGAAACCTTGGCTTTTGGCTTTTTCCAATTTCCAGAGATGAAGCCAGGCTGTTAAAAAACAAAGATGGCAAGCCCTTGTCATCATTAATCAGAAACATTCCATATTTGCCCTCAAGAACAAAGCGACGATTTGCAGAATAGTCTTTAGGATCATCGGTCGGTGGTTGTTTTCGGCATAAAACATTCCCATCATAGATAATTATGTCACCAGGAATATTTGGAAGCCAACGTTCATTTGGTTTGGGCAAATGATACTCACCTCTTCCAAGCTCTGCACGAGCTGTCTTCCCATTTGTGGAAAAACGGGCAACAGTTTGATTATTTTCATCATAGACTTTAACAGGTTGCATTAAGTTGCTAGACATACTAACACCCAATGATTTAGTTGAGTGATAAAGTCTATTTAACATTGGTCGTAGTAAAATCGGCTATCGTTGCGCCGCTTTCAAAACGGAATTTAGGTTTCTTAATGCCTGCAAAAATGGGAGATTCTTAATTATCTTTTCTTTCAAAGTGTTTCATTACCAGCGGTTTTCTCCTGTATTGTAGAGAAACGGTTATTCTTTTTCGACTAAGACTGCTTCTTATTTCATTGTTTATTCTGGTGTTGCCTCTCCCTCTGCTCCAAATCGAGTGATTTTCCAGTTTTCCATGTTTCCGCGTGCCACCTGCAGAGATTCTGTTAGTATTGACGGGTTTCTCTTAACTCCTCTAATCTTTTGATGGCGCAGCGTGCGCGATTATTTTTATTTAACTGCCCGCAATTAGAGCATGTTGCCTATGAAGATTATCACGTCGCTGAGAAGGGATTAGTAGTCCTATCTATGATGCCAGGAACGAATTCGGAGGCACCCAGATTCAAAGGATTCAGACAAGATACACTTCAGAATGCACCCTTGACCAAATCGGGAGCCACTCTGAGAACAAGTGACATTAGGCATATCAACCGAGAGTTGTCCTTCACAGAG
>CAVOWB010000006.1:0-64613 GCA_963699995.1 Candidatus Bathyarchaeota archaeon | reverse complement strand
AAAGTTGCTTCTGATATGCCCAAGCTTGCTAAGGCTATTTTGAAGAAGGCAGTTACCCACGCTAAAGGACGCGCTGAGCAGTTGACTCCTGTTCGCATCGGGGTTGATGCGGCAAAGTTGGTATGTGACTGAGCAAAGTGACTTGAACAGTGCCTTAAGCAATAGGGCGCCATACTTTCTTTATTTTATTGAAGGCACCAGTCCCCATGAGATCCGTCCGCGGTTTGCATCTGTTTTGCGTTTTCAAAGTGGAACTGACGTTGTCTTCACGAAGCTAGTGAATCATCCTGGCACTAAGCCAAGTGATTTGCTAGAGCAGGTTAAGAAAGGCACTGAAGCAGGAGATTCCGCGTTTCTTTGGAGAAGCCTGGGATGAAGTTACAGATTACGAGGGTTACTAAAAATGGCAAACAGTTTCTATACTGCTTACGAAGCGGTTTTTTCAGCAGTTAAGGCCGTGCTTGATTATGTTCCTGCTGTTCCAGGAGTGCCGGGTGTTCCTGCGCATGATGGTGAACCTGAGATCCCTGAAGTACCTGAGGTGCCTGCTTCTGGAGTAGCTAAAACCGTTTTTGTAGGCGAAAACTTTGCCCTAACCCCAGATACTCCAGTGGTTTTGATTGATGCTTCATCCAGTTCTGTTGTGCCTTTGAGATGGGCTCGGCGTTGGATGTTACTGTACGCATGAATTTGCTTGTTCTTGTCCGCGAGTCAGCTCCGGAGGATTGGTTTGACGGCATCATCGACGTTATGGGCGATGTAGTTGACGCTATTCTTGCAGATCGAACGTTGAGCGGTGCGGTACAGGATATTTATCCAACAAATTTTGCTCCAGGATCCATTTCGTACCGTAGCAAAACTTTCTATGGTGGACAAGTAACGCTTGAGGCTGTGTTGTATTTTGAACCGTGAACTTAAACTGCATTTCCTTAAGCAAATTGTGAATGTTCCCGTTTTCATTCTTGATAAATTCTTAAAGTTCCCTGAAAAACCCAAGTATCCTCAAACAAAGATGCTGCTGCATACTTACAAGCAGATGATGAAGGTTTATTGTCTTGATTGTGTGCAGGGTGTTTTCGGGGTTAAGCCAGATGGCAACTTTGAGCGTATGCTTCGGGTTTCCTCAAAGATCCTGGTGAATATCAGTGAGAAAGATCGTTATTATCGGGCTTGGCTGGGCTTAGCTTACGTTTTGGCGATGGAGGAATATTTTGATCAGCTAGAAGCTGCTGAGCCTAAGGATCTTGTCTTTGAGATCAAGCGCCAGTGGTTAAGCGATTTGTCTTTTTTGCCCGATAAGGTGGTTGAGTCGGATTTGGAGGGTTTTTTGGAGTATGCCCTTAGTAATTATCTTGGTAACCTTGCCCACAAGCAAGTTATTCAATGAGTGTTTGAAGAAGAGCGCGTTGCGTATGATAATCGCGTATCTATCATTGCTTTTACTATTTAGGAGCATTAATCTTTTTAGTTGGGGCCTAAATTATGATTTGAGCGATTTTCTGGTTAGCTCTTAAGTAAAGAGTGACTCAAAGGAAGAATCAAAGATGGCAAATAGCAAGAAGAAAGTTCCGTCGAATTTACAGTTGGATATTGAAAAAGCTCAAACGCTAACGGCTGATGAAACAGTTAAAGCCCTAAGCACTTCCTTTGAAGGTTTGACTGGAGCAGAAGTTGAAAACCGCCTTAGAATATATGGTAAAAATACCATTGAGGAAGAAGAAACAAGCAAGTTAAAGATTTTCTTTAGGCAGTTCAAGAGTATCTTGGTCTACGTACTTTTTGCAGCTTCCCTCTTAACTCTCATCGTCGGTGAATATACCGACTTTATAGTAATCGTCTTTATCATCTTAGTTAATAGCCTCATCGGCTTTTGGCAGGAGCTAAAAGCTGAAACCTCTCTAAAAGCTTTAAAGAAACTCACAGAGAGCAAAGCCAATGTCATAAGAGACGGTCAAACGCTCATAATTCCATCATCTGAAATCGTGCCCGGTGACTACGTGACCGTTTCTGAAGGTGACTTGATAACAGCAGATATTAGATTATCCGATAGCACGGGACTTACAGTTGATGAATCAACACTGACTGGAGAATCTCTTCCAGTCTTAAAGGATCATTCTATCGTACTGCCATCAAATACTCTTCCATATGAGCTACAGAACTTGCTTCTTACTGGTACAGCAATTGTCCGGGGTTCCGGCAAAGGGTTTGTTGTAAAAACTGGTTGCAGAACCTATTTTGCATCAATTGCCGAAAAAGCCAAAGGTTCTTCGCCAATCAGCCCCTTGGCAAAAGCAATTAAATACTTTGCTAGGCGTTATGTGATACTTTTGTTATCCTTGCTGTCGATTGTAGGCGTAATCGGCTTTTTGCAAGGCAGAGAACCACTAACCATAGCATACTTTCTAGTTGCCCAGCTGGTTTCCTCTGTTCCTGAGGGCTTACCATTGGTTGTAACTGTTGTAGTTACCGTGGGAGCTATTGCTTTGAGCAAAAGGAAAACTCTAACAAGAGATCTTCCTTCAGTTGAAACATTAGGTAGTGCGACTGTAATAGCATCTGACAAGACAGGTACTATTACTGCAGGAAAGTTAGCGGTTAAAGAAGTCTATGCGCTAGACCCAGAGAGTCTAAAGCTTGGAGCTATTCTATGTAATGATGCAAACGATTTCAAGGGAGACCCAATAGACACAGCCCTAGCCAAATGGGCAGAGGATTTCAAAGAAGTTAACAATAGATGCCAACGCCTATGGACTTACCCCTTTGATACAAAGCTAAGGTTAATGGCCACATGTAACGACGTTGATGGGACTTCAAAACTATTCGTAAAAGGTGCTTACGAAGAACTCAAAAAGATGGCTATAAATTCAGATAAATTTGAAGTTCTTGAAAAAGCCCTTACCAGCATGGCCGAGAATGGTTTGAGGGTTATCGCAGTCGGGGTGGGAAATGAGTCTGGCAAATTGCCCAGTTCTTGGAAGCTTGAGATAGTTGGCCTTATTGGATTTTTAGATCCTCCCAAAGAAGGCGTTAAAGAAGCTATTTCGGTTGCAAAGAAAGCTGGAATCAAAGTCATTATGATTACTGGTGACTATATTCTAACGGCTAAAGCCGTTGCAAGAGAAGTGGGCATATGGAAAGACGGCGATCGGCTGCTAACAGGAATGGAAATCGAAGAGATAGATGACAAGAACCTCTTTGAGGCACTCAAGAAAACTACTGTTTTAGCCAGAATCTTGCCTGAGCACAAACATAGAGTAGTGAGAGTTCTCCAAGAGAATGGAGAAATAGTGGCTGTAACGGGGGATGGAGTAAACGATGTTCCAGCCCTCAAGATAGCGGATTTGGGCATCGCAATGGGATCTGGAACAGAAGCAGCCAAAGGCGTCGCAAAGATGGTTATATTAGACAATAACCTGAAAGTCATAGTAGACGCAATCAACAGGGGTCGAGTAATAGCTGATAATATTCGAAAAGTCATATACTATCTGCTATCTACTGCTATTCAAGAGCTCTTACTCATCTCGTTTGCTATTATCGGTGGATTGCCTTTGCCATTGTTCCCAATCCAGATACTTTGGATAAATCTAGTTACTGATGGTGTTCAAGACAAAGCGTTTCCCTTCACAAAAGCGGAAGGTGACGTTATGAATAGACCCCCGAAAAAATCTGAAACCAACTTCTTTGATAGAACACAAATATTCAGAGTTGTGACATTTGGGCTCACCGTAGGGCTTGCCTGCCTCTTCCTCTTCATATACCTAATGGGAATATACTCATATGAAATTGCTGTGACGGTAGTTTTCACATCAGTTGTGTTTGCTCAGTGGACCAATGGCATACAAGCTCAAAAAGAGAAGCAACCCTTTTTCAAAGATATTAAGAAGAGCTTAACGATAAATCCGTACATTTTCGCAGGAGTGGGGATAGGTGTTGTTCTTCAGTTGTCAGTCTTATACCTAATGCCTAACTTGTTTAACGTAGTTCCGCTTGCTTTAGAACACTGGATTTACGTTCTATCTATGGCTCTATTCGCATTTGCTGTAGTTGAAGCTAGAAAATGGGTGGAGTTTCTTATTGACAAATACCGAATGAGACAGAATTGAAAACCTTTGAGGTGCATTTTATATTAAATACTCAGTTGATTTAGTTTTGGTTTGTAAATCACAATTTGAGATTTTTCTATTATCACAGCTAAGTCATGGTTTTTTGTAATTTTCTTTATCTGCAGTTTGCACTCATCGTCTAAGACGGTCTTTATGCACACTTTGTACCCTGTTGACAATTTATCATTGGGATTAGGCTCAATTAAAGTGAAGGAATTTGAGTCCAACCTGCATTTAGACAGTAGTTCCTTTGTGAAAGCGCTTGCTTGCTGTTTATTCATTCTTAAACTCTCATAGAATTTTATAATCAGACATTGCTTTTAGCGCTTTGTAAGATATATTCTTGCGCCTCATTATATGTGCTGACACTTTTTCGTGTTTGGCCCAGGCATTGCTGGACCAAAAAAACTTGGGTTTATCATACCTGTTCTTGGAGTAGAATGTCTGAAGATGAAGTAAAAACATTGGTATCTAATGCTTTACCTAAACTTAAAAGATGGAAAATCTAGGTAAGATAGGATTTTTGAGTTACTTGTTTTTCTGTAATTCGCATTTTACTTCATAATTAACTATAACTAAACCAACCGCTGTTGTCACTACTCCAATTCCAAGAAGTAGCCACAAATGGGAATTCCCCAGATAGTCGTCTAGCAAGAGCCACGCGCTTCTAAAAACGAGTACTGATGCAAAAAGAAGTACAAACTCACCAACTATCAGAGTTGCTAATTTCATATCCATCACCATAAAAAGATGATATTGATGATATATATTTTGTTAAGAGTGAAATTGCAGGCACAGGTTCCTTGGGAACTCATCAAACGTGAAAAGGATTCAGATTCCCCAGCCTAAATCCTGGAGAATTTAGAAAAGAACCACAAGAGAGGATGGGAGGGAATGGCTGGACTTACGGCAGAGACAAAGTCTTCTCCCGACATTGTAATTTTTCCTTCTCCCAGTCCCTGCACTTGTAAGTCTAACCCAGAAAATTCTGCAAGCCCCCTAAACCCATGCCCTCAATGCGGATCCACAAAGCTATGGCGAAACGCCAAACGCTACACCGTTTATGGTGACCAAATTCAAAGGTGGCAATGCCGAGACTGCGGACACCGCTTCTCAGACCCAAACGACATCCAAAAAAGCTGGAGCAACAAAGAAAAAACCTCGCGAAATGGATTGAGCAATGAAATAAAAATGGCAAGTGACTTAGTTAGTTCTCAGCAAATACGCGTCGAGGAGACGAAAAATTTGCCTGCAGAACCTAAAACCTTAGAAGTTCTGCGTGGAAACACAGGTGATATCAAAGGAAAATTAGTAGAATTCGCTTGGTGGATGAAAAAAGAAGGAAATAGAGAAGCAACAATCTTTGGCAGATCAAAGCTGATAAGAATACTTCACCTAAGAGGTGCAAACCTTTACGACCCCGACTCAGTCAAAGATACCATCGCCAAACAGAAATGGTGCGAGGGCAGAAAAGCAAACGCAGTCGACTCCTACTCCGCCTTCCTAAGAATGGCCGGTGGAACCTGGCAAGCCCCAAAATACAAACCCATCCGAAAAATACCCTTCGTGCCCAAAGAAACAGAAATAGACCAGCTAATTACAGGATGCAGCCACCGCGCAGCTACTTTCCTGCAGCTACTCAAAGAAACAGGCGCACGAGGCGGAGAAGCTTGGATGCTCGAAAAAGACTGGATCGACTACGAATCAAACACCGTAAGCATAACCCCAGAAAAAGACAGCAACCCACGCATATTCCACATAAGCCAAAAACTCGTCGGCATGCTCCGAAGCCTACCTGACGACTACGGAAAACGCGTCTTTTCAAACACAAACATGCCCCTTGACCACTTCAGAGACAACTTCACCCAACAACGCAAACGCATCGCCCACCACGTCCAAAACCCAAGACTCCAAAGAATCAGCTTCAAAACGCTTCGAACCTGGAAAGGAACAATGGAGTACCACCGAACCAAAGACATCCTATATGTCATGTCAGTACTCGGCCACAAAAATATCAAAAACACGCTAGTCTACATCCAACTTGAAGAGAGCCCTATTCAAAGACGAAATAGACTACATCTCCAAAGTCGCCAAAACAGAAAACGAAGCCTCGTCCTAATAGAAGCCGGATTTGAGTATGTCTGCGACTTCGACGGACATAAACTGTTCAGGAAAAGGAAGAATTGACATGAACAAAAACCACGAAGAAATAAAGAATAATTCTTTCCCAAGCGAAGTTTATCGCCAGGACAAACCCCCCGTCTCTTTCAATATAATGGTGCGGGGGGTGGGATTCGAACCCACGAAGACCTGAGTCAGAGGATCTTAAGTCCTCCCCCTTGTCCTAGGGGGCATTTTGGCCGCCTATTTAGACCTGGCTCGGGTACCCCTGCACCAACAACCCATAACTCGCAGAACCGTACAGTTTAAAGTTTTTGCAGTAACGAGGGCACTAAGTTAAAATCTGTAGCCGTTAACTATTTCTCGCCATCGGGTAAGGCATGGACGGGTAGCTCAGTACGGATAGAGCACCAGCCTCCTAAGTTGGGGGTCGAGGGTTCAAATCCCTCCCCGCCCGCCATAGACAAACCCCGCCCGTTTCTAGGGATGTTGTCGTTGGGGAGGATCACTTGCGTTTTCTAAATATTCTATGGGTGCCAAAATCGCAGACAAACTCGAATCCTGAAACTATGAGTTGGCAAGCTTCTTCTTCTGAGTGCGCTACTGTGTGACTTCCAGAACATGTTATATATTAAACGTGATGAAAAGGTAATCGTAGCGCAGCTTGATAATAGGTTGGGTGCAAATTGTCTAAGCTTGAGACAGGATTTTGCGTTCACGCTCTGCAACCTCAGGATGCAAAGCGTATCGCTGAATGCGGAGCTCAATGGATAAGAATTGATGCTTCAGCTGACCTGGGTTCTGCAATTGCGGTTGCGAAGTCATATAACCTAAAGGTTTTAGGAATACTCGGCAGCTGGATGTTTAACAGATCAAGCAAATTTACCCTCAAAGAATGGCGAAGCAACGTGACTAAATACGTATCTGGCTTTGCAGGGCAAGTGGATGCTTGGGAAATATGGAATGAACCATCGAATGTGAGTTATCCCTTGCTTGACCTAGGACTGACAGGGCCGGACTATGCAAAAAACATGAAGAGGATAGTGCAATTTTATTTTTTGATGGTGGAAATCGCGGCTCCAATAATTAGGCAGAATAGCTCATCTGCAAGGATACTGCTGCTCGGCGGACTAAACTTATTTTCAGGTGGCGATCGACATCTGGCTTTGGACAAAGAGTTCGCGAGCCAACTCGCCGATATTAACATCCAGCAATATGGTGATGCAATTTCCATACATGCTTACCCTTGGATAAATCAAACAACTCAGGTTGTATGGGAAAATTACGAGCGATCGCTGCAATTTTATCGTAGCCTACTGAATTCTGGTCTTGAAGTCTGGGTTACTGAGACGGGGCAACCTGTCAACGCCGGTGGAGAGACGGGGCAAGCACAATATCTAAAACAAGCCCTTGATTTCTTTCAGGGCAGGGTAACGAACCTTTTTTGGTATTCCCTTTATGATAATTCTTGGGAAGACAAGCAATTTGGCCTATTTGACAACGTAGGGAGACCACGCCTAGCTTACGAGGAATTGAAGAATCGTCTTGTGGGTAGCGGACAGGCCCTAACTTGGAAAGTTACAGTTAATTCTTTTGAAGGAATAGACAGAGTCGTTGATTTGCATAAAGTAGTAACGATAAAGGATCCTAGTGGAACCGTTTTGTTCACGAAAACAACTCCTTTTACTGAATACTTAGCGCAAGTTGGCTGGCACACGGTAACAGTTGAAAATACAGGCGAATTTGACCACTGGGACGGCCCAAACGGTTGGACGAGCGCAAACGCGACTTTTGGTCTCAACCCTAAAGAAGATAACGTCTTCAAAATTATTTTCAAAGCCGAAAAAGCGCCAGGAATGAAAGTAGGCTTAACCGCGTTCGGTTCTCCCTCAAAATTCAACCTCCACTCAGCAATAAACGAGTTCAAATCCTACGTCGAAAACAACAGCAAAATCAAGCTAGACATAAGGTTTGTGCAAGATGGCAAACTGCCTGCCGCAGAAATTCCACAATACACTCCGAAGTTGCCTGAAGTGTGCTACATGGTGACTCCCGAGTCTCTCTCCACCGCAAGCAGGGCAAAAATGCCCGCTGGCATGAAGACGGAAATCGTCGTCTACGACACCCAAGACAGAATAAACTGCTATTGCGGACTGCAATGGGGCATCGCTGTGCCGTTCATATGCATTCCGTACAGCAACTCCTCAAAATGGGACCCTGGATGGAGAACGTCTTTGGCGCCTGCTCTGGTACATGAATTCACTCACGCCCTTTTCACTATACTTGGGGCAAAAGGGTTTCAAGGTCTGCCGAATATAGATAAAGCCAATAAATATGGATACACGGACCAAAATGACCCTGGCTGGCATAAATTTCGTAGACATTGTTTAGGGCTAATAACTCAAGAAATGGCAGACGCCCTCATGAAGGACTAACCGCGCGCTCAGTAAGTAGAACAAAGAATAGAGAAAAATGGGGGTTTGCGCCTATGTGAGGTCTTTATTTTAACCATTGCTTCCAGTTTTTCTCCTCAACTCTCTATCATCCCTTTCCTCGCGTTGAAGCAGGGCACGCGCCTATCCGCCCACCAAAGGGGCACTATGGCTTCGCATCCAGACCCTCCTCAATCGGGTGACCGTCCACCACCGGGACAGCGGAGGCGTTCGGCAGACTTGATTTTGAAAACGTCGACGAGTTCTTCACAGATACCTTCATCTCCGCTGACCCAAGCGGCACCGTAGCCTAAGCAAATCTGAGTAACCTACGCTTTGCCAGCAAGCAGCTTAGAGACTAATCGAGTTCGGCGTCTCCTACCTGTTGCAGAGGACTGGGCCAAGATCACTAATTGTCCTGTTCATTGCGCATCAAGACGAACAAAAAGCTTTCCGAAAACTCGGGTTAACATCGGCTCAAGCACTGCCGTTTTCGCAAGAGCCACGTAGAATAGCGGTTTTATCTGGTTCTCCATGAATAAGCTGTCTCTCAAATAAGAACCTTTAAGTCCCCAGCGGGGCTTGGTTATGTGATAATTGGAAACTTTCTTTTTCAATTATACCTTAAGAAAATTGAGGTGACTACAAATCATGACTCTGAGAACTTCATACGAAGTTAAGTGTACGAGTTGCGGTCAACCCGCAACGGTTCCCTTCAAACCAACTGCCGACAAGCCAGTTTACTGCAGAACCTGCTTTACTAAACGGTTAACTAACCAGTTGACAAGTTCAAACAGCAACCACAATTTCGATCCGAAGCAAGCATGGGCAAGGCGAAGGTAACCCCTTCAAGCAAATCCCGTGAAAGCAACTGGAAATATGTCTAACCAATTCTCGTTTTAGCAACAATCGGTACAGAACAGTACCAAACAATAACTGTAAAGAGAATGACCTGATGAGGAGCAGTTAATGAAAACAGTCAAGGGCTGGAGGAGAATCAGCAATCAAGGTGGATTCCTAAACGAAATAACAGGGCAAACCCTTTCTGTCACAAAAAAAGAATTCGGGTTACACTACCATGTGCTGATCTTCACAGGGCAACGAAAAGAGGATATCGATGGCAAAAAAATCTCGCCAGACTACCCAACTTCTGCTAAAGCAGAAGCCTTCGCTATAGACTGGATGAAAAAGAATCCAAACGGTAACAATTGAGATTTTTGCATCGTTGAGAATTTCGTTAGTTTCGGTAGAAATAAGTTGGTAAGTGCCTACTTTTTGTTCAAAAAGATTCGAGATTTTTTAGCTGATTAATTCCACCGTGGATCCTATGGCTTGGCCTGGCACGCCTTTCTTGAACTTAGCTATTACAACGCCTTTCTTCCCGTGAAAACCAACAATTTTGCCGACATGCTGGCTTTCTCCTCCTTTCCACAAGACTTTTTGGCCGATTAGTCCTGCGTGCGTTTTGATGTCCGCGTTGACAAATTCAATCAGGCATTCGTGTGGTGTTTGTGTTCTAATACCTATTCGGTAGTTCATTATTCTTCCATATGTTGGTTGAGACAAAGTGTTGTACCTCTAGTTCTACAGTTTTCCGCCGGAATTTGGGGCGGTAGCTATCATGCTTCTTGAAGACTTTGGCAAAGACAAAAGTTGCCTCAGATCATCGTTCAGGAGGTTCATCCAGCCGCGCTCAAAGTGGAACGAGGCGTTTTCGCTGATCGTTCTGATTCGGCAGGAATCGCCGTTTGTCCAGCTCCTGCAGTCGGATTGCCTCAATGGCGTGCCACCGCATTTGCTCCTGCATTGCTTGTCTAAGCTGTCACTTACGACGAGGTATAGAGATTCTGGCTTGACGGGCGGCATGTACGCATCCGGGACTGGCTGAATTTTAGATAGCGCCATTTCCTCTGCGGCTGCTTCAGTGAATCGGTTGCTTATGAATACTCCACGATCGCACTTCTGGCTTTTCATCTCTTTGAGCATTTTCCTCACGTCGTCTACGCCGACATATCCAGCCTTGTCCTGGGGTTCCATGGAGCGCAACAATATTTTTTCATCTGAGGTAGTGTCTAGTACTGAGAAATCCGTGCCGTCGACCCGTTTCTTCTTCTTTTGGAACCGATATCGCCTTGTAGCGATTATGAGTCCTGCTTTTTCTTCGATAGTCATTCCCAATCAGCTTCAAGAATGTGGGTCGGAGGATTACGCCTCAGAAACCATGAACCCTTAACGGGTCCAAAACTCTCATTTCATTCCTGCCTAATTAAACAGCATTTGAGCTAATATACCTGCTTGTCACGCACGGAAGACGACTCAACATTGGACAAATCGCCTTTCATTATAGGGCGGCCATCGCTGTAGGAACATTTTAAGCCGTATTTCTTGACGCAGTCCAGGCATAGCAAGGGATCACAGAGAGTCGTGCTAAGGTATTTTTCCCCACCGTCAGGGGCTATGGCTACCACCACGCCAGTTTTGATTTCTTCAGCTTTTGCTTGGGCAACGTGAAAAATCGCTCCTGAACTGGGTCCAACGAAGATGCCTTCCTGCAGCGCAAGCAGCCGCGCCGCCTCCTCTGCGTCCTTTGGGTTTACGTAGCGGATTTCATCAACCAATTTAGGGTTCCATATTGCGGGCACATACTGCGTCATCAGATCCTTCAAACCCTGAATAGCTGTACCCTCCTCCGGCTGCACGCCCAAAATCTTCACCGCAGAATTGTACTCTTTAAGCCGCTTCGAAACTCCCATCAACGTACCCGTAGTGCCTATGCCCGCCACAAAATGCGTCACGTGCCCTTCTGTGTCCCGCCAAATCTCCTCTCCCGTCGTCTCGTAGTGAGCGTTGACGTTTGCTTCGTTGGCAAACTGATTGGGCATGAAGTACTTGTCTGGATTTCGGGTGACGATTTCATGGGTTAAGTCCTCAGCTCCGTTCATGCCCTTAGCTCCATCGCTGAGCAGAATTTTGGCGCCCAACGATATGAGGATTTGGCGACGTTCCAGCGTCATCGTTTCTGGCATGACCAGGATGAGGTCATAGCCTTTGGCGCGGCAGACCACGGCCAAGCCGATCCCAGTATTCCCGCTGAGTAGGTTCTATAACCGTTTTGCCGCTAATCAGCTGTCCTGTCTTCTCCGCCTGCTCAATCATGTACTTGGCAATTCGGTCTTTAATTGATCCGCCCGGGTTACACTTTTCCAGCTTAACATACAACCGCACGGCTGGGTTTGGATTCAGGCGATTAACCTCGACTAGAGGCGTGTTGCCTATGAGTTCAAGAACGTTTTTGGCTCTCACTTATACCCACCGCAAGACTAATTGCTAATTAATGCAGACCTATAAAACCCGTGTGGACAAGTTCAGGTGCGGCTAAGGCGCATTTCAGCAAGCTTTACATTTTTGTGAAAACAAATAACAAAACCAAAACCGACCGATGTTTCCACAAACAGTCCAACCGGAAAGAAGAAAGCCATAGCCCACAACCTGCGCAGCAGCATAGTAAACCAGAAGGGAAAACCAACAAACAAGTCGTTTCTTCAACGCATCCACAATTACACAAGAAATGCAGAACAAACCGGCCAACAAACGCCACGCAAAACCCATTCAAAACGATTATACTCGAGGACACAACACTTATATTATTCGAGAACGCTTCTAACAGTTCCAGCAACATCAAGTTGCCATCCGTCAAAAAAGCGGAAATCAAAAACCACATGCAACCCCGCTTCTCACAGAGATCGGGGTGAAGGGTGAATGAGCACTCCAAATGCAAAGGAAAAGCTCACATGACACCACACACAAACTAACTGCGAAAGCGACACAACAACAAGTTTCACCAAACGCCAATAGACACCACCAAGGCCCGGACATGCCACGCTGTCTGGAGAATGGCTCGGCTTGAGAGCTGAAGAAGGGCGCGGCAAGCCGCGATACCGCCTCGGGTAGGCGCATGCAGCCTTCGAACCGAGGATACCTGAATGGGACTTCCTAGAAATGCTCCCTCACGGAGCGGGAACCCCCCGAACGGAAGCATCTTAGTAGGGGGAGGAAAAGAAACCAAAACGGGATTCCCTTAGTAGCAGCGAGCGAAATGGGAAAAGTCCAAACCGAATCCCACGTTGAAAAACGCGGGAGATGTAGAGTTAAGGGCCCGGCATTCTCTCTTCGTAGGTTAAGCTGAAGTGGCCTGAAAAGGCCCGCCAAAGAGGGTGAAAGCCCCCTAAGCACACACCTGAAAGAGTTGCTGGAGTCCCAGACTACCGTACCATGGTTTTGGTGCGGAAAGTTGGAAGTCACCAACTCCCAAGACTAAATACAACTCAAGACCGATAGCGCACTAGTACGGTGACGGAAAACTGAAAAGTACCCCGGAATGGGGGTGAAAAGTGCCTGAAACCAGACAGTAACAGACGTGTGCAGCCCAGAAGGATAGATTCCTTCCGAAGGAAACCGCTGCAAAGCGGCATTACAAGGAAGGAGGACCAGGGTTGCACGTTCCGTTCTAGAAACACGGGCCGGGGAGTTTATGGCTGTGGCAAGCATAAGAGTTCAAAACTCGTAAGCATAGGGAAACCAATACGCACGCAACTCCGCAAGGAGCCAGGTGCAGGGTCTGAAAGGGCCCGGAGTCACAGCCGTACATACTAGAAACCAGACGATCTATCCCTGGGCAGAGCGAAGTTAGGCGAAAGCCTAATGGAGGCTCGTAGGGGTTCTGACGTGCAATTCGTTCCTCAGACCTGGGGATAGGGGCTAAAGACCAATCTAGTCTGGTGATAGCTAGTTCCACCCGAAGTAGATCTCGAGTCTAGTGCCGAGCGAGGCTAGCTAGTGGGGTAGAGTACTGATTGGAAAACAAGGATCCGAAAGGGTCCACTTTTCTTTCAAACTCCGAATCCACTCGCGCCGTAGACCTCGGGAAACGGGTTAATGGGGGTAAGCTCCATGACCGAGAGGGGGACAACCCAGACTGAGGTTAAGGTCCCCAAGTGCTGGCTAAATGTCAAACTAAAGGGCGTCGTCAGCCTCAGACAGCGGGGAGGTAGGCTTAGAAGCAGCCATCCTTCAAAGAAAGCGTAACAGCTTACCCGCCGAGGCTAACGGCCCCGAAAATTGACGGGGCTAAGCCAGCCACCGATACCTCAGAGTGCAGCTCAGGCTGCGCTGGTAGGGAGGCGTCCTGGTTGGGCAGAAGCTGGGCTGTGAGGTCCAGTGGACCGATTAGGATTGCGGATCCCGGTGGTAGTAACAGCAAAGAGAAGTGAGAATCTTCTCCGCCGAAAGGGCCAGGGTTCCCCGGCAACGATCTTCAGCCGGGGGTAAGTCGGTCCTAAGACATGACTCAACCGATCATGCCGAAAAAGGGAATCTGGCTAAAATTCCAGAACCATAGAGGTACACGCGGCAACGCAAGCCTAGCGCCGAACGTTTCGGGATAGGCTGAGCAGGGCTGTCGCCTTGTTTAACTGTATAAATCTGGGGAGTGCCGTAATGGCGAGAACCAGATGAAAGCAGGAATAGCCGCCCGTTTTAGGGTGGTTCAGCTGATTCCTGGAGCCACTGAAAAGGGCGTTAGGAAGGATCCTCTATGACCGTACCTAGAACCGACACAGGTGTCCCTAGGCGAGAAACCTAAGGCGTGTCGGGTATACACTAATGCGAGGGAACTCGGCAATTTAGCCCCGTACCTTTGGTATAAGGGGTGCCTGCTCTTTCCGCCTCGTGCTGTTGAGAGCAGGTCGCAGTGACAAAGGGGTCCCGACTGTTTAATAAAAACACAGGAAGCCGCAAGCGCGAAAGCTTGTGAACGGCTTCTGAATCCTGGCCAGTACAGGTACCTGAAACCTGGGTCCAACTGGGCTAAGGGCCTGCAAACGCCGGGAGTAACTCTGACTCTCTCAAGGTAGCCAAATGCCTTGTCGGGTAAGTTCCGACGTGCATGAATGGATCAACGAGGGCCCCGCTGTCCCCGCGTAGTACCCGGTGAAACCACATAACGTGGACGAACAGTCCACGATCTCCCAGCGGGAAAAGAAGTCCCTGTGGAGTTTTACTGCAGCCTGTCGCTGGAGTACGGTTGTGGATGCAGAGTGTAGTCGGGAGCCGTCGATCCTGTGTTCTCTGGGACATGGGGGAGGCAACAATGGAACACCGACTTTCTGCAACCGTGCTTCTCACCGGTGCCTTTGGTGCCGGAACAACGGTAGGTGGGCAGTTCGGCTGGGGCGGCACGCCCTTGAAAAGATATCAAGGGCGCCCTAAGGTTGGCTCAGGGGGGACAGAAACCCTCCGTAGAGTGCAAGGGCAAAAGCCAGCCTGACTGGATCCTTAACAGTAAGGGATCCAGAGGCGAAAGCCGGGCTTAGCGATCATCCATGTCTCCCTTGGTGGGGGCTGGATGTGTCAGAAAAATTACCCTAGGGATAACAGGCTCGTCGCGGGCGAGAGTCCCCATCGACCCCGCGGCTTGGTACCTCGATGTCGGCTCTTCCTATCCTGGCCCTGCATAAGGGGCCAAGGGTGAGGCTGCTCGCCTATTAAAAGGGAACGTGAGCTGGGTTTAGACCGTCGTGAGACAGGTCGGACTTTATCTGCTGGGAGTGTTGGCTGCCTGAGGGGAAAGGGTCCCTAGTACGAGAGGAACGGGACGCTGTGGCCTCTAGTTTACCGGTTGTCCGACAGGGCAACGCCGGGCAGCCACGCCGCTGAGGATAAGGGCTGAAAGCATCTAAGCTCGAAGCCTCTCCCGAAAAGAGGCAGCCATTCCCGTTTCACGGGACGAGGGCTCCCATAAAAGATGGGTTTGATGGAGTTGGGGTGTAAGCTAGAAGCCTTCGGGCGGACTAGCTCAGCCTGCAACCTCCAATCGCCCGAGATGCCAGGCCCTCTGGTGGTGTCTGAGCGATATTTGGTCGAGACTTGGAAAGTAGCGTTCGTAGAAAGTTTGTGTGTGGTGTCATAACGAGACTAGCTTTTGCTAACCTGCAGAAGTGGGCAAATTGTTGCTTTTTGATATTTTCAATAGTCTTCTTTTGTTAACGTTGCTGTTTTTCTGCTCAGGTTATCTTTCGCTTGCGAGAATAGTTTTTGTGGTTTTTTGTAGAATATTGTAAAGACAATATTGAAAAACAAATAGGTTGCAGGAACGCTTAGAAGGGGAATATCCACAGTCTTATCAAGAGAAGGGCCGGCAAAAACAGCAAAACGCACAAGAAAATGGCGACATTTCGGATTCGCAGCGACTCCAAAATTTTGCCCCCGTCTAACGCTTCATCCGCGTCGCCCAAAATATATTGTCCAGGTTTTTCAAACTGAATGTGCAACGCGCCTGCCATGGCTGCCATGGGCCACCCGTGGTTGCGGCTGGGGGTCTTGGCGTGATCTCGCTTGGCGACTTGCCACGCGTTCTTGTAGTCCTTGTGCATAAGGAAGGCGGCGGCTACGATTAAGATGCCTGTGAGCCTGGAGGGAACGTAGTTGATTATATGGTCCAAGTTAGCGCTGAACCAGCCCATATTGATATGTTCCTTGTCTTTGAAGCCGACCATACCGTCAAGCGTGTTCACGGCACGAAACGCGATTGCGCCAGTTACACCCAATAAGCTGTAGAAGATTATGGGAGAGAGTTTGAAGTCTATGAGGTTTTCCGCCATGGATTCGATGACTGAGCTGCCGATTTGTCCTCCGTTGAGGTTTCGATTGTCCCGGCGGGAGAAGTGCGCGTACTTTCGGGCTTCTTCTAAATCGTTGGCTTCGATAGCTTTGGCGGCGGCTTTCGCCCAATCCGTTTCGAGCTTAATGCAAAGGGTGAGTTTCAGCAGAATAACTGCGATTACGACGTAAACAATGATGCCCAGCCAAGCGTATACCGCACCCAGGAAAGTGAGGGTTGCCCAAAGCCCAAAAAAAGTCGGCAACGCGAATGTAAGTATGACTGCCAAGCCCAGGAGAATGCCGTTTACCTTTTCCCGCCGCGGGATGGGGTTTTTGAGACGTTTCTCAAGTGCTTTGGTATAATTTCCCATAAGTACCGTCGGGTGGACCTTGTAATACGCGGCGAAGGGGCTGTTAGGAGAAGGGTCACCTACAGCTATGTCCATCAAAATCGCGAGCACAAGGACGAGCAGGCTAACGGAGACGAGTTCGAGTATGACTGTTGCCACCAACTGCTGTCTACTGCGAAACTAAGGCTGAATCGAATATATCAATTACGGTAGAATAGAAAAGCACTGAAAAAAACATCACAATTGAAAATTCCTCTGAAGACAGGAGAATCTGCTGCAAAGCATTGCTCTATTGGTTGGCTGCTCTAATTTTCTCTTTGAGCGTCTGCGCAAGCCGTTGGTTATCCTCTGCAGACCGAACCGTCAAACGAAAGTACGTGTTGTCCAAGCCAACGAACGTGCAGCAGTCCCTAATCAGCAGGCCTTCTTTGCCCAGTTGTTCGCGGAGTTCGGTGGAGGTTATCTTGGGCGAGGTGATTTTGACAAGGAGGAAATTAGTTTCGGAAGGGAAAACATGGAGCCCGCCAATCTCCATTATCGTTTTGGCGAACTCTGTTCTTTCTTTTGTGATGGTAGATCTGGTGTTTTTGATGAACTCCGTATCCTTGACGGCTGCAACAGTGGCGTTTCCCGCAAGACCGTTGATGCTCCACGGTTGACGGACCGTCTCGAGGGCGTCGATGAGATTTTCTGCAGCGATAGCATAGCCGAAGCGAATGCCTGGCATGCCGTAGAACTTGGTGACTGAGCGGATGACGAAGAGATTCTCGAATTCCTCAACGTGTCCTACGAGCGTGGCTTCGGTTCCCTTCAGGGCGAATTCGATATAGTTTTCGTCGACGCTGACGATTATACCCTTTTTCTGGCAGAACCGCACAAGGTCCAGGATGGCTTCTTTGCTGTATAGGGTTCCCGAGGGGCTATGGGGATTGCATATGTAAATGATTTTTGTGTCTTCAGTTATTGCCTTTTTTATGTTTTCTGTTTCCAAGGCAAAGTTAAAGGGCAACTGGACGAAGATGACTTCGCCGCCAACTCTGAGCACCGCTTTCTCGTACTCACTGAATGAAGGCACGGGGATGACTGCTTTGAATTTACCTTGGAACGCCTCGGTTATCATATAGATGAGTTCTATGGAGCCGTTGCCCAAAATGATGTTATCTGCGGTGACGCCATGCCCCACGTATTGGGCGATTTCTTCTCTGAGGTCCACTGGGTTCGGGTCAGGGTAGAACCTGATGAGATTGGCGTATTGTCTGACAGCTTCTACGGCTTTGGGTGCAGGTCCCAGAAAATTGATGGGTCCACTGAAGTCCAGAACGTTTTCGAGAGGGATGTTGAATTTTCGGCTGAAGCCCCAGACGTCTCCGCCGTGGCTAACAAAACGTTTCTTTTTGCACGGACTTTCCAATTTTGTTTCCTCCACCAAACGTTGGATTTCTTGTTCTATTTTCCACTGTGCCTGAAAGTGGGAGTTGTAGTTGTTTGTAAGTTTGTAGAGCCAGTAGATGCCGCCTACGCCCAACGTAACGATTGTTATCAAGGCATATTTTTTTATCGGTATTGTTTGCGGCATGAACATTCGTTCAGGGAAAGCGGCTGAGAGGAAGGCGTCTTGGTGTTTTTCGTGTTCTCGCAGATCCCTTGAAAGCTTGTACAGTAGGGCGAAAACAGGGATTACGAGGATTATTGAGGCTGCCCAAGCTTTCGCGTTCCTCTCTTTGGGGGCTTCTGGGTCTACATGTCGCTCCTTGCCATGTTCCCTCAAGAAAGAAGCGACCTTGCTTTCCAGCTCTGCCTCGCGTCGGAAATGCCTGTTTCTATTGTCAACTATACGATAGAACAAAGGAAAAAACGCTGCGCCAAAGCTTGCAATGGAAGCCAAAAACCACATGGAAAACCATGTTACTTTCTCCTTCTCTGTAGGGGCATTAAGCATGGTTAGCTCCATTTTCAAAGTCAACTTTCCTGTCTTTCAGTAACGTGATAGAACAAATAGCCAGACTTTATAAATAGTTGCGTAATTTCAGGTTTTCCCCATAAGGTTTGCGGGAAGGCGTTTTTTCCGCAGGATATTTATTCTAAGAGCCGTGTGTGAGTAGAAGGGTAATCATGAAGCGGTCATTGATTGCATTAGCTGCTGTTGTGATAATCTTGGTTGTCACTGTGCCAGTTGTTTTCACATTTTACGTTGCCGGCTCCGACTGCAAAAGAGATGATTTCTTTTTCGGCGTCACCTTTGGCGCCAAAAGCTCCAGCGACGCCAAGGTCCTTATCGACAAAGTCAAGGATTACACGAACTTGCTTCTCGTGGACTCCTATGATGTGAGCCTAAACGAAACGACGCTAACAGACATCTGCACCTACGTCGTAGGTGCGAAACTTAATGTTCTGCCATATTTCGATTTCATCCTCTACAACGTAACGAGCAATGTAGGCAGCTTTTACAACTCTTCAACATGGGAAGAATATGGCATTAACCCTTTCCACGTGAACTGGCTCAATGATGCGCAGGATCGCTGGGGGAGCCAATTCCTGGGCGTTTACTACATGGACGAGCCAGGCGGGAACCAGGTTGATCGTGGGTACTGGGGTGGAAACAATGTCAGTCGCTCAGGCGCCCCGATCCGAACCTTCGAGAACGTCTCAGATTACAGCGATGCAGCAAACCGGTACGTCTCAGGAATCAACCGTACCCGGAGTATGCAGATACTCAAAAACACTAGTTACCCCAATGGGCTGACGCGTGCAATACCCGTATTCACGTCGGATTATGCACTTTACTGGTTTGACAACAAAGCAGGCTACGACACAGTGTTTGCCCAGATAAACGCATCAACGACCGTCGGCAGGAAGGCGCAGCAGATTGCCCTATGCAGGGGATCTGCAAACGCGCAGAACAAAACATGGGGCGTCATACTCACATGGACTACGGATAATTCTCCATACTTGGCAAGCGGCGCGGACATGCTAGCTGACATGAAGATGGCTTATGATGCAGGCGCAAAATACGTCGTTGTCTTCAACTATCCACAGATTAACGTCTACGGCGCTTTAAATGAAGAACATTTTGCGGCTATGAGGGAGTTCTGGAATTATGGTCAAGCCAACAAAAACAGGATAGAGGCTCAGGCAGACACAGTTTTTGTGCTTCCCCAAGACTATGGCTGGGGCATGAGAACGCCCGAGGACAAAATCTGGGGTCTCTGGCCTGCAGACCATTCATCCGCCATTATCTGGGACAAGATGAACACCCTTATCGGGAAGTACGGCTTCAAACTGGACATAGTCTACGACGACCCAAAGTTCAACTCAAGCGCTAAATATTCCACGGTTCACTTTTGGAATAGCACAATCGGTTAATCTCCCGCAATGCTGAAGGCGTGGCGGAAAAAATGCCAAAGTCTATAAATGGACCTGCTTGCTTTTCTTAGCCAAGATGCAATCCGATGGCAGACTGCTCTCCGTGGTTGTTCCCATGTACAATGAGGAACATACTGTCGGCAACATTATCAACCGCCTGAAATCTGTCCTCGAAGGCACAGGCTTCAGGTACGAGGTACTCGTGGTGGATGACTTCTCGCGAGACCGTTCAAATGAAATCGCCAGAGCGCAGGGCGTTAAGGTTTACAGACTAAATCGACACATGGGCAAAGGTTACGCGCTCAGAGCTGGATTCGCGAAAGCGAATGGTGATTTAATCGCCACCATTGACTCCGATGGCTCCCACCTGCCCGAGGAGTTACCTCTTATACTTCTTCCCATCACGCAAGGCAGGGCGGACCTTGTTATAGGCTCACGTTTTCTGAACAACGGCGAAGGCACCACAAAAAAAATCAACAAAATTGGCAACCGCCTCTTCAACCGATTAATTCAGTTACTAACAGGGCGCAAGATTTCAGATTCCCAGTCAGGCTACCGCGTTATGAGCAAGCAAGTATTGCAGAGTGTGAGACTCAAATCTGTAGAATACGAAATAGAATCAGAGATGCTTGTGAAGGCCACGCGGAAACGGTTCCGAGTGACAGAAATCCCGATCAGCTATGAGATGCGAACTTACGGAAGGTCGGGGATTGACCCATTATATGACGGATTCAAGATTTTGTTGTCTATTTTGACAGCGTTTGTGGGGAGCTGACTATATGGACCCAACGCTAGCCGTCTCAATAGTTGTGACGTGCCGAAACAACGAGGCAACCATCGGCGAATGCCTCCAAGCCCTAACAAGCCAGAACTATCCGCAGAATGCTGTCGAAATTCTTGTAATTGACGCCTGCTCCACTGACAAAACCGCAGAAATCGCCAAACAATTCACGCCCAAAGTCTTCTGCGAACCGCTAAACGCGGCAGCAGCGTACAATTTCGCCATGAAACTCGCTAGCCACAGCATCCTGGGTTTCGTAGATTCCGACGCGAAAGTTGAGCGCGATTGGCTCAAGAAACTAGTCCCCGCGCTTGTCGGAGCCAAACGTCGCAGGTGTTAGCGGGGCTATCGAGACTTGGAACGAAGGGAATCCCTGGGCACGCGCCCTTGGCTACGAAATCAAATCACGTTACAGTCGTATAGGTAAGTACACGGGCCGCATAGCCACGATGAACCTACTGCTCAGAAAAAGCATAATTGAGGAGGCAGGCGGATGGGACGAAGCATTTCCCTCGCAGTACGATACCGAATTCGGGTATCGCTTGACCCGCCTAGGCTACAAGATCGCCTACGAACCCCAAGCGAAGTGTTACCACTACAACCGACCCACGGTGAGAGCTTATTGGCGTCAACAAATGCAGTACGGCAAAAACACTTCGAGGCTTTACTTCAAGTACGGGCGACTGGCGAGGGGCGACGAAATCACGGATGTTGGCATGAACATCCAACCGCCATTGATGCTTGCAGTCCTAGCTTTGTTGTTGTTGGGTACCGTACCACAGTTGAGGTCTCTCTGGTATGTTTCTGGCACGGTTCTGCTGGCTGTCTTTGCTTATTACTTTTATTCCGCGGCGAGAATTTCAGCCAAATTCAAAGACCCAACGGGGATGAGGCTCGTGATACTTTACTATGTGCGTGCTTTTGCCTGGCTTTCGGGCGGGGCATCAACTGTTGCTAACTCGTTGCACGGAAACCGGAGGCGCGAACAGAATTGACCAAAATCTGCTTCATAAGCCCTGAGTACCTTCCCCTCTCTGGTGGAACAGGCAGCTACGTTTACTACCTTAGCCGAGAGCTCATGAAGAATGGCTTCAACATAAACATCGTCACGGGCGGCCCCGAAGCCCTAGACATCCAAATTAACCGGCAACTCACAGTTTACTTCCTCAAAAACGTCAAAACACCCATCGTAAAGTCCTTCCTATTCGCCGCATCCTCCTCCCGCAAACTCCGAAGCATAAACGATACAGCCGACGTAGACATTACCCATGCAAATTTGCCGCTGGTGCCGAATTTTGCCGTGCCGCCCAACTTTGGACGAGCACTCATCTCGACTGTCCACTCAACATGGAAGGGCGAGGCAGAGGCCATTCGAGGCGAACCCTACAGCAGGCTAAACCCTAACGAGAAGTTCTTGGTCAGCTTCAACTGGTTTCTGCGCATATTCGAGGAGAAAATGCTGGAACGCAGCAAACGTCTCATCGCTGTCAGCGACTTCACCCGTAAAGAACTCACGCAATACTATGGCATCAGCGAAGCAAAGATTCGCGTCATACATAACGGCGTCGACACCGAAAAATTCCACTCAGCAGAAGACAAACGCAAAGTTAAAGCCGAGTTGGGGTTTAACACAGATGACCCCACTATCCTGTCGGTTGGTCGCCTTTACGCTCGGAAAGGCTTGTTTACGCTCATCGAAAGCATGCCCGCCGTCAAGAAACGGTTCCCAAACGCTAAGTTAATCATCTCAGGCAAGGGGCAAAGCAACGAGATGAAGAAGCTAGTCGACCACGCTGAACGCCTCGGCGTTCAGGGAAATATCGTTTTCACAGGGTACTTCCCCGACGCGAAACTCCCTAAATTGTACCAGGCAGCAGATGTTTTCGCCTTCAGCACTTTCTACGAGCACCACCCGTTCGCTGTGCTCGAAGCACTTTCCAGCCAGCTGCCCGTGGTAACCACAACAGTCGGAGGTATCCCCGAGACAATTACGGACGGCAAAAATGGCTTCCTTTGCAAACCCTTCAACTCAGGGCAGTTCTCCGACAGAATCCTCTATCTGCTGGAGCACCCCGCTGTAGCTGAGGAAATGGCGTGCCAAGCACGACAGACAATCGAGGAGAGGTTCGACTGGCGCATAGTCGTCAAGAAAGCCATAAAAGTCTACGGCGAAGCGCTTACTTAACCGATTTCTGCTGGCTGACCCCTGTATGCCACTGTTACCTTCTGGAACAATTTGACGACATCGAGTGAGCAGAACATGAACTTCGTGAGGTACTCATGTTTATAGATTTCCATCTGCGCTTTGACGGGTATGTCTATGCGGGGCGTCTCAAAGCGGCGCGCCACATCTGACACGGGCACGCCTTGCGTTGCGATGTCTGCGTCTTGAAAGTCTGTTTTTCTGGCTATGTAAGCAAGGTAGGTGTCTTTCCAGTTTAGCTTCATGACCTTGGTGGAGACGATGTCGGTGGCTAAGGCGTCATCGCCAACCAGCATCAGGTCCATTTTGACGGGTTTGCCTTTGGTGGGTCCGTTGCCTTCTATTCCCAGGCGAGCATCCATAACTGTTAGCTGCGGCTTCAAAAATGAATAAAGTCTGAGGAATACCTCAGGCAAGTACGGGTGCAGGTAAATGCGGCGGTTGCTTGGTACGCAGCCGAACAGGTTCTTAATGGCACCGCTGTATAACGTGAACTCATGCGTCTTCATCAGGGGCAAATCTACTACAGCATCGGCATCCAGCAAGGTTTTTGGCAGGAACAGTCGTTTCAGCCGACTGCCGTTTTCGAAGTTGACTTGGACCACCTTGTCCTCTGAAAGGTTCATGACCGACCCGCCTGCCTGCTTCACAGCTGCTTCAACTCCCGTCTTGTCAAAGGCGGTCCAACAAGGATAATTGAAGCCGTTTGATTCGCCGACGACAACCTCCGCGTTACTGTCCCGCAGCAATCCGACTAACTCCCGAATCAAAGCGGGGTCTGTCACAACTCCTGGCAAATATTCGGGATGGCTCAAGTTGGGCTTCACAAAGATTTTCTTTTTTCCGTGTAGTCCAGATTTCACTACCGCCTCCTTGAGAATGTCGGTTATCTCGCCTTTTGCAACAAAGATTTTCACGGTCTTCCGCAGCATTAGAAGTTCCACCACATCTTTCGCCAGGATGCAGCCAGGATCCGAAGCCAAGAAGTCATCATGGTACGCGCTAGCTCTGGCTCTGCACCCGCCGCAGATGAACTTGTAGCTGCAGGCTGCGCATGCGCCTTTCAGGTTGGATCGGTCGCGTAGTGCCTCGAAGAGTTTGCTGTGAAGCCAGATCTCCTGGAACTTCTCATTTTTTAGATTGCCCACGTTCACGGGAAAGAACACACATGGATGAACATCGCCCTGAGGCGAAAGCGAACAATACAGTCTACCCGCGCCGCACCCACCTATGAAATCCGCCAACGGCACGGCTTTTTTGCTAACCCTAGCGGTTTGCATATGTGCCATGCTCATCGTTACTTCACGCGTGCCTTGCGGTCCTTGGCATTGCAGAGCTACGCGGGCTAGCTGCGGCGCCGTGGTTAGGATGGTGGTTTTGCAGCCCTTCGACATCCTCGTCAGCAAATACCGCATGAGCTTTTCGCGTTCCTCTGGCGTAAGGTCCTGGTCAAAGTGCTCCTTACCTCTGCCCGTAGGAATGAAGTTAAAGTACGTGAAGCGTCCAGCACCGATTTCAATGGCTAAATCAATGATTGCAGGCATTTCTTCCAAGTTGTTTTTGGTCGCTGTCGTCGCAATACACGCACACAGATTCTCAGCCACGGCGTTCTTTAAGCCGTTGATTGCCCCATCAAAGGCGCCAGGCACTCCTCGGAAAGCGTCGTGGGTTTCGGCTGACGCCCCATCAATACTTATTTCCACGTAGTGGACTTTTGCTTCCTTAAGTTTTCTAGCCATTTCCCTGGTAAGCAATGTACCGTTTGTGGCGACAGAAACGTATAATCCACGGCTGACGGCGTGTACTGCAACTTCGAAGAAATCCTTGCGGGTAAGGGGTTCACCCCCTGAGAAAGCCAGAGCCGTCACACCCACATCTGCCAGCTGATCGACAACAGCTTTGGCTTGGGCGGTTGTGAGTTCTTCTTCGCGGATTGCGCCACTTTCGCTGTAACAATGTTTGCAGCTCAAATTGCACTTATGCGTAAAATCCCACACAACCAGGAAAGGCGCATAAATGCTTAGAGGCTTCTTTATGCCAAAATAACTGAACGATCGCACGACGTTGAGCACTGCCCTTCGCGCGTATGGATCCGCCATGAGCTTGTCAACTTTTTCACGCTTCAAGTTTAGACTCTTTCGGAGGAAGTCTATCCAGAAGCCGATGACTCGACTGTAGAAGCGACTGCATTTGTCGCATTTCGCGTCGGTTTTGCCCACATAGTTATCTAATGCTGCTTCGAGGACGGTTCTGCCGCAATTGGGACATTGCTTCAGGGAGAGCCGTAGCATCTTTCGTGTTGTGGGGAAGGTTATGATGGCATTCCAGAACGTATCGTGGCTCAGTAAGCTCATGCGTAGTTCCTGAAGCAACTGATTTATATTAGATTTGTTGGCGTGGTAATGTTAAAGATTTCTGTAAAAAAACCGGTTTGAAGGCGAACACTTGAGCTACTGCAATGTTCTTTTTTATTTATTGGGAACTACAGTTTTTTCCGAGCAGCAGTTCCGTTTGACTTCTGCACCAGGGTCTCCGCAATTTTCCAGTCTTTAACCGTGTTTATGTTCAGGAGCACTTCTATGTCTTCGGTGATTATGGCACTTGTTTCGATTTTGCCTTGACCCTGAATGGCATCAGCATCAACGATATTGACTCCTGAAACCGCGTACCATACGCCTCCATACTCGTCTGTGCTGTCAACGGAAAGTCCCAACCTTTCGCGAGCTTTGATAGGGACAAAAACAGCCAGAAAATCTTTTCCGCAGCCCTCAAACTCGCCAACAACTTTGTCCAGAAACTTGTTCGTGACGGCCGGCGAATCCGCAGGAATCGTCAGAACCGGACCATGCAAGTCCGCAACGTGAACAGCCTGCTTCAAATCCGCATGGTAACCTCTCGCATCTGTTCGCAAAACGTCCCAGCCCATGATTCCGCAGCGCTTCTCAGTTTCAGGAGTATTCGCGCTCGTAACAACATGGAACCCCGAAACCTTCTCCGCGGCAGCAACGGCTTCCGTTACCCAATCGATAAGCGGTTTGCCCAACAACGGTAGTAACGGCTTCTCTGTTGACAATCCCATCCGATTGCCCTTTCCACCCGCCATAATTAGCGCTGGAACCTTCAAAGTAGCAACGCCCCCCAAAGCAGAAAGGAAGCCAAAACCGAAGTGACAGCCACCAAGACTAATGTCGCTGCTCTTGCTGCTTCGTTTGTGGCCCCTATCATATCACCTGAGACTCCGCCAAACATGCCGTCAGCAACTTTCATCATAAAAAGGCCGAACAATACTGCAAATGCGACCTCGAACAGCCCAGCAAATCCTAAAAGTGCGAATCCAATCAGGAACGCAGTACCGTAACCCGCCAAATTCAGTTTCCGTTTGGCATTGCGGATGAACCTTGCGCCCAAACCTTCATGGGAAGCTTTGCCACGCCAGACTATCGTAACCATGGCTACTTTCGCGCAGACTTCAGCCACAACCAAAGCCCTGACCGCCAAATTCAGGTTCAAAAAGAACAAGCCCGCAACAGCAGAGAGCTCCACAACAAGGGCCAACAAAGCGCCCTTGTAGGTTACGATCCACCTGTGAGCGATTTCCCTTCGATCTTCAATCCGCCTAAGCCCAATCGCGTTGCCCAAATCGACTAAACCATCGAAATGCTGAAACCCCGTGATTATCAGCAGGAAAGCCATAGTCATCGCCGCAGGCACAGCCGCTTGCAGAGACACAGAAGGCAACGAAACCACCATGTTGCCCAGCAAAATCAAATGAGAAAAAACCCAACCAGCCGCGAAAAAATACGCAGCCGCAAATACACCGATTAAAGCACCCATGATGGGAAAAAGAAAAATGTTTCGTGCTGATCTCTCCACGAAATCCTCTGTCTCGCCAAGAGGAATTATTGTAAGGAACGAAAGCAAATCCCTAAAAGTTTTTATAGCATTCGCCTTGGACATATACCCTATTCACTGGGATAAAGAGGATATAGACTTTATCGTGATACTCCATGACGATAAATATTAAGGGTAAAAGAATCCTTGTTACTGGCGGTGCGGGATTCATAGGTTATCACCTAACAAAGAAACTCCTTGAATTGGGAGCAGACGTAACCATTTACGATAACATAAGCAGCGGCAAAATGGAAAACGTCAAGGACAACGCCAAAGCCAAATTCATCAGAGGCGACATACTCGACCTCAAAAAACTCTGCACACTAGAAAAATTTGATCTCATATATCACTTGGCGGCACAAGTTGTTGTGCCTTACAGTATGGAGAATCCAACAGAAGACTTCGAAACCAATGCGCATGGAACGCTAAACGTGTTGGAGAAAGCCCGCAAAGACAAGGCACGACATAGTTTTCGCTTCTAGCGCTGCTGTTTATGGTAACCCAACAGTGCTGCCTACTTCTGAGGATTACGGTTTTCACCCGTTCAGTTGCTATGGTTTGAGCAAAGTAATCGGCGAAGAATACGCCCAAATCTACACGCTCCAATACGGTTTAAACGTGACCATCGTGCGATTTGCCAACGTCTACGGTTCACGCTGCCACGGAGTAATCAACGATTTCTTGGACAAGCTGCAGAGAAATCCTGGAAAACTGGAAATCATCGGCACTGGCCAGCAAAGCAGGGATTTCGTGCATGTCTCCGACATCATCGAAGCACTCATTCTGGCTGCTGGAGGAACCGCGGTTGGCAAGACGTTTAATCTGGGCTTTGGCGAAACAACCAAAATCATTGACCTCGCCAAAATGATGCTTAAAATCCTAAAGTTAGCAGACAAAACTCATGTGACAACAACTAATGTGTCATGGCAAGGCGACATAAACTTCATTTGGTTCAACATCAACAAAGCCAAGGCTGAGCTTGGCTGGACACCTAAAATCCGCTTAGAAGACCACTTGCGCACGCTGATTGCTGAGAGGAAAATGATTTGAGCAAAATGCCACACGCCAAAGGCTTAATCGCCCTGTTGCGGCTTCCGTACTGGCTAATGACAGGTGGACTTGCGCTGCTTACGGCTTTTGCCATAACCAAGGGCAATTTCCTAAACATGCAGATTTTAGGGCTGATTTTCTTCTCGATGGCCTGCATTACTTCGGCTGGGTTTGCGATTAATGATTACTTTGACAAGGAAAGCGATGCAATCATAAAGCCCAAACGCCCGATTCCTTCTGGTTCACTCTCGCTCAGGCAGGTCATTGCGGTTTCTACGTTCCTGTTTGCATTGGGTTTGGTTCTAGCTCTGCTCATTAACTGGCTGAGTTTTGGGATTCTTCTGGTGGATTCCGTTTTGCTTCTTATTTATTCTGCACTGGTGAAGAGGAAGTCCGGTTTTGTAGCCAACACATTGGTCGGCATCCTGACTGGAACAGCCTTCCTCTACGGGGAAGCCACAGTTGCAAACACTATAACACTGATTTCGCTTAGCCTTTATCCAATTGCATTTGGGACAATCGGCGGCAATGTTCTCCGCGACATCCTGAGTTTGGAAGGCGACAGCAAAGTCGGCTACCCAACGCTTCCGCAGAAAATCGGCAACCCCGGCGCGGCGAAAGTTGCAGCGGTTTTCTTTGTGGTGTGCGGCATATTTGCGCCCTTGCCCTTCTTGATCGGCGAATTCACGGCGTTCTATCTGCCCCCTATTCTGTTATGGAGTGCATTGTTGATTTACTCTTCTGTGCGGCTTGTAACCACAGATGCCACGGTGGCGAACGTGCGAAAATACGAGCGACTAATCACGATGTCTATGATTCTACTCCCACTAAGCCTGATACTTGAAGCGCTTTCGACCGTTATTGGAGGTTTCCTCTAAACGTGTCAAAAACGAAAAGCATCTGCCCTCAATGCCAAAAAGAAATCGACGCCACCTTAACCGTGAAAGAAAGCAAAATCCAAATCACCAAGAACTGCAATGAGCACGGCGCCTTCTCGGCTACTCATTGGCAAAGCCCAAACGTCTACAACTTCACTGAGGAATACGATTATTTCAAATACTTCCAGGAAGCGCAAACCTACAAGAAAGCCGAAGGTTGCCCGTCCACTTGCGAATCCTGTAACAACCACATTTCCGACACCGTAATCGGCGTAATAGATGTGACTAAGCAGTGTGACCTGCGTTGCGCTGTATGCTTCTCCACGTTCTCTGACCATATCGTCGATTATGAGCCATCCAAAGATGAGCTTGTGAACATCCTAACTTTTCTAAGTCAGCGAAATCCAAAGCCACCTGCAATACTGTTCAGTGGCGGTGAACCACTGGAACGCAGGGATATGCATGAAATCATAGCAGCAGCACATAAGCTCAAGTTCATGACAATTTTAGCGACTAACGGAATCCACATAGCCAAGGAACCTGAACGTGCAGCACAGCTTAAACAGAGCGGTCTAAACATTGTCTATCTGCAATTTGACAGTTTCCACGACGAATTCTACCAAAAAGTTCGCGGACGAAAACTGCTTCAGACCAAGTTCAAAGCAATTGAAGTCTGCCGCAAACTTGACATGGAAATCATCCTGGTCTGCACTTTGATGAATGGGTTCAACGATCAAGAAGTCGGCAAAATAATCCATTTCGCAGCCGCAAACTCAGACATCGTTAGAGGTCTAATTTTTCAGCCAATTGCGTTTACTGGTCGTGCAACCGACAATCCTTTCCAGGATGCTTGGCGGGACTGGCATTTCGCAGAGCAAGTTCAAACGCAAACAGGCGACGAAATCCGCACAACGGATTTGTTTCCGATGTCGGTTATGAGTTCCCCCATAAAGATCATGCGGAAATTCATGAAGAAGCCTTGGCCGCTTTTCAGCTGCAGTCCACATTGCGGAATCGTGAACTGGATGTACGTTTCCAAAAGCGGCAAAATAATTCCCATTAACCACTTCGTGAATTTCGGCAAGTTCTTCAAGGGCATTCTCAAAACCGCGATAAACGTAGAAAAGAGAAGCAAGTTTTCTCTGCTTTCCACGTTGTTTATGTCCGCAACGTTGTCACTGAACATGCTTCTGGTGACAAGGGAAGTTGGTATTTTCACGCTGATGAAGGCCATCCTGAAGATGTTTGTTTCACCTAGTTACCAGTCGCTGGGCCCGATTCGCAGAAGAATTTTCCTGCTAGGTTGCATGGCTTTCATGGACAGATACACATTTGACGTAATCGTGTGCAGCGTTGTGTCGTGCATTATGTTACGCCAGACTTGAAGGTTATTCCTTTCTGTGCCTACAACAACATTCACAGAATAGGAACCGAAGAAGAGTACGCCCAGAAACAGCAATAGTCTGTCTGCTCCAGCAAGCATTTTCTTCCCGTGTAGTCTCAGTACAGCGATCTTTTGCGGTATTTTTTCTGTTTCGGTGCTCGTTTGCGCTTTCTTTGAGACCCAAAAAGGTCAAAAAAGTTAAAAAGAATTACTTTTGGCTCAATGTGGTGGAGAATGTTGTTCGGATACGCTTTGTTCGCAACTAAACTGCGACCTGCACCTTGAGGACGCAGAAGTCATTCGAAAACTGAGGCGGTCCGTTCTCCTCGGGTATCCACAGTTCAAAATAGACGCTGTAGTTACCTGGCTCGTTGAGGGTTAGGGTTGCGATATTTTCCCATGTGATTCCCTCAGCAACTGATCCAGTGAAGGTCTCGGTGATGTTCGCGTCTACTGGGAACGTGGGATTCAGGTCTTTCGTCACCTTTACGAGCACCTCCACATTCTCCAGAGCTCGCCCCATGTGGTTCTCCACTTCAACGTAGACGCTAAACGTATTGTTCACGCCAGCGACAAGGTACTCTGGATAGTCTGCCGCTTTCCTGTTCGTGTCTAAAAGGTAGATTGTGGCGTATTTCTCCTGCACTGGCCTGAGTGCCACATAGTAAGTCACAAGCAAAGCAGAAGCAATCACAAGAGCAATCGCAACCGCAAAAGCGTATACAGCTGTGTCATTGTTAAGGTTGAATCTCTGACTTAGTTTCTTCATTGCTTCCCCGATTCTCTTACGCTCTAATGCCCTTAAGTATGGTAGTCAAAATCTCTATACCTGAATTCAGCGGCTTGAGCTTGGTTTTGCCATATTTTCTGACCTTGTAGTTAGAAGGGATTTCTACCATTTTGAAGCCTCTGCGGGAGAATTTTATGAGCATCTCAGTGGCAAAAGCCATGTCCGTTTCCTTGAAATTCACCTTCTCAAGAGCTGAATGGGAAATTGCCCTGAAGCCAGATTGGGTATCACTGAAGTTCTGTTTGTAAAGCATGTTGAAGCAGAACGTAATTATCTTGTTGCCCACAAAGTTGAACAGACCCATAGCTTTGTTGGGGTCGTACATGCGTGTGGCTAAGCACATTTCTGCGTCAGTTTCCAGCATTCTGTGGATTAGGCGGTTGGCGTGCTTGACTTCGTAGGTTCCGTCCCCGTCAACCATGATGACGATTTCTCCTTTGGCCGCTTTCATGCCTTTCCGAAGAGCTAAGCCGTAACCGCGGCGGGGTTCAACGATTAGCCGCACATCGGCGTCTTTGACGAGGCTGGAGTTTGCATCTTTGACGATTTCTAAAGTGCCATCAGTTGAGTTCCCGTCCACGATGATGATTTCCTTGGGATAAGCGAGTTCCCTATCAATTGTTTCCAGAATATTTCGAATGTTCCCTGCCTCATTAAGGGTAGGAATTACTATTGAAACCATCTCAATCTTAGACGTCATTAGGCGCGTAGCTTCCTCATGTGTTGCGCGTGTACTATAATTATAAGGGTTTAAATAATTTCCTGATAAATCTTCATGAGTTTCGCGACGTTAACATCCCAACTATACTTTTTAGTCATAATTAGTCGAAGCTTTGTCTTAATATCGGCAAAATCTGATTCTGCATAAGCCAGAGAAGCCTGCGCCAAAGCTTCGGGATTGTTTGGCGGCACAATTTGGCCAAAGCCCTCAACCAGAATTTCCCCTATTCCTCCCACTGCTGTCGCCACAATAGGAAGGCCACAAGCCATAGCTTCCAACGCTACTAGGGGCAGGCCTTCGCCAGATTTGCTGGGCAGAACAAAAAAATCAGCAGCATTGTAGAAGCTAGGCAAATCCTCGTCAGAAACAAACCCTGCTAGCACAAAATTGTCTTCAATTCCCAAGTGAGCTGCTCTTGATTTGACGTCTGCGGAGTCGGGACCCTTGCCAATGACTAGGTAGACTAAATTGGGGTTTTTCTTGGCGGTTATGTTTGCGGCTTCGAGGAGCGTGTCGATTCCGTTCTTGTAGACGAGCCTGCGCACGGTCGCCGCGACAACTGCATGCTGAGGGATACCCAGCTTCTCTCTCACGGCGGCTCCACCGTGTTTCATAGGTTTGAACCTCTCCAAGTCAACTCCGTTGTAGATAACTTGCACTCTCTCTGGGTCCGCTCCCAACCGCAGAACATAGTTGCGCGTTGCTTGGCTTATGGCGATTATTTTTTCTGCTGCCAACAATGTCTGCTTGCCAACTGCCAGGTCGTTGACCTTCTCCACAGTTTCCCAGATGCCGCTGTAATCAATGAAGGTATTGTGTTGCGTGAGAACGAAGGGTTTTTTGTACCTCTTGGCGAGTTTTGCAGCCATAAGAGACGACAAATATGGATGCCCATGTGCGTGAATAAGGTCACTGGCTTTGACAACTTCCAAGAACGGCTTGGCGCTGGTGACGTTCGGAATGGGATAAGGAATCCCCAGTCTAAAGCCGATGTTTATGGCGTCGTAGCATTGGACATTTATGCCGCCATAGGTGTAATGCTGAGGCGTGTAGTTTCTATGCGTCAACACGGTAGGAACAAAGTTCTTCTTCTTGAGCCGTTTGCTTTGCTCAAAGACAACCCTTTCTATTCCGCCAACATGAGGCAGAAAAGTGTGAGTGACTATGCAGAGTTTTATTGGTACCATGTTGTCCCGCTGGTATGTCCCTCAACGGCGAACCTATTATAATCTTATGGTAAATCGTCTGAACCCTTAGGCTCCTGCCATTTTCAACTGCTACTTTTCTTGGATCCCAGCCTAAGCTTTGGGGGAAATGGCAAAATTCAGCGCTTTCTATGTTTCAACTCAGTTTCCAAAACCGTGAGAAGAGTCTCGGGTTTCACAGGCTTAGACAGGAAGGCATCCACCCCCCTCTTCACTTCTTCAACGGCAATGTCCGACTCCGGCAAGCCCGTTAATGCGATTTTTACCATATCCGGGTCTGTTTTCATCATGAATGGTAGCAGGTCCGTTCCGTTCATGTATGGAAGCTTGAGGTCAAAAAGGGTGGCATCAAAACAATTTTCCTCCAGTTTCTCCTCAGCTTCTTTGCCTGACTGCGCTGTAAAGACAACATATCCATTTTTTTCAAAAATTCTTCTGAAAACTCTGAGGATAGATTCATCATCGTCGATTACAAGCAATGATCTTCTGTGTTCAATTAAAATCATTGACATATGAGCCTTCGGTCTCTCATGAGGTCAAGATGTGAATAGATTTATAGTGATTTGGTGTTGCACAAGTACAATCACAACCGCAATGAACCGAACGTCCAGCGGAATTTGAATTTGCTTAGTCCCAGTTCAACAGTTTGAGTTAGATTTCATCCTTTAGGGGCTTTTACGGTAAGCTTTAACTATGTCGCGGGCTGGATGAACTATCCATCTGCTGAAGGGAAAGCATTGGACATAATCATCGGAGGCGGAAAATATGGGTGCTATGCCGTCGAATATTTAAGGCAGAGTAAACGTGGCTTTGTAGTTGTTGACATTGACCCTAAGTGCCTCGCCGTTGAACGCTTCCACCTCAAGACGTTCCCAGCAAAATCTGTCCCCGAAGGCGAGTATTTTGTTCACGGTGACCTTTCCAAAGCCTTGGCTCTGATACAACGACATGCTCCTGAATTCATTTTTCCGACGGCGCCTACTCACATAGCGGCTGAAATGGCTGAGATAAAATTCAAGCTTACCCCTTGGCGCGAAGCTAAAGACAGCATACTCACCAGACTCCCTCAAGCGGTGGTGCTTTATTCTCGGAACGGCAGAATCGTAGTCAGCTACAATAGAGACGATGAATGCCTCGAACACTGCAGCATGCCTGAAACCTGCCCAACCAGCCGTATCACTAAGCCCTGCACTATGATTAAACTTATGCGGTACGCCAGCCCAGAAGCGTTTGTCCTCATCAGCCACTCCATGGCCCCCGGCATGGGCTCACTTAAAGGCTCGGAACTCGCAGAGTTTTTTGCTTGGGCAAGAACCAAAGACCGCTTCATAGTTGGTACCGCCTGCGACTGCCACGGCGTCTTTTCAGCATTTAGAAAAATGGATGCACGAACAAAAAACTGACCAATGTGAATTATTGTGTGTTGGCTTTTCGGAGCGCCTGAGTGTACATGTTTGATGATGCGCCTGCGACCAAGCCCCCGACGGCGTCGTTGCTTATGGCTCCAAGCTTCTTGAGGATTCCAGGTTTTGCTTGGTCGAATCGGGTGAACTCGAATATTCCTCTGGCTCCCGCTATGTAGTCTGCGATGACGAGGCCAAGAAGTTCGTCTGCCACAAGTCCTGGTCGTCCCTGGAAACGTTCTCTCGATAGACCCGGGATTTTTCCGGCTTCTGCGTCTTCTTGAACTCGGAAAGCTGCGACGACCAGTGTCGAGACGTTGACATCTTCTAACGCGTCGCAGAGTTCTTGTTTGAGCAGTGCTTCGGCTTTGGCTTTGGTTTCGATTCCTGGGTGGGGAACGTAGAATTCCAGAGCTGTTTCCATTAGGTCTTTCATTGTGATGCCTCGATCTTCGAGGTAAATGAGCAGTGGCGGAACATATTCTGGGCACATAATTATCGTGCTTTTCATACGCGAGCCTTTTCATAAATGTTGCGCGCTACCCACATTTACGATCGATGGTCTTTCTGGGTGAGCATTGGACGTTGCTCATTTGATTTCTTAGGAAAGTTTTATATTGGAATGTAGGATGGATAATCCATCTAACTCAAAATGAGGGAATCAGAACTTGAAAAAACTAACAATGGCTGTAATAGCCATAATCGCGGTAATCATCGTGGCTTCAGGTATCTTCCTGTACTACCAAGGACAATCCGCTCCAACACCCAGCCCAAGCCCGTCCCTAACCGCTACGCCAACAGCTTCCCCGAATCCGAGCCCAACTCAGACGCCTTCGCCTTTCCCAATTTCAATACCTGACGACACAGGCTACGTTCTCAACTTGACAGCTTATCCGCAAAGAATCGTGTCTTTGTCTCCAGCTAACACACAGGTCCTCTTCCATGTCGGAGCGGGAAGCAACGTCGTTGGCGTAACCGACTACGACCACTATCCCTACAACTTCACAGCTTGGATTGAAGCAGGCAACATGTCCAGCATAGGCAACTACTATCAACCTGCAATCGAGCCTATCGTGACCTTGAACCCTGACCTAGTCGTAGCGAGCTTAGGCAGCATAGACGCAGCAGGTCAGCTGCGTGGTCTCGGCTACAACGTGCTTGTACTCAACCCGACTAACTTAGATGGCGTCCTCAACAACATGCTTACAGTAGGCAAAGCAACTGGGCACGATGCTGAAGCACAAGCTGCGGTGGCAGGACTCAGGCAGCGAATCGTCGCAGTTGTCAACGGCGTAGCGAACGCGACAACCCGACCTAAGGTTTACCATGAAATTTGGAGCGACCCATACATGAGCTGCGGCAACGGGACCTTCGTCAACGACGTCATAAAGTTAGCGGGCGGACAGAACATTTTTGAAAACGCAACCGACGCGTATCCCGTTGTAAGTGGAGAAGCTATAATATCGCAAAACCCCGATGTGATAGTTTTCCCCACACAGATGGGTGTGGACAGCTTCTGGGGAGACTACAGCACCGTATCAGCTAGAGATGGCTGGAGCAGCATAAATGCAGTGAAGAACGGTAAGATGTTCACGGTCAGCGGAGATATCATCGACGAGCCTGGACCGCGACAAGTAGACTCGCTGGAGATTATGGCGAAAATCCTTCACCCTGAAATCTTCGGCGCATACACCGACGCAAAATAGAAACGTCTCCACCATCTTCTTTGCCTAAACAGGAGAATGAGTCTTGGAAACAAACGAAAAGCCGACGGGTTCAAAACGAGCTTCCAAGTGGAAGACGTACTTTGTTCTCTTAGTGGTGCTTTTCGTAGTGACCATTTTTGTTTCGCTTAACATGGGATTTTCCCAAATACCCTTCCCTGATATTCTGCAGATACTTTCCAAGCACATCCCCTTCTTGGGCGATTCGGTCCAGTTAACAGCATTTCAAGCTTCGAAAGAATCTATTATTATGCTGGTCCGATTCCCCAGAATCATCAGCGGTGCCCTCGTCGGCGCAGCACTGGCAACTTCAGGTGCTATATTCCAGGGTTTGTTCCGCAACCCAATGGCTGATCCCTACACCACGAGTGCATCGTCTGGGGCTTCTCTTGGAGCAGCTTTGGCAATTGTCTTAGGCTTGGGCTTCTCGGTTTTCGGAGTGAATACGATTCCCGTGTTTGCGTTTGTCGGCTGCATGCTATCCGTGCTCGTCGTTTACTTTGTTGCCCGTATAGGAAAACGTGTGCCCATCACGACGTTGCTTCTCACGGGAATTGCCGTCGGCATTTTTGAGCTCGCAATCGTGACGTATCTGCAGACCATCGCAGGAGATAAATTGGGGCCTCTGACTTTCTGGCTTATCGGCAGTTTAAGCTCCACCAGGACAACATGGGCGGGGGTTCTGAACATGTTACCTTTCGTTATTCTAGGCACGGTCGCCGCCTTCTTCTACTCACGTGATTTGAACCTGATGACGTTGGGCGAGGACCAAGCGCAGCATTTAGGCGTGAATCTGGAGCGGACAAAGCTCATTCTGATTCTTCTGGGAGCCCTTTTGGCTGGCGCCGCTGTTTCCATAAGCGGCTTAATCGGCTTCATAGGTCTGATGGTGCCGCATTTGGCACGGCTCCTCGTGGGTCCCGACCATAGAGTCCTACTTCCAGCGTCGATATTTCTGGGTGCATCATTTTTGGTTCTCTGCGACGGATTGACGAGGTTCCTGACTTCTCCGCAATCTCCACAAGAGGTTCCAGTTGGGGTTATAACTGCCTCGTCAGGTGTAATTTTCTTCTTGTTCTTGCTGCGGAAGAAGAAACGGATAGATGCAATCTGAGGATGAAAAAACATGGTCGATTTGAAAATTAACGGGATTGACTGTTTCTACGACTCGGTCAGAGTGCTAGAGAACGTGGCCTTCACGGTTCAGACCGGCACTTTTTTGGGCATTTTGGGTCCCAACGGCTCGGGCAAAACGACGCTGCTCAGAAGCCTCAGCAAGGTGCTTGAACCAAAGCGAGGCACGATTTTGATTGATGACGCAGAGGTTTATAAGATGAAGGCGAGCGAGTTGGCACGTAAAATGGCTGTGGTTCCGCAGGACAGCGTCATATCCTTCAGCTTCACTGCTTTGCAGATTGTTCTTATGGGGCGTTCCCCGCATCTCTCGAGGTTACAGGGAGAAACCGAAAAGGACTTTGCAATCGCTCGAAGAGCAATGGAATACACGGGGACCTGGCAGTTTGCTGATCGTCCAGTAACGGAGCTGAGCGGTGGAGAACGGCAAAGAGTCATAATCGCCCGTGCACTAACGCAGGAGCCCAAGATTCTGCTCCTCGACGAACCAACATCGCATTTGGACATCAGCAATCAACTGGAGATTATGGATTTGCTTAAGCATCTGTGCCTCGAGAAGAAACTGCTCATTGTAGGCGTGTTTCACGACTTCAACTTGGCAGCGCGGTACTGCGACCGGATAATCCTGCTTAAGAAGGGCAAGGTTTTCGCAGTTGGGAAACCCTCGGAAACCTTGACAAGCGAGAGCATTAAAAGAGTGTTCGGCATCGACGCCATCGTTAACAGGCACCCCGTTACGGATTTGACTTACGTGATTCCGATTTCCAAGCCCAAGGAGCAAAAGCAGCGAAACCTGTCGGTGCACCTGATCTGCGGTGCAGGCACAGGCAGCACCCTCATGAAGATACTCACAGACGAAGGTTACACCGTCACCGCAGGAGTCCTTAACTCGCTGGACACGGACCACGAAACGGCGCATCTACTGGGCATTGAGGTCGTAGAGGAAGCCCCCCTGTCGCCAATTACGAACGAGGTTTACAAACAGAACTTGGATATGATTTGCAGGTCGAACGCTGTAGTTTTGACTTCGATTCCTTTTGGAATCGGTAATGTCCGCAACTTGGAAGCCGTGAAAACTGCTTTGGAGCAACGAATTGCCACATTCATAATCGATGAGGTTCCTGTCGAAGACCGCGATTTCACAGCTGGCAAAGCCAAAAGCCTTTATCTGGCGCTGAAGGGTATGGGCGCGACTTTTGTTAAGACCCAGACCGAGCTGCTACATATGTTGAACGTCTCTGAGGACAAACTGAAAGCGGTTAACGGCAAGCCCACTGAGCACCACCTGAAACCTCAGAGGCAGACCGACAAAGTCATATGATGATACCCAAAACGTACCGTTAAAAATGAGGTAGTCAAAATGAATGTTGTAGCATCTTGGAGTGGAGGAAAAGACAGCTGTTTTGCCTACTATAAAGCAATGAAAGCGGGCTTGAATGTTGTGAGTTTGGTTACGTTCATGGAGAGCGAAAAGCTTTCGAATTTCCACGGGATTCGAGCAGACCTCTTGGACGCACAAGCCAAAGCAATTGGGCTGCCGTTAGCAAAATGCGTGACTACCCCCGAGACATACGAGAAACAGTTCAAGGAGGCACTGCTTCGATTCAAAGCTATTGGCGTCTTGGGCTTGGTTACGGGCGACATTTACGAGGTTGCGGGGCACGAGGAACGCTGGCTCGAACGTGTTTGCAAAGAAATTGGCTTTGTTCCAGTTCGACCTTTGTGGCAGAGCGACACGAAGCAGATATTGAAGGACTACGTTGCGGCAGGTTTCAAGTCAACGATTGTTCGCACGAAGCTGTCTATGCTGAGCGAAGAGTGGCTGGGCAGACAATTAGACGAAAAATTCCTCGTTGACATACCCCGAGTTCCCAATGTCGATCCTTGCGGGGAAGGTGGCGAGTATCATACAATAGTCACAGACGGTCCCATCTTCAAGGACAGCATTCACATTCTGGAAACCAACAAATTCTCTGAGAACGGGTATAGTCGCCTGGACATTGTGAAGTTTGAGGTTAAATCCAAAAATAGCCTTGGACGAGTGGTGTCTCATGTGGAAGAAACTTAAGAACCTCTTCGCTTTCCTCACCATCTTGCCGCTGCGCATGGATATGGACTGCCTAACCGACTCTGCCAAACTGATGTGGCTTTTCCCGCTTGTTGGCGCTGTTTTGGGCTTTCTCGCAGGTATGTTCAGCTGGTCATTAAGTTTCTTTCTTCCTTTCGCAGTCGTAGGCGCCTTGGCATTGGGCGTTCTGTTGCTACTCACGGGGTTGCATCATACGGATGGGCTTTTGGATTTTGGCGACGCTTTAATGTACCATGGCACAGCCGAACGGAAAATCGAAATTATGCATGACCAGTTGACTGGCGCGGGTGCGTTGGGGTTGGGAATCATGACTTACGTGGTTACGGCTGTGGCGTTTGTCTCGTTTGACTGGACTTTTTTCATTGGCAGCCTAGGAGTTCCTGTAATTCTTCCAGCACTGGTTGTTGTTGAGATGTCAGCAAAATTGTCGATGATTGTGGGAACTTGGGCTGGCAGGCCAGTGCATGAAGGCATGAACTCAACGTTTATGTGCGCGATGCACAGCAAGTTCGGTGATGCGCGGCTAATAGCTGCTCTGGTATTGTCGTTCGCGGTTGCGGTGCCGCTTCTGTGGCTTGCAGGCTTCATAACAGTCGTGGCAGCTGTCCTCTCTGGTATGGTGATGGTGGCTATCTCACACAGACATTTTGGGGGCGTCACGGGGGATGTTTTGGGGGCAACAAATGAGGTTACCCGCATGGTCTGTGTCGTTGTCTTGTTGGCGATGCTCAGATGAAAGTAACCGCAATCGTCATGGCTGGCGGCAAGGGCAAACGGATGACTCTGCCAGTGGAGAAACCGCTCTTGGAAGTCGGCGGAAAGCCTGTTGTCGAGCATGTTTTGGCAGCGCTGAAAGAAGCAAAGCGGGTGAGTTCCCTGGTGGTTGCAGTCAGCAATTTAACTCCGAAAACCGCATCTTACCTTGAAGCTCATTCTGTTTGCATTCTACACACTCTTGGAGAAGATTACGTCGCTGATTTGGCTTACACTGTGAAGACGCTTGATTTGGGGACGGTGCTAGTCATAGCCGCAGACATGCCCTTGATTACAGCCGAAATCATCGACGAAGTACTAGACCGTTTTGCCGCATGCGGAAAACCTTCGTTGGCTGTTGCTGTTCCAGTGGAGACCAAACGGGGGCTCGGCATGGGACTCGACTACGCGTTTGAGCACTGTGGACAGAGCGTGGTTCCTGCGGGCATAAACATGATTGAGGGCAAACTTATTGATGTTGGCGAATTGCCGCAAGAAGTCTACGTCTTAGATAAGGCAGAAGTGGCGGTGAACATCAACACCGTAGACGAACTGCGGACTGCGAGGAAGCAGTTTGCTCGACTTCGAGGCTCGGGAAACCGAGGGTAATCTTCGGTTGGCAATCCTATTAGATTGAAGGTTTCTACAAGTTGTCACAAAGACTTAGTCTGTGCTTGAGTAGGCCACTTTCCCATTGATAATAGTCATTTCTATTTGAATATCTTCGATTTCGCTTGCCGGTGCATCATGCAGGTTTTTAGAGAGTACGGTAAGGTCGGCGAGTTTGCCTTCTTCGATGGTGCCTTTGTCTTTTTCTTCGAACGAAGCATACGCCGCATTCACGGTATACATCTGCAGCGCCTCATCAACAGACAGCTGCTCCTCCGGGAAAAACCGCCGAGTAACTGCAAATTGCACACCTAACAACGGGCTCAGTCGTTCCATTGGGCAGTCGCTTCCCCCGCACACACGTACACCCTGAGCAAAAAGCGTCTTGAGGGGGTAAAGCCAACGTGCCCTATCCTCGCCTAAATGCTCCTCCGCGTCGTAGACCGAGAACTCAGAAGCCGCAACCAAAGGCTGAACCGCAACAATCATCCGCTGCTTTTTGAGCCGCTGGATTAATTCCTCGTTGAGTAAGGCTGCGGGATCGATGCGGTGCCTCCCCTTGTCCCCCAAGGCTTCAATGGCAGCTAGTGCCGCGTCGACGGCTTTGTCACCCATTGCGTGCACCATAACTTGAAAACCCTTATCAGCTATGCCTTTGGTTTGGTCGTTCAGCTCTTTTTGGGGCAGGAGCAATTTGCCGCGGTTCTGCGAGTCCCCCCGGTAGGGCTTGAACAGGGCAGCGTTCCGCGACGCCAAATATCCGTCTGCTGCGACTTCGACGCCGCCGATTCTTGCTGTGCCTTCCTGCAGTTCTTCGAGTAAGCCCGCGTCGCCCAGAAGGCCAACTGGAATAAACATGTAAACATTGAGTGGGAGTTTGCCTGAATCTTTCAGCTTCTTAAGGATAGTCACATCCATCGCAGTTTCTGCCAGCCAGTGAATGCTTGTTATGCCCGCCTGCACTATTTTCTCACAAGCCAACGCTGCAGCTTCCACAAGCTCATCTAAGCCTGATTCTGGAACGAGCTTCCATACCAGGTCTGTAGCTGCTTCGCGCAGAATCCCTGTGAGTTCGCCCGTTTCTGCATCTGCATCGATTATTCCACCCGGGGGAGAAGCCGTCTCTCTTGTGACTCCCGCAAGCTGCAGCGCCTTGCTGTTTATGAGAGCTACTTGTCCGCTTTGATGGTAAAAAATGACTGGGTTATCAGGGGAAATAACGTCCAGGTCGAGCCGTGTGGGTAGGCGTTTCTCCGTGAAGTGCTTCTCGTCCCATCCTCTGCCAACGACCCACCTGCCTTTGGCGACCTTGTCGAGGCGTTCGCCCAGCATCACCTGGATTTTGCTAATCGAGCCTGCGGGCGTGAGGTCCATCCACATCAGGAATCTACCAAAATCCGCCACATGAATGTGTGTGTCAATGAAGCCTGGAACGACGGTTCTACCCTCTAGATAGACAATTTGGGTGTTTTTGCCGATGTGGTAGCTTACTTCTTCGGTTGTGCCGACCTTAATGATTCGGTTTTCTCGAACGGCGACGGCTTCAGCGCAATGCAGAGCGCTGTCCATTGTGTGGATTTTACCATCGATTAATGCGAGGTCAGCGGACGTTTCAGTTTTCACCCGTGTAGTGCGTTATGATGGAACTTTGAGGTTGAACTGCTTAAAAACCATCTGGTATTACATTGGCATGGTTCCATGACCAAAATCATGTCAATGTGGAAACCTGCATATGTCGAGTGCTTCACGGTATACACTCAGCATTTTCTGGGCACAAGTGTCCCACGTGTGGCGTTCCAGAACGAACTGACGCGCTTTCACACCCATTTTCTGCCTCAGTGTGGAGTCCGCCAGAAGTCTCAAAATTCCCTCCGCTAAAGCATTGCTATCTGGCTCCAGTAGCAAACCCGTTTCCCCATGCATGACGGTTTCGGCCACTCCGCTAATGCTGAAGGCGACAACTGGCACGCCGGATGCCTGCGCCTCCAGTAGCGCAATGCCTTGCCCTTCTTGAATCGATGGAAACGCAAAAACGTTCGAACAAGCGTAGATTGCAGGTAAATTAGCTTCCGAGACGTCACCCAAAAAGGCGAAGTTGCGGTTAAGACTTGCCAGCGCCACATCTGAAATCAGTTGTTTTTTGAGAGGTCCGTCGCCTGCAATAGCGAACAGGGTTTCGCTGCGTTCCTTAACGATGCGTTTTGCGGCTTGGACAAGGTAACCTAAGCCTTTTCGCGGAATGAGTCTGCCTACGAACAGCACAATCTGCTTGCCTCCCGCGTCGAAAGGTCTCCTGACCTTTTCACAGTCTTCCCTTGGCTTGAATCTTTCGGGATCCACGCCGTTGGGCGCAATCCTAATTTTCCTTGGCTCAATGTGGTATAAATCTTGGATCTTTTTCTGGGAATACTTGCTTATCGTGACGACCAAGGTAGCATTCCATGCTGCTTCAGCTTCTACTTGGGCAAGGCGCTTCATGAAGTAGTTGGATATCCTGTCTCGCATGGACATAGCACCTTGCTGCCTCTGTTTCTCAGCTTCATCCGCCAATACACCGTGGATCGTCTGGATAATAGGTGTCTGCAAGCCCCGTTTCCTTAGAGTCCGTTGAAAGCCATAGCCGCTTGCTGTGTGCGCCTCGTAAACGTCTGCCTTGATGTTTTCCGTCATTTTTGATAGTGTTCGGTTGAAGGTGCAATTGTCTAGCGGAAAAATGCGGTCCGTGCTTTGGCAGGGAAATATCTTCACCCCATCCACTGATGCGGGTTCGCGGAATCCCGCTTTTGTGCCGCTGTAGACACTAAAATCCAATTCCCTGCTCAGACATTTGCCAGTTTCCAGAATCCGGCGTTCTACACCTCCAAAATACAGGTGCGGCGGTTGTGTGTTGAAGACGGCGAGGCTAAGTTTATTCATGGAAGGGCACTTCCTTTTCAAGTCTCCTTGTACGCAATATAAAACTCTTGTCCAATCGGCGGCGTGGCTAGGTCGGTGATTCCCTGGGTTTAATGTTTTTCATGTAGAAGTAGCCTGTAACCACTATAACGGCTACCAGGATGACAATGACTGCGAGGTAAATGTAGAGCATAGGTATCCCCGCAAACGTCAACTCATTCCAAGGCGTTGGTGTGGGGACAGGCGTTGGTGTGGGCGTAGGCTCAGGCGTCGGTGTCGGTGTCTCAGTAGGCGTGGGCGTAGGAGGGACGTTCACCTGCAACGTAACCATATCGCTTGTGGAGGATCTGTAGAAGCTTTTGTCAGAGATCCACTCTGCTGAGACGGTCCAGTTGCCTGCAGCTTCAGGCGTAAACGTGAACGCGAAGGCGCCTTTGGTCGTCGTTGCAACGCGCATTGTAATCCATGAGCCATCGGGCTTGACGAGCACAACTGTTACGGTGGCGTTGGGCATAGCAGGTGTAAGTTGTCCCCAACCCGTTACAAGCTCGGCCGTGTTAACGTCGGTTTTGGCGACGGCAACTGTTATGATGCTGGTCAATGCGGGATACTCGGATAGGCAGTAGACGTTCCAGTCGTTGCTACCAACATAGATTCTGCCTTCGTAGATGCTGGGGGAGGACCAGCTGTTGGAGTTCATCGTGAAGAGCCCCATCTTAACGCCGTCCGTGGCGTTGAGAACCCAGATGTTGCGTTCATCAGTCACGACGTACAATTTGTTGTCTGCGTATGTTGGTGAAACGTATAGTTCATCACCTGTGAAGCTGCTCCAGATGACGCTGCCATTCTCCGCGTTAAGTGAGACTATGGAGAACTTGTCCACTATAAACAGACTGCCGTCTACGTATATGGGTGAACAAACGATGAATTCGCCGGCCTCGGGGTTCCTGTAGGTCCACAGGGTGCCTCCCGAGGTTGCATTTATCGCGTAATACGCTGATGCGTCGGAGGCTGCGAAAACCACACCGTTCGCAATTGTCGGCGACGCGTGCATGTCGGTGCCGCCACCCAACTTTGATTGGTAGGGCAGAACATGCTTCCAAACAAAGTTCCCGTTGCTAGCGCTCTAGCTTGTACAGGGCACCCACGCCTGGCTCCTGCGAGATAACGTAGACTGCGCCTTCTGCAACTGCTGGAGTCGCGGTTATGTAACCTCGTGTTTCGTATTTCCAGACGACGGAGCCGTCGTTGGCGTCTAAACAGTACGTGTTGTTGTCTAGAGCTCCAACGTAGACATAGCCGCCTGCAACCGTAGGCGATGAGCGCAGCTGCACTGCAGCGTTGAAGTTGCCTATAACGTTTCCGCCCGCAGCCGTCTTCCATATTAGACTACCGTTTAGAGCGTTTAGGGCATAGACGTAGCCATCGTCTGCTCCAGTGTATACTTTGCCTCCCGCAACCGCTGGCGAAGACAGCACACGGTTAAGCGTTGTGAATTTCCATTTTAGGCTACCATCACGCGAGTCAACTGCGTAAATGTTCTTGTCTTGTGAGCCAAAATAAGCTATGCCTCCTGCGATGCTTGGTGAAGAAACAACGGCGCCGTTTGTGTAGAAGTTCCATCTCAGCGTTAAGTTCGATGGACCTGACTGGCCAACGGCAGAGTGCTCTGGATCATGGCGGAACATTGGCCATGCTGTAGTGCCTATGGCCCAAACCTGGTTTGCTGTGGAGTACTCGGCTCCTGAAATTGTGTCCACCGCCTTTGTGACGTCGCCTGGAATCATGTACAGGTTTCCGTACGCGATAGCAACGGATTCTCGGGGCGCGAACGCTTCGATGGGTAATTTCCAGATGACCTGTCCCGTGTAGGCGTCAAGGCAGGCGAATTCAGAGGTGCTGTTTATCCCTCCGTAGTTCTGCGCCTGACCGGTTGTGGCGTAGACCTTGCCATCTGCAACGGCTGGGTTGCCTGGAAACATGAGAGGCCCGGGACCAGTGTACTTCCAGACCAGGGCACCTGTGTCTGAGTCAAACGCGTACAGATTTCCGTCTCTGTTAAGGCCATAGACCATGCCGTAGGCGGCGGCGACGCCAGTGCAGAAGTAGCCGTCTTCAGTGCGAGCGGGGTACGTCCAGACTACTTTCCCAGTTTGCCCGTCAAAAGCGTAAAAAGTGTTATCGTGCGCTCCGCCACGGAAGAACTTGCCGTTGTAGTAGGCACCAGAGAAAATCATAGCCGCTTTGGTGTTTGTGTCCCAGATAACGGAGCCGTTTTTTGCGTCCAGTGCGACTTGGTGGCTTTCAAACGAACCTGGGAAAACTTTTCCATCACCATATTGGATTCCTGAGCCATCCATTCCGCCTCCGGAAACATATGTTGACCAGACCAGAGTGGGCAGCTTCGACGGGGCCGAGAAGTTCCATGCTTGTACGTAGGAGTTAGCTTTAACATAGAACATTCTTTCTTCGGGGCTGTAAACATTGTAGTTGAACAGGGGTGCGTTGCTTGCGGTGAAGTCGGGGCTGGTCCACAGGATTTGTCCTGTGTCGGGGTCAAGGCAACTGCTTCCGATGACCATGTGAGTGCCATCGATTTTATACACTGCTGGCCACAGTCCGGGTGATGGAATTTGAGTATGCCAAATAACTGCACCCATGGATTGATCCAGGGCATAGACAGTGGTTTTGGTAGAGACGTAAATCTTGTTATTGAAAGCTGAGATGTAGGGCTGTATGCCTGTTACGTTGGTTTTCCAAAGGACATCGGGGGCTTCTGGGGCGGGTCCCATGGAGTAATGTGAGAAGGCGCTGTCGCCTGTGAATTGTGGCCACTCGTAGAGGAGTGTGACGGTTGGCGACGCGTTTGAGCTATCTGCGAAGGTCCGCCCAATATTCGCGAACAATGCCGCGTCCGTTATGACCACGAGTAAAGCTGCTATGAATATGGCGGAGACGATTTTCTGCGTTTTCATGCCTGAGCCTCTAAAGAACCTGCCTGCGCAGGGCACAACTGTGGTTTTTTCCCCTCGCTGCATGTTGAATAGGGCGAGGTTTCACTATAAACCTTTTCCCAAAAATCCAAGCCAATTAGCCTTTACCCGTCTGACTGACTTTTGCCCCTTTTGGATTCTGACGAGTCTTTGAAAGTGGCTAGGAATTGCCAAAATGTTTTTGCGCAAGAGCCAAAGAACTTCAATTCAACCACAGTTGACAAACTCTGAAATCAAGACCGTGCGTTTGAAGCAGCTTTTAACTTACTGATTCCAATTATCCCGTAACGCAGACCCCTATTGTAGAAAATTAACCTGGGACAAATTGTGGCGAAAAGTTGGCGATTTGTCTTTTCAAAGTACCTATTATTTCCTATAGAAAACGGCCTGAAACCTGCGAAATCAGCCGACCGCGTCCATCTCCGAAACCCAAAATTATTCACATAACCTTTTTAGGTTTCTGTCTGCAAGCTTTATCCATCAAATTCAGGGCACAAACAGGAGAATTCTTGTTTATGGCTAACAAAGGACCATTGCTGATGACCTCTTGGCGAGCGACTGGCGCATGCAACGCCCGATGCAAATACTGCAACGTAGACGCCACAGGCGCAAAATCCACACACGAGCTCAATACAAAAGAAGCTTTTCATCTCGTGGACGAAGTCGCCAAATTCGGCGTACGCTGGTTTGGAATCAAAGGTGGTGAACCTCTGACCCGGCCAGACATTTTCGAAATTGTCAACTACGCCAAAGGCAAAGGCCTAAATGTCTGTCTACTTACAAACGGCGTATTCGTCGATGGCTCCATATACGATAGCCTCGTCAAGAATCAAGTCTGGACCTCCGTGAGCATCGACGGACCCGAAGAAATTAACGACCAACTCCGCGGCAAAGGCAGCTACCGCAAGGCTCTTGCAGCCATCGAGAAGCTGAGCAAGGGCAAAATCCTCAACGGTTTGGCATGCGCCATAACCACCATAAACTACCAACATTTGGATCACGTCTGCGAGCTCGCAGAGAAGTACAAGGCGAATTTCGTATGGTACAACCACCTTGTCCCGAGCGGCAGAGCAAAGGAAACCTTAGAGCTCACGCCGACGCCCGATCAGTACGAGTGGGCGCTAAATCACATCTGGGACCTAACCGTGAAATACGAGGGCAAATTTGAAATTCACGTCCACTGCCCCCATTACGCCCGAGTTGTCAAAATGCGCAACATACCCAACTTCGAAGAATGGTATGAACACAAGTTCCACGGCAAATGCACATACTTCGCGTTTGGCGGATACGTGAGCGTAACTGAAAACGGAGACCTAATTCCCTGCTTCTACACCGACCTAACGCCGTCAGAACCGATGCGGCTAGGCAACATACGTAACAAAACACTTCAGACTGCCTGGGAAGAAATCAAACAGTCGCCTTTCTACACCAGCTTCCAAAACCGTACCGTACTCAAAGGCAAATGCAAAGTCTGTGAGTACAGGGAAATCTGCGGCGGATGCCGAAATAGGGCGTACGCCTACAGCGGCGACATGTACGCGGAAGATCCAGCTTGTGCATATATGCCCGCGACGCTGCGCAAAAAGAAAAAGTAGCCCGTAAGTCCTATTTTTTGACGTTTTTGATTTTTAACGGAAACTTTATTTGGTATCGCACGCTTTTCAAGCTGACGTTTGAGGCTTCAAGAATGAAAAATTCGTTTCCACCTGTCCAGAGTAAACCCGCGGCTTATGAGGAACGAGCCAACTGGCCACCTTATACCTACCGAGATTACCCAAACATCGAACCCGAAACCTACAAGTCATTTATGGAGTTCCTCAACACAGAAAACACCTCGGGCAGACTCATGGAGCTTCAGCCGTGGATTTCAGTCTGCGATAGCCGATGCGCATTCTGTTACTTCCCAACGACCGCTACAAGCAAGGTGCAAATCGAGCCATATTTGGAGCTGCTGAAAAAAGAGTTGGCGATATACGCGAAAACTAAGTACGTGAAAACGAGTGTTTTCGACGAAATCGTCTTGGGCGGCGGAACTCCAAGCGTTCTCTCCGCCGAACAGATGATTGACCTCATCGACTACTGCAAAGCCAGCTTCAACACGAACAAAGAGTACTTCATTAAAGTCACAGGCTCCTCCAAGACCTTGGCGCTCAAAAAAATCGACAAGCTCGCTGCGTACGGAGTCTACCAGATGGACATGGGCGCCCAAACCTTCGACGACAGGCTCCGCAAGCTTATGTGCCTCCCTGATTCGGCAGCGGATGTGGAAAGAGCAATCCGTCATGCACGGAAGCTGGGCTTGTGCGTCTGCGTGGACCTCATGTACAACTTCCCAACTCAAACGATAGAAAGCTGGATAGCTACGCTCAAGAAAGCCATCGAGCTTGATGTGGAAATTGATTGTTACTCGCTACACGTGGACCCCGGAACGCCTTTGGAAAAGATGATTCGGAAGGGCGTGGTTCCTCTGCCGGGCGACGCAGAAGTCGAGAAAGAAATGTACGTTGCCGCCTACAAGCTTCTTACCGATGCAGGGTACAAAGCGGTGGGTCACGACCGATTCAGCCGGGTCGAATGGCACATGCACGAAAACTGCCTCAATGGTTGGCCCTGGGGCGGAATCCTGACCACGGGTGCGGGCTGCTTTATGGGTTACCTGCAACGGTTCAGCTACAGCAACGTCGAGGACATACACGAGTACATGGAAATCGTCAAGTCAGGCAAATTGCCAATCCAACGACTCTCTGAAAGTTCGAACGACGACATGATGCGACGCGAGATGAGCAGGCTGTACCTGCGACTGGCAGTAAGTAAGGCGGAGTTTATGGAGAAGTTTGGCAAACGTCCTGAAGATGTTTTCCCCAAACAGATAAGGAACCTCAAGGCAAAGGGCCTAATCGACGTCGACGCCAAGGAGGTCCGCCTTACGAAGCGAGGTGAACTCTGGAAGGGCAACATAGCTTGGGAATTCGCGCCTAAGCCATCCACCGCGTAAGACCCCTTTTTATGCTTTTTTTCAAAAGCCCCTATCGGCGTTGAGGTTTGCATTGATGTGGATAGAAGAAGTCTTCTGAACGCAGCAAATGTTTGAGGACTAAAAAAAGGAAAGAGGGAAATTGTGTTTAGTGCCTAATGGGCTGGAGACCGTACCACGTCATAACTTTCGAGATGATTGGTGCGATCACGCCGAGAATAATCATTGGCAGCAGCTTTGTGAACAAAGCGAATCCCGCGTCCGATTGTGTCATCCAAGCCCCGAATGAAACTGTATAGTCGAGAATAAACTGCATTAGGCCCACTGCTATTGCTGCCGTCAAGCCTGCGCCGAGCATGCGTTTGAAGTTGTAGGAGCCGTTGTTTAGAGCACCTGCAATGTATCCTATTAAGAGACCGCCCACAATGTAGTTGCCGATAAAGCTGGGGTCAGCGTAAAGGTTTGGTAACAAGATTTTGGTCTGGCTCGGATCTGCAATTGCAAAGGGCAGGAAATTTTGAGCGTTCGAAGCAATATAGTAACCTGAGTAGCCAAGATAGTATAGAGTGCCAAGCAAGAAGCCTGCAGCTCCGCCTGCCCATTTATTCCAGATTAAGCCTAGAACCACTGGAATTGCAAACATAACTATTAGCGCAAAGCCGTGGGTGAATATGACTGTAATGAATGCATAGTCTGAACCAGCTGCTCCTGTTGCCATGTCTGGCGGTGGGAACCAACTGTCCAGAGCGGGGCGGAGAATCGCAGGGAAAGCAATGATTAGTATTCCGACCAGTATTGGAATAACTAGGCCATAGGCGATGTCCTTAAGTTTAAATTTCTCTGTTTCCAATGTTTTTCTCCTCTTGATTGTTCTATTAGGTTTGGGCGCGTTTATAAATTTAACCCATGCTTCGATGTGTCAACCCTGATGACTGCAAAATGTTCCAATAAATAGACTGGTCAATAGTCTGCTGACTTTTCCCTTGGTCAATTCTGCTATGCAAAAAGGTAAACTTGAGATGACAAGAAGACAAGGGTCGAAAAAAAGGAAAAAGGAAAAAGGTTGCTACTGTCCGCGCAGCTGGCCTTTTGCCATAAGGATGCTTTTGCGTAGGTCGATTCTTGCTGGGCAAACAAAGGTGCAATGGCCGCAGCCTGTGCAGTAATCAGCGTGTATCTTCACGAGGGTGTCGAAGTCTTGCTTGTCGAATGCTTGTTTTATGAGGATTGGACTGAGTTTGTGGCAGCAAACGGTCATGCAAGCCCCGCATCTAATGCACTGGTATTCTTTGACTTTTTCGGTTGGGAATTGTTTGGCCTTGGGCAGTTTGGGTTCTTTAGTTTCGGTTGTTGCTTTGAGTTTTCCAATTTTGTCCAGTGATGGCGCTAGTAGGTTCATGATGAGCAGTGCAAGTAGGGAGCCGCCGAAGAAGTTCATGTATGTCTGTATCAGCACGGTTAGTACGCCTAAGCCGATACCGAAGACTATTTGTCCCTTATACGTCAGAGGCGTTGTCGCAGGGTCGGTTGCCATGAAGAATCCTAAGAATATGCTGCTGCCGATGAAGAGTTCAAAGAGGAGTCTGGTCATGAAGTCGCCGTCTGCATAAACAGTTGACATGAGGACTGACATTATGGCTATGGCGACAAAGTAGGCGAGGGTGATTCTCCATTTTATGTATCGACGTGCGATCACAAACAGTGCGATGCCGACTATGATGACTGCGAGGCTTGAGGCGCCGCCTGGCCAACCGTGAAATTTCTCAAGGATCATGAGTTGGTTCAGATCGGGGTAAGTTGTGGCTGCGGGGTTCGCATAGCAGCTTTGGAGGTAGCTGGTGAAGGACGCGAGACCGTTGGTGCCGATGACTGTATTGCCGATTGGGCCTGCCAGTTGAGGAACGCTCAGTCCGCCTTCAGTGTAGGAAGCAAAGTGATCTTTTGCTAGGAACGCAGTGAATAAGAATGGTAGCAGAACGACGAATTTTGCTGCGGCCGCAGGGTTAACGATTTTTCGTCCTGACAAACCGACAACTTTCTTGAATACGACCAAGCCTACGAGTGATATGAACGCAACGTAGAAGAAGCACGAGGGCGCGGTCAAGAGGCCAACGGGGATGAGGTCTGTGGCTAGAGACATACCTGGAGCGCCTAGTGAGTACGAAAGAGCGACGATTAAGCCGAAGACTGCGGAGGACATAGTGTTCAGCTGGCTGTCAGATGTAAGTTTGTTGAGCAAAGCGTCAACGCCGACTGCAACACCCACTGCGATTATGGCAGTGAGTGCCAAAGTGAGCCCCAAGTTCATCATTGGCTCCATTGTTGCTGGATTGATTGGTGTGACCTGTGACCACATGGCAGCTGTGATTATTGTGACGACCAGGAGAGCAACGAAGGTGTACATCATCAGTTTGTCTTTAGTCATGTAAGAGTATTCTTTTGGTTTTGACATTCTCACATAATCTCCTTTCTCGAAATATGTCAGAAGCTCTATGGAGTTAGGTTTATAAGATTTTCTCATAGTGCACCAAAAATAGCAAGGTCTATAGCAATTGTGCTGCATTTGAGGTTCTGTGGTGGACATTAATTTAACAAACTAGTTTCTCCACGGATTATTATCGACGGATGTTTTTTGAGTTGGTAAAAGGAGTTTTGTCTCAAAATGTTCTCCCAAAGGAACGGATACGGGTTAAAAGTAGCAGGTTGAGATACCTCCTTTTTTATAGGAAATTTTATATCGATAGGCTCTATCTATTCAAGAACTGTGAGTTTGATGGCTAACTCAAAAGCGCCGCTATTCATGGTAACCTGGCGATGTACTAGAAATTGTGTCGGCAATTGCCTGTATTGCAGTTACACCAAAGAATACGCAAAGGACAGCGAGTTGAGCACCAAAGCCGCCTATCACATGGTTGACGAGATTGCTGATTTTGGTGCCCCATGGTTTGGAATCAGCGGTGGCGAACCAATGGTTCGGGACGACATTTTTGACGTTATTTCGTACGCGGAAAAGACTTATGGCATGGAAGTTAGCCTAATAACAAGCGGGTTTGCCTTCGACCAGAAACGTCTAGACCAGCTAACAAAATATAATGTACACACAGCCGTCAGTATCGACGGAAACAGAGAGTCAAATGAGATTATTAGACGCAAAGGCAGCTACGACAAAGCGCTCCATGCGATGAAGAACCTGTCTGAAGTCGGGCTTTTAGACTGCTTGGTTACCACGATGACCAAGTACAACATTGAGCATATGGCTCACCCAGCAGCACTTGCTGAGGAATACAAAGCTCGCATGGTCGTCTATCACAACCTCGTGCCCGTAGGCAGGGCTGGCAACAACATGCCCGACTTGGCACCATCGCCTGACCAATACGAGAAAGCCTTCAACGAAATCTACGACATCCAACGCAAGTTGATGGGCAAAGTCAAAGTCAACGTTTATGCTCCTTTCTACGCAAGAATCGTGCGCCAGAAGAACCCGGTGGACTTCTGGGACTGGTACCAGAACGGTTACCTCGGACGCTGTACTATCGGCGGCAACTACGTCAGCATAACCGAGAACGGTGATTACCGCAGCTGCGGCTTTCATGAAGGCTACCGCCTGGGCAACATCAAAGACAAGAAACTGACTAAAGTCTGGGACGAACTGCAGCACAGTGACTTGCACTTGAAGCTCCGGGATAAGAGCAACATTAAGGGCAGGTGTGGTGTGTGCGAGTATCGGGAAATCTGTGGTGGCTGCCGAACACGCGCTGAATACTATACAGGAGACCTGTTTGAGTCAGATCCAGCCTGCAACTATGTGCCAAAGATCCTGCAGGAAGACCCTGATTACTTTAAGAAGCAATAAACATATCCAGTCTTCTTTTTTTTACTATCCGTATTTTTAGTTGTTTGTCAAAGTTTTGCCTCCCCCGATGCGGGTTTGACAGAAAGGTTCTTACCTGCTAGAGCACACCGTGACAGCATGAGAGACCGCAGACATATGCCAGTCGTATTTATTATCGGAACCGCAGGCTCAGGCAAAAGCTATTTTACGGCAGCATTCGCCGAATGGCTCAAAATGAACAAGCAAGACGTAGCAACAGTCAACTTGGATCCTGGGACGCTGAAGCTACCTTACTCTCCCGACGTGGATGTCCGTAACTACGTTAATGCCACTGACCTTATGGAGAAGTATGGCTTGGGTCCCAATGGCGCCGCCATCATGGCTGCTGACCTTATCGCGGACGAAGTGGAGAATCTGACTCGGGACATTGACGAGGCACATGCTGACTTGGTGATAGTCGACACTCCTGGGCAGATGGAGCTATTTGCTTTCCGAGCTAGTGGACCCTACATTGTCAACGAGTTAACGAAGGAGTCTAAGGCGCTAGTTTACCTGTTTGACGCCGTTTTCAGTGTGAACCCGTTCAACTACGTCAGCAACATGTTCCTTTCCGCCGCGATATTCAACAGATTCTTCCAGCCACAACTGCACTTGCTGAGCAAGACGGATCTATTGCCAAAGAAGGACGTTTCACAGATTGTGGAGTGGTCAGGCAACCCAAGAGCTTTGGAAGATGCTATTGAAGCCAAACTGGAAGACACCAAACGTGTCTTCAGCCGAAGCATGATGCGTGCCATTGGGCAACTAGGCATGCAATTTCACCTCACGCCTGTTTCCGCCAAAACTAACGAGGGCTTAATTGCTGTGAACACGATTCTTGAGCGTTTGTTGATGCAGGGCGAAAAATACACAACCTAGCTTGGGTATCTTTCTTCATCACCTATGAGGACCCAAGCGGCGGCGAAGGCTCCCCGCTTCGCTTTCAAGGGGGTCTCGGCTCCAGCGACTATTATGACGTCGTTGTTTTCGGGCTTCATGTTCTTGAGGATTTTGCTGGCGGCGTATGGGAAGTCTTTCTCTATGCTGTTGCTTACAGACTCTATAACCAGGTTCCCGTTTCTGGAGACTATGACGATGGCGCGTCTGGCTCCGCCCATTATGGCTGCATCCCGCTGGTCAATGCCTGACTTGACTTTGTGCCCGATGTTCTTGACAAGGAAGGCGTAGTTGTATTCGTTGTGCGCTAGGTCATTCTTCTCGACTTCTCCTCTGGCAGGGAAAAGTTCCTCAAATTTCTTCCAGGTTTTCCGGCCTTTCTCAGTTAAGATGCAGCCTTCTTTAGAGGTCGTAATTAACCCCGCTTCTTGGAGCCTGCGTATGACGGTGCGTATGGCACCCTCGCCCACACCCAGCAGTTCTGCGAGCTTGTTGCGTCCAATCGGCTTCTCCGAAAGTAGCTCTAGGGCGCAGACTATGTGGAACATGGAGAACGTGGTTGATGGTCCTGGAGCCTTTACGTTGGCAAGGTTCTCGATAAACTTCTTGAAGACCCCCTTCGTAACCACGATTTTCCTCTCCAGCCCTCTATTTTCAAACGGCTGGCTATTATAATTTGCCACAGCTACTTGCTTGCTAGTTTGGGTACGAGGGCCTCGGCGGCGGCTTTTATTTTGTTCCATTCGTCGAGCGTGCGAAAAGCGAATTTGTTTTTGCGTTTCCAGACGCCGTTGCGTTTCTGCCACAAGTAAAGCCCAAGTTGGCGTCTGCCGTAGGTTTCAAATATGACGATGGCTTCCCACCACAGGTCCGACTTAAAAATAGTTGTGTAATCGACGACTTTGTAAACTTCGCTTATGGGCAGCTTCTCCTCTGGCGAAGCTTTCAGTTCAGACTGCGCCTCTCGGAATTTCCCCTCTGCGAGCACAGTGAATACTGAGCCGTCAACCGCGACAGCTTTGACAGTAGGGTTGTTCATTATGAAGTCCATGTGGTTTGCGGAGTCATTTTTGCCGCCTGGAAAATCTGTGTTGTCACCAAAAGCAATGTGCACGGTACCTCGGATCTTTTCGGTTTCAAGGAACTCCTCTACAAAGCGGGCTTTGGGGTTAATGCCCAACGCAAATTCGCCCACTACTTTTGCCATGGCATCGGTGTGAAGCGAGTCTTGGACGCGGTTGAGGACTTGGGCGTTCTCGCAGGTGACGGCGTCCACTTTGCCTTTTTTCACTCTTATGGTGACTGGGGTCTGGATGGGTCCTATGCCGCCAACCGCCACGTCACAGATGAGGTTGCCTTCCAGCGAATCTTCGACGGGTGCGACTATGACTTCTCCTGTGGGCAGGTTCATCCACTTCATCAGTACCCAATCCACCATCGTGTCTGTGAAGAATGGCCGGCCTTTGACGCTGAAGCTCAGCTTCGTCCCTTTGGGCGTTTGGATTTGGATCGTCACGGCGTCCTTAAGCTTTGTCATGAGCGCTTTGGCGAAAGCCTGCATTTGCGTGTGCTCCTCAACCGACATAGCTAATGCGCCGTCTGTAAGCATATCCATGGTGACTCCTGGACAATGTCCCAAGCGGGTTTTGTGGTCGTCGTTTTCCGCGTGGATAAGCCTAATCCTGAAAGGCGTCTCCTCACGGATGCCGCGGAAGATGTTGATGAAGATGTTTGGACGCTCGGTGGTGAGGTGTTTGGTGAGTGCCGTTGGGATTTCTGTTCGGAAAACCTGTGGACTCGTTTCCAGCAGGACCAGTCTGGTGTCTAAGCCGAGGTTTGTTGCTCCTGACTCGAACGCCTCGCCTATCTGAGCCTGAGTGTCATCGCAAAATATGACGATGCGGTCGCCCTGTTTCGCTTCAAGAACGCATTGGAGCGCGTTTTGCGCGGCTATTGTGGGATCCATGTGCAAAACCGTTCTTTTATTCTGTGTTTTCTGGGTCATAAGCTTTCGGGCAGTAGCAAGTTCTGTTTCTTTGGAGAAAGGCTTTTAAGAAAACCCGCTCTCATCATACGAAAGGCTGAAGGATGAAGCTATGAAAAAAGACGGCAAATACCTATTCACTTCTGAATCAGTCGGGGAAGGGCACCCAGACAAAGTTGCAGATCAAGTCTCCGATAGCATCTTGGACGCCATAATATACTCGGACCCGAAGGCGCGCGTCGATGCGGAAACCCTCGTCATGCAGGGCACCGTCGTGGTCACGGGGCAAATCACCACCAAAACCTACATTAACATACCCAAAATAGTTCGGGGCACGCTCAAAGAAATCGGCTTGGACAACGCCAAAGATGGCTTGGACTGGGAAACTTGCGGCATCTTGGTTTCGTTGACGGAGCAGAGCCCAGACATATCCATAGGCGTTACCGAAAGCGAGGGCCACGAGCAAGGCGCAGGTGACCAGGGCATGGTCTTCGGCTACGCAACGAACGAGACGAAGGCGCTTATGCCACTGCCCATTCTGCTAGCACACAAGCTCGTTAAGCGCCTGGCGGACTGCAGACACGAAAAAATCATCCCTTGCCTGCGGCCAGACTGTAAGTCACAGGTCACCGTCGAGTATCTCAACGGCAAGCCACAGTGTGTTACAGCAGTAGTCATAGCAGCGCAGAATAACGGTCGTGTTGACGATGCTGAGCTTAAGAAGGAAATCATCGAAAAAGTCATCAAGTACGTCATCCCCAAAGACATGCTCCGCGTTGACACCAAGTACATCATCAACGGCACTGGACGTTTCGTCGTAGGCGGCACACTTGCGGACTCAGGCTTAACAGGCAGAAAAATTATCGTTGACACCTACGGAGGCGTAGGTAGCCACGGAGGCGGGTGCTTCAGCGGCAAGGACCCCAGCAAAGTCGACCGGAGCGGCTGCTACATGGCAAGATACATCGCCAAAAACATCGTTGCCGCCGACCTAGCTGAACAATGCGAGATTCAGATCAGCTACGCCATCGGCGTTGCCCAGCCCATTAGTGTGCTTGTAAACAGTTTTGGCACGGCCAAATGCAGCGACGATGAACTCATGGCAGCAGTTTTGAGAGTTTTTGATATGCGCCCTAAGGCAATAATTGATCAGCTTCAATTGCTTAACCCCATTTACCGCAAAACCGCGTGTTTTGGGCACTTTGGCAGAGAAGATGTGGACTTTCCATGGGAGCGCATAGACAAAATCGATGCGCTAAAGAAAGCGGTCAAGAAGTAAGGATCTGCAGCCTTTTTCTCATTTGCTTAATTTGCTTCTCTGTTTTCTTTCGGTCTAGCTCTTCTTAGGGCAAGACGGTGAAGGTGGGTCGTCTTCTTTTTCGCGCGATAAGCCCAACGGACACTATACTTGCGACTGCGACGGTACATGCGGCTGCTATACCCCAGTTCAAGCTTACCGGGGATAGTTGTTCCAGGGGAGCTATGGCTGTTGAAGAGGGAGACTGAGGTGCGGCGGGAGTCCCAGTTTGCTGAGGTTGCATGGAGGTTGGCGTTGGTGTTGATGTTTGGTACGGCTTGGCTGATGGTTCTGCGCTACTCTCTGGGATTATCGTGACGCTGGGCGTGGGAGATGTTGTTGCTGTAGACATTTGTGTTGATGATGCTGTGGGAGCTGTTGTTGGAGTAAGGTTGGGTGTGGGCGTTGGCGCTGGGGGGGCCGTTGGGGTGGGTGTAGAAGTCGGTAGCTGCTGGAAGACTGGCTGCGCCGTATGGTTCAGGTTCATTGTTACCGACAGCGGGTTCTGTGTCACGCTAGCCCCGTCTAGCAGCCACCGGCTAAATATGTAACCCGCCGAGGGTGTCGCTGTTAGGTTAATCTGTGTCCCGTGAACGTACTCATACGTGCTAGAATTGAAGCCGCTTACGATACCTCCTGCTCCGTTCTCGATTGTTAGGGCACAAACAATGGGGCTAAAGGCGGCTCTAACGTTGTAGTTGCTTGTAATACTCAAGGTTAATGTGTTGCCTGTTACGTTTTGTCCGTCGAGTATCCAATTGGCGAAATTGAAGCCTGTGTTCGGCGTGGCTGATATGCTGACCTGAGTGCCATAGGCGTACTGGTGTACTCCAGGAACCAAGGTTACGGTTCCGCCCGAGTCAGCGCTTATAGTTAAATTGTAAGGTATTCGGTCAAACACCGCCCGTATATTATGGTTTGATAATACTACCAAGTAAAACGTGGCGTTGCCTGTCATGTTAACTCCATCAACTATCCATGTTTGGAAGCAGTATCCTGGGTGGGGAAGCGCAGAAAACAAAATTCCTTCGGTTTCGAGGAACAAGTAAAGTGCAGGCTGCGGGCTTGTGGTTCCGCCTTCCGACGCCGTTAGCTGAATCTGATAGGAGTTTTCGGCTAAAGCTCCTCTCAACAGAGAGACCGTTAAGACAAGCAACAACATAACCAATACCGACTGGATTTTTAGCTTTCGTTTCATTTGCTTGTTGCCTCCCAAACGTAACTTTTTCGGGCGTGATAGACAAGTTGATTGTGAAGGTTTTCTATCAACATTCCGTTTCTCCAAATGTGAATCCAAGTCTTTCAACACGGCGGTGCGGGCAGTTTGAGAGAAGAGATTCCTAGTAATATAAAGTCAGGTGTCGCAATATTCACTACATAGTTTCCGTTCGACAGAACTACAGACTTGAACACCATTAGCATTCTTTAGTATTATAAGTAAGCGGTATGAGGAAAACCACCTGTCAGAGCAAACCGCAAGCCATAAAATCAAGCGCAAACGGGAAATCCAGCTCATTTGGTCATCCCAAATTACAAAAATCGCCAACCCGAGCACAGAAGATATAAAGGAGTCTTGCTTTTTAGAAGACGCGAATTCAGAGTTGAACAGTATGGAAAAACAAGGCTCATTGTCACTGGTTACGTGTACAAGCTGTGGAAAACCGATTGCTCCAGGCAGCGAAGCCACAAAGTTCCCATGCCCAAACTGCGGCGAAATCCAAATTAAACGCGACGGAAAATGCCGCAAATTCGGCAGACCCTACAAGTGCCCAAAATGCGGCTTTACAGGACCATAGAAAGAGGAGTAAGCCAATGGGAAGCGTAATCGTCACCTACAAGGTTTTCCCGGAAGATATCGTCAACGACTTCAACCCGCTAAAAGCGGAAATCCAAAGCCAGATGCCAAAATTCGCCGAAATCACAGGCTACGGGGAAGAACCAGTCGCGTTCGGACTTGTTGCGCTTCTTGTTCAAATAAAGTTCCCCGAAGAACAACAAGGCGTTGTTGACGAACTCGAAGTTAAACTCTCAGGCGTCAAAGGTATAAGCCAAGTCCAAACCATTATGGTTCGCAGAACCAGCCGATAGCTCCCTCAAGACCTCCGCGTTTTTCAAATACGCTCAAACATTTATATATCCAACAAAACCATCATTCAAGAAGCAACCAACAAAGAGGAATTCTCACATGAGCGAAGTCCACGAAGTCCAACTGCGCGCAGGCGACGCAAGACAACGCGACGTCGGACGCGGAATCGCCCGCATAGACCAACGAACCATGCAAAAACTAGGGCATAAGTGCAGGAGACGTAATTGAAATTGTCGCCAAACGTACCACCAGCGCCATAGCATGGCCCGCCTACAGCGAGGACCAAAACCGCGACATTATAAGAATAGACGGATTTACACGTAAAAACGCTGGGGTTGCAATCAACGAATACGTCGTCGTCCGACCTGCAAAAGTCAAGACCGCACTGAGCATCACACTTGCGCCTGTGGACATGCGACTGAATGTGGACGAGGACTTCACCAACTTTGTAAAAAACCGTCTCATGGAACGAACCCTAGTCGAAGGCGACACAACGCTGGTCATGATGCTAGGACACGCCATCCCCTTCACCGTAAGCAAGACCCGCCCTCATGGTATAGTCAAAGTCACAACTGAAAGCCGCCTCACCATTCTCAACGAACCCGCGCCAGAAGCAAAAGGTCTCCCGCGCACAACGTATGAGGACATCGGCGGACTGCACGAGGAAATCCTCCGCGTACGAGAAATGGTCGAACTGCCCCTCAGACATCCTGAACTTTTCCAGCGATTGGGCATTGAGCCACCAAAAGGTGTGCTGCTTCATGGTCCCCCTGGATGTGGCAAAACGCTGCTTGCTCGAGCAGTCGCGAACGAGTCAGAAGCGAACTTCTATTCGATCAACGGCCCAGAAATAATGAGCAAGTTCTACGGTGAATCCGAAGCAAGACTCCGAGAGATTTTCCAGCAAGCCCAGCAGAATGCGCCCAGCATCATATTCATCGACGAGCTTGACGCCATAGCCCCCAAACGTGAAGAAGTAACGGGCGAAGTGGAACGACGCGTCGTCGCCCAACTCCTCGCCTTGATGGACGGACTTTCGGGCAGAGGAAACGTCATAGTCATAGGCGCCACAAACAGGCCAGGAGCGTTGGATCAAGCACTTCGCAGGCCAGGCAGGTTTGACCGGGAAATTGAAATCGGCGTCCCGGACAGGAAAGGTCGCCACGAAGTTCTTCAGATTCATACCCGAGGTATGCCGCTGGCATCAGACGTTGATGTTGATAAACTTGCCAACATGACTCATGGCTACACGGGCGCTGATTTATCGGCTTTGAGCAGGGAGACTGCCATGAAGGCTCTGCGCAGATACCTGCCTGAGATTAACCTTGAAGAAGAACGTATCCCGCCCGAAGTGCTCGAACGCATGGAAGTTAAGATGGAAGACTTCGTTAACGCTTACAAAGAGGTCACTCCGACTGCCATGCGCGAGGTATACATCGAAGTCGCCACCGTGCACTGGGACGACATAGGTGGCTTGGAGTCTGTCAAGCAGCACCTTAGAGAGTCGGTTGAGTGGCCTATTAAGCAGCCTGAAATCTTCAAACGCCTGAGCATCAAGCCGCCAAAAGGAATTCTGCTGTACGGTCCGCCTGGATGCGGTAAAACCCTTCTTGCACGCGCAGTTTCAACTGAGAGCGAAGCCAATTTCATTTCCATCAAGGGACCTGAGGTTTTCAGCAAGTGGGTTGGCGAATCGGAAAAAGCCATTCGTGAAGTGTTTCGCAAAGCCAGAATGGCTGCTCCAGCAGTTGTTTTCTTTGACGAGTTGGATTCGCTTACGCCTCAGCGTGGTTCAGGAGGGGGCGACAGTGGCGTCTCTGAGCGCGTAATAAGTCAGTTGCTTACTGAGATGGATGGCATTTTGTCGCTGCAGGATATTGTGGTCGTTGCAGCCACAAATAGGCCGAATCTAATTGACCCTGCGGTCTTGCGTCCGGGCAGATTTGATAGACTGATTTACGTTCCTGAACCAGATGAAAAGAGCCGACTACAAATCCTCAAACTTTACACGACAGGGATGCCTCTGAATAAGGATGTGGACTTGAATCAGGTTGCACTGCAATCGAAGTACTATTCAGGTGCTGACTTGGAGAACATCTGCAGAGAGGCCGCAATGCACGCTTTGCGCAGAGACATCTCAACATCAGAGGTTACAATGAAGGACTTCCAAGACGCTCTCAAAGAAGTGGGTCCATCCGTGTCTCCTGATATGGAGAAATGGTACAAGAGCTTCATGCAGCAAGTTCGTCAAGTGCAGAAGCCAGGAACTCCCGTCGCTTAGGAGGGAAAAGATACACGCCAATACCTATGAAAATCTGGAAAACTCGCCCCGCGCATTATGTACTACTTGAGGTGTTGAGAAAAAAGGGTGATATGCCTGAAAATGACTTATTCAATGCATTGCAAGGCGAATTTGAAGACCTAGGCTACAAAGATTTCGTTGACCTTCTGCTGAAGCTTGAGGTCGCGGGCAAAATCCGGACCACCTCGCTGTCACGGGGCAAGAAACGCGTCGAGCTCATAGTAAAGTAACCCTAAATGGGACGCTTGTCTTTGGTCAATAATGAGCAGGGCGCCGTCGTTGTCGGAGGCGGACCTGCAGGTTCCTTTTGTGCTTTTGAACTTGCCAAGCGCGGCGTAGACGTTTCCGTTTTAGAGGAACATGAAGAAATTGGTGTTCCATCGCATTGTGCAGGTCACATGAGTATCAGAAGTCTTAGAAGTCTTGGACTTTATCCTCTTCCGGAAGGGATTGTTGAGAACACGTTTTCGGCTGCTAACTTTTACTCGCCGAAGGGCACTAAGTTTAGCGTTCGTCTAGCTAATCCTGTAACTTGCGCGGTTAACCGATCACTGTTCGATAGATATCTTGCCGACAAAGCGCGGGCTGCCGGGGCGCATTACTTTTTGAAGAGTCGAGTTGAATCTCTCATAATTGAGGGTGACTTCGTCAAAGGCGTTAATGTAGTTCAAGAAGGAAACCTGCAAACCCACGCTGTCTCTGCGAATATGGTTGTTGATGCCGAGGGAGTCTCTTCTAGACTGCTGCATCAAGCAGGTTTGCCGCCTCTTGACGGAGACAAACTGGTTTATGCAGTGGAGGCTGAGGTCGAAAACATTAAAGACGTTCAAGAGCACACGGTTGAAGTATACTTGGGAAAGAACTACGCGCCCGGTTTCTACGGTTGGCTCATGCCGAGACCGAATGGAACAGCAAAAGTGGGGCTTGCCACAAAAAGAGGAAACCCAAAACACTTTTTGGACAGGCTTATGCGCCAGCATCCCGTAGCTTCCAGGCAATTGCGCACCGCGAAAGTGAAGAGCATGATCTTTCACGCTATTCCTTTGGGTGGTCCAATTCAGAAGGCTTACCGGAACGGCTTTCTGGCTGTGGGTGACTGCGCTTCTCAGGTTAAACCCACAACGGGCGGGGGCGTGATCTTCAGCATAACCTGCGCTAAAATTGCGGCAGAAGTTGCGGCAAAAGCTGTCGAGAAACCTGATTTATCGGAGGGCTTCCTGCATTCGTATCAGAAGCGCCTCATGAACTCTATAGGCTTTGACGTTGAAGTCATGCTTGGAGCTAGACACGTTCTGGACAGGTTCTCTGATGAGAAAATAGACGGGGCATTGCGTTTTGCCGCCAAGACAGATTTGGGTGATGCCTTACGAAACGTTGAAGAGATTGATTTTCAGGGACGCACCCTACTGACCATGCTTAGGAAGCCAGCCGTATTCGCTACAATAATCTATATTGCCTCAATATATCTGTTGCAGAAGTGTAAAGGGTGAGCGCGCAAGCACTAAATCTAGTTTGTAGGTTCCGTTCCTAGCAGCATTTCTCTTGTCAGAATCATAACCTCAGTCTGAAAAAACCAATTCTACATTTAAAGCTCCAAGTGCATGGCATGCTGCTTGTGCTTCGAATCGAATGGGAAAGCGACGCCGAATGCCGCTCTGCTCCCAGCCTGAAGGTAGCGTTTCTCGCCGAAGAAGTTAAAACAGTGAAACGCAACAGTTAGCGACTGTGAACCGGTAAATGGGCGAAAGCGAATTCGAATATAAGCAGGTTCTTGTGTTCCGTCAAGACCTAAAGTTGAGCAAGGGCAAAATAGCAGCGCAGGCTGGACATGCGGCAGTTTCCGCGGCGCAAGACGCTTACACGCATCATAAGAAGTGGTGGGAGGAATGGCTCCACGAAGGACAGCGGAAAATCGCCGTCAAAGTGCCTACCGAAAAGGAGCTTGGAGGACTTGAGGAAGGCGCGGACGAGATGGGATTGCCACACGCAATCATTATTGACAGGGGGTTAACTGAGATTCCTGCAGGCACAATTACATGCTTGGGCATTGGTCCTGCGCCTGCCGAAAAGATTGACAGGTTAACGGGTAAGCTTCCGCTTCTTTAAGGAAAGGCGAGTTTTTGCGTGTCTGTTACTGAAATTGACCAGCAAATCGGCATTGAAGCGTATGTCACCAAGACTGAGGATGTTGGCGGAGCCATTAGACGGAAAGTGGAGGATTTTATCGTTGAAGAGGTTCTCGCGGACGGTTCTAAAGCGTCTGTGCAGCAGGTTTCGGTTAAGCCCCCTTTGGGCGCGTCTGAGGAAAGACGGCGGTTTTTGCTGTGTGTTATGGTTAAAAGGAACTGGGACACCTTTGTCGCAATTAAGAACGTGGCAAAACAGTTGGGCATCAGCCAGTCGCGGGTTCAAATTGCGGGCATTAAAGACGCCAAGGCCATAACAGCCCAACATATCACCATCGAAGGCGTTTCAGCCCAAGAAGTTGCCAACGTCAGCATCAAAGATGTTGAGTTGCGCCCGATGGGTTACTTCCGCGAGAAACTTTCTGCGTTTTACTTGTTGGGCAACAGCTTCAGAATCACAGTCAAAGCCATCAACCTTCCAAAGGAAACCGTTGAAGAACGAACGCAAAAAGCGATGGTTGAGCTTGCCGGCGTCGGTGGGATTC
>CAVOWB010000005.1:0-28028 GCA_963699995.1 Candidatus Bathyarchaeota archaeon | reverse complement strand
CCATGTATTGCTGATCCTTCTCCTTCCCCGCATGCCACTCTGCATGATTAGCTATGGTGCGATCCATCTCCTGAGCATCAGGTGTAAGCAGGATTTCCTTCCCACACTCACACATGATAACCTTCTGTTTCATGCTCGAAGTTCGTGGCCGTCCTCTATCGCTGAGCATATCGGGGCAAATCGAAATTTAAACACAAACACCGCGATAAATAAGCTTTATTTCTGAATAGGTGGGATCTGATGGACAGCAAAACATATTATATGCAACTATCGAATTATTACTCTCGGTTTCAATGCAGTCAAGCAAACTCCAAACGTGCCTGCACGTGCTTAAGGTCTTGGAAAAAAGACAACAGACCACTTTTGACTATCTGCTTTCAGTCACACAACTTGAAAAAAATCAACTTGAGTATTCACTAGCACCTGCTGGTCGAAAACCTCCGGTTCCGGCAGGAGCAGACTAACCTAAACAACAAAATCACCTACAGCGCCACTGAACGCGGCAGCAGAGTTCTGAGTTTCTTTAGCATAAACGGAATCTTCTCCATCCCCCAATAGTAGCCATGAAAGCTATTCCGGCTTGGAGGCATGGAATACCCCCATCCGTTTCTATTTCAGCAGTTGTCTCTTTAGAAACTGGCGGCGCCCTTCTTGCCAGTTGGATCGTACCCTTTCCACAGCTCTTCAATCATTATTTCAGAATAGCCCTCTTTCTTAAGCTTCGCCTTCAGCAAAGCCGGCGGAGGATTATGCCCCATACAGACTTAAGCTAAATTCATTGAAATAGAGGGTTGTGGATTAGGGATTCAAATTGTACATGCGCACAACATTACTACAGTTCTATAGTTTTTTGCATAGGAACGTTAGCGAAGTTTATTCAGGTTTCCAAAACGAGAAGATAGTCCTAGAATATTTGCACGCCTTTTAGAGAATACAGGTTTGGGTTGTGGAGATAGTTGAGTTGACTGGAGAATGGATACTCCAAGACTCTTCTCCAGTTTGTAAGGTACAAGACCGGGTAACCATTTTGAATATTGGCACAAAGGAAAAGGAAGCGTTGGTTGGAGTTGTGGTGCTTGGGGGTCAAAGCACGTTTTGGTTTGACGCGACAGCTTAAAGTTACCATGCGATTAGGTATGGTTGGGCTAAGTAGCCTCCGCGTCGCACCAATGTTGACCCGCCAAGCAAGGGGAGTTACCAGGGGATTTGTCCCTGTTCCTGTAATGCTTGTTTTTCTGTTAAATCTGTTTCCGACGGCGGTTTTGTACTTCGAAGTCTAAGAAAATTCTGAAAACAACCAAAACCCGCCAGTTTTTGGAAACGATAAACGCAGTTTCAGTTTGCATTTGGCGGATTTTTACCTATGCACGATTTTTGCTGGACATATTATGAGCTTAACATTGACCTATACACCAGACAATACTATCCCCCAAAAAGCTAGTGGAGGGGACCTTCGGTTTCAGGGAGAGCCTTCGAAGTGTTTTCGTCTAACTTATTTCGCCGTTCTTTTCTCAGCCCGGCTCACGATGTTGCTGAGGTAGTGTGTGAGCAGGATCTCGTTTTAAAATCACTCTTATGGTCAATGATATGGTTTAAAATGCTTGCAGGTAGTTAAATACCCTTTTTCCGCACTCGCCGCTTATTGCAAGCATCGAATTGGGCGGGCGACAAATCGATGTTGTTCATTCCCTAGTCGCCAGAACAAAGAGTAAGCCAAGCCATGCGCGGTAGTATTTGTCGTGTTCGCTGATCTGAGCCAGTACCTTTGCGGAAACGGAGAGCAGGCGCTCGAAATTGCCATCTGCATCTCCGCGATTAATCCGTATTGGTCCCCGTCGGTCTCGGACGGACTTTGCAAAGATGCCCTGACTGACCTCGATTTCGTAGGTCCCATGCAGAATCCGGTACATTTGAAGGACCATGCGGGTTTGCTGAAACTTTGGATCTGAAGGAAACCTCAAAAACTTGTCCAGCAGCCGAGCCGGAACGTTAATCAGGACTTTGAGCATTCGAAGTCCCAATTCAGAGTTCATCTAGACATATCTCCATGTTGAAAGCGTTATGCGGACTGCTGCAATCTCGTAATCGCCCGCCGGACCCTTTTGTACTTCCCGGTTGCTAACCCAACTATCAAAAGTTGTAGCGGCTAGTTGCGAATCTGCTTCCAAGGCATCTTCAGCTGCTTTGCAGAGGGTAATCACCGCGTCCTCGTTTCCGTCTGCATCAGTGCTCTTCTTAACTATCACGATGTAGAAGTTGTCAACTACCTTTTTGGTTCCAGCTTCGGGATTCCGAGGTCCGCCTGCCCATTCGACCCACCCAAACGGACTAGTTGGATGGCGCACTGGAGCAGGCTCCGCATGCAACCACGTTTTAATTGAGACTAGGTCTGCAGCTGCTGCAAGCTTAGCCAAAATAGCTGTTTTAATTGAGGCTACGTCTTGAGTTAAGTTTGCTCCCTCCAAATCGACAAGTACAGTTGCTCAAGGACCTGCCGCATAGCCTCCTTAGTTCGACTCACAAAATGGCTGCCTTTCGTTCCAGGGTGAAAAGCATGCTTAGCAAAGATCGGATTGCCTAATGTTCCAAACCAACGCAGCACAGAAGTTGCTTTAGGAAAAATTGCATGCGGTGATGTGCCCTGATCCACAAACTTCGCGTAAGGAGCAGTAGCGTAAACAAGAAACCCTTTAGGCGTGGTCCTCCGGGTAATGCTTTCACGCAAAAACCCAGTTTTAAACGGGACCGCACCACGCATAAACATCATAGTTTCCTGGCTGCCCTCTTCCCTCCAGAGCCCTAAGACAATAGTTTGTCTCTCAGGCTCCTCCTTCAAAAAGGCATGCACGCGGTCGTAGTGGGCGATGACTCGGACGCTAGACATCTAAGTCGCCAACCCGACGCCGTATGCGATGCTCTGATTTGTCGTTGGTGTAACGCCGCCCGGTGGGAGGACAGGAGTTGCTCCTGGATAGTTCGTTAGAATGTACTCATTAAGTAGGCTCAGCCCCACAACGTAGAAGCTATGTTGCTTCTCATCCGGGACGTCTTTTTGCTTGTATAGGCCAGCAGCCAGGTAGTTGCTTATGTCGTGGATGATGTCGTCTGGAACAGCGATTGGAACTATGGCGCCGCACCGCTCGAGAGCGTTATTGATTATGTTATCCGCTGCCTTAATCGTGATGTCGAGTTGGGTGTCGAAGGTTGTTTCTGTGAGGGCGATTTGGCAGAGGTTCTTGACTGTATTTAGGACGCCGTAGCGGTCTGCTGCAGGACTGTAAGTTTCGTAGGCTAGTCGCCAGCCGAATTCGTGGTTAGCTGCTCCGTCGGCACTGCTGATGTTTATGCGGAAGTTGACGGCGCCCAGGGTGTCGACCCAATAGCTTCTGCCCCCCAAGTTATCGTGAGGGGTGATGATGAGCTCATCCACAGTTGGAGTAGTTGAGCTGCCGTGCGCTACATCGACAAAAGTGTTTCCGATAGTAATAGTGGCGACTTGTTCAGTCAATAATTGAGCCTCGCTGGGATTTCGTCTTTAACGATTAAAAGCCTTATTGCACAAAGAAAAACAAGTTAACATCTTAAACATTGAAAGATGGTCTTTTTTCAAAAGTGAATTATTCCTGCACCCAAAAGAGCAGCCAACATTGTTGAAGCAGCAGCTATAACCGCGAGTGCAATTTCAAGCACCATACGTCTGGAGCCTACTCTTATTTCCTTAACCGAGTCTACTCGTTGGTCAAGCCTTCGAATTTCACTATCAAAAAGCTCTTTGGTTACGCTATGCCCTTTCTTAAACTCAGCGACTTCCTCAACCAAAACTTTCCAATCCTGATATTCCTTGCTTGACCCAATTAGCTTCCTAACCCCGTCTATTTCGTCTTTCATAGCCTTAATTTCTCGGTCATGCTCCTCAATACGGTTAATCTTATCTAAGGATGCTGAAATTTCCGCTGCGGCCGCCAGCAGTTTTGTTCGCTGCCTAGGATCTAATACTTTCTCAGCTTCAGATTTGATTTCCGCTGTGCTCTTGCCAATGTGCTCTCTTGCATTTCTTCTCAGTATATCGTCTGCAGAAGCCCGAAGGCTTGCCTGCGCGTGGCTTACGGGGTCTTTGTGCAGAAAGTTTCCATGGGTAATTATGTAGAAGAAATCAAATCTATCGCTGGGACTCCATACTCCAGGGTAAGAATCCGAATCGATATATGAGGCAAGTCTTAGAAGTTCTTCACCGAATCTTCTGAACCAAGCTGAATTATCTTTGCGTTGTTTCTTTAGAAATGTCGTTAAATCCTCTTCAGGTTGGATGGTGAATTCCATGTCTTTCCGAGATTCATCTCGTGTGACAATCCACAAGACTTGTGGAAACTCGGTAAATGTTACGACTTGAACTTGGCAGGGCGATAGGTAGGAAAATGTTGTGGCAAAGCTCTCTCTTAGAGGAGTTTTTGCGTCTTCAGGGAGCATTTCGAAAGACTCTCGCCACGTGGACAAAAATACTGTGAGATATTCAGTCCAAGTTCGCATATAATTCCCGATTGATTATGAAAGAAGTATCTTATTAAAGATTGCAGGGAAGCAGGTTGGAGGGTGAGGAGCGGAATATTTAACATCAAAACAATTACGGAAGTTGTTGCGAGAGGTTTCTGAACTACTAACTGGTTTGCCCGTCACACCAACGATGTAAGAGGCGAACAGTGAAAAGACCTACTGCGCAGTCCTGTTTTGCTTTCGAATTTGCCAAAGGCCTTTCTTTATGACTTCCTGCAGCAGGTCACTTTGAGTTGGAATAGGCGCCTTTGCCTTTTCTGCTTGTTCCTTGAATTCCTTGAATTCCTTATCAAAATCCTCGGCGATTGCAGCGTCTACAGTGCCGGCGACTCGGATCCTGGTCATGGCTTGTTGGTCCCTGCAAATGCCTGGCGTTTGCTGCTTTTCTTTGGCTTTTGGGCAACACTGGCAGGTCTCTCTAGCCGAGGCTTAGCTTGGGGCTCCTGGATGGTTTGAACAGACGAAACCTCTGGAGTAATAACAGCTGCTGTCAGGCGAAGGCTCCACTTCGACGAAAATGTCACTGTTAAAACGCTCTGCTTCCTCCTCAGTTAACTCGAATTCGTCGCCTGGAAAATACCTCTTCCCGGCTAATCTTAGACTGTGCACTTTTTGAAGAAGCCTAAACCGAGGCACCATGTCACCCTCAAATTAATTTCTAGCTGATTCGACCCTTTAAGCACTTGACAAGAAAAAAGAAGAGAATTGGCGGAGTTTAGACGGTAATGCCGGTGATTTCGCAGATGCTTGTGGGGCGTTTTATGAATGGTGCGGCGACTTCCCAGACTTTGCCGATGGTGTTCATGTCTGCATCTTGCCAGTTGTACACGCTGATTTCCTGGCCAACTCCCAAAACGAAGTTCATAGGATCAGGCTCAACGACTAAGGCGCTTGTGACGGCTGCGTTGCTTGCGTAGAGATTGTCGCTGACAAAGATGTCTCGCAGATAACCTGAGCTTTTGAGGACCTGAAGGGCGGTTTGGGCGGTGTTTGCGATTAGGAGGCGGCAGTCTGCCATGGCGTCGCTGCGGCAAATCATATCGTAAGGCCCGTTGTGGCCGTCCGCTTCGAGTTCGGCTATGGCGTCGGATACGTCTTTGATGATGTTTGTGGCGGTGGACCAGGCGCCTGCTGAGGCTTCAGTGTTTCGCCCAGTCGCTGTGGATAAGCCTTCGATGCCCAGTGCTCTCCAGCCCGTGTACTCGCCTGTCAAAAGAAGTTTGTCTTCTTCTTCGGCTACTTGGATAGCGGCGTTTTGGGGTTCGGTTACGTCGATGGGCATTCCGGTTCTGCGAGAGGCGATGATGTCTCGGAACAGCAGCTTGTACTCCTTGTGGATCATGGGGACTTTGACGGTGGCTGCGGTTTTCTTTGTGCGGTCAAAGCTGCCGTTTAAGCCGTCCATGTCAATTTGGGCTGCGCTCATATCGCTGAGGCTGTATTGGACCCATTCTTTGACGCCTACGTCGGCAAGCGCAACCGGCTTGAACAGCCTTCGGGCGACGAGCTTTTGCCTTACTGCCTCTATGACTTGGGTTTCGATGTATTGGAGGTCGCTGTCGAGTAGCTGTGCGGTGTCTGCTCCAACTCTTGACATGCTAAATTGAGTTGTCATTTTTCAAGCTCCTAAGATGCCGCCAACGGCTGAACGCTCTTGTGGACGTCCACCAAAACATTTGCAATTGCGGTGGAGTCTGCGAGGACTTCTGCGCCTATGGCTATGACGTCGCCTTGGCTGCCCATTGCTCCAACTGCCTGTAGGGCTGCGAGTCCATCGGCTGCTGTAACGAGGGGTGTGCCTTGGGTGATGTTGCCTGCGTTGGCTACGCGGCGAACCATAAGCTTGCCGTGTCCGCCGGTGACTACTCTGCAGACGTCTCCGACTGCATAAGCTGTGGTTATGGCTTCGTCGGGTTTCTCGATTAGCCAGCCGATGACGCCTGTGGCTTTAGCTCCAGCCTCCTTAACGTCCCCTGCGACGGTGTCGAGAATGACTGCGGTGCCTGGAAGCATCTTCGCTGGTGTAGCGTTGGCTCCAACTTCGAATTCCTCAATGATTAAGCCGTTGTCTTCGGCGATTACGGAGTTGTTTGGGTGCGCTCTATCCTGCCCCATCAGTCTCTACCTCGCTTGATGCGCTCAGTGTAAAGGTCGATTAGGCCTTCATTTCGGTTAGCTTGGTCTGCTGAGAACAGGATGCTTTTGGGGTTAGACCGCTTGTTTCGTTCAAGGACGGCGATTTCGTTTTCTAGTTGGTCGTTGCTCATTCGATGCAAAGTGGTTTCTGGGAGTGTGCCGATGGCGCGGAGTTTATCCATGTATTTGGCGCGGATCTGGGCGTTTAAAACAGAGTTTGCCTGGTCGCGCTCTTGCTTTGTGGCTTCAAGCTCGCTTGCTATGATTTTGTTTTGGGCTTCTAAGACGTTGATTTTGTCTAGGGCCTGCTCCATGCTCATCCTAACTGGAGGGATAAGGTTTGGGTCCCCTGGGGGTGGGGTGTTGTTTGGTGGGGTTTCGGGCAATTGTTTTCATCTCTAATGGTTTCGGGTATCGCAAGAAACGCTTAAAAAGGCTATTGCATAAAAACCAAGCCGACTTAGAAATGCGCGTATATCAATTTGGTAGCTTTCAGGATTAATCTGCTGGCAAAACTTTTTTTGTCAAGGAATCTTTACCAACGCCCTTTTAGCCTGAATTAAGCCATAGTAGCATGATTGCTATGAGCAACAGAGGTTTCATGGTTGCAACTGTCGTGATGCTTCTTCTAACAACAATCGCAACGGCATTAGCCGAGGTACCTCAAAGTAAGGCGGATTCTAGCCCAATTGTTGTTCCAGATGATTACCCCACAATTCAAGCGGCTATAGGAAATGCCACAGCAGACAGTACAGTATTCGTCAAAAACGGAACATACTATGAAACCCTATCTATTGAAAAACCATTGTCGCTCATTGGTGAGGACAGCAAGAACACGATAATCAAAGGAATATGGAACGGGCACATTCAAAGACCCACTATTCAAATATCCGCGGATAATGTCATGGTTTCAGGCTTCACAGTTACAGATAGCCTCCAAGTTGGGATATGGGTGGAGAGAATAGGCTCCGACAAACAACCTTTAGGATGCCGAATTACTAGGGAATAACATTGTAAACAATACTCTTGGAATCCATACGTTCGGAATGTCTAACCCTACAACTGGAATCAGGTATCCCTCCAACCTTGTAATTTCAAGTAACACCATCACTCAAAACGCCGAGTATGGAATCTACTGCACTACATCAAATAGCACCATATCTGCTAACAACATAAGTGCAAACGGCTGGGAAGGCATAATCATAGATGAATGTGTAAACGTGACAGCGAGCGATAACAACATAGTGGGCAACAGCAGAGGGTTGCTGCTTCGCTGGTGGGGTCCTTTCTACGTATTCAGAAATAACATAACTGACATGGGCGCTGGAGTTGTTTTCGGCGAATACTGCAGCAACTCCACCATTTATGCAAATAACATTGCGAACAATAGCATTGGTGTTCAACTTGAGAATGTTGGAAATCCCGACCTAATTGGAAACTACAACACCGTTTACAACAATAACATTGCAGATAATTATCAACAAGTGAACGTGAATCAAAACAGTGACGTTGTTTCTTGGGACAAAGGTGAAGAAGGCAACTATTGGAGCGACTACAAAACAAAATATCCCAACGCAACCGAGATAGACTCAACTGGAATAGGAAATACGCCATACTTCTTAGACACTGGAAATATTGACAGTTATCCACTTGTGCGACCTGTTGATATTTTGGTAATAAACTCTACTCCAAAACCATCACCTTCAGTGCCAGAGTTTCAGATTTGGACAATTCTGTTGGTAATTATTGCTGCAGGTACCTCCACATTTTTCTTGATGAGAAGAAGAGGAAAATCTCGATGAATAAGCGTGCTATGGAAAGTCTTCTCTTAATATGTATATTGCCAACTTTGGGTGTAACCCCGTTTGCACCTATGGCTTATGCAGATGACTGGCCGATGTACCACCACGACCCAGCACACACAGGCGTGGGGTCAGGAACAGCCGCGCTCTCTTCAACTCTGCTTTGGAACTTTACAGCCGGCGCTGCAATTGATTCGTCGCCTGCTGTCAAAGACGGAGTTGTCTTCTTATGTTCTTCCACAAGTAAGGATTCTACTTCAGATGGCGAGGTCTTTGCCCTAAATGCTACTAACGGAAACCTACTATGGAATTCCACTGTAGCGGGCAGCATAGTTAATTCTTCACCTTGTGTGGTTGACGGCGTGGTGTATGTCGGCTCTTTCGGAGGCCAAAGGGTTTTACGCCTTGAATGCTACCACAGGCGCCCAGCTCTGGGAGTTCTACACCCGATTTGACGAAGGCTATGACAAAGGCATCATTTCTTAATCCAAAACTACCATCTGAAATAGAAGGAAGCGCGCGCTCCGCTTGCTGACATTATTCTTTGCGCAAATACTGCTAAGAACATCGCGGCAAGCAATCCGATGACAAACTGATTTTTCATTTTGCGTCGCTCTCTTACATTGCTCCTATAGTTGTCGCTATGAAGAGTCCATATATGAAAAGGAAAATCAGGCCTTCCCGCCAGCCAATTCTTTCTCTTGACAGGAAGTACCAGAAGAACAGGTTCGTGATTATTGAGAAAATTACCAAGCTCTGGAAAACGTCCATTCGCATAATTACGGGTGAGCCGATGAGTGCAGGGACAAAGAGTGTTATGCCCAAGATCAGAGTTATGTTTACGAAGCTGCTTCCGATGATGTCTCCGAATGCAAGCCCAGGATGACCCCTGAGAAAAGCCTTTAGATCTAAGGTGAGTTCTGGAAGGCTTGTTCCGAAGGCGATTATTGTTGCACCTATTACTTGTTGAGAGAGTCCAGCAGATGTGGCTATGGCTACCGCGGATTCAACAAGAAAATACGCGCTTACGACTACGCCTAACGCGCCTGCAATGGTGAGGAGAACGTATCGTTTTAGTTTTCTCTTCTCTTCGGGGGTAACATCGCCGTTTTCAGATGGCATTCTTACCTTTGTAAGCTGATACATGTAGCCGACGAAAATGAACAACAAGATTAGGCCGACGGCCCATGTGGCGTTGGTTATGTAGATTAGAATCATGGGGACGATTGATGCGATGAAGAGGCCAAAATGGATGCTGCTTAGTTCGGATTTGGCAAAAGTCGGAATAACGTTGACTTCATTAGATTCTGTTGACCCGTTGGGCTTTGGGCGTCTTCCGATTTGAAGGAATAATTCCTTTAAGTTAACTTTTCCCTTCACCTTTATGATGGGAAGCAATAGTGCGGCTAAGCCGATGACGACGCATATGTTGACTATGTTTGAGCCGAAGACGTTTCCCACGGAGATGGCTGCTCCGCCTGATAGCGCCGCTATTACGGCTACAGTTAGTTCTGGCAGTGAGGTGGAGAATGCTATGAGGCTGAAGCCGACGGCTGTTTTTCCTAGCTGGGTTATGTTGGAGACTTTGACTGCGTTGTTGATTGCAAGGTTGCTTGCCCAGTTAAGTGCAACGAAGGAAATGGCGATTATCAAAACGTTCACCATGAGGTCTGCGAATAGTGCTTCTGCCATTTTCCTTTCTCCCGTGGCTTGCTTTGACTAAGTTAATTATCAATTCACATGGTATTTTAGATATAAATATTGCTATTTAACGATTATAATTCTATGTCTCCTTGAATGGCAAAAGAATTAATCATATGCCATGAGAAACAAGATTTTATCGTTATCCTCTCAAGATTGAAGTCTCGTAATTGAATGCGAATACAGGGCTAAGGTAACGCACAGCTGAAAGCAAGCTGCAGAAAGAAGAAAACTGCAAACCAAAACTCCGAAAACTAGCTTCTGCTCTGCTCAGTGAACAGTAACAAGCGTTGTATCGCAAATCTTCTTTAGCAAATACGGTGATAAATATAGTCAATTCACATAAGTATCATACAGAAGAATTAATATAGCCAAACTCATGATTTAGGTAGAGTGAGAGGGTGCAAACGGAAAAACAAGAAATGGTTGTTTCCGGCGAAGACGCCTTGAAAATAGCCGATGCTCTTAACGCAACAACTCTGAGGATGCTTCAAATACTTTGGCAGGAGTCTCTGGACGTTTCAACCATCGGAAAGCGGTTGGGACTTAGCGAGGCTTACATAAGCGAACAGGTGCGACTGCTCGAAGAATTGAAACTAATTAGCGTATCCTATGAGCGGGGAAAAAGGGGCATCAGAAAAATATGCAAATCTGCTGCGCAAAGAGTAATCATAGTCATCAAAGATAAGGAATAGCGGCATCCTGACCACGGAATGTGGTCTCCAAGCGCTAAACCTTTTTGGCTATTCAGAGTTTGCTTGTCTCTTTCTTAGAAAATGGGGCTTGTTTTTAGAGCTGGGCTTTTTGGGCAATCGGTTGGGTTTATTTTCTCTTTTTGGTTTTGGATTTCTTTTTCTTGGCCATAATTTTACACTTCAATTTGACAATATATATAGGTAAATGCTTATAAATTATGTGATAGAGCACAACCCTGAGCTTAGGCTATTAGACTTGAGTTTAGCGAATATGTTTCAGTCGAGCGTGTGGAGAGGCTTTGAAATAGTCACTTGAAAAAGATTTTAGACTACAACGAGCAATCTCCAAGGAGCAAGCTTGATACAGCTCCAACTACTTTTTCCCACTTCTGCCGCATTTCTTTGGACCGCGCGATGAAGAAAGGCACATCTACCGCTTCCAACATTTCTACATCGTTACACTCATTTCCGACACCCATCGTTCTTAATTGTTCAAACTCCGCAGAGTACAATTCTTTAAGACACGATACAGCGCTTCCTTTGTCGTGGTCTCCGTTTAAGGTGAAATACTTTCCACCTTTAGTTATTCTCAACCCCTTCTTTCTGGTTATGCTGCAAAGTTCTTTCTGTTCTCCATTGTAGAGGAATGGTTCTGAATATTCTCTATGCTTTGCCAGTTCTGCAAGCTCAATTGTTAATCCCGTGTCTCTCGCGATTTCCTCCGCTGTCAGGTCTCCAAAACCTGTAATCTCGTGATTTAGTTCTTTCTCGATTGCCTCCAATTCTTTCCTAATTGACGAATACGCAATTCCCAATTCGATAACGTCGTATTGATCCGTCTGCTTGACCCAATCATTTTTCAGGTGGAAGTAGCCTTTGGGAATAAAAATTGCAGCACCATTTTCCACTATAAATGGGGTGTCGATGCCCAGCCCTCGCCTGTAATACTCAATCTCCCTTCTTGTTTTGCTACTGGACAGAATTATTGGCACATTCAAGGCAACGAGTCGCTTGACCATTGGGAGAACATCCGCAAAGCTGTATTTTTCATTCAGCAATGTTCCGTCAAGGTCAGAGAAAATGATTGGCTTACAGGCTTTTTTATTCAATTGCAGCTTTCCTCAGCCTTTCTCTTGCATCTGGCATTGCAGAAATCATGCGCAACCAATCAGGAAGCTGGGCACCTATAGGATTTTTCAGATACCGCCTTCCAGCAAGCAATATGATCTCTGATAAGGCATCTACAGTTGCTTCCTCTTCATGCCTATCAAAGTTAAGCAAATTGCACAACGCATCGGAATGATATTGTCTTATTCTGTCTTGGGCAAATCGTCTGTAGGTTACTTGAAGACTAATCAGAAAATGCTCTGAAACGTCTATTCCCTCAGTCTCCGTCAAAGTTCTAAGCAAAGTGCTCAATGCGTCCTCCGCTGTTCTAAGTAAATCCTCAGAGATCATTTCTTTATGCCTATGCTCATAAAATCCAAGGTCCACTTCACAAATACGTTTGTTCGAAACATTTCTGTAGAGTTCAGCAAGCGTTCCTAATTCTAGACCCCAGTCTTCAGGTATTCTCAAGTTCATGGCTAAGTCACTGTAAATCGCAATTTCGCCTGAGAGTGGGTACCTGAAAGACTGAAGATACCTAATGAACGTGGAATTGTGGTTTAGTTTCTCTTGCAGTGCGTCAAGTAATGGATTGACAAACAGCCTATAAATCCGACCGTACATTTTTTTAGTATCAAGATTAATCCTGGCATAATAACCCTTGGAAAAAGAGAAATCCAGTCTCGGCTCTACTACTGCGTAAAGGAGTTTCGTTGGAAGCATTCCAGAGTAAGAAACAATATCTGCGTCATGTACTGCAAAAGCGTAGAGTTCTAGAGAGGCTATTCCAAATGCAAGCCATAGGTCTTTGCCTTTGCCTTTTGATTTTGTGACGTCAAGACCTTTCCTTTTTAGCTCCTCTAGGACGGAGTCTACTTGAGGTTTGTTGCACCAGATAATTTCGCAGGGAATTTTGAACTCGGAAGAATATCTCTTTGCTTTTTCATAGTTGTTGTCATTTGTTGCAGAAAGGGCGATGAAGACTTTGCGAAGGTAGTCGCATTCATTCAAGCCTTCGACGATTTTTAGCAGTCCGAGATTGTCAAGGTCTTTTTCGTGGAGTGGAATTATCACTCCGGTGGGGTATTTCTGGTTTAATTCGCGTAATCGTGACTTTAGGCTGTTGAAATTCATGTTGAAATCGTGTATTCGGGTTATTCTTCCTTGTTCAAGGTCCATCTTTTGGCCGCCTTCTGGGAGGAGTTAGGTTAAGGAATAGAATAATGAGTAAAACAATATTTATAAGCATTTACATATACATATTACTAAATCTCAATTTAGAGTTTGCAGCGCGTGCTGCAAAGATGAGGTGGATGGTTGCGGAAGAAGAAAGCTGAAGAGTAGGCAGAAAGAATGAAACATGCGTTGTTTGTTCTCGGAGAAATTTCTGAGGATAGCATGACGCCTCGTAACATTCGTCGTGCAGCTGTGGATTCAATTAGTTCCCTAAAGAATGGGGAATTCACGCTTGCGGTTAGGGCTTCAAACGTGACAAGCATTCTTGATGGGATATTGCAGGATGTGAATATGCCTGCTTATACTCAGATAAAACTGTGGAACGTTATGAGTATAATAGAGGCGATAAGAGACTAAAGCTTAGTTGACGACTGTTGCGTAACACGCGTTATTTGTTGCCATTAAATTACATTTGCTCTGAAGCGCATTTGCACGCCATAGGTATAGAACGATTGAAATTGTTAATTGCCGTAGCAATAGCGTGGTCGTTTAAAATTGTCAAAAAAGCTCTCTAAAGCTGAAACTCGAACAACACAAAAAAGCACTACGAGAAAAAGAACTCAAAAAGAAACAGAAAAAACAAGGCGGGCTCCCAGCAAGTTATTCAAAACACAAGAAATAGTTAATTGCTAGTGATCCACACTCTTTCTATCATGAATTTGGCTCTCTCTTATTTCCGTGCCTGATTTCCTGCTTCAGTAAACCGCATAATCGGGAGCTTTAAGAAGAGAACATGGTACTTTTTTCAAAAATGCAAGCACAAAAACTGACGCAAACATCACGCGAAACAAAGCACACGTTAGCAGTTGAGGAATAAGTATTTCACTCGCAATTCTTTTCATAGAAACCAAACTCTAAATGACTATCGTATAGTCTCGAAAACGCATTTATGTTGTACAACTAAGGTTAATTCTTGAGATATGCGAAAGCTTTAAGGATACCAAACCCCGAATAAGATTTGGGACTGCCCTTGGAAACTTGGGTTCTCGGTGCAATACTGGCATTAGTTGGTCTCTTAGTCACTGCTTGTAGTTTTGGCAAAGTTCAATTAGGTCTTCCTTTTACGATAGCAGGCTTCGCAAGTGCAGGTACTGGATCTCTTATTTTTGTTGCTAAATTTAAGCAATGGATAGAGCACCTATAGCAAATCAAAGAGTGCAAAGTGCAAACGTTTTGAGCTAGAAAGAAAGGCTCAGTTGGCGTGCTATGTACGAATAATTTTTTTAGCATGAAAGCGTTCTGTTTTGGTCAAAGCCTACAACTAGGCTAAAGGGTGAATAAGAACTTGAATTCAGCGCTATCACTGGACGCTCGCGTTTATCTGCATGATATCGAAAGGGCTGACATTCTAGTAGGTCTCCCGTCATACAACAATGTACTCACAGCAAGTTACGTTCTATCTCAGATAGTCAAAGGTTTAGATACATATTTCCCGAATTTGAAATCAGCAATTTTCGTTTCAGACGGAAATTCGAAGGACAAGACGTTGACTTCGGTCAAGAAGGTTAACCTGCCTTCAGAGGTAAAGTTGATACCTGCCATCTACATGGGGGTTTCGGGGAAAGGATCAGCAATTAAAGCTATCTTTGAGGCAGCCAGCTATCTGAAAGTAAAGAGCGTAGGGCTAATAGATTCAGACCTGCGCAGCATAACTCCTGAGTGGATACGACTACTAATTACACCCACAATGACGGGAACAGGTTTTGTTACTCCTTATTACAATCGTTTCAAATATGATGGAACAATTACCAACTTCTTGTGCTATCCAGTAACCACGAGCTTATTCGGAAAAGATATCAGACAACCTATAGGCGGTGATTTTGGGCTCTCCATCGAACTAGTGGAGGACCTCTTAGAGTCGCCCATGTGGAAAATGCCAGATGTTAGCCGTTTTGGCATCGACATTTTCGAAACCCAGACTGCTTTGGCAAAGGGATACACGGTGAAACAGGCGTTGTTGGGCGTGAAGAATCACGATGCCAAGGATCCAAGCAGCCAGCTAGTGTCCATGTTCCGGCAAGTAATGAACACCATGTTTACCTGCATAGAGCAGTACGAGCCAATATGGAAGGGCATACACGGTGTCTCTAAAACGGAGATGTTTGGCGAAGCTGAATACGGAGATACTGAACCCATTCAGGTTTCCCTACCCGCCACCATAGAGGCGTTCAAAAGCAAATACAGCCAATACCTCGATATCTACCAATCATTTTTAGAACAGGATATTCAACACAAGTTTGAACAGCTAAAGCAACTCGAAAACTCTAATGTTGATTTTCCCTCGGAAATCTGGGTGAAAACGGTTTACTCTTTCATCGCCGAATTCCACAAAGACCCTACATTTGACAGAGAGAGACTAGTAGATGCACTTCGAGTACTGTGGATTGGAAGAGTAGCTGCTTTCCTGAAAGAAACTTGGGAAATATCTCGAGAAGAGTGCGAACAAAAAGTAACCGAAGAAGCAAAAGTCTTCGAAAAACTGAAACCCTATCTAATTGAAAAATACTAAATCGGCCGCGTCGAACAAGAAGAGAGCGGTCACGAAAACCAGGATGATGCAAAGTAATCAGCGCAGCCAAGAACGGCCAAGCCCGAATAGCTGTCATGGGTACTTATTGGGGGATGGAGAAAATTCCGTTTATGCTGAAGAAGCTTAGGACTCTGTTGCCGCGTTCGGTGGCGCTGGTAGTCAAGAGTTCAAAACTGGCGACCTAGCGGCAAAACTCGGTCAAAATCCAGTTTAAGCCCCAAATTGCCGGACAGCGCATAAAGGCATATATCTCTTAATTGAAATTCGATGGATTTTCTGACTAATATCTGTCTGTTTGGCAGAGTTATATGCGAAAAATGTCTTTACAAAGGAAGACGTTGTTGCTGGAACAAATGCCCCTACAACATTTAGAAAGAACCCAGATATTCGTCTTAACCTCTAGACCGTTCGCGCCTCGATTTAAACATAATCGGCGACTTTACTTAAGATAATTATTTTTTTGAGCAAAACTATATTATTAAAAGCTGTATCTATCAGGTAAGTGAAAAAAGATGTCTGAGAACGGGTTCAAAACAATTCTAGTTCCAATCGATGGTTCAACTTCATGTCTACGCGCCAGAGAACTTTCAACGCTAATCGCCAAAAAGTTCAACTCAAAAGTAACTGTTGTCCACGTTGTTTCTCATGATTTTATGCATCCGGAACTCAAAGCAAACTACCAATTGCCTTCTCTGATTTTGCATAAGATCGACGAGGTGTACATGAAAGCGGGAGGAAAAATTCTCCGGACGGCTGAGGAAGCATTCAAAGAGGAAGGTCTGCAGGTCGAACCCATACTAATAAGAAGATCGGAAGATCCAGCAGACACCATATTGAATCTAGCGAAAGAAAGGGTTTTTGATTTAATAGTTGTAGGCAATCGAGCAGAGACCCAAGCTGAGCGTTTTGAACTTGGAAGCACTACGGAGAAAATTGCGATGTACTCAAAAATCCCAGTGCTTATTGTGAAGCGAAAAACAAAAATCCGCAGGATCCTGGTAGCGATCGATGGTTCTGAGCAAGCAAACAAAGCCCTCAAATATGCCTCTAACCTTTCATTGAAGTTTAAAGCCAAAGTAACGTTATTGCACGTTTCGGAGACTAAACTGGCTAACTTGGAGCCTGAAGCAGTAAGGCTAGTTGGGGAGAATATCTTATCGGATGCGGCAACTAATTTTGGAGGAATTGACCTTGATAAGAGGCTTGAATATGGCACTCCAGCTGAAAACATAATTAAAGTGGCAAGGCAAGAAGACTATGATTTGATTGTTCTTGGTAGCCGAGGATTGAGCAGCGTAAGAAGGTATTTGCTGGGCAGCGTAAGTGAAGATGTTAGCATGCACGCAAAGCGTTCTGTACTAGTAGTTAGATAACGGCCCGTCATTTCTTTTTTATAAGGGCTTACTTATCTCTCTCGACATTGACTTCAAAAATTGATTTAACTTCGAGGATAATCATGTTCTGAGCCGAAATTATGTTCTAAGATGCGATCCTTAGAACTTGCTCAAGAGAGATGCAGAATTAATATATATCTAAATCGTTCAAACGTTTAATTGGCGTCTGGTTGACTGCAAAGAGAATAACAGTTAAATTTGCCTTCGGGGCTATTCAAGCTCTTCTGTCTTTTTCAGCCATAGTTCTGGCTCTGATCCTTAAGTTTAACTTGTTTAATGTTCAATCTTCGTTTAATATTTCTCTGGAGGCTTTGAACTTCTATGTGATTGTTCTTCTCATTTTTGGCTTTATTTTCGTGATCGGTGGATTTATTCTAGTTTACGATTGGTGGGAGTCACGCTAAGTCCAAGAAACTCTGCTAAAAAGTCAAAAGGGCTAAAATTATTTGATATTGTAATAGCCGGTCTTAGTGGGGCAATTGGGTTCGAACTTTTCGTGTTGCTCAATTACGCGTATTTTCACTTGGCTGGACCAGCCATTGTATTTGCGCTTGCTTTGGGGGGAATCATAAACCTCTTGATTATACTTAGTTATTGTGAGCTCGGGGCAGCGATGCCTTTGGTAGGTGGAGAATACACTTATATTAAAACCGCTTATGGCGGTTACGTTGGATTCATTTTTGGGTATTTTAGGTGGCTTGCAGCCATTTTCGTGGCTTCTTTGGCGGCTGTTGCTTTCGTCTTGCAGTTGGCTTATTTATTCTCGGTAGTCTCTCCTCAAATTCAAGCGTTAATTCTCAACGTGCCATGGCTTTTCGCTATAGTGATCGTCGTACTTATGGGAGTACTGGAAGTTAGAGGCTCAAAGAAAATCGGAAGCTTGATAGTTATCGCCTTCATCCTTTTGTTTGCTGGGTTCATCTTCGGCGGTTTCATCCATGGAGTAAATCAGGAAAACCTATTCTCGACACCATTATCAGTGGGAATTTCAGGTGTCTTCGCAGCCACTGTCTACGTTTTTCCAATGTTTATCGGAGGGAAAGCCCTTGTAGCTAGTGCGGCAAATGCAGAAAAACCTGAAAAAGATATCCCTAAAGCCTTAATTCTGACTGCAGTCCTGATAATTCCGCTTTACTTGTTGCTTGCTTTGGTTGCGGTAGGAACGGTTGCACCTACGGAGATAGCCCAGCAGGTTCCCCTTCTCAACTTCGCAGCCGATAGAATTTTTGGAGGCTATGGTGGTATCGTTTTTGCTATCGCCGGAATGGTTGCTTGTCTATCGGCTTTGGGAACGGCTCTTTCAGTTCAGTCAAGCATAGCACGCGGCATGAGTCGAGATGGCTATTTCCCAAAGATCCTGCTATCAGTCCATTCCCGTTTTGGGACGTTCCATATTGCAGCAATTGTTGGCACACTTCTAATTCTGTCGTTAAGTGCTTTAGGAGCTGTTCCGTTCCTGGGGTATGCTGCCAGTTTCGGTTCACTCTTGGTATTCGCAGGCGTAAACCTTTCGTTGATGAAATTAAGAAAAACCAAGCCAAACATGGACCGACCATTCAAAACGCCACTTTACCCTGTTACGCCGATTTTAGGGGTAATTCTTTCTTTAGCTTTGCTTGTAGTTCCGGTTCTCTTCGGAGATGGAAATGCTACGGAAGCTCTCACTTCTGCCCTTGGCCTTACAGCTATCGTGTTAAGCTCTTATTATTTGAGAATGTTAGGTAAGTTCCGCGTTCAAATAGCCTTGGGTGGTATAGGCACGGGTACAGGCATTTCAATTGCAGTTATTTCCATCTTGAATCTGGCTGGCCTCGCTAAGCCCATTTTCCCGTTTGTGCCCATTTATGTCCAACTTCTCTTTAGTTTTGTTTTAGTCGTAGCGGGTTACTTCAACTTAAACGCACACAAGGTTACAAAAGAAGAGGCGCAAGATAATGGACAACCGCAAACTTGGAAGACTAATTTACGTGAGTATTTGAGAAAAAAACTCAAACTCGCTGTCTGAGAGCCATCCTTCCGCTTTTAGTTCGCTTAGACCTTTTTTGATTGATCCAGTATCTTCTTTTGATTGAAGGAGGTTGACTTTGTTACAGGCTTCAATAATTTCGTGACCGAAGGCCACATTGTTATCTATTAACACAAGGAAATTGTTCAGAATCGAAGTTGTCTTTTGCGATCTCGGCTTGAAAACTTGAGTTATTTTCATCTTGCCCATGGCTTTTAATCTTGTACTAAATCCCCCACTGTTCACAATTGATGGTTCCACATAAGTGCATCGCTTGCTTGATTTAGATTGGTAGCACGTCAAATAGAAAGGCATGTAGACCAGCGTATTCGCGGGGATTTCCTGTCGGATACCCAAACCTTCAAATTCTTCAACTGCGGCCTCCCACATTTTAGTTAACTTGTCGATCTTTCCGCTTATTGCTAAAGTTAATTCTTCTATTTTTTCCATCTCATCTTGGCAGATTTTTTTTTCGGCGTCGAGTGAAGATTCAATTTCCAAAAGAGCCTTCCCGGCTTCCTTTATTTTATCATCGTTTTCCTGTTTTAGCCGAAAACGCTCATTATTCTTGTCTTCTTCAATTTCCTGAATTTTCACTTCTAAATCCCTAATTGAGGTATTAATGTCGGGTAACTTCTTCAATTCGTTTCTCTTTTCCTTCCATCTCTGCTCAGTTGCATCGTCTTTATTGATTGTGGAATTTTTTATTTCAGCTTCGATCCGTTCAATCTCAGAATTTAGTTTCTCTCTTTCTATTTCGAGTTTGATGATTTCCTTGCGATAGGTTATTGTTTCTTGTTCAAATTTCTTTGAAATTTCCGTAACTGTATCCGTATATTCTTTGTTTATTTGCGATTTTCTTTCTGCCAATATTGACTTCGCGTTTTCTATTTGTCCGCTGTATTTTTCCTCAGCTACCTTAATTTCTTCCCGCAAAGAAACTAGAGACTCTTGGGTTTTAGTATTCAATAGTTTAATTACTTCGTTGAGTCCCTCGAGCTCTTGTGCAGCTTTTGACCGTGAATCTTCAAGCTCTTTGACATTTGTCATAATTTGCTTGTCATCATAAGCAGGAGAAACAAGAACGCCGTCGGTAACCGGACTATCGGTTGTTGATATTGCTCCCTTTAGGTAGCTCACAAATTCTCTGACAAAGTCCAGGTCAGAAATGAGACCTTCCAGGATTCTAGTTTGTTCACCGCTGGAATCTTGAAAATAATTAATTTGATTCGAAAGAAAAGTCGCGTATATCTGACGATTTGACGATTTTTGGTTCATGTTTTCCTTAAAGACTTTGAGGTCAGGAACGGTTGGGTACGTCATGGTGTGAGTTGGTCCATTCAATCCGTCGAAGAGAAGTGTCAACTTTCCGAAAGGGCTTAGCCAGAATGGATAATAGACCTTAGAAGTGAATACTATTTTTTCCGATGGCTGTTTCTTAAACACTCCTGCGCCCTTTTCCCGGTTCAATTCTGCTAAGCAGAAGACTGCTGCTTTTTCAACTTCGCTCTTTAATACGCTGTTTTCTGTTTGTGGGAAAGAGGCGAATGGGAGAAGAGTTTTCAGAGTTTTTTCGGTCACAATTTCAGCTCATTCTGCCAATTTATCTATTGGATATTGGGTGAATTTATAACTTGCGAAGGCTCAATCGTGCAGCACGTTTGCTCTTGCAGCAAAAATAATTTATCGATCAGAGAGTAACTATGTTATTTAGGATCGTTTTGGGGAGGTTCTATGACCGAGGATGAAGAGAGAAAGGAAATAATTGTTAAGGCGCCTTCCAAGTCAGTTGTTGCCCCAGAAAAAAAGGCCGAGAAGGCTACTGAGAAAGCTCTGGAGGAAGAAAGATATAATGTATTTCAGATTCCTAACAAAGTCGGGAAGTACGTTGGATTGTCATCGATCGCTGCAGGTGTCTCACTTTTTGTTCTTCTCGCCTACACTAGCTCTGATAGGTCAAAACAACTTGATGCTCTTGTCGCCCTCTTCGTCATTGCCGATTGTCGGTCTTTGGGTTATTGTAGGGTTAATCAGTGTGATTGTTGGTTTTCTCTTGATGGGAAGTGAGTGACAAAACAATTTCCTTGTTTCTCAAAAACAGAAGAAGCCCACAAGCAATGTCCAATGCTGCAGTAGCGGAAACGATGGCGATAGTCACTGAATTCTGGAAGACTGCCGCGAGATTCGAGGTTCCTGTTGAAGTCAGAATTGCGCAAGAGAGAATAACGAAACCAGCGAAAGAAATGATTCCGCCCAAAGCAATTTTCAGTCTTTGAGAGTTTGAAAAGGTTGGCATTATCTTCTCTAATAAGGTAGATTAGAGTAAGAAATAACTCTTTTGAGTGTCTACAACGGGCAAAGAGGTAGTTTCCTCTCCGGCAATAGTTTACAGCATTGTTTACGTAGGCTCTGAGGATCACAAGCTCTACGCACTAAATGCCACAAATGGAAACTTGATTTGGAGTTATGGTACGTTTGGCGGGGTTAGTTTTTCGCCTATCATCGCAAATGGCGTAGCTTATGTGAGCTCAAGCGATGGCAACGTCTACGCAGTGGGTTCTTTGCCTGTACCAACCCCATCGCCTTCCGTTCCCGAGCTTTCGTCATTGGTAATTCTGCCGTTGGCCATGATTACGGTGTTATTGGCAGTTTTAGCAGCGAAAACAAAAAGGAAGTTCTAGCTCTAATAATGCGCCAATTTCTTAAGCTTGGCAATCAGGCTGCCTGTCTTTTCGTCCGTAGGCGTCAACGTGACTATGGGCTTCACTGTTTGGGGGGCAGGATTCGCTGGAGTCGCTGGGAGACATGTAGGTTCTGGAGTTGCGTCTGCTGATGTTGCAGAAGTCTTTCCGTCGTCGGTTGCTTCGAAGTCAAAAGCGTCACAGCCCAACCCAATAAACGGAGCGCGCATGCGCCCAACCGGGACGCCCACTGCGACGTGGTTTATGAGAAGGTTCTCCTGGACATAGTCGTATTGTTCGCCCTGCCAATCGCCCTTCCTGTCAACGGTGTCGTAGGTGAATCCTACGGAGACGTCGCGTCTCTTGCCGCTTTTGACGTCTTCAATGAAGACCTTCGACAGCGCTTTCTTGTAAAGATGCACGTTGGCTCTCACTGCGGGACTCTTCTTCCCAGCGGGATTAACAGCATCGCCATCTAGCTCTGACGTCAGTAAGCTCACCTTTGATTTGGCGCTTCCGATCCGTAACTATACTGATGAGGGGTTCAGGATGCTTCTCAGCCGTAACCCAAGCTTTGCTAAAAGTGAAAAGCGCCTCCTCAAGCTCCTTTGCACTCCGGAACGCTTTGCCCTTCGGATAAGGCAAAACAGCTTCCCTGGCCAAAATCGCAGGGACCACGAGCTCGTCTTCTGTCTCAGAAATAGCCTTCGAGGCGTCAACTTCGCCGTTGATTAAACCAATTGTAGGCATCTACATCTCCAGTGTTGGGGTATCAAGCTCTGAACTTAAAACGCTTATTGCATGGCGCAGTCTCTCAAGTGAACATGCTTGCATACTGCATGACGTAGCAGTTTTCAGTTGCATTCCAAGCAAAAGTTGCGCTGCTAAAACCGCTGGATACGGACAATCCGCCCCACCCTTTTGGCTCCAAAGTGGCAGAGAATGAAAAGCCGGTTACGTTTTCATCAACCGTGAAGAGGACGGGTTTGCTGTCCGCGTTCGTCGAAAGCCAGGACTCTGAAAGCGAGAATGGGATCTTGACCGTTCTGTTGTTGACCAAGATGTAGTCTCGCTGATTCTCTATCTGGAAGGAAGCGTTCACGGCGCTGAATATGAGGTAGAAGCTGATGGATCTTTCGCCGCGATTTCCGCTGGTTAAGGTAACTTGGTTGACTGCTCCGACGTAAGCCCTGTTGTTGCCTGCGCTAAACCCATAATCAATAATGGCTCTTCTGGCAACATTGTCGATTTGAAAGAACAAGAGAAATATTACTAGGGCGAAGGTGGCGTACATTGCGATGTTTCTTTTTTGTCAGTATTTTCTTGCAGAAGGAAAGACCGCTAATTGGCCAAAATGGCAATGCAGGCTGCTATTAGGGCGATGATGTAGGGGTAGGCGAAGTACGACCCTGGGACTAACGCGAGAGGCAAGGTGCCTAAGCCAGGATTTGTCATGGTTGGGTTGTCCCCTGAGGATAATTGAGTTTGGATTCCACTTAAAAGTATATGTCCAAAGGTGAAATCTTGCAAGCTTTACTGCATGGCCAGGTTATGGAGAGCGTATTCCTCGGCAGCCGCGAAAACGGCAACGCGACTCTTCAACGCGGTCTCCAAATCGGTTTTCAGGTCTATGAGGCCTTGCGCTGAAATCTGCTGCAGCTTCAGAAAAGTGTCCTCGTCCACGTCCAAAGATAGACAATACGTTCTCACATAAGGCATCTCCATAGCCCTCAGATGCCCTTTGCCAAGAACTGCGTTTAAGCCTTATTGCATAAACCAGAGTCCCATTCCGCGCGAGCCCGTTTTTATCAAAGGTCTACCAAGTTATACTAGTATCTGGGTCAGGCGCCTTTGGTGTTCTAGCACACACATAGGCAACAACCAAAATGCATCCAGAACCAACGTCTTCAGTAACGGTCTCTTTGGGATCATACGGATCCGGTATAGACTCACCACTGATAGGGTTGAATAACGGCGACGCCGCCCAAGCGCTATTAGTCACCCTCTCACCTTCAATCCTAGCTCGTCGCATGATTTCACCGAACGGACCGGTTATGGGACCATTTATATGCGTTCTGAAGGTAACCTTGTCACCACTAGTTTGCCCCGCCGAATTTTCGGCTCTAAGTATATATGAATATTCGGTGTCTTCGTTGAGTCCTATCAATCGATAGCTCACATTTACTGTTGAATTGCCATAAATAGCTCGCATTGCAGGGCTCGATAACCAACGTTTTTCCGTGCCGACGGGATCTGCTGGAAGAAAAGTATAGGTGGTTGGTAAATTATTCGGGTTAATTATCCCGTTCAACTGCGCATGTGTATAAGAGACTTCTGTTTCAGGGGTTGTCGCAACACTTGGAGGGGACTTAGGGAGTTTAGTCGTTTCTTACGAGTGACTTTGACATTTCTGGCAGCAATTAGTCGCGTTATTATGGCTGGAATTTGACCGCTTCTTGGGATTTGACCGTCAGAAACAACCTGGCTGCCTTCAGGTAATTTCCAAAATCTAGAGGAAAACAACTCCTCTTTATACCACGGGCGAACAATAGCCACATCCTTATATTCCATTGAAGCACCCAAAACAGCGCTGTCTTCTTTATCGATGAATTTCTCTATCTCCGGTCTACTTATCGTTAACTTAGTCCAAGGAGTTGTTAGCTCAAATGCATCTGCAGGTCGAAAGAAAGTTGGACAAAAATTAAATTCTCTAAGTTCTCTATTGGTGGATTGTTCAATGTCAGTCAGATATTCTTGCCCAAACAGCCCTTGTGAATTCTTGACCTTCAAATCTTCTATCACTGAAATGTATCTTGCGAATTGATTCTTGTAACCAAGCTCTATCCAATTTATCTCAGCTTGTTTTATGGCGCGTTCAAGTTCAGCTTTTCGGTAGCTATTCCAATGTTGTTGTACCTTTGCAGCTTCAGGCCCATATGAGTTTTCGACATCTATCTGCTCACTTCGGAAGTTTTCTACGGCAGTCCAGTAAAGGTCACGATACTCATAGTATTTCTTTGAAGCTTCTGAGGGGACAATTTTTCTTTGTCCTTGCTCATTTATCTCGACTGAGACAAAAGCGTCTGCTTCCTCCAGTTCCTTCCATTCCTTCTCGTTATATTCACATTTTGCGAAGATAGCTTGTTTCAGAATGCTTGTTATTTGGTCCCAGAGCAGATTTCCTGAGGAGTCATAGGTCAATTCGATGCTGTCTTTTGGAATGATGTTCGTGCTCAGGGCAAATTCTCCCCTGTAGTTGAGCCGTTGCTGGGGAGTCAACCCCCCAGCTTGGGGAGCTTTCATGAAACTAAAGCTTTCGCAGGGTAACCACAAGGAATGCGGAAAAGTCAAGAATTCGGAACTATCTGATTTGAATATTTGCTTAATTCTTTCAGCTAGGGCTAAGGGGATTACAGATTCCATTTTTCCACCATCTTAATATTAGTATTTCGTCGCTTTTCGACCATTCCTCAAACCAAGTTTTTCGGGTCAATATTTGGGCTTAGGTCGGGGCTTTTGGGGACTAGATTGTTCAAGAACCCAACAAGTTGTATCCAGGGCATTTCAATGGTGCCTGAGTCCCAGTTAACTTTTCTGCTAAAAGACCTTTTTGCAGAATTATATTCTCCTCCCACAAAAAGAGCACCGAAAAAGATACCTCCTCCAAAACCAACTACTTTGGTGGATTCATTCATAAACTCCTTGTGTTCCGCCCAATTACTCATGCTAATTTTCACATTTCTGACAAACAATGCTGTTGTGGGGTACGCAACTAACCTTCCTGAAGGCTTAGGTTGCCCGTCTGAAACTGGAACACCCGTACCCCAACTCTCATCTAATGTCCAAGATTTCAACGAGAATATGCTTGAATCAAACCATGGCCTAACAATAGGCACCTGGGTGAACTCTAAGCTGGCACTAAATTCTTGACTCGTGTGATTATCGACGGTCGTGGCTTTGCTATATTGCCCACCTACAGCCAAGGCGAATAGTCCAAAATAGAAACCGCCCATTCGGAAACTCGTTTCTTCAGAGCTAAAATTCTGATTGTAGTCGCCATGGTAAAAACTAAATTTCTGCCAAGGTGAGGTAGCGAATGAGGAAGGCAACAAAGTAGTGTAATAGAAGTCCCCCTCCTCAGAATTCAAATGGGCGTTCTTCAATTTTTCCTTCAAGCTTTCTCTATATAAAACCATATTGCGACCGTTAATTGATGCCACCTTAGCCATTAAAGATTCTAGTTTTCCTTTATGTCCGACATAATCCCATTCCAAAAATTTCTCATGTATCTGTTTACTGTAATCCACTCCTCTAAGAGCGTACTCTTCCGTTCTTCGGGCACCTATAAGGTCGTTTTGAGCGAAATCTGCATCTAGTTTTAGATTCATGTATTTGTCTGCAGCATCATTGTATTCTTTCTTTTTTATTTCATAAGCAGCTAACCAAGGACCCGGACGCAAGACCATTTCCTTTTCTCCAGTATCTACGTTGTATTCTTCTTTTTAGGACGGCTACTTTGCTGTCATAGTCGTCGACGTCTTTTTGTTCCTGTTCGGTTAGCGGCGCATTTGCAACTTTGCAGTGTGTCAAAATTTGATCGTATACTGAACTGATTGAGTCTCCTGTAGGTGAGAAAACTGTCTCTTTTAGTCTTTCGTTATTGTAGAGCTGCTGTTGTCCTCCATTTGGGACCTCTGGTATAACATCAAAAAGCTTCGATAATGAAAAAGCTTGACGATAGCGCGCCTTGGTTTCAGCGTTTATATTGCAGCTAGGGTCTTCCGGACGTGGGGTTGCCGTCAATCCCTGAGAACAAAATAGAAAATCTCTATTATCAAAAGGAATTGAAGGCATTAGCCAAGTGATGAATTTATTTCGAGGGATCTGGATATTCCCGTCATTCCCTGTTACTGTTTTATACAGTTTTGTCATTAGAGCTTGCATCAATTCAGCTGAATCGTCCCTACCCACAATAATTCCTCACATATGCTGTTTAATGTCTTGACATTTAACACTTGTGTAACCTATGGACTCACTGTTGGTGTTTTTCTCCATCAAATACGCGCCATTGTTAGCCCAAAAGCGTCTCTTGTTCGCACATTAGTGACGGGATTATTTCGCGGATCTCGTTCCAGGGCAGGTTCCACCACTTCAGCTCTAAGAAGTAAGCGATGATTTCAGGACTAAAACGATACTTTATCAGCTGAGCAGGGTTTCCACCAACAATAGCGTAGGGCACTACGTCTTTGGTGACTACGGACCCTGCTCCGATGACTGCACCGTCTTCGATGGTCACGCCGCTGAGGATTAACGCGCCGTAGCCGATCCAGACGTCGTTTCCGATTGTGACGTCGCCCTTCGTTTTGACGGTGGGACCTAACTCGTGAAACCGGATTAAGAGATTGTCGAATGGGTAGGTTGTGGCGAGTTTGTAGTTGTGTTCGCCTCCGAGAAGAATCCTCACGCCGTCTGCTATGCTGCAGAACTTGCCGATGTGAAGCTTCCCGTTTTCGCCTTCGCAGCTGACGATTTGGGGGCAGCCGAAGGTCCAGTCGCCGATGTCAAAGCCTTTGTACTCGGGTTGTTTGTTCGTGATCCCTCATCTTTCAACTACTCCGAGGATGTCGTAGAAGTGCGGGCAGCCTGGGTGTCTGGGCAGGTCGGGCATGAATTGCCCTCGATGATAGACTGCGCCGACGTGGTTTATGCACCATTGGCAACTTGTGAGCTTTAGGCTCCCGGAGATTCGAAAGTCCGTTGCTCCGTAGGCAGTTGCAAAGATTTTGACGGCGCTTGTTAAAGGTTCCCCAGTTGGAGGTCGTCAGCGAGCATCCCGAACCGGTCAAGAATTCCGTTTGGGAGTTTGCCAGTAATTTTCTGAAATGCCCAGGTCGGCTGCTTGCTTAGTCATTTTGAGTCGCCGGCTTTGGGATTTGTGTCTTCTTGAAAACTGCCTCAGCGTCAGCCAACATCGAGTTAAGGTCCTCCAAGAAGCGCTTTTGCTGGGCGTCAAGTTTCTTTTGCATCTCAGGCGGAACAATAACCACTCCGGGGAAATTGGTTCGATGCTTAACCCAGAGAAGCGCCTGCTCCTGCTCCAGTCGGCTGTATTCGACTATCATGTTTTTACCCCGTTGAAAGGCTGAGTCCCGGCTAAGGTTGCCGTCCATGACTGCTTGGCCGAGCTCGC
>CAVOWB010000004.1:0-10141 GCA_963699995.1 Candidatus Bathyarchaeota archaeon | reverse complement strand
GTTAAGGAGCTTCATGTCCCAGTCCCGAAGGGTGGTCATAGAGGGCATTGGGGTTGGCCCCATGGGCTCATTATAATTGTCCTGAACAAGTTTTCCTATAGAAAGTTCGAGATTCTTGATAAGACCAGTGTTGGTCTTCATTTCATTTATCTTGACGTGAACATTTTTTGTTGTCAATGTCAAACCTCAGTAAAGGTTTTGACAGTATAGCTTAAGGTTCGCTTTTTTAAACCTTTCCAGAGTCCACGCTGAAAAGTAATGCTGTTGCCTGTGAATGTCAGATTCAAAAAGAATGTTCTAGACAAAAGAGTTGGGGGCTATTGCTGTATGTAACCTGTAGCTTTCATGATGGCCTTTACAGAAGAGAACGCAGCATTGTCTGATGGCAGTTGCAAAAGCGACTTTCCGTTAAGAACGTAATCATCTACTAGCTCGTCGGCAACAATTTTGCCCACATACTTAAACTTCAACTCCTCCTCAGCCTTGCTGCTCAACTCAGGCGGGAATCTGTAGCCGCCGACCAAGTAGAAATTGTCAAATTGCATATCAACTTCCTTCGCAATACGGTAGGCTCGTTTGGCGTGATCTATACTTTTTTTGGAGTGGTCCAGCATCTCAAAAACATCGTTAACCTTTGAAGCAACGCGCCTATTCAGGTGCTCCAAACCAGCGGGCGAGTCGATGAGCACGTACATGTAGTTCTTCGTCAAGTGCTCAAGCGCAGCTTTCAAAGCAGTGTTGGGCATGCAATAGCAACCTTCCACCCACTTCGTCCCAACAGAAATGAAGTCAAAGTTGTCGCTCTCGTACAGACCATTAGCCCAGATTCTGCTTTCGATGCGTTCAGTCGGCGAAACGCCAACAGTAGTTCCGCCCTTCTCTATGAACGTGTCGACGATAAGTTCTGCTAATGTATACTTGCCAGCTTCTTTAAGGTCTACGCCTAGCATTTCGCCAAGGTTCTGGTCTGGATCAGCGTCCACTAGCAACAGAGGCGAGTCGCCCCTTTCGATGAAAGCCTTCGCCATCAACGCCGTGAAGCTGCTTTTGCCTGTTCCGCCGCGCCCAATTGTGACAAGAGTTTTCGTTTTCCACACCCCATTAGGCTAACTTGTTTTCTTAAGCAGTGTGTCGCATATATTGTCTATGCTTCGAATAGCAGAGATTTCCTTGTTCTTCAAAGGCGTTTCGCCCAGCATGTCTGCCTCTATGACTTTCTGGTCAAAAGGCAAGATCGCAAGAATTTCCAACCCATTTTTCTCAGCGAAACTACGGATAGCTTCCTCTTGGGGTTGATTCATGACTCGGTTGCCGACGAGGTAAACGTGCTTCATCTCTGCCGCCGCAGACATATCATGGATATGCTTAGCAATTTCCAGGCTTTTTAGGTTCGAGTCAGCCACAATGAGCAAATTATCCACGGCCCGGGCGGTGCCTCTGCCGATGTGTTCCACGCCGGCTTCTAGGTCGAGGACGACGGCTTCGTTGCGTTCAACCATCAGATGCCGCAGCATCGCTCGGACGATAGCGTTGGGAGCGCACATGCAGCCTGATCCCATGGCTTTCACGGTGCCCATGACGATTAAGTTAACACCAAGTGGGGTGTCCACAGCGTAGTCGCGTATGATGTCGTCCACGGTGAAGTTCAAGTTGTAAACCCCTGAGTACCCGGTGCTGGTTTTCTTTTCGACGAGTTCTTTGTTTTCAGTCAACGGCTGGATTTCGCGTGCTTGCTCTACTGTCAAACCCAGTGTCACGGCAAGGTTAGGCGAAGAGTCCGCATCTATAGCTATTGACTTGAAGCCCCGCTCAGCGAACCCTTTGGCCAAGCCGCCGGCTATGAGGGTTTTCCCCACGCCGCCTTTGCCAGAAACTGCAACTTTCATAATAATCACGACAATGAGTAGAATTTTCGTTTCAGCATTAATTTACGTTTCCCATGGAAACCTGAAGAACAATGAGAATTTAAGGCAACTATTTGGGCTTTGAATCCGGAGAGAGATACAATGTAACTTCAACTGTATCCTCGTCAATCAGCGTTGATTGGAATCCTTTTCTATAGCATAGGGTAAGCATTCGGAAGTTGTCAGCTAGCACGTAACCGTGAATTTGTTCCAATTTCTTATCCTTAGCCATCGTGATAAGCGAATCCATAAATTTCGAGCCTAAACCCACTCCTTGCCACTGATCTCCGACCATAATGGCGAACTCTCCTTTTCTGCCATCTGGCTCAACAATTAACCTTACCGCGCCAACGATTTGCCTAATCTGCCCATGAAACTCAGCAATCAAAGCGACTTCTCTGTCGTAGTCCAAGTTGCAGTATTTCGTCAGAGTTTCATGTGACATTTCCTTGAAGATTTCGAAGAACCTAAAGCGCATAGTTTCCTCGGAAAGCGATTTTAGGAAATCATTGAATCTTATTTCATCTTCAGGCATTATTGGGCGAAGCAAGACTGAGGTCCCATTCATGAGTTTGCAGTCTGCAACGTATTCACTTGGGTAAGGAGCTATTGCCAGATTCTCTTGGATTGGTTTTCCTAGAGTCAACTGGTTTTCGTCAATGATTATGCGGGCATCTACAGCAACCGCAGCTTCTTTGCTAAGAATCAATGGGTTTATGTCAACTTCCTTTATTTCTGGGAAATCCATTATCATTCGTGAAAATTTGACTAGAACTTCTTCGAGAACCCTCGTGAAAAGAGGGTGCTCTTTGGATAAGCCGCGTTTATAGATGGAGGTTGACTCTACAAGACGCCTGGCTAGGACCTGATTTAACGCAGGAAAGCCTATACTTACGTCATTCAACAAGTTTACATCGATCCCGCCTGCTCCAAAGAGTATTGTGGAGCCGAACTGCGAATCTTTCTTAGCCCCAATTAGAAGCTCATATTTTCTCTCCGCAATCATAGGCTGAACAATCACTCCTTGGAAATGAGCGTTGGCGTCAGCTTTCTTTACATTGTCCGAGAGTTCTTGGAAGTGTGTAGGAACCTGCTGTGAAGAACAAACATTGAGCACGACTCCTTGAACGTCCGATTTATGGGTGAACTCCGGAGAAAGCGCCTTCATCACTATTGGGTAGCCGACTACTGACGCCGCATGTTCAGCTTCCTCTGGCGTAGAAGCAGTTAACGTTCTTACCGTCGGAATTCTGTACGCATCTAAGAAACAAAACGCCTCCGGCAATGTAAGCACATTCCTACCGCCTTCACTAATATTCCTGAGTTTCTCTCTAAGAAGATCCAAGTTTACGGCTTCAATTGGAAGGTCTTGGGGAGTCTGATATAAGAGCTCAAGGTTCTGCGTATACTTGTACATGTACATGAAGGTCGAAACGGCTTGTTCAGGCGAATCGAAGGATGGAACTCCATGCTGCTGGAGAATTCGCCTCGCTGCCCTACAGTTTTTGTCCTCGCCAATCAAGCAGACTAGAACGGGCTTGGTTGTCCTTTTGACAGATTTAACCGCCAACCGAGCAATATCTTTAGGACTAGCACTTGCCTGAGGCGCGTATATTATTAGAAAGCCATTGCTGTTGGGGTCTTCGAGGCAAGCATTGATTACTGTTTGGAACCTTCGGGGATTGGCTTCTTCAAGAATGTCGACTGGGTTCGCGAGACTACAGTACGACGGGAGCGCCTGAGACAGTACATGCGCAGTTTCTTTGCTCAGTGGAGAAAGTTTTCCTCCCCTTGCTATGAGACAGTCGCTAGCCATGATTGCCGGGCCCCCAGCGTTTGTTATGATGGTCAGGTTAGGACCGCCAGGCCTAGATTGAAACGCAAGTGCTCCTGCACAGTCAAAAAGGTCCCTCATCGTGTCCACACGAACTATGCCCGCGCGCTTAAACGCAGCTTCGTAAACAGCATCTTCCCCTGCCAAAAAGCCACTGTGAGAGACCGTTTGAACGACGGTCTCCTGAAACCTGCCAGCCTTGACGACGATGATAGGTTTGGTTCTGGCAAAGTTGCGAGCGGCGCTGATGAAGCTGCGCGCGTTCTTCACGGATTCGATGTAAAGAACAATGCTTTTGGTTTGTGCGTCTGTTCCGAAGAAGTCTATGAGGTCAGATAAGTCCACGTCAAGCATGGATCCCGTGGAAACCACTGCGCTCAGGCCTATTTGAGATTCAAATGCCCAATCCAAAGCAGAAGCGCAGAGGGCAGCACTTTGCGAAATGAAAGCGATTCTTCCGGGATTGGCTCGCTTGTCAGCGAAGGTTGCAAATAGGTTTATTTTGGGTCTGATTATGCCTATGCTGTTTGGGCCTATCACCCGAATTCCATAGGTTTTTTGGTGCCGAAGGATTTCTTCTTCAAGAGCGACGCCGTCATTGCCGCTTTCTCTAAAGCCGGCGGATGAAATGATTACTCCCGAAACGCCCGCTTTCCCGCATTCTTCAATAATTTGAGGCACCGTATGCGCGGGCGTTGCGACTAATGCAAGATCTACGTGGCGGGGCACCTTACCTATGCAGGGGTAAGCGGTTATTCCTTGCACTGACGACCTGAAGGCGTTAACAGGATAAACCGTACCCCCGTAACCAGCGCCGACGAGAGTCTGCAGGATTTTAGCGCCTATTGAGCCTGCCCTGTCGCTTGCACCTATGATTGCGATTCGCTTAGGATTGAAGACGTGATTCAGTCCTTCGATACCCAGACAAATTCACCTGCACGAAAGAAGAAATCCGAGTTAAATAATAAAGGAATGAAAATGCTTTAAAGTCTTCCTAAAAAAACCCCAAGTCTACCTGTAATTGGGAGCAAAGAAATTCTATCGAGACAGCGTTTAGGAGGAGTCTTTTCGGAAACAAACATTTAACCCACCTCACATTAAATGATTTCTGTAGAGTTGAGATGGCAGAAACTCAAACGGGAAAAAATATAGAGAAACGCTCAGACAAAGACGACATTTTGGGCGTCTACACTGAAATATTTTCGGCAAAAACCTCTATAGAAGGACAGGACGGGGGCGTAGTCACAGCCATGCTAGTTTACGGGTTATCTGAAGACATGTTCGACGTGGTCGTTGTTGTTCAATGTAAGAAAGGGACCGGTCCAAACATAATTGTCAGCTGAAAGTTGGACGAAGTGCATGCGGCTCGCGGAACGAAATATGTTAAAATGGGGACCGCTTCAAAACTGAGGCATCTTGTAGGTCAAGGCAAGAAGAGAATAGCCGTTGTCTGCACGCCATGCCAAGCCACTGCAGCAAGAAAAATAGAGCAAGCGCTCAAACGTGAAGAACCGGACTTGAAGGTCACTGTGATTGGGCTTTTCTGCTTTGAAGCATTTAACTACGAAAAACTGAAGACGGAAACAAGAAGATTATTGGGCGTAGACTTGGACGAAGCCGAGAAAGTTCAGATGCGCAAGGGGAATTTCATTGTACATTCAATGGGCAAAGCGTACAGCTGCAGCATTGGGGACCTCGCGAACGCCATTGAAGCGGGTTGCAGTGTATGCGGTGATTTTTCTGCGCGTTTCGCGGACATATCGGTCGGATCCGTGGGCAGCAGAAACGGCTATTCGACAGTTATTGTCAGGTCGGAGGCTGGGAGCCAACTGCTGCAAGGCTTAACCTTTGATAGGGAAACTGTCGACAAAGAAGAAATCCTAAGACTCTGCAGGGTGAAGAAAAAGCGCGCTGAGAAAACTGCCTTTCTGCGAGGCATTCAGGGGAAATCTAAGTAAACAAGCTCAATTTCGGCCTGTCAGAAGCCGTTTTTTCTCATATGCAAAAGCCTTTTTAGTCCAAACCCATCTACGTTTAGCCCAGATGATGCAATTATGAAAATACTAAACGAGTTTGTACCCACACGAAAATTCCTCAAGCTTGCGGACGAAATCAAAGACCTAGTTGACGGATGGAACGTCACAGATAGTGCGGCTGGTTTTCCAGCACCCAGTGGCGTAGTTGTAAGCTGCATCCTCAAAAACAAGTACCCAGAAAAATACGTTTGCCCCATCTTCATCCTCCACTATAAGGGCCCTGTGGAGGTCGGCGGTTTAGCCTTAGCCTCGGACATCATTGGTCTGGACGGCTTGGCAATCACTATGGGTGACAAACCCAAATTCGGAGAACCCATAACAATGCTACCTTCCTCGGAGGCAGCACGAGATTTCCTGCGCACAAACGTAAAACTCAAGAACCTGAAGCTTGGCTGCTTGCTTACTGCCCGCCGATCCGTCGAAGAAACAATCGAACGCGCGAGAGGCGCTTGGGACTTTATCTACTTTATGAGACTACAGGACAGCTCCTTCCCCATCCTTGAACAAGTCGCCAAAGAATGCAAGAAGATTAACAAGCCAATCTACGCGTACTTCCTAGTTGGAACCCCCAAGAACGTGGAAACAGTAAAGATGATTGGGTGGCCAACAGCTGCAACCATGGAAACGGTTGTAGAGAAAGCAGCAAAACTCGACGGACTCGTCGACGGCATTATCGCCACATGCGCCGGTGATGCTGAAGGCGACAAAGAGATGCTGCAGAAACTACAGAAATTCAGAAGCTAAACCCCAGAGCAGAGACTGACAGGCGTCTCTTCTCCATCTTTTTGTTTTCAAAACTTCTTCAAACCGTTTTTTAGCGCCTATCTCTCAGGTGACTCGGCTCAAAGATACCTGCAAAGAGGCTCAATGCAGATGTAACGAGTTTTTCCACTTAAAACTCAGATAAGCTTTAAAGGGTTCTTGATGTAGTAGCCAGTCACGCAATCCCCGGAGAATCAAATCGTGGATACCATCAGAATCATCGCCGTAGAAAACTTGCAGCTTATCCAGAAAGGCGACAAAATCGGCCAGCTAATCTGCGAAGCGGCGGAAAAGCAGGGCACGCCCATCCAGGATAATGATGTCCTTGTGGTGACGCATGTTGCTGTCTCCAAGGCGGAAGGAACCATAGTGAACCTTGACGATGTAGCGCCTTCTGCTCGTGCAGTGGAGATTGCTCAGAAACTTGGCAAGGACGCAGCCTTAGTTGAGGTTATCCTGAGTGAGACTAAGGAAATTGTGCGGATGGGTCCCAGCAGCCTCATAACCGAGACGAAGCACGGCATAATCTGCGCAAATGCAGGTGTTGATCGGTCAAACGTAAAAGGCGACCAGAACGTCGCGTTGCTACCGGAAAATCCAGATGCGTCGGCGCAACGCATCCGGAAAGATATTAAAAAGCAAACACGACGAAACGTCGCCGTCATAGTGTCGGACACGCATGGGCGACCGCTCCGAATGGGTGAAATCAACGTTGCCATCGGTGTCGCGGGTTTTAAGCCTATTCGGGACCGACGAGGAGAAAAAGACCTCTTTGGCTACATCCTGCGCGTTAAGCAAACCAACATCGCCGACGAGTTGGCTTCTGCAGCGGAGCTTGTCATTGGGCAGGCAAGCGAAGGAATCCCTGTTGCCATAATCCGAGGTTACAAGTACCAGATCTCCGAGGATGGGTCTGCCAAGGAGCTGACGAGGCCTAAGAGAAAAGGACATATTCAGATAAAACCAAGGAAGAAAACGCCATGGATGTTAATACACCCCAAGAGTTCTTCGAAAGAGTTTTACCCAAACGCTTTAAACCCGATAAAGCTGCAGGAATCGACGTTATTGTTCAGGTTGAAGTGACCGGAAGCAACGGTGGAAACTGGGTCGTAACTATCAAAAACCAAGAAATTGAAATCAAAGAAGGTTTGCACCCGTCACCTAACCTTTCCCTGAAGATGAAGGAGAAAGACTATATGGACCTGGTTAATGGAAAAATCGGCGCTGAGAAGGCCTTCTTTTCGGGCAAAGTACACTTCAAAGGAGACATCGCTTTGGCGTTGAAACTGAGAGAGGCAGGGTTTCTGTAATTTTGGAAAACGCTATTCTTTTTCTTTGTTGAACAAAGACATCATCTGCGTCGCCAACATCGTGAACGTAAAGGGCAGGCTGTTGTCTTCCTCTTCCAAGTTCAGCAGGAAAGTATCCATGTCATTTATTCTTTCTTTCATGTTTTGTCTAATGAATGCGCGGAACTTGTCACATGATGAATAATCCTGGTGAAGCGAAATGACCACGGCGTCGTAGCCCAATCCCATGCCGCGCTTGAAAAGCATGATGGCGTTGGGGTTCTTCTGAAAAACATCATAATGCATCTTTCTGAATTCGGAAATATTCTGTGGCGATAGTGAGGTCTTTACATCGATTTTCATGAAAGTCAAAGCCATAATGGCGTAGCCAATTTTGCTGAAGTTTGGAAGTGTCGTGTATTCTTTGATGAAGCCTTCCTTTTCCAGCTTGGTTCGGATTCTAGTGGCCGTGGGCTGCGATGTTCCTATGGCTTTAGCGAGTTCTCTGTCGCTTCTTCTTGCATTCTTAATTAGTTCAGAAAGCATTTTTCTTTCAATATCTTTCAAGACTGTCCCTCTCCCCTAATTTGGTCGTACGCTCTAATTTTCTTTGCCCAGTCTTATTAACCTGATGCAGAAAACCATAATCCCCGTTATGTTATTCGAAGTTTATGTATGATAGCCCTGGGCAATTCATTCTCGCCTATTTTGATGGTCTCGGGCTCAGGGATTTTGAGAATCGCAAGCAACTCTTCTGTTTCTAGATTTGCAGATCAAGCGAGTGATTTCTTCTTTGGCAACTTCGAAATGCTCAGAAAACTGAACTTGTTTTTCACGAAGTTTTGGGGCGAGGCGGCAAATTGAGACTTTTTTGATTAACCATTCAATCTTGCGGGTCGTCAAGTTTATGTCGAAGGTAACGGGTCCTGCCTTGCAAGTCTCAGGTTTAACTGGATGCACGCTGCACTTTCCTGTTTTCTTGTCGTAAAAGACGCAGTAACTTTGCTCGTCGGCAGCTGGATGGGCATATTTTTCTCGGACGAAAACGTTTTCTACGGGGAGATCCCGCTCCTGGAGGTAGTTGGTTATGACTCTCATGCGTTTCTCTGTAAGCGGTGGGTTCGCGTCTCTGCAGCAGACTGTCTCGCATTGGGAGCAGACGTCGAAGTTGTAGGTTTTTCCTTTGTCGTTTTGAGCCATTGCAGGCTACCTCTGGAACTAAGAGTAGGGTTCGTTAGCGTTAAGGCACTTAATAAGTTTTGAATATACAGCCACTATTGCTTCCTTGAGGTCGGTGCGTTGAGCCTTTCTGCATACATCCCGCCTTATTAAATCGGAGAGGTTACCTCCTTCAATTCTTCTATGAATCAGGGGCAAGTACCGTTTTTCTTCGGCAGTCGCGTTGGCCCAAGCTACGCGATATAGGTATTCACAAACTTGTCGTGCAGTTGATCCATGGCGGTTTTGAACCTCAGCATCCAAGCCCTTAATCAAGACGGCGTTGAAGTCTGCGACCAGCAGTTCATGCAACTGCAACTCAGGTTCGTGATCAAGCAAACCTCTGAGTGCGGCGCGCACGTAGCAGCTTAGGGCAACATCGGACTTTACGCACTCCTGCTCATCCATAACGCGAACCTCCAAAGCCCTGCGATCAGAGCGGAAAATAACACCGCGTGAGTTAATCCACTCTTTGAACAACAATATTTTTGAGGCCCCCGCTTTCTTTAGGTCACGCGAGTACCTACCGATGACCTTTTCGCAGTAATCATTGAGTGAGAAGACGTATTCTGGAACAATATCGCCGGCAACCGAAGGGACTTCACATTGATTGGACTTATAGAAACCCAACCGATTGTCAACGTTTTCGCGCATAGCGCCTTCGTAGATTGGGGAGGATGCGGCCACGGCGGGCAAATACGGGCAGATGTTTGCCAAAAGGTTGTACTGGCTCAGGGCATCGGCCTCTTTTTGGTAGGGCAAGTTGAGATGGAAACTTTGAATGTTAAGCCAGCCGTGCTGTTTAAGGTTGAAGATTTTGCCGTATTCGTCGTAGATCTTCTTGTGCAAGTGAGGCCAAACTCGGGTTTCCTCAAGACGCATTAGCGGATGCATCCCCGTTCCAAGCAAGCGAGCGTTGAACTTTTCCAAAAATCCTGAAAGCACCATCACCGCTTTATGCATGGTTTCCTCGAAAACTACGGGTGAGAGAAAAGGTTGGTTTGCCTTGATTTCCATGACATGGAGCTGCATCTCCTTACCGAAGGTGAATTCAGGCAATTCGACGAAGTTCACAATTTTGCCGCAGCATTCTTTGAT
>CAVOWB010000003.1:0-288747 GCA_963699995.1 Candidatus Bathyarchaeota archaeon | reverse complement strand
TTGCTCGAACCACCAATTTTATTTGGGGTGCTCCAGTCAAATTGCCCAGGTTCAGCGTCATCCTGTTCCATGTGATGTTGTCCCAAGCTTGGCTTTGAATTCCGTTAGTTCCAGTTGTAAAGACGTTGTCAATCTCGGATATTTTTGGCAAGATGTTTTGTCCTTTCTCGTTCATTGCCGAAATTGGTGTCAGTGGGTTCTTACTTATTGTGTAAATTTTACCCATATAGTTCGGGTCTAAGTACTGTTCTACCATAGTTGAGTAAACGTTGACGTCTGATGGATGATCGACGACTACCATGTATGCTTGATCCAAATAGAAGATCTCGTTCCACCTCTGTGACAGGGTTAGGTTAAAGTTGCCTTCCGTTGACTGCATCAGGTTGCGATCCAGTGGGATATAGTCCCACGGATGATTTCTGTAATATGTAATGGAACCGTCATCGTTGATGTAGTTGATGTAACCTAGCCAGCCGTGGTTCGAGACTTCTGACACATAAACGTAGTCTGTTCCATTCCATATGTACAATGAAGGACAAGAAGTGCCTCCCGTGTAAGTAGCTGTTACTGTTCTTCTATTAGTTAACGTGAATGTGCGGGATAAGCTGGTGCTGGCGTCATCCCACTGCAAAAACGTAACTCTCCCCGTCGGATCCTGATTTGGCATTATGACCGTGTACGTTCCTTCGGGCAAAAGCGCAGTCCAGAACGTTGTGTGTTTCTCAGTACGCCCATCAGGAAAAGTTATGTCAAAATCTGCATCGCCACGGGGTGAAATCTCCACGTTGAGCGTATGGTAACCGTTCTTGACGACCATAAAGCCGCCTTGCAAGCCGTTTACATCAACTATATGGGTTAAAGAGTCGCCGCCTGCTAGAGCTGGTGCCGATACAGCGAAGTCCGCACTTCCATCTGCGCCTCCGGCTATAGTTAGAGTCTTGGTTTGAACAACTTGTTCATCTATTTTGAGTCTCAGTGATATACTGCTTGCATCAGATCCTTGGTTGGTTCCTTTGACGATGACGCTGACTGTTTCGCCTCCCCAGACCTCGTACGGTCGAACGATTAGGTTGGTTAGTTTGATTTGAGATGGACCTTGGACGCTTAGTGTGCCCGTTAGGTTGCCGATATTAATTGTATAGTTGCCCTTGGTTGTCTCGGAAATTGTGAAGGCGACAGTTTCTGTCTCTCCGCCCGAAAGCTGTAGCGTCTTGGAGCCTTTAACTTCGCCGTTCACCTTTAAATCAACAAGGTAGCTGCCGCTGAGTTCGCCGACATTTGTGATTTTTGCCGTCACGTTTATGGGTGCTCCAATTTCTGTGACGTCAGGGTCGATTATTAGGTTGTCAACGAGGAATTCGGCGGGCTTGGGCGGCGGTGCCGATGGGGTAATCCTGAACGTTCCGTTCAGACTGGCTACCTCAAATTGGTAGGTGCCTTCTGTCTGTTCTACAACTTCAAAAAGGACACTTGTGCTTTCTCCACCGGCAAGCTGCCCGCTTCGGGTTTGAACTGGAACATCATTTATCGTTAATGTTAAAGAAAAGTTGCCCGTTTCGTTTCCCCTGTTGGTCACCTTCAGGGAGATTCCTATAGGTTCGCCGATTTTGGCTTCCGTTCGATTTACTGCCAAGTCAGAAAACACAAACAGGTTAATGACAGTGAATGTTGTTTCCAGGTTACCTATTTGGACTATATGTAGTCCTTCAGCCACGTTTGAGAGGACGAATGCAATGGTTTTGGTTTCTCTGGGAACCAAGCTTAGTGAGCTAAATTGGGTCGGTGCTCCATCCAGTTTCAAGTTCACGTTATAAGTTCCTTTTTCAGACCCAACGTTGGTCACGTTAACCGAGACTTGGGCGTCTTGGCCTATCAGAACTTGGGATGGATTAACCTGCAAGGACACCAGTTGAATTTCAGAATCTGATAAAACAGGTCCCGGGAGCGACTGAATGTAGAAGAATCCCGCTGCCGCCGCCGCGACGACCACGATATCAATAAGTAGGATAGCCTGAAGTTTGGTTACCGCTGTCCTGGAGCGCATAAATTCGATAATGTTTCATTGCATATATAGATATACCGAAATTCTTGCACTTTCAATGAAGGCTTCGCGTCGCTATGAACCCGTTTTGCCTGTTAAAGAGGATCGAAAGCGCTGTTTTGTCATGAATGTTTTGTCAGGTCATTTATCTCAATTTAGCATTCACCAAAATGGGCAAATATGTGGACAACAACCTGGAGTCATTCTGAATTTGCGCCTAGACAAGACGATTTTCACGGCAGAAATGCATTATAGCTAAGTGTAGTGAGACCCATCAAACGCTTATGCAATATTGAGGTTATTGATATGCCAAATGGGTAGTTTTATATAGAAGTGTGCTCCATTTGCACAGGTAAAAGCTGAAGTTTGGTAACAAACGTCTAAAAGAGTTAATTGGTGAATGGTATGAGTGCAATAATAACAACAAACTCGGGAGATACTGCATGGGTCATTGTAGCAACCGCTATGGTCATGCTCATGACTCCAGCGTTAGGCTTCTTCTACGGCGGCTTAGTCCGCAGAAAAAACCTCGTATCCACAATAGTCCAGTGTGTAGCCATATTCGCAGTCGTAAGCATACTCTGGGCACTATGGGGCTACTGTCTTGTTTTCGGAACGAGCTTCCATGGCATAATAGGCTTCAACCCAAGTCTGCTGGCTCTTGGCGGAGTAGATATCCATAACGTAAGCACAGCCTTAGCACCGACAATCCCTACGTTGCTCTTCTTCGCGTTCCAACTAAAATTCGCAGCCATCACACCCGCACTAATAATCGGCGCATGCGCAGAAAGAATCCGCTTCAAATCGCTACTCATCTTCATTGTCCTATGGTCGACAGTCATCTACATGCCAATTGCCCACTGGGTATGGAACCCCGATGGCTGGCTCAGGGGACTGGGCGCGATCGACTTCGCTGGCGGTATAGTCGTCCACATATCCGCTGGCTTGTCAGCACTCGCGGCAGCTCTCGTGGTCGGCAGAAGAAGAGGCTGCAGCACTCCCTGGAGGGACCACTTGAAATCGTTGGACGCCAAAGCATCTGGCGTTGAGAAACCTACTAACATACCCTACGTGCTTCTCGGTGCGGGTCTGTTATGGTTTGGCTGGTTCGGCTTTAACGGCGGCAGTGCTCTGGCTTCGAACGATTTAGCCGTCTCTGCAGTAGTCACCACGAACCTCGCCGCAGCTGGAGCCGCCGTAAGCTGGATGCTTACAGACTGGATCCTCAAGGGCAAACCGTCAGCAGTTGGCATCGCGATTGGCGCAGTCGTTGGGCTTGTCGCTATAACCCCGGCTGCAGGCTACGTCTCAATCAGCTCAGCCATGGTCATTGGTTTAGCTGCAGGCGTAATCTCCAACCTGGTCGCTAACTGGCGTGCAGGACGATCCAGAATCGACGATACCTTGGACGTGTTTGCGTGCCACGGCGTGGGGGGAATTTGGGGTTCAATAGCCACGGGGCTGTTCGCCACAGCGGCAGTCAACGGTGCGAGCGGTTTATTGTTTGGAAACACGCAGCAGTTCCTTGCGCAGTTGGCAGCAGTTGCAGTTGTCGCGCCGTTTTCGTTCTTCGGCTCGTTCTTGTTGCTGAAGCTGGTCAACCTGTTCTCGCCTTTGCGTGTAAGCGAAGAAGCGGAGAACGCTGGCTTGGATCTGAGCGAGCACGGTGAAGAAGCATATCACCTCGAATAGCTGGACATCCCCAGCTCTTTTTCCCATTGTTCCAGTAGCGGCACACGAGTGGTTTTCAGTCATCAAATCTATCTGTTTTAGTTAATCGTCGCAGCAGAAAAGGGAGAGAATCACCTTCGCATTTCAGCCCATAGGCTACGCTTCAAACAAGAGTAGCGGTCTGTTGCAAGCGCATCAGAAGCGAGGGTGCATAAACCCGCATTGAAAACAAAAAAGTAAAAGAAAATGGCTTGGCAAAACCCAATATGGATTTTGCCGCGTTTGCCAAAGATTTATTTGTTTGGCTTTGCGAGGTATTTAAGGTGGAATGGTTTTACCGCGACGCCTGGTTTGAGGTCAGCTTGGAAACTCTGGGTTTCGACGATGAAGTCGGAAAGCTCAGAGTTCTGGATTCGCAGGAACTCTGCAAACCCCGTGTAGTTCTCGTGTAGTGAAACGCAGACTGCATCCCAACCCATGCCTTGGCCATCTAAAACGGCGATGACGTTTGGCTGCTTTGAGTACCAGTCTTTCATCTTGGCGAATGTTTCTTCTTTTTCGGCTCCTTTTTTGTGGTTCAGCTTTGTCTTCATGAACGTGAACGCTGCCAACTCAAAGCCGATTTGCCCGAACTTGGGAATAACTGTGTAACCCTCTATGGTGTTGTCTTCAAGCATTGCACGTCTTCGCGTGACGGTGGGTTGAGAAATGCCCAATGCTTTGGCTAGTTGTCTGTCACTTCGATGGGAATCCTTCATAAGCTCAAAGAGCAATTGATAATCTAATGGTTTCATTTCTTTCATTTCAGCACACCTGATTCAGTTCCTCTTCGTTTCAATATGCAGTTTAACAATTCTTATTTAAACATAATGGAACAACGCATGAATTCTCTTCCTAGAAAGACCCATCTAAAAAACAACAAGAACAGCCAAAGAAAAACCTTAAGAAACCACACGCTATCCTTCAAACAGAATAGGAATCTTCATGGAAAGTCTCGATCAAAAACGAATCCGAACTGAAGTCACGGCGCTCCTGAGCAAACTCATCCAATTCGACACCACAAATCCACCAGGAAATGAAACAAGAGCAGCAGAGTTTCTCGCAGAAAATCTGACAGGCGAAGGCTTCAGCTGCGAAGTCGTTGAAACCGCGCCAAATAGAGGAAACGTTATCACGCGTATCAAAGGCACAGGGCAGAAACCCCGTTTGCTCTTGCTTTCGCACCTTGACGTGGTCGCGGCGAACCCAAAAGAATGGATTGTGCCTCCGTTTGGCGGCTCGGTGAAAGACGGTTATGTTTGGGGTCGTGGCGCACTCGACATGAAGGGTTTGACCGCCATAGAAGCCACTGTGCTTAAACTGCTCAAGCGCAACGGTTTCAAACCTAAAGCAGACGTGCTTTTAGCTGCAACCGCCGACGAGGAAATGGGTGGAACGATCGGTGCAGAACTCCTGCTTAAGCATCATTGTGAGAAGATTTTCGCTGAATATGTCATAAACGAAGGTGGTGGAAACACTGTTCCAACGACGCGGAAACCAGTTTTCACAGTGAACACCGCAGAAAAAGGGTTGCTGTGGATTAGAATCACAGCGAAGGGCACAGGCGGGCACGGAAGCATACCTGAAGCTTCAGACAACGCGATTACACGCATCAATCAAGTAATCACTACCCTAGGCAACTACAAGCCCCCTGCGCAGCTGGTTACGGCAACGCAGCAGTTCCTTGAGCAACTAGCCAAGGAGGACCCAGATCTGCAGCAGCCGCTCATGCGGATTCTGCAGCACCCGGAACAAAGCGACGCAGTTTTGGCAGAACTGGATAGAATCGCGCCTGCGGTCGCGGATGAAATTCGCCCCAGGCTCAAAATGACCGTTACGCCGACGATGATTTCTGGGGGTGTTAAGGAAAACGTGATTCCCTCCGAATGCACTGCGGTTTTTGACTGTCGTGTGCTTCCCGGGCAATCTATTGCGGAAGCCAAAGCGCTCATCTGCGAGCTGCTGGCTGATGTTGGCTTGGATAAGCTGACTTTCGAAACGGTGCAGGCACAGGAACCTTCTGAGTCGCCAATGGATACGCCGCTTTACGGCGTCATCAAATCCGTTTTGGGCGAGCTTGATCCAAACTGCGGCGTGGCGCCTATTCTTATGGCTGGAGGAACCGATTCGAGGTTTTTCCGCAGACTCGGCAGCGTTTGCTATGGCTTTCACCCGCTGCGTAGCGAAACCAAACTGGACCAGAAAGCCACGCGACGAGAACATGGTGTGGACGAGCGAATTTCGGTCGAGAACCTCGTTTTCGGCGTAAATGTGCTCTATGAAGTTGTCAGACGGTTCATGGCTTAGCTTCACATGACACGTACTCGACTTTGACCCATGCCCTCTTCGAAGTGGCTCAAGGAACTCTGCGGCTGCTCTTGTTATGGCCAGCCTGTCTCCCAATTTGCGGCTTTAAGCGCAAGTCCAACCGCCCTTTCCTGTCAGGCTGCACGATTTGTACTTTTCTGATTTTCCTTTCCTTGCTATGCTTAAATATCGCTGAGGATTAGGTATTTACCATATTCTAAAGGAGTTTGATGTGAGGATGCCTGCAGTAGAAGTTGGCAGAATATGTGTTAAAATCGCTGGTCGCAACGCTGGTAAGAAATGCGTCATTGTCGACATTATGGACAAGAGTTTCATCCTCGTCACAGGACCCAAAGCGGTTACAGGTGTGAAACGCAAACGCGCCAACATGAACCACATAATGGTGCTCGAAGACAAGTTGGACTTAAAACGTGGCGCATCAGACGAGGAAGTCACCCAGATTTTGACGTCAGCAGACAAACTCGAAGAGATGAAGCAGCCAGCAAAACTCGCCTCGCAGTAAAATAGCCTCTTATACTTCCCCGCTATCTTTTTCTTTCAGACGTCAAGGAGCACTACTGCTTATGCCAAGAACGGTTCCGCCATGGGAAACTAAACGCGAAATCCACGTGAAAAACGAGGAATCCACTGACCCGAAATATGGCCACAAACCAGAGGAAAGACCAGGCGAACAGTACATCCGCTACGGAGTCATCAACTTGGATAAGCCAGCGGGACCTACCAGCCACGAGGTTGCGGCTTGGACCAAGAAAATCCTGAAGTTGGAAAATATCGGACACGGTGGAACTTTGGATCCTAAAGTCACGGGTGTCTTGCCAGTCACGCTTGAAGACGCGACAAAAATTGTACAGGCTTTCCTTTACAGCGGCAAAGAATACATCTGCGTGATGAAGCTACATGGCGACGCTGAAGAAGTCCGCGTCCGCAAAGTCCTCGCCGAATTCGAAGACGAAATTTTTCAGCGGCCGCCCCTGCGCAGCTCGGTGAAGAGGCAACTTCGCACAAGGCGAGTCTTTTACAACGAGTTTTTGGAGATGGACGGTAGGAACGTGTTGTTCCGCGTGGGTTGTGAAGGTGGGACCTACATTCGGAAACTCTGTTTTGACGTAGGCGAAATAATAGGGGTGGGTGCGCACATGCAGGAGCTTCGTCGCACAAGGTCGGGACCGTACACAGAGAAAGACAGCGTCACACTGCACGACGTGGCTTACCACTTCGGGGAATGGCAGGAAACCAAGGACGCCAAAATCCTCCACAAGTTTATCAGGCCGATGGAAACAGCCCTTGGGCTGCTGCCCAAAATAGCTGTCCGAGACTCCGCTGTGGACGCGATTTGCCATGGAGCCAACTTGACCGCGCCCGGCGTCCTATCTTTGGAAAGCGGGATAGAAAAGGACACGCTCATCGCCATTCTCACGCTCAAAGGCGAAGCCGTTGCCACTAGCAACCGCCCAGCTCGGCACCGAAGAAATTCTCAACGCCAACCGTGGTACAGTCGCCAAGCTCGAACGCGTTTTAATGGAGCGAGGTACGTACCCGAAAGTCTGGAAAACCAGCAGCGGACATAAAAAATGACTCCGCAAAACCAAGGTGACACAGAGCATTATTTTGCAGCAGCACCCAAAAGCGACGCAAGATTCGGCTTGTTGCGTGCATGCCTGCGAGGCAAAACCTTCGAATTCCTAACTGCTTCTAGCGTCTTCAGTGTCAAACGCATAGATCTTGGAACTCGGGTACTTATCGAGAACATGGTTCTGCCTGCTGAAGGCTGCCTGCTGGATATTGGTTGCGGGTACGGTGTCGTCGGTATCGCAGCTGCCAAACTGAACTCTACGCTGCACGTTGTACTCACAGACGTGAACCGCCGAGCCATCCTTCTGGCAAAGCAGAATGCACAAAAAAACCGCGCCCATAACGTCGAAGTCCGTCACGGCAACCTGTACGCGCCAGTCAAAGGCTTCTGCTTTAACGTAGTTCTAAGTAACCCCCCTGTGAGCGCCGGCATGGAAACTGTAGAAGCTATTATCCGCGACGCACCTGGAGTACTAGCACAAGGCGGCAAGCTGCAGATGGTTGTACGCAGCAAGATCGGCAAGAAAACCCTGCCGATAGCGTTTACCGAGGCGTTTGGCAACTTTGAGGTTTTGGCAATTGAGAGCGGCTACCGCGTGTTGATGGGGCAGAAAACCTCTTAGGGTCAGCTTTTGAGTTCTTCAACGAGTTTAGCAACTTCTGCGATTATGTACTCATTTAGACGTTTGCCTTTCTCCACTGCAGCCAAAGTCGGATCGCCCATGACGCCGCTGGGGAAAAACCGCTCAGGATTCGCCACAACCTCAAACCTTGGCATCTGCGGAAAACTCGCTCTCACCCTCCCCCTTCACCAAGTCGGGTCGAATAGCCATTACGCGGCTGGTTTCAATGGCTCCCGCATGGCCATCTTCCATAGGAAAACCAAGCTTCTCCTTCATCTCATAAGCAAAGTCGTAGTCGGACAAGACCATGATTCGGGTCTTTTGGTTAGCTCGCACGACTTCCTGTGCTCCTAATTTGAGCGCCGTCATATGCGATGAACCCGCGTGACCAGTAAGCACGATAATGCGGCAAAAGCCGTTGCGGACCAACTCCGACAAGATGTCTCGGGTGACCAAACGGAGCGTTTCGAACTCTATGGAAATTGTCCCTGGAAAGTTGTGCCCCGCGTTGCAGATGCCCTGTCTAAACGGTGGAGCCACAAGGCAACCAGTTTTTTTTGCCACTTCCAAGGCTATATACTCTGCCTGTATGCTGTCCGTGCAGAGCGGCAGGTGCGCGCCGTGCTCTTCAACGCTGCCCAAAGGGAAAATCACGATGGTCCCGGCGGCGGCCGCTTCCTTGGCTTCTTTGGTGCTCAACTCGTCAAGCCAAAGGTGAACGTGCTTCTTTTCCTTCAAGTGCACTCCTCGTGAAAATCTATTTGATTTTTCTGGTTAATAAGACATCACTCTTGCCTCGAGAAATAGGGAACAGTTTAAGCGTGTTGCGAAACTATAATAAAACCGCCTAAACATCACTATTCAGAAAGCTATGCCGGGGTCTCCTAGCCAGGCAGGGAGCAAGCCTGGAGATGTCCCCATAATGGGGCACCTGTCAGCTTGTGGCCTCTCGGGGCCTCGGGGGTTCAAATCCCCCTCCCGGCGCCATTTTTACCAACAAATTGGAGCAATAATCCCTTTATCTCTCATCAGAGAGAGGAAATTGTGCGATGGTCGGTCTTAGTCCTGAACTCAAGCACTCCGCTCCCCGACTAGCCTTGGAACCTGAGGTCTCAGTCTTTCCAAAGGAAACTCCTATCCCGTCGCTATTTAACCCTATTTTGAACGATCTTTTTTGGATTTTTTCCAGTTGGTTATAGCCTTTTACAGTCAAATAGTGAAAAGTTTTTTCACCGACTAGTACTGGACGCACTAATGCGTTACTAATTAGCTTTTGAAGTTGTTCCTGTACTTCAGCAAAGATGATTTGGGTGCCGTCGGTTATCCCCCGAATCGTGAGTCTTGGGTCGGGCCCTACGCCCCTCTCTGGAGTGTTCTTGAATTCATAAAGGTAAAGCATTATTTGCTCTTGTTTGTTGTTAAGCTTCATGTCGCGCCAACCGAGTAATATCTAGTATACTATTTTAGCTATGTTTGCAGGATTTTGTTTCTTGATTCACTTGGACTTTAATCGATGTTCAGCATCAGGCACGCATCACGTTTTCAGCAGAAGCATGCCAAGTCGCGAGTTCGAAATCGTCTGCTTGAATTGAGCGCGCTTGTGCATTTCTGAGTGGTATGCAGACGCTTCGCCCAGACACTCGCTGTTTTCTCGCTCTGCTAGCCCGTAGTAAGAGTTTCAATTCTATGACTTTTCATTGTCTGCCTCTTGCGTTATCTTGAGCCAGTGTTATCATATTTAGGCATTCTGCCCCTTTTTGTTTTTCAATAGCCTTGTGCGCCTTGAGCCCAAGCTTAAGGACATGATTGGCAAAGGCGCTGCGGTTGGCGAGACCGCGGAGCCGTTCAATTTCTCTTAAGACTTCCTGATCCAAAGTTAAAGAGGCTTTAACTTTCATCTTCACTTCTCCCAAGGAGTTACAGGTATACTGAGTGTATAGAATACACTTATAAACCTAATCCCACTAACAGTCCTATTGCTCACTAAGGAGAAACACGCCATTGAAGACCCTAAAAATATCTGACGATATCCACTCTAAACTCACCTCGCTACTGGGCGAGCTTATGGCGCAGACAAGCAAGATGCAAACCTACCAAGATGCCATAAACGCGCTCATAAAAGAATCCGTCATGCTTCCACCCGAACTCATAGCTCAAACCGAGAATTTCATAGAAGAAAACAGGCAAATGGGCTTCACCACTAAAGAGGAGTTTGTCCGTGACGCTATACGCCGTAGCCTTAACCTGCTTAGAAGCGGCAACGAATGCATAGAGATCCCACGCGACCAGTACGAGGAACTCAACGAAGCCGTTAGAGAAATGGACATGCCCTTCCGAAGCGCGGAGCAGTTCATCAACGGCCAGATAGACGCGGTTTTAGAGAAGTACAAAGAATACAAAAAGAATACAAACGCGCGTTAAACGCGGTCATACACATGCACATGTTGTTATGAGGTTCTGATACGTCTACTTTACAGAAATCAATTTGTAGGAAAAACTAGTCAACATCCTGTTGCATGATTTTACGTGACTCATATGACCTACGTATCAGGGCAAACTTCTTTGTCTGGAGGCAGCAAACCTTTTTTGCTTATCCAGAACCACATAAAGATGCTTCCAGCCACTGTGGCGCCTATCATTAGAAGCAGGTACAGCCAAAGATGCTCTGGTCCGTATACCCAAACAGCGTTACCCAGGATTGTGGCTATTGTGTTTGGAATTAGGAGAGCTGTACCTACTATTGTGAGGTAAGCCGCAAGCTTAGCAAAGCGATTGTTTAGGACCGTCAACTGATTATTTGACACAGTCAACTGATTATTCGCGATTGTCAACTGGTTATTGTATATGGCTTGCGTAGCTTCTATGCCTGAAGCCAAGACTTCAGACATGTGCTCCGATAGTCCAATCTGGCTCTTAACTTGATCAACCATTACGCCAAACAGATTTACCAGTCTTGGGTCATCTGTAAGCAATTCAGCATCGCCATATCGAATGGCTTGAAGTACATCAACACTTTCCCAGAGGGCGTTCATGTATATTATTAGGGCGTGCTTCATTTCGTATATTTTGGGTCCAAGCTTGGATTTGTCGGTTTGTTGGTCCATTAAGTCTTTGTTTAGTTCATCTCCGAATTCTTCTATTACTCGCAGATGCCTAAAATTGCTGTCATTGTTTGCATCGATGATACGCGACAAAAGGAGAGTGAGTTTGTCATCGGGTTTTGCCTCAACTGGTATTTTTCTGAGAATGGCTTCCCCGTATCTTCTTAACCGTATGAATCTCTTGTCAACCAAACGCATGTGAACGGTAAAAACCATATTTTTTCTTATCAATACCAACATGGGATACCCTTTGACGTCAGTTCCGCGTATCTGTATTGACGGAAAACTCATCCACATCTCGTTATCGAAGTCCTGATAGTTGAGCTGGTCACAACTGGCAAGATTAGAAACAAAGGACTCACTGAAACCCATTTGAGCTGCCACAGTTGGCAGATCCTTCATTGGGTCATCGGTGATATAATCTACCCAAGCAACTAAAGACCGGTTTACTATCTCCAAAAAAGTAGCTGGAGATTCAGCTTCCTGCTTGATTGTCTTTCCTGAACATTCTAGGCTCATGCAGAACCAACGTTTCTGCCCAAGTTCCAGAGGACTGCTGTGAGCTGAAGATGAACCGGAAAAACGGGTTTGAGAAGTATTTACATTTTCTGGGTCTGTCATCAGTCTTCCAACTCTAGCCACACAGCTGCTAATCTATTGTATTAGCCGAGATTCGTATATGTTGTTAAAAGTTTTTGCGGTATTCTTCTTTGTTTATGTATCTTGGACGCATGCAGATTATACTAGCTGAAAAGAGTGTTGGTTTTACTCCATAAGCTTCGTTCTTCTCCTTTTCCCGGGTCTAAGAAGGGCAGTGCACTTTTGCTATTTGTTAATAGGTTGCGCTACCGAAAGACATAGCAAGGCTTAAGAGAACAAATTTCTCAATTGAGTTCGTAAAGAATTATGTTCAACTTCAAAGCACGGTTAGCAGTTTCGGTTCTACTAATTGCATTATTCGCTTCAAGTACTTACGTCGCAATTAGCCTGAATTCCGATTTAGGAAAACTCGAAGTCAAGACAGTTAGAATAGTCGACAAGAACAGAGAGCTTTACGGACTGATTTACCGACCCTTAGATTCCTCAGTCGACAATCCCTATCCTTGTATAGTTCTTGCTCACGGAATTAGCGAATCGAAAGAAATAATGAGTAACCTTGGATTGGAACTGGCAAGGAGGGGGTATGTTGTCCTTTGCATAGATTTGCCGGGACACGGGAATTCAGACGGAACTATCGAAGGCGCAAGAATGGAACCTGACTTGGGCGTTCAATCAGCGATTGAATACCTTGATTCGCTGCAATATGTCAACTCTTCCGCCATAGGTCTCGTTGGGCACAGTCTGGGCGCTGGGGCTGTAAGAGCAGCCGACGTTGAAAACGCACAAATTAGCGCCACAGTACTCATTGGAGGAGGAATAGGAACAACCGCCCAGGGACCTCAGTACGGTACTTTAAACTCAACTTTTCCCAAAAACCTGCTCGTAATTATAGGACAATACGACGTACTTTTTAGTCTGGCTGATCTCACCACAAACGAACTCCCAAGCATATTTAATAGCAGCATCCCCGTCGAAGCAGGCATACTCTACGGCAATTTTCAAACTCAAACGGCACGAAAGTTAGTTACACCACCAACCACGCATCTTTTTGAATCAGTAGACCCTACGGTCATTCAAGAAACCATCCTGTGGATGGAAAACGCACTTCAAACAAAACCTGCCTCAGAAACATTAGCAGCAACAAACATGATCTATTTTGAAAGGGAAGTATTTCTTCTAATCTCAATCGTTGGACTATTTGGAACAGTTTTCCTCGCATACGACCCAATGGCCATGCTGCTCTCCGTGAGACGGGAAAAGGAAAAGGCAACAACTAATAACCAATCCTCTCAAAATCTCAAGGCCTATTTAGTTTGGGGGATCCTGAATTTGGCTTTATTCTTCCCCATGATTGCCGTCGGGTTGGTGATTTCGTTTCCACCTTTAGTTTTTGGGTCATCAATAGCATGGTGGGTGCTCGCCACTGGCGTAATAGGATTACTTCTGATCTCAAGAGATAGGCCGCGTCTAAGTGAAAATAAAATTCGATTGAAAACAACCCTCAAAAACATGTTTGTCAAAAAAGAAATTCTGATTGCTTGTATCCTTTTCGTTTCGCTATTTGCGACCGCAAATCTGCTGCAATTATTCTACAGTATTAACTTGAGAATCTTGGCGCCTATATTTCAGGAATTATCCTCGCCGCGCCGTATCCTAGCGTTTTTTGCTTTCATACCATTCTTTTCAACATATTTTGTCGCAGAAGGTTTGTATCTCCACGAACTCCAAGAAACAAAAACAGGAAAAGGAACCTGGACCGGTGCAATCAACTATGCAAAAGTCGTTTTTGCCAAAATTGCCCCCTTCTTGATAATAATTGCTCTCCAGTATCTGCCAAAACTATTCTTTAACATCTGGGTGTTTCCAAGCTTCATTGGCTTTATTACCGAGTTCCTCTGGCTCGTAATCCCAATCTTCATAATAACAACTGTAACTTCTACATGGTTCTACAGAAATACCCATAACATCTTCGCTGGAGCTGTTCTTAATACATTAACACTTGCATGGATAGCCTCAGTTGTATTTCCTTTCTAGCAATTAGAGAATGCCCAAGCACCTGATTAGCCAATAATCTTCATAATGGTCGCTGCTACTTCCGTTGCTGAGTGGTTAGAATTTACTATAGTCCATTTATCTAAGAAAGCTAGCGAAAGCGCTTTAGCTCTGACCTTGCTTAGGGCGTCTATGTCTTCAAACATTTCTTTCTCGACTCGGGACTGCGTAATTCGAGACGCAGCCTCTTCTGGACTGACATCTAGAAAGATCATCATATCTGACTTGGGCACGACCAAGGCAAAAAAATGATAGGCGACTTTGTGCAAAGGCGCAGGTAGATAAGCTGTACCCATTAGGTACCTCACGAAAACTACGTAATCCGACTTTCTCCACGAATAAAGCAAAATTGAACGAATAACATCAATCATATAGAATAGCGCAGAAGCGAAATGTGCACTCTTACCTCTTGAATGCAAAAACTCTCGTGCTTTTACCCCGAAGAAATTGTCTTTCTCCGGATGAACGCGCAAACAGACCGTTTTCCCTCTTTCCTCCAGAGACCTCAAAACAAATTGTGCTTGAGTGCTTTTCCCAGAACCGTCTAGTCCATCAATCACAATCAAGGTCAAGCTATACCCCTCCCATTAGAAGGAGGAAAAGCAAAGCACCAAAAAAAGGAACAGTTAGATTGTCAACTCCCCGTGGTGTTAGAGCCTCAGCAATCGTTGTAAAGGTAGCAACGACCAAAACAGCAACAACTGAAACAAAAATCGAAAGAGAATAAACTGTTGAAAAGAACAACAGGCTAATTCCAACACTGGCAAGACTAGCGGCAAACATTGCAAGAGACCCCTCAACGCTTTTCTCGGCAAAAATCCTGAACTGATGTCGCCCAAACTTTTTCCCAACCAAAGAAGCCGCAGCATCACCGTAAGCCATAGGCAAAACCCCCGCAGCAATCACTAAAGGCTTCGCGGAAAAAAACAGCGCTAAAACAGTATAAGAGATAGCATAAAACACCAACCCCAACTGATGTCCTCCTTCGGTCACTTCAGTTAACTCTGGTATTTTCCGGCTGAGACTCTTCATCGGAGAATAAGGTGAAACCAAAAATGTTACAAAAACAAATGGAGCCGCTACTAAAAAAGGAAAGTTTAGCGGAAATCTGTTGTACGAGAAAAACGGAATAAGAAAAACCAGATTTCCAATCATGATGTGGAGGAATTTACGAGACGAATTCCTAGACAGACTACTCCCTATTTTTCCAGTGACAAAAATTACAATTAAGATGTACACATAGCACAAACCGAGTAAAGCCAAATTCTCCCAAATCTCGGCGTCAAACATCAACGTTCACCCAAACGTGCCGAATATGAACGCGAGCAAGCCCATAATGAACAGGAGTAGAACCAGTTTCTTGATTCGGCGAGCGTTTTCACGTGAAGGATTCTTGACCAATAGCACCGAACAACCAACCAACCCGACATCAGTGACTAACACAAAGGGAACAAACCATAAAGAAACCAAATTCAAAACTAGCGGAAGAGGAGAGAGACAAACGGCGAAAACATAAGACGCCGCGGCGGCTATTGCAGCCTTCTTTTCGCCAAACCGCACGGCTATAGTCTTAACATTGTGGGCGTTATCTCCTTTAACGTCCACTATGCCCTTTGTTATTTCTCTGCCTGTGTTCGAAAGAAACGCCATAGATGCAAAAAGTAGAACGTTAAGCTGAACTAAATCAATCACCGCCAGACTTCCGTACAGAAAAGGTGTAGCCACACATGCACTTACCAAGAAGTTGCCCGGCAACCCACTACGCTTTCCTATTGTTGAATAGGTTAACATTACTGTCCAGGCAATTATGGCAGCAAACAGGCAAATAATGCTCGTGAGATACGCGAACACAAAACCAATCGCAGAAAGGATGCCGGCGAAAACAAGCGCTGCCTTTGAGGTAACTGCACCACTGGGGATAGGACGCGAGGGCTCATTTATAGCGTCTATGTCGAGGTCGTAGTAGTCATTTACAGCCATTGCAGCGGCTGTTAATGTGAAGCCAGTCAACGCTCCAAACAAAATCTTTATCCAAAAAAAGTTTGAAAAACTCGGATTCGCTAATGCCGCACCTACTAGAACAGCAAAACTCATCATTGCACAATTTACCGGTCTCATCAGCTTGACGAAACCGCTAAACCAATGCATATCCCCAGTAACTCCTCCGATATTCTAAACTGCGATGCCCATAGTTATAAACTCAACCGAAATCTTGTTCGTGGCAATTTCTCAGAAGTCTCCTCGACTGTTGCATGCTTGTTTCGCTATTACTTGACAAAAGAAAGACGAGAGTACTGCAAATGCAGGACCGTTAAGGTTGAAACTGGTTTGCCAGAGGGCACTTGGAGAATTGGCATTAGGATTGGCTCTTAAAACTAGAATAAGCTGAAATGCCATCACAGTCTTGTTTGATTACTCTATGAGCTCACCTCGTGCGACCAAGATAACTCTTCCACCCACTCGAACCTGAATGGCTCCTTTGTAATCTCTGGCATGGAGATGCAGTAGCGACGGTCTTTCAATTTCGAAGCCCTGTTCAACTCTGGCGTCGACTCGTGAACCGCCGAAATACTTGTAGTGGGACAGGTACGCTGCAAGGCACCCGTTGCCCGAGCCCGTTGCGGGATCTTCAGGAATTCCAAAGACATCGACGAACACTCGCACATGCAAATCATTCTCCCTCCTGCAAGTCTCTGGACAAAAGACGAGAATTCCCGATTGGCTTTCCTTTGCCAACTTTTGCTGGAGTTCTCGGTTTACGGTTGCTTGCTTCACCGCGTCTAGAGTCTTCAAGGGAACAATTATGAAAGGCAAGCCGGTCGAGACGTCCTGGATAGGATATTTGCTTTCAAAATCGGAGACCTGGACTCCCAGTAGCCGAGCGAACTGTTCTGCCTGGAAAGTCTTGCCAAAAGTTGGCGGTGTTTGTTTCATCCACAAGGTTTCATTGCCTCCGCGAGCTTTTTTGAAGGTTACAGGTATCTTGCCAACCTTTAGATTGAGCACGATTTTTTCTGCTTCCCCCTTGACTAGGAAGCGTTTTATGATGTACGCTGTTCCCAATGTTGGGTGACCAGCAAATGGCACCTCAGTCGAGGGCGTAAAAATCCGAACATCGTAACCTCCGTTATGCTCTCGTTCGGAAAGGATGAAGGTAGTTTCTGAGAAATGCATTTCCTTTGCGATTTTCTGCATTTGCATTTTGTTAAGCTTGCCTGCATCTCTGATGACGGCAAGTTGGTTTCCGGAGAACTTCTCCTCCGCGAACACGTCAACAATATAGAGCGTGGGGTTTGACAATCATACCAACGGCATCTTGTTGACTGTTCACAGGTATTATATCTGTTGGTTCACTGCCGCTTCGTCATGGCTTCTGAAATGACGGCTTTCAGGTTGTTAAGCCCCACTTTCTTTGTGTCTAAAACCTTCAACCCAGTTTTGAGTGTTTCCAGATCCGCTTTGTTCTTTTGCTCCTCGTCAAGTGTGTCGAGGAGGACTATGCCTTTGATACCGCTGAACAGCGCCTTGAGCGCCTCATCATCCATGCCTTCTTTCTTCAGCTTCTCTTTGGCGTCGCAGAAAAAATCTATCATACCTGGACCCATGAACATAAACTCGTGGTTGGGGTCTTCTTCCTCAACTTTACCTTTTCCACCCAGCAAGCAGTCGATGCAGTTCAATGCGTCAACTTTGGGTATGCCGTATTCTTTTGCGATTTGTTCCATTAAACCGTTGGATCCAAGGCACAAATCCCCGTAAACCAGTGCAACTCTTCCTATATGGCGGGGTAGTGTGCGCTCCAATACTCGCCGTAGGTTGGTTTCTAGTTGGTTGAAGTCAACGTGGAAAAGCTTGCTCACAAAAACCACATCAGCATCCAAGTTACCCTGTTGGATAAGCTCCAGAATTTCTCTTTTGAGAACACTGCAGGAGACTAAGCAGGGTTTGGTATTTTGGATTTTGCCGCTCATTTGATCATGTTCCAAGATAGTCACTGTTGGATGTTGCTAATTTCCCTTCGCTAGAAAGTGATAAACGGAGGCAGAAATGGCATTAACCGGAAGACTGCCTAGCAAACGGTCAAGCGGCTTGCTCTAGAAAAGACGATGCTCAACAAAATTCAAAATGCAGAATTCTCCTCTTCCTGAAGAAACAGTGAATCCATGTAGCGTCTTATTCCTCTTCGTTTACGCATAGGAACTTCTTTATGGTGGACACGATTGCCTCCAGATCCTTCTGGCTCAGAGGGGGGTCGTAGGGAATGCGGAGGACTTCCCAGCCTTGAAGTTCCAGCAATTCGTCGATTTCGGAGTCACGATTACATTGCTTATCTTTCGAGTGCACTTGAGAGCCGTCTAAGTAAACGACTTTTCGCTTTTCAAACCACATGAAATCGGGAATGGTAGACTTGAGAATTATTGGCTTCTGTGTTACCATACCCCCCGTAAGGCCTTCGATGCTGAGGGCTTTAAAGACATCTATCTCGGCGTGGCTGACTCTGGGATGCATGCGGTCCTTGTAGTTCAAGTTGTCTGCTCCTTGGTGCTCCTTTTAGATTAGTGGTTCTCCTTAATAATCTTCAAATCCTAGCCACGAAACGCAAACCCTGTTTCTTGGGATTTTGCGAAATAAGCCCGTTATGGACATTGATTGAGTGAACATGCCTGTAAACGTTTATATCTGTAAAAACTTTGCCAAATTTTGGCGGCAAGCATGACTGACTTAAAATATTCTTGGAACGCTGAAGAATGCAGCAATGACTCATCAAACCAGATAGCATGGGCAAAAGAGCTAATCCCCAAACTGGAACTAAACGGAACGGAATCCTTGCTGGACATCGGTTGTGGCGACGGAAAAGTAACCGCGTTATTGTCTTCTTACTTGCCACACGGCAAAGTAGTGGGCGTAGATAGCTCAGAAGAAATGATAGCTCTCGCACGTAAGACATTCCCTCACTGTCACTACCCGAACTTGACCTTTCTGCGAATGGATGCAAGAGAGCTGACGTTCCGACAGCAATTTGACATAGCCTTCTCAAACGCCTCGCTCCACTGGATTATAGACCACCCAACCGTGCTTGCAGGCGTCAGCGAAGGTCTAGACAAGAATGGCAGGCTCATGTTCGAGATGGCCGGCAAAGGTAGCGCCAAAGATGTCTTAGCCGTCATTCAAGAGCTTATCAGCGAAGAGGACTGCGCGCCATACTTTAAGAACTTCACTTTTCCCTACGGGTTCTATGGACCCAAAGAATACAGAACTTGGCTATGCGAGACAGGATTTAAAGCCGAACGAGTTGAGTTGTTCCCCGAAGACATTAGGCTCCAAGGTAAAGAGGGTTTAGCAGAGTGGATTCGAACGCTTTGGCTGCCGTTTACGGAAAGAGTCCCTCCAAGTTTGCGAGATACATTCGTTAACGAAATCGCCGATCGTTATTTGGCAGCCTATCCACAAGACGAGGCAGGCAAAGTTCACGTTAAAATGGTGCGGCTGGAAGTCCAAGCCACAAAAGCATAACGGCGATTATGCCGCTTTATAACTTCAGCCATCCCCCCTAGTTTGTTGAGATTTTGGAGATAGCGAAGTTAACAAATTCTGTCTCCAATAGGTCGCAGGAAAAGTACCTCTGAAAGCGTACGCTGTAACTCAGGAAAGTTGTATGAAATGCTTCAATATTTCTTCATTCCTGACTTCAGGATGGAACAAAACGCCATAAATGGGCTTTTCTTTGTGCTTTGTGGCCTGGATGCACAGCGACGATTTAGCTAGAACCTCGAACTCCTCGGAAGGTGCCACCGAGTAGTTGTGCAGCGAGTAAGCTTCAAGCGATGTTGAAAACAGATTGTTCTCCTTGACGGCAAAAACCTGAGTTATGCCGATCTCAACAGACTTGACTAAAGAAACGTCGAAAACCAAACTGATGGTTTGCATACCCGCACAGATGCCCAGAACTGGCTTGTCTAAAGCACGTAACCAGCTGAGTTCTTCGGGTCGGCGAAGAGTCACATTATCCTTTAGCGCCGTGCCCGACAAGATAACCTTGCTGCAGTCTGCCAAGTCTTCGCTGCCGACTTCAAGGTAATGCTTTACCTTGTATCCTTCCAGCTCTCTGACAACTTGGATAATCGGCAAGACGAACTCGTAGTACCCCAACGAATCCTTTTTCCAGTTCATGTCCACGACCAAAATCACTTGGGCACCAGCCTTGCTTGTCTAATCTTAAACACGCCTGAGTTACCCTTTGCCGATGCCTCAGACTTGAGGATTTCAATTCGCTTCCTAAATAGAGGCGCATCCAGCACAGTGGTTTCTATCTCGCCGCCCTCGCCAGAAGGACTAATTCCATAATTCTGCTGAAGCGCAAGCAACCGACATACAATTTCAGTATTGATTTCTTTTCCGAGCCACTTCTCGTCAAGCGGGTAAGCGAAAACGCCAGATATGACCGTTTTGAACCGCTTCTCAAGCAACTCTTCGAGCAGAGCTTTCTGGTTTTTCTTCCACAGCGGGTTGAAACACCAGAGATCGAGACAGTGACATATGCGCTGAACACGCGAAGCCTGATAAGTAGACTCGACCGCACCTGAAACCACGCCTTCAACTTGGAACTGCACTTTTGCTTCTTCAATAGCCTGCTCCAAGTCGACGAGTTCAACCTCTTTCTTGCCCTCCGTAACCTTTGTAATTAGTGGAATCCCCAAGGCTTCTGCCTGAAGTGCCGTGATTTCAATGTTGGGCGTGTGGAACATATAACTCTCAGAGTTCTTTGATCGGAGCGTGATTAGGCAGGCGATCTCTTCCTTTTCTGCTGCTTTGTGCAAGGCAAGCGTGGAATCCTTGCCGCCTGAAAACAAAACCGCCAGTTTCATTGGGTTTGCTAGACCAAGACGCGCTTATATAGAATCTGCTGGACAGCATCAAACACTATGCTAGTATCGGTGCTTGAGGCAGAAGCGAGTAGCGAGGGGTTTGCATCAGGAATGAGGGCTGTTGGTCGCGTCCCTATGGATGCGCCCTGCTACAGAAAGGCTCCCTCAAAAACCCAAAAAATTACACTTAGGCGTTTCTGTCAAGCGTCTAGCTTTTGGCGTCACAGACGTTGGGGATTTTCTTGAGAACCTCAATCGTCTTCTGCTTCACCTCTTTATGAATTACGTAGACGGAAACTGCGTAGCCGCCTTTGCCTATTTGTCTCGAGTAGTTAGCGCGTATGTTGATGTCGTTGTCCGCCAAGACTTTGTCGATGTTTGCGAACACTCCTGGCACGTCGCGGTGATGGATAAACAGAGTATAGACGGGTTTCTCTTCAAGCTCGATGCTCTCGCCCGCGTTCACGGCGTTGGCGAAGTCTCCGCCCAACAGAAAGCTGCAGATGACCCTCGTCATCTCCAATGCCGTCTCGCGTTGGGCTTCACTAGTTGAAGCACCCAGATGAGAACTGAGGACGACGTTGTCTAGTTCAGCAAATAGGTTCTTGAATTCGGCGCCTTCAGTCTTAGGCTCTTCCACATAAACATCTAGTCCCGCTCCTCCGATCTTCTTTTCTTTGAGTGCTTTGTAGAGAGCTTTTTCGTCCACGTTTGCGCCCCTTGAGGTGTTGATGATGCATGCAGTGGGCTTCATGAGGGCAAGTTCTTTTTCGCCCACGATAACTGCTTTCCCGCCTGTATGAACCGTTATGTAATCTGCTTTGGTGAGGACTTCTTCTTTTGAGACGTAACGGATTTTTGAGTCCACACATTGACAAATGTCGTATCCTACTACATCCATGTCGAAGCCATGGTGTGCCAGCTCAGCAACGCGTTGGCCAATTTTGCCGCAGCCCAAAACGCCCAGCATTTTACCCATGAGTTCTGTACCTTTGAGTTTTTCTTTTGTCCAGACACCCTGCTTGAGCGATGCATGCGCTTGCGGGATGTGCCGTGAGACATTGAGCATCAACGCGATAGTGAGCTCTGCGACTGCGTTTGTGTTTCCTGAAGGTGCAGATTTCACGACTACGCCGTATTCGGAGGCTGCTTCGACGTCGATGTTGTCGTAGCCGACTCCCGCGCGTCCGACGATTTTGAGCTTTCCTTTTGCACCTGCTTGAAGGATTTCTCGAGTGACTTTGGTAGCACTTCGAACTATCAACGCGTCGAATTCTCCGATTTCTGCTGCGAGTGCTTTGGGATCGCGCTTTTTTGTGTCGGTTTCTATTCCTGCTTGCTGCAGAAGCTGAATGCCTTCTTTCTCTAGACCGTCGTTAAGGAGTACTTTCATTTTTGGTTCTCCTGAAGTCCTGTTGCTTTCTGGTTTATTGTAGATTAGCGAGGTGAATTATAAATCATCTGCACAAAACTTCGAAGTCGTTTTGTTAGGCTTTGGGTGTCTGCCGCTGTTTTGGCGTGCTGACTCGTGTTTGTGCAATGTCAAATGTTGACAGGGTCTTGCAGAATGGGCAGGTTAGGCGGCGCTTGTTGCCGTATCTCAGCGACGTGAATGTTGCTCCTGGAATCCAGTGGTAGTTGAACTGCTTCTTGCAGTGGAGACAGGTGAGCTTGGAGGTGTAGTGTGGGCCATATCTGGGTAGCAAAATATACAGCGCTGTGAAGCCTATTATAAGAACTGGAATGGAAATTAGGAACAAATCAACCATGATTGGATTCATACTTTTGAAGGAAAGTTGACTTATTAACGTTTGGCATCGACTTATGGCTTAGAAATGTCCTTCAGGATTTTAAGCTGACCGCTATTTGGAGGCTCAAGAGAATGCGAAGAATGGCTAAATCACGTTTTTGGCGTTTATGCCTTCTTGACGTAGTTTAGAGCTTCTTGGGCGCTTTGGAACCCGAACTTAATGTTCTTGAATTCCTTACGCAACGCAATCACGTCTTTTTGGACTTCAGCTGGTTTGCGCCTTTCTTTTATGACGTCTAGCATGAGGTCGCATAGGTGCTTTACGTCGCTTTCTCGGAAGCCGCGGCGCGTAATGTCTTGGAAGCCGATTCGTAGGCCCGAGGGGTCACCCTTGCTGCTCTGGTCGTCGTAGGGCAGCAGGTTCTTGTTGAGGATGATGTTTGCGTCTTCAAGATCCTGGGCAATTTTGTCTCCGCCGCCAAAAGCTCGGATGTCCACCGCGATTTGATGACTACGTGTGAAGCCTTTGTGTTCGCATAGGACCTTGACGCCGTTCTCATAAAGGTACTGACCAGCGGTTTGGGCGTTTTTGACAATTTGCTCTGAGAGTTTCTTCCCAAACAATTTCATCTCCAATGCAGCAACGCCAAGAGCTGGCAGCCTGCCAAGGTGCGTGCTGGAGGCACTTAGCGGGAAAATTGCATACTGGATTTTCTTGATTGCTTTCTCTAAGCGTGGGGTGCCACTGTTGCCCATGACAACGCCTCCCTGTGGTCCTGGGAAGGTCTTGTGTGTGCTGGATGTGATAAAATCCGCGCCTTCTCGGAGCGGGTCTTGGAAGACGCCACCTGCAATTAGCCCAAGTACGTGCGAAGCGTCGTAAGCGACGTATGCGCCGACTTCGTCGCAAACCTCCTTCAGCTCCTTAATCGGGTGAGGGAACAGGAAGAGGCTGCCGCCGAAAGTGACGACGCCTGGCTTCGCAGCGAGGATAATGTCTGCTGATCTGTCGGGGTCGATATTCATCTCATCAACGTTGTAAACGTGATTAATGTCCTCTATACCTAACACGGCGCCGGCTAAGCCCGTGTAGTCGTGACTGATGTGTGCGCCGCAGCTTAGGGGCGTGACGACCATCTTGCGGTTCTTAGTCGCCAAAGATAAGCCTTTAAAAGTGGCAAGATTAGCGTGAGTGCCGCTGACGAGGCGTGTATCCGCCCAGTCGCATTTGAACAGACCCTTCATCAGGTCTGTGGCGTAATTCTCAATGGGCGACATGTACTTTTGACCTTGGTAGTAGCGTTTCTTGACGTGGCCCTGCATGTCGTTTTCGCCTTCTGCGTACCTGCCCTCAAGATCCGATGCAACTGACTGCATTTCTTTGACCGCGGGGGATTTGATGCCTTCGCTGGCAATCATGTTTATGCATTCTTGGTCGCGATAACGTTCGTGGCTGCGGCTTGCTTCTGTGAGTTTTGCAAAGAGGTCGTAGAAGTCTTCCATTCCAAATCGTCCTTTAAGTTATTATTCAACCGAGAATACCGTTGTCGTATTTAGCCCTTACTAGGAACCCAAACCTCAAGGAGCCTTCGGTCCCCCAAAAATTTCCTGTAGAAGCCGGCTTCAAAGGACGGAAGCAGAAGACGTATTTCGGGGTGGTAATTTCCGTTTTAGCTCTTTCGAGAATGAACCCGCGGTAACATGGAAACGTGAAGTTTGCTGGGACTGTGGGTTGAAGTTTGGCGCAATGGTCATAAGAATCGCTCTACTCATCTTTGAATGTGATTAACATGAAAGACCATTGGCGCAAACCCTACCACGTCATTTTGGAGGTGGAGAACAAGCAATGCACGATTGTAAAGCGTCTCGCGCCATTGGGTCTTAACCACATAAAGATGGTCGACATTCGAAGCTCCAACCCTAGGTCCGTGAAGCACCTGGTTGAACTTGACCCAGAGGAGGTCCGAACCGTGAAGAACCTGCCGGCTGAACTCAAAGCAGTAGGCGCAAAAGGCGAAGGCAAAAGCAAAACTTCAATCTGGCTGGAAAGCGGAGGTTGCGGCGTTTGTCACACAATCCTGTCCAGCGACGCCTTTCTGGTTTCGGGCAAAAGCTTGGAAGGGTACACGATAATGTACAGCTTTATGGTTCCAAGCTTCGAGGCCTTCCAGAGAATAATGTCCTCTATGGAGGTCGCGGGTTTGAAGGTGAAAGTTTTCAAAATGGGCAAGTTCGAGGCCAAAGCTGGCGTATTGACCGAGAAGCAGGAACGCATATTCTGGCTCGCTTTGAAGGGGGGCTTCTTCGACTACCCACGCAAAGTCGACACGGTCGAATTGGCAGCAAAGTTGGGGATTAGCCCGTCTACGCTTTCGGAGATTGTGCGTAGGGGCATGCGTAGGCTGCTGGAAAGCTACTTCAAGAACTAACCTTGAAACCAAATGTCTTGCATCAAATCCAGGGAGCAAAACTGTTAAATCAAACGCTCTCTGTTCCTATTTACGCGCATTAGCGCAATCGCATATTCTAGTCAATCCCTGATATTTGCGGGACAAACACTATCTGCGCCCAAACCAAATCGTACCCTAAAGGTGAAACATGAATGAGTCAAACTAAAACTGGAACCGAAATGTTTTGTTGGCAATGCGAACAAACCGCCCAAGGCGTCGGTTGCTCAACTTTTGGCGTCTGTGGCAAAACCCCAAATGTCGCAAAACTTCAAGACCTCCTCATTTATTCTCTGCGAGGCTTATCGCAGGTTGTCTTGGAAGCCCGAAAAGTCGGCGTCAAAGATGAAGAAACAGATTTGCTCATCAGCGAAGCGGTTTTTGTCACGCTGACGAACGTGAACTTTGACCCAAACAGCATAGCTCACTACTTAACGCGGACCGTTGAAGCCAGAGAAGGACTGAAAAAGAGAGTGGAAGCAGCTGGGGGCAAAACCGATTGGGCTGGTGCGGCAAATTTGGTCTTAGAAGAATCCGTTGATGGCATGATTAAGCAGGGCAAGCAGCACGGCATTATGGCAGACTCAAATATCGACGCAGACCTACGAGGGCTGCACTGGTTGCTCACATACGGCGTGAAGGGTGTCGGTGCCTACGCATATCATGCTTATCGGTTGGGCAAGAAGGATGACCGTGTTTTCGCATTCATCGAGCAAGCCCTCGCTTCAGTTCTGGATAAATCGCTTGGCGTCAAAGACTTCGTTGATTTATCTTTGAAGTGCGGCGAAATCAACATCCGCGCCATGGAGCTACTTGATGCTGGAAATACCGAGGTTTACGGTCACCCTGTTCCCACCAAAGTTCCTCTGGGCGCTAAGAAGGGCAAAGCCATCCTCGTTTCGGGCCATGACCTTAAGGATTTAGAGGCGATTCTGAAGCAAACTGAGGGAAGAGGCATAAACATTTACACACACGGTGAGATGCTGCCCGCACACGGCTACCCTAAACTTAAGAAGTATGCGCACTTCTACGGCCACTACGGCACGGCATGGCAAAACCAGCAGCGCGAGTTCTCTGCTTTCCCAGGTGCCATCCTTATGACGACTAATTGCATCCAAAAACCTGTGGAAAGATACAAAGACAACATCTTCACGTCCGGTCCAGTTAGCTGGCCAGGAGTCAAACACATCCCAGGCGAAGACTTCTCGGTAGTTATCGACAAAGCCTTGGCGATGCCAGGGTTCAATGAGGACGCGTCAGGTAAAACCGTCACAGTGGGCTTCGCAAGAGACTCTGTTCTTAACGTTGCACCCGCAGTAATCGATGCAGTCAAGAAAGGGCAGATAAGGCATTTCTTCCTCGTGGGCGGATGCGATGGAGCCAAACCCGGACGTAGCTACTACACAGAATTCGTTGAGAAAGCGCCCGAAGACACAGTTGTGCTGACGTTGGCATGCGGCAAATTCAGGTTCTTCGACAAGGACCTAGGCGAAATCGGAGGCATACCACGCCTGCTAGACATAGGACAATGCAACGACGCATATTCAGCAGTGGTTATTGCACAAGCGTTGGCGAAAGCTTTCGGCGTCAGCCTAAACGAATTGCCGCTTTCACTGATTCTGTCCTGGTACGAACAGAAAGCGGTAGCCATTCTGCTGTCGCTGCTTTACTTGGGCGTCAAAAACATCCGCCTAGGACCCAGCTTGCCGGCATTCATTACTCCAAACGTGCTCAAAGTGCTTGTCGAAAAATTCAACATCATGCCCATCAAAACCGTCGACGAAGACCTCAAAGCCATATTGGGTTAAGCGCTCCTTCTCTTTTCTTTTTATGTTTTCTCGCCTCTTTATGTTCCAAAAACGCTTTATCTGAGAATCTCCGTTTGAACAAGGAAATGAGGCAACCCGTTGCGCCAGCTACTATTTAGTATTCAATCCAAAGCCGTCTTCTTCACCATATTGGCGGGCGCTCTGTGGGGCACATCATTTCCGATTATAAAAATAGGCTTAGAAACCATTGACCCTTTCACGTTTCTGTTCTGGCGCTTTCTAGTGTCCTGTGTCACAATGACCGCTCTTATGCTTGCACTTAAGAAATTTCAGTTCAAGATAGCTGACAAGAAGCTCATCATTTTCTTGGGCATCGCTAACGGTGCAGGTTACCTTCTTCAATACGTCGGCATGCCCTACACGACGGCGGCTAAGGCTGCGCTGTTCATAAATCTCAGCGCTATGTGGGTAGCCCTGCTGAGTCCCAAGCTGCTGGGCGAAAGTTTTTCCCTCAAAAAGGTTGCAGGTGTCCTTTTCGGTTTAGTAGGTGTAGTGTTTGTCAGCACAAATTTGGATTTCGCCACCCTAACTCAGGGTCAGCTAACAGGTGATTCGATTCTTATCATTTCAGGGGTCACTTGGGCGCTGTTTATGATTTATAGCAAGAAGCTAGCAGTGAATTCTGCATCGGCGACTTTTCAATCTATGACTTGGGTACTGATTTTCACCCTGCTTACAATTGTCCCGTTTTCGATTTTTTCTGGCCTAGACTTTGCTCTGTCGGGTTGGGCGTGGGCCTGCATCGTTTACACGGCAATCGTTTGTTGGATTATCCCGTATTACCTTTGGCTTGAGGGACTCAAGCATCTTTCGGCCTCTACTTCCACAGTTTTGCTTTTATCGGAGGTTGTGGTTGCTGTTGCTGCATCTATCCTGGTGCTTCAAGAGCCAATAACCGTTTTCTCAAGCATCGGTGCCTTCTTGATAGTCATCGCCATAGTGTTGGTCTCAGTGAAAGATAGCTATTTTGCGCGAAAAAAATAGAGATTTGCAGTTTCTTGGATGATGCTTAAACTTAAATACATAAAACATTGAAGTATTTGGGCAAAGGGAGAAGTAAGAAAATGGCAAAAATCATAACAGTAGCTCTAGTTGTAATAATGCTTGTGGTAGGCTTCGGTGTAGGTTTAATCTCAAGTCCATTCCTACTACCGCAAAACTCGTCGACTGCAGATACCGTTTGGGAAAACATCCAGAAAGCAGGAGTCATCAAAGTGGGCACAGACCCGACATGGCCACCCTACCAACTACGAGACAACGTAACCGGCGAAATTGTAGGCTTCGAAGTTGACTTAGCAAACGCGTGCGCAGCAAAACTAGGCTTAACCATACAATGGAATGATGTGGCCTTCGATAACATTATCCTCTCTGTTCAACAGGGTCAACTCGACATGGGCGTCAGCGGCTTCTCAATAACGCCAGAAAGACTAGACCAGGTTTCCTTCACCGTACCACACAGCACAACGGAAGGTCAAGTAGTAATGCTTCAAAGCACCATGACAGCAAAAGGCATAACCTCCGTAAACTCGCTTGCAGACTTCAAAACCATAGGCATCACTGTGGGCGTACAAGCTGGAAACGTTGAACAAGAAGAACTTCAAAATGCAGGTGTAGACATCAGAACATGGAGTGACTCTGCATCACCCTTCCAAGACCTGACAAGCGGAAACCCAAGTGTTCAAGCAGTATATGCTGAAACACCAATCACCACTAGCTGGATTGCAACGTTCCAAGCCCAGGGAAAACAACTCAACGTCGTCTATAAGCACCCATACTACCCAGTTGCATTCCTAGTCGCTAAGAACTCGCACACTCTGTTAGACAAAATGGATGGTGCACTCGCGCAACTCATCTACGACGGAACGGTAGATCAACTGAAAACGAAATGGCATGCGTAAACAAACGTGATCAGTATTGGACGTTTGGCAACAATTCATCATCCTCTTGGAAGGAGTGCCATTAACTCTTTCCATTTCTCTCATTTCTTTTTTGGTCGGCATAGCGGTAGGGTTGCCGCTTGCGTTCATCAGGGTTTATGAAAAAGAGATTGGTTTCGTAGTTGACGCCTACGAAAAAATATTTCGCGGCGTTCCAGAAATCGTTTTGTTAATTATTTTCTTTTTTGGTTTACGACCATTTTTCCCATTCCCATTTGGCAACGCTTTCTTTGTGGCATGCTTCGTTCTAGGGTTAAGAAGCGGAGCCAATCAATCTCAGATTTATAGGGGCGCAATTCGAGGGGTTGGAGATGAACAGATGATTGCCGGCATGTCTGTTGGTTTCTCCAAGTGGAGGGCAATCTGGTACATTATGGTTCCACAGGTTTTCAATTTCTCCACTGCAGGCTTAGGCAGCGAGTATGCTCTACTCATTAAAGATTCAGCTTATGTTTACGTCATCGGCTTGGCGGAAGTGATGACGCGGTCGTTACAGTGGGCTAGAAATGGAGCCGGGGACTATGTTACGCCGTTCGTGCTTGGCGCAGCAATTTACATTGCCTTGACGTTTCCCCTTGCCTACTGGCTTGACAGATGGGGCGAAAGAAGAAAAAAGAAAATAGGATTGTAGAAAAATGGCAGACTTCGTGATGGAAGCAAGACACGTATACAAAACCTACGGCATCAAAAACCCCAAGAAGGCGAAAAAGGAAGATGCAGAAACATGCGTCGACATTAAGCATGTAGTTGAAGCGGTCAAAGACGTTTCGCTGCAAATCAGAAAAGGCGACATCAAACTGATATTTGGACCCAGTGGTTCAGGAAAAAGCACCTTCCTACGCTGTATGGCAATGCTTGACATTCCAGACAAGGGAGAAATCTACTTGGGAGATGAATGCTTAACGGCCCCTGGCGTCGACCTAAACAAAGCTCGTGCGAGAATCGGGTTTGTCTTCCAGCACATTTACCTGTTTCGTCATCTCACGGCTTTGGGAAATGTGGAGTTGGCGCTTCGAAAAGTGCTGGAGCTGCCCAAAGATGAAGCTCGCAAGAGAGCCATAGACGCTTTGACAGAAGTGAAGCTCACTGACTGTATCAACAAGTATCCTTCACAGATGTCAGGTGGACAAGCGCAGCGTGTTGGCATAGCCAGAGCTATAGCCCGTAACCCCGACATCATACTCCTTGACGAGCCTACGTCAGCGCTGGACCCAGAGCTCACAGGAGAAGTCATCGACACGCTACGCGACCTGGCAAAGGAAGGCACAACCATGTTGATTGTGAGCCATGAAATGCCGTTTGCCCGTGAAGTCGCTGAGGAAATGATATTCTACGATGAAGGCGGAGTTGTCGAAACTGGACCTCCGTCGCTATTTTTTAACGCGCCAAATACGGATCGAGCTAAACAATTCATGACACGAATCATAAATCGGACCACTAGGGAATAAGTGATGTTTGAATTCCTCCTCAACCCCATGTATCAAGGGTGGATAGTTCAAGGGTTACTCTTGACAGTGGAAATTACACTGTTTGGGGTCTTGTTGGGGTTGGGATTGGGGACTCTGTTGGCAATTGGTGATATATACGGTAAAAAACCTGTCAGAGCGGCAATCGCCATGTACGTCGAAATCTTCAGGGGAAGTCCGCTGTTTGTGCAACTTTTTCTTGCAGTGTATACTGTGCCGACAATACTCAATATCCAGATTGATCATGCCATTATGGCTTTTCTGGTTTTTGGGTTAAACAGCGCGGGTTATCAGAAAGGCTACGTGAAAGGCGCAATGGAAACCATATTGGACGATCAAATGCAGGCTGGATTATCTGTCGGCATGTCTAAGATTCAAACGCTGCGTTATGTGATTCTTCCGCAGACTTACCGAATAGTCATACCTTCGTGGACCAACGAGTTCTGTTCCTTAACAAAAAGTACAGCTACCTTAGGATATTTAGGCTTTCTAGATTTGGTTGGTGCAGGTCTCGCGATCAAAGGCAGCAACTACGAAATCCTACCCGTGTGGATTATTATTGCTGCAATCTATTTCGTGTGGATAACTTGCTTCACTAAATTAATGGACATCCTTTATGAGAAAAAGAGGATACCTGGCGTAGAACTCATTATGCAATGACCCCTATGCATTTATTTTCTTGAGAAGCCACGCAATGTTTTTTCCAAGGTCATCCATGGTTTTCATGCCTTCCACGTCATTTGCGACTTCTCCTTTCTTGTTGCCAACGCCGATGTTCCAGTAGCTGCTGCCTGGCACAATCATCTGGTTGATGAGGAAGAAGTGGTTGATGGCGTCAAACGTAGTCAAGCCACCTGCGCGTCTAACAGCCACGACTGCGGCGCCAACTTTATGCTTGAACATTTCACTGTTACCTCTTGCCACGAAACCCACGCGGTCGATGAGTGCCTTCATCTCGGGAGACATCATCCCAAAATAGGTAGGCGACCCCAGCAGGACAGCGTCAGCTTCAGCTATCTTCTGGATGTAGGCGTTTACGTTGTCTTCGGTGATTACACATCGCTGGTTCTTCACGTCAAAGCAGGTTCTGCAGGCAGTGCAGCCTCGGATTACTTGTCCTGACAGCTGAATAAGCTCGGTCTCTATGCCTTCGGCTTCCAGAGCGGCGAGGACGCGTTCTAAGAGGATAGCGGTGTTTCCGTCTTTGCGGGCGCTTCCGTTGAATGCAACGGCTCTCATGCTCTAACCATCCGAACGACTGATTCTGTGAATGAGGAACAATAAAAACTAGTGACTTAACTTCGTCAGATCGGGATTATCTCCGGGACGATGACTTCCTTCGTGACTTTGAGTAATCCCACGCTGGGTCTGCAGAGAAATGGCGGCTCAGGGTTTGTTGGGCTACCCGGATTAATGTAAAGTGTCTTGCCCTCCCACCTGATCTGCGACTTATGTGTATGCCCAAAAACCAGCACGTTGAAGAGGTTATTCTTTGCGATGTCCCGCATCTTGTTCATGCCGTAGAACATGCCTACGTCGTGAGTGACTCCAATTTTCCAATTCATTAACTTGAGAGAGTTGAGCTTGGGCAGTGCGCCGCTAACGGATGGTCCATCCATATTGCCATGCACCGCCAAAACCGGAGCCAACTGCTCCAGTTCGTCTAAGACGGCGAGCTCAACGAGGTCTCCCGCATGAATGATGAAATCGACGCTTTTAAACGCTTTGAAAACCCCCTGTGGGATAGACCTTGCCCGCGCAGGCACGTGTGTATCCGAGATTAGCCCCACAGTTTTTTCTGGCTTAATTTTAGGAAGTTTAGCGTTTGAGAGTTGTTCTTGTCCTGTAGCCACGCCCGCCATGGCAGCTCCCCGTTCACCTGCAAAGGTTATTACCTAATTGTTTATCTGAGATAATAAATATTCACACACTGGTCATAGCTAAGGGGCTGAACCATAGCGTGGAGTTGGCTATTTTTCTTCAAATATGAGTTCATGCGCTCCAGATTGCTTATGTGAATTGCAGCCTGTTCGCCGTAAGAGAGGTTCACTTTAACCTACGTCCCCCCACTGCGCGAGCGGGTTGCTTCTGGACGTGACTTAAAAGCAATTTCTAGCAAAGAAGCATAACATAACCGAAAAGTGAAGGTTGAGTGAAGTGGAACATTGTCAAAACCCTTGGGAACGCGCATGCAGTAGCGAAAACATCAAACTATACATATTGTACAAAGGTGAAAAACTTCCCATCTGCAGGCAATGCTGGACCAACCTAGCCGAGAATGAAGAGGCTCAGTGGTGAATAATATGGAAAGTTTCAGCTTAAACAGCGCAAAATCTTACGTAGGAAAAAACGTGAATCTGCACCTTAAAGATGGCTCAGTTATAGTCAACGTGCACTTAACCAGCATCCGCAAGGCATCTCTTGGAAAACAAAACCTGCTCGAGTACATGCCCTACAGAAATCGTAAACTCGCCTGCATACCCCTCAGAAACGTGGCCTATGCGGAGCTTCTAAACATAAACCTCATGAACATAGCCGATTGACCGTTTCCTCTCCATGTGAAACAATGCTGAAATAACAGAGTCAGCAAATATGTATCATGCGTTGCATCCGCTGCGGAATATGCTGCCAAGAAACTGACATGCTACTTTCCAAAGAAGACATCAAACGCCTTGAGAACAAAGGGTTCACACAAGAGTTTTTTGCGCGTTTCGACAGCGAAGGATACGCTATTCTCCGTAACCGTCAAGGCTGCTGCGTCTTCTACAACACCGCAAAGCGGCGATGTGATGTTTACGCTTTTCGTCCTTCAGGCTGTCGTGTTTACCCAGTTATACAAGATGAAGAAAAAGGAATCATTGTCGACTCGATTTGTCCTGCTCAGGGTAGCATTGACTTATCGGAAAAAGATAGGAGGGGCAAACGAGTGCTCAAGTTGCTCGAAAAAATAGATCGCGAAGCCAGGAGCCGTATCTCCGAGTAGCCATAAGCCTCTTCAAAGTGACTTTTGCCGATTTGTTTGCAGAGCGTTTTCTTATTTCTTTGCATCTTGACAGACAATTTTTGTGTTTATCTGATCTTCTGCTTTGGTCTTCCGCAGGAGTTGAGTTCCAGTCAGTGAGCCGCAGTCGTCGCAGACACAACGGACCTTCAAAACATGTCCATCAGAACTAGTAATCTCAGCAGGTGGCTTCCACTGGCTCTATTGTAGCCTCACCGTGGGAACCATTTATGGACATCGATGAATGGCTCAATGCTAAAGAAGAGTATACGATCACAAAAGACATCCGAAGCTCCTCCGTTTGCGTCAATTATCGCCTTGCGTAGCTCATAGATGAAGGCGAGAAACGCGGTCAAAACAGCCGAGTTCTTAGTTTTTCGTAGTGTTGCGGGTTTATTTGTGGAATTTCGGAGGGCAATTCAGATTTGCACACAAAAGCTGCCAACAGTCTTAAATAATTCTTACTCGACCCTTAAAAGGGTGAACTAACATGCCTTGCACGGTTATCGTTGGCGCATTTTGGGGTGACGAAGGCAAAGGAAAAATCATAAGCTACCTTGCCCTCAAAGACAACTTGGATTTCTGCGTAAGAACAGGATCAGTCAATGCAGCGCACACGGTATGGGTAGACGGCAAAAAATACGCTTTACACATGGTTCCCGCAGGCTTCGTAAACGACAAATGTCAGTTGCGAGTTGCAGCAGGGGCAAACGTCCATGTCGCCAAATTTCTGGAAGAAGTCGAACTTACCAAAGTCCATAAGCGCATAGCTGTGGACGAGAGCGCATCCATCATAGAGGATAAGCACAGCGCGCAAGACAAAGCAAGCGCTATCAACAAGGGCATTGGGACCACAGGCTGGGGTGTTGGACCAGCTTTAGAAGAACGCGTTCGGCGCACAGCCAAGCTTGCCAAGGATATTCCTGAGTTGAAACCTTACATAAAGGACACTGTAGCCGAAATCAATGAAGGCCTCGATAACGGCAAAAATGTCCTCCTCGAAGGCACCCAAGGATTTATGCTTTCTCTATTCCTGGGCGGCGGCTATCCTTACGTGACCAGCAGAGACACAAGTGCATCTGCCATCGCATCCGAGGCAGGTGTCGGTCCAACCCGAGTGGACGATGTCCTAATCGTGTACAAAAGCTTCATAACTCGAGTCGGCGGCGGACCTTTGCCAGGCGAAATCTCCAAGGAGGAAGCGCAGAAACGCGGATGGTTCGAGACCGCCGCGGGAACAGGTCGCGATAGACGCAGTGCCCCATTCGATTTTGATTTGGCACGAAGAACAGCTAAAATAAACGGCGCCACCCAAGCAGCCGTCACGAAATTGGATAGTCTCTACCCTGGTACCAAAGGCAAACGGATATTTAGCGCGTTGCCAACTGAAGCAAAACAGTTTATCAAGGAAATAGAAGCCAAGACAGGCGTTCCGGTCACATTAATTGGTACTGGACCCGAAGCACTGGATATCGTGGACCGAAGAAAATAGCCTCCTCACCACGTTTTCTACAATTCCGGATGAAACTGGGAATAATTTTATCTATCTCCTCTACGGTTTTGAGTTCAGAGGTTTGAATATCATGTTTCAATTCGGCAAAGACTCCCGTAAAGCGTCTGCCAGCCTTCTTGTTTTGCTTTTCGCGTTAGGCTTGGTCATCGGTGGGTTAAGCAGTTTCTACATGGGAAATAGGCAAATCAGCAGCCTGAACAATCAGGTTGCGGATTTGAAGAGCCAAGTGACCACGCTTGCCGCATCGCAAAACCAAACCATAACTAATCAAACCGTCATTATCTACCAGAACGGAGTCTCTCTTGTTGACATTTACGGTAATATTAGCGAGTCAGTCGTGCTCATTCACGGAACTGTAAACGGTAGCGAGGTACAGGGCTCAGGTTTCGTCTACCATTACTCAACCCGGATGGTTGTGTTAACCAACTTCCATGTTGTACAGGATGCTACGGGCCTCAGCGTGACATTCTCAAATGGCAATGGATACGCTGCGGAGATTCTCGGAACAGATCCTTACGCTGATTTGGCTGTTCTTTCGGTTGACGCCCCAGCAACCGAATTGAAGCCCCTTTCTATTGTGAGTTCCTCCAGCATCCGTGTAGGAGACCAAGTAATCGCCGTGGGCAACCCGTACGGTTTAGTTGGCTCACTCACTACTGGAGTGGTCAGTGCTCTTGGCCGCTCTGAGCAGGCAGATTTTACCTCAAGTTTCTCTATTGCCAACATGATACAGACCAGCACTCCGATTAATCCTGGCAACTCCGGCGGTCCACTGCTTAACGCGTTAGGTGAGGTCGTGGGCATTACCAACTCTGTGCTTTCTGATTCCCAAGGATTAGGTTTTGCCGTGCCCTCAAACACAATTCTGCGAGAACTTCCACTATTGGTTACGACAGGCAGTTACAACATGCATTCTTACTTGGGCATCCACGTCGTTGACATGAATTACGATTTGGCGCAGGAACAAGGCATCAACGTTACATATGGCATTTGGATTCCCTCGGAAACTGGACAAACGATAATTGAACCCAACGGGCCATCGGATGGGAAACTGCGGGAAGGTGACGTAGTAATCGCCATGAATGGAACCCGAATCCGAAACAACGACGACTTAGCGAGCTACCTGGAGGAAAAAACGCTGCCCGAAGACTTGGTTGTGGTAACAGTGATGAGAGACAACTCGACAACAAACGTTGAGGTTACGCTGGGCACAAGACCCCCACCCAACCTCTAGCCTCCGTTTTTCCTAATACATTCGGTTTGTCTCCAAGCAATTTCTCTGCTTTGCCTGTTGGCATTCCACGAGCTAAATCCATCCACTGCACAAATCTGTAATAATGAGTAAGTGCGAGAATTGAAGCGAACAATTCACTTTTTGGCGAGATTGTCTCTGTAGGTTTCTTGTTGCAGTACTCGGCAGTAAGGGTTGTCCCATTGTACGCAAAGGACAAAGTCAACTGTTGAATATTTTGAAGAGCTCAAATTTGTGGTTCTAACAATCGCGTTCAAAGTTTTCTTTCTTTTGCCTGGTAAATCCGAGAAGCGATTTGGCTCACAAGGAAGTCTGCCCTGTTCATCAATTCTATTTTCTTATCGGATTTTTATGGCCCATTGTGTTTTTGGATAATTGCTTTTAACTAGACCATGATATAGGATGCTATCTCGCCAAGACAAATTGGTTCGACAGATCAATTAGAGGGAAAGATGTAGGTGAGCGGTGTCAACAACGACTCAGCTTCTTTGAATAATATCTGAAGCGGACAGCAAAGAAACTTTAGATTTGCCTTCGCTGGACGCGTCAGGCATTGCTGAGTACATCCGCTTTGACTGTTGCCCAAGGTACTTCAAGCTCAGGTTCGATGGCGACGAAGAGGAGAAGAACCACAAATGGCCCGAAGCATTCAAACCGCTAAGTCCCCTGCTTTACGGAGCAGGAAGAGAACTCGAAAAAGACAAAGTTGAAGAACTAAGGAAGAAAGCTGCAGACTACCGTGATCTTACCTATATAGATACAAAACTATCCAGTTGGGAGGGGGCTTGGAAGGAGTCTTCCCAAGTCCTGCGCGAGGTAATTGAAAACCAGCTTTGCCACAGCAACGCCGAGGGCTCTAAACCAGTTTTGCTTTATCAGGTCCCGATGAAGGGTAAAATCGGCGTTTGGGAACTCAAAGGTCGTTCCGACCTCATAGCCATCTGGCCTGCTAGCAATGGCAAAGTGAAAGTCCGAATCTTTGAGATTAAGGCTTCCTGGAAAGAACAGACTGCTCACCGAATCCAAGTGGCGATCTATGCGCTGCTAATTTCTAAAGGGTTAAGCGACCTCTTGCCGAAAATCGAACTTGAGGGCGGAGTAATTAATAAGGAGTCAGATTTGACCAAGTTGGATTCTGAAAGTCTCCCAAAATTCAAGCTTGACCCACTCATTCAGGATGTTGAGCGACTTCTGTGTAGAGAAGGGGAACTCTTCAGGATTCATCAGACGCCTCTGCCCGAGGTGGAGTATCAGCTTTGTTGGAGATGTGACAATTGCGGATACAACGAATGCTGCATAGTTCGCTCTGTGGAGAACGAAAGCGTTGCCCTGCTTAACTTGACCAGAGGCGAGCAGAACGCACTTAGAAGCCACGGCATCAAGAAACTTGAAGACTTGGCACGGCTGAAGTACGTGCCTGACGTCAACGCTCAGCGCCCATACAATTTCCGCGAGGTAGCCGCTCGTAATCCAGAAAAGGTGAAAGCGCTTTCAGCTGACCTTGTCATTGGACCAAAACTTGACCGGATGATTCAACGTGCCCAGTTCATGCTCTACGGAATCCGCGGCAACAGTCCTTTCGTGAACAAGACGCGCTGGATGCCCTGGCTAACGGGCACTGGGTATGGAAATCTGCCAGAGGATAGTGCGCAAGATGGCGCGGAAACTTCGCTTCTATTTAGGCCTGACGGTATGATACGCGTGTACTTTCACATTCAGTGGGATTACATGCTTGACGTCTTGTCGATGGTTAGCGCCAGAGTCAGCTGCACAAGGTACCGAGGCGAATCCATCAGCATATCCAAAGTCATTAATCGGTTGCCGGATGACCGGGACGAGTGTAAGGATGAAGAGCAAAGCTTGCTTGAGTCTTTCTTCGGCGCCGTCACTGACGCCATAAACCGAATCGCAGCTGCCGTCGGGAGCCCAGATGAGGCCCCGATTCACCTGTACTTTTACACGCAGCATGAACGCGATAAGCTCATGGAGGCAGTTCGCCGTCAGCCTTCCCTGATTAGTGCCCGAGCAGTGAGGGATTTGCTGGGTTTACGGCAGGCGATTGACCAGCCCATGTTCTCGATTGTCCAGAACGAGGTTACGGCACGCAAAGCAGTGGGGTTCCACAGCACGGGGCTTCTGCCTGTTTTGGAGCAATGCAGCTACTTTGACTGGAACCAGTGGTCCGCCAAACGCTGCGACGGCTCATTGGTGGATTTGAGGTGGGTTTTTCGTGACGGCTTCTTCAATTACACGATGCCATTCAACAGGAAGCAAGACGGTTCAATATCGTTCGTCTTGGACTTTGATGACAAGCGCCGTAAAGATGGGCGTTACCCTGCGCGTGCTCGCTTCGGCAACCAAATCCCGATTGAATATTTGTGGGCTGCGAAAGGTCGCCTAGATAACCACAAAGAAAAAGGCTTGGCTAGAGTGCTGGTCGAGAAGCGGATGTGGTGTGATTACCCTCAAAAGACACGTCGAATAACGGACGAAGAGTTGACCCTCCTTGGCGCGCGGCTCTGTATAGCCTTGGAGCATATCGAACGTTCTTTGAATGTGCGGAATCGTCGTTTGGGAAAGAAACCCATAGCCATTCCTAAAATTGCAGAGTTTACTCTTGGACCTGCTACGCTGGAGCGAAGCTGCCGCGAATTCCTTGATTTGGAGTATTTTGCGAAGCGACAAGACCTCTATCAGCATTATGCGTTGTTGCCGTATCAGCGGGTGGCGTCAGGCAGATCCCTAATTTTCGAGTGCACAGCCGTACATGAATCCGAGAAGGAATTCAAGATTAAGGGAAAACTGGTTTACGAGGGCATTGGACTGCCCAGAATAGACTGCGTCGCCAACGCTTGCCGCCTAAAAGGCTCGGATGCTTCAGGTTCTGGTGACTGGCTCGTTGTCACAGAAGTCCGCCGTAACGAGCAAGACTTCTTCGAGGAAACGCCTGAGCGTTCTCCCGCCGAAGTAGAAAAGTCTGCCCGTGCAATAATTGACAAGATTGACCTGCACAAGATGGAAATCGTCATCGAAGTGGTGCAGTGGCCCAGCGGCAAAAACCGCAAGTACAGCGCTTGGCATAACCTACCCACCTCGGATCCCGAGAAGGCACAGCGAAGCAAGTTTAGCCAACTATTCGAGGCTGGGCGAACGTACATTTTGGACGAATTGGCGGACGACATCGTTTCGGAGCGCGCAGCCAAATGCCTAGACTACACGGGTAGCAACACGCTTTATCGCTTATTGACAGGGTATTTAGCAGGGAAGACTGAGGCATCCGGACGTGTGGCTCTGACCGAGGCAAGCGCCGAAAGATTTCTTGGCTGGCTCCAAAAGAGGCGTTTTGCGCCCAAGGCTGAGCAGACCAAGTTTATACGCCGCGTTTTCAGCAGCGAACCCGTCGTGTTGTTGCAGGGACCGCCTGGCACAGGCAAGACTGAATCCCTTCAACTTGCCGTCCTCGCCCACATTGCGGCGCATAAAACTCGCGCTAAATGCCGCGTCCTCATGGTTGCTCCCACACACAAGGCCATCCACGAGTTCGTAAGCAAACTGGCTCGTTCATGGCAGAGTTACGTCCGAGAGGGCGGCTCGGACCTTGCTAGCCTGCGAATATACCGCGTCTTGGGTAGCGATGTCTCTGCGGCTCAGCCAATTGATGGCGTGATATATGTGAACTATAACGAGGACGAAAACGCCGTCAACGCCCTCCGCGACAGCCTTGTCAGCCAGGAACGGCTTGTGACGAACGATTCCGAGTCTGAGCCGTTAGTGTTGTGCGTCACACCGCCGGGTATGTATGGGCTCATGAAGAAGATTGGCGAAGGAGAAGCCCCATGGGGCGAAGGCTTCTTTGACATCCTCGCGGTAGACGAGGCAAGCATGATGCGGTTGCCGGAACTCATTTTGTCAAGCGCTTTCCTCAAACGCAATGCCCAAATCCTGGTCGCTGGGGACCACCGACAACTCTCGCCTGTCACTGCGCATAATTGGGAACGCGAAGACCGTCGGACCATCGAGGAAATGGCCTCGTTTCTATCCGCTCAGGATTTCTTGCGGCTGTTGCGGCAAGAGGATCTGGGTATCGAGCATGTCAAGTGTGAGCACAAAGCGGATATTCCTGCGGAGCGCCTCGCAGAAACTCATCGTTGCCACGAAGTTGTTGCTGAGTTCCTGCGGGAATGGGTCTATAGCAAAGACGGAATTGAATTTCGATCGGACCAGAAGGAGACCTTGCCCGCTGTGAAAGCTGCAACTGAAGGTTTGCAGGTTGCGCTGGATCCCGAGAATGTTTTCGTGCTAATCCTGCATGACGAGCAGGAAAGTTTCCAGAGCAACTTGGCAGAGGCGAAGATTGTGGACGCGTTAGTGCGTAATTCGCCTTCTCGACAGGTGGGCATAGTGACGCCGCATAACGCCCAGCGCGGCTTGGTGAAGAATCTTCTGTCAGATGGTTGTAGTGATGTTCGTGTGGATACCGTTGAGCGTTATCAGGGCGGCGAAGGCGACTTCATTGTCATATCCGCTACTGTTAGCGACCCCGACTATGTCCGCAGCGAAAGCGACTTTTTACTCAACCTGAACCGTTTGAACGTTGCCATCAGTCGCATGAAGAAGAAACTGGTCGTCGTAGCGAGCAAGTCAGTTTTCCAGTTTATGCCCCAGGACGCTCGTGACTACGATAAGGCGTTGCTGTGGCGGGGCATCGCGCAAACCGTTGGCTTCACTGCAGACGCTACACCCAAGTGGCGCGGGACCATATCGGAGTTTACGGGGCAAAACTCGATGCAAGTCAAAGTGGAAATCTACGCAAAAACCCAGTAACCCGCTTCTTTGCATTGGCGGGGTCGCCTGGAAACGCCTCTGAAAAGGTTCAGAGCCTGCGAGAAAAACCATACTAGTGGATCAGGAAAATAATGAGCGAGTAGCCGGTGGGACTTGCCAGAGCATGTGAATTTGGACCCAGACTGCTTCAAGCCGCAACAATAGGCAATCAATAGGTCATCTTGTTGGCTACCTTTTCTGCTCCTTAAGGGGGGGAGATAATCATGGCGTCTTTCGTGTCAGCCCACGGTCCAGAGAGTGCGACCGCTCGAGAATTCTATTGTTTATCATTTCCCAAAGGTCAATTTCTTCGATGGGTTTGAAGCCAGAGCCGAAACGTTCCTTGGCAATCTCATAGATAGCTTGGTTAATCGGCATCGGAACCCCCACCCTGCGGGCTAGATTAAGCATATACCCGCTCAGAGATTCCAACTCTGTGGCTGTCTTTCCACTGAACACGTCCTGTGTCATGCTTGTCGGTCCGACCCTCTTAACGATGAAGTCGTAGAGGGGATTTGCAGGCGATTCTGGGATATCAACGGCTGCTCGGATATCGCTCCAAGAAGGCAAGCTGCCGAGATTGTGCTCCTCAACACCTGCCGCTTGCAGCACCTCAATTCCTTCCTCTAGCAATCTTGTTGTCATGTGCACAAGTATCTTTTCAGACTCAATTGACCTTTTTCGAAAGCCCACCAACGCCATCAACGCGTTTATGAGATTAATTGCTAATTTGCAGTGAACTGCATCTTGTAAACGATTAGTGATAGAACAATCTAATCCGGGTTTGAAGATATCTTCAACAGTTTGAAGTTCAGTTCGCAGGTCACTTCTCAGAGTCCCAATAACTAAGTATCCTCGTCTTACATACGAGACTCTCCCCACACCGTCTCGCCACGCGTTGTAGCAGACGACGCCGTATATTGCTCTAGAAAAATACTTAGGCAGTATCTGCTGGTTTTCTACGCCATTCTGAAGGCTCGCAACGATCGGTTGACAATTTCCAAGTTGGCTTCGAAGCGTCTGAGCTGTTCGGTCGAGATCATAATTTTTGACGGTAATGATTATGATATCTGGAGGCGGAATCTCGTCTAGTGATTCAATTACTTTCACAGGTATTGGCGCAGTTGTCGCTTCTTGACCTATGCGATAAAGCCGTAACCCGTGACTTCTAATCGCGGCAACGCTTTCGCCTCGTGCTAGAAGATGCAAGTTCTCTGTTTGAGGAAAAATCCAGCCTGTAATGCTTAAACCGATTGCGCCTGCTCCGACGACTAGAACATTGGGTTTTTGTTCCAAGGAACCACATTCGTCGACGGTTTTTTCCGTTCTTAGCAACACCTTGTCCAAGGCGAGCGCACCAAATATAACTTCCTGAGAACAAATCGACAAATTGATACGTTAGATGGAAATGATGGTTGCGTTCTTTCGACAATTGTTGGAACTGAGCCCTGCTAAGAGTTGAGATTTTGCCTGCAATTGGCACGATAGAACTATGATTCAGTCTCTCAAAGACATTTGAAGGATATTTAAAGCACTTGATTACTCAATTCTCAAAATGCAATTCAGCAATTTACTAAGAATCATCTGATTTAACGGTGTGGCTGCCTGGATTTAAACCCAAAGTGGTCATACCTTGGTAGGTGTCTCAGATTTACCCTTGTTCAGACTTCTGTATAGGTCTCCTAAACGGGTATGCATCCCTAAGCTTAAACCACCTGACTCAAGCTATTTTCTTGGATCTATCGCATGCCAGCATGAAATCAAACAAATTCCCACGATTTGAAAAATCGTTTCTATTTGTTTTTTTCACTTTCTTTAAGCATGGAGTCCCAATATCTTAAAACCACTTTCTTGTTTTCTTGCGTAACCTGAGCTTCTTTAGATTTAATTTCGATCAGGTTTTCCAGAGCTTTTTCGAAAGGTACTGCGATGAAGATCGAGCTTTGTTTGAATTGCAGGTTAATGAAACCGTTTTCTCGTAATTCAATTAGGCTTTGGTGTAAATCCTGATTGGCAACATTAAGCAGATTGGCTATGTCGTCTTTTTTCTGAGGGCCGTTCCTTGTTAGAAGAACATAGATTTCAGCCTCAGTGCGTGTCAGGCCTAAACTTGCGAGTGTATTGAAGATTCGTTCCAAGCTTTTCAACCACTTCTGCTGGCCTAAAGAGATAGCGGAATTGAGAATTCTTTTTTAGGCAACAAAAAAGGAAAGGGAGAGAATTGAGACGCAAAGACCGTTTATGTTGCAGGTGGGGTGATTATTTCGCGGAATTGCCAGTCTATGTGTCCTACAACTTCAAGCGGCGAAGTAGCGCCTAGCCATGATGGAATAGTCTCTTCGACCCATGCAGGTGTACGCATTTCCGCTATTGGCTGTCGATAGTATCCGGAGGGCAACTTGGCGTTTGTGCCTGCATCGTAATAACTATCTCCGATTTCACGGAACTTCAGGGTCAAGGGTGCAAGAGTGAAGGTCGAATCGCCAATAGGTTTATATGGATGTCCTTCGGGCAAAAGGTTGAATTTGAGACTTATGGTTTGACTTACTGTTAGGTTGACAATTAGGACGTTGCTGCTCTCACCGTTCCAACCACCTCTCACACCGTTTCCTTGGTTTGTGTCTTCTGTCCATATTTCTAGGTCTTTATCAGCAACTTGAATTACGTTAAGTGCGCTAGCGGCTGGATTCCATATGAAAGTTCCGCTCCATAAAGCCTTGAAAATATCAACGTTAGGAGCATCGGTAATTAAGGCTGCCAAAACGTAACTGTTTCTTTGTGGAATCCAAAGATAAACCATTATTGCGTCATAAGCACCTAGGGCAGAATTTTTGTTGAAGTCATAGCATCGAAGCTGAATATTTGTTGGGTGGCTTGGGGTTCCAGCGGTTGTTGTTGAAGGTGGTGGTAGGTTAAGATAAGCCATGCATCCAGTGCCATAATTCGTTAGCTGATTGCTTGATGGATTGGGTTTGGCTAAGGTATATCCGACTGTAGCGGCGACTGAAACAACTAGAATTGACATCATTAAAACGCTTAAGGCAACTAATTTTCTTTTCATTTTTGGTTCTCCTTTTTTAGCCTGAAATAATATATATTAAATTTGCTTTGATAAACTGTAGTCAGTCTAAAATCCGACTGACCAGTCAGACGTTTGATTACACTTTGAGGAGGATACTACATGAGCGCAGAGCGGGTTCTAAAGACTCTTGCGGGGCTTGGGTTCTCAGAGGTTGATGCTCAAGTATATGTATTCCTCTCCAAGAAGGGATTGCAGAAAGGGCGAGACATATCAAGAGCTCTAAAAATGGGCAAACAGCAACTCTATCCATGTCTAAAAAATCTGCAGAGCAAAGGCATAGTCAGCGTCACACTTGAACATCCAGCACGTTTCAATGCTGTACCATTCGAAAAAGTATTGGACTTATTCGTGAAGGGAAAGATGGACGAAGTCCGTCTGATACAGCAAAGTAAAGATCAGATACTATCAGATTGGCAATCGATTGTAATTGGCTCGACCGACGACAACTCAGCAAGATTTATGGTTCTTGAGGGTAGATCCCGTATCTACTCGAGAATTCAGCAAATGATTCAAGAAAGCAAAACCCAATTACTTGCCATGACAACCGTGGCAAGTTTGGCCAAGTTGGATGACTTAGGTTTTTTCGATGCAACTTCTAATAGTCTCTCTAAATCAAATGTTCAATTTAGATTTTTGGCGGAACTAGATAGACAAAATATAGACTTAATGAAGAACACTATTGGAAGAGTAACACGGGGCAAGACAAATTTTCAAGTTAGAAATCCCTACTTAGCATTGAAATCGTTTCCTAGAATTTTGGTAAGGGATCAAGAAGAGATTCTGCTCTTCATTGGACCAGTAGCGAATTCAGCTATAGTTGAGGAAGATGATGCATGCCTCTGGACAAACTGTAAAGCCATCGTCAGCGCGTTTACAACAATTTTTGAAGAACTCTGGCGTAACTCAACTGAAACAACCAGTGTCGTTCAAGAAATGGACGAGTTACCCACTGAGATAGAGTCTATCGCTGAAACGAAAATAGCTAGAGACAGATATTTCAAGGCAATGCAAGGCGCGAATGAGGAAATAATAATCGTGACTTCTCCCCAAGGAATTATTGAATGCGCAGATAACTTGCCCATTCTAAGAGAATGCAGTCAACGAGGCATCACAGTACAAATACTAGCTCCTGTAATGAAGGATAACTTTAAAGCCGCTCAAAACCTCTCTGAATTTTGTCAAATCAGACACATTCCCGCAAACCAGACATGTGTGACCATTATTGATAAAAAAGAGCTTTTCCAGTTCAAATCCTTTGACAACAAAACCGAATCTGAAACTGTATTTTACTCCAGTAATTCGTCCTATGTCAAAAAAATCGAGAATAGTCTAATGAATATTTGGAAAAGCGCTATTCCCGTATCCGATAAAACTCTTGAATCTATTCTGGGCCCTTATAGTTCCAGACCGAGCGACTCAATCCTCAGAAAGAAAAAAATTGATAAATTCGTTATTTTGGAAGAAAAAGAAGAGATAACGGAAAGAGAGATAATTGAGAAAATACTTTCTGCAAAAAGAATACCGGTAAAGGACCTTTCAAAAGATCTTCATATAATGTATGCTAGCGGGGGATCAGCCATTGTTCATCCACCAAAAGCATTTGGTTTGCCTGATTTGATGTTTGAAATCCATCACATCGAAAAACATTCTGGCTTTGGTCAGGGAGATGCAGTTACAGTTTTTCTTTGGCTCAAAACAGCTAAAGGCTACATGTTTGTGCCAGCAGGTGGTCTTGGTGACAACCCGCAAGGGGTAGCTTTTCGAAAATCTAATTACGCAGGCTATCCAGCGGGAGAAAATCATCGTTTGGTTAGGAAGGATGAGCTTCAGGTCAGAGTCCACGGCAATACTCTTTTTGTGGGCTGGACAGTCCCTATACCGCTTCTTCCTCCAAAGTACATTCTTCCGCCTGCATGTTTGCTAATTGAAGGTTATGGAAATGTCAAAACAAACTCGTACACCATTCTTTTGCCATCAGGGTTTAGAAGCAAGGTTGAGTCAAACGGTTTCGATGCATTCGTAACTTTCATGCATCCGTCATCAAGGTATTCTGGTCCTGGAACTGATGGCTTTTTTGTCCGTGATCTTGTTTTGACAATGACTCCGCCACAGACAAAGCAGCCGTAAAATATTCACTTTGCCTTGATTGGGTCTTTGGCGAACAATAGAATAACCATGGCTGAAGCTACACCGAAGGCTCCGAAAGTGACCCCCAATAATTCAAAACCAAATGTACCAAGAGCTAACCCGCCAACTGCAACCCCGAGAGATGCCCCAACGGACGCAAACACCCCTCCAAGCGACATCATTGTTCCTCGAGAATTGGGAGCCTGCTCCAGATTCAGACTGTGGGCAGATGTGACAGCGATGCCACCGATAAATGTAGCCAAACAAGACATCAGCAGTGCAGTCCAGAAAGTAGGCATAAAAACTATCGCTGCAATCAGTACTCCTCTAGCAGCCCAAGAAATCACTACCAAGCGCTTTCGTCCCGATCTGTCAACTATTCGACCGCCAAATATGCTCCCAGCCGCATAAACCAAAACTATCGCTAAGAGTGATTAAACCGACTGTCTGTACTGGCATTAGGAATTGTTTTCTCCAAAATGTAGCTGCAAAAAAAGACCAGATACCTGCAGCAGTTATCAACATGCTACCGAACAAACAAGCAGCAGCAGACTTGTTGAGCAACACTTCTTTAAAACTGCCAAGAAAGATCCGCCCATTAGTAGGAACTTGTTTTTTATGTTTTGCAGTTGGAATTACCGTATAGACTAAGACCAATGCTGCCAACGAAATCGGCAGGACATACCACAGCAAATAAGATCGCCAGCCTCCAAGAGCTGCAATATAACCAGCGAAAGCAAACCCCACCGCTGACGAGAAAATCCCCGCACGCAGTCACAAAACCGATGGATTTAGCCCTCTTTTCTAAAGGCAACGATTCACCAATTAACGAAAAAGCCATTGAACCAACAATTATCGTTCCGACTCCGTCAAGGGGATAGAAGATTTCCATGACCAAAAGGCTCGGAGCAAAAAAACAGCCTAAAGCGCCAATAACTATGCATACCGCGCCAAAGAGCAGCAATGTCTTATGCTGGAATTTTACACTCAAAAATCCAGTCAATACTCCAAAAACTACTGCAGCTACACTTGAAATCGTAACAATTTGACTAGCAATGGCAACAGAAACCAAATCTGAAGAACCTAAGAAAGCTTTGGCTATGTCCACTAGAAACAAACTTGCCAGAACATCTATCATACTGGTTCCGAAGAAAACAAGCGCCAAAGAAGAAACAAACCGTCTTCCAAGGGGCTTCTCGACCGCTATCTTATCGCTCATATGAAACTACATTTCGGCAAATTGACTTAAAAAATTAACCGCGCTATCTCTGTTCATTGAGCAATTGTTAAAGAGCCAAAAAATCAATTGACTGGAATGTATTGATGAATATCGTCGGCGCACCAGACCAGATAATGTGGTCCAGAGAGTATAAACTTGAAAATTAACTGGTTCCTAATTAGTTCGGGAAAACTGCAGAAACAGTCAACCATCGCAGGCTGGCCAACTGCTGATATAAGCAAGCTGGGTGAGAGTTGGTTTGACGTCGAAGAAGCTACCCCTGAGGAGCTTCGCGGTTTTCTCGCACCTTTAGATCTGCACCCAGTAATGATAAATCGTTGCCTAGATGCAGCAAACACACCTGGCGTAACATGTTACGATCGAGCCATTCTGCTAGAATTCCCCTCAGCCCTTAATCTGGAGGAGTTGGGGCCATCATATCTCACAATAGTGCTAAAGAGTCCCGTGTTAGTGACAATTAGAACTGGTCCAATGCCTGCCCTTGAGGACCTGATAAATGAAATCGCCGCAGAGAAAACGCCCAATTTGGGTCATCTGATTCAGATTGTTTATTTAATTCTCGATGATCTTACAGATTTGAGCGTTCAAGCAGAAACTCAAGTCCGCGATAAGACTCTGAATGTAGCTAAAACTCTGGCTGACAATCCAGATAATATTAACGCCGGCGAACTCACAGATTTAAGGTGGGAGGTTGATAGACTGATTTCTTTGATTGAAAACCAGCTCTATTGCGTTACAGGACTAACTTCTTCTGACAATGAGGCTTTGCAGGAGCCTCATCGTAAGGCGTACATTCAGGATTTGGAGTCGGAACTTGAAATTGCACAAGGTGGAATTCATCGATTGGAGACTCGCGTAAACGGGTTATATGACGCTTATCAGACTGCAGGTAGTTCTCGCGTGGAAAAAAGGCTGCGAATATTGACGATTGTCTCAGCAATTACATTGCCTTTTAGTCTTATTGCGGGTTTGTTAGGGATGAACGTAGGGGGACTACCAGCAACGCAAGATCCTCAGGGGTTCATAATCGTTATAGGCTTGATGTTGGCTATTGGGGCGGTGGAGTTGTGGTATTTTAAGTGTAAAGGATGGCTTGATTAATCTCATAAAAAGCAAGAACGGTTAATCAAAGTTCGCTATTCCTGCTGATGTCATTTCCAAATCTATTCTAAATCTTGAAAATCTTCGATAATGCCATTCTTTGTCCGTTTTGTTTATCCATATAGAAATTTGATAATCCGAAATCTTTAGTACTTAGTCAAAGACCAGACTTTTTGTAGTGAACCCTTTGGATGCGCTCGGGTGGCTTCACAGTGGGAACAAAAGAAAATGTGGAGCTCTATCTAAGCAAATAACTAGTACAAAAGTCGAAGAAATTATCCTTTAATTTGAGTAAAACGTTTGAAAATCACTTAAAACACCCAATGTCTCAATTCTTAGCAGGCAATTCAGTAGATAACTTCGAATCAACTGATAGAGTGGTGGGGCTGCCAGTCCCTGAACCCAGATGGGTTCAAAACCTGCACTTCCAACGATTGATAAAGAGGCGCGTTCCATTTGCTTAAGGGTTTTGCCGAATGGGCAGCGCAATCGGGCTTGAACGTTTTGAATTTAATCTGGCGACGCCCCATTTTTTAGCTGCTTTCAGGTATTTCCTTTAAATTTCTTTGATCATACGTTAAGAATCTAACGAGAACACGCGATTAAAGAAGCATAATCGACAAAAATGAGCCTCTGCAGAAGCATGGATAGGGCAAAGTCGGATAAGGTAGGACTATTTTTTTGGAGGCGGTCGGGCTGTCATAATCATGTCCCTTAAGAGTACTCCGTCTGTTCAAGGTCCAGAAAATTTTGAGGATGGGTGAAATAGGGTGACGAATGCTTCTAAACCGTTGAATTCATAGGTTTGCTGACGCCCTGAACGAGTGCCTGTCTTTACTGTTCCCGTTTTGAGTTCGCCGTATCCGTCAAACTTTATGCAGCAGGGGGGAAGAGTATGCTTGGGTGGAAGAAGTGGAATGGGCACTGTCCAGCCAGCCAAAAGAGTGTTGCCGTGTACACTTACTTTTAACTCGTCGTTCTTGAGCACTTGAATGTTTTGTGCTGCAGGGGTGCCAGCCCAAACAACTTTCCTGAGGTGTACGCTTTTTGGGTTATCGGTGATGTGTGCGACTGGAACCCATGTTTTGCCCATTGGTGTCTCGAGATAAAGCTGAATGTTCATGAAGTCTTCTGCGCCGAAAGAGGATTGTTTGTTAGCGTGAAAGATGTGGATTCTCATGTCCACAAGGCCGAATTCTTCTGGAGGATGGAACATTGCAACGGCGCTGCTACCGTATATAGTTGTGGTATACTTTGCTGGGTCGCCTCTTGGTGGGATTCTTTTGGCGTTTGATATTTTCTCTAAGATGTCCTTTTCCGTTAACTTCGCAGGTTCTTCTTTGCCAACGTAACCGATCAGTTCTTTGAAAATGTCGCGTTTTTTGACCTCAAGCGTGTTAGCGGGTGGATTCTTGGCGTTTTGCCAGATGCCTTCTAGCATTAGTTTTGTTTTGCAAACCGTTGCATAATCAAATGTGAAAAACATGTTGTCAAGATATGCTGATGGGTTTTGTTCTTCTTGCTCGGGCGGTAGGGACTTAAATTGAAAGAGGTTTTTTCCATCAACAATTGTGGTCCTATTGTAACCTAAAGGAATGTGTCTGATCTCAGAGTAAGCAGAGAGTTTTTCTGCAGCCTGCATATTTTCACTTGTTATCGGTGCCATAATCTTTACAGCAACCCTTCTTTCAGTCCACTCCCTTGGAAGGGACGAACCTTCAGACAGTTCCACCAGCCCTTGGGATGAGGTCAGTATAATGATTTCGTGTTTGGCAAGATGCAAATTCTTCTCGTATTTTTTTCTTGCTAGGTCTGGATTGCCGATGACAGATATCTGGTCGGTTTTTAACGCTGCTCCTTGTCCATGTTTTGCACGAATAATTTTCTGTTCAATGTCCACTGCGTTGCTCCATTGCTCTTCGAAGACGCCGAGGAATGTTTGCACTATGTCTTTGCAGTTTGTCCATAGACATAAGCTGTCATCCTGCAGGATTGTTGCTTCTGGCTTATGAGAAAGCCACAGTAGGATTTCGGCGTCGTCTCTTATTATCATTCGAGGCGGTAGCCTTCCAGTTACATCGGGATCTCTTCCCTTAAGTTCTACTTTGTACCGAGTTTTTGCCTCTGCGACTTTTTCTATAGCCTTTAAGTTCTGTTTGGAGAGTTCTGTGAGAAGCCGAAATTGGGTTGGAAGGTTTTTGTGTGAGTGGAAAGCGTCCAGTATTCCAAACTGGTCAGCTCTTTCAATGTCTGGCACCGTTAGCAGAGCTGACAGCTGTCCTTTGGCTTGCTTAATTATCTGCAGAAGTTTTGAGCTTATTTTGTTTCTGCCTTCGATTACTGAGAATTTCTCCAGTGACGGCTCATCGCTAGGGGTGCTTATCCTGTTCCAGTCAACGAGCAGTTCCTGCTTTTCTTTCTCGATTAACGCTGCTTCATCCCGTTTTGCCCTGATGTTTAGGTCCAGGAATGCTTCGAATGGCACTGCGGTAAAGCGGGTGGGTGCTTCGAGTGTCGTTTCCACCAGTCCCCTGGTTTGCAGAATTTTCAGAATTCGGTAAACTTGCGCCCTGTGCTTTCTTGAGCGTGCTACGATTTCTCCGCCCCTGAGAACGCCGCTTTTTGCGAGGAGGATGTAGATTTCTGCCTCTTTTTCGGTTAACCCAAAATCTCTAAGTACCTTTTTTATGGAAATGGAACTAAATTCTGGCACTTCCCAAGGCTGCTGTCACAAACTTTTGTGACTAGCCAGTGTTTATTATCGAATCTAGGCTTAACTGCTTTTCGCTGAAGCATCATTAAACCGAGGAGGTGAAGAAAGTTGAACAAGAAAATTCTCATGATGGCCATTGCATTATTCGCTGTGGCCATGATGGTGACTCCGCTTGTCGCGACAGCACAAGCCTGCGGATGGAAGGAAAAATCGATTCAAACCTTCACGCTTGATCCTGCAGTAGATCCACCGACAATTCGTGGATATACGGAGACTGTTGCTCCAACAGTGAAAATTGTAGCTGATGGCACCATTAGGCTCGCGTGGGGTGCTGTGAGATTGTATGAGTACAATGGCATTTTGGGTCATGGCTGGCTTACTGGCAAAACTATTTACAGCGTTTCGGACTGGCCAGCCGTCGGTAACGCTGGAGAAGGACATGGCCTCTATCTTTGGATACTGATAATAGACACTGATGCGGGTTACGGAACAGGCACCCTTGAGGGTTACGCTTATCTGAGATGGGAATTTGACAGTACGGTGGTTCCTCTTCCTCGTTTCGAGCAATGGACGAACGCACGACTATACGGTAAGGATGACCTGAAAGGGGTGACTGTGCTTTTGGAGACTTACGCAACGATGAAGCCTCCGCTGCCGCTCTATAAGGACTGGTTCACTAAAACTACAATGATCTCCTAAGCAGAGTGCCTCAACTCATCCAACCTTCTCATTTTTGTAGTTTTTTCGTAACTGAGATGGTGATAATCTTGAGCCATGCACGCGTCCTTGAAGCCCTCGTAAACCTTGGACTCAAAGAAACGGAAGCTGAGGTTTACATTTACCTCGCAACAAAGGGCAAAAGAAAAGCGGGAGACATAGCGGAAGCGCTGGGCCTCTACAAGCAACAGATTTATCGTAGTCTTGAACGCCTCTGCAACCACAAAATAGTTCACTCTTCTCAGTTCTCCAGCCGAGTTTTCTGCTGTAAGTTTTGAGAGGGCTGTGGACTTGCTTTTGGAGCCCAAGCTTAAAGCCGCTTCTGTTTTAGAGAAAAGCAAGAAGGAACTGCTTTCGGAATGGGCGTCCTTTGATGTCAGCGACTTGTGAGCTGGTTACTTGTTACATTAGTAGGGTGCTGCCGAATTTGAAGTTTTTATCAACCGTTTTTGCGATGAGATAACCGAGGGGAATTGTTATAGTGCCATTATGATGTTGTAGATCGCCTGCATGGATAAAACGGTGCCTACTGCGGCAAGCGCCGATACTCCTGCCAAGAGCATGAGTACATACATTATTGGTGCCATAACCACAATTCGTAACACCATCGAAAAAGCAGTATAGTAGCCCACGGTCTTGGCGGAAGAGGGCGTTTTCTGTGTGGTGATTTTGTGGGTTAGGATTCTGTTTGCCAGGTATATGCCGACCATCATGGCTGAAATAGCCACGGTGTTTGTTAGTGGATAGAGAGCACGAGAAGGACCCGGATAGACTGCGAGGAGGAAAATTGCGTTTAGTATTGCAACTGTCAGTCCTCCTTCAAAGCCAACTAACAGGAAGGCGGTGACGACCATTATTTCCCAAATGTTGAAAATCAACCCTGGCAATGGTGGAAAGGGAAGCCCTATTCTTGAAATAAGAGGATTGCATATGATTGCAAGTGCTGAAAAGGAAATAATAATCGCGATTGTTTTGGTGTTCATAAGCAATCTAGTTATGATTTCTGAAATTAATATTTAAGATTATTCACCAACCGTATGATTGGCTAAAAGAAGCCTCAGGGAGAATTACGTTTGGGCTATTGCTGAGCAATCAGAACACTCCAATAGTAAATGAAAAAGTACCTAAAGGGCTTAAGATTAGGTTCCTCATGCAAAGGCCCGTACCTTAAAGGGTTCAGAACCGTTGAATGGGGCTGCCCGGATTTGAACCGGGGTCTATAGAGCCCAAGTCTACAAGCCTAGACCAAGCTAGCCGACAGCCCCGAGCAGTCTGGAATTCAGAGAAGATAATTTCGCAGCAACCATAAAAACCTTAGCCATGGCATATTTGTCTTGATTATGCTTGGCATCGTCCAAGCCGTAAAAATCTATAGCTATTTGTTGTTAAGTTTGTGTCCCAAGAAGCTCTGCAATGAGTCGGCAGTTCAATTTCAGAGAAATCAGGGATCCGGAAATAGTGGCTTAGCGTTTGCGAGCGTCGCACTGCAAAATCTTGGGGCAAACCAGACATTCGTCCGGTAAAGGACCGCTTAGTCCAACATTACCAAAAAGACCCGAGAAATGCGCACATTTGGCTGGGGAGTCGAAAACCATCGGCGGATAATCTACGGCTTTTACACCCACTACTCTCGAGTTTTCTGTGATTATGTCAATTTTGCTCATGCAAAACGGGCATGCATAGTAGCTTTCGCGGGTGACTCTGCTTCGGTCCGTCAATACTGTGGGTTTGTCAAACTCTTTTCCGCATCCGTTGTAGGGGCAACGCATTTTATCGCCTCCACCGTGCCTATGGCCAAACAACGAAACCACTCATACCTTGCTCAAACGCACAGACTCTGCAATCGCAATAATTAATAAATCTATCTGCGAACCTGCACAACGCAAATACACGCCAGAAAAACGCAAATTGGAGCCTCGAGCGGGCTTCGCTCCCGCGGCCTGCTGCTTACGAGGCAGCCGCTCTACTGGGCTGAGCCATCGAGGCACTAATGCGCATGCAGACTCTGATGGAAAAGTGCTTTTTAAATGTTAACTGTCCCAAACCAGCTTCAACAACCAATTTAAAAGGTGCATCTTAAGACTAGAACAGGAGTTTGACGCAATGTTCAACAAAAGAACTCGAAGCCCAAAGAGCCAGCCGCGAAAACTTTGGGGGAACACGAAATCATCAACCTTATGCGCAGACGCCTAACACCTATGCCCAACATCGCGGTCGGGTTCGGCGACGATGTATCTGCCGTAGACTTGGGTACAGATGGAAAAGTAGCGGTTTTAAAAACCGACATGTTGGTCGCAAAAACAGACGTTCCAGATGGTATGACGCTCTGGCAGGCAGCACGCAAAGCCGTGATCATGAACGTCAGCGACTTCGCAGCCAAAGGTGCACAGCCGCAAGCAGCTTTGGTTTCGTTAGGCTTGCCAAGGACCTTGTCTCCTGAGGATTTATCGGCAATTGCCGGTGGTTTAGACGCTGGAGCACGTGAATACAACTGCTACGTTGTGGGCGGGGACACTGGTGAAGCCTGTGACCTGATCGTAGCCGTCGAACTTTTTGGCGTGGCACAGAAGGAAAGATTGATGCTTCGCTGCGCCGCAAATCCTGGTGACGTCTTGGCTGTGACCGGCTTGTTTGGGCTTCAGGCTGCTGGCTTACGTCTGCTTCAAAACAAAGGGTTTGTGGCTTCCATGGCGTTGCGCAAGGTGCTTCTGGATTTATTTACATGCCACATGCACGTTTAGCTGAAGGCTTAGCCTTGTCAAGTTCGGGTGCGGTTTCGGCGTCTATTGATTCCAGTGATGGCTTGGCTTGGTGCCTGCATGAACTCTCCGTGCAAAGTCGGGTTGGGTTTGAGGTTTCTGATTTGCCACTTGCCGCGGAAGCAGAGGAATTTGCCCATCTTAATGGATTAGATACTACGGACTTGGCGGTGTATGGTGGAGAAGAGTACGAGCTGGTCTTGACTGTTAAGCCGGATCTGTGGAGAAAAGCTGCAGCGGCTGTGGAAGCCGTCGGAGGCAAACTTATCCCTATCGGCAAAACCACTGCTGATAAGCATGTCCTGCTTGACGAGGGTGGCAAAAAGCGGGAAATCGCGGCCCGTGGTTACGAGCATTTTAGAGACTAGCTTGGCGTTCCTGCATGTCAAGCAGATAGTTGATTATGGTTATGCATGAAGCTGCAAGATAGGGAGTTCTTCCTAGGCTGACTTTTTCTCCGTAGCGGAGTGCGAATCGTTCTGCGTTTTTGGGCAACCCCACGTGGTCGCCAAGGATGAAAAGCGGGTTTTCTGCGAGTTCAATTTGGGCGATGTTTTTGCCGCTTTCTTCGAGCACGTAGACACTGTGGTTCTGCGCTTTTTCTTTGAGGAGGTTTTCGAAACTGTTCTTCACCTTAGTTATGCCTGGGTGCGGTTTTCCGCCAATCACTTTGCGCAGAATCATGTTCCACGTGTCCGCGTCTGTGCGCACGTCGAAGAGTTCTTTGCCATCAATGCGCAGCTGCATCGGCGGATTCGGTGGACCATTTAGAACCGCGTTGAACTCGACGTTTCTGCGCAGGCCATGTGACAGAAAAAGGCTTCCGACGATGCATTCGTATACTATGTCGAGTCTTCCGGCGTCGTGCATACTGCGCCAATCTGCATCTGTTCTGCCAAGGCGGCTGTAAAGTAGGAAATCTCGCATTTTCTGGTTCCTGCTGAGTGGCTAAATTGGTTACTCTTAGTTGCTTTTAGTATTTTCTGAAGAAGCTTGTTCTATCGTGTTCGGGTTCAAGGTTCTTCCTTACAAGAGAAATTGGAGGGACTTTTGCGAGACCTGCAGAGTTTTGCTGCAACGGCCGAAGCAGTTAAGAAGGCAGATTATTGGCGGATTTTCCTGTAGGAACCATATGGTGAGGGTTCAGAATCTTTAAGTCACAGCAACCATCTTGTGTGCAGGGCTTTGGGACGTGGCAAAATGGAAAGGGCAAGGTTTGGAGTGTTTCTTCCCTCATATTCATTTCAGAACCAGCAGATTCCGCCACGTCAGCTGTTTAACCGAATCCGAGATGTCGTTCTCGAATGCGAACGTTTGGAGTCTAATTCGGTCTGGGTTGACGATCACTTGATGCTTGGAAACAACCCCGTTTTGGAATGCTGGACGACGCTTGCCGCTTTAGCCGCACTTCGACGCGTATCAGGTTGGGGACGATGGTAACTGCGACGACATTCAGAAACCCCGCGTTGCTAGCCAAGATGGCAGCCACCGCCGACGTAATCTCAGGCGGCAGGCTTGAGTTCGGCATAGGCTCTGGAGTCCAGAAAAAGAGCACGAGAGCTATGGCTATCATTCCCGAGTTTCCACCAGAACTAGCCGCATGAAAGAAGCCATCGAAATTATCAAGAAAATGTGGACCCAGCCCAAAGCGAGCTATAACGGAAGACACTACAGAGTTGCAGATGCCATGTGCGAACCTAAACCGCTGCAGAAGCCTCATCCACCAATCACAATTGGTGGCGGCGGAGAAAGGCATACTCTGAAAGTGACGGCGCAATTCGCTGACAGGTTCGACTTCGGATACCTCCCCGAGCATGGACGCGTACAGGCGCAAACTTAAGTCTCTTGAAACCCACTTGCAAGGCAGTCGGCAGAGACTTTAGCCAACTTGAGAAATCATGCTGGCCTACAGGGCTAGATCCTCCTCAGCCAAAATCCAAATAGTCTTGAGGAGAAGACCCGACGTTCAATACCTAAGGGCATGAGCCGCGGGGATTTTGAGAAGTTCAGCTTCATCGGCTCGCCCGAAGATTTCGTTAAGACGCTGCGCCCTTACCTAAACTTGGGCATTACGCATTCCATGCTGTTCTTCGGCGACCTACCAGATACTGGCAGTCTGCGGCTTTTTGCGGGAGTCATGAGCAAGCTGTCCTGAACTTTCGAAATCAGCTTTTCATTGGGGTTTCGTTCCAGAAGACAAGCTCGCTGTAAGGTAGGGCTATTGGTATGTTCACACGCTTAGTCTCATAAACCACTCTAAGCCCATCCCATACTGCCGTAGCAGAGTGTTTATTTCATCCCAGACTTTAGCGGACAACGAGTCTCACAACGAAACCTTCTATCATCGCTTAACCTTTTAAGGCTCAAAAAGAACATAGTCCGAGGTGAACGCACCGAATTGTTTTCCGCTGAGAAGCCGCTGTCCAAAGTCCTGTACGCCGTTGGGGTAGCAGTGATTTTTCTCTGTGTATTCAGCCAGTACTTCTTTCATCTGGGTACCGTGATGGGGTACCTTGTGGTGTACGGTGTACCTATCCTCGTTGTAAGCCTCATATTCGGCAAACCGCTCCTTAAGAAAGCCGCAAGAAGCAACAAAGATGCCTTCAAGTGGAGCCTGTGTCTCTTTGGTGCTTTGACGCTGTTTGGCATATTTCTCTCTGTCGTGGCTTTGGCGATTATTCTGCAATTTGACCCGCAAGCCGCAGACCTTCTGAACAGGCCAAACCCTGCCTTGAACGTGCCCCCGGAAGTCGCCCTAATAATGATTGCCGTTTCGCTTTTTGTTGTGGGTCCGGCTGAGGAGTATATTTTCCGAGGTTTCATTTTTGGAGGGCTCCTCAGTATCAGCAAGGGTCGCTTTTGGTTGCCGCTGGCGATTGTGTCTAGTTTGATGTTTGCTTCCGTCCACGCATACTACTTCGTTACCTATGGCGTTGCCAGTGCGGTGTCATTCATTGATTTGGTTTGTTTTGGGGTTGCCATGGCGGTGACTTATTACTGGTCAGGCGGAAACATTTTGGCTGCCGCGGTCATCCATGGCGTCTACGACGCTACGGGCTTCTTGGGTGTGGCAACCATACCACTCGTCGGGATTGCCGCACGGAGCACGTTTATCGCAATCGGGGTAATTTTCGCAGTTGTGTATCTTCCTAAGAAGATTAGGCTGACCCCTGCTCAAGTGCCTCAAGAAGCGGCTGAAAACTCGCAGGTACAAACTGAGCCGCCTCCGAGAAGCTTAACATGAAAACTGGAGAGCAGGTATCCTCAGTTACTTCTTGGCTATCCAGTAGCTCATTTCAGGACGGCAAACGAGTTTGTACACGGGATAAACAGGGTTAAATACCCAAGTGCCTCCCAGATGGTAGTCTGTTCTTTGGAAAGCCCCGAAACCTTCGCTCTTGAAAATCCGCTCCACGCGCTGATGCTCCAGGGGGTGCTCTTTTTTATGCCAGTAATCCGACAAACTGTAATCGAGAACAGGTACGTTGAGCCCAACTATGCGGAAATACAGAGAATTCAGCATTGGATTGGAATGAAAATAGACAGACTTCAGAAGCTCGGCTAGGCTCGTAGGCTCAGGTTTCCAGTAATAGGGCGACGCCTCATGATCCAAGTACATGACACCTCCCTTTTTCAGGAAACCACAAAGCTTTCGGAGCGCGCCCTCATAATCGGGCAGATGATGAAGCACCGAGTAACACGTTATCAGGTCAAATGAACTTTTGCCGAAGTCCGCGTCTTCAACCGGTGAATTCAAGACCAAGAGCTTCCATTTTCCACGTAAGATTCGAATCTTCTGCGCAAGGCATCGCACATTTCGGCGGAGATGTCAACTGCGGTTACCCTGTACCCCATATCCAAAAGTTTTCCTGTAATGTTTCCTATTCCCGCTCCAAAATCCAGCGCTCGTTTCTGGCTGTCGAAAATTTGCTGGTCGACTGAGCGTAGGACAACTGTTATTCTTTTCTGCTCGCTTTTGCTGTAAACTTCAGGATGAAATAGTTCATAGTAAGAAACTTCAACTTTGTGCACGGCTACGTTTGCTTGATGGATTTTTTAAGCAGATTTTCGGCTTGAGTCAAAGGGAAATTAACCTTCGCTGGGGGATCTGTGCTTCAATCGTATTGAAGGGCACATATAGGTTTTGGCTTAAATTGACTGGTGCGTCTCCTTTTTGCCTTAGAATTTGAGAAATAGTCGTCGTGGGTCAGAAGATTGCAACGTCTTATAAGCTGGTGTTTTCCATTTTGCTGTCGCGATCTTTGATGGTAGGAAAATCCTCAGTTAAGAAGTGCTTTCAGCCGAGAATGCTGCTCAAGCGAGAGTCCCTTGATTCTACAAAAACTTATAGGTCTGTGCTGAAATACTCTATCTTAGGAATAGGAGATTTTGAGAAAATGAAACCCTTATCAAATAAGATTCAAGCAGTTTTGATTTCGATGGTTCTATTATCGACTATCGGCGCGACAATCGTTGCTTTGCCTAGTACCAGCGCTCACTACCCTGCATGGACAATACCCACTTGGTGCTATGCTACGACATCGCCCAACCCCGTCGGCGTCAACCAACCCGCCCTAATCGTGTTCTGGACGGACAAAGTACCTTACACAGCAGTCGGCGCATATGGTGACAGATGGACATTCACCGTAGACGTTACAAAACCTGACGGCTCCAAAGAAACCTTAGGGCCAACCACCTCAGATCCAGTCGGCGGAGGCTACTTCGTATACACACCGACACAGACGGGCACGTACTCGTTCGTTGCCAAGTTTCCAGGTGCAACCCTAACAGGCAACCCGTCCACCACCCCCTCTCACCTACCAGCAAGGCGGAGGTGACTACATAAACGACACCTACCTCCCCAGCCAGAGCGCACCTACACCACTTGTCGTGCAATCGACTCCTGTAACAGGACACTCAGAACCCAGTCTGCCAACAGGGTACTGGACCAGACCCATAAACGCCATGAACAGAGGATGGTGGGTAATCGCTGGAAACTGGCTCAGCGGACCTTCACCGTTCAACTCATTCAACCGATACACGGCTGCTCCAGGTACAAGCCACATAGTGTGGACTAAGGCAGCTGAAATGGGCGGCATTGTGGGTGGCTTACAAGACGTCAGCTACTATACAGGAAGCGCCTACGAAATCTACTGGACTCCACCAATAATCATCGGAGGAAGACTGTACTATAATGAACTTGCAGGTCCAAGATACGGCTTCTACTGCGTAGATCTGCGCACAGGTCAACAATTGTGGTGGCAAAACAGCACAGGTCCAGTTCAGATAGGATCAATGACCCCTGCCCACATCGGCGCTACTGACATTCCGTGGAACTACCCAAGATTGTCATTCGGACAGGTATTTGATTATGAATCACCTAACCAGCATGGCGCTTTGGCATACCTTTGGTCAACATACATCGCACCCACAGCTACGACCTACACCTATCCGATAATGAGCGCAAGCGGCACAACGTATTCAAACAACAATTACACGTTCACTGCTGCAGCTGGAACAACAGTCTGGCAAATGTGGGATGCATTCACAGGTGAATACATATGCAGCATTGCAAACATACCCTCTGGAACAAGTTGGATGGCCAAAGACGGCAGCATCCTAATCTACCAATACAACGCCGCAAGAGGCTGGATAGCACTTTGGAACTCAAGTCAAGCTCTAGCCTACCCGAACGTTAACAACCAGCACCTATCACCGGGCGAAGCATACTACTGGATGTGGCGACCCCCAGTTGGACGAACAGTCGACGGCAGCAATGGATGGATGTGGAATGCAGCGTACCAACAGGCGGCTCAATAGGCGCTGTGACAGATGACATAATAGTTGGCTCAACTGGACTTAGCAGGTTTCCAGTACGGAACAAACGCATACAGCATCTTTGCCTTGAACATAAAAGACTATAAACCACCGACTTTGATGTGGCAGAAGAACAACGCGCAGCCACCAGTAGTTAACGCTACTGTAGTTCTAGGTCCACTAGCCCAGATGACGGCGTTGGCACATTTATGCTCAAGGAAACCATGCAGTGGTACGGCTTTGACCTCAATAGTGGCAACGTTATTTGGGGACCAAGTGAACCGCAAACATCTATGGATATGTACAGCATGCGCAGCGCTGGTGCAGGCAGAATTGCCTATGGCAAACTGTTCTCAGTAGGATATGGCGGAGTAGTTTATGCTTATGATGTCAAGACAGGCCGGTCCCTTTGGATCTCACCACTAAATACTGCAGGTACGGAAGCTCCATACGCATATTGGCCACTTGGCAGTGGCGCTGGAATGAGCATTGCAGACCACAAAATCTTTGTAACCACAGGTGAACACTCCGTAACGCAACCAATGTACCGCGACTGGAGCATCTACTGCTTCGACACTGAAACAGGGAAAAACCTTTGGAACACAACAGGGCTAATGGGAACTATTGCCATCGCAGACGGGTACGCAGTGTGCCTAGACCAAATGGATTTGCAGATTTATAACTACGGGAAAGGTCAAACCGCGACCACCGTGACGGCTGCGCCTAAAGTCAGCACTCAAGGATCCTTGGTTCTTCTCGAAGGCACAGTCACTGACCAATCACCAGGTGCCACAGGTACCCCAGCTATCTCAGATAGCGACATGACTGCATGGATGGAGTACCTCTACAAGCAGCAGCCAATGCCGACAAACGCTAAAGGAGTCACGGTGAAACTAAGCGTCTATGACCCCAACAAGAACACATACGACATAGGAACGGCGACTACAGACATCAAAGGCAACTACGCATTATCGTGGACACCGCCTGTTCCAGGAGTCTACGCAGTCACCGCAACATTCGAAGGCTCAAACTCATACTTCTCCTCATCAGGAGACACGCACATAGCAGTTTCTGCCGCAACAGCAGCTCCAGCAGTTTCACCAACCGCTCCACCAACAACGTCCCCATCATCTGTACCACCTACTACGCCACCCGTAACATCCCCCTCGCCCAGCGAAGCTCCACAACCAGGTAGCGGCACACCAACGATGACCTACGTAGCCGTAGGTGTTGCAGTTATAGTCATAGTCGCAGCGGTAGCGGCTCTCGTCTTGAGACGACGCAAGTAAAACGAAAACAAACTTCCCTCCCTTTTCTTTTTTTGATATATATTCGGAAAATAAACCTGTGCAGACGCATTCTTGCTCACCTTCTCCCCCGTTAACCCATCTGAATCATTAAATTCGGAAAGTCTTAAAAGAACACCAATTCATATTCAAATCCACAATAATAGGAGAAAAAAGAAACATGAATTATAATTCAAATAAATTAGTTGCTACTTTGCTTTCGGTATTGCTTGCGACATCAATTGCAGCCGCTACATTCAGCGCCTTACCTTCCGCTGCCGCGCACTATCCTCCATGGACCGTTCCGAACTTCACGTACATCATGGTTTCCCCAACCAACATAGGCGTGGGTCAATCAGTGCTTGTGGTCTTCTGGGCAAACACCTATCCACCAACAGCATACGGTTCCCAGGGAGACAGATGGAAATTCTTCATCGACATCACCAAACCCGACGGCGCCAAAGAAACCGTTGGACCAATCACCTCTGACCCAATTGGAGGCGGATACTACTCTTTTGCCCCTGACAAGGTTGGCACCTACTCTTTCGTCGCTAGATTCCCAGCACAGGTCTTAACCGGTCTTCCAGGATACATAGGCACACCCACCGTTCCAATCCCGAACGCTTATGTCAACGACACCTACGGACCCAGCCAAAGTCGCGTGGAATATCTAACCGTCCAACAAGCTCCAGTGCAGGGTTATCAAGAGACACCTCTTACAAACGGCTACTGGACTCGACCCGTAAGCGGATTGAATAGGTACTTCTATCCGGCCATGGGAAACTGGCTTGCATGGGGACCTGCTCAAAGTCAAGGTCCAACCACAAGCCAATTTGCATATGGCACAGGGCCAAGTAGTGCTCACGTTTTGTGGGCGCGACCCATAGCATCCGGAGGAATTGCAGACGAGAGGTTTGGCTCAATTAGCTACACAAACTACCACTACATGGGTCTAAGCTTTAGTCCGCCAATAATCATAGATGGAAAGCTTTTCTATACTGAGTCGCAAAACCCGCGTTTCGGTCAATGGTGCGTAGATCTCTACACAGGGCAAACGCTGTACTTTAGAAATTCAACCGGCGCAGTAAGTGGATACACTTTTGGCACAGGTTTTGACGCTTATGGGAGCATGACGCAAGGGCTTTTCGCTTATGGCTGGGTTTACAACCCTGAACTGCCTAACCAACACGGAGCCTACAACTACCTGATTAGCACTAACACCGGTGCAAACAACCAATGGATGATCTATGATGCAATGCGGGGAGACTACATATGCACTGTAGCCAACGTGTCTTCTGGAGGTACAGGAGTTTACGGCGCTGATGGAAGCTACACTTTCTATTCGATCTCAGGAACAGGTGCGAATCAGCGGTTGCTTTGCTGGAACCTAACTCGGGCTATCTGGTACAAGGAAGCATACGGTCTATACTATCCTGCAACTGATAGAACCGATGAAAAGCCGGCTACCACAACGGCGAACACCTACTGGATGTGGAGACCTTACATGAACTACACTTTTGACGGCAGAAACGGCTACTCAATCAATGTGACAATGCCCACATCGATTACTTCAGGCCAAACAACTATTCGTGCAGTACGAGAGAACCAGTACATTATCGGCGGTTCTACAGGAAGCAACCCACCAGGCGGTCCAGTTACACAAGGTGTTATGTGGTGCATGAACCTTGACCCAGCAAAAGGCGACTTAGGCAAAATACTTTGGAACAGAACATTCACGCCGCCAATGACCACTGGCAACATTACAGTAGCGCTATCCAAGGTTAGTCCAGAAGATGACGTGTTTATCTTCAGTTCCAATCAGAAACTTGCATACTGGGGCTATAGCTTGACCACGATGCAGCAGCTTTGGGGTCCTGACACAGGGGTGCCAGTCGAAATGGACGCCAACTTCTACGGACTGCAAAGCTGGTTCTACCAAGGGAAACTGATTTCTGCTGGCTACGGCGGACAGTTGCGAGCTTACAACCTGACAACAGGAAAAATCATTTGGAACTACAACGCCACAACAATACCCTTCGAATCTCCATATGGCAACAACTACCCAGTAAACGTGGGCTTAATCGCTGACGGAAAAATCTACATAGGCACCGGAGAGCACTCCCCCACTCAACCAACTTGGCGCGGCAACGTTCTGCAAGCCATAAACGCAACAACCGGAGCTTTGATATGGAACTTCCCATGCTACGGAGTTTCGCAGCCCTCAGGTAACGCTGGGAACTACTTCGCTGCCGCAGACGGTCGTCTCTTAGCACTCAACGGTTACGACAGCATGATATACTGCTTCGGCACAGGACCAAGCGCAACCACTGTCACGGCGCCAAACATAGCCGTACCACAAGGAACCGCCTTAATGATTTCTGGCACAGTTACCGATCAGTCTCCCAGCGGAAGACTCAACGTCAACTACGACTTAGACGTCGCGTTAAAGGGCACGCCAGCAATATCCGATGCCGACATGAGCGACTGGATGCAATACCTCTACAACCAAAGACCAATGCCAACAAACGCAAAGGGTGTTCCAGTACACTTAACAGCCATTGACCCCAACAACAACTTCCAAGACATCGGAGTGGCCACAAGCGACATTAACGGTAACTACGGCCTCGCATGGACGCCACCTGTCCCAGGCACATACAAAGTCACCGCAACCTTCGCAGGAAGCAATGCATACAGTGGCTCATCAGCGACAACATACTTCGTTGTTGGTTCACCCTCAGCAGTACCAGTCGTGACACCGACACCGACAGCTACTCAGCCACCAGTGACTCCAGCTAGCCCAACACCAATCGTAACTCCAGTCTCGCCATCTCCAACAGTTGCTCCTACGCCCCCAGCCAGCGGCGTGCCAACAGAAACCTACATCGCAGTCGCTGCAGCAGTCATCATCATCGTTGCAGTCGCAGCAGCACTCGTCCTGAGAAAACGCAAGTAAACCAAATTCTCCTTTCTCTTTTTTTGTTTCTGAAGAATTAGGTTACACGCAGCTTGTTGTGTTCTCCAGCTGCTTATTTCTTGCGTATGTGACTCAGATTCTGGAATAGACTGAATTCAGTGGACATATCTTCAGGTTGGCGAAAACTTATATGAGCTTCGGAAGCATAGTATCACGTCCTAAACTTTAGGAGAGAAAATTCAAAAAATGAAAACTCTATCAAAGAAAATGCAAGTGGCTCTCATCTCTGCTCTTCTGCTGGCTTCAATAGGCTCTACAATAGTCTCTATACCCAGTGCAAGCGCACACACTCCAGCCTGGCAAATCCCAACCTGGACATACATCGCCGCTACAAACAACCCCATAGGCAGCGGCCAAACGCTGGTCGTTGTCTTTTGGACCAATGCAGTTCCTGTGACCGCTCAAGGCACCTATGGCGACAGGTGGACTTTCCACGTGGAAATCACCAAGCCAGACGGTTCCAAAGAGACCCAAGGGCCATTAACATCAGACCCTGTCGGAGGAGGATACCTTGTGTACACTCCGAATCAGGTAGGTAGCTACGTATTCGTAGCTAAGTTTGACGGCAAAACAATCACCGGCCAACCCATGGATCCCAGACTTACACCAGCCCAGCAGTACAACGCGATCTACTGGAACGACACTTACCTGCCCAGCCAAAGCAACCCATTAACCATCGCCGTTCAGCAGCAGGCAGTGCCCCAGTGGCTAGAGTCCCCTATGCCAACTGATTACTGGATGCGTCCAGTAAATGATGCCAACAGGAACTGGTACACGCTCCTGGGGAACTGGCTATCAGGTGCAGCCCAGAACGTCGGGCCAACCACGAGCTTTGTCTATGGTGATGGATGTGAGACCCCTCACGTCATGTGGTCAACTCCGATGTGGTCAGGCGGATACATGGATGAACGCTTCGGCGACACAGGTTTCCAGACAGGTCACTATGAAGGTCTACAGTTCAGTCCACCAATCATAATGGATGGCAGAGTCTTCTACAACGTAAACACCTATCCAAAAATCGGCTGGTACGCTCTTTCCCTATACACAGGTGAAGTGCTGTACTTCCACAACACAACCGGCCCTGTAACGGGAGCTGGCGGCGGCTTTAACTCTGCAGGATCAGTCGCAGGTGAATCGCTAGCATTTGGTCAAATATACAACTATGGGTCACCCAACCAACACGGGGGCTTCGACTACTTATGGAGCACAACATATTACAACGCCACAACAGGTCAATACCAGGCTAACACTTGGTCTATGTTTGACGGCTTTACCGGACAGTACATCTGCAGCATAGCAAACGTGTCGGCAGGAGGCACTGCTGTTTATGGCAAGGACGGAAGCATACTACGCTACAACTTGGTAGGCACAGGCGCAAACAGACGTTTGACAGTTTGGAACACAAGCACTGCAATCATGGCACCTTCATACTTCCCAGGCGCAGCTGCAAACGCGTACTGGATGTGGAGGCCTACACTGTACAGAATCTTTGACGGAAATCTAGGCTTCTCACTTAATGTGTCAATACCCAGCGTCCAAGGCAACATCATCCAAGTCCGCGAAGACCAATTTGTGATCGGCGGAGTCAACGGCAAAGTCAACGACACATACACTCAGCTAGGCAACATGTGGGCATTGAACCTAGATCCACTGAAAGGAGAAATAGGTTCACTTTTGTGGAACATCACCTACGCACCACCAAAGAACGTACCTGACATGGCAGCAGGCTCAGGATTCGGCGCAGCAGGCGTTAGCTCACCCATAGTTGACCCAGAAGACGGAGTATTCCTCTTCAACAACAGAATCACCCTAACATGGTACGGCTACAGCCTCACAACAGGACAACAACTCTGGGGTCCAACAGCCCCTGAAGGCGACATGAACTTCTACGGCATGTACAGCAACATCTACCAAGGCAAGCTGCTCTCAACAGGCTACAGCGGCGTCCTCATGTGCTACGACATTAAGACAGGCAAAGTCCTCTGGAATTACACAGCCAACCAAATCGGCGGTGAATCTCCATACGGCAACTTCCCAATGTACATAACTGCCATCGCTGACGGAAAGATATACACCGTCTCAGGTGAGCACTCTCCCACTCAGCCTCTGTGGCGCGGATCTTACATACGCTGCATTGACGCAAACACAGGTCAAGAAATATGGAAGATTCTGCACTGGGGCTCAGGCATCGGCGGAGCACACTTAACAGGCACAGCAGTCTACGCGGCAGACGGATACATAGTCGGTCTCAACCTATACGACAACCAAATCTACGCCTACGGCAAAGGCCCAAGCTCAACCACCGTAAACATCCAAAACAACGTCATCAGCAAAGGCCAAAGCGTCCTCATCACAGGCACAGTAATGGACGAATCACCAGGTGCAAAGAAGAAGATCGCCAACGGAGAAGTCACTGCTATGCCAGCTATTTCCGACGCAGACCAAGAAGCTTGGATGGAATACGTCTACGCTGACCAAGTGAAGCCAACAAACGCCAAAGGCGTACCAGTATCCCTATACACCATTGACCCTAACGGTAATCGCGTTGACATCGCAAAAGTAATAAGCGACAGTAGCGGCGGCTTCAAAGCCCTATGGACACCTGAAATCCCCGGCGAATTTACTGTAATTGCAGCCTTCAGCGGCTCCAAAGCATTCTACAGCTCTTCAGCAACAACCTACGTTGGCGTCACTCCAGCAGTGGCACCAGTTGTCACTCCGACACCAACAGCCACGCAGCCTTCGGTAACACCGGTCAGCCCAACGCCAGTTCCAACACCCGTCTCCCCATCGCCAACAGTAGCTCCTGAACCTCCAACCAGCGGCACGCCAACGGAAACCTACATCGCAATCGGCGCAGCAGTCATCATCATCGTTGCAGTCGCAGCAGCACTCGTCCTACGAAAACGCAAGTAAACCAAAACCAAACAATCCCTTTCTTTTTCTTTTTTCTAATTCAAACGACACCTGATACGTGCAGAACAACTCCCATTAACAAATTTTTGACGCCGTGTAACTAATCTCATTCTGGAGTACTGCATTTCTCTCCGAAAAAAATATGCCCGCAGTGGGTTTTTTCGGTGTAGTTTTTTTCTGGAAAATGTTATATGTTGCAAGATCGAAACAAGTCTCACGACATTAGGAGAGACATGAAAAATGAAATCAAAAGAAAGAGAATCTTCCTTAATTTCCGTCTTTCTGCTACTGACTTTGGCAATCACGCTCGTCGCATTGCCTGCTGCTACTGCACATACTCCTGCCTGGCAAATTCCAACCTACGCGTACATAACGGTTTCACCCAATCCAATCGGCACTGGACAATCCGCAGCTATCATTTATTGGCTCGACATCCCTCCGCCTACGGCAGGCGGCAGCGGAGGAGACCGATGGCGCAACATCTCAATAGACGTTGCCAAACCTGACGGTTCCAAACAGACTTTAGGTCCTTTCATTTCCGACCCAGTTGGAAGTGGAGGAGCACTATTCGTACCTGAACAAACCGGGACCTACACGTTTACGGTGAAATTCCCTGGCCAGACACTGTCTTTGTTTGGTCCAACAGGCATAGTTGGAACACCCAGTGATTACGTCAATGATACCTATCTACCTAGGAGCGCAACAGCCACGCTAACAGTGAAGCAAGATTCGAACACCGGGACCAGTGACTTATCCTCTGCCTACGGGCTACTGGACAAGACCGATAGAGGGACAGAATACTGCTTGGGCTAGCATCGCATCCAATTGGCTTGGCAGTCCACAAATTGTTCTGCGTGTGCAGCCTGACGGAATTGGACCCGAAAGCCCTCACGTAATGTGGACAAAGCCAATTCTGTTCGGAGGCGTCGTGGGTGGGCAGTACTTATTGACTAATGAAAACACGTTCTATCCGGGACCTCAATATGAGACTAAATTCGCAAACCCGATAGTGATTAATGGCTACCTATACTATTCGTTGCCACTTGGTCACCAACCGACTGGTGCCGGCGTTGCCTGCGTCGACCTGCGCACCGGAGAGCAATTGTGGGTTAACAAGGATCTTGCGAGCATTTATATGGGGCAGCTCTACGATTACGAGACGCCTAACCAACATGGAATCATAAACAACGGCTATCTGTGGGTTACATCGGGCACGACATGGCGAGCTTATGATCCCCTCACTGGGCTTCCACTGTTCAACCTAACGGGCGTTCCCTCAGGCACGCAAATCTACGGTCCCAACGGTGAAATACTCATCTACCAAATGAACTACAACGCACGTTGGCTCGCACTCTGGAACAACACCGCGGCCCCGGCAGAGCTACTTGGCGATAGCGGAACCAACTTTTGGCAATGGAGACCAATCGGCAAAAATATAAACGCCAGCACTGCATACACATGGAACGTCACCATTCCGTCACTGCCTGGCTCAGGTGCACCAACCATCATCAAGGTAATACCTGACAAAATGATTCTAGGCAGGAGCACCGTGATGCAGGGCGCAGGATCAACTTCAAGCGCGGTCTTTGGAACACCAGACCCATATACGCTCTGGGCGATAAGTCTTAGACCTGAAAGCAGGGGTCAACTGTTGTGGATAAAGAATTACCCAGCGCCAGCAAACAACTACACTGCCCTGGTTGGACCTGTGGATGAGGTAACTGGGGTGTTCACGATGGAGTACAGAGAAACCATGCAGTGGTTCGGCTACGACTTGAACTCTGGAAACCAGATTTGGGGTCCAACGGAATCTGAAAACGCCTGGAACTACTACAGCGGAACCAGTGGGGCTCTAACTTCAAACACCATCGCATACGGTCGCTTGTACACAGCTGGTTACGGCGGCATCCTCTACTGCTACGACCTGAAAACCGGCAAGATTCTGTTTACCTACGGCAATGGCGGTGTAGGAAACAGTACAAACAGTGGATTCAACACTGTGTATGGCGTCTACCCCATGCTTGTAGGTGCAGTTGTTGACGAGAAAATCTACTTATTTACTAGCGAGCATTCACCCAACACACCGCTTTACGAGGGCGCACTCGTTCGCTGCGTTGACGCAAACACAGGCAAGGAACTTTGGACCTTGGACGGGTGGGGACACACAAACACCATGGCAGTCGCTGACGGCTACCTAACTTACCTTAATCTCTACGACATGCAAATCTACTCCGTTGGCAAGGGACCAAGCGCCACAACAGTTTCAGCACCGCAAACAGTCATACCGCTGGGGCAGAAAGTGCTCATAACCGGCTCAGTAACAGACCAGTCCCAAGGTGCAAAAGGAACTCCAGCAATCTCAGATGAAAGCATGGGAGATTGGATGGCTTACATCTACATGCAAAAACCCAAACCCACGAACACAGTAGGAGTTAGAGTCCACGTAACCAGCATCGATCCAAACGGAAACTTCCAAGAAATCGGAACCGCAACAACCGACACAAACGGCAACTATGGCATAATGTGGAACCCACCAGTTGAAGGACAATATAGGGTTATTGCTACTTTCGAAGGAACCAAGTCGTACGGAAACTCAGACGCAACCACCTACTTTGGAGTCGGTCCTGCAGAAACGGCTAGACCAGTAGTTACGCCTACTCAAACCCCCACAATTCCTCCGACAATCGCTCCCACAACACCCACACCGACCACCTCAGGAACACCAAGCCCCGCAGTGACGCCTCCAACAAGCGGCACCCCAACGTCAACATACATAGCCATCTCAGTGGCAGTTGTCGTGGTTGTTGCAGTTGCTGCAGCGCTCGTCTTGAGAAGGCGCAAGTAAGGGCTCGCCTACCTCTCTTTTCCTTTTTTTCTTTTTAGGTTCTTGGCACAATTCCTTTTCTTAGAACCATGAGAGTGTTCCATGTTTTCTCATAGTTTTAAGGCACCAGGAGTAGGCGAAGTAACCTAATGGGCAGAATTATTGCACACATAAGCGTCAGTACGAACAGGTCTGGAAAGATCGTCTGCAGCGGTTGTCCTGTCAGCATCGGTCTTATGCACGTGAAGAAGTAGTATTGTGGCAAAAAGAACGAGATCACCTGCAGCTGAATGGGCATGACCTGTGGCGGGAAAAGCACGTTGCCAAACAGGTTTGTGGCAATTGTGATGAGCGTCGTTACTGGGTAGCCTTGCTTTGTGAGAATCAGTACTCCCGCGCCTACCAAGTAGTTCGCCTCTATGGATTTTGAGATTCATGTGGTCGACTGCGGCGACGGTTCGAATTTCCGCTCGGCTGAAGAGTGACCATTTCAGCTGTGGGGTCTTAATCTTGAATGTGTAATTCTTGGTTAGGTCTCGTGTCTCTATGGCGAAGTTATCTCGATACGGCAACTCGTGTGAAGCGAAATTTCGGTTCCAAACTAGACTGCTGTGGCTTTATTGCATAAAGCTTGTTGGCCGGTAGCTGGCGAGCGGCTTGGACGAAGCGTTTGCACCGCAGAAACGGCAGACTGCGACCACAAAAGAAGTGTTAATAGGTGAGCTGTGCCTTTTTGGATTTGGTTGAGGCGTATGCTCTTTAAGCAGATCAAATTGTACGGCGACAATTTCTCCTATATTATAGCAGACGAGACCTTACGTGAGGCGGCGGTTGTGGACGTAAGCTTCAACGCAGACGAAATCCAGCGTGTCCTCTTAGCTGAAGGCCTAAAACTCAAATACATCATCAGTACGCATGGGCATTCGGATCATACAGCGGGTAACTGTGAGCTGAAGACTGCGCTGGGCGGTGAAATAGTGGCGCACGCGGCTTCTAGGATTCGTGCGGACCAAAAGGTGGAGGATGGCGATGTCCTTTGTGTAGGTGCAGTCAAAGTTAGGGTCATCTATACGCCGGGGCACACGTCTGACGGCATTTGTCTCCTCGTCGACGGCAAGAAGCTGTTGACGGGCGACACCCTGTTTGTGGGTGAATGCGGCAGAACCGACTTGCCAGGCGGCGACAGCCGGAAACTCTACGAGAGCCTGTTTGGCAAACTGCTCAATCTGGGCGACGACGTAGAAGTTTATCCCGGGCACGATTACGGGGAAAAACCGAGCTCAACAATCGGCGACCAGAAGCAGACAAACTACGTTCTGGAGCCGCGAAGCGTAGACGAATTCGTCGAGTTTATGAGTCTGCCTTAGGTTTTCGTGTCTACCTGTATCTTGCCTTTCTGGCATGCGTCACGTGTTTTACGCTCACCAGAAGCTCAGTTGCTTCCTCACTTTCGTCTTAACATGGTGAGGAGGATTGTGACTGCCAATGCGATAGCCACGATAACAGCACTCACTTCTGTCAGCATGACTATTGTCTGATTTCCGCTTTGCTTTACAGCAATACCTACTAGTGCCCAAATAATCACTAATGCGTAAGCCACGTCCTTTCTAGAAGCAACGACAAGTATCGCCACTAAGAGAGCCACCGCTATGATTACAGCAGCCCATGTTTCTGGGCTTATGCCGAAGCCGTCCCATTTTATTGAAACCAAGGTGGCGGCTACGTTTGCGATTGAGGCTATGGTGATCCATCCTAAGTATACGCTGAAGGGCAAGTGGATCGCCAGTCTTTCGCGCATGTTCACTTTAGATTTGCCTATTCCCAGACGAAGATAAATCAGAATCAGAGATGACAGAAGTAGGAACATCAGAACTACGGAGAGGCTTAGGTATTCAAACTGCCAAAGGAAAAGCCAGGCTATGTTCGCTAAGCTGCTTAGGGCAAAAAGCCAGCCAATTTGTTTTTGAAAATCTTTTCCTTGTTGGCTCGGCAAAGCTTGAAAGACCACGAAGGCTCCCAGCAGGATGTAGATAATTCCCCAAATTGAGAACACGTAACCTGCCGGTGTAATCAGAGTTGGATTCGCATCAGAAATTTGAGCTGTGTTTTTTCCGGCTATTATTGTTGTGCTGCCCGCTAAACCATTGATTAAGATTGTCAAAATGAATGCCGCGATGTTGATCCATTTCATAAGACCCGAATTTTTAGTCTTCACTAAACTTCTCCTCGGTTTTTGTTTTCTTTTCCAAGTATATAAAACAATCTAGAAATGAACTGGTTAGTGAAATTTCTTGTTTCCATTTTTGCAGGATGAGGAAAGAACTTTGCTTCGGCTCAGTTCCATTTGGGCGACCGGGCACGATTCAAAAGCGTTATCTTGAGGCAAAGCAAAATAGAGGATGTGGGGGTGAAATGACTTGCGGCTAAGGAGCAAAGCAATACTAGTCATTCTTATGTCTTTTGCAGTTGTTGTAGTTGGTTTTGTTGCTTGGGCTGAGACTCCACTCGGACCAACGGCTGAAGCTCTAAAAGCTCTGAATTCCGATTCCTCAGTCACAGTTACCTTGGGTGGTTGGCTGGTTTTTAGACCCGTGTCTTCTAATGTAAGCACTGGTTTTATCATTTATCCTGGTGGCCGGGTGGATTTCAGGTCTTATGCTCCTTTGGCGCATGCCATAGCTGAACAAGGATATCTTGTAGTGATACCCAAGATGCCCCTTAACTTGGCCGTGTTTGGAGTAAGCACAGCCAATGACGTAATCAAGTCTTTTTCTCAAATCCGCTCTTGGGCAATTGGCGGGCACTCTCTTGGCGGAACAATGGCTGCCCAATTCGTTTATGAAAACCCTTCTAAAACCAGCGGGCTGGTACTTTGGGCATCATATCCGGCTTCTGGAGTTGACCTCTCGAAAAGCAAACTATTGGTGACTACAATACATGGTACCAATGACGGATTGGTAAGCAACAAACAAATAGACGACTCTATGAACCTGCTTCCTCCAACAACTGTCAGAGTGGACGTAATTGGAGGAAATCATGCATACTTCGGATGGTACGGAGATCAGTCAGGAGACAACGCTGCCTCAATTACTAGAGATCTTCAGCAAAATCAAATCGTAATGGCTACGGCGGAATTGTTAGGAAAGCTGTAAGATTTCGGTTATTTTGTGGGAATTGTGGCCGAGTAGCTAAGTGGATAGCACCTGCTGGTGTTTCCAGCAAAGGGTTGCTAGGTGGAATCCGTAGAGGTTTCTACGATTTTCTTAATCTCTGCGTTCAGCGCGTCGGGCAGGCCGAGTATGCCTACGTCCATGAAGCCTCGAATTATGAGTGAAACAGCTTGGTCTCGGGTGAGCTTTCTGGTCATGAGGTATGCTATTTCTTTTTCTGATATTTTGCCCACAGCTGCTTCATGTGTTATTTCCACACCCTTCTTCTTAGCGATTAGCTCGGGTATGGATTGCATGACAGACAAGTCGTCCATCAGTAGTCCTCGGCATTCCAGGTGTCCTTTGCAGTCGTTGTTGTTGCCTTCGATCATACCCCGAATAATCATCTTTGAGCCAGCTCGTGCGATGGCTCGGCTTATCATTTCAGCTTTGCTTCCTTTTCCGTTTAGTATGGCTTTTGAGCCTATGTCCAACAAAGATTCTTGGTGTCCGTACAGTATGCTGTTGAAGCTTACCCGTGAATCTTCCCCATTGCACTGGGCGACTGGGTACATTTGGACATCTTTCACTGGGCGCATGCAAACGTAGTTTGAGACAAATGTGGATTTATCTTCTAGGCGGGCTGCGCTTCTTGGGCGGACTATTGTGTTTTCGCTCCATTGGTGGATCATTGTGAAGTTTAGTGTGGCGCCTTTCTTGACGTATATTTCTGATATGCCAAGATGTGAGGCTTTTGGTACGCTTGAATGCTGAATGCAACTAGTAATTATGTGTGCATTCGAGTTTTCTTCGGCGATTATTATGTTGTGAACTCTTTGCTCGAGGTTTTTCTGAGTGATCATTAAACAGGACTGTAACGGAAAGGCAACTTCTGCGCCAGGCATTATTCGCATGAAGTAGCCTCCGCTGTAATCTTCAGCTACTTTTTTTGTAAATTCATCTTTGTTTTTATCGACGAGGGTCCACATATATTGTTCGAGCCAAGAATACTTTTTCAGAGCTGCTTTGATGTCCATGAGTTCGAGTTTGCCTTCGAATTGCTCGTTGACTTTTGCGGCTATGGTCGATTGGTCCAGATGGAAGAAGGTCCCAGAACGGCCTTTCTCTTGGGATTCGATTCCTGCTTTCTCTGCTTCTTCAAGAATTTGGTGTGGAACGTTAATCAATTCATTTTCATTAGTCATTTTTTCCATCCTTCCGTTGTTCTTAGTCTGCAGGCAACGCATTCCTCATACCCAACCTTTTTGATGTCTTCATATATGCGAAGCGGTTGGGTATAGCAGTGAAACTGTCCCTGTAGAAGAATACAGCCGTATTTCGCTTTGATGTATTCAAGAATGTCACCTTTGTGGGTGATGATAAGCGCTGAGGCGCTTGTGGTTTCCACGTACCGTTGAATTTCGATGGCTATAAGTCTCAAGCTTTCAACATCGACTCCTGAGTCAGGTTCATCAAGAAGAAGGAGCCGCGGTTTGAGCAGGATTAACTGCAGGATTTCGGAGCGTTTTCTTTCTCCACCGGAGAAACCGACGTTCAGGTCTCGGTTTAAGAATTCTCTGAGTCGGAATGTCTCGATGAGTCGTTCTTCTTCCTTGCTGAATGGGTCTTCGCTTTTCTTTCCCGCACAGAGTTTCAGCACATCCACGAGTTTTACTCCAGTTATCTCAGGCGGATTTTGAAAGCTGACGACGATTCCAAGCCTTGCCCGTTCATCAACACTCATGTATGTAATGTTCTTTCCATCGAAGATGATTTCTCCGGAGACAATTTCATATGAGGGAAGACCAATTAGGGCGCTGATGAGCGTGGTTTTTCCGGATCCATTGGGACCAAAAAGAATGTGACTTTGCCCGCTTTTGAGGTTGAAGTTTAACCCTTTAAGAATGGTTTTCCCTTCAACATTCACGGTCAAATCTTTTACTTCGAGAATACTCATGGTAATCAAAATCATTGATTTATCTAACAAAATAAACCTTTTCTATTCTATCGCGCGACAACTCGCCAAACTATTGACTGTACTTGGTTTCACTGTTTCTCTTAGAAGATATTTTGCTTGTTCTTAGGGTTAGTTCTAGCTCGTCAGCCATGCATGCTAGGATTAAATTCTAAATCCACACACCTTTGCGTCTTAGTTTGTGTTGTTTTTTAGGAGATAGAACAAGCGTTTATTGAGTGCTGCTTTTACCCAGTTACGGCAACCATGCCGAAGGCGTCGTCTGTGGTCTGTGAAGCCACTATAGCGTCGTTCTTTAGAATCGTGACTGTCAAATATCCAGAGTCTGTTTTCTTTTGTAAGCACGCAGAGGCCATAGCGCTGTTGATTTCAATTGACAATGAACCAGAGCCACTTCTGGTTAGTCCACCTATTGTTCCTGACCATTCAGTGTCAGAGTCTATGTTTATTGTAAAAGCTGTTTCGGGTAAGCCTGCGTAGCTAGAAAAGCCGTTGTTGGCCTTGATCCAGTATATGGCTGAACCTAAGATTGCGGCGAAGAGCACAGCCAATGTGATGGCAATATGACTTGTCTTCAACGTGTTTCTGGGCTCCTCTTAATGTTTTTTGTTCCTGCTTCAATTTTACGACTGCAACAAAGACTGTCTCGTGCAAGTTGATTATGTGAAGAGAAGCTAATTTATATCTTACTATACAATACACTAATTCCCGCTATTGTAGAACAGATTGTCCTGTTTCAGCGCGTGCTCATTTCGTTTTGGCGATACTGAAATGGACCGAGTGGAATGGGCCCATCTATATTTAATTTGTCGCCCACAAAACATTTTCTTTCTAATATTTAGAAGTGTGCACAATTAGTTTTTTATCTCCTGAGAGCTAAGTTATCTGCTGAGCGGCGCTGGGCTGGTACACTTAAACACCATTGGTTTAGTGTCTTTACAACCTGAGATGCTATAAACCGCCAAATTACTGTGTCAAGCCCAGTACTTGCTCACCGTTTTCAAGCTTTCTTCGCCGCAAACAAGCGACCTCACCGCTTCAGCGTCATAACTAATCAAGCCAGCAGTAACCATCGCTGCTTTCTTAACCAAGCCCCTTGGCCAAAGCCAACATTCATCCAAGACATTGTCCTTCACAGTGCCCGTTAAACTGCTCAACAACATACCTCTTAGACTTCAACAGTTCATTCGACTCAATCTTGCGACTTTTCCCCTTCTTCCTTGGGTTATCAGCAATCACCGGCTCAGCACCTATTCCCCTAACAGCCTCAAAGTTCCTCTTTGAACAGTAAGCTCCATCTGCCAACACGTAGTCTGCTTCCAAATCTTCAATCAACTTCGGAAGAAATGGCCCGTCATAACCTGTTACCCGCAGTGACTATCGCTCTCAGCGGCAAACCGGACTGGCTAACGGCGGCGTGAAGTTTGAATCCTCTGAATTTGCCCCTGCTTGTGTAGCCCCATTCTGCTTCCATATCATAGAGATCCACTAGCGGCGTTGAGTCAACAACCACGATGCTGGTTGGCTCAATCATCTGCAGCATGTCAGCGATGTCTTCACGAAAGTCTCTTCCAAAAGCTTCAGGTAACGTCTCCACCATCTGCCGACTGTGGTTCTATCTGGAACTTTTCCAAGGCCAAGCGTTTTTGAAACGTCTCGAATGCTTCTTTAGATGTTCAACTACTCGCGTGTCGTTGCTTAGACCTTTGAGTCTCGCGTAGACAAGAACTCGGAGTGCTTTGACTCTTCCAAAGCCTGGATTACCGCGTCTTTTAGGTTCGGCTGGAACTATCGCTTTGTTGACGAAAAGCCTGACAACCTCACAGGCTTCCATAACAAAACATGAAAGAGAAGCAGCTTAAATTCTGCACACCCCTATAATATTATTAATGCGAGTTTTCAGTGTTAATAAAATGTTCACTAAACCATGTCGGGGATTCACGCAAACAATAAATCTGAAATCGCTAATAGTTTTTTGGCGAAAATTCATGTGTATGGGGAAAGTAGTTGTCTCTTGTCCTAAATGTAAAAGCAAGATTCCACTTACCAGACCAGATAGTGGTCACCCGTTTTGGTCTTTGAACAAACCAAGTGTGGAAGAAGGCATAGCTGACTATGTTGAGCAAGCTGTTGAATGCAATAATTCAACCTGTTCCTCCAGGTTCTCGGTATACTGGTTTGACAAATAGATATCACCCGCGACTCCCCTTTTCTCTAAGGAGCAACTGCGCGTATCACTTTACTGTAGGCAAAGATCGGTGCCGAGTATCAAATAAACTGCGAAACTGATTATATAATAAGCCATGTCCCCACAAATATCAATGCTATTGCAGAAATTTTCAGAACTAATGTTAACTTATTGATTTCTTCCTTGAGTATTCTTGGCAAGAAAATGCTTAGAAATAGGACGTAAAAGAAAACGTAGAAAGGTTGTAGCCCAAAGAACGCTGAAGCTAAAGGCGCTTCCACCAGAGATAGCGCTACTAGAGAACAGACCGTACCCGCAACATACATTCCTTCTCCAACAATAGTCACCAAGACAATCTTTTTCGCAATAGATGAGATTGTGTCATGGAATATTTTGCGCAGTTTCGGACGAGACAGCAGCATTATAGCCCCACAAAATGTTCCAAGAATATTCCAGAAAAACACAGACCAAAAATTCAAGAAACCCAAAAGATACTTGTCCACAATTGTGTAAACGGCAATTATCAACGCGAAGGGTGTCATGAATTTTGCTGCACCGGAAAATGCTTTGCCAAAAGACTTCCTGTAACTAATCAAAGTGGAAGCAAGCACTACCAAACCAATGCCCAGATATTTTTGAACCCCTACTACCTCGTTGAGGAAAACAACCGACAAGAAAACCACAAATACGGGGATTAACTGAAACAAGGTTGCCACTCTTGAAATTTCCTCAGCCAAGATAGCTTTGGAGTAGAACCAAAATGCCGTCAGAGGCAACAAACCTGCCAAGAAGGCAAATATAGAATAGGGGAACAAAGCCTCAATTGGTGTTAACAGGGAAATTGTTAGAGCAAAAGTTGCATCTATCGAAGAAATTGTGACAATTGTGGAATAACTACTTTTGAACTTATTGGTAATTAGAAACTTGAGGAAAACGTTGTTCATTGCCCAAAACGCGGGAGCCAACAACGCAAAGACATACCATTCCATGATTCATCAGCGTGGCAACTTCAATAAATAAGTACAGGATTCATCAGGCAATAGGTACCAGTACGAATCGGCGTACGCGATCAAATACTTCAAGTAGTCGCGCACATAAGAGATTAGATGCGTCTCAGATATTCCAAACAGGCTTTGTAACCCGTCACGAGCGCCTCGCCGCTTGCCTTGAGAATGTTATATGACAGTCCCTGCGAAGACCATGGGCTGCCGTTGACCGATAGCCTGGCGTTCGCCCTGACCCTGGATTTCGTGCCCTTGCTTATGTCGACCACATCCACATAGAAGTCAGTGAGCTCCACGTCACTAATCTCGGGGTGGGTCTTCCTCAAGCATCTCCTCAAAGCCTTGTCAAAAGAATTAACAGGGCCTTTCCCGAATTCAACGAAGGCCTCCGCCTTCACGCCAATGTCCATAGCCACAAGTCCGTATGAAACGGGACGTTCTTTACCTTCCCAAGCTGAAGCTATCTCGCATGAAGTAACATCGAAGGGGTCCACCCAGTCGTTTTTGGACTCGAGCATCATTATGTAGAGGTTCGCATCCGCCTTCTCGAACTGGAAGCCCATTCTGGATTTCCTCTTGACATTCCCCATGACTAATCCCGCTTCCTCCATGCTCAGGTCGATTCCAAACTGCTTTGCCTTCGCTATGAAGTTATGCCTTCCAGATATCTCAGATCCGTAGAGCTTCATAAAATTGCCCACATCCTGGGGCTCGAAGTGGAGATACATCTCAGGGTGTTTGGAATGGGTTCCAGCCTTAGTTGCAGTTGCGTCATCTCCGACATAAGGTCGGTCTTTACGGACTGGCAAATGAAGCAGTACGTTTGCGGCGTCAGAAACACTTTTCAGCTTTGTCAGATCCCTGGACTTAACAGTAGCGTAGCCCATCTTCATCTCCAGGTTCGGTATGACCTCCATTAGGTCTGCGTTGCCTGTTCTCTCGCCTACTCCGTTGACCGTTCCCTGCACGTGGGTTACCCCGGCCTCGACAGCGGCAAGGGTGTTTGCAACTGCAAGCCCGCAATCATTATGTGTATGTATTCCTAAAGGCACCCCTGATTTTTTGAATTTTTGCATGACATAATCGACAGTCTCTCTGAGCGGCGTCATCATCGTTCCACCGTCTGTGTCGCAGAGTACCAATGGGTACGCTCCTGCAGATTCTGCCATCTTGAGGCATTCGATTGCATAGTCACTATCACGCCTGAACCCTTTGAAGAAGTGCTCTGCGTCGAAAATTACCTGCTTTACGTGAGGCTTCCTCTTGAGGTAGTTGATTGAGTCGTAAATCATATCCAAATTTTCTTTAGGTTTCGCGTCCAGTTCGGCCGTAACATGTAAGGGGTCAGCCTTGCCGAATATTGTGACGACTTCCGTCTGAGCTTCAACTAGGCACGCGAGATTGGGGTCATCGTCTACGGTAATCCCCTTTCTCCTCGTCATACCGAATGCTGAAATCTTCGAATTCTTCAAGCCCAGTTTTCGCACGTCTTTGAACGCCTTCATGTCTTTCGAAGATCTGGAGGGAAAGCCCAGCTCGATTATGTGGATGCCAAGGTCATCTAGCATCTTCACGAGTTCCATCATATCCGGCTCCGAGATGGTCGCTCTTATGTTCTGCCTTCCATCCCTGAGTGTTGTGTCTAAAATCTCAACCTTTCTATGCATCGATGCACCTCTATGGAAATGGGAAGACAAGAATAAGAATTTGTTCGCTTCAATCTTGTTCTTTTCATTGGATATGCTACTATACAGCATTGTCTGTTCATAACAGTTTCGAAGTCTATTCTCGAGTTCGTAAAATCAGAACTACTGCACCAACCACAGGTACTATTTTAACTGTAGATTTTAGCCTGTAGAAAGTGCAGATGTCCCGCAAACCATTTCTTGAGGGGACTTCGCACTATTACTTTTGGAGAGACCCAAGCGGGCAATTTTCACAATTTGCGCATCTTTGTGCGAAGGCAAAGGGGGCGATAACGGATGATGAATAGCATGTGCTTATTTTCGTTTATGAAAGGACGTGGGGGACCAATTATTGCTTCGTCTCTATTTGAATCAGGTGTGGACGGCTGTTTCGGTTCGAGTTACAGCGCTGATTTGGCTAACAGTCTCGCGGATGCGTCTCAAGTCCTCTAGGTCGCTTGCTTCTGCATAGAGTATGACGTCATAGGATCCCATTACGGAATGGGCAATTTTGACGCCTTCAATTTTTTGGGCTTCTTGAACAGTAAGAAACGCCTGTCCTTTCTTAGTTCGAATAAGCATATAGAAAGGAACGACCATTGATTTTCTCCTCGGATATAATTAGGCTACCCCAAAATGTAAAGCTTTTTGTTTGTCTGCTCCGTGTTGCGAGCCGAGGAAAAGGCGAAAATCCTCTTCTCAGTAATCCAACGGTAACCTCCAATTCAGAATAGAAAGATTTGAACCCGTTTTCAGTGGAGATGTGCTTGAAAACCCACTTTTCTCTCTTTTTGTCTCCTTTCTTAATTTGGTAGCAATTTGGTGACAATTTGAGTGGGAATCGGAAAAATCGATTAATATATTCTCCGCTTAAAGAGAGGTTGAAAACGTCAAAACCACAAAAGGAGGCAATGGAGAACGAAGCAAATGTATGCGTATGAGATAGATTTGACCAAAATAGCTGGAAGCGGAGACTTTTTATGTCCGCGGTGCGGAATCGGCATATCGCCAGATGATGACACTGAAGAAGTCTACTCCATTTTGGAGACAGAGGTCAATGCTCGCGGCCTAGAGGAACTGATTGTTCGCTGCAAGAGATGTGAAAGCCAAATTCACCTTACTGGTTTTTCTCTCCTGCAGGATCTTGAGAAGCCTGATGGAGAAAAGACAGAAGATACTTCTTGCTACATTGCTCACGTGTAGCATTATCTATAAGCTATTAGGACATAAAACAAAGGCAAATCGGCCCTAAAACGCGCGCGGTCCCTGGGTAAAAGAATCTGTGAAGGGTGAAACTCGATGAGCAAGAAGGAAAGTTACAAAGAAGTTTTGGTTCATCTGCTTGCTGAATTTCTGAAAACGGGCGACACAGAAAAAATCAGAGAGTATCTTGCCTCAAACAGTAATCTTCCAGGGCCCAGGGGAAATCTGGAATTGGCCTATGCATTCGCTGAAGTAGCTGAAGACTTTTCAACAAAAAATCCAATCGAAATATGGGCGCTTGCATCAGCACTGACAAATGTATCCGCAAACGAGGCTCCAGTGAATGATTCGAAAGAATTTCTCCCATTTTGCGGAGCGGTTACATTAGGCGCCGTCGCCTCGACCCACACGGAATTCTTCCGACAAGCATTTCCAGTATTGAAGAAGCTTGCGAATGACTCACGTTGGAGAACGCGTGAGGGTGTTGCTATGGGTCTTCAGAAATTGATCGCAAAACAAGGGCAAGACGTTATGGCGGAGTTGGAAGGTTGGATTGTGAAAAATGAATGGCTAACTATGAGAGCTGTTGCAGGTGGGGTTGCCGAACCAGCTTTGTTGAAAGACCTTCAGAATGCCAAAGGCGCCTTGGCGTTGCATGAAAAAATCTTCTCCCAAATACTGGCTGCTGGAGAGCGGAAAACCAATGAGTTCAAAAAACTAAGGCAGGCTTTGGGGTATTCTCTGAGTGTAGTAATCTGTGCCATTCCGAAAGAAGGATTTGAATACATGCAGCGAATCGCAGGTTCTCACGACGCTGATATTCTATGGGTGATAAAAGAAAACTTAAAGAAGAATAGACTCGTCAAGACCTTTCCTGATGAAGTAGCCGCAGCAAAGAAGTTGCTACGCTGAAAATCCTGCCGGTGGGAAAGATAAACAAGCAAGTAGATGAATACATAGAAAAACAGAAGTCTCCGCAGAAAGAAGTCTGCACGCAATTGAGAGGAATCATTCTTGGGGCTTTCCCCCATATTGAAGAAGAGATGAAATGGGGTGTTCCGACTTATGCAAAAGGTAAATTCTACATTGTTGCGTTGAAAGATCATGTTAACATAGGTTTTTCGATGGCTGGTCTTTCAGAAGATGAACAGAAACGTTTTGAGGGTTCAGGTAGAACAATGAAAATCATTAAGGTTAGTTCCGTCAAAGAAAAAAATGAGAACGAAATCGCGAAATTGCTGAAGTTGGTGTGGGAAAAACAAGAAGCGAAGCCGGAATGAGTAGTAGAAAGAATTGTCAGGAGAAGTTGACAAACAAAATGGTTGTCGAAGATATTTAGGTTAGAGAAGACGTTAGCCTATCAGAATGCAGACTCAGATGAAGCCGCTATCCCCAAAAAACAAATCGGCAATATGGAATTGAATCCGCCGCAACTGTTTTTCATTTTGAATTTATTAGACTTTCAGTCGGCGCCATCCTATTCTTAGGTCATTCATGTTCAGTTTCTGCAAAGAAAATGTGCGTTCACCCTGACATCTTCTGAGCGAGAACTGCGTTCCAAGGCGATTCTGCCTTGGTGAATATTTGAGCGTGCACAAATCCGACCGATTGCATAACATTTCGGATCTCTTCCAATGGAACAAGGCACACGTGGGTTTGGTCAATCAGTTTTGCGTTCTTAACCTCGTAAACCCCGTCTTGGACCATTTCATTCACCAAAAGCAGTTTCCCACTCGGCTTTAGTACCCGTCTTATTTCTTCTAAGGCATCGCGAAAGCTGGACCAAAAATAGTAGGCTTCACAAGCTGTCACTAGATTGAAATAGTCACTTGGAAAACTCATTTTCTCAACTGACCCTACAACTACTTGCACGCGGTTTTGATCAATCAGCTTCTTGTTCACTCTTTTGGAGTATGCAACCATCTCTGCTGAATGGTCAATGCCGAAGACTTTTCCTTTGGGTGCTAACTGGGCTAGTGCGCTGACTGTTTTGCCGCCTCCGCAACCTACATCCAAAATTATATCGTCAGGGGCGATTCTTACCTTTGTTAGTCCCCATGTTGTTAGTGGTTCGTGTTCTCGGTTCATCAGTTTGGCAACGAGTCTGCCACTGCGACCCTTTGGACATTGATATTGGTCCATATATCCCAAAAAAGGTATCCTCTTTTGGATATTGTTGAATCAAGGTACTAATAAGTAGTTGTGCGTGCGCGCATCCTCCTTCAATAGAAAACCAACGCCGTCATTGAATTTCTTTTACCGCAAAATCTTTCTTTCCCAACCCGTAGTCAAAGGCGTAATCGATGTATCTTAAGGCTTGATTCCTCTTATCTTCGAATTTTGGCTCAAAGTCCTTCAGGAGTTGCAATCCAAAAAGGTCAAGGCTCACTGGGTCAGTGCCCGCGATTAAAGAGCCCAGTTTAGCGGGGCAGCCTCCGTGTCTACATTCCTGGGCTTTTATCATGGTTTCCACAGCGTCAACGATGAACAAGTTCGTGGCGACCGCTGCGTTTACTTCGGCTATACCCTTGTTTAAGTTCTTGATCTTGCAGTGCATAAAAAACCTGTCTTGCCTGCTAAGGTAGCCAAACTGGTTCTTCAATGCGCCGCTCAACCCAACCATGCCGTGGATTTTCAAAACGGGTAGGGAAATGACGAAATCGCAGGCAAGAGGTAGAGTTGACACCTTAACTTTGTAACCTCTTGTACTCTGCACGGTTTTCATCTTCTCAGAATACAAATTCAACAACTTGACGCCATAGCGGTTGCATACCTCGTTCAATGGTGATTTCTGCAAAATCTTGCTTGCTCTACCCGCGTCAATTGCCGGTGCGTCACCAACCGCAAACTCGCGATCACATAGTCGCTTTAGGACGGCTTCAAGAATTTCTGGATGGGTAGTAGTTGGATACTGCTCATAAGACACGATATTGGGTTTCACAAAAATCCTTTTGGCTTTATCCAAGGGGGCGGCAAAGATTTTGAAGATTTGGTCAACAAAGTGGTCCCTGTCACCGCTCTGGGACAAGTATATCATAGACACCGGGCTAACACCATCTGTAAGTGGGTTTCTGTCTTCTTAAACTTCTCACCATTTATTGCCGGCGCACAAGAATGTTCTTTTGTTTTCGTCGCCCCAAATGTGGTACGCGCGAAATTCTGAGTTCTTGAACTTCAAACGTGTAGGATTCCATTCGTGTTTTGTATGAAACAAAAAAGATATTACCTTCATCTTCAAAGAATTAGTGAGACTTATGTCATTGATTGATTCTATTCTCACGCGCAGAAGCATCAGACGTTACGAGAAGAAAGATATTCCTGAAGAAATGTTGGCGCAGATTCTTGAAGCTGGACGACAAGCTCCATCCGCTGTTAACAAGCAACCTATACGTTTCGTAGTCGTGAGAGACAACGAACTAAAAAAACGTTTTTCCAGCCTTCCGTTCAACCAATTTATTGAAGACGCTCCCGCTGTCATCATTGGGTGTGCAGATGTGGATTCGCTTTTGACTGGAAAGTGGGCTGTTGTTGACGTCGCAATTGCTATGGAGAACATGGCTCTTGCCGCATGGGCTTTGGGGGGCGGTTCTTGTTGGATAGGCGCGTTCGACGAAGAAAAAGTAAAAGAATTGCTGAAAATCCCGAGTAAGTGGAAGGTTGTAGCGCTATTAACCCTTGGATATCCTGCAGAGCAGCCAAAACAACGAAAGAAGAAACCGATTGAAGAATTGTTTGGCTTCAACAGCTTCTGACTGATACATGTAAGTTCTTGGGCTGAAGGCCGAAGGAGTTCTTGCCAGAGCCGCCCACAATAGCAGTTTTTTTGCTAAATCCTCTCGCATAATGGGCGGCTCGCACCCCTTGAAGGCAAAAGTGAATTTACTAAAAACTTATCTACTGAAAATATGCTAATTGGCTTCTGAGCGTGAGGGAGCAGAAAAGTGCTGGCTTGCCCCCATTTGAGCAGCACTTCCCCTCTTAATTTCTGCTCTCTCATACTCACATCCAAAAATAAAAACATCTCTCCAAATCAACCAGAAAACAAGATGAACTTTGTACTACTTAGTTGCACTTCACAATTATTTATGCAGATTTTTGCTGAATGCTGTTTGAGGGCGAGCGAGTCTTGCCAGTTTAGCCGTGACATTGAAGATTTCCGCTCAAGTCTCCAAGACTTCTCCTCTTTAGGGCACAAGACCCGCTAGCCCATATTACAGCAATAACTCAAAACAGATGTTTTTTCGCGTCCAACAGAGGCTAGTAGTGACGTACCATACTGCAAAAATTATTTGTATAACTTGTTACAAACAAGAAACTGATGAACAAATCAGAAGCCATGGCTACACTGCACGAGTTTTATGAAGCCTGTAAGAATTCACCGACTGGAAGCTGTGTTTCCTTGAATGGCTCACAGATATCTCACGTATTTACTGGTGGCTATCAGATTAAGATGAAATGTGAACTAGACAGCTACTCAAGGGACATCCTGAAAGGCATAGCTAAGAGGCATAACTTAACAATGAGAGAACAGAACGGCTATGTACTCTTACAATCTCTCGGATATTGAACAAGCAAGACTTTCTTAAACCAATGCAGTAAACCCTCAAATGCTAAACTATAGGTTTCGTGTTTTTGCCAGCCTTACTTTTCTAAGCAAATTGGTGGTTTCTATAGGAAAAGTTTTTTACTGACAAAATTGCGAAGTAGCTTTACTTTAGGGTGAAAGGGTAAAGTAGTGCTTGCCTCTCTTTTCTCTTCTCCCTCTCTCCTCTCCTTTAGGCAAGCATTACGTACCCCTCATCCTAGATTTGTTTGCTCACCCTTAAGATGCGGGATTTGCTGTTTGGTTTGTGTTTCATTTCTTCCAAAAAGGTGCAGCTTCCAGCCTAGGAAAATGCATAAACCCGGCTGGAAACTGCCGTTACCTTGTTTGAGGGTAGGGAAAGCCTTTCTCCTTTCTCCTCGGCTTCCTATACCCAAAGTACCTGAAGTAGTAAATATAAGCCATGTTTCAAAATTGGGAATATTCTGGGGAAATTTTCGTTACCTTATTCACTGCGCAGTCCCTCCGGAGAATCGCACAATTGTGTTCATTCATCCCAGCGATACTTCTGTTTCTTGTTTTTCAGCTTCTCTAAACCGCAGTTGCAGCAAATCCCATTATGGCAGCGTATCAACTCGAATGACTATGTGTCTTGCGAGCTATGACGCTTGTTTAATTTGTTAATCTCGAGTTCATATCGCAGCTTCATAAAACCTAATAGATTTAGTATTCAAAATGGTGTTCATGTGCATTCTACCAAACCTGACAATTCACGACCTCACAGAGCCTCGGGAAAAAAGAAGAAAAGAAATGAAAGGAGCCGAAGCTAACCTGGAAACAACAGTATCCGAGCACCTGCTGCAGCAGCTATAGATCGGCAAGCCCAGGATTCTCCAACAAGAACCTTCTCAATTCCAAATTGGACAACTGCCCGCGCATAGGTAGCGGGTTATCAAGTTGGAACAAAGCACGGACTTATCGTATTCTCCTATCCTTCCAGTGTTACGCAAGCATCCAATTTCTGCATGGATAATTGAATCACTTTGCTGCATCCGTTTATCATGTTCTCGACTAATAATTCACCCGTCTTCTACAAGAACTGATCCTATTAGAATTCCGCCTTCACTTAACCCCTTCTTTGCTTCTTTAGCCACCGCTTTCATAAGAACATCCGTAAAATCGTTGAGCAATCCACGTTTATCTGAAGCACGTTGGAGGAAAGAGAAGCCGGGCTAAGGAAGTGTGCCAAAGCTTATTAATGTCTTCTATCTAAAGAAATAATACGTGGGATTCTAAATGAGCCAAGAAACCATAGATTTTACCATCAAGTTTGAAGGAAGACCTGAAAAGCCGATAAACCTCATGATGTACGCTTTTGATGAAAAAGGCGAAGCTATCGCTGCCGCTAAAGTTGAGGGAAATCTGGCTTCCCTCACTCTGACTGATGACCAAGCGAAAAGAGCACGGATAGTTTTTGCTCCAGCTCCGGCTGAAGGCGTGAAGGAAAGACGAGTAAACATTGACCAGGTTCAGCGAAGGCAAGCATATTTGCCTGAGTGGAAGTTTAACCCTAGAATCCGTAAGTATGAATTGCTGCCAATCCCTGAGATCTTCTGGAAATACTGGTGGTGGTGCAAATGCCAAGTCAAAGGCAAAATTGTAAAAAAAGTAACAGTGGGAACAACCACTGAGGAATGGCCTGTTTACTTGGCGCGCGTCCACATCTGTGAAGTCGATCCTTTGTGGTTGATACTCAAACGCTTGCCTGATCGTGAAATCTTGCATTTGCGCGACGATCTTATGAAAGAAGTCGGAAACCCCATCCCCCAACCACCTGAACCGCCAGTTCTGTTTGAGAAAGGCTTGATTGATCCCTCGCCTGAAAATGTTGCCCGGATGAACATGGGACTGCCCATCCGGCTAAAAGCGCCCGTTCCCGAGAGACCTCCAAGACGAGTAGTCGTCTCAAAGAAGCTGGAAATACCCGCTGGGCTAAGAACTACTCTTTCATCAACTTCTGCCGAAACCGTAAGAGCGACGCTGGCAACCAAAATCCAACTCATCCGTCCATATCTGTGCCGTTGGCGTTGGATTTGGCCGTTCTTGCGTTGTGACGAGGTTGCAGTTGTGGAGACGGATAAGCAGGGACAATTTAACGCTGACGTGTGGTATTTGTGCGCTGGCGATCATCCTGACATCTACTTCTGGGTGGAGTACCAGATTGGCAGTGCTTGGACAACAGTTTACCATCCGCCGATGATTTGCTACACCTACTGGAACTACGCATGCGGAACTGAAGTCGTAATCCCAATCTCTGACCCACGGGTTCCATGGTACGTCGACCCGATATCGGTCCCTGGAAAGCAGGTAGCCGTTCTGTCGATAGGTCATGACATAAGCATTAAGGAAATTAAGCGAGTGACAGCAGCGGCAGACGAAGGCTTGACGGAGACAGGTGAACCCTTCGGCGGTAGCTTGGAGCCAACGGTCTGGTTTGGCGATGGCATCTCTGGAAGCGGCATTACGCATTATCGCTGGTCTTATCGACGTCTCACGAAGGCAGATGGAACCGTTGTAGCTGATGTTTGGCATGCAGTGGACTATCGCGTAGTTAGGCACTATGGCGAGATATGGGCAGATGGCACGTTGGTGTTCAAGCCGTTCATGCTTGGTCCCGACCCTGATATACCTGGCGCTGCCCTGTTTAAGCTTCAGCCAAAGAATCCTCCAATCAATGCAGGCGTGGTTTCAGTGGCTTGGGCGCCGCAGATTGATGCAAGGGAAAACACTGCAAGCGCTTTCTTCCTGTCACATCTGCTGGAAGGCGGTAACCCGAAAGAGGCAGCAGGCAAGTACGAGCTTAAGCTGGAACTCTTCAGATACAATAGCGTTGCGCATGTTGTTAACAGGGTGAATCTTACGGACGAGGGTGTGCTGTTAAAGACTCCAATAGGCAATGCTCCCTTCGGCGCTGGAGTTGTGCCAACCCGAGTAGTGCCCCATGATCCGCTGTTTGCACCCGACATGGAGGATCGCGTAATTCGAGAAGGTCCTTCGAACAAAATCGTTGCTTTCCGCCTTGTGCTGCATGTAGACAACAACCCCTGCGAAGCAGAAATATACCCTGTCAAGGTAAGCGGCGCTGCGCCTGGAACATGGGAAACCGTCGGAACCTGCGGCTTCTTACGCTACAAACTTGCTCCTCCGGCTCAGGCATTACTGAGTTTCAGAGCTGCCCACCCCAACAACTTTGCCCGCTTCGTCTTCACCGTAGTGAAGGGAAGCACTGGATACGTAACCGCAGCTTGTGCTCCCAGCAACCCATCGGTGGCTTGGACGTCTCTTCCGCTTGTCAAAGACACCCCAGTCAACGGCTTCATCCGCGACGCGTCAAGTGTCTACACGAAGCAGGTACCCGTAAGCGGCTTGGTTGGAGCATGCCCAGATGGCACAGCGGCTTTCGGCGAGAATCTCTCGGTGTATCCACTGGCAACCGATGGCTGGTCAACCCTTTGGTATCTAAGCAAATACGGCGTGCCCGTAGCGTTTGCACTGCAGCCAAAACCATAAATCAAAAATCCCCCTCTTTTTTCTTAATAGATAACTTGTGAGAAGTAGGTGGACTCTGAGGAATATTCCCAATTAGTGCTTGATTTTAGCAATTTCTTCTTTAGGTGCCTGAGCCACAATTATTCGGGAACTTGATTTAGCGTAATAGTCAAGTCTTTCAAAGAATTTCCAGTTAAGGTTTCAGAGTCTCAATTAGGTTTTTAGCAGCTCTGAAGAATCAAGATAATTTCTCGCCCCGCATGCATCAAAGAGTAAGCGTGCCATTTGACATAACGAGCTAAACAAAAAAAATAGCGGGAAAAAGAGTATTTACCGCTGCTGTTGGGTTTCTTCTTTGAAGCGGAGTCTTATACCACCGATTCTAGGCGCGAGGAAATTGTATAGAACTGCATACAGCAAGCCCTGGATTAGTCCTCCTATGAAGCAAGCTATTGGCATCATTACTATTGCGCCGACGCCGAAGATGACCCTCAGAAAGGATAGGTCGATTCCGGCTTGTGGTTCAATGGGAATCATAGAGAAGAGCGCGCCGAAGAAGACGGCATAGATTATTCCGACTATCAATCCTATAATCGCGCCTATGCATGCCAGCATCAATGCGAAAGGCATCACAGGTATCGACTGTATTGTTCTTTCGGTCATGTAGGACACTGAAGACCTTTATCCAAACATACTGCTTATAAGATTTCTTGCTGTTTTTTCGCTTGGGCCGTTGGAGAGATTTGGATTTGTCTGCGCGCTTTACGAGAGGCCGCAATAATTCAAGAAACGATAAGAGTCGGCCTACTTTGTCTGCCTGGCTCTGAAAAAACCCACCACTAAAACACCTGTTTTTAAGAGCGAGTGGCAGAAGAAAGATATTGCCGTGCTATCGCCCAACAAAATGCAAAACACGGCGATATTCGAGAGAAAATTAACACCTTGTTCAGCTATGTTCAGAGACATCGCTACTCAATGGCGCTTTTTGGGTTTTTTCTTGGAGCCTTAGCGGAATCATAGTCAGAATGAGAAAGACGGTCTAATCACGCAGAACGCGCTTTCGATACCAATAAATGCGTAGGACTGCTTTGTCTATTGGAGAAAACCTTTGCCAGATTTAGCTCTTAGTCGTGTGTGGGAACTGATAAAAGACAAAAAGAACGTTGTAGGCTACAGTGGTTCCGCCAAGAAGAGACTTAAGGGTGGCAAGGAAGTCAACGGAACCCGAGTAATGCGAGTCTACGTTTCCAAAAAAGAGCCACTTAAAAAATTGAGCCTAGCGGATGTGATTCCGAAAACTGTTGAAGGAATCGAAATCGACGTTGTTGAAATCGGCGACGTTAAGGCTCAGAAAACCTATGGTGCCCATTAGCTACTCAGCGGAAATCGCGAGACTCTTCGCAAATTTTGTAGTTCTATTCTGTAGTGGGTTTCCAACAGAAGCTGTCTTCGCCTAGGATGTCTCCGTTTGCGATATAAGCTGCTGCTCTGCAGCCTCCGTTGCATTTTTTGGGGGTGTGGCGGCAGGTCTTGCATTTACCTTTTATATCTTCTTGGTGGAGGTTTCTGAATTTGCCGAGAATTCCGCTATTGTTGTTCCAGATTTCTTCCAGTGGTTCAGTTAATATGTTGCCTAAGGGGAAGTCTGTCAGATAGGGGCAGGGGTAGACTTCTCCGAAGGGCGCAATCACGAGTGTTGTGTAGCCTGCTGAGCATTGTACTTTACAGGAGGCGTTGATTCCTCTTGGGGGCGGTGAGATTTGTTCTGGGTCCAGCAGCCAAGGGCTGACAGCGCCTAGGTGCATTTCTATCTTTCCTTCATACTGTTGCTCTTTTTGTTTCATTTCTTCGGCGAGTTTTCTTAGTTGTTCGTGTATCACGGTTAGGTCTTCTTTGTTGATCTGACCCCTACCGACGGGCATGAATTCGTTGAGTTTGAATGATGAGACTCCGAGCGAGACTGCGAGGTCTAGGAGGCGGCTGATTTCGTTGAGGTTTTGCGGGATGATTGTTGTGCTCATTACTGTGTAGAAGCCCATTAAAGCGGCAGTCTCAAGCGCAGCGACTGCCTTTTCGTATGCGCCTTCCACTCCTCTGAAGTCATCATGTGTTTTGCCTATTCCGTCTAGGCTTACTTGGAAGCAGAAAACGTCCAGTTCCTTTAATCGTGAAAAGACACTGTCGTTTAGCAAGAGTCCATTACTTGAGAGGGTTATGCCGAAGTTTAGATCTGAGGCAATTTTCAGTATATCAAAAATGTCTTCGCGGATAAGAGGTTCTCCTCCGCTGAAGTGGACTCTGAAAACTCCTGCTTTTTTTAACTTCGCTAGGACGCTTTGGATTTGGTTTAGGTTCATTTCGTCTTCTTTTGGGAATCCACCGATGAGGCAGTGTTTGCACACCATGTTGCACCTGTACGTTACGTCAAATAGCACTGAGTTTGGTGCTAAGTAGTAGTCCCTTGGTTCAACCTTATTTTTGCGGGTGGGATGGCCGCTGGGTTCTTGAGGGTTTGGATTGGGTTCGTTTCTGTATTTGAGCGTTCCTTTTGAGGCAAATTTGCCGAGGTGCCCATTTACTATTTTTTCGGATTCTGTTTTTTGCAGATTGTACGTTTCCGCTATTGCTTTGACAATTTCTGGTATGTTGTGTTTTCCATCCGCATATTCTAAGACTTCAATTTCGATGTCGTCTATCCATTCTTCATTGTAGAAGAAGGGATTGAAGACAAAACCTCCGCTTTTTTCTCGGCGTAAACTAATGAATGGAAACTTGTCGGGGTATATGTTTTCGGGAAGATTGCTTTCTTCAGCCATTCTTCTCACACAAAAAGAGGGAGATTGGGGGATGTTTATCGCTTGGGATTCCGTTTATGGAGCTTCAGCCATCTTTTTCATCATTCTTTCAAAGGATGCTCGCATGTCTGCTGGTATCTTGTCTACGTTTATGATTGCGATCTTACCTGGGTTTACTCTGGGGTCTTTGAAGTTTATGTCTATGTTTGGTCCAGCGGCGCATCCGATGACGTCGAACCAGTTGTCTGGTCCTCCTGTTCCGCATGAGACGACGTGATCTGGGCCGTTTGATGTGCAGGTTATAATGGTGTTGGGGCTTCCGATTCTGCATTCCCACGGCGTTAATGGAGCTCCAGTTCTGCAGTTAATGACGCTATCAGGTGTTCCTATTCTGGCGCAGCGGATGATGTTATCGGGTGAGCCAATTCTGAGACATACCTGTACGATTGGTCCGGTTATTCTATTGCATAACGGTCTGAGAGGTGTTCCTGGTCTTGCGCATGTTGGTGGTGAAGGACAGAATTCCAGGTTTAGCCTGTCTAGTACTAATTCTATTCTGTTTGCCACTGTGACTGTGGTGCTTCCGGCGAATAGCAAACCAACGGCTTTTTCATCCATGTCGAGTATGAGTGATCCTGAGTCTCCTGCGTCTGACATGCCAGTTAGAAGTATTTGGTTTACGAAGTGGATAGTTCTCACCACTATTCCTGCTGCGGTTAGGACTTCGTAGTTAACGTTGATTATTGCGTCAGTGTCTATTACGGTTCCTGTTGTGTAGAAAGTTGTTCTGCCGTATTTTTGCACTGGTAGGTCGTAGTCTGCGTCGCTGAGCGTTCTGGATCCGTTTACTCGTCCTATGCCTCCTCCTACTGTGCATTCGGTTGCGTCAGCTGCGTTGTTTAGGTCTGCTATGGCTGCGTCGACTTCGTTTGATCCAGCCATGTTGAAGGGTATCCATCTTTTTAGGTGGCCAATTACGTCGGTTACTGCGCTTCCGCCGTCTAGCGTTCCCGGTTGTACAATTGGGTCTCCTGCGGTTGCTCGATGTTCAGTTGTGCTGTCCATGTCTGCGAAGACGTGATTGTTCGACAGCATCACTTCTTTTCCGTCGGTTCTGTCGATGAGTGCAACGCCAAGGGTACCTGCCATTATGTAGCCGTAAGCGAGGGAATGGCAACTGCCTGCGCTATCTCCGCCTTGGGTGGGCCGGTTTTTGTCACGAGGTCCTTGAAAACGAATTCTGCCGACTTCCACAACATCTGTCTTCACTCCTTCAACAGTCAGGGGGATTTTATCAGCTTCTGCTACTCTGCTGAGAGCCTTCTTGCTTTCCACATAGACCTTAATGGCAAGCTCATCGGTCACTTTGTCGCCTACGATTTTTTTGCCGACTCCAACTCCTACAACATTGGTCTTCTTTAAGAATTGGTCCGCGTACTTGTTCTTGAGCTTCTGAATCTGACTAAAATTCGGCGTTTTCTTTCCTCCTGAGTCGTATGTAGCGTCTATTAACCATTAATAGTCAATCTATCCTATAACTATCAAATCTTATTTGGTCATGAGTCCGGTTTGAGCTAAAACTGCTAGTGCCGCATATAGTGACAAACAACTCCGTGACGAATCTATTTTGTTGCTATAGAAATGGCTATCCTTAAATCTACTTGAAAGAAAATTTACATAATGTTTGCATTTCTAAGACTACTCATAACTACCGGAAGAACAATTTAGTGTGGAATCAGATTATTCCTAAAAATTGACGCCGGTCACAAATGGAACGCAAAGGAGCTACGAAATATTCTAAAGGTTTTTGATTGGGTCTCCAGTCTCAAGGGTCTTCTATGCATCTGTTTTGAGCGTTCCAATCACATTTACAACTTCGTCTCCAAGATGTAGTGGGTTGCTAATCGCTTGCGTCAGCAGCCCTATTTCCTGCGAAGCGATAGCTTGGTTTTTTGCTGTTCTATCGAAATCATTTGCAGAGGGCACTTTAGAATCCTAACAAAGTTGCATTGGCAATGTTGGTTGAATGATTGGCTACACGTTCCAAGTTTCTGAGAATGTCAACAAATATTATCCCTACGAGTGGATCGCACTTTTTATATTCTAATCTTCGGACGTGGTTTGCCTCAAAAACTCTGTGTAAACGGTCTATCTCGTCTTTCAGTTCCTGAACTGATTTGACAACTTCCTCATTTTCACCTTCAAGGGCAACTAAGGCCTTTTCATAAATCATCTTTGTTTTTATGCGCATGGTGTCTAGCTCTTTTTTTGCGTCTTCTGAAAATGACAAGGATTTCTTAATTTTCTTTTCTGCTAATTCTGCCAGATAGTTGGCATGATCTCCGACTCTTTCTATGTCAGTCACACTGTGCTTCAGATACGCCAATTTCTTTAGCTCATTCTCGCTCAGATTTGCGAATCGACTGTCTTCTAAGAATTTGTCAATAGCATGATAGACTTCATCCACGATTCCTTCCAATTCCTTCACTTTTGCTATTGCCTCTTTTTTATTGTCTTGTATAGCCGATATTGCTTTGTCCAGCATCTCGTATGTCAAATCCCCTGTTCTGCGAATTTCTTTTTCGGCTTGAGACAAAGCGATGGATGGGGCGGCTAAGAGTTTTTCATCTATAAACTCTGTTCCTCTTTTGATTACAATCTCTTCTCCCGGCATAAGCCTTTTCACAAGGATAACTAGGAGACTTACCAATGGCAGCATGATTATTGTAACTGTTATATTAAACACAGTGTGGGCGTTTGCGATTTGTCTAGGCAAATCGCTCGATGTCATCGCAATGATTCCGGCAAAGTTGGTTATAAATGGAAAGAATAGTAACACCCCAATTATGTTGATAACGAGTTGTGTTAAGGATAGTCTTTTAGATGAGAGGGATGATCCGAAGGAAGCCATTATCCCTGTGACGCATGACCCGATGTTTGCTCCAAGAAGAATAGCTATGGATGCTTCTAAGAGTAATCATGTCATTTATTCCCAGAGATATTACCAACGCCATCAGAGCTGTACTACTATTGAAAATCCCGGTCACTATCACCCCTCCAAGCACTCCAGATATGGGGAACTGCCCGAGATTGTACAGAAAAGCTTTCAGCGCAGGTTCGTCTTGAAGTGGCCGAATACTACCGGACATTATGTTCATTCCTAAGTAGACCAGACCAACACTCAGGACTACTTGACCTATGTTTCTGTACTTCTTGTTTTTGGGTAGAATTGACAGCAAGAATCCTATGGCAATTATTGGGTAAAAAATAGTTCCAACGTTGGAAGCTACTATTTGCGCAGTTATCGTGGTGCCAATTTCACTTCCAAGCATAACTCCTATACCTTGACTTAGGGTTAGAACGCCAGCGTTGATTAGACCAATCAGAATAACCATTGTTAGACCGCTGCTTTGCAAAGTCGCGGCCGTTAGGGCGCCGAAAAAGCAGCCTTTTACGGGATTGTTCGTCATTTTGGCAAGGAGCTGCTTAATCTTCTCGCCAACGACTTTCTTCAGACCCTCGCTTAACAAATGTAATCCGTACAGGAATAGTGCAAGACCACCAGCAACGCCGAAAGCGATAGCCAGTACATCCATTCTGAGATCGCTACACCCTGTTTCTCCAGTGTTTTTTTGAACTGCTAACTACCTCCATAATTGGAGCCTAAAAGTAAATAACATTTGGGATTGAATCTTAATCCAACCCCAACTCAACATTTAACACAGTCCAAAATCCAGAGTTGCAGCCGACAGTCAGTCCAGAGGAGTCAGTCAGTCCCAGCAGTAGCATTAAAAGTTAATCCTCTCTCTCGTTTTCACTGCCGTGGGCTTTCCAAAGGGGCTTTCTCAGGGTTCAGAAACGAATTCAGGGAGCAAAAAATATGTTGGAAGCGTGCCGCGCAATCTATTCGACTTTGGATATTCCCGGCTGAGTGAAGGGCTCAGTCATACCAACAAGGAGTTTTCCAAAGATGTTTATGTGCGCTTCTTCTTCCGCAAGAATCTCTTCCAGCAGCCGCCGGGTGCTGTAGTCGCCTTCTTTCTGGGCCACCTGAATTGCCTGTTTATAAAGGGTTATAGCTTCCTCTTCATTCAGCTCATCTTGCTTAAGCATCTCGATGAGGCTACCGCCCACGAAAATTGGTTCAGGCTTGGTGGTTGGGACGCCATCTAAGTAGTCTAAACGCTCTGCGAGTTTTTCCGCATGCTTCATTTCGGCGATGGCTATTTGCCTAAAAGTGCTTTCTACGTTCGCGCCCTCTAAGCCGGTGACTTGGATGTGCTGCCACATATACTGGATTGAAACTTGGAGTTCGCTAGCTATGCCCCTATTCAAGAGGTCTAACAACTGTTTGGAAACCATGCTGATCACCTAAAACATACTGGTAGGGTAAGGTGAAATCAATATATAAACCGTTATGGGTTCAGTTCAATCTCCCCAATTATGATGACCAACCCTGCAACAATGCAGCATCCATTTCGCATTAAGCTCAAGACTCCTATTCCATGATGCCGTGAATCAACTCAAGCTTATCTTTGCTAGGTCCACACAACTCATTCTCAGATGCCTCAACCTTTATGCCTACTGAAGCCAAAAACTCAAAGTGTGGTCGACTCGCCTGCCCACGCAGATCAGACTGAAGGATTTCTATAAGCTTTGGTGCTGGTTGAATAACGCTTCCATCAAGCCCTATACTTGATCCAACCCTGAAGTAAGTGCACCCGAACTTTCTGCAAGCGTTCAAGTTCAATGAATCCGAATTAAACAGGATCTTTTCCAGGCGCCTTCTTGAAACCGCTTTGAGGCTGAAAGCAACATACTTGTCTTGGTCATCAAATAAGAAAACGTCTCCAATTCCGTATCGCTTCTGAATCTTAGCAACGATCCGGTAAACGGCCTTCATGCTTTTCCATTTGCCAATTTCTAGAATTGGAATTTTTAGTTGTGTCATTGGAATGTTGTTTGTTATGAACGTTGAAAAGTAGTGTTCGTTTTTGAGGGTGGGCCTAACTCCCAATCGGCCGCCATTAGCCCTCAGGGATTTTGCAGGGACGAAGTCCTTAGTCATATCCCCTGGTGAACAGGGAATCCTGGGAGTGATTCTATTACTTCCGGCCACCAGCTTAAATATTTTTTCAATATCAAGTTTTATTTGGCTCTCGCTCAAAACTGTACATATCAAACCTGTTTTGGAATTGATTGTTCCTGGTAGTCTAATTATTCGACGTGTATCGACAGTTACTTTCTCATCAAAAAAAATTCCCTGCGACTTTGCTTCTTTAACTATCTGCTTTCTTTTTTCAATTGCATTCCTTTCTCTTTTTACGGGGTCTTCAAAACCTGTTTCTTCGTTCCATGGGTCGTTGCTGACCACGTGAAAACCTTTGCTTCCTGAAAAAGCCAAATATCGAGTAACAATGTGCTTGGAGGTAAGAAAATTCTTCAGAGAAATAGCTTGTTTTCTGGCCTCTTCAAGATTTGGTATTTCCTCTCCGTTCACATCGATGTCAAAGGCTAAGTCACATGAAATCATTATGTTCTCAAGTATTTTCTCCTCTGTCCTGCTACCCAACTTGTGGGGGTTAAGCCAGCAAGCGCTGGAATAGTAGACGTCCAAAGGCAACGTACTCAGTAACTGTTTTTTCAGATCGCTCCAGACTCTAATCTTACGGGGCACTTTGTAGAATGTACTGTCGGCGAGACGGAATCTAAAGTGCCTGAAGTTGATTTGGGAAAGAACCGATAAATCTAAGGTGGCTGATTCGTAATAGGCCCTGATTGTCTCTGGACTAAGCAACGGGTCGCCGTTTATCTGACCCACTTATTCTACACTAACCAAGTCACCATATTGCCGTTGTTCAATGTAGTTTTTGAAACCCTTAGCGTATTTGGGCTCGCTTCTGAAGTTTGGCTCAATGTCTTCTTTGAAGATTTTTGTTAGCTGCTTTTCTATTTCATCAGTTGATGCGCCTTCCTTGAATCTGTCTCCATAGTTTTCTTTTAACCAGCTTACGATTTTCTTGTAGCGCTGTTTAGGGGGAGCTTTGGATTTGTGAAGTTGGTTGGCTATATCTTGTGCAGCGGAATCAATGGCGTCTAAAATGTCCATTCCATTTTTAAATTTGGAAGTCTTCGTGGACCTTGAAACCTCTTTTCCGGAGCGATCTGTAACTCGCAGATCTACTGCAACATTGTCTCCTGTGACTGTCATCTGTCCCTTGATGTTGTTAGTAACCGGCACTGGGCGGTAGGTGACTCGGGTACTTGGATCAACGGCTGAAGACTGTTGAAAATCCAGCTCGGTCTGAATTGCGGCCATAACTGCGGGATCCTGTGATCCAGAGACGGTATACGATGTGCTTCCATCGGCAGAGCTGCTTTGCGTCACTATATCGGTTACGACAACGTCTGTAAAGGCTGCCGATGAAATTACCTGGTCACCTGAGACTGTGAAGTCACTTGGGTTATAGGCTATGACTATCGATGGGGTGCTCATTAATTGTGCCCTCCGATTTTTGCGACGCTTTTCATGTTTAGCTGCAATTCTCCCCCAGCGCGTGCGACTGCAGAACCTTGATAGGTTGCGGTTGGTGAGAAGCCAAGATAGGTTCCCTTCAGCAGCAAGGGGAAGGAAGCAGTATCGATACTGAATACTAGCATGTCTTTGTAAACCGCGGCTACGGAAGCATCCTTAGCCTTGATCGCTTTTACAATTAGTCTGTTCCTACTTGTATCCGTTGGAAGCCCTACAACCATCACGTGCAGCGTGGAGTATTGAGGAGGGCTTGATTTTTGTTCTGGGGGTTGTGAAGCAGGAGGAGGTGTCTGTATTTTTGATAAGGTCTCATTAATTTTCTTGAAAGCATCAAAGAGCGACATAGCTTCCCTATTTCGGAGAATTCACCTTAAAGCGTTTGTGGTGTTAGGCAGGCAGCATCTTGCGCTATTGTCAAGAGTGCGAATTTAGAATCCAAAGAAGCACCTATGACTAAAGCTTTCTTGGCACTGGAGCTTCTAAGGCAATCTTACTTTTTGGTGAGAGTTATCTCGATAGTCGAGACCATTCTTGCCCTAGTTTCGCCCTCTCTCGGTGGCATCTGTTCTGTTCCGATTGCGATTTTGGTAACTTTCAGGTCTTTTAGGAACCGATTTCTTGTTATTTCAGCTGCATCAACGGCTGTGGTTATTGCCTGCCCTCTGGCTTTCAAGGTTACTTCGTTGGTATTGCTCGCCGATAAACCTGTGATTATCGCTAGAACATAGTCCATTGGCGTTTTATTTCCAACGAAGACAATTTTCGATTTTTCTGCTAGAGTTGTACTACTGACTTTTGGGGTTCCAATTTCACTGTGGCTGGTTTTATCTTCGCTTGGCTTAATCGCAACTGTTGAATCTTCAATTTCTGCGTCACAACTCTTCTTGACAACTTCAACGGCGTGTAGGCAGTTCTCTTTGGTTTGGTATCCTTCACTCTGGGCAATTATCTCCCCGTTTGAAGCCTTTAGGTGGAATCTGAATTCGCCCGTTGAATCCTTGAAGATCTGGTATTTTGGGTTTGCCACCTTCTGGTCTTCAATTGTTAGGTCTTCGATTTCTGAGTTGCAGTTTTTCTGTACGCTTTTTATCCCATTAATGCAGCTTGCATGTTGTTCGTACGCTTCGCCGACGGCTATGATCTCGTTGTTATCAGCCCGGAGGCGAAAACGGAATTTTTCTGCTGCGTCTTTGTACACTTGAAATTTTGGAGACATAAACGCCACAAGTGCACTAATTGGAGCTTGGTTGTAGAAAAACATTTGCCCCTTTCTTGGGGTGGGTCCAGAGTGATTCTGGGAACTTGACGGTTGGAATACTGTCAAAAACAAATGGGGAACTAGTCACAGACCTCCAAGTTTTTCTTTCTTTTCGAAAGATTGATACCTTGATAAATTCGTTTTGAGCGTTCAATCAACCAAGAAAATCCAACGTCAATCGATAAAGGAAATAGTTGGCTAACATTGAAACTGAAAAACACATCAAAGGACACTATTCGAGGCGCTGACATACAGTTGCACTCTTTAGATACGTATTACCTAACGGTCTTTGGAACATTTTGGAGTTTTGGAGCTGGACAATACCTTAAGGAGTTAAAGCCAAATGAAGAGGTCGAACTGGTTTTCCGGATTAATGCATTAGGACCAGCTGATGTATACGTCACCATCATTGCACGCGAAAACTTCTGGTGGGAATCCAGCTGGATTCGCATCTACGTAAGCGAGGAAAAAGCGGAACTCGAGCGCGTACTAGTGCTTTCGCACCCTTATACGAAAATTGGAAAGACCCTCTCGGTCGAGGCAACCGTCAAAGGCCTGAGAAAAGGTGCAGGATTGAAACTGGAATTCTGGGTGGAAACCCCCTCAGGAAAGTCTGATAAGCAGGCCTCAACAGAGATTAAGGAGCTTTCCGCCGGAGAGGAAGCCCGTTACACGGCTGAGTTTACACCCAAAGAAACGGGAAACTACGCCGTATACGCGTATTTATACGATGGATGGCAAAGAATAGGGTACAAGACAAATTACATCTATGTTCAAAGACAATAGCAATCGCCAAGCTCAATCTCCAATTCTCTTTTTTGTTTAACAAATGACCACCCTTACGCGCGCGAAAGCTACTGGGAGGGCAATAGCGCAAAGAGAAAGAATCTGCTTAGCGCGGGTGTGTGTTATATGCCGCAGCATTATAATGGGGGTTCTTGGTCCCGCAGGTTCCACAGAATTTCTCCGTTATGTCTGTAGGGTTCTTGCATTTTTCGCAATCGTACAGTAATTGTGTGCCACAATTCGTGCAGTATTTCTTCTCCATGTTATCTGTTCCGCATAAACACCGAACCATACTCTACAACCTGACTATTAGCATCTGCTCCGCGTTTTTAAGTTATTCGGCAATTCATTTAGCAGTTTGGTTTGGGGATTAAGATTATGTTAACTGAGGAGTGTAGTTTTTTGTTTATTTATCTTTAGAATAGCGCACACCATGTATGTTCCTAAATTAGTAATCAGGTGAGTCTTGCACCTCTTGTTTGGGTGAGTACGCACGCGGTTTGGCTTCTTCCCTTTGCTAACCCTGGCTCGTTGTGGTTATGATCGCGTTGAAGCTGAAATCAGTTATTCCACCTATTGTGGGGTACACAAATAAGGTTAGTTCCAGAGGAACCACTTGATCTACGCTAAGGACTTGGCCAGAATAGTTCCAGTTTACGGACATATAATCCAAAGAGGCGGATGGAGTCCAGTTTGACGTTGTCAACCACAGCGAAACCGCCGAATTGCCTTCATTCTTAACATAAACCGTTAAGGTGTTGTTTGAACCCGCTTCTATGGGTCCCCAATCGAGCGAAAGAGTTCTGTTTATGCAGGCTTGATCCCAGTAAATCCCAGTTCCAAGGCCCTTCACGGAACCTCCGTACACAACAGTCTTGCTCCAACCGAAATCCCCCAGGATAGCGCCTAGAACAACAATAGTTAAAACGCAAGTTGCGGCGAATATTGCTTTTCTGTGAACACCATTGCTAATTGGAATAGCCGACGAAATTCGTGTGTTCACTATTCCTTCACTGATTTTGTCCGATATTTTCCCAAGATTCTCGCAAAACATAACAACCTCAATGATATATCTTAATATACAATATATGCTGCGGGTGGTATAAACGCGTGTGACTGGGATGCTACACCAACAGACCTATCCCGTTTGACATATACCGCCCCTTATCGAACTAAGTTTTTCAACAATTTAGCTATTGTCAGAATTAACTCTAAGGCTTGCGCATAGTTGCTTGAAACATTCTACGAAAGTGCATGTTCAACGTAGGGCGATGTGAGAGGATAGCTATCTGCGCGCGCTTTAGTCTTCGGCTTTTATCCAGTCAGATTCAAAACTGTTTCTCAGTACTCCTATGAGGTTGCTGTTGTTTGTCCAAAGAGAAGGGCGTTCGCCTAGCCCGCTTTCTTTGGATGTGGTAATTAATGCTTCTTTGTCATCGGACATTATAAAATGATTTAATGCTTCACTGTGAAACTTGACGTGAACCATAGCGCCATCGATAAGTTTCTGCACTTTATCTTTAAGCGAACCGTCCGAGCTGTCTCCTTCAAAGATCAGTCGAACATGAGCGCCTTGCTTTATTGCCTGTCTACATTCATCTGAAAACTGAGATAAAACCGGTATGATTCTTGCCTTGTCTGCAATCAACGCGACTTCTTTTCTTGAGTTTCTAATGAGTCCCGAAGTTTTAGCTAAAATTGCCTTCTTTTCCCCTATCAGTATGTAGATGCTTTCTTCTCCCCCGCGAACAGGGTCCCAATCTTTAAGGGACAGCCTTTCCACTATGCTTTTCATACCTTTTAGGCGGTCGTCTGACTTGCCTTTTTCCTCTGCCAACAGAAAGCTTAAAGCATCTGAAATAGGAGTAGCTTCAACAAGAGCAGGTTTGCCTAGCAGTCTTTCAATCAGGCCCATTTTTTCGAGTGAAGGCAGAATTCTATATACATCCTCCCTGCGCACTTTTGAGAACTTGGCAATTTGTGACACTGAAGTTTTTTCCAATTTAAGTACAGCCAAGTAAACCCTTGCCTGATTAACAGTTAAACCTAAGCCAAGAAGAAGATCCGTGTTTTCGTCGCTAGACATTCGAGAGCACACTTCCCCTAAAACATATTAGGTACCTAATATATTTATGTCTTCAGCGCCTAAAACTTATAGGTCAGTAACTCTCAGTAGTAGAATAGGCGCATATATCTGAAGCTCCAAAAACAACTATCAAGAAAAGTAGATGACAAAGAATACCCCAAATACGTTGTAACGATTCCACCTAAACACATTGCGGAAGTAGGCTGGAAGGAAGGAACTGAATTGATTGCAGTAGTAGAGGAAGGAGCGATAGTCTTACGTCCTAAAAAGTGAATGTACTTTCCTTTGAAGACTCTTACAGGTCTCATCTGCGTTTGACACTAATGACTGAAGTTCTGCATCTAAGATTTCTCTAGGTTGGATGTTATTGCCCTCGGCAATATACCATACTTGCGGGGAATAATTTCCGACACCGATTTCCTTGCTTATTTCTTCTTTTTCAATGTATTTGATAGTCAATATTCCGAGTTGGGCAGTTTGTTGCATAGTCATATTTGGATTCCAACCTTTTCGCAACCATTCGCCTAATTGACTTTGTCCTATCAAAACAGCTTCGGGAACAGGAACGGGTAGGCAGTTTTTCGAATCGAGATAATACAATTTTGCGTTTTCTCCTTCCTTCATTCCTACTAGAATTTGCACGATAAAATCTTCATATTGGAAAGCGACAGAATACCGTTCTTTCATTTGTGTCAATAACTCAACGCAATCTTGCTTAAAATTATCATATGTGTATTCAGGCATTGGGGGTAATGTTGCTTTGGGATTATCGGGGAACTCTCTTTCGTGTTGGCTAACCAAATGTTGCTTCTGATAATTAACCCAGCCAAAACTTTTTGAAACGATGGGGGGTAACAATGATTGAAATTCCTCAAATAGAGGGCCTACTCCTGCAGCACCAAATACAGCCCAATTAATATCTCCACATTTCTTGATCTTCTCTCTGTAATTAGCTCCAAAGTCCGACTTTACATATCTGTCTCCAACGAGGACAACACCGTCTTTGCATTTAGCTCCAAGTATTAATGTCGTAAACTCTGGTCTCCATTTGTTTAGATGCCTATAGGCGGTTCCGTGTATAAAGAATTATGCGTTGGCAGATTTCTATCTGGAATTACGCATTCGTCTAGCCGCGTTGGTCGCTTCCCATCGACCCGGTTTTTTCACAAGTGCTCGATTCCGATTATACCCATACCCTATGTTGGCATGATTATTCTACCCTTCTACCACGTAAGGTATGTTCTGGGTATATGCTGAACAGTGTCTACTGCTGAATAGGCCGTTTTTAAGTACCTGCTAAGCCAAAAGTTGGGTTGGGATAAAACTTTGGCCTCATTTTGCTTTGTGTGAAATGCGTTACCAAATGGACGTTTAGTCACCGACACAAAAGTACAATTATCCAGAATTTTCGCACTTTTAACATCCCGATTCGATGGAAAACGAGTAAAATTTCTCCGTAAATCGCTGAAATGAGTATGTTTCGCGAAGCTTTAGGAGTTGTGCTATTAGTGAATCACGTTTAACGTTCATCGTTGGTCGCTGTTGAGCGTGATAGCTGTTTCAAATCAATGTATAACGCGTTAAACATGTGATGCAATCTGGCATGAAACATCTTATAAGATAATTTGACCTGGCGCAAATCAATCTCATGCATCAGAGAAAAATAGGGAACGTGCAGGAAGCTTCCCTACACTGGCAACGTAAGGCTTTTGTAAAGGGTATTTAGACATCTGCTGTACTAGAAGAAGCGATGTTTAATGCCGAAAACGAAAGCCACAATAAACATTCAAAACATCGTTGCTTCTGCCACTCTCAACCAAAGAGTTGACCTGAACGCAATTGTGAAGAGTTTTCCAGGCGTAGAATATAGTCCGGACCGGTTTCCCGGATTAGTGTTTAGGCTTAAGAGACCGAAGACGGCTACGTTGATTTTTAGCACTGGTAAAATGGTTTGTACAGGAGCAAGATCCGGAGAGGAATCCCGCAGAGCAATCATGAAAGTTGTTAAAGAACTGAAAATGGGCGGAATAATCATTGTTAGCAAGCCGGACTTGAAGGTTGTGAACATCGTTGCTTCCGCGAGTCTAGGTGGAAATGTAGATTTGGAGAAGACAGTTTCCACGCTTGGAAAAACGATGTATGAGCCGGAGCAGTTTCCAGGCTTGGTATACAGGATGGACGAGCCTAAGGTGGTAATGCTGATATTCGCAAGCGGGAGCCTTGTTTGCACCGGAGCGAATAAAGAACAGGACGTTTATAACGCAGTACATAAGCTTCATGAAATATTGGAGGAACAAAACCTCATATTCTACGAATGAAACTTCATGTGCTAATCGCCGATCTTCTCTTTGTAAAGTAGAACGTGCTTGTATCCGAAGAAAACGGAAAGTGTTTTCTATTATCATTAGAAACCATGGTTATCAAATAGATATCGGACGAAATTAAATTGGAAAATGCAGAAAATGTGGAACAGTGTTTCACCGCCTGGAAAGATTGGACAATGGTCGAACGTCCATCCAAAGCTGAAAAAGACCTCAGTTAGAAATCGGCCTTTTTGGCTGTGCAAAGTGCAAGAAGCCCTTCCCGAGAAATACTGAGGAAAGCACCGCGCGTTTTGAACCTCCAACGTCCTGGAAAAAATAAGGGGTTGGTGTGCGGTAAACTTCAAATAGTCTTTAGATTTTCTTTTTGCTTAGGGTGGTGCGGAAGGTTTTTTTGCATTTTACACAGTCGAAAAGTCCAATTTCTATTTGGCTTTTCTTTCCTGTTTTGTCGGCTCTGCCTGCCATAACCCACTTCTTTTTTGGTGAAGCAGCTTCTGTTCCGCATGTTTTACATTTTGCCATAAACTCGCCTCCATGAATATGATATTAAGTTGACTAGTAGAACCGTGAATAAAACTATTGCTTAACGGACCGATTAGGAGAAGCGGGAAAGCCTGGAACATGAAACGCACAAACTGGGCCTTATTTGTTTTACACCCTAAACGGTTCTGGTGTCTACCGGACTTGCCCCCAAAAGGGTCTGAGTCCCCCTCACCAAACTCCTAAGCGAAATATCCATTGTTAGGAGCTGCCGGGTTGCATACCTAAACGGGTTCAAATCCAAGTGGTCCACCATAAATACCATAGACTAAAAATTAATCCAAAAAAGCAATATTACCGACCTACTTAAACACTTAATTTCGGGACAAGGCAGCGCGCTTTAGTCTTCGGTTCCCGGAACTACAATAGTCCTAGCGGTTTTCCTGCTTGTTTCTCTCTCCTATATAAGGCTCCATGCCTAGCGCGCTCCCGGTATTGCAGTTTTGGTAATACTCGTTTGATACCTTTCCTTCTTTAGACTAATTGAAGGGAGTGGATAATTTTGGGTTGCCATGTATGCGGTAGAAACTTCGAGTTCGACTTCAAGTTTTGCTAATGAATTTGAATATTCAATAACCTTCTTTTTCAATTGTTTATTAATATTTTCTGTTCGTTCATAGAAGAAAGGAATTTTATCGTGAATATCCCAAACGATAATTCTGTTTTTGCACTCGGGACATTTTTCCGTTAAAATCTTTTTGTGGACTTGCTCCAGTGCAATAATGTTATCGTATTCTTCAAGCCGTTTTTCATAAATTCCCTCTGGAGTTTTTTTGAGATATTGAATGGCACCTTCTGCAGTCAAAAATCGTTTTGCCTCATTTGAAACAGAATCTCTCACCCCATTTCTCCAAAGGTTTGTTCCCGCTGAATCCACCATAAACTCTGGCCTAAGTTTTTTGAGAAGTGCTTCGCATATTGGGCTTCGAAATGAGTTTGCAGTGCATACAAACAGTACTTTGAACTGTCCGTCTTTGGGTTGCGAGACTTGTTCTGGGGTTGACCATTTCATAGGGGTAGCAAAAAATTTTAAGACATGGTTTCTTAGTTTTTGGAAACAAAGATTCGGAGGTTTTAATATCTTTCTAAGGTAATATTCTCTATTAATGACAACTGTTAGAAAAGGGTCAATAACAACTTCTGAGGTAGGCTGGAAAAAGCCGTGTTCTACCATGAAGAATAGTAACCCTGACAGGTTTCCAGCATACGCACATCGCACAGCTTTAATCCCTAACTCTAAGTATGCATAGTATCTGTGATGTCCATCCCAAACTGCGTATATTTCTCTGTTTGGTTTTTCAATTACTACTATCGGCCTGATGTCATCGCCTTTTCTTATTTTGCGTTTGTAGTGTTCGATAATTAGTCTTTGGACTTTTTTATCGGCTACTATTTTTGTTATGGGCAACCATAGTAGATATTTGGTGGGGTGAACAAAGACATCAACATTAAATTCTCTTGGCATTTAACCGTTTTCACCTAACCGCTATTCGCTGGAATTTTCATAAAACAAAACCACACCGTTCGATCCCCGTAGGCGTCCTGGAGGCTTTTTGGGGACTTCTGGTTCCAGTTGTACGTGTAGTCTCCGTAGTCCCATTCGAAGCTCTGATGATAATCGCCGTCTTGCGCTTGTGATACTAATTGGAGAAAGAAGGTTCAAAGACGGAATTAGAAGAACCGCCGAATAAACAATCACGTGGGCGTTTTGGTTTGGCACCTACGGCATCGCCTGTACGTTGAGTTCAGCCATCCTTTGGTTATAACGCTTGTTAATCCATAATTCAGCTTAGTCGTAACGGAGTCCCTGGGAATGTTATCCTAACAGGAATAACTCGTTTTATCTACAAAACATTCAGTTATTGTGGAGAGCAAGGTTGTGGTGAACATAAGTGACTTGTAGAAACTTTAGGCAGTGCCTCAAATTCAAGTTAGGGAGTTACGAGTGCGACCACATCGGGGTAGACTGTAAACGTTTTAGCGAGAAGACATAGGGACCTTGGCTCTGTTAATGACGTCTACACTGTCAATGTCTGCAGCCTACGCAACTCATCCTTCACCCGCAACTCTTCTCGAGGAGATTTCTGGTTCAACTCTAATCTCACAGAAGGAGGCAGGTTAGCTGATAAGAAAGTTCAGAGAATAATTATTGAACATTACAAACGTAAGATTGAGAAAGGAGATGATATATGCCACTAATAGTAATCGAAAAACCAAACAGAGAAATATACGCAGTTTGGGATGGTCATCATAGATACTATGCATAGAAAGGTAATAGAATCTCCAAATTTCTATTTTCAAGAACTAAGAAACTTCGTTTTAAGAATATTCGCTACTCCTATGAAATGGTCAACCCCAGAAACAAAAACTGAACAAACCTTAGAGGGTAAACAATTCAAAGTATTGTTCATATGCACAGCAAACTCGTACAGAAGTCCAGTATGCGAAGCTCTATTAAAAAAACTTAATCCATCCTTAATAGTCGAGTCTGCTGGAACAAGCACATGGAGAAACGGGCTACGCACTTCTGTTTCAAAAGAAGCAATAGAATTTTTAACCTCCGAACATGCCATTCAATTCCTTAAGAAAACACCAGAAGGACTCGACAAGAAACGACTTGCAGAGTATGATAACATCATTGTGATGGAACAAGTCCACAAAAGGATTGTATTGGAAAAGTGTCCAGAATGCGAAAGTAAAGTGATTGTGTGGAACATCCATGACAAAATTCCTTTCTTCCGTGAACGTACAATGAAAATCAATGATTCAATGAAAAAACATGTTACTGAATACTCAAAATCATTAAGAAGTGTATCAAAATGAATAAGTCATGTCCTTACTATACGGTGGTAGTTTACGAAAGGCGATAAAGTCTATCAAGCTATGATATCAAATTGGGAATCTAAAAAGTTAACTATAGGAATATTCGAATCTCTTGAAAAAGATAAGAATGCAATTGAGGAGTTCATTATTCATAGTAATAAAGCAATGATTGTTTATGGTGTCCAGCGTCATAATGCTCTTGAAGCTACATAAGCTCTTGAAGCTATACAAGTTTATTGAAAAGGAGACGAATGTTCAAGTAGACTCAAACGTAGCACGTTAGTTGGTACCTATAAAAAGTGGATAGTTCAATGAACAATTTTGAGAAAGCAAAAGGGCTAACAAAAAGCTAACAATTTCTTAGAATTTTCCTCTTTCTTTTCGATGCCAAAACTGCCAACAATCAGGTACTGCAGGTGTGCCTGCGGCTGTAGCTCCAAAGCAAGTGGTGCTCGGCGACTGGTCCGTGACAATGCCTTCAATGAGGGCGATGCTGGCAGAGCAAGAAATAAATCGGTCGTTGGTAGCAAACAAGATAGACCAAACTTGAGGTTCTTATTGTCGCGGTTGGGAATAACCAAAATGATAGTTATCATCCTCTTGGTTGTTGTCGTTTTGGCAGCTGCTGGAATCGGCTACTACGCAGCACCACACCCTCCTTCACCAACTGCTACTCCAACGCTTACGCCTTCGCCCCTGCCAACTGTCACGTCCGCGCCGACTTCTACGAATGCTTTGACGCCTACAGCAAAGCCAAGTCCGATTCCTACTGCGACACTGACGCCGACAGCCACTGTAATGCCGACTCCAACAGGATCAGCTAGTCCAACCTTGGCACCCAGCCCAACACCGACTCCTACAAGTTCAAATAATCCAACTCCACCACCCACGCCAAGCCCCACTATGTTAACTACGCAGGAAGAAGTGCGCGACTCTGTAATGGGTTTTCTAAAGTCTAATCATGCTGAGACGGCGCAGTTCATGAAGGATTTGGTTTGGACTGGCGGAAGAGTGACGCCTCCAAACATTGTGGGCGCAGAGACATACATGTATTACAGCCCCGGCTGGAACGTCACAATTCACTATCCCGTAGTTCCAAACGCAATTTACGAGGTAACAGCGGACTACTCAGCGATTGGCATCAGTATTCCCTACAGAATTATTTGGAAAGGCACTTGGCAAAATGAAGTCATCAACGAAATAAACTACGTTTTTGCTCAATAGTACGTTTATTATTGCATTTTGGCATTCCCTCTTCCAGTTACTTCTGCGGGGAGTCCACACCGTATTTGAAGACACAGCTTGGGTCCGTAGCCTGAGCGCACACGGTGTTTTAGATGGGTTTTGCACCAGCATGTTTTTTCGCGTGCGCTTGCGTTCCGCAAAATCTAGGTCTGCTTGGAATTCAAGCTAGACTCGATACATCGGTTCATTTGTGCAAGCCTCACTGTACGTGTTTAAAGCCGCCTCGAGACAACAGCGTCCTTGCCAAAATGCGATTGATCAATGTAAGCCAAATGTTCAAGAAAACAATAGTTTTTCATTCGAACCGATTTTATTGGACGGAAATTCATTGATTATGATGAGAAACGATAGCCTGTCGTTCTCAAACGCTGGGTTCACTGAAAGCTTATAGCCACAAAAAAGCAAGCATACCCGAGGAGAAGGTCAGCTAAGTTGGCATTTCGCCATAAGTTCATTCCATATTGCTTGCTGGTATCATTGTTTTCAAGTTTCGTTTTCATTTTGCCTGTCCATGCAACAAACCATGATGTGACAATAACTCTTGAATCAGCAGATGCGTCAACTGGCGCGGCAATGAGAGTTGACGGAACTACTTACCGCGATGGCCAAATTGTCTCACTCTCCGCTGGGAATCACACATTTGAAGCTGTGACTCCTGCAAATTGGCCTTTCTGAAGTGGCTTCCTGGAATAAACTTGGTCAAGTACGCAGCCAATGGCCAACTTTAATTATCGCGGTAAACGGACCGGGTGTATTAGGCGCTGATTTAGGTCCTAAAGTGACTTTTTACACAAATCCCTCTGATGGTGGAACAACAACTGCAGAACATCCATCAGTTAGCGAAACTCGCTCAAACGGACAGAGCGGAACAATCAGAAACGACTTAATCTCTCTAACAGCAAATCCTGAACAAAACTACCGTTTCTCCAATTGGCAGATTTCTGGCTAAGTATCACTTAGTTCTTGTCAAAAGCTACGACATCATTGACCGCAACTGGATCAGGTTAAGTCACTGCCCTTTTCCTGAAAACTGCAAGCAGCTCCATAATTGTTGTTTCTGCTCATGGGAGTCCCAGTCCCGCTGTTGGCAGTCACGTGTACACTTCTGGAACACTTCTGACCTGCAGTGTGTCGAGTCCGGTAACAGAGGGCAACACAATTTGGACCTGTATGGAGTGGACTGGGAAAGGGTCAGTTCCAGCTAGTGGTGACGGAAATAGTGTAAATGTCAATCGCATGACGCAGAATTCTAGCATCACTTGGCTTTGGACAAGTTCAGTTATCAGGCGTTTGGATGTTGCTTCTACTCATGGAAGTCTTAGCCCGGGAGTAGACACTCGTCTTTTTGAAACTTGTTCTTCTATTATGTGTAGTGTTGCTAGTCCTGTTGCTGAAGGTAGTGCTGTTTGGACATGTTTTGGTTGGTCGGGTACGGGCTCTGTCCCTTCGCCTGGAACGGGTGCAACGGCAACCTTTGTCATTTCGGAGGATTCCAGAATAACTTGGAACTGGCAAGGTTCATATTTTCAGCGTTCATTGAGTGTTATTTCCACTCATGGAAAACCGACTCCTGCTGTTGGCAATTATGCTTATTACTCTCATTCTCCGCATACCTACAGCGTCGTCAGCCCAGTAGATGAAGAAGGCCTAACTTGGACTTGTACAGGTTGGTCTGACTCGGTGTCAATTCCCGAGTCAGGGTCAGGTTTAACAATCACATTTGAAATAAGAGCGGATTCTACTATAACATGGGAATGGAACAGTTCCATAACTCGATGCAAATTGAATTTCGCCTCAAACTATGGCAATCCAAATATTCCGATGGATGAACGCTTTTGCAATTATGGTGATTTAGTTGAAGAAAACGTTCCGGATATCATCACCGGCGGAAATGTAAACTAAACCTGCGTTGCTTGGTCTGATAGCACAGGAGATATCTTTGATTTGACCACGGGCTCACGCTCCATTTCATCTAAAATATAATCTGAAACGTGCATTATCTGGCTTTGGGTTCCTTCGAAAGAAATGCCCAGTACATATATAATTTCAGGTGTAGTGTCAATCTCCACTGTGGTCGCGCTAGCTTGTTAATCATGTTGAAGTTGCCTGCTTTAAAGTCATTGAAACAGAGGCTTGAGAATAAGGGAAGACGATACCAGGATTTCTCACAAAGAGTAATTCAAACATAGAGGTACGCACTTGTCGCAAATTCCAAAAACAAGCATACGTGGTTATTTGCTGTGTGTTATGGGTTAACTTTATAAACAAAACATGGGATACTCCAGAGTCAAAGTTCAATCAAAATTAGACATGGTAAAAAGCAGTCTAATCTTGGAGAGAGGGATAAGCAACGTATACTCGAAAAGATAAATCTCTCAGACAAAAAAGAATGTCCGGCATATTCCCAAAAACACTAATTGGGTCACCATTAAATTATGTTATCGCAGCGGCTTCACTTATTCCTCTAGTAATTGTATATTTTTTGCTTCTACAAATTCCCATTTGGAACAATTGGAACATACCTCTAAACCAAACCCAAATGGACATAGCATCTGCGTTTTTTGGACTGTGGGCAATGAGCGCTTACTCCTTAACAGTTGTAGTTGTCGCAGCCGCCAGTTTCATCCATGGAAAATTCGATTTAGTGCTCTTCGGAATGAGGTTTATGGGCAGAATGGTGCAACTATTCTTCATTATAGATTTTATTTTAATAGTGTTCTCTCCTTACATTTGGGCATCCTTCTTTCTCTTAATTGCTGCCGCAGCATCCTATTTCATACTCAAGTTTGCCGAGTTCAGAACAGACGTTAGTGTAAAGATTAAAGACCGTTCTTTATCGCTTAGCACTCAAGGCTCACGCATAGATGTTCCGCTGGGCGGCAGACTTCAACTGCGAGTTGCAGGAGCGAGAGTTGCTGATTTTAGCGTCACCTACGAATCAGCAGGGGGACAAACCAAGGTGGAAAGGCTATCTTACTCCCATAACGAGGGTCAGTGGCAGGTGGGTAACATTCCGATCATCACTTTTCCCTCCTCTATCAGTGTCTTGTACAAAGAAGACAAGATTCGAACCCTTAGAGCAGAACAAACCATGAAATTTATAACAAACGTGCATTTCGCCATCTACATTCGCAATCACGTTGCTTTACCTGATGGTGTCATAGAGAACTTGAAAATGTCAGTGGACCGAAGTCTAACTTATCTCTTTAATGAAGCCCTAACTTGTTTTAACAACTACTTCAGCGAAATAAATCTGCAAAAGGCAAAATTCAGGGTATACCAGGAAGGTCGTTTGCTCAATCTCAATGAACCAATATTTGAAAATGGAATTGCCGACGGATCCAAAATCGAAATTCACGCGGAGGATTAGCTAAAAACAATCCTCTTTTTAACTCACCATTCTTTCAGAGGAACAACCATCATAGACTTTCTCCAAGTGCGAATTGTATAATTCAAATCCTTCCTGATAATCCGAAACATACTTGCTGCCTTGTTGGTTTTTCAAATCCTGTAATGTCTGTGAAAATTCATTTTTCATTTCGAAAAGTCTGGGCATATATGGGTTGACTATTAACGCGAACATTTTTATGCATTTTTTTGTCTCCAAATTTGAGTTTACGTAGTAAAGCATTTTTTCTTCTTCTCTAATTTTTGGCAAAATCCCTTTTATTAGTTCTGGGTCCACACTTTCTCTGATCTTGTTCATTTCATCTTTGAAGGAGGAAGGAAAAACGCAGAAAATAATTAGTCTAGTGACGGACTTATCAAATGAGTATTCAACAGCTGATCTGTTTACTATCAAATCTCTAATTAGGACTTCAAAGCTTAAGTCGCGCAACAGGTCTGCTGGGTACTCAGCGTAGCATGGCGCTATTAATGAACAAGTGGATCCTAGGCCGCGGCACAATGTCCCAAGATCGGCTCCTTCAAAGTCCTTGTCAGCCAGAATCGCGTGGGTTCTTTTGTTCAGCGAAGTAAGCATTAAATGACTTTCCGCTAATGAATAGTCTGCAAACCAATATTGCTCTTTAAGGTCTATCGGCAAAATCGGGCCGTTCTTCTGCAATACTCGCTTGCTATGACCTAGGTCGTAAATTAGAATTCCATCGCACGATAGGGAGTGAAATCCAATCGTTGAACATGCATTTGGTACCCGCAAATTTTCCTCGTTATCAATATTTGGCAAAACAATAGACGCAGTAATGTAAATCTGTTCATTTATGTCGTTCTTTTTGTTTAAAAGTTTCAAATTTTTGCTGAAAACTGGTCCAGTTCCACATCCTGTTCCACCACCGCCGCTGTGGCAAATGTGGAAATGTTCGCTTGCTTCGAATGGTAATTCATAGTCCTTAGAAATGGCTTCAAACTTGTTTGATGCTGCATTCACGATTTTTGGCCACTGCATCCCGACGCCTTGGCCGACCCCTATGCTAATTCTTTCTGATGATATTAAATTTCTGAGCTTCTCATTTTTATTTCCAAATCTGTTTGCCGAAATCATTTTCTCGGGGTCTTGAGCGTCAATTACCATGATCCGTTTGCATTCGGCCAAAGCGTTTTCGCCCCATGAAGAGTCATTAAACTGTCTTACAACCCAGTGAAGGATTGCTTTTCCGGCCCCTCCAGCGTATATGTAGAAAGATCTCATGACAATGACATCCTTGGATAAATATTTAAAGCGAACTGCTCCAAGTTAGTGTGTCGGTGTATTGAGTTTGTCGAGTCCTTACGAGGTAAAGGAGTCTTACATCCATAAGCTTTTGGAGGAGAAGAAACACCTAGAAGAAACCATTGAAGGCCTTCGTAAAGAAAATAGGCAGTTGCAGAACAAATTAAGGGGAGAGCCGACAGATAATGCTCAACATAAAGAGCAAGAATTCTATAATCCTGGTACTGGAAGTTGGCACAAGTCACGCCCAACCCCAAAACCCGACAGTCCGGGTGTGCCCTTTCCCTACTCTTTAATAGGAGACGGTCAGCGCAACCTTGGCTCTGCTAATGGAAATTCTGGTGTTGGATCAGAGAAGCCTTATTCGTCAAGCATCAATTTGGATCTTGAGATTTCTGCTCTAAGAGCAGAAAAAAGCGCTTTGGAAGCCTCTATTGCGAGTTCAGATTTGAAGATCCAGGATGCTGTTAGGGATAAGGATAGGTTTCAAAGGGATCATAGGAAGACAATAGATGAATTAAACAAGGTGGCTCAGGTCTTGGATTTAGGGGTTGGAAATCTGAAGCCTTCTGAGCTGGCGCTTTCTCAGTATCTATTGAAAATCCGAGATGCATGCCTCGACTCGGCTAATTCAAGAGACACATTCCAAATGCAAATTGATCAAGCTAAGAAGGAAATAGCCCCACGTGCGGAATCTCTGGAAGCAGAAAAGAATAAAAAGGTTCAAGAAATCCAGGGAAACTATGACCAAATGGTTGAAACATTGAAAAAAAGCCAAAGGGATATGGACGTCGTCATTTTTGAAGAGTTCGTCGCCAGAGCCAATGAGCTGCTACAAAGCCCTTCCAAGGCAAGTGCAAGATTTCCTGAATTGGAAACAGCTGAAATTCTTTTAGCGACCTCTAAACAGCTTATGGAAGACATAAAGATACGACGCCGATTATTTACTCTTAGAGAAGCAGGATATTCATGACGCGTTTAGTCTAAGATATCTGAATGTTTTCTCCAAATTTCAGACTGTCGCAAGTTAGCTTCGTTCAGTCTGGGGTTGCATCAACTTCTTGAAAGTTTCTAGTTCCTCATGTAATTCTATATTTTTGTCGGAGATTTTGCGATAACAGGAGGTTGCCTCCTTCAAGAGACCGATCAATTCATTCGTGTCAACTGTCTCTTCATTGCTTGGTTTGACAATGGGATTGCCATAGTACCCTTCGAACTCGGCAATCAGTGTGTCTTCTAAAGGAAGTGAACCACTAATCAGTTTGATGATTCTCTGCGAATTAGCCATACGGGATCCCTCTTTTGCAGAACCTATTGTGTTCTGCGCTGTATTATGCAATTGCGTCCACTCATCAAAAGCAGCATTAATTTTCTTGGAGTATTCTTCGAGATATCTCAATGAAGCCAAATAGAAGATCCGGTCTTTTAAGTCACATTTCAAGTATCGGGAGAAACCTTTTTGCTCTTCAATCGATTGCCTAATGGCGAGAAAGAACAAGTCGCTTGAGCAATCCAGCTTTTTAGTTATGTCAACATCTACTTGTAAATTTTCGTTGATTGCCTCGAGTTTTTCGAGATTCCCAAGATGCCTACGTGCAAGACCCAAGTCAATTGGATTTGAACGCAGAATTTCTTTCATAACCCGGATAATCCTGTCAGGTAGATATGCTTCGTACTTCTCTGCAAGAATTGGCCATTTTTCTTCTAGGTATTGTCTTGTTTTCGAGCACTTTTTTGCAGAAATTGCGGAGTTTGGTTTCTCTTTCATCTTCTTCGTTTTCGTATTCCAATTTTTCAACTTACCTTCTTTCGCTAGGGCCTTTCTTGTTGCAGTGCGTCAATAGCATGGCGTTTCTATGATAAAGACTGCAGTTCTTAAGAGTTGCGTAAATTATATAAAGTCATCATCACAACACACTTCGAGTGAGAGAGAACAAAGATGGATTACACACCCGTAATCGTAGTTGCAATTGGATTTGCTTTGAATTTGATCGGTCTTTTGAATATTTATAGGTCAGCAGGTTCCATAGCGAACAGATTTGGAATAGGCTTCTTGCTTGGAACTCTTCTAGGCGCAGCACCGCTTGCTGCAATGTTACTTGATGAGTCTATTTCAGCTGTAATGTCCGAGCCAATCAGCTCAATTCCCCCTTATATTCTGCTTTTTGCGGTTCTGCTGATTATTTTCATTGTTCTCATATTGCTTTGGCTAAGATTGGTCGAAAAAACGAGCTCAATTCATAGACAAGCGGGTCGCCTGCGAAGATCTGTCGAAGATGCTGACGATAAAATAACAAATGTATCAATGGAAATAGTGAATGCAAACAAATCTATTGACGAAATAAACAAAAAAATAAGAAGCAGAAATGACGAAATAGCAAAAATACTGGGAAATCCAAGGTGACAAAAATGGGTACTTCTACGAATAAAGAACCAACAAACATGTTGATTTTTGGTTTAGGTTCGACTGGAGCAGAATACGTTGATAGGCTTGTAGCAACTCTCAGAGCTCATAATGAAGAGCTCCCAACCAATCAATGTTACCTCATCATGGACTCATTTGAAGAAGAACTTAACAAAAATTCCAACGTCGCTGAAGATTTAAGAATTAGCCTCGACAAACCAACCGACGCCGTCCTAAGAACTCATGATCCGGACTTGCAAACTGACATGAAAATAGTCGCGTCAGGCGGAGCTGGTCTAAATCGCCGTTTAGGTCTTGCATATTACCGATACAACCGCGAAAAAATTAAGTTAAAAGTAAAGGAAGTAGCGGTAAACCTGAAGAACAGAAGTGCCGCTAGTAATTTTCAGATTGTTATGGTAACGGGGCTTTTTGGTGGAACGGGATCCGCGTGTTTGGTTGATTTCGCCTTAGACCTCAGAGATTGGATAACGAGCATCGCCGGAGTTACAACGGTTTCTATTATGGCTGTCGGTATTTTGCCCCACTTCACGACTTCTCCCACGGATCAAAAGGCTAATGCTCTTGGGGCGCTTAAGGAAATCTCTTTTATTCGCAGGATAACAAGCGGCGTTAACATTTCTGGCAGGGAATTCATTAATCCCTTCGACTTCTTCTTCGTTGTTGGTACCGAAAAGAACGGCGAGAAGATTAAGCAGACTGTTGAGTGGGCTGTTACCAAACTGCTTGTGGATCTTGGGATAATTCCGTTCAAGGAGAGTGAGGATAAGCAGAAGGCGATGATTGACTGGGCCAATCTTAAGAAGTACATGAGCAAGAATATATCAGAGTTCTCGACTTTCGGCTTATACACCGTTAATTTGCCTGTTCCTGAGCTTAAGTGGGTAATCAACACGGAGGCATCGATGGTCGAGGATGAAGCGGATCTCAAACGTGTGAAGACATCAATTGGGGACGAAACTGAAAGCGGCAGCATTGAAACTACAATTCGCAAAATCAAGGGCGAGGTAGCCGATTCTGGTCAGATCTCTTCCAAACTTACGGGGTCTATTACTGCTCTTAGAGATAGGGTTTCTGGTGGATTTCCCAAGTTGGCAAAGCAACTGGAGAAAGATCAAAAGAACGTTGATGAATGCAGCACCGCCCTAACTGAAACTGATCGTCGGCTGATAGAAATATCGGGAAAATATCCCAGGAAGGCTTTGAGGGATACTCTGGGTCTTCTCAGAGAACAAAAGGTAAAGGCAGATTCAGAGAAGGCTGAGTTGCAGAATGTGGTTGCTACAAACTATTCTATGAGGCTTCCAATTTCTCCAGATGCATTTGAAATGCTCAAAGGTAAGGTTTCGGTGCTTGACGGGGAAAATCTTAGGCAAATTTCTAAGGATATTGGTCAAGAGGACGATTTTAGGGCTTTTGTTGTGAAACCTCTCAATAATAAGATGCTTCTGTCCAATGCGCATACTTTGCTTAATTATCGTACGGATCCTCCTCAGGTGTTTAAGGATTTGTCTGCCGAGATTAAACAGATTCTTTTTGACTGGGGCAGAGCCGAGAAGAATGACCAGGGGATACTGACGCTCAAGCGGCGCAAGGTCGGCTGCACTATGTTTATGGCAAGCTCTGTTGCTCCCAATCTTGAGATTATCCAAAACGAAAAGCAGTCTTTGAGGGATTTTGCGTTGAAGGTGATTTCTGATGAAGCCGATTTTGGAGACATAGAGTCCAGTTTGTGGCCTCACACGGTTAATTTCTATACGCTGTTTTTGGGGTTGCCGCTTTTTGAGAGCGACTTGGAGTTGTTGCCTAGGCTTGAAGAGCTTAAGCCTATGAGCGAAACTTACGAGTCAATAAAAAGCGATGAGACCGAATTGACCTGTAGGCATGCTTTCTTGTTTGGCAGTCCCGACGCTTTTAGCAAACTGACGGGTATTTCGCTTGATGGGCTTGGGAAGGATGAACGTAATCGCAAGGTTCTTGATTTCTGGCGCAACTATGAAATCGTCGATTTCAGGACTAGAGTTGATCAGATTTATGTGGAGTTGGCAAAGACGCTTGCGATGTTTGGAGGTCGAACTTCGGATATTCGGATTGACGCGGAGGAGATTGCCAAGGAATGCACTGAACCATTGCCGGCGCCGAATGTCAACACTGTTGGGGCAGTTCAGAGCAGGGCGCAGTCTTTGCTGAAGGATTTTGAGTCGTTGAATTCGACGCTTAGGAGTGTAATGGCCTTTTCGTCGGATCACCTGAAGTATTTGCAGAATGCCGGTAGAATGATTCCTGTGATGAGACAAGATATGGAAAGTCGACCTGACGATTCCAACGCACTGTTGAGGGCTGTGGACCAGACTACGCAGAGTGTGACCTTGTGTTTGATGACGCTTTCACCGACTTCGAAGATGATTGACCAAATTTCGCCCTGGATCAGCAATACACAGAAGTATTTGAGTTCGCGGTCGCTGCAAAAAATAGAGATTTCATTTACGGTGCAACAGATTTTGGAGGCTCAAGACAAAATTAAGGAAATGCGCAAAACTGTTGTCAAGAGCATCGAGCAAGGATCACAAAGTCTGCAGAAGATAATTCAAGCCTTAGACTCCATTAAGCGAGAGATAAACCGTCTAAAGCTTGAAGAATAATTTCTTTTGTAATGCCTTATCCTGTTAACACAATGCTTCCAACCATTCTCTCATTTGCCTAACAGATTGGGCGATTTTTGGTTCAAGCGAAGGGTCTTTTACCAATACTGGTTTCAGTTTTTCAACCAGGAATTTGAAACAATCTCTTTCGGCGTGTCCTGACTGCAAAATCGAGGCACAGATATTTGCATTCTTGATTCTTGCGACAATGCCATCAATTTGACTGCTCTTCAGTTTGCAGTTTGAAAGGCTATCGCCGGTGACAATTATCAGGGTCTTATTGTCAGATTTTTCGGAATTGAGAGTTTCGATTCCTCTTTCGATGGCTTCGAACAATGGGCTGTCTCCACCGGGTTTTAGTTCCAACAGTTCATCTATGTCGGGTACAGGCGGGAACAACCTCATGGGATAGACTTCTTCGAATGCGGGTTTTCCACATATTCTTGTCTTGTAAGAAATCAATCCAAATTTTTTTCGGGCAGAATCGTTGTATTGCTTTGGTCTCTTGGATACATTCTCAAAAAACCCCTTGAACGCTTCGGTAATCGCGTTAAACTTCGATGACTCCTCCAGTCCGCCAAAAGGGTCATTCATGCTTCTTGAAGCATCCAAAATAACTAAAATATTTGAAGACATAAATAATAAGACAATTTTATGCCTTATAGATTTTTCGTAAAACCTGAAATTCTGTTTTCAGCGTTTATCGGGAAATTCTATGTCTCCCCAGTTATGTCTGAATTTGATCTGTTTTGCTGGATCCAAACATAGGAGAAGGGCTCGAGCTTGTCAGAATAGGCAATAACCGAGTCTAATAGAATTCAACGCAAATACTATGACTGTAGATTCCGCAATTCTTTTAAGCAATTATCAATCAGATTTCATATGCGGGAGAAGGGAAGAAGAAGTTATGAGCGCTATCCATAATGCCAATTATAGGTCGATTAAAGGAGTTCTCTTAATCTCTCTCTGCTTATCTTTTCATCAACTATTTTTCAATAACTTGCCTTAGGGAATTGTTATCGTGTGAGTTGGTTGATCTTTTGCTAGGCGGAGGGAGTGTTGTTTTTGTCTGTTTTGCTTGTTAGTAGAGCTTTTCTTGCGTCTTCTATCATTGGTTTATATCGTTCGGCGTTTATCGACGGGTTTGTGAGTTCGTTGGCGACTGAGAAGTAATAGTCTTTTAGGGTTCCTTTTCCGAGTGTTTCTTCTCTAAAAATGGCTTCAAAATCATCCATTTCTAAAGTGCTCTCTGTGCCAGTTTGGTGTTCTCTTAGTATGGGGCGCATTTTTGCTTCTTCTACTATGGCTTCTATGTCGGCTGCTGAGCATCCTTCAGTTTTTGTAGCTAAATGTTCAGTGTTTAGGTTTTTTGTTGTGCAGTTTCCGATGTAGTAGGTGAATAGTTGTTTTCTGTCTTCTTTTGCGGGTGGTGGGATGTATATTGATTCGCCCATTCTTCCGCTGCGTTTGAGTGCGGAGTCTACATCCCAGGGTCTGTTTGAAGCTGCAATGACAAAGAGTCCTTCGGGGTTCTTTTCGATGCCGTCTAGTTCTGTGAGTAATTGATTTACGGCGTCTCTGTGTGTTCCGTTATGTTCGTCTCGGACTAAGCCTCGGTTTATTCCGATTGCGTCGATTTCGTCAAGAAAAATGATGGAGTTCTTGTATCCTTTCTTTAGTTGTATTCTTGCCTCATCAAACACTCTGTGAAGGTTTTTTTCTGTTTCTCCTACCCATCGATCCATGAGTTCGTGAAGTTTTGCTGATATGAGATATGACTTTGTTTCTCCTGCTAAAGCCCTGACTAATAGTGTTTTTCCACATCCTGGCGGACCATATAGTAGAACTGCGTAACCACATTTCTTGTGGTACTTTGCAAACAAGTCAGGTCGTTTCATGGGTAGCACTATGTTGTTCCAGAGTTTTTCTTTGACTTTTTTAAGTCCTTGAACATGTGAAAGATTGATTTCTTGTCTGTTTTTTTCGTTATAGTTTTGGCTGCTTTGATTGTTTTGGAGGTTTGCTTTGGCTATGAGTTCGGGTAACGTTTTGGTGGTTTCTTTGAGGTCTTTTATTTCTGAGTTAAGTTGTTCGTATTCTTGGGTGGTTATTAAATCATCAAATGCCGTTTGAATGCTTTTTCCAAGGTCTTGGAAATCTGACATTGCTTGAAAGAATTCGGCGCTTTCTGGGATTGTTTGGGGGAAGAAGGAGTTTTCGTCTTTTTCTTGAATTGCCACTTGTAGGATGTTTTGTTTGTGAAGTTTTGCTTCTTTAAGGAAACGTTGAATTAGAACCGAGCTCAAGTCGTCTAATGCGTTTTCTTTGTTTTTGAGTAGTCCTTGGGTTAAGCCTCGTTTGTATAGGGCGTCTTCGTTGGTGGAATCCATTTTTATGCATTCGGTATAGGCATCTATAGCTTCCTCTAATCGACCGGTTTCAAAGAGTTTTTCTCCCCAGATATTGTATCTGAGCACAGTAGGTGCTGGAAGAGAAAGGCGCGAAACCTTCTGGGGAGTCGGAAGAGCTAGATTCACTTTTGTTTGGGGAGTTGTTCCTTCCATGATTTTTCTTCTTCTTTCTTCTATTGAGGCAACACCGAATCAATCGTGGTTTTTCTGTCTTAGGCAGTTTTTTTCTAGTTGCTTTTCCTTTTGGGAGTTTACCCTAACTGAGGATTTTTATTTAAAATTGATTATCTGAAAGATGCCCAAGTTGGGATTTGGTTAATAATAGTTTGAGATAGGAATGTGAATTCTTGATAAGATATCTATTGTACTAAAAAAGCTTTTTCCATTGCGTCACGTTTTTTTCTTTTTGCATCTTTATATGCGAACTATCAATGCTGACCGGAAAATGATTTTGGCAGAGAATGAGTTTGTTGAGAAGAAATCTTAATGTCTCAAGAAGTAGGCTTCTAGGTGGGCAAATCTTTGGATCATAACTCAAATAGTGCCGTTGGCAATCGAACAGAGTTGGTTATTACAAGAACTGCAAAAAATGAAGACAATGAGTTCGTGAAAGTAGATATACCATTGGCAATCAACTGCACAAGAACAGGCAGGATATTGATAAATTCGCCTGGGTTGGGTGGTTCTAAAGATGGCGATGAAGGAGTTTTCTTAAGAATCGCTGAAATGCTTGAGGAAAAAGGCGTGGCTTCGATGATCCGTTACGAGTCTTCTTTGTTTGATTTCGCATTTAGGAGAATTGGCATGGAAGCTCTTCTGATGGATAATCTGCGAGCTGTGCTGAACTATGCACTTGGTCATTCGCGGCAGATTTGCGGGTCAGATTCACCTGAGGTTTTCTTGGCTGGTTACTCTGCTGATGCTTCCGCAACTGCCGCTGTCTCGGTTGAGTGTCCGCAGGTGTCAAAGATGCTGTTGATTGCTCCATCAATAGACATTGACTTGACCCTTGTTGAAAAAAGCCTTTCAAAATTCGCCGCGGACCTTTACCTGATATCTGGTGATAGAGATCGACCCTGAAGCCCTAAAGACCATTGCCGACTGGGCACTGAACACAAAGATTAGGAAAGTTATGACAGTTGCATATTGTGATCACGATTTTTCCGGGAACAGAAAAGGACAATTGTTCGCAAAGACTTATCTTTGGGCGTTTGGTGACGAAGAAATCTTCTGCTAACATAAAAATAGCTCAACCAGCGCGTTCGAATAAAACCATAAAAAGAATCTTTAATCCCTGCCGCATGCTAAGGGATACGTAAGTTCACCAAAACTTTTATGCTTATACCGTATAGAGTCTATTGAGTAGGGATAGAGCTTACGCTCACTTAGGGGCTAAGCAAGAGATGCTGCAAGCGAAGAAATTGTTTCCAAGTGTGATAGTGGTCTCACTAGTAGTTGCTCTCTTAATTTCCAATAATCTGATTAGTATTAACTTTAGCATCTGCGACGTTTATGGGAACGGCGTTGTTGATACGGCAGATGTAGTACGCGCGAGTTATTATGAAATTCCAATTCTATCAAAAGTTCAAGATGCCTACAGTTCAGCAGCCGGGATACCCCTTGACTTCACGCGAACATTCTCTCAAAATTCACAAACAACACCCCATTTAGGGCCATTTGGAAGAGGCTGGACCCATAGCTACAATCTATTTCTCCAAGAACTTACAGATGGAAATGTTGCGTTCTATGGACAAGACGATTTTGTCCGTTGGTTCCAACCAAAAGGAAATGGTGCCTATTTATCAACTATAGGAGATTACGGGGTCCTTTCCCGCGATTCAGATGGTCTATTCAAACTAAGAGAAAAAAGCGGATCCCTATATAAGTTCAACTCGAACTTAGCTCTTAGCAGTGTTCAAGACCCAAATGGTAACCTTATCTCATGCACCTATGACCAAAACAACCGACTATCAGAACTTAGACACTCAGATGGAAACAGCTACCGCCTTGAATATAACGGTTTCAACCATATTTCGAAACTTATCGATAATGTAGGCAGAGCAACAAAGTACGATTATTCTTCGGATGGGTCCTATCTAATTAGAGTTACTGATTCATCAAATCGTTTAACCAGCTACACTTACGTAACTGGACAAAGCGAAGCGACTAATCACCGTTTAAGTTCAATAGCTTTTCCCGACGGCACTCACACTTTCTATTCTTACAACACAAATGGACGACTATCTTCCTTATCACGGAGATGGAGGATTTGGAAAAGAGACGTTTTCTTATGGTGAAGATGGGTTAACAAGCGTCACTGATTCAGTCGGCGGAGTTACTAAGATTAAAGTTAACGTTCTTGGACAACCTATAGAGATAACATTACCTGACGGAGCCAAAATGCATTATGAATATGATAACGCATTGAACCCAATAAAAGTTATGGATGCATTGGGGCGCGTCTATACTTACAATTATGATGCACAAGGAAACATTATCTCTGCGAGTGATCCCTTGATAATGAGGCGGAAATGGGATACGATCCTCAATTTAACAAAATCACTTGGATACGTGATAGCTTGGGACAAACCATATTCTTCTCTTATGACACACAAGGAAACCTTCTGGGCGTTGCCTATCCAGATGGCTCTAAGGAAAACAACACATATGATAAAGACAATCGTCTAACAAGCTCTATTTCAGCTGATGGTAAAACAACATACTACACATATGATGACTCGAGGAAGACTTGCTCGCATTGAGAAACCCACTTGGATACGAAACCAAGTTCACCTACACGGCTGCTGGAGATATTTCCAGCATAACAGACGCATAAAGGACATGTTACAACGTATCAGCATGATGTCTCAGGCAACTTGGTCAAATCTACGTTTTCAGGATGGAACGCATGAAGACTATAAGTACGACAACGCTGGCAGACTGGTTGAGTTCTCGGACCGCGCAGGGCAACCACGATCTTTTTCATACGATTCCAAGGGTTGCTTGGAGTATGAGGTCTATTCATCTGGAGAGAAACTGCAGTATAGCTATGATCAACTAGGTATCTTGTCTGCTGTATAGTTCACTCTGGGACCACAAACAGACTCGAATCTGTTTACGAGTATGATCGTTCAAAGAGGTTGACCCTTGCAAGTGTTCTGGGAAAACCTTAACTAACTCCTATTAATGTTTTGTATGCATACGATGCTGCAGGCAATAAGCATTATGACATATCCTGATGGATATTCATCTGAAATATGAATATGATATTTCAAATCGCCTTGTAAAAATCTTAGACACAAGTAATGCCCTAATAGCATCATACACTTACGATGCTGCTGGGCGACAAACTACGAAAACTCTAGGAAACGGCATGTGTACAACCTACACCTATGATAATCTGAATAGACTCACAAAATTATCCAATCTTGATTTGAATGGAAAAATTCAATCTCAATCTGACTATGCCTACAACTCAGCTGGATTGTTTGCATCTGTTAAGACCCTAGACGGACGAACTATTTACACATATGACGATGCCAACCAATTAACCAATATTAAATATCCAAATAGCGAGGTGAAGTTTAATTTTGATGCAGTTGGCAACCGTCTCAACGTAGAAACCAACTTGGCCATCACCCCTTATTTGACCAACAAACTCAATCAATATACCGAGGTGGGGAAGACTCATTTTGAATATGATCTCAATGGTAACTTAGAAACACAGACTCTCAATGGCAACAAGATTTCCTACGAATGGAATGAAAACAATCAACTAAAAAGAGTAATAGGCAATGGGGTTCAGACAAGCTATGATTATGACTACGGAGGACGTCTCGTCTCAAAAGTCGCCAATGGTATTGAACGACACTATGTATGGGATAGGGAGAATCTTGTTGCCGAAATGGATTCATCAGGAAACCTATTAACACGTTATGTTTACGGCTCAAACACTAACGATGTCGTTAAGATTAGCTCCGGGGGTAACAATGCTTGGCCTCAACTTGACGAGCTTGGAAGTACAATAGGATACACCAAGGATGACGGCACATTAGTAGAAAAACTCTCTTATGATGTCTATGGAAACATCCAAAGCGGCAACATCAACGAGTTTCAACAAGGGTTTGCAGGTATGTGGTGGGATTCAGACTCAAACCTGTACTACTCACGGTCGGGGTGGTATGATGCCTCCAATGGCAGATTCGTTAATGAAAACTTTCCGCCAACCCCAAGAAACACTTATTCCGAAAATTCACTCACAAGTCGCTTAGGTTTTCAAACGCGCGCGCTTGAAGGTGAGTCTTTGTTTCTTGCGCCAAACGGAGCACCAACTGGAATTGTATTTCGAATCTATAGATTGATAATGTCAGAGTTAACAAAGACCTCGTTAAAAAATCTTAAGTGGCAAGCCATTTGTATGGAAGATATCGGACAGCCTACGCGTGCGTTATCTGCAAAAATTAGTCATTACTCATTTTACCGTTTGGCATTTAAATATTTAGCTAAGACTTGGTGCGGTTTTTAGCGTGATAAATTATCGTGCAACCGCGGAGGCTTATGGAAACGGGCAAATAAGCGCTGGTGAAATGACGAGTGCTTCTGCCTTAGCCGTACTCGATGCTCTCTGATTAATACCAGAGCTTGCGTGGGCTGGACCCCTTGGTCATGCTGTAAACTATATTACATCAGGTGAAAGAGGAGTCTGGATTTGGCAAAGAATAGACGCGATGACTAACTGGTTTTCTTCTCTTAGTACACGCGCGCGCGCACTAGAAGATGAATATTTCCTTGTGACGATGACGAAAGATAGTGTTCGCGATTATCTAGAGCAGTATCTTGGTCAAAATACGAACTCAACGGTGGTGGCGACGATGGCGACGATGGCGGAGGACCGAGCGATGATGGCGGAGGACCGAGCCCGAGCCCGAGCGATGATGGCGGAGGACCGAGCGATGATGGCGGAGGACCGAGCCGCGAGCCCGAGCGATGATGGCGGAGGACCGAGCGATGATGGCGGAGGACCGAGCGATGATGGCGGAGGTGGCGACAAGCTTGGTGGCGTCAATTTCACGTCAATTAGTTTAAACTACATCTCAGTGAACACCAATTCATTTGATTATGTAATTAGAGCCCAAAAAACCAGTGATTTGAATCAAATTGTGACACTTGAAAAGGGTACGGAACTCTCTTTCGCTTCATTTTTGATTGGTTTGGTGCTTCCAGAATCCGAATTCTGGGTGAATCTGAATCCTTGGGAACCTGACCGGATAATAGGAAAAGATTTGGGAAGTACGGATGTTGGTCGTATTATGCTTGAAGCCGACCTACAGATGAAAAGAAGTTTCAGCAGCCATGAGAATCCTGGCAATGGCGACGTTGGAGCGCAATTCTGGGATATCTTAGATCAAAAGAAAGTGGAATTGATGAATGGAATTATCAAGAAACACTCTTCCGAGATTGAAGACGTTGATGATGTTCAGTTTTCGCCTGTAACGCGGCATTGGATTGTTCCTGATAAAGTGGAAGCCTACGAAAATGGCGACGAGATATATATCGTCAGTGCAACTCTTAGTATAAATTCAGAGCCTGTATCTGAACAATCAACCTATAGTCTTGAAAACTCTCAAACCATTTCAGAAAGCACTAAAGCAGATCTAAATGAGGCAGCAAAAGAATACGGAAGATATGTTAAAGAATTGCAGGAAAAGATGATACTTCCGCTGGTTGTTCAGGAAGTTAATCAAGGTCAAAATTATTCGGATCTAAGGCAGATCTATATTTCACTGGCGCTCGCACAGTGGTATAGGGATAACAAAAGTCCACAACGGAGTCTTCTCTGATGTTCTTGACTCAGGAGATCTATATGGCCTGGAATCCAAGTCTGATTGGAGTGCAATAAATGTTTATAATGAGTATAAGAAATCCTTTGAAGAAGGGGATTATCGCGTCTGGAAAAACAGTACTTACCAGCAGGGTGATTATATAGTAACAGAAAGCAAGCTGTATGTTGGCGGAGGCGTTGATTTTAGTGATATAAAAACAACGAGCTTGGGCAACATACCTTCGGATTGGAAAGAATTGCTATCTGAAGCAGAGTATTTTTCCTATGCGAAAGATGGCACAGGTTACTATTTTGGTGATGAATTACTTTTTACCGAGGGTTCAAGCATCGTTCCTGCTCAGCCTGAAATCCCTGAACCAACCAACAACCCCTCAAGCAATACTACTGTAATAGTCGTCGTAGCTGCAGCTTTGGCGGTTGCTGCTTTAGTTATCCTCTACGGTTACTCTTCAACAAAAAAGAAATATTCAGATTAGATAGCGCGCTTCAACGTTGGCATCACATATGTTGCTGTCTCAGTTAATACTGAATAAAACGATGGGTACCTGTTGGGGTGTAAAAATGACTATGTCCTGCAAAAATGAAAAACTCGTATCAGTAATGATTATTGCATTTCTGTGCTTTTCAGCGATTGAAAATACATTCAGCGCCATGCAGACTGCAAACGCCGCTGGTGACTTATCAACTGGTTCAGACTGGCCAATGTTTGGCTATGACCCTTCGAATAATAGATACACGTCTTCAAATGGTTCTCTTACCAATCGAACTCTATGGGCTTACACAACTGGCAATGATGTACGTTCTTCTCCTGCTGTGGTTGGTGGTGTAGTTTACGTGGGATCATATGATAACAATGTTTATGCTTTGAATGCTACCACGGGAACCAGAATATGGAGCTACACAACCGGATACTGTGTTTTTTCTTCTCCTGCTGTGGTTGGTGGTGTAGTTTACGTGGGATCATTGGATAACAAGACTTATGCTTTGAATGCTACCACGGGAACCAGAATATGGAGCTACACAACCGGATACTGGGTAACATCTTCTCCTGCTGTGGTTGGTGGTGTAGTTTACGTGGGATCATATGATAACAATGTTTATGCTTTGAATGCTACCACGGGAACCAGAATATGGAGCTACACAACCGAGTCCGACATCCTTTCTTCTCCTGCTGTGGTTGGTGGTGTAGTTTACGTGGGATCATATGATAACAATGTTTATGCTTTGAATGCTACCACGGGAATCAAAATATGGAGCTACACAACAGCCGACAGAGTGGGGTCCCCCCCCACCATTAACAATGGCGCTCTTTACGTTGGATCATATGATAACAATGTTTATGCTTTGAATGCTACCACGGGAACCAGAATATGGAGCTACACAACTGGCAATGATGTACGTTCTTCTCCTGCTGTGGTTGGTGGTGTAGTTTACGTGGGATCATTGGATAACAAGACTTATGCTTTGAATGCTACCACGGGAACCAGAATATGGAGCTACACAACCGGGTCTTATCTCGATTCTTCTCCCGCTGTTGCTAGTGGTGTAGTTTACGTGGGATCATATGATAACAATGTTTATGCTTTGAATGCTACCACGGGAACCAGAATATGGAGCTACACAACTGGCAACTATATCTTTTCCTCTCCTGCCGTTGCTAATAATGTAGTCTACATAGGATCCAACGACAAAAAGATTTACGCTATAGCAGAACCATCCAGTTCGCCGGTTCAGTGCAGTTTGAGTATTATTTCTGCTCATGGCGTTTCTTCTCCGTCTATTGGGACTAGAGCTTATGCTTCTGGGTCTTCGGTGATGTGCAGCGTTACTAGCCCTGTTACTGAGGGGGGTGTTTTTTGGACTTGTGTTGGTTGGACGGGTACTGGTTCAGTCCCCGTCAGTGGCAGTGGTTTGAATGCAACTTTCACTATTACTCAAAACTCAAGCATAACTTGGAATTGGGTAGCCACTTCTGCAGATTCTTTTGAGTCTGATAACAGTTTTTCACAATTCAGCAACATGTCCGTCACAAACGTCCTTCAATCTCAATCGAGAAGCATAAATCCTGCCAGCGACAACGACTACATCCGATTTTTTGCCAATCCTGGAAGTTATACATTCTACACATCAGGCAGCATTCTTTTTGATTCTTATGGTTACTTGTATGATTCTACGCAAAAAGAACTGGTCTCCAATGATAACGGTGGTGGAAACGGACAGTTTCTCATAAATTACAGCATAACTATCAGTGGATACTATTTCTTAAGAGTAACTGCCTCAACAACGGGCACATATACACTGTATTTTAGATATGCTCCATCTTCGACGGTTCAGTGTGGCTTGAGTGTTGTTTCTGCTCATGGTAGCCCTAGTCCTGCCGTTGGTAGTCATACGTATAATTCTGGATCTTCGGTTACCTGTAGCGTTGTCAGTCCAGTTATTGAGAGTGGAGATCTTTGGAGATGTACTGGTTGGAAAGGAACAGGGTCTGTTGCTTCGTCGGGTAGTGGTACTTCTATGACTTTTGTTGTTGCTTTAAATTCGAGTATTACTTGGAACTGGGTTGTTCAACCTATTTTGAAAGTTGTCTCTGCTCACGGCAGCCCTAGTCCTGCTGTTAGTCAGCCGCACAATTCTGGTTCTTCGGTTACTTGCAGTGTTGTTAGTCCTGTTACTGAAAATGGTACTGTTTGGACGTGTACTGGTTGGGTTGGCACCGGTTCTGTTCCTTCGTCGGGTACGGGTACTTCCACAACTTTTGTTATAACAGAGACTTCTAGTATAACTTGGAACTGGGTTTCTCCTCAACAATCTTTGATTGTTATTTCTGATCGTGACAAGCCTGATCGTGGAAATCCCATTCCTGCTGTCGGCAGTAGTCTTTTCGATTCTGGTTCCACGGTTACATGTAGCGTTGTCGGTTTAGTGGTTGAGGGCAATCTGCTTTGGAATTGTACTGGTTGGTCGGGTACTGGGTCTGTTCCTTCGTCGGGTACTGGTAACTCTACAACTTTTGTCATAACTGAGGATTCGAGTATTACTTGGTTATGGAAGGGTTCTTACATTCAGTGTTCTTTGGTTGTGGCTTCTGCCCACGGTACTTCTTATCCTGGTGTCGGTGTTTATTCTTTTGATTCTGGTTCTTCTCATACGTTTAGCGTTGCTAGTCCGGTCATTGAGGACGGGGTGAATTGGACTTGTGTAGGCTGGTCTGGCTCTGGTTCTGTTCCCGTTTCAGGATCAGGGACGACGGTTACTTTTGACATTTATGAAGATTCCAGTATTACCTGGGAATGGGTCAATTCTACGTTTCGCTGCAGATTGAGTTTTGGCTCCAACTGTAGTAATTATGGTGTTTTTGGTGATCGTTTCTACGATTATGGTGCTGTGGTTACTGAGAGTGTTCCTGGTGTTATCACTGATGGGAATGTTAATTATACTTGTGTTGCTTGGTCTGCTAACTCGGGGGTCATCATTGGTTTGGGGGCGGAGTCTCATGTTTCTTTCAAAATTACTTCTGATACGCGTATTACTTGGTTTTGGGTTGCGTCAAAGCAAATGCCTAGTTTATTTGTAGTTTTAGGTGTCGCCTTGGTTTTGGCTGCGGTAGGAGTAGGATTAGCGATTAAGCTAAAGTTGCCTGCTTTGCGGGCTTTGGAGAAAAGGCTTGACGACAAAGGAAAGCGAAGAAAACCTGGATCTGCTACACGAAGGTAATTCGCATTATTCACTAGCGTTCCTCAAACAGGTGCAGCACCAGGAGTGTTCAGGGTGTGCATAGAGTTATCAGAGCCAACCCAAAAGTGGGACAACCCAAACGACTCTCCTACGAATAATTGTGTTTTCTGTCGACCTCTGCAATTCTTTCTCAGCTCTTCGCAGTTGGAACTGGAAGGTTTGTCTACGAATTCTTGTTTTTGAGCTACTGTCGCTTTCTTGGGTTCTCGTTTTCCACAATTTTTTGCTTAAGCGCCCGCGGACAATTCTCTTAAGGATAGATATCAACAAGGTTTTAAATGAATTAGGCTACTAGTAACCTAAGTGAGGGTGACTTTAAGATTAAAGTAGCAAGTGGAATCATATTTGCGTTGTTTCTAGTAAACAGTTTGTTAATTCCTACTAATTATTCAGTCGCTACTTCTGATTCCCAAATTGTACTAGCAGCTTCAGTATCTACACCAATAGTTACTCTCGTAACTCCAATTATACCTGCCCTAACTCAGACAATACACATTTATGGCAGCGGCTTTGGCAGTACACCACCGCAGACTGTTAGTCTAGGCGATGGTTCGATAAACACTGTGGAAAGTAGCACAACTCCCTATATATTTATTCATGACAAAGGTGGCGGTTCGCACGAGTGGACCGCAGGCGGGGATACAAGCTCCTTTTTTGACGCCATTGGAATTATCTTGAAGAGTTGGACTGACAACGAGATAATCCTCGGAGGCTTTGGAGCTGCTCTTGGGACCAACGAACAAGGCACTTGGAACATAGCTGCAGGAGACCCTTTGACAATCAACATAATCACCCCGAATGGAAGTCTTGAATATGCCGTGACTGTTACCGCAGCTAATCAAACAGCCGGAACCGTATCTGACTGGTCGATGTTTAGGGGTACCCCCCAGCATACTGGCCGAAGTCTGTACTTGGGTTCACAACAGGGTTCTCTGAAATGGGTATTCAACGCAGGTGATGCTCTCCATTCATCGCCAGCTATAGCTCCGGATGGTACGATTTATGTAGGTTCAAACGACGGTAACATTTACGCTGTCAATCCCGATGGTTCGCTTAAATGGAATTATGCAACCAGCGGCGCTGTCCTTTCTTCTCCTGCAATTGGTGCAGATGGAACAATATACACTGGATCTAACGACGGAAAAATTTATGGCCTAAATTCCGATGGCACGCTCAAATGGAGTTACTTGACCATCTCGGAGGTTGGCTCTTCTCCCATAATAGACCCAATATCAGGTGTAATTTACGTAGCTTCAGCCTATGACAGTTCGTGGCATGGTCGTATGTACGCTTTCTATCCAGACGGAACGTTAAAGTGGGTTTTCAATCCTAACACACCAGGGTCTTGGATATTATCGTCCCCGGCAGTCGGAAGCGATGGTGTGATTCTTTTCGGAGACTACACCAATCCAAGCTCAATTTTTTGGGCACTTAATCCAAATGGCACTGAACTCTGGCACACAATTATACCCTCCAACGGTGAAAATGATATCTATTCATCAGCCGCGATAGATTCAAGCGGTATGATTTACTTTGGGGAAGGAAGCTCTAACAATAGACTGGTTTCTCTTTATCCCAACGGGACAATAGCATGGTTTTATTCGGCAGGCGAATCAATCAACAGCTCTCCAGCGTTAGGCTCCGATGGAACAATATATTTTGGATCTTCCGACGGAAAACTTTACGCAGTTACTCAAGAAGGTACCTTGAAATGGGCATACTCAACAGGAGCAGAAATCTACTCTTCGCCGGCTATTGGAGCGGACGGCTCGTTATATGTTGGCTCAAATGACGGCAAAATCTACGCTTTCTCCTCTGAGGGAATATTGAAATGGAGTTACGCAACCGGAGGTTCGATTGACAGTTCTCCATCAATTGGAGCAGATGGAACACTTTACGCTTCATCAACTGATGGTAAGCTTTACGCATTTCAAGCATCAACATCTGAAATCACGAGTACACCTGAAATCACTAACGCTCCTAAGTGTTCTTTGGGTGTTGTTTCTGCTCATGGTTCTCCTAATCCGGCTGTTGGCAACTATCTTTTTGATTCTGGTTCTTCTCATACGTTTAGCGTTGCTAGTCCGGTCATTGAGGACGGGGTGAATTGGACTTGTGTAGGCTGGTCTGGCTCTGGTTCTGTTCCCGTTTCAGGATCAGGGACGACGGTTACTTTTGACATTTATGAAGATTCCAGTATTACCTGGGAATGGGTCAATTCTACGTTTCGCTGCAGATTGAGTTTTGGCTCCAACTGTAGTAATTATGGTGTTTTTGGTGATCGTTTCTACGATTATGGTGCTGTGGTTACTGAGAGTGTTCCTGGTGTTATCACTGATGGGAATGTTAATTATACTTGTGTTGCTTGGTCTGCTAACTCGGGGGTCATCATTGGTTTGGGGGCGGAGTCTCATGTTTCTTTCAAAATTACTTCTGATACGCGTATTACTTGGTTTTGGGTTGCGTCAAAGCAAATGCCTAGTTTATTTGTAGTTTTAGGTGTCGCCTTGGTTTTGGCTGCGGTAGGAGTAGGATTAGCGATTAAGCTAAAGTTGCCTGCTTTGCGGGCTTTGGAGAAAAGGCTTGACGACAAAGGAAAGCGAAAGCCCAGATATGGCACAAGAAAGTAGTTTACTTCTTAAAGCTCCTGGGTTTTTGCGTTTTCTCAAAAACAATATGATTTGTTGTTATGGTCTTTTGCACAAAATTTGAAACCGATTTAATTGGAGCGCGCCTTACAAACCAAGTCGCGCAAAACCGCCGCATCACACAACGCAGAATTAGCCTTCAACACCGTATTCAATGCTCCAAGCTGAACCGACTCGTTAGACGGAGAATGCACACGCATGCTCGCTTGCCGATAGATCCATTCGTACCGATTCGCAACTTTCAACTGCACATCTTAAGGGTTTGCGAGGCTCTGCAAAATCGGTTGCCAACTCGCCCGAGTCTCAAAATCGTTGTAGACTGTCCGCGGCGCACAGCGATTTTCTCGCTCAATTGTTTAACTATTTCAGCTTGGTTCAAGCCTAAACCTTCCAATTTGAGCAGTTCTGAACGTCGTTGGATGACTTCCAAGGGTACTATCTTCTACTCCTCCTAGACGCGGAGTTAACAAAACTAGCCCGAATTCTAACGGCACAAACAAAGTCAAGTTTTGCTGCAGACTCACAGCTTGGGAATGTTTGAAGTATTTCGTCCAAGTCTTTCAAGTCTTCAATAGACACCCCTATCGAAGGAAGCGCTTAAGAAGCTTATTGCATGAAAAAAGAAGACACGCATGGGTAAAATGCAACCAGGCTCTTGCAATACCTAACTACAAAATAAGCCCAAAACACTTAACATTCACAAATTCAAGCCCAAATCAACCACTTCCAACCAACTCCACCCCCTAAAATTGCAGCTTCCTTGCAAACCCAAAAACACCCTAGTCCGCAAACCCCACGGGTTCTTGAGGTTCGAATTCAACCCCAAAAAACAAAAGAAAACACACTGGTCGGTCTAATTCTTCGCTTTTCTTTTACTCTTAACATCGGCATCTTTAGCTTCAGCCATTACAACAACGTCTTTAACAGTCGTTGGTTTGTTGGTGGCTTTTAGAACAGTTCTTTCTCTCCACCCGCACTCTCGACATTCATATTTGGGCGGGGAAAATCCCATATGAGCCATCGTATCCCCGACCAGGGAACCTACCCTTTGAACTAAGGGGCTTTTACATTTGGGGCAGACCTGAATATCCACATATTTCTTCTCTTTCTCTAATTCGCATAATGCTTCAACCAATTCAGGCAGCAGGTCACTTTCAACTTTCTCTGTTTCCGAAAACGTCGACTGCCTTTTTCTCTTCTTTTTCTTCTGCTCTTGCTCCCCTTCACTCATTACTATCACAGTGCCTTTGCTGGAATAGTTTTCCTGAATCTTAACTATTCTGCATGCGGTGCATCTGAGATCATTGGAGCAGGAGCCAAACAAGAAGATTCCGGTTTTTCCTTGAGAACTAGTCAAATTGATTTTGGAAGAACTTTTATTTTTCGAGACCATAATTATCTCTGGTCAAAATGCTATACGAGAAAAAGAACATCCGAGTTCTTCCTGAAGACACTGACGCTTACGGGAGACTAAACTGGCTAACTTATTTGCGATACTGCGAGGAAGGCGAAGTTGGAATTTTCGAAAAAATGGGCTTTAACCATTACCGCTTCTACAAAGAACGAAGAATCTCTTTCCCCAGAAGAGCCGCCACCTTCGATTACTGCTCCCAAGTCCCACCAGACAGCCTAATCGACATCGAAACAACATTCAAGAAAATCGGAAAAACCTCCTTTACCCTTCTGCACTCATTCTACAAGAAAAGAACCGAGGAAAGCGAACGAATTCTAGCTGCAACCGCTCAAGTAACAGCCGTTGCCTATGACGACCAACTCTACCAAAAAACAGACCTGCCTCCAGAGCTAAAGCAGATCATAAAGATTAATGACCCAGCTGAACCCAACCGAAAACGACCTCAATGCACACCCTGACTAGCAGCATCGAGCAATCCGCAGCAAAACCCTGCAACGCGCGCAGTTATGTAGCCTTCAGAGGATTTTAGGATAGAGACTGTACCTAATACACTAACAGAGTAAATCACGTTGAAAGTAACACGCGCTTCATCGAACAAGGGTGCTAAGCTATACTAACGATTTCCATCCGGAGAACTTCATTCAATATTAGCCGGAACTACTGTGTTACATTGTCAGTGGAGGCAACACTTGGTCTTTCTTAAATAGGAATGGCGACAATATCTGAGTAAGAGTTTGGGGAGAAACAGATGAAGAAACAACATAACCAAACTATATTCACAACTGCTTTGGTGCTTTTGTTGACCGTTTCGCTGCTTCCGTCGCTAGTCGCTATTTCACCTTCCTATGCACACACACCACCATGGACAATTCCGACTTTCGCTTTCCTAACGGTTGCACCAAACCCAGTGGGTGTCAATCAACAGGCAACAATCGTATGGTGGCTCAATCAACCTCCGCCAACCGCAGGCGGCAGTGGCGGTGACAGATGGCGCAACATCACAATTGATGTTACGAAACCAGATGGAACCAAACAGACATTAGGGCCATTCATCTCAGATGACGTTGGAGGATCTTATGCGCTATACTCGCCCAATCAAGTTGGCACATATAAATTTGACTTGAAGTTTCCAGGACAAACCCTCTCCTTATATGGGCCATCAGGAGACATCGCGCCTGCTGACGCAATTGCCCGCGGAGGCGCCTACGTAAATGATACCTACTTGCCCAGTACCGCCTCAACTGCTCTTACCGTGCAGCAGCAGCAGATAGCTCTTCCTTCCTCGTTCCCGCTTCCTGACAGTTACTGGACACGTCCAATCGAAGGGCAAAACACTAATTGGTACACAATAGCATCAAACTGGTTAAGCGCCCCACAAATAGTCTTCAGAGTCCAACCTGACGGCAGTGCACCCAGTACTTCTCACATAAAATGGACGAGGCCCTACGAATTCGGAGGGGTAGTGGGAGGAACCAACACTGGTTCGGACGGCATGACTTACTATTCGGGACTTAACTACGAAGCGAAATTCCAAGCCCCGATAATTATGAACGGCCGACTATACTACGAGCAACCTTTGAGCAACAACAACAGAGGCGGAGACTATGTCTGTTTAGACTTGGAGACAGGAGAAATCTTGTGGCAAGCAGAAATCACAGGAATATCATTTGGACAACTATATGACTACGAGTCTCTAAACCAACACGGCGTAGTCCCTAACGGCTATCTATGGAAGTCCGTAAGTGACGCTAAAAACGGCGGCACTGTTTGGATGGCTTACGATGCGTTCACAGCTAAATGGCTCTTTAACGAAACCAATGTTCCATCAGGTACCCAAGTATACGGTCCCAACGGCGAGATACTTGTATATCAAATGAACTATGCTTCACGTTGGCTGGCAATGTGGAACAACACCGCAGCACCCGAATTGGCAGGCGCCTTAGGCACAGGAACAAGCGCCTTCCAATGGCGACCAGTTGGAAAAAATGTTAATGCAAGCACTGCATATTCCTGGAACGTCACGATCCCTAGTCTAAACGGATTATCAAACCCCACAATCATCAAAATAATCAACAACGACATAATGTTCGGCTGCAGTAGTACCTTCACAACTAACGCAGTATACGGCGGTACACAAAACCCGTATACGTTCTGGGCTTTGAGCCTGAAACCTCAAAACAGAGGTCAATTGTTATGGATAAAGAACTATACAGCTCCAGAGAATAATATGACAAGAACAGTGTACGCCGATCCTGGCTGGCCGCTGGTGGATGCTGAAACACGCGTGTTTATTTTGCGTGATACGGAAACAATGCAGAATTGGGGCTACAGCATTGACAACGGGGACAAGATGTGGGGTCCAACTGCTCCCGAGATTTCAGCTTTGGGCTTCTACTTCTCAACCGGTGGACAACTCTCAGCGAAAGCTATTGCTTACGGCAAGTTCTACCAGGCGGGCTACGGCGGAATACTTTACTGCTACGATTTGAAAACTGGAAAACTTGAATGGACCTACGGAAATGGCGGAGAAGGAAATAGTACCTACAGTGGTCTCGCAACTCCTTATGGTAACTACCCAATAGGCACGGGCGCCATAGCAGACGGTAAAGTCTACCTATTCACAAGTGAGCATTCTCCAACTTCACCCTACTGGAGTGGCTGCAAGATACGCGCAGTAGACGCCGCTAGCGGGAAGGAACTTTGGAAGATATATGGATACGCTGGAGTAGGAACAAACAACGGCATGGCAGTAGCTGACGGCAGCCTGGTATACCTCAACCTGTACGACATGCAGTTGTACTGTATCGGCAAAGGACCAAGCGCTACAACAGTGGAAGCACCGATGACTGATGTTAAGTTGGGCGACAAAGTGTTGATTCGAGGTAGCGTAAATGATATTGCAGCTGGTGCACAGCAGACTGAACAAGCGGGGCGCTTCCCAAATGGTGTTCCAGCAGTCTCCGACGCAGCAATGGACGAATGGATGGAATACGTGTACATGGAAAAACCCAAGCCCACCGATGTGACAGGTGTTCTGGTGCATCTGACCGCTGTTGATCCAAACGGTAACTTCCAAGATATGGGTACTGCAACAACCAACGGATTAGGCAACTTTGCTTTAGCGTGGACGCCGCCGGTTCCAGGGCTCTACACGGTGACAGCGACCTTCGAAGGCTCCAACTCCTACTATCGCAGTGAGGCAGGAACTTCCTTTGTGGTGTCACAAGCATCCGGTGGATCACCTGCAGTCGTTACACCGACTCCAACAGCCACCCAACCTGTGACACCCGTCAGCCCAACGCCAGTGCAGACTCCAGTTTCGCCTTCGCCAACGCAAGCAGTCATTCCGCCGACCAGTGCAGAGCCAACAACCACATACATCGCCATAGGCGTCGCAGTCATCGTCATAGTAGCAGCAGCAGCATTAATCCTGAGAAGACGCAAGTGAAAAAATCAACTTCCCTTCCCTTTTTTGTTCAGGGAAAAACAGTTCAGTCGTCAAATTGGGGCTGAGAGGGCTCTGGTAATGATCACCCAATTGCTCGTTGGGTTTCATTCTTGTCTCTCCTATTAGGGTTCTGGAGCCTCAGCAAACCCACCCAAACTAAGGGCTAGAAAACGACTGCTATCTGCTCAAGCAAGCGCACATTTGGTTCATCCCTCTCACACCAGCTGAGAGTCTAAGATATGACAATTCTCGAAGCATAGTCTTCCTGAAGTGTCAGTGGAGGTCACACATGGAGCTTCTTAAATACAACTAACGACAAACAAACTAGCGTTCTTACTAAGACAAAATGAAAAAGGAGAAGAAAGATGCAACACCAAAATTATTCAAAAAATCTAGGAAAAACAAGTTCGAGAACCAAAAGAGCCGCCATCGCACTATTTCTAGTATTAACAATCACTGCAACACTCGCTGCTCTGCCCTTAACTAACGCGCATACTCCTCCATGGACTTTTCCAACCACAGCCTACGTCGCCGCTGTGCCAAGCACCGTTGGCGTCAATCAACCCATCACAATTGTCGTATGGCTCGACAGAATTTCCCCCACAGGCAACGGATATGAAGGCCAACGCTGGAATGGCTTCAAGATAGACATTACGAAGCCAGATGGATCTGTAGATACTATTGGACCATTTCAATGCGGAAGCACCGTAGCCAGTGACTTCAAGGCCTATACTCCCACCCAGATTGGCACCTACAGCATCGTGTTCAGCTGGCCAGGAGAAGTTGTGACCAACGGCACTGGAACCCCTGCTCCGGGTTCAGCCGCCGCCGTAGGAGACTTCTACGAAGGCGCGACAAGTAAACCCGCGAAACTCACTGTGCAGCAGAACCCAATACAAGGCTGGGTAGAACCTCCAGTCGCAACAGGCTACTGGGAAAGACCAATAAACGCCGCAAACAGAGAATGGACGCAACTAGCAAGCAACTGGCTAAGGGGTGCTTGGTTAGTGAATAACTGGCAAAGATGGGGAAAAGCACCAGAAACGCCCCATGTGCTCTGGGCGAATCCGATTACACCTGCTCGCGCTGGAGGCATCAATGACGCGCAATGGTACGCCATCCCATCGGATGTTAATGACTACGAAAGCCCATGGTCCTCACCAATAATCATGAACGGAAAAATCTACTACAATTCACCACCAGTTGCAGACAGCGTTAACTATGGATATTACTGCGTAGACCTTTACACAGGAGAACAAATATGGTACAAGAACGGCACTGACAACGGCCTCAACAACCCAATTACATGGACACCTAACACTTTCGGCGGTACACTTCCGGCTATCTCTCAAAGCTTTCCGACACTGTCACAAGGCCAATTGCTTCGCTACTATTCAGTTAACGGGCAGGGCGTCCTCGCGTATTTATGGATGCAAACAGGAACCACCTGGTACATGCTTGACGCATCAACTGGAAATCTGATGCTCACGTTGAAGAACGTCCCCAGCGGGTCAGCCGTTATGGACCAAGACGGAAACCTGCTACTGTATAGATACGTTCCAAGCACGGGACAAGTTACATGTTGGAACTCCAGCCAGGCGATTTATCCAGGCGGAGTCTTCGGAACAGGACAACAGCAATGGAAACCTCGCATGGGCGGAGTAATTGACGCCGTCAACGACACTTCATTGAGTCCAGGACCCTGGTCTACAGGCATACCCAACGAACTGCTAGGTCCACATTCAGGATACACAATGAACGTAACAGGCCCCAAGAACCTACCAGCTTCAGTTGCTTTCGGAGGAGCAGCATCAGGCATCTCATCTGTCCTGCAAGATGCAAATCGCGTACCAAAAATGATATTTGGCTTCTACAAAGGCACTGGCAGCACAATCGGCTCACCGGCGGACCCTGACACATTCTCAGTATGGACCCTTCGCATAGACGAGCATGTGGCGCCCTACAGTCCACTTCCAAAAGCTGACTACACGCAAAACAATAACCTTGGATTCGGAGTAACGTTGTTGCTGAACAAGGAAATCACAGTTCCAATACCGGGCAAGAACCACACATGGAACCTTATGGGAGTAAGCTACGATGATCAAGTCTTCGTCCTAAGATGCCCACAGACACTGCAAATATGGGGCTACAGCTTAGAAACAGGAGCCATGATATGGGGACCAATTGACGGACTCAATGCCATGGACTTCTACGGAATGGGTGCTAACATATACTACGGCAAAGTTCTCCAAGTCTCCCAGTACGGAGGATATTTGCGTGCCATCGATGCAAAGACAGGAACAATTCTGTGGACCTACGACGCTGTTGGAGTCGGCTCTGAAAGCTACTATGGAGACAACATGCCCTTGACAATTAGCGCTGTTGCCGACGGAAAAGTCTACTTGCACTCAACTGAGCACTCGCCCACTAAGCCTCTTTGGCGTGCTTCATACCTCCGCTGTGTCGACATTAACACCGGAAAAGAACTCTGGAAACTGCTGGATTTCAACATGGGACTCAGCGTCGCAGATGGCTACATCGTAACTGGCAATCAATATGACAACCTAGTATACTGCATCGGCAAAGGGCCAAGCGAAGTCACCGTCTCAGCACCTCAAACTGTCATATCTAAAGGAAACGACGTGCTCATAACGGGTACAGTAACTGATCAATCTCCAGGCGCAAAAGGCACTCCGGCAATAGCGGATGAGTATATGCAGGTTTGGATGGAGTATCTGTACGAGCAACAAGCCTGCCCAACAACCGCGAAAGGCGTCCAAGTACACGTGACTGCAATTGACCCCAACGGGAACACACAGGACATCGGCTACGCGACAAGTGACATGGGCGGATCCTTCGGCATCGCATGGACTCCTCCGATTGAAGGCACATATCAAGTGACAGCCACCTTCGACGGATCCAAATCCTACGGAGCCTCATACGCAACCACACACTTCGCAGTAGGTCGAGCAGCAGCAGCCTCGCCATCTCCGACCTCAGTGCCACAGCCACCAGGAGAAGGCCTGCCAACAGCTACATACCTTGCTATCGCAGCTGCATTGATAATCGTAATAGTTGCTGCAGTAGCATTATTCCTGCGAAGACGCAAATAAAATCAGCAAAACAAAACCAAACTCTCCCCTTTTTTGTTTTTCTAAAGAACAACCGGCGCGGCGTCAAATAGCTGAAGAATTGAGACTGTTTCTAAAATTGCATGAGATAGCTTTTAGCAAGAGCACAAATTGTTCCTGCTACGGAATAATTCTTGGATGTTATGGAATAATGGCGGCAGCAATACGTGTTTTCAGTTCATGGTACTTCTGTCTAATTTGAGCCCTGGCAGCGGTAATATCCGCATTAAGTCTTTGTATAGACTCAGGAGCCAAATCTCTGCTTTTAACCGTGTCTCGCTCAAGCTTCTCCAACTCTCGCATGGCAGTTTCCATCATTTCTTCAGTTTTTTTCAAAGACTCGGCTTTGAGCTTTTGCATGCTACTAAAAAGATCTATGACTTCGCCAGATTTCTTGCTTGATTTTGACTTTATCTTAATTAGTTTCGCTGAAAACTCTCGCTCCGAGGTATCTCCCATATCTCAAGCCTCAAAGACTGTTGTATTGGTAACAAGTATTTCTATTTTCACTTTCCCGTAGGAAGGGGGCTTAAAGCATCGATACTCTTGGGTCAGTTGAAGCAGCAATTTTGCTGCGTGCCTTCGTCCAACCAGAACAAAAACTTATGCATCGAATGCAACGCCGGAACTAAATTGTCTACTGCTTTTTTTCAATTTGACTTTTTGCAGCCTCAAAAACGGGCTACACCCAATTCTGAGAAATAATTTTTTCAAACGGCGACGTTGGCGAACAACTTCATTCGCATAATCCATTTAATGACGACGTGCAATCCGGCATGTTTTTCCTTGTAGGAGCTTCATTCGGAAATTCTTGTTTTAGATTGGAGAGCGTATGGAAACTGTGGGGTTACTATTAATAGTCACGAGATTTCTTTGTAACGGGGCACAGTTTGAGAGAGGTGAAACAATGGCTAATGTTGGAGATCTCTACGTGTGCAAGATCTGCGGAACTTCAGTGGAGGTCATCAAAGGTGGCGCTGGCAGACTCGTTTGCTGTGGGCGAGAAATGGAACTTGTTGGCAACGTCAACGACGAAGAAGAATAGGAGTGATACCATCTGCCTTTTTCAGTGCAAGCATTATTTTTTCTTCAAAAAGGGCTTGTGACTACTTTTAGATAATAACAGCTCCTAAAATACAAGATACTTGTCAGAGAAATTTGATAGTTTTGTGTAGGGCAAGCCGATCGTGCAAGCTTTAAAGGGAATGATCAGGATTAAATGTGTATTCAGCTGGAAATGTGACATGATGTCAAAAAATGCCTCCAAGATTCTCGTTACGGGTGGCGCTGGATTCATCGGGTCAAACCTAATTCCCCGTCTCATCGAAAGTGGCTACTCCGTAACCGTTTTGGATAACTTGTCATCTGGAAAAAAAGAAAACCTAAACCAACTGCTTAATCACCCAAAATTCAAGTTAATCGTGCAGGACATCCGCGACCACAGCCTCTCACGTGATGCGTTGAAAGATGTGAGCACGCTTGTCCATCTTGCAGCTCAAATTGATGTAACCGCGTCAGTAGCCGATCCCGTTTTGACAAACGACATTAACGTGACAGGGACTCTAAACATGCTCAAAGAGGCAGCCAAGTCCCGAGTCCGCCGTTTCGTTTTCGCCTCTTCAACGGCAGTATATGGAGATGCACAGGAAATGCCAGTCAAAGAACATACTCCTCTAAAACCCATATCACCCTACGCCGCCTCCAAAGCCGCAGCAGAAGCCTACTGCAGCGCGTTTGCAACCAGTTTTGGAATCGAGACAGTGGCGCTTAGATTCTTCAACGTTTACGGCCCAAAGAACGAAAACAGCCCCTACAGCGGAGTCATCACAAAATTTCTCCGACAAGCCCTGAGAGGAGAAGTCTTAACCGTGGAAGGAGACGGAGAACAAACACGTGATTTTATCCACGTAAGCGACGTCGCGGAAGCGTTAACACTTGCAGTTAGTGCAAGAGGTATTCGATCCGAAACTATCAACATATGTACTGGCGTGCCCACAAGCGTCAACGGACTCGTTACTGCTCTCGGCAAGGTCACTGAGAGGAACCTTCGAGTTAAGCATGCCCCTGCAAGAGTAGGGGATGTTCGTTTCAGCTACGGAGACGGCTCCAAGGCGGCTCAGAAACTTGGGTTCAAACCCCAAATCAACATTTTGAAGGGACTAGCGCTACTATATGAACAACAAATGCTAACACTCTAAAGAAGAAAAGCAAGAAACCGACAAAACACAAGCTCAAAAGAGCCTGTTCAATTAATAATTTGATGCTTCGTCTGATCGTTCCAAGTATTCGATGTACCAAAACTGATAAACACAACTTCGCCTTACTTTTTCTGACTCTCAGCTAATGAAGCGTTTAGGAAACGGCATTATGAGCAAAGCGGCAGACATGGCTAAGGTTTCAGCAAAAGGCGGCTTTCACCTACTTTGGGGACTTATAGCCTCCACAGTAATTTCGTCTGTAGGCACCATATTCATAGCTAGGCTACTAGGCTCTGACTTGTATGGTCTGTATACCGTGGTCCTGACTGTTCCAGCTCTTATCTCCACATTCAGAGACTGGGGAGTAAACTCCGCCATGATACGCTTCGGAGCCCAATACCGCGCAGAAGGTAGAAGCGAAGAAATAAGAAGTCTATTCGTCACCGGCATCATCTTCGAAATCATCTTAGGTTTAGTGCTCTCTGCAATCGGATTTGGGCTTTCAGACTTCTTGGCAACAACTCTTTGGAACCGTCCGGCAATCGCTCCGCTCATTCAAATTGCCTCTTTCTCCATCCTCGCTGGCGGGCTAGTTAACGCTGCTACGGCGGCTTTCACGGGCATAGAACGCATGGAGCTAAACAGCATCATGCTAATTTCCCAATCCATAATCAAAACCCTGATTATAATCGGACTTGTTGTTCTAGGACTGGGAACACTGGGTGCTACCGTGGGCTACACGGTAGGGTATCTTGTCGCAGGGGCAATTGGCGTTGCTCTTGTCGGATACGTATACAAGTCGCTCCCAAAACCGTACACTAACAAGCTGGAGATAAGAGCGTACATTAGCTCTATGCTTCAATACGGTGTCCCTATCTCAATAGCAGCCATCATCGGGGGCTTTCAAACCCAGTTCTATTCATTCCTTTTGCCCATATATTACGCTACAGACAACATTATCATCGGCAACTACGGTGTAGCTGTAAGCTTTTCGGTCCTCATAAGCTTCTTCGCCACACCCATTACAACTATGCTATTTCCTGCGTTCTCCAAACTAGACCCCAAAAAAGACAGAGAGACCCTCAAAAATGTATTCCAATTCTCAATAAAATATGCCTCACTCCTCGTAGTTCCAGTAGCCGCCATAATAATTTGCCTATCTGAACCTGCCGTGTCTACCCTTTTTGGCAACACTTACGCTTCAGCGCCTCTTTTTCTAGCACTGCTTTCAATTACGTATATGTACACAGCTTTCGGAAGCCTAAGTACGGGGAACCTCATCAACGGTCAGGGATACACGAAGGTTAACCTGTACTTGACCATTTTGACGGCGGCAGTCGGATTCCCGATGGGGTACGTGCTAATAATGAACTTCGGCGTAATCGGATTAATAGCGACGACATTGATGGTTGGACTGCCAAGCATATTTGGGGCGCTAATTTTCACAAATAGACGCTTTGGTGTCAGCGTGGACTGGATTTCAACAGCAAAAATTCTCCTATCATCTGCAGTCACGGCGGCGTTAACTTACCTTGTAGTCGCGCAGATGACCTTCTCAAGCCCAATCCGCCTCGTAATCGGCGTTGTGGTTTTCCTCCTCATCCTTGTGCCAATCGTACTTATGACCCGCACGTTGACAAGAGCAGACATAGGCAACATTCGCGGCATGGTCAGCGCTCTAGGCCCGGTTGGGGTAGTTGTAAACGTGTTTCTGCGTCTTATCGAAAGAATAATGGCCTTCCTCAGAGTATGAGGCGAGGCCCGCTTCACAGGGATTCCAAGCAAATGCACAGCTAGAATTCTTTGAAGCTATCGATTACCTTAGTGCTTCTCCGACTTAGGCTCGGTTTTCGCGTTTCTGTCTACAAAAAAAAGCTGTCATAAATTAGATACGCTCCTACTGCAATTAAGGGAATTTGCCATAGTTCACCGAATATTATGAAGCGTGTGATTCCAACACTGGCGCAGTAAAATGTGTAGATGATCGTGTGTAGGCTTAGGAAAAGAACAGAGAACCCCCAAAGCAAGGAAGTCTTGTGATTTATCTTCTTTAGATAGATGCTAGCCATGGCAGCTATTGCGAAGAACACGGCTAGCGATTGCACAATTGTGGTGTTCAAAAAACCCACTATTCGCGCGGAAAGAGCCGAGAACAAATATGGGTCCACAGCCATCATCTCAGTCCACTTAGACATGTAGGTTATCCAGATAGCGAACACATAGGCCATTGAAGCGTAGGCAACCCATTTCCAAAGTGACGGGGAATCGGTATTGAAATCGTTCCTCCGAGTTTTCAGAGCGAGAAACATTAGGAAAGTCGAAACGAGTCCTATTTGCGTGATTATTGACAGGGAAAGGAGCCTATTTGAGATGGTGGGGAGCGCAGAGTAATTTAGAAGGAAATACACTGCAGGAATGGAAGTTAGGAAGTAGACTCCGTTTAACAAAAGAGCGGCTGTGATTTTGTTACGGTGCTTGGGAAAAGAGCTCAACCCGTCTTTGGCAATCAGATAGAATGCTGCTAGAGCGCAAGAAGCGCCCGCGACGCGGATGATTAGACCAAGGAAGCCTGTGTACTCCATGATGTAAGCTGAGGTGAGGCTTTCGGCGTTAGAAAACAAGAGCCCAGTGGGAGGAGAAAATCCCTGAGGGTTCAAGGTGATGCCTACAATCCAAGGGATGGTTTTTGCTAGCCAGTAAGCGGAGTACAAAAAGTAAGAAAACAGGCAGACTGCAATTAAGGTTACGAGTACAGCCGATTTAACTTTCAAATGAGCCTCTTTCCTGCACAGGGTGGATAGGTTACGGTTTGAACCTATCGAGGTCTTACGTTAAAAAGATTTTCAAATTATCCTTCTCCAAAACAGGTCAGCAATGAGCACGAGACGATAACGGGAACTATTAGACGACCTGTGTCAACTGAGGCGTCAGATTCTGAAAGCGCGTAATTCTAACCATGGAGAGATGAAGAATAGAGATTCGTCTTTGGTTCTCAAATGACTCAAATTAGGGCATACAATTCGACGGTCTCCTCTTGGTCTTTCTAGTTCAGCGTGTAAAGCCCGATGGGCTTTGCAAAATCTTATATTCGCAGAGGTGCCACCTACAAGCGGTGGGGGAAAGTGAAAAAACATTTTGGCGACATGATGCAAAATTCCGACAAAGCAGCCCTTGCGCTTCTTGTTCTAGGTATAATGTTTTCTGCGTTCACTCTGATTCCTATCGCAAAGGCAAGTGACTTAGTTATAGATTTGACTCCCACTCAAGGTCCACCTGGCACAGCTGCACGCGTTTATGGCGTAGGTTTCGCATCAGGTGCGGTGACCATTAGCTTCAACTCTAAAGACGTTTCAAGGACCAGCACAGGCATGTTTGGTCGAATAAATGGTGGGTTCATCATTCCAAGTGTGCCAACAGGTGCGTATGCCGTGGTTGCTACCGATTCAGCAGGAAATCGCGCAACTGCCACATTCACTGTAACTCAAAAAGGCTCCACCTCCTCTCCGTCCAATTCGCCTTCTTCAGGAATTCAGACGACAGCATCAATAACACTCAGTTCCACAATAGGATCAGCAGGCACAGGTGTCAGCGTTTCAGGATCTGGATTCAACTCAGGTGTCTCAGTAAGCATCAACTTCGGTACAACATATGTCGCGGGCGCAACAGCAGATGGCTCTGGACTAATATCCTCGTCTTTCAAGGTTCCATTCGTATCCGCGGGTACATACGGCGTTTCAGCTTCAGACGCCCAAGGCAAATATGCATCTGCACAATTTACTGTGACTCAAGCAGGCTCCGCCACAGGGATAGGGCAAAACTCGGGAAGCACACAAGACGAAAATTCTTTTTGGTCTCCGACAGCAATTGCCATAATTGCAATCGCTGTCTCCGCCGTCATAATCGTCCCAATAATGCTAATTCGCAGAAGGCGCGGCAAGCAGGAAACGTTGCTTGACGAAGAGCGCCCACTTTACCAACCAAAGATGCCTCCAAAGACGCCTTCTCCATCAACAAAATACTACCCAACCTCCCAATACGGTCAAAATCGAACCACAGGGTACAATCAACCTACGAGTTACAATAGGATCTCCAGTTATGGCGTAGCGGCAAGAAGGTCTACTATGGCAGCGTCTTACAATCAGCCCAAAAGATACAGCCTCCCAACAGCCAATCTGAAGACGTGCCCTCACTGCAAACAACTCGTCAAAGCTGACTACAGTATCTGCCCATCCTGCAAGAGGAGACTCAGGTAGGGGATAGTGCCATTTCCATTTCTATGTTAGCTTTTTATTCTCTTCAACAAATAGTAATAGCCATATTCAACAGGTAGCGCAACTTTCGACTCGGGGATGAGGATGGTTAACTGGAGAGAAGACATCGAATTCGTATACGCTCTGTGTATTTTGGTCTCTGGAATAATTGTGTTTTTCTACCTGTACGACACCATGGGATTAGCTTCAGCCAGCCTAATAGTCGCTGGTGTGACCTTGGTAGAAGTCCTCATAGGGTTTGCAGGTTTTGAGACGGACCGCGCCATAGCTACTTGGGAAAAAATTGGAAAAGAACAACCCGCACAGGAAAAGAAAGATGACCAAGCCAAAACCACGTAAAACGCTGAAGGAACGATTCCGCAAAGCCAGGTTAGCGAAATCCACCTCAAAAGCGTACTTGAGGAACTTCGGAAAAGGCCAAATAGAATGCCTCGAGGGAACATTGAAGTTTTACTTAGCGAAGGGAGGCCTTCTAAAACGAGGGGAACTCGTTAAGACGATACCCTTAACGGAAATTGCATCAGTTACCTTAGAGAACAACGAGCTAGCTGTCGAATGGAACGACATCACGGAAAGATTTATTGTTGAAGACGCAAACTTGGCGCAATCTATTTTTGAAAAAACCAATCAACTATTAAAACTTCGAGATGAACTATCTCCAGAGCAAGTCGTAATTAGCCAATCCGAGAAGGAAGCCAGCAGGAAAGAAACCGGCAAGGTGGACGAGACGCTAGCAGTTGTTGATTCAATGTTTGATATTCTCCTCAGCCTACACGGGCGCGTGGATTGGACCCGCCTGAGCGGTCACTTGACGCATTTCATAGAAGCCCTAAAAAACGTTCACGAACAACCAGCTTTTGCGGACTTGGACCTATTTAGGCTCTCCTTGGCAGTCAACGATCACGATGTGGAACAAGTTAGAAGCGAGTGCCTCAGACTCTTGGAGTCTGTCTACCGTAACTTCGAAGGGAAATCTTCGACTGGTGAACCACAGCAATCTCTGAACAGCCTAAGTCATGAACCGACTGTTCTCTCATACTTTTTGCTGAACGACATCGTCTTGGGCTCGGTGGTTGGTGACGAAAAAATTGGAGATGAAGTCAATCAATTTACCTCTTTGCTGGATAGTCTCTCCAAGAAAGAAGGCATACAGATTAGCGTCAATGAAATCCTCCGCTCGGTGAATAGGCTCGTCGCCGAACATGGAAAGAAGTCTTTTGTCGAAGAAGCAAGGGGAGTCTTCAAAAGTCAGCTAAAACTATCCGAATCGCGCTGAACATATGGGTTCCACCCATGCTTTGAGAGCTCCATTGAACGTAATTGACACAAAAGTTATATGCTCACAGCTTGTAAGAAAAATCCTTTAGGGGAGTAAAGATGAAGCGTAAACTATCAGCTATACCATTAGTAACCCTATTCCTGTTAGTAACTATGTTGTCCATGGCACCTGCATCCGCGCAAGTCAGCAGCCAATGGATAACCAACTACACAATAACCGAACTGAAAACCGGTCAAATCCTAAAGCAGGTAGATTTCACAACAGGGCAGAACATCACGAATGCACCGATTCTCGCAGGTGCAGAACTAAACGTCACGTTCACGATTAAAATTGCCACGACAAGTCCAAACACCAACCTGCAGATTTCAACCAGCATGTCTCACTCAGGTGTGCAAGGCACATTCTGGGAACTGCAAACAAAAACCTACGCAGGCCTTTCTGGTTCCACCTACAATCCAAACCAGCAGACTGTTTCATTCAATCAGATGACGGGGACTCTAACAATGTCCTGTTACGGTTCAATTTCTGCAGGGATAACGCAGACTCAGGCAGGGGGCATAATTATAGACAAAAAAGTTGACCAAGCCCTCATAACATTAACCGATCCTGTGGGTAACCAGTTAGACAAAATCGGCGTCAGCATTGTCGACGCCAAGATAGACCAGTTCGACACATTATTCGCGAATGCCCAGAGCTCAGTACAGACTATGAGAAACAACGGTGTTGACCCTGCCTATATTGCGCTTTTTGAGAGCGTCGTAAGCAACGCCCAATCCCAAGCCGGCCAAGGGTTAGTTGACAACGGAATCGCCACACTCTCTCAGCTTTCAAGCATTCAAAGCTCCTCTACCCCAACCTCCACAAACACTCCTTTAGAGTCAATTCTGTTCTTGCCCGCATTAATCGGTTTGATAGTCGTCGTCGTTCTCATTGGCTTCATGTTTGTGCGGACAAGGGGAAAACTCAACTACGACAAACTCGTCATCGAAGATCAGATAAAAGACCTCGAAGGACTAACCCTCAGGGCAGCGAAGATTGACAAGAACCTCACCGTCAACTTGGAAAGCGTTAAGGATAGGCTGAAAAGTCTAGTTGGGGCGTAATCACCACGAGACCCTACCAAAACACAGTGCAGGTTATCGGACTCGGCTCTGCTGGAACGAACATAGTGGAGGCGTTCCTCAACAGCAAGAAAACCCTGACGCTGCTACAAAGCGACATTTCCCGAGTCTCCCTTTTGGCAATAGACATAGCTGACCCCGAAATCAGAGCACTGCAGGAAACTAACGAGAAAATAATGAAAGCCATGGTTAAAGCAGGAATTCCCAAAGAACGCTTGCGGTTGGTTGCTCAATCTATCAAGTTCCCAACCGCTGAAACCATGTTTGACTTCGTCAACCAGAAATACAACGAATACCTGAAAAATGAAGGCGCCAAAATAGATGACTTTGACCCATGGCTGACATCAACAATGGCAATCCCTCCGATGGCAGGTGGTGCAGGCAGGAGGCGCGCTTTGGCTAAGGCAATTTACGCCCTGAACTACTATCAACTCGGCATAGTGCGCAACGCCATAACTACATTCAAGGAACAAGCTCTATCGTCCATTGTTACCCCAACAGTCATTCTTGTTTATGGCCTGGGCGGCGGCACAGGAAGCGGCGTATTCTTCGACTTTGCAAGGCACTTGAGAAAGGTTTTGGGTTCAAGTGTGCCAATAATCGCTTTCGTGATTTCCCCCTGCGGCGGAGATGACCCTCCTGCAAAGGGATGCTCAGCATTCACAGCAATGAATGAACTAACGCTACTCCTCAATAAGGATCATAACGAGTATGTAACAAATACATTCGGAGAATGCTACCGAAACCCCCTGAACGCACTAATTTACTTGCCCTTGTTACCCGCATACTCCAAAGTCGGAAACATAGTTAGTGCTCGACGCGAAATGGATGAAATGGTCGTCGATATGCTCTATGTTATGATGGACTTTGACTTAGCAGACCTAATGGGCGGCATAGGAACCGAAGTAGGCTTAACGGACAACTTTGTTCACACACTAGGCTCGATCAAAGTGATGTACCCAGTTGAGGAGTACATTTTTGCTCTCAAACTGTACTTTGAAAGACTGGAAATGCTCCATGAACTTCGCAAAGAAAAATTAATCGTGATGGACGCCGTCCACGACATCCTTTTGCAGACCAACGCGGACATTAGGGAACTCTACAAAAAGTACCTCATAAAAGTAGGCGACTTCGTCGAAGAAGAATTCGATAGCAAAACCAAGGCAGTCGTCTATGGCAATCCAAAACTCGAAGAGGATTTCGTATTGCATGTTAGAGCCATCGAAGACCAAGTTGAGACATGGCTAAACGAACTCATGAAATTCCTCTCAACAATAAAGCTAATGTCAAAAACTGGACCCATAGAGGAAACCATTGTAAACCTCACACTGCGCAAAGAAGGCTCACGCAAAATTGACAATCTTCAGGCTATACTTGAAACCCTTTCCAAGACGCATTTAGACTTCTCAGCCAAGAAAGCGACCATCTTTGAAAGACTGAAGCACCTAATTCCAAGCAGCCAAATCTTCACATTGCGGCAGAAGAAGCTTCTGGAAGATTTCATGAATCTCGCGGACATGACCGAAAAATCTCTTGGCACGTTGAAGTTCTACGATGAAAGCCGGTACCTAGCAGAAGCAGTAATTAGTTTCTACGAAGTCTTGCCTGAATCCGAGCCAGAACTGGCCGAACTGCGGAACATCCGCTCTGAACTCTCTACATTGTACCTTATGATGCAGTTGATGCTACGAACGCCAGCTGATGAAGTGAAAATGATTGATGAGCACTTGACATACGTGAATGATGTTAAATCCATATTCATCCGCAAGAAGGCCGACGTTGAAAACGAGCTCCTCATGGTTCAAGAGAACAAAAAGCGTAAGGAATTCGACAAGAAACGGGTTGAACGCGATCTGAAAAAGATGTTCAGTTCTAAGAAATACGCCAAGGAGCAGCGCACAAACATTGAGCGAGACTTGAAAAGGCTAGAACAAGAGGAAGCTTTAGGGATAGACGCTGTTAACCAGATGGATCAGGTGGTTTCTCTTTACGACACTCTTGCCGCCAAAATAGATCCTGTGTCCTCCTACCGAAAGACATTAAACAAAATCGCCGACATCACGGAGGAGTACAATGACAAGATTTCAGAGATTATTCAGCCAAGAAAATACTTTGAACGATCCACCGAATTGACTGAAGCTGAACAGATGAAGATAATCTTCAAGATTCTAATGGACCAAGAGGACACGTTGACCAAGAAAGTAATCCTCAAACAAGTAATGGACATGGCGCACTTTAGGGACTACATGAAAAGCCTCATTCGCGTATTCAAGACACCCAGCGTTATGGGATTCAAGCCTACATATAGAACAGACTACATCTGGGTCACCATTTCAACGCCTGAAGATCTATGGAGCGAAGACTTAACCCAGGAAGTTTATACATCATTGGCAGGCTACGTAACCAGCGAAGTCTCCAGAACCATAACAGTGCGCGTCATGGACAGCCGGGACGAATGGACCACTAGAATCCTCGTGGTAGCCGGAAGAGGCAAACCTGAAGACATGGAAGCCTTCGACGAAATGAAGCTCCTATACAGCAAGTCCAACAACTTCGAAAAGCACCTAAGCCGCTCATACTTAATCGAACATGGAGTAGCAGCCGTGCCCTTAATCAACGACCTGAACCACAACAATCACAAAACAGAAAAGAAGCTTGTTTCAACCACAGAAAAGGAATAGACGCTCAATTGACTAAGTGACTAATGAGCTCTTTCCACTCTTTTTCTTTCACAAAACCGTTTTTGGCGGAGTAAGCTATTATTTCTTTTGCCTTTCCATTCAAAGTTGCAACTCTGTTCGCCAAATCGAAACCGCCGACAAACATCACTATGTCCAACCGGTCACTTCCATCATCAACATAAATCGGCTCGCTCAAAAAAGCAGCTTTCAGACTGGTCTTCTCCTTAAACCATTCGTCAACGGCAAGCTCAATCTTTCCACGTGAAAACTTATCTTTTAGTCTGAGCGGCACACGAACAACCACATAAAGCATTGAGGCCGTTGATAAATCAAACAAGCCAAGTGGTCTCAGAAGCGCTGCGTCAAGTACGTTTCTTATTGAACCGTAGACCTTTAGGCTAGCTCCTGTAGCTGAAAGAACCGTGAACATCTTAAGATGGAACGACTTTGTCAACTCGCAAAATTCCTGCACAAATGAATCATTGCTTAACGCAATCTCCATTATATAGTTGAAAACAGAGCTGCCCTTCAAAATTTCCCCTTTTCGGTTCACTCCCACGTAGCTCTCCAAAGCATCTCGATCGATGAGGATCTGAGTAAACCCATTCTGGCTACAGGCCGCCATGGACCACAGGGCATTAAATTGTGCATCCGCAGGCTGAAGATTGGAAGGCAAAACTGCAAAAGCAACGGCGTTGACGTTTCCCTCATTAAATCGTGAAATGAGCTCCGGTAACAGTGCGCTGCCCACGCCTTCACCCGTAGACGCCACCAAGACAGCGCCGTTAAGTTCTTCTATTGGCTTTCTCTTCAACTTTTCAACTATATCGTCGTTTTCTGAAACATATCTTTGAACATTAAACCAGTAGTGGGTGTCAGCTTTTTCGTCAATGTCAACAAAATTGATTTCTTCTCCCCCTGGGAACTTCCTGGAAACGTTTTGGTTTTCTTTTCTTATGAAGAGAATGAATTCTCCGGTTTTGTCGACAAAAACCGGGCTTTCATGAAGTAAATCTGAGGCATAGTTGCCTATAGAAATAACGGCCCGTTTTGGGAAGAACGGTCTCAACATGGCAACATGCCTTTTTATGCTGTCTTTGATGTCGATGATTTTTTTTTCTGCGGACATGCTGGCTAACTCACGATAAAGCTTTAAGACCAAACGGCGCAAATAAAGTTTTAGAAGATTCGCTTTGGTCTCCAGGATAGAGAAACTAAAAGACCGCCTAAAATCGGTAAGGCGAAAGTCGCTGATTGAATCCGTTAGGAAGGGTCCTGTTTCTTCGTTCAAGAGGCGAATGCAGAAAGAGAAAGATGATCTAGCCAAAGAGGGAAGAGGAATGCGAAATATCGCATTCTTTCTCACTTTGATTAGCATGATGCTGGCCTTTTCGTTTGTTCCTCTTTTTCCTCAACCTTTGCCTATTTTGGTCGCAGTTTTAGTTGCATTTTTGGTCTATGTTAATCCTGCGGCTGGCATGTCTTTGGGGTCTATACCTATTGTGCTGGGCATACTGTATCATCTGTCATTAATTGATTTTATAGGAATGTTGGGACCAATAGAAATCAGAGTCCTCTTCATCTGCCTGCTCATCTTCTTCTTTGTGGCGTTGCCAATTCGTTTTCGCCACTATGAAGACGCTGTAGGAATCAACTTAGGCATCATAGCTGCAACGCTGCTTTTCTTCGATACAACCTACTTCATGGCCATACCGCTGCTCCTGACCGTTGCCATTCTCTTCAAAAAAACTCAATCTGGACTAGCCTTTTCTTACTACATTCTAATCTCTGTCCCCTTGATGATAATGCAGTATTTCCAACACATTTTGACTATTACCCGAGTAGATTACTGGAATGACCCCTCTGCCATTCCACCAATATACGCCTCATTGTCCCCAATTTTTGGGCAAATGCAATCAGGCATGTTCCAGTTCAGGCTGTTCGATTTTTCTCAGACTTTGGGAAAGATCCTTTGGAACGTTGTCGAAACCCCACCGACTCTAGCGCACACTGTCGGTCAAGCAATTAACCAATATCTTGACTCTTTTCCTGGAATAGTCCTCTTCATAGGCATAGTTGCTGGTTTAGTCTGGGCCGTTTCTCTTGTCCTGCCATCACTTACGCGAAGCAACGTGCTCAGGGCGGAAACCGTCTTTCCAATTTTGACAGCTGCAGGTGTCACCGCTTTGTTCTTTCTTCTATTGAATAGTCTTCAGACCACTTTGGCGTTCTCAACTAAACTCAACACCACTCAGATGACTATCGGTGTCTTAGCAACCATGCTTTTCGCCGTTCCAGCAACCATGCTCAATTTCATACCTAAAAAGAAAGCTGAAATTGAGAAGAATACACAAATAATTCTAGTTAAAGCAAACGGCCTTATTAACAAACTACATGTTTTTGAAGATTTACTTGGAAAAGTCAAAGGAAGCATTCCGGTAGACGTCAGCGCACCAGAAACCAAGATGACAATAATCAAAGAAAAACTCAGCGAATCAATTCTCAAAGCCGAAGGTAGAAAATATAAACTGATCGAGACTCAAGCGAAAATAAAAGAACTAGACAAAGAGATAGCAGACGGAATCAACGCTCTATTGCCTGAACTCAACGTTATTTTGGTGCATTACCAGCTAACTCTAAACTACTCCTACACTGCTTGGACAAAGAAGCTTCAGGAAATAGGCTACGACGTTAAGAACCCACTTAAAATAGACTTCCAGAAGGACCAACTCGCAGAAACAAGAGTCGAATACATTAGCACCTTACTTGCAGCAAGCAGGCTCATGGCAATTGAGGTTTGTAAGCTCGCTGAACAGGTTTACGCTGTCATAAGATCAATGTATGATCCTTCCTTGCCAGAGGAAAGCCGAACAATATCCTATTCCAAAGAGAAACTCGCAGAAAAAACCACGCCTTGGATTGCCTGCGAAGCGCTCATAATTGCGTTTAAAAGCTGGGCAAAACAGTATAGCTCAGAAATTTCGTGCTCTATGGATAACCTTCTAGCGTCCCTTAGTTTAATTACCTCTTTGGATGCCAACAGTACACTCTTAAAGTCAGCTTTGGGTGAGAAGTATTCATCCATGTCTCAAGAAATTGGCAAAGCAGGAGAAATAAAAACCGCATTCGAATCCAAAACAATCAACATCCTGAACGTTCCAATCCTTAAAGAGTCTCTTCAGAATTCAATAGGCATAGCTAAAAACGTCCTCTTAATCCTCTATGAGGAGCTCAAAGCGAAGGAAGAATCCATCGAGTCTTTACTACCGGTGGAAGACAGCTTCTGGGAGAAAAACATCACGTTGACGGAACAGACGGCTTTGGCTATCGAAAAAATTTCTGTCACAGAAAAGAACACGCTAAATCAGATGATGCAGTATCTTCCTACAGCTTTGTCATTCGTTGAACCTTGCCTGTGGACCCTTACGCAATACAACGTGAAAAACGAACTGCTTCTGAACTACCCAATCGCAAAGACAGCCATCGAGGATATGCTCAAGAAGAAGAAACAGGTCTCAGTCCAGGACTTGCCCTTTCGAGCACAAGACGCCGAAGAGTACCTGAAACTTTATTTCAACGAGAGAAACCGCGAATTTGTATTCAACGAGGAAAGTCTGCTACTATCAAGAAGAACCTAAAAGCCTCTTTCGCATTCGAACTCGACACCTTTAATTCCAAAAGATGGGCTATGCATTGATAAGTGAGGGGTGAGAGTTTAGTGTTTCATAGGCAATGCCTATATTTTGTCAGGCGTCAATCCTAAGCAATTCAACAACTATGGTGCGTCAATGGACTTAATCACAATTGTCTTCATTGCATCAGGTTTGGCAATGGATGCCTTCGCAGTTTCGATTGCTAAGGGAATGGTAGTTGATCGCGAGAGGCGAAGGTCAGCACTATTGCTTGCTTCATTTTTTGGCGGTTTTCAAATGTTTATGCCCGCAATAGGATACTTTGTGGGTCTCAGTTTTAGAGAGGTAATAATAGGTATTGACCATTGGATTGCCTTCGGTCTTCTATTGTTCATTGGGCTGAAAATGATTTACGATTCAAGAAGAAGAGACGCTAGACAAGAAGAGACTCTCAAGCTCCATTCAGTGGCTACTTTGTCTGTTGCCACAAGTATTGACGCTTTGATGGTTGGCTTAAGTTTTGCTTTTCTTCAAACATCAATCTTGGAGCCAATTTTGATTATTGGGCTTGTTACTTTTTTGCTTTCTTTTTTTGGCTTCTTCTTTGGGTGCGGTTTAGGGAGCGTTTTTGGAAATCGAATTAAGATTGTTGGAGGACTCATCCTCATTGCGATTGGACTGCGAATACTTCTGGAACATTTGCTATGAAAAGCCGAGGTCATGGCGTATGTTCGTATATTTCTTTAGTTCTGTGCCCGATCTTTGCCAAAAGTCGATTGTTCCGCTTTTGAGAAATCACCTTAATTGCTTCAAACGCTCGAGAACAAGAAGCAAGAAATGTGTCAATTCCGCTAGCTTAGAACACATGGGCGTATTTGTGAAAAGACGATCTATACTTAGTATTTCGCTTAACAAGCAAATCAGAAATTGAGGTTCAAAAGTCTTATATAAATCCAAGGCAAATGTCGCTAAAGGGATTGGATGGAATGTCGAAATGAGTGTAGTTCTTTACAGGAACGTCGCCATTGGCACAGGAATCTTGTGCTTAATTCTCATCATTGGACTAATGTATACAGTCTTTCAAGTTGGCAACTTAAATTCTCAAATAGCAGAAATAGGCAAAATCACTAATCTCGAAAAAACATATGTTTGGATTGACCATGAATCAGTCAACGCGCCTTCCCGCCGATGGGACTTTACGACAGACTATGCAGGTTATGTAACTTTGACGATCCAAGCGGTTACTACTGAGAGCACTTACATCCAGGTGACTTATGTTTCTCACGGTGTTTCCTATGACAGTGGCAGAACTGATGTAGGTTCAAGTGGAACTGTCTCTTTTCCTGTTCTCCCTGGGCAGATAACAATTCGATTGGAAAATCCCAGCTTGTCAAATGGGCCTGCAAAGATAGTTACAGCAGTCTTGTATTACTAAACTAGTTTCCTATCTCTTGCTTCGCTTACGAACAACCCAGAAATTAAGAAAATACAGATTTTCGAAATTAGGTCCCTTGTAAACAGTCTTTTCCTCTGCATGCGAACAAGGGCGCTTATCCGTGTCGGAATCAGCTGATGACGGTTTCGAATTTTATAGAATACAGGTTTAGGTTGTGGAGATAGGTGAGTTAGCTGGAGAATGGATACTCCAAGACTCTTCTCCAACAACCTAACCAATCCGCAATACGCAAAAAAGAGCTTTAAGGTTTATGAACCGACAATCCATAATCGTCTTTAGTTCATCTCTTGACTTTTCAGGGCTTTTTTGGGCTTCATTTCTTGTCAACTCTTTTCCGTCTCAAGAATATCCTCTTTGAACCAGTTCCTTTAATTAACGGGAACCTTGGTTTGATTTCCATGGATTATTTGTTTGCCAGTATACGTGATTCCTGCGGCAAAGTCTTTGGTGATGGAATCAACTACTCCAAAATGCACAAAACATGATATGCTTCTATCGTTGATTGGTCCTAACTAAAGAATAATACATATCTCCAAGATGTCCAGTATCTTGCGCAGAATTCAAATAACGACTTGCCTGCTTCTTTCTTGTTGGTCTTAGTAGGCGACTTTGAGCAGTCAGAAACCAAGAACCTGGAAGTATGATTGCAATAACTTGATTGAGTGTCAGTGCTGAAGATAAAATTTGTATTACGGTTGAGACGTATCAAGGGGTTAGGGGAGACCAAGACGCATTAAGGAGGTGCAAAATGGCCATACCCCCGCTCCCCTTGAGGGTTTACATATTAAGTTGACCGTTTTAATAAGGTTCGTTCTTGATTGGAAATATTACGGAATTTGATAACAGAGTCCCAAAGAGCTGTTTGTACGTCTCATTCGCGGGTATAATTGAAGAGCCGCACAATTGGAGAGACTAAGGCGTCGTAACTAATGATGCTGAAGCGGAGTTTGGGCAACTTGCCACGAAGAAGTTTGGGTAATGCAATATCCTCGCAAAACTGGCAGGCAAGGATATGTTGCCATGTTAGAAAGTCTTATTAGCCAAATCGCCACAAATTTTTTGTCTATGGTCATAAAATTCAGGAAACGGCGAATAATTTTGCTGCCGTTTATTGTTGTAGTCTTCCTTGTAGGTTGGATCATGCTTCACCTTGGCTGAAGTTGAAGACAAAGAATGTCTGGTTTCAACAAGCAAGGAAAAGCTGTGATGGCGGAATCTTCTAGCATTCGAGCTCGCCGCCGTGGTTTGTGTGGGTTCTGCTTTTTCACTTTAGCTTGCATGTCTGTTTTCACTCAAGCATTAGCCTAAAAACATGTCTTAGCAAATCAGTACATGCCAGAAATTGCACAATATGACCAACACCTCACCCATGCAGCCCGTCAAGGCGAGAACTATGCCGCGCAACTAAAAGTACCAACAAAAACCCAAAATAGAAGAAACTAACCCAGACAACAAACCCAAAAGTTACACCATGCCAAAACCCACAAACAAACAAACCCTTAAAACAAACAACAAACCACAATACAAGACAAACACTGACAAGGCAAAAAACATGAAAGCCCTCATCCTCAGCGGTGGAAAAGGCACAAGACTGAGGCCACTCACATTCACGTGTGCAAAACAACTCATCCCAGTCGCCAACAAACCCATCCTGGGATATGTACTAGACCAAATCAAACAAACTAGGATTATTACACAGGCAGGCATAATCACAGCCCCCGAAACAGGACAAAACGTAAAAGACTACGTCCAAGATGGCAAACAATGGAACCTCAATGTCACCTACATCCCGCAAGAACCGCTTGGACTAGCACACGCCGTCAAAACGGCACAAGCTTTTCTTGAACATGACGCATTTATCATGTGTCTAGGCGACAACCTCACGGGACAAAGCCTAGAAAACTTTGTTGAAAGATTCCTAAAAGAAAATCTCGACGCCCTCATTATCCTCAAACAGGTCGAAGACCCCACACGATTTGGCATCGCGCAACTAGACAAAAACGGTAACATCATACGTCTAGTCGAGAAACCTAAGACACCCGTGGGCAGCCTCGCCATAATCGGCATATACATGTTCTCAAACAAAATCCACCAAGCAATTGAACGCATAAAACCAAGTTGGAGAGGAGAACTAGAAATCACCGATGCCATACAAGAAATGGTCAAACAGGGCTTCAAAGTAAAAGCAGAAATCCTCAACTCATGGTGGCTGGACACAGGAAAAAAAGACGATATACTGACAGCAAACGCAAAAATCCTGGATGAATACATAACACGCGACCTCAAAGGCAAAATAGAAAACAGCATCATTGAAGGCCGCGTTACTATAGACAAGCAGGCCACAATCAAAAACAGCACCATAAGAGGACCCGCCATCATAGGCAAAGGCGCACAAATCGAGAACAGCTTCATAGGACCCTACACAAGCGTAGGCGACGAATCACAAATCCAAAACAGCCACCTCGAATACAGCGTCATCCTAGAAAACGTCACAATAAACAACGTCGAACGCCTAGAAGAAAGCCTCATCGGCAAAAACGCCAAAGTCAACAAAACCCGGAAAGCCAACACCTTAAAGCTCCTCATAGGCGACTACTCTGAAGTGGACGTCTAGATGCAATGCAGCCAAACCTTGAACCAACAAGTGTTAAATAACATCTCCCACTAAGAAACAAGCGAGCGTAAACCCACAATGCTGCCAGGCATAATAATCAAACCCCTAAAACGCATGTCAGACGAACGAGGCTCCTTCACGGAAATTTATCGAAAAGACTGGAAAGACCTTTTCCAAGAAAACGATGCTCCTGCTCAAGCCAACTTGTCAGTGACTTACCCTGGAATCATCCGCGCTTGGCACAGACACTTACGCGGGCAAACGGATTACTTTTTTGTCCTCAAAGGCGCCGTAAAAATCTGCGCCTATGATGACAAGACGAGCGAACTAGCCGAAGTCATCTCAGCAGAGCAGAACCTTCAAGCCGTGCGCATGCCCGGAAACTATTGGCACGGCTTTAAAGCAGTGGGCAATGAACCAGCTATCCTGCTCTATTTCGCCACTAACGCGTATGAATACTCAAAACCAGACGAAGAACGCAGACCTTGGAATGACCAGAAAATCATTCCTAAATCAATAAACGGGAACAACGCAGACCCAAGGGCAGGCAAGCCATGGGACTGGAATTACCCCCCTCACAAGTGATAAATCATGAGACTTCTTGTCACCGGCGGATTAGGATTTGTCGGAAGCAACTTCTGCAGATATATGTTGGCGAAGCATCCTGACTACGAAATAGTAAACGTGGACAAGATGGGCATCGGCTCTAACCCAGCCAACCTGCGGGACCTTGAAGAAAATCCAAGATACCGCCTTCTAAAAGGCGACATCTGCAATCCACAGCTGTTGCATAAGGCAATCTCTCAGGTGGACGCAGTTGTGAACATCGCCGCGGAAACCCATGTGGACCGAAGCATCAGGGACCCGAACACTTTTCTGCAAAACAACACAGTGGGAACCTACACCGTGCTTGAAGCAGTCAGGAAACACGTCCCACGAGCGCGCATGATTCAAGTATCCACGGACGAAGTGTATGGCTCTGCGCAGGCAGGTTCTTTCACTGAGAAAGACCCACCTAATCCTTCAAACCCTTACAGCGCGTCAAAAGCCGCTGCGGACATGTTCGTTTTAGCTTACCAAAAAACTTACAAGTTAAACGCCTCGATTACTCGGTGCACGAACAACTTTGGCCTTTACCAACTTCCAGAAAAGCTTATACCCAAAGTCATCATCCGGGCCTTAAGAAACCTGCCTGTTCCCATCTACGGCACTGGAGCAAACATTCGCGACTGGATTTACGTTTTGGATCACTGCTCAGCCGTTGAGACGGTTCTAGAAAAGGGTGTAGCTGGCGAAGTCTATAATGTGTCCGCTGGAAATGAAATAGCCAACATAGAAATTGTGAAGAGAATCCTCGTGTTGTTGGGTAAGCCCGAAAGCCTCATCACGTTTGTCGAAGATCGTCCAGGTCACGACACAAGATACAGCTTGGACTCAACTAAGCTTCGGACCCAGCTATGTTGGAAGCCTACGTTCGGCTTCAAAGAAGCCCTTGAATCCACTGTGAAGTGGTACATGGAACACGAGAAGTGGTGGACGCCGTTTGCCACTGATTCAGTCTTATCTGCGACTCCTTGGAAGACAAGTGGTTTTCGATGAAGCTGCTGGTCACCGGCGCTAGCGGCTTGTACGGTTCAAAACTTACCGAATTAGCGGTCAAGACAGGTCATCAGGTTTACTCCTTCTACAGTCAACATCTGCCTCTACACGGTATTCCAATCAAAGCGGATGTTTCTGAAAGAGAGAAATTGTTGTCAAAGTTCCACGAGCTAAAACCCGACGCTGTCGTACATGCTGCAACGTTAACTGATGTGGACAAATGCGAGCTTAACAAGAAACTTGCCTGGAAAGTGAACGTTGAAGGCACAGACAACGTTGCAAACGCCGCGAAAACTTGCGGTGCTTTTCTTCTGTACATTTCCACTGACTACGTGTTCGATGGTGAGAAAGGATGTTATGAGGAGACGGACTTGCCCAGTCCAATGAGCTACTATGCTTACACGAAACTAAAAGCTGAAGAACACGTACAAGACATCCTAAACCAATACTGCATTGCGAGACCAAGCGTGATTTATGGCGCGAATTCAGCTGCTGGAAAAGTAAATTTCGCTCTTTGGCTGCTGGAAAAACTCCGAAAGAAAGAACAAGCAAAAGTGTTTGCGGACCAATGGAATTCGCCAACGTTGAACATGAGTCTGGCTGAAATGACGCTTGAAGTCTCAGAGCGAAAACTGACTGGCATCTTTCATCTGTCCGGCGCAACGAGAATAAGCAGGCTCAATTTTGCTGTACTTCTCGCCAAGACTTTCGGTATGGATTCTTCTATCTTTGTTGCTTCTTCAATAAAGGACTTTTCTCTACCAGCGAAGCGACCACGTGATTCTTCCCTTAACACGTCAAAGGCGGAGCGAACCCTGAAGAACAGGCCTCTCAAAATTGAATCTGCGCTTGAGAGGTTAAAGAGGGAAGTCGAAACTTCTTCCTAGAAGTCCCAGCATTTATTGGAAGTGCTGTTTCATTTCCTCGAGCGACAGATATCGTGACGTCGTTGTTCTTTAGCGTTTCCTCTGCCTTTGCGATGTCTTTAGGTCTAAGTACCAACGCAAACTTTCCTTCAAAATGTACCGCCGAAGAATAAGCGTATTCGATATTTACAGCGTCTTCTCCCAGAATTTTCGTGATTTTTGAAATGGGGTTCTTCTCCGTTATGAGAATGGCTGTGACTTCCGTATTTTTCTTTGCCTTCGCCAAGTTGAAGTCCGATTCCTCCAGTACATGAGCAGCTTTCTGTGGATCCGCGGTTATCATTCGGACAACTCCATATTCCCCTGCTTCAGCAATGGATAACGCGTAAATTTTAATTTGGAGTTTTTCGAGTTGCATCATGACTTCAGAGAGCGATCCTGGCTTGTTGTCTAGGAAGACACTTACTTGCTGTATGGGCATCTTGACACCTGTTTCCTATTAGACAGTGAATCGTATTTATGCTTTGCATGAAACCCGACATTCGGAACAGCTGCTCTTAGATGCTTTGCCTTTGACTATGACCACGCGTTTGGAGGCAGCCTGATAGTCTGCGCAGTGTGCCTCTCCTCCACCGCCTAATCCCCTGTTTCAGTGGGGCTCATTTTGGGTCGCAAGTCGGTTTCGACCAAGGTTTATTGAAAAGGGCTTCTCGCACGGTTTCTGTTGCAGGAGTTCTCAAATGATGCATAATCTTTTTTCGGAAAGTTTCAAACAATGTTTATATTTTCTCCGCCCGTATATTCAAAAGTCCTCAGCTGGAGAACCGTTAGCTTGCTGAAATGCATACAAGTTTCAAAAACGTTTGGCGGACTTCAAGCATTGAAGAAAGTAGACTTAACAGTAAACGACAACCAAATAGCAGGCTTGGTTGGGCCTAACGGCTCAGGAAAATCCACGCTTCTCAACCTTATCAGTGGCGTATACAAGCCCGACGAAGGGAAAATTCTCTTCAACGACGAGGACATATCAAAAATGCCTCCCTACGCCATATGTGCGAGAGGCATAACTAAGACTTCTCAAACCGTCCAGTCATTCCCCGACATGACTACTCTGGAGAACGTACTTATCAGCGTCCAGTTCGCACAAGCCAAATACAAACAGAAAATCAGCTCCACAGAAAAAGCCGAAGAGCTTCTGAAATTCGTAGGGATCCCCCAGGAAAAATTCAATCTGCCCGCAAAAACCTCAACGTAATCGAACTTCGCCGCGTTCAACTTGCAAGAGCACTGGCTACAGCGCCCAAAATGCTTCTGCTGGACGAACTCCTTACAGGTTTGACTCCTAAGGAAACAGACGAAGCCATAGCATTGGTTAGACTCATCAGCACTCAAGGCGTAACCATTCTGATGGTTGAACACGTGATGAAAGTAATCATGGACCTATGCGACCACGTAACCGTGCTGCATCACGGAGAAAGAATCTGCGAAGGAACACCTCAAACAGTCTGCAGAGACTCAGAAGTCATCAAAGTCTACCTCGGGAAGAAATTCTCCATGGACGAGGAGGAATAGAAAATGCTTGCAACTGCAAAACGTATCTTCAGGATACGGCATGGTTCAGATCCTTTGGGACGTAAGCTTCCAAATTGAAGAAAAGGAAATCGTTAGCATAATTGGTCCCAACGGAGCGGGCAAAACAACCCTTGTCAGGACGATAATGGGTCTGCTGCCCGCTAAAGTTGGAACGGTGCGATTCAAAGGCGAACCTATTGAGAGACTGCCCCCATACGAGATCGTTCAGAAAGGCTTGGTAATGATTCCAGAGGGCAGAGAAATTTTCCCGCGGATGACCGTGGAAGAAAACCTACGTCTGGGCGCCTACACGGTCAAAGACAAGGCTACCGTGAAAGACCTGAAGGAAAAAGTCTACCAGCTCTTCCCAGTCCTCAAGAAAAAAGAAAAAGCATTAGCTCAAACACTAAGTGGCGGAGAACAACAAATGCTCGTCATTTGCAGAAGCCTCATGTCCAACCCAAAAATGCTGATTCTGGACGAGCCTTCGCTGGGCTTGGCACCCATCGTCGTTGAAAAGGTTCTCGATACCGTTACAAAGATAAACGAAGACGGAGTAACCGTCCTACTCGTCGAGCAAAACATCCGCGACTCCCTTCAAGTTGCCGACAGAGCATATGTGCTGGAGGAAGGCAAAATTATTTTAGAAGGCGAAAGCAGAGACTTGCTGTCTAACAGTCACATCAAGGAAGTCTACCTAGGGCTTTAGCAGGGAAGGGAAAGAAAGTGGTCGACAAATACTGGAACAAACCCGTAGAAACGATGTCCCGAAAACAGCTCAGGGAACTTCAACTTAAGAAACTCAAGGTACTCATTAGGCACTGTTACGACAACAGCAGCTTTTACAAAAGAAAATTCAAAGCTGCAGGAATAGCCCCTGACAATATAAAAACACTTGACGACCTTAAAAAAATCCCCTACACGGTCAAAACTGATCTGCGCGACAACTATCCCATGGGCTTGGTTGCTGTGGACTCGGCGAAAATTGTCGAAGTCCATGCATCTAGTGGAACTACAGGCAACCCTATTATTGGCGCCTACACAAAAGCTGACATGAAAGCTTGGCAAGAAGTCATGGCACGCTCAATCTACACGGCGGGGGGAAGAAAAGAGGATGTAATCCACATAGCCTACGGCTACGGCTTATTTACAGGCGGATTGGGCTTTCACTATGGCGCGCAGAAAATCGGAACCGAAGTCATACCTGCAAGCGGAGGCATGACCCAGCGGCAAATAAAACTCATGAAAGACTTAGGCACAACCATTCTATGCTGCACACCGAGCTTCGCGATTTATCTCGCCGAAACTATGGCGGCCGAAGGCATCAACCCCAAAAAAGACCTGAAGCTTAGAATCGGTATGTTTGGCGCTGAGCCCTGGTCCGAGCGAACGCGCGAGCGAATCGAAGTCGCGTTAGGCTTGAAAGCCTTCGACATCTACGGTCTGACGGAACTGGCTGGTCCAGGTGTCAGCTGCGAATGCCCCGAGCACAAGGGTCTGCACATCTGGGAGGACCACTTCCTCGTGGAAACAATAGACTCGGAAACAGGCGAAGTATTGCCTGAAGGTGAAGAAGGTGAACTAGTTTTTACGCCGCTGTCTAAGTATGGCATGCCACTTCTGCGGTATAGAACACGCGACATCTCTGTTATCGAGACGGACATGTGTCCCTGCAGGCGCACGCACGCGCGCATGTTGCGGGTAAGCGGCAGAAGCGACGATATGCTCATTATACGCGGCGTAAACGTGTTTCCCAGTCAAATCGAATACGTTGTAATGGGCTTCCCCGAACTCGCGACGCAGTACCAGATCTACGTTGATCGACCAGACGCGCTCGACACGTTCTCTGTGAAAGTTGAGTTGACAGAAGAAGCCTCCAACAGCGCTGTGCTTGACGTGAGTCAGCTCAAATGCAGAATCCTGAGCAAGATCAGCAACGTCACAGGACTAAATCCAGACATCGAAGTCTGTAAATGCGGAGAAATCCCTCGAACTGAGGGCAAGGCAAAACACGTCTTTGATAAACGAAAGGGCAAAATCTGAAGGATAAAAACGGTAATGGTTTCAAAAATAGCCCTAGACAAACCAAATAGTTACTTGCTATATAACGGAGATGAGGCTGTCGCCCGAGGCGCACTTGAAGCTAATATCAAAGTCGCCGCTGCATATCCGGGTACGCCGTCCACCGAAATCCTAGAAGCCATCGCGGAAGTAGCCAAGCAATTTGGCGTCTACGCGGAATGGAGCATAAACGAAATTGTCGCCATGGAAGTTGCGGTAGGCGCCTCGATGGCGGGAGTCCGCAGCATCGTTTCTATGAAGCACGTTGGCTTAAACGTGGCAGCAGACGCAGCTATGACGCTGGCTTACACTGGCGTTCTGGGTGGCTTAGTCATAGCGGTCTGCGACGACCCTGCCATGCACAGCAGCCAAAACGAACAGGACACACGGTACTTCGCGGTCCACAGCAACATACCCCTGCTGGACGCAGGCAGTCCGCAAGAAGCGTTTGAAATGACGCGGGAAGCCTTCGAGTTGAGCGAGAAACTGCAACTGCCCATAATCGTACGGCTAACCACACGCGTCGCCCACGGAAAAGCCAGAGTTCAAGTTAAAGAATTCCAGAACCTAAGGCGCAAAGCAGCGTTCGACAAAGATGGATCCAAATGGGTTATGGTGCCCCAGAACGCCCTGCGACAACACGCTATCCTCAAGTCAAGGCTGGCGGAGGCAGAGACTCTAGTCAACGTTTCCAAATTCAACGTTCTCGAAGACAACAATAAGAAAATCGGCATCATCGGTAGTGGAATCGGCTTCTACCACGCCAAAAGCCTTCTCAACCCCACAGAGTTTTCCTGGTTGAAATTGGGCTTTGTCTATCCTTTCCCAAATATTCTCGTCAGGAAGTTCGCTGCTAAACTCAAAAAAGTAATAGTCATTGAAGAGCTCCGTCCATACGTGGAAGACAGCCTCAAGGGTCTAGGCGTGGAGATTATAGGTAAACGTGAGCTCGGGTTAGAGGAAATCGGCGAATTCACCCCTGACCAGATACGGGAAGCCTTCGCGAAATTGGGGTACTGCGAGCGCGCTCCAAGGCAACCGGACTTGGATTTACCTCCACGCCCTCCTGTCCTGTGTCCCGGATGCCCCCACCGCGCATTCTACTATGCCCTGAATACCGTTAACGAGTTCATCAGCTGCGACACCGACAAGTGCATCGGCTGCCAAGTCTGCGAGTACGCCTGCTCCGCAGAAAAAGAAAAAGTGTTCAACCCCACCAAAAGCCGAATTCGCACAATCAGGCTGGATGTGCTATCCAATATTGCTATAACATGCCGCTCCTGCAAAGATGCGCCCTGTGTAAATGCTTGCCCCAAGAAAGCTCTCATCCAATCCGAGGAAACCCACGTCATATCCGTGGACGAAGCCAAATGTGACGGTTGCGGCTGGTGCATCGAAGCCTGTGAATACGGCGCTGTCACGCTACATCCGCAAACGCGGAAAGCCATCGTCTGCGACGCCTGCAACGGCGACCCCCAATGCATCGAAGCCTGCCCTGAATCGGCCCTAACTTTCCGAGGAAGATCCAACGACAAAATCGTCACAGGCGACATAGGTTGCTACACACTGGGACTGTTGCCGCCAATCAATGCGGTGCAGACGTGTCTCTGTATGGGCGCAGGCATTTCTCAGGCAGCGGGAATGGCACACGCGGGCGTGAAGGACAAGGTTTTCGCAGTCATCGGCGACTCAACATTCTTTCACGCAGGCATGCCGGGGCTCCTAAATATCGCCTACAACAAAGCCAACGTCTGCGTGATCATCTTAGACAACAGGACTGTAGCAATGACGGGAAATCAGCCCACGCCCGAATCGGGGAAAACCGCCATGGGCGACGATGCCCGAGTTGTAAACATGGAGGCTATCGCCAGAAGCCTTGGCATCGACAAGGTAGTCGTCATAGACCCCTATGACGTCGAGGAAACTAGGCAAACACTCAGAGAGATTCTGCATTACCAAGGTCCATCCGTCCTAATTTCCCTTAGAGCCTGCCCGCTCAAAATTGAAAAGGGCCCGATCCGCAAAGTTCAGGAATCATGCAACGGATGCGGCGTATGCGTCAAAGCCTTCGGCTGCCCAGCCCTTTCACTCGGCACCCAACGCGCAGAAATCGACGAAACCCTCTGCTCGGGGTGCGGCGTGTGTGAGAGGGTTTGCCCCTTCAACGCCATAGAGGAGAGCGACCAAAAGTGAAGCTAGACCTCATCTTCACAGGCGTAGGCGGTCAAGGCGTCGTCGTGCTCAGCGACATATTCTGCGAAGCTGCGCTGCTGGATGGCTTTGACGTGGCAAAAGCAGAAATTCACGGAATGGCTCAACGAGGCGGCTCCATAAGCGCACATGTCCGCCTCGGCGACAAAGTGCTTAGCCCGCTCATAGAACGCGGCAAAAGCGACGTTATTGTTGGCTTTGAAGTTCTCGAAACCGCCCGCGTCCTGCACATGCTTAAGCCAAACGGAACTGTCATAGTCAACATCAAGTATTTACCTCCCACTAGCTCGCTCCAAGTATCCGAAAAACCGCTAAAACTTGAACATCTCATCACACTGATTAGAGACAAAGCTCTTAGGGTTTACGAGGTAGATGGAGCAGGCATAGCAGGCAGACTGGGTAACCAGTTAGTCGTCAACACAATCCTGCTCGGCGCGGTTTCTGCCTTGGCAGAGGTTCCGATAAAGCAGGAATCCTTCAAGCAAGCCATAGCGAGCAGATTGAAAGAGAAATTCATCAACCTGAACCTGCAGGCGTTCCAGATGGGCTGCGAGAGCGTGCTTTTGAGTTAGTTTTATAAACCGTTATCGTTGATATACCTAGAAAAAACAGAGGACATTTGAAATGCAGAAGAAATTTTTAGCTGTGATTATCGCTCTACTTATAGCATCTACCTCAATTGGCACCATGTCTGTTCAAGCGCAGACTTCTGAAGGGCGAACTATCCTTGTCGGTCTAGTTGCTCCTGTCTCGAAGTCTCCAGTGGGGCAAGACATGTACAGAGCGGCTCAACTTGCAGTCAAAGAAATCAACGATGCAGGCGGAGTGTACGTTGCAGCATGGGGAACAAAAGCCAACATTACCATAGTCTTGGCTGACACCGTTGACGACGCTCCAGGCAACGCAGTAGCGCCTGTAACGCGAGCAGTCACAGTGGACAACGTTGATCTTCTCATAGGCGGATACGGCAGCGCAGGCACCCTCGCAAACGAAGTTGTAGCCATAGAAAACAGGGTCCCATACATCATCACGGGCGCATCAAATCAGCTTGTCACCCGCAGAGGGCCTCAAGCCAACTATGGCGGCTTGAACTCCACTGACCCTCAAGCCATCACCGACGCGGAAGGCATGAGCTACGTTTTCCACTACTGCACAACCACCTACCACTATAGCAAGACAGTCGTTGAATTCTTTGCCCAAGTCATGAAACCCATGGTTGCGGCTGACCGTCCATTCAGACTGGCAATCCTGTACCGTGATGACGCCTTCGGAATCGGAGTAGAACAAGCGAGCAAATACTGGATAAAGAACGAGAATCTGCCCATAGAAGTCGTGGCTGACTTAAAGTATCCGACCACAACCACTGATTTCCAGACGCAACTGACTGAAATTAAAGGTACCCAGCCAGATGCAGTTTTCGTTGTGGACAACCCGGACCGCACACCGACAATAGTGAAGCAAGGCTTAAACGACGTTGGTCTAAAGACCGTTTATATAGCCGTTGAAAACAATGAAGATCCCGTCTTCTACAGCCTATTGGGACAAAGCGGAGATGGCCAATTGCTTGAATCGAAATTCGCTCCCTACGCGGGACCACCATACTATCTACCAGATATGAAATCATACGTTAGCAGCTTCAGAGCAGCATATGGCCTGGTCCCAGGAATGATGGGTGCAGATACCTACGACGCTTTCTACATAGCCAAAGCAGCCATTGAAAGCGCAGGAACCGTGGACAAGACGGCCGTTAGAGCAGCGATTGAGCAAGTGAACCTTGATGACATGTTGATACTGACCGCCACAGGTAAAATCCAGTTCAGCACGGGTACAAACTACCACGAAATAGACCCAATCACTTTTATCGAGCAACTTAAATGGGACGCATCTGCAGGCGAATGCAGACCAGTCATCGTTTGGCCCGCAACAGTGCCTGAAGTCGGCACGATTAAACAAGCAGAATTTGCTTTGCCCGCAGGCTACCAAAACGGTTCCATGACAAACGCTTCAAACACGGACTCCACAATATACATCATCGCTGCCGTGGCAGTCATAGTCGTAATTGCCTTAGTAGTTGTTGTCGTTCTTAGAAAACGCAAAAAGTAAGAAGAGCCAATCTCTTCCCTTTCTTTCTCTTTTGTTTTTGCCGAGCTAGTATGAAGCCTGGTTCTTGGTATATTTTAAATAGTTAACATGAGAAAATATGACGGATTAAATATTTCGATGGGGCGGGGTCACTGTAGATTCGTCGACAATTATCTTGACGCTAATCTGGGGTGTAGCAATCGGTTGCGTTTACATACTTTTAGCCACTGGGCTAAACCTGATTTTCGGCGTTATGAAACTTGTCAACTTCGCCCACGGACAACTACTCATGATTGGGGCATTCATAACCTTCACGTTTTCTACATATGTTGGCTTAAATGTTTACATCGCCATTCTCTTGGCAATGGTTGTGGTTGCAGCACTTGGAATCGTCGTTGAACGACTTACCTTCCGAAAGGTGCTAGGTACCGAAAAGCTTAACGAGATTTTCATCAGTCTGGGTTTGATTTACATTTTTGAGAACGTTGCGGTGCCTAGCATGGGGCGATAAATCCAGACAAATAGTTAGCCCGCTTAACGGCTTGAGCCTGAACTTGGGCAGTCTCTCAATATCATACGACAGGTTAACCGCAATGCTCATCACAGTCGTTATCCTTGTGGGGGTGTCGCTTCTCGTGAAGAAGACAAAAATAGGACTCGCTATGCGAGCTACTAGCCAGAAAAACGTCACAGCAAAACTCATGGGCATTGACGTCAGCAGAGTGTACCTGTTCACATTCGCGTTGGGAGCCGCGTTGGCTTGCGCTGCAGGGGCTCTTTACGGCATAATTCTTCCCTTCAGTTACCTATCGGGAGAATTGCCCACAATCAAGGCGTTTGCTATCATCATTCTTGGTGGTTTAGGCAGCGTGCCTGGTGCCGTGGTTGGCGGACTCCTCTATGGCGTAGCTGAGCAAACAGCCACTCTCTTCCTGGGCGGAATCTGGGCTGACGCAGTAGCATTCGCTCTGCTCATCACGGTGCTAGTCATTAGGCCAACAGGAATATTCGGGGAGAAAGGCGACTAAAATGATCTCAACAAGCCACTTTACGCAGAACCTGCGCTCAAAAAAACTATGGTTCGCCGCTGCTGTAGTTGCACTGGTTGCCATCATTCCTCTGTTCAACTCTGGCTCCTTCTTCCTTTCCGTCCTAACCTCAATCGTGGTCTTCGCGATTTACGCCTCAAGTTGGAATCTGCTGGCTTACTCTGGGCAAGGCTCACTTGGTCACGCTGTCTTCCTGGGAATAGGCGGATTCGTCTCCGCCTTAGCTGCAATCAATATGAACATTCCGCCGATAATCACCCTGTTCATAGGGGGCGCCTTCTCGGCAACCATAGGCTTCCTGATAGGCCTAACCTGCGTTAGGCTTAAGGCTTGGTTCCTAGCAATGGTGACCTTCGGTTTCTCAGTTATCGCCGTCAGCTTGTTCAGCCAGTTCGACTCAGTAATGCATGGAATCAACGGCTTCCGCACTCCAATACTCGTAGCCAGCGGCTTCGAATTCTACTACGTCGCAGTCGCCTTCGCTGTCGCTTCAATTGCGTTGATTTTCATCATAATGAAGTCACGCATGGGGCTAGCGTTCAAAGCTATTCGGGAAAATGAAGCAGAAGCAAAAATGATTGGTGTGAATACCGCCAAGTACAAGCTGTACGCCTTTGTCATTAGCACTTTTCTCGCGGGTTTGGCAGGTGCACTTTACGTTTACAATCCTGCGTTGCGGTACGTGGATAACTCGATTTTTCTACCCACAAATTCCTTCGCCCCCTTAATAATGAGCGTCATAGGCGGATTAAGCACTATAGAAGGACCCATAATCGGAGCGATAGTACTTGTGTCAATCCAAAACGTTTTGTCTCTACAATCAGTTACCAAATTCTTGCAGGATTCGCTGGGGGGACTTTTCCCCAACGTCAGCAACGTCGGGCCACCCTTAACTCTGCTAGGTATTGGTGTGTTCCTCGTTGTAATCGTCATATTCGCGCCCAAAGGTGTCACCTCCATAGTATACCGAATCTACCAAAGGATTCACCTCCAACCGAAAGGGGAGACTAAACCATGAAAGGAACCGACCACTTCCGAGAGATCTTAAGTATCCAACCTGTCGAAGTCAAAGATGGCTACGCAAAACTTACCATGAAAGTCGCTAAGAAACATACAAACGCCCACGGCTTCACTCATGGCGGGGTCATATTCTCTTTCGCAGATTGTGCCTTCGCAGAAGCCTCTAATTACGGCGACAAAGTAGCCGTCGCAGTGCAGGTAAGTATCAACTTTCTGAGGCCTACGCGTGAAGGCGACATATTGACGGCTGAGGCTGTGAGAATTTCTGATGGGAAGACCTTCGGAGTCTACAACATAACTGTTCTAAAAGAAGACAAAACAATAGCCATATTCAACGGGTTAGCATACAAGCAGTAAACGCCCTTGCCTTGGTTGAGCTATGAATAGGTTCCTGATTTGAAGAGAAACGCTTAATCTGTGGGGGAAAACATATCAAGCCATACCCGCAACAACTCTGCCTTGGAGCAAAGCAGCGATGAATTTAACCGCAAAGCAAATAGCCAAACAACGCTTACAAATCCTCTTCCAACAGGCAACGCACACTTACAGAGCAAACCCTCAGCTCGCCCAAAGCTACCTCCAAAGCGCCCGAAAAATCGCAATGGCCGCCCGCCTCCGACTGCCCACCGACTACAAGCGACGAATCTGCAAGAAATGCAACATTTTGCTGGTGCCGGGTGAAACTAGCCGAGTGAGAATCCGCCAAGGAAGGGAACCGCATATCGTCGCAACATGCCTGAACTGCGGAAACCAAACTCGCATTCCGTTAAGAATTAAATTCAAGAGGAAAACTGGAATTGAACAAAATAACGAGTAAAATGAAACGTCACGTTAGGCACGAACTCAAAGAGGAAGGTCCTACCATATGGGTCGGCAAAGAAGGCTTAACCCCCGCCGTGATGAAGCAAGTCGAGGATCAACTGCAACGCACGAAGATGGTGAAAATCCGCATCCTCAAAAGCGCCTTAGTGACTGAGACAGCTAAAACCATAGCTATTCGCACAGCTGATCAGGTCGGCGCAGCGATGGTTGAAGTTCGAGGGCACGTATTCATAATCTATAGGCGAAAGAAAAAACAGCCAATTGCGGAACCTGGCAAGCCATAGTCCTGCGTCAATTCTACGCTGGTACAAGGTAGCAGGTGTTCGACGACCTCTCGGAAACGCCTCTTTTTGACGAAATCGAAAAAATTGTTGCCCAGAGAATATTTATATTAGGCAAGTTTGTTTTACTGCAAGGAATAACTTAAAAGAGATCGAGAATCTTGACAACTCCTCACGATGTTCCAGCATCCCAGTTCATCGAACGCTTAGCGAAGTACCTGAAGGAAAACATTGAGCAAATTCAGCCTCCAGCATGGGCAGCGGTCTCCAAAACAGGTAGCCACGTTGAAAAGCAGCCTCAAAACCCTGACTGGTGGTATACCAGAGCTGCGTCAGTTTTGCGAAAGGTCTACATACACGGACCCATAGGCCTAGAGAAACTCCGTTCTGACTACGGTGGAAGAAAAGGCTTCAGTGTGAAGCCGAACCATGCGTCAAAATCAGGCGGAAGCAACATCCGCAAAATCCTCCAACAGCTCGAAGCAGCAGACCTTATTCAAACCGTACGTCCCAAAGGCAGAACCTTGACGCCAAAGGGCAGAAAAACGCTTCAAGAAGTAAGTCAAGATGTGCAGAAAGAAATGGTCAAAGTCATCCCTGAACTCAAGAAGTATCAAGGCGAATAGGCAAAATGTCAGATGAAGAGCTTGAGGCTATCCGCAGAAGAAAGCTTTCCCAATATCAACAGCGGGGTTCAGATGAGCATAAACAAGCCCAAGCCGAAAAAGAAATAGACGAACAAAAAGAAGCACTCCTCAGGAAGATTTTGTCTCCTGAGGCTCGACAGCGCCTCACTAACCTGAAAATGGTGAAGCGTGAATTCACGGAGCAGCTGGAGCTGCAGTTGATTCAACTGGCGCAGATGGGGAAAATTCCCATTCCCTTGTCGGATGCTCACCTAAAGCAGATACTAATCCAGCTTCAGTCTGGAAAACGAGAAATAAAGATAACAAGGATTTGAAAATCGTATGGCGCGAATTAAACCTGCAGCCAAAAAAAGACGACTAGCTAAAGCCGGAAAAGAGACAGAATCTGTTCCAACATGGGTAATTGCGCGGACAGACGGCAAGGTTAGAACCAACCCTAAACGCCGGAGAAACTGGAGAACCGGGAAAATAAAGCCATAGGAGAACTAGCCACATGATAGACGTAGCAAGTAAAGCAACAACTCCTCAAGAACCACTAGCGGAAGCAGCCGAGCGGAAGCCGCTCGAAGAAGAAAACCTCATGGAAACAATGGAGAAAGAAGTCGAAGCTGAGGAAGCAGTTAAAGCAGAGGAAACACCAGCTGCAGCAAAGGCAGAAGAAGCCAAGCCGAAAAAGAAGAAAGAAGAAGAGGAAATCGTAGAAGAGAAAACCTACACGATACCTCTGGGCAAAGCCTTAATCATGCCGCCTCGCAAACGAGCTCCGAGAGCCATGCATATGATACGTGCCTACGTTGTCAAGCACATGAAGATTCCCAGCCGTGCGGAAGAAGAAGATGAAGAGCCACCGACGTTAACTATTACCAAGGAAGTAAACGAGCGCATCTGGGGCAGAGGAATTGAGAAGCCTCCACGGAAAATCCGCGTGCGTGCAGCAAAAGATAAAGAGGGCAATGTCAAGCTCCACCTTGCTGAAGGCGATTGACCACCCAACAGTTTTTATTTTTTGTTTAAGCATAATTCAGCTTTTTGTATGGCTACCACAAAACAAGCATTTTAGCCCAATAGCCTGTCAGCTCTGGCGTAAGAGGCGAGTTGTACCTTGTTTGGTGGACAAGAGGCTATGGTGGACACGGTTTGGTCAGCGTGCCTTCCAGCTTTATGAGAGGTCTTTGAAGATGGCAAAATCGCGGTCTATACGTATCAGGGGAACTCTGGATCCTGGGCTTCTCAGAGGTAATTCTCTGCTTCGGAATGCATTTTGCATTCTTGTTTTGCCTTTTTCCTATAGCGAGCTTTAAATGTGCGTGCTTCTGCATTAACTGCAGTTTACGTCCAGAGGTAATCGTTCTTGGCTGTTTACTTAACTAGCATCATTGGCAGCGCAAGCATAGGTGTCTACTCTCTTGCCACAGAGAAATTTGTGCTTATACCAAAGATGGTGCCGCTGGACAAAGCCGAAAAAACAGCGGAATGGCTCAAAACCAAGCTTATCCACACCTCAATCGGCGGGTCCCTCCTGGCCGGAGCGTTAGCCTGCGCAAACAGCAACGGCATTGTGCTTTCACCCTTTGCCCGCCAAGAGGAAATAGACACAATCAAAGCCTCCTTTGACGGCAATGTTGCGATTCTGGAAAGCCGCAAAACCGCTTTCGGAAACCTCGTACTGGCCAACGACAAAGGCGCACTTGTTGATCCCCGTGTGAAGCAGCCCTTGATTAAGCTGGTGAAAGACACGTTAGGCGTCGAGGTCGTTCCTGGCACCATCGCGGACCTGACTTACGTGGGTTCGCTGGCGGTGGCTACGAACAGGGGCGTTTTGGCTCATCCACTGCTCAAAGAGGCAGAAAAGAAGGTGTTGGAGTCCGTTTTCAAAGTTCCCGTGGATGTGGGCACAGTGAACTGCGGGATACCCTACGTGGGCACAGGACTAATCGCAAATTCTCATGCAGCCATCGCTGGTTCCATGACAACTGGACCCGAGATGTTTATAATAGGGAACGCAATGGATGTTGTGCAGGAAGTTGAATAGCATGAAAGTTTTTAGAGTAACGGGCAAGATTTACAAGCCAAATTTGGTCACGGACTTCGTCAGGGAACTCGTGGCAGATAAGGCAGAGCACGCACAGGAAAGAGTTTACGCTGAAATCGGCAGTAGACACCGCGTGAAACGGTGCCACATGAAGGTCACAAAGGTCGAGGAAGTAACGCCCGAAGAAATAGCGAACCCAATCCTCAAAAAAATGGTAACTGAGGTACAATAACTTGGCCACTGCGAACAGAGACGAGGAAGAAGTTCGCAAACTGAACATGCAGCTGCGGTATTTTGAGCAAACAGCTGAAACCCTGCAGCAGCGTCTAGGTATGCTCAACGCCGGCATAACCGACTTATCATATGCGAACATGACGTTGGAGAGCATAGAGAAAGAGAAGGAAAACGCTGAAATGCTTGTTCCTATCGGCGGAAGCAGCTACATAAACGTAAAACTCGCAGATTCTAACAAAGTCGTTGTCGGCATGGGTGCGGGCGTCAGCGTCCAGAAGACTTTGCCAGAAGCCAAAGCAGCGGTCAAAGAGCGCTTGGAAGAACTGGAAAAAACCCGTGTGCAAGCTCAGCAGCAACTGAGCCAAATTGCTGAGCGTATAAACCAAGACCGTAACAGGATGGAAAGCCTTCTTACAAAGTTAAGAGAAGGAACGCAGTAGCGGAATGTTTGAAAAGCTCAAGTCTGGGTTCAAAGGATTAGTAACCAAAGTAACCACAGCTGAGCTTAAGGCCGAAAACCTCCGCCCTATTCTTGAAGAATTCAAACTAACATTGGCTGAGAATGACGTCGCTTTTCAGGTTGCGGACAAAGTCTGCGGAGAACTCGAAAAGCGCCTGACGGGTGTGCAGATAAAACGGCTTGATGACCGAAAAAAAATTGTTGAAGACAACCTGCGCCAAGTCCTCTTGGATGTCATGCTGACCGATAAGAAAATCGACCTTTTAACCAAAGCAGAAGAAAGACGCCGGAAAAAGGAGCCTTTGGTCCTGCTTTTCGTGGGCATAAACGGCACAGGCAAAACCACCACTATAGCCAAGGTTGCCCAGTTCTTCAAAGACAAGAAATACAGTGTCGTCTTGGCAGGCAGTGATACTTACCGAGCGGGCAGCATAGAGCAACTTGAAGAGCACGCCAGGCGGCTAAACCTGAAGATGATTAAGCACCAGTATGGCGCCGACCCCGCTGCAGTTGCCTTCGATGCGGTAAGCCACGCAAAAGCCCATGGCGTAAACATCGTAATAATCGACACTGCGGGCAGAATGCAGACCAACCAGAATCTTATGAACGAACTGTCCAAGGTAAAGCGCGTAGTTAAGCCCGATTACGCAATTTTGACTGTAGATTCTTTGGCGGGTAACGATGCTGTGGAACAGGCGGAAGAATTCGACAAATGCGTCGGCATTGACGCCACGATTTTGACGAAAGTGGATGCCGACGTAAAGGGAGGAGCAGCGTTGAGCGTGACTTACGTGACGCAGAAGCCGATACTGTTCATTGGCGTTGGACAAACATACAAGGATCTCGAGTTGTTTGACCCACAGAAATTCGTCAATATGATATTGCGATAACTGCTGCATTGTGCTTAAGTTGATTTTCCTTGTTTTGGTGAAGGCGCGAATAGTATCTAAATGCCCTTCAAAAAAACCGCGAATTTGTCTACTTCAGCAGTTTGAGCAGAATCGCTTTCGCCGAGTAAAGCCTGTTCTCAGCCTGCTCGTAAATCAATGATTTAGGGTTTTCGATGACTTCTGAGCTGATTTCGTAATCTCTGTGAATTGGCATATCATGCATGATGTAAGCGTTGCTATCTTTGATTAGCTCGGAGTTGATTTGGTACGGCATCATCTTTTCAAGGCGCTTCTCTTTTTCCTCTGCAAACTTTGGGTCAGTGAAGAACTCCATATCAATCCAAGTGTCCGTGTAAACGAAATCTGCATCCCTGACTGCCTTCTTCGCATCCAAAGTGCTCCGCCAAAGCCCCGTCTTTTTCGCTTCTGCCAAAAGTTCTTCGTCACGTGAGGCCTCATTAAGAATCGGAGTTACCGTTGTGATTTTCATGCCTGTTTTAGTGCATCCCTCTATTAGTGAGTTGCAGACGTTGTTGTGGATTCCGATATAAACGAGTTTTGCGCCGTTGAGCTTACCATGTTTCTCTTTGACTGTAATTAAGTCGGCGAGACATTGGCTTGGATGATACATGTCATCGCAGCCGTTGATGACTGGAACGTGTGACGCTTGCATCATTTTCTGCAAGTCAGAGTTATGCAACATACGAGCCATTATGCCATCCACGTTGCGGGAAAGATACTGAACCTCATCTCCAATGTCCGCCATTGTCAAATTCGTCGTTCTCCAGTCAATGAACAAGCCATGCCCGCCAAGCTGAGTCATCGCCACTTCAAAGGAAACTCGAGTGCGCGTACTCGTTTTCTGGAATACCAAAGCCAAAGACTTCTGCCCTAAAATTTCAACATACTTCTCTGGATCGAGCTTTGTTTCGATTGCCTCGTCAACCAACTCGTTTAGGTCTTGACCTGACATTTCTTTGAAGTTCATTAGGTGCATGTGCTTTGAGCCTCACACACATCCGACAACTATGGCTTGGGAATTAAGCTTTATGGGAAACTTTTTTTCCCAAAAGCCCCATTAGGTCTGGAAGTGCCAAATATGATTCTGCTTGTCCACTCAAACCGTGACATCGCAGGCAAAAACGTAGCCAAAAGCATCCTCCAGGAGTATCCCTTCGAAAAGACAGACCAGAAATACCAAAGAAACCCGGTCTACACAGCAAAAGTTAATGGTCAAAAGGTCACCCTTGTCACGCTTGAAGAAGAGGCAGTAAACGCTCAAGATCTCCCAGAGCTTTTCCCAAATCCAAAGCTAATCGTGTTCATTTCTCGTCATAGCAGCCAAAGCGGGACACCTACACTGAGCGTTCACACGCCAGGAAACCTAGGAGAGGCGGAACTAGGTGGGTTGGCATGTACTGTTTCAATCTCACCTGCTTGTGCAATGCAAACCGCACTCAAAACGCTAAGTCGCCTCAATCAGGAAAGTAGACTTTGCTATCAAGTTTCCTATGAATGCACACATCATGGTCCGTCGCTTAGAGTCCCGACTATGTTCGTGGAATTGGGCAGCTCCGAAAAACAATGGCGCGATTTGGCAGCGGCAGAAATAGTTGCGCACGCAGCCATGGAAGCCATTGCGCAGTCCCAAGGCGTCTCAGTCAACACCGCGGTTTTGGGCATTGGCGGAACGCATTATAACCAGACGTTCACTCAGATGGCATTGAGAGGCGAAGCTGCCTTCGGGCATATGATACCTAAGTATGGCCTTGCAAAACTGGACTCCCAAATCCTTAGGCAATGCATAGAGCGCACCCAGGAAACAGTTGACTGTGCAATTCTCGACTGGAAAGGTATTAAAGGCGAAGACAAACCAAACATTTTAACCATGCTGCATGAATCTGGATTGCCAATAAAGAAGGTTTAACAAAGCAAATCCAGTCAACTCTGCTTTTTCTTGAGCCAAAAACGGGTCATTACTACGGTTGAAATTTGTGGGGGGGGGAGAATATGTTTCCATCTTGAATGCGTGTACTCTGTTTGGGTTTACACGAGTTTTCAAGTGGACCGCAACAAGCTGTTGTGGAGAAATAGGGAGAACCCAACTGAAGAGACTCGTATCGTCAGCTCTTGATTCCCTTTTTCTGGAGGATATCAGGATCAAAATTAGATCAGAGATTGAACCTCCAAATATCAATTTTGGCTTTTATCTCTTTCTGGCTTTTCAGTTTAACTTGTCCCTCTCTCCCAGGTGCCCCTTGGTCGTTTGGGCGTTTGCCTTTTTATTCGTTTCAATCATAGGCGAATTCCTTGGTGATTATGCATGAAAAAGAAAACAGCGACCTTGGAAATGGAATCCGAACTCTTAGTTGATTTGACATTTCACAGTATTCCCGCTTCTTTGCTTGCTGATTTTGCGGAGAGAATCGTTAAGCCTTACTACGCAGGCAACTTGAACGCGGCCATCCAGGACCTATTCACCAAAGTGCTCGATGAGCAAGATTTCGTTCACTCGCATATTACGCATGTGAGGTGAGATGGAACTGCAAGTATTCTCGAGCACATGTCAAGGGCGGGAACTGTCTCTCCGTTTCGGATTGCTTTGAAATTGAAGATTGAACGGCGGGGAGCCTTCCGTAACGCTCTATAAGGTGAGGAGAGCAGGGATGCAATTGATGAGATGCTGGGTTCATGCTGCAATCGTACCACGGCGGGCTGATTGGTCTGCACAACAATGTTTTTTTTGATTCCATAGTGATGTCGATTGTTTTGGACTGGGCAGTAAGAATGAGGCAGATAAATAGTGACTGTCTGATGTGATTTGGAAGGATGTATGTTCTCAAAACCTAGCCCAGTTCAAGAGCAACTCTTAACTCTTGCAGACGACAAAATGGTGAAGCCAATGACAAAGCAATCAACGCTCTTCCCGGAAAAACAAACTCCCATTCTAAATGATCTGAAGCTGAGCGAAGCACAAGGGATAGCCCACCAGGTCAAATCCACGGTGGCTACTCACTGCGAAAGAATTGAAGTTGCAGGGAGCATCAGGCGACAAAGACCAATAGTGCATGACATTGATTTTGTGGTGGTCACGAGAAGCGACGCGGAATGGCTAAAGATAAGCGAAGAACTCAAGCGCCTGAAGGCCAAACCTAGCTGCCAAGGCAGCGCCGTCATTAAAGCCCTTCTGCCATGCCAAAATGGTCTTTTCCAGGTTGATTTTTACCGTGCCCAGACATCAACTTACGGAATCAACCTGCTTATTCGGACGGGTTCGGCGGACCACAACATGTGGCTTGCAGGCTTTGCCATGTCAAAAGGATTGCGGATAAGGTATAGTCAGGGCTTGCTCAGAAATGGCTCGGTGATTTCAGGATCAGAGGAGAGAGGTGTTTTTGAGGCGCTGGAGCTGCCTTTTCCGTCGCCCTCAGATCGCGAGGTTGCTGATGGCAAACCGATCTGGCAACTGCAAGTGGAACAAAACTATGGCAAGTTTTGGCGAAGCTTCGAAAAGAAGGGCTAACACGGAGAGCTTCACTCGAGTGGTGGGGAAGCCTTACATGAGAGCAAGCGGGGTGTACAATTCAGGCGGCTTCCCTTACTTTCTAAAGGACCTACATGAGGTTCTGAGAAGCCTTCATGACAAAAAGCCTGAGATTAGGGCATCGAAAAGGCAATACGACTCGCTTCTGGCTGACTGAAGAGGAGGACTCGGCACATAATGTTATTCGTTCCAGAAAATATTGGATGGAGCCTGCAAAATGCTTCAGGTTAGCTGTGAATATGTGACAAAAATTGATTGCTCAAGCCCTCTTTTAGATGCGAAAGTGAATGACCGAACTTAATAGTAATGTTAGAAACCTCTGCGTAACCTTTATTATATCTAAGTGAAATCTTGAGTGTGCGGTCAATATGGGAATACGCGATTGGCTATCTCAAGCAGCGAGAACCTTGAAACTGTCACAAAAACCAGACAGAGAAGAGCTATGGCTATCCATAAAAATCAGCCTCTTAGGCATAGGCGCAGTTGGCTTAATCGGCTTCGTCATCAGACTATTGGCGTCTACAATCAATCCTGGTGCTTAGAAGGCAAGTTTTATGGAGAAGAAAGAGGAACAGTTCCAAACCAAAATTTTCGCTGTCAAGACAACCACTGGTCAAGAAAGAAACGTAGCTAGGCTCTTGGCTGCCAAAATTGAGATGGAAAAAATACCAATCAAATCGATCCTTGTTCCAGACACGCTTAAAGGTTACGTGTTCATAGAAGCTGATGGTCCACATCTTGTGGAAGAAGCAATCGCGGGTGTGAGGCATGTGCGTTCCAGAATTCCAGGCTTAGTTAGCTTCGCCGAAATTGAACGCTACATCGTCCGCAAGCCAGTCATCGAAGATTTAGGCGAAGACGACGTGGTGGAGATTACTGGCGGACCATTCAAAGGTATGCGTGCGAAAATCACTCGCATCGACAAGGCTAAGGGCGAAGTTACCTTGGAGCTACTGGAAGCAACATTCACATTACCCATCACAGTTCACTCAGATTACGTTAAACTCGTGGAAAAAGGAAAAAGAAGCAGTGAAGAATAATGGTAGAAAACAAGACTGTTGAATTAATCGTAGCCGGTGGACAAGCCACAGCTGGGCCACCATTAGGTCCTGCACTTGGTCCATTAGGCGTAAACATCGTGCAAGTCGTCAACAAAATCAACGAGGTTACCAAAGACTACGCTGGAATGAAAGTTCCAGTAACGGTTGCAGTGAATACTGAAGACAAAACCTTCGAAGTAACCGTTGGCGTTCCAACAAGCTCAGCTCTTCTAGTTTCAGAGCTCAAAATAGAGAAAGGCTCTGGCACACCCAACTCCGCAAAAGTTGGCGACGTCAATGTTGACCAAATCGTGCGCATCGCCAAGATTAAGCGCCCTGAGCTTTTGGCAAAGACTTTGAAGGGTGCAGCCAAAGAAATCATGGGCACTTGCATAAGCATGGGCATTACGGTTGAAGGCAAAGATCCGCGTGAAGTTCAGAAGGAAGTCGACGAAGGCAAATTCGACGACGTACTCAATGAATGAGCAACAAGCGAATATATTTATAATCCCAAACTAATCCAGTTTGACACGAGGCTTTAAAATGCCATTAGACAAGAAAACACTGTTAGACGCTGTTAAGGAAGCAAAGACTAAATCTGGCGATAAGAAATTTAACCAGACGGTAGAGTTGATTCTGGATATCAAAGAAATCGACATGAAGGCTCCTGAAGGCAAAATCACAGAGGTCGTTGAGCTTCCACATGCCTCAGCAAAACCCAACAAGATTTGCTTCATTGCTTCTGGTGAGTTGGCTCTGAAAGGCTAGGCGCGCAAATGCTGATAATGTTATTGAACGTGCTGATCTCGATGAGTTGGCAGGCAAAAAGAAGGAACTGCGTAAAATTGCGAGCGCCTTTGACGTTTTCGTTTCTGAAGCCTCTTTGATGCAAACGGTCGGTAGGACTTTGGGTCCAGTTTTGGGGCCCAGAGGAAAAATGCCCGTTCCTATCCCGCCTACCGCTGACGTTGAATCTTTGATTACAAAGCACCGCAAAACCGTTGTTGTTCGCATGCGCAACCAGCCAATTATTCAGACCACTGTTGGAACGGCGAATCAATCTGATGATGAATTGGTGGATAACATTCAGACTGTTTTACGTGTTCTGGAAGGCAAATTGAAGCGAGGTCTCAAGAACATCGACGTCGTCTTCATCAAGACATCCATGGGAACTCCTATAAAGATTAAACCTTGATTTAGAGTGTGAAAAGTGTGCCGTCTCATTTAGTGTTGGAGGAAAAATCTGGCGAAGTAGACCAGATTAAAGAAATCCTTGTCCAGTACAAGTCCATTGGTATCGCCAGCTTGAAAAAAGTTCGTGCACCTCAACTCCAGGAGCTGAAGAAGAGTCTGCAGGGTCAGGTTTACTTGCGTGTCCTCAAGAACACGCTGACGAAAATCGCGATCGAGAATCTTAAAAAAGAAGACCTCAAGAAGCTTGAGCCTTTTCTTGAGGGGTCAAACGTTCTGTTGTTCACAAATCTTAACCCATTCAAATTGGCGCTTCTTCTTGAAAAAGGCAAAGTCAAAACTACCGCGAAATCCGGTGACATAGCTGCGATGGATGTGGTTGTTCCACAGGGAAACACTGGACAACCTCCAGGACCGATTATTAGCCAGCTTAACGGTGTTGGCTTGCCCACACGAATAGAGTCAGGTAGCGTTTGGGTGGCCAAGGATACGCTTGTTGTCCGTAAAGGCGAAGTCATCAACGAGCGATTGGCAAGTGTCCTTTCGAAGCTAGGCATTAAAGCAGTTGAAGCTGGCCTTTCGATGCGTGCCGTTTACGATGAAGGCTTAATGGTATTGGAGCAGCAGCTACACCTTGATATTGAGGGTACGCGCAAAATGCTTCAGCAGAACCAGGCTGAGGCCTTCGCGTTAGCGTTGGGCATTGTTTATCCATCACCTGACACGATAAAGTTGTTGTTGTCAGTTGCTCACCAGAAAGCTGCAGCACTCTCCATGAGTGCAGGAATCGTTACCAAAGACACAATTGCAGACCTGATTCGCAAGGCAAACATGGAAATGGAAAGTCTCAGGCAAAGCGGCTGAGAAAGTAACGCCCAAAACATAAAGGTTCCACGAGAGTCTTCTTTGCTCTCAGGTCCCTTAGTCTTTCTTTGAGCGTTTGTCTCTTCTTATATGCTTTGTTCGGAAAGGTCAACATATCCTTTTTCAGAAGAATGCGTAAACGATGCAGGTCCGGTCTGCTCTCTGCGTTTGTTCTCTTCCTTGATTCTGTCAGCGTGCCCCACCCCGCCTATCACCCGTGCAGAAGCTTTTAATTGGTTCCCGCAAACACTTAATTTGACAGCGATTTTGAGTTGCTTGTTCATGAAGTTTGAAACATCCGTCAAAGAGATTATCGCTCGTGCAGCAGATACCTCCAGCTTCAGGTTTCATAGACCAGAAGGCTTTGGGTACAAGCCAGGGCAATACATGATGGTAACCATAAAATCCGACGGCAAAGAGCTCATGCACACTTTCACCCTGTCCAGCAGTCCCACAGACCCCGAATTCATCGAGTTCACCAAGAAACTCACCGCAAGCGAATACTCCACCCGTCTTAGAGCCATTAAACTAGGTGATTGGGCACGCATAGACGGTCCCTACGGCAAATTCACCTGCGAATGCGAATACGAAAAGATCCTTTTCCTCGCAGGCGGAATTGGCATAACCCCTTTCTACAGCATAATAAAATATTGCACCGACAATCGATTGCCAACGAAGATTGTACTCTTCTACGGCGTACGCAACGAAAACGAAATCGCATTCAAAAAAGAGCTGGAAGACCTTGAGCAGAATAACAGGAATCTGAGAGTGATCTATGTTCTCAACGAACCTGGTCCCAACTGGACGGGTAAAGTGGGCTTCGTGACAGCGGACTTGATTAAGCAGGAAGTCCCAGACTTCCAAGACCACATTTTCTATGCCTGTGGACCGCCCGCAATGGTTACTGCAATGCAGAGGGTCGTTGCAGCTTTGGGCTTGCCAGGGGAGCAGTTGAGACTGGAATCATTTGCGGGGCACACTTAGAAGAGGTAAAACTGCCTTCTAAGGGTAGAATCTTCTTGTTGTTCTCGGGAACGGGAGTGAATCAATTATGTTATCCAAATCCAGCATCCATGTGAGCAGCCGTTCCACACCCATGCCGAAACCAACATGGGGTACGGTACCGTACTTGCGGAGGTCAAGGTACCATTCGTAGTCCTCAGTTTTCAAGCCCTGGTCCTTCATACGCTGGATTAGCGCGTCTTTTTCTTCTTCACGTTGTCCTCCAGTGCTGATTTCTCCGATTCGGGGCACCATCATGTCCACAGACAGCGCCACTTCGGGGCGGTCGCGGTATGTCTTGCAGTAGAATGCCTTAATAGCGGTGGGGTAATCGTACACGAAGAATGGTTTACCGAATTCTTCTGCGAGGATTTTTTCGTCCTCATAGCCTAAGTCGTCGCCCCACTTCAACGCTGGGTTCTTGAGTCTGAGCCGCTCTATGGCTTCAGCATAAGTGATTCTTGGGAATGGCACTTTGATGTCGCTTAGCTTGTTTATGTTGGCGCCAAGCTCGGAGAATTCTTTTTGGCAACTTTCCGCCACGCGTTTACAGATGTATTCCATTAAACCTTCTTCAAAACACATGAGGTCTTTCATGTCCGCAAACGGCCACTCCGCCTCCATGTGCCAGTACTCAGTCAAATGCCGAATTGTGCGACTTTTTTCCGCGCGGAATGAGGGCGCGATACAATAGACCTGTTCAAGGCCGTAGATGAGAATTTCTAGGTAAAGCTGGCTGCTCTGTGTCAGATACAAGTTCTGATCAAAGTACTTTAACCCAAAGAGCGTTGACCCGCCTTCAACGGCTGCGGAGATGAACATCGGCGGAGAAACCTCAGTAAACTTAGTCTTCTTGAAGTACTCGCGTGCGTACTCGAGGACTTGGGCGCGGATCTTCATGACGAGATTCATCTTGCGACTGCGTAGCCAGAGGTGCCTCATATCACGGACAAACTCTTCGCTTTTGTCTTTGGCTATAGGAAAAACATCCGCTAACCCGATGATTGAAACTGCTTCCGACGCGATTTCGAACCCCCCGGGTGCCCGGTTATCAGGTTTAGCCGTACCATCCAACATCAACGATGATTCTATGGTCAGCTTCTGAGCTTCCGCCCAAGCGGCTGCGCTGGCTTTCTTCACAGTGCATTGAATTACGCCTGTACAATCTCTTACCAGCAGGAATATGAGTTCTTTTCCTTCGCGTTTGCGGTAAACCCATCCTCGTATGGACACGGGTTTTTCTGAGCAGTTGCCATCTAGGATTTCGCGAATCTTAACCAATGCCATTTTGCCTCAACCGATTTCCACGTTGTGCTGCTTTCAAACGTAAACGCGGACTAATTAAAATTTCTATTCTTTGGGAAAGAGGGTCATCGGTAAAATAACCCGGCTTCAGTAGCTTTTTGGCATCCAGTATAGAAGAGGGAATGATGTTCCGGAAGAAGGTGCTAAGGTGGGCAGTTGCAAACCTCGCGGGGTGACCCGTATTGGACTTCATGGTATTTTTCTGCCGTCTTTTCTGCATACAGTGAGAGGCAAAAACAACATCGCGAAATGAGTACTCATCAGCGGGTTCGAACAGACCTAATGTTTTGCTTGTCTAAGGCTACGTGTGGGTTTGTGGTTGTTGGTCTGGCTTTGGCGTTCAATTCGGTGGTTTGCGTTTTTGTCCCCTCTTAACAATAGCTTCATGGAACAAAACATGGTTATACATGCCTATTGGCGACCCCAAAACGTCAAGAACACCTAAAGACTCCGTGTAAAACCAAACACGAATCAGCAGCCTCAGACCTCTCTTACGCTTGGGTCAGAAACCTTCAAAACCACAATCAGCCCAAACGGAACTGCCGCGGCAGCTAAAAGCACAAACGGCAGCCAAGGGGCCACGAACGAGTACAATCCGCCCACTACGAGATACGCAATTGCCTGAGCCAAATATAGAAAGAAATGCAGAAACCCCACAGCCTTGCCCCTGAGATCTCGAGGCACCAGATCCCCCAGCAAGGCCTGCGAAGTGTTCACTCGAAGCATGTTTCCTAAGCCAAATAGTATAAACGCCGCTAACAGCAAGTAAAAATCCGCAACCACAAAAAGCAGCATAGCAGGAATGTACAGCACATAGCCCAAGACAAGGAAGCGTTTTCTTCCCACGACGTCCATCTTAAACCCTGCCAGAACCCCGGGAATGGCAATGCTCATGTACATTAAAGCCATGACGACCGCATACTGAGCTCCCGTAATCTTCAGAACCTCTGTCGCGTAGATGACGAAGAAGATCTGGCAGCCGGCAACAATGCTATTAATGCCTATTGTGGTCAGGAACAAGTAGAATGCTGATTTCGGCACTTTGCTCCAAACCTGACAGCTTTCGCGGACGGCTTTGGGATAGTCGTGGAAAGCCTGCAATATGTTTGGACGCCCCCCGTTGCCATTGGGGGAAAGAGTCTCCTTTAGTTTCAAGCGGACAGTTGCAGCCAAAAGGTATGCCACCAATACCACCGTAAAAGCAATGCGCATGCCAAAGTCGGACTGAGGTGAAACATATTCCCCGTTAACGAGAACCAACGCGGCGGCAATGAGGGGAGCGGGCAAAGATATTAGCGACATAAGCACGGACTGGAAATTCAGGCCGGTTCCTCTCTTGCTTGGCTCCAACGAATCCAGCATCATTGCCATCAATGCGGGTGTATAGAGCAAACAGAAGTTCTGGAGTACCATGCCCTAGCGCGATGAATTCCCAAGAAGGCGCTAGAATGAAAAACAGATAGCCCAACGCCAAACCGAAGGACATCGTGGAGATGAGCCATCGGCGCCCGTTTTTGTCTGCAAGGTAGCCGCCAGGAAACTGGACGAAGGCGATGGCAAGGGAACCCACGAAAAACATCACCGATAGCCAAAATGGTGATGCTCCAAGGCTAACATAGTAGAGGCTGCTGTAGGTGTCTGGGATAGGCTGGGTGGAATACATTAGTACCCAAGTGATGATGAGGATTAGGAAGTTGCCTGAGAGAACGGCGTTTTTGCCACGCAAACGTTCAGAAAGATGCATCTTAGAGGATAAAAAACGCCTAGCCATTATTTAAGCTGCCAGCAAATTCTGAATGTTATCAACAAGCCCTTAGACAATCAGTTTTTGCGCGTCCATAAATCTTAAATTCGCGGAGTAGCCGATAGCATCCATCGATTATCATGAACAAGGCTCAGGAAAACGCCTACAAGCTCAACGTTCTCAAGAGGTCTGCTTTCACGATAGCCGCTGTGGTTATCGTCGAAGTCACATTGGGCCTGTTTGTGAACAGTCTAGCTATCCTAAGCGACGGATTGCACGCAATGCTTGACGCGCTAACTGGTGTACTTCTTTTCTACGCTACCAAAGCGGCGTTAAAGCCACCTGATGAGGAACACCCTTATGGTCACGAGAAGTACGAAACAATCGGGGGGCTCGTGGGAGGCATAATCCTAATTGGCATAGCTATACTCGTCATCTACGAAGCAGTGGTGCGCCTATCTCTTGGAATCGGCGTAAACATGGGCTTTGAGTTGGCTGGGTTCTCCGCGATCGGTTTCACCTTCTGCATGGACTTCGTCAGAATTGTCATCTTCCGTAAGGCAGGCAGCATCGAAAGCTCTACCCTCAAAGTTGGCTTCTACCATGCCATAGCCGATCTGAGCAGCACAATCATTGCCTTCGTAGGCTTCGCTTTGGCTTCTTCGGCGGGAATTTATTGGGCGGACGCGTTAGCAAGCATAATCCTGGGATCATTGCTAAGCTACCTAAGCCTAAACCTAGTGAAAAGCAGCGTACTCGAGCTCAGCGACGCTGCTTCCAAGGATATGATGCAGAAAATCCGCGGAGTAATTCAGAACCAACCAGGCATAGTTGAGGCACTGAATGTCCGCACGCGAAAAGCAGGCTCCAAAGTCTTCGTGGAGACCACCGTGCAAGTGCCAAATTCGATGAGTCTCGAAGAAGCGCATGCGCTCGCTTCGAACATTGAAACACATCTCATGGAAGTCTTTGGTACAGTTGACGCGACCATCCACATTGAACCGATTGAACACGACTCGGGGCTAGAGCAACTTGTGGAGCAGCTTGCCATGGTTGAAGGCGTCTTCGAAGCCGAAGACATCTCAACAGTTTACGCTGGAGGCAGGCTCTATATTACGCTGCACGCTGGCGTGGATCCAGTCTTGTCTGTGAAGAAAGCACACGACATAGCTGAACAAATCGAGAAGAGAATGCATCAAAGTATCAAACGGCTTGAACACGTAACGGTTCACTTGGAGCCATACAAGGAAAAAACCGCCGCCTCAGCCGCCGCTGATTTGTGCGAGGAAGAAATCAGAAACATTGTGGACTCCATTGCGAAGGGCGTCGGACCAAATCTGCACATCAAACGTATCGTCACCTACGGCGCTGAGGCAAAACGGTACATCAGCATAGACTGCGGATTCACCGAGTACCTCTCCATCGCAGAAGCTCACGATATTGCTTCGAAAATGGAAAAAGAAACACGCGCCAAATTCCAAAACGCTGTCGTCACTGCTCACGTCGAACCCGATTCGCCATAGAAACCTCGGTAACCTGCAGTGCGAAGCTATTCTTGGTTCCAAAAGTCAATCAATCTGGAGAAAGGGAAGGGAACTCCCTCTAGGCGTTCTTTCTTCGGCTAGATACATACTTGCCAACTTCCAGCATACTGAACACTATGGCAGCAAACAGCGAGGCGATGACCCAATCTATGACTTCGGGTGAATTGACATCAAAGATAGCTTGAGCGCCTGGTACGTACAAGATGAATAGCTGAAGAGCAAACGATGAGAGTATGGCGTACCACAGATACTTGTTCTTGAAAACACCGACCTTGAACACTGGATATTTCAGTGAACGCGAAGACAGCGCTATGGCCAATTCAATCATTATCATGGCAGTTAAGAGCTGAGTTCGAGCTTCCAGCAGCTGGAATTCACTCACCCAAGGTTGATGAATGAAGTATGCCAAAAGCAGCAAAGTTGAAGTCATTATAGGCGACGCTGTCAAGAAAACTTTGACATCCCGAGTGAAAATGCTCTCCTTTGGCTTACGTGGCTTGCGCTCCATCAGATCAGGATCGCCCGGATCAACACCCAACGCTATTGCTGGCAAACCATCCGTGACCAAATTCATCCAAAGTAGCTGAACAGCAGTCAATGCTATAGCGGCACTGCTTATTGTTAACGGGTCTGAACCGGGCGTGAATATGTTGGCTAAAGTTGGCACGGCGACTACGGCTACGAACATAACTAGTATTTCCATTATGTTGCATTGCAGCAGGTAGGTCAGGTACTTTTTTATGTTATCATAGATTTCGCGCCCTTCTTTGACAGCTTTCACAATGCTTGCGAAGTTGTCATCTGCAAGGACCATAGAGGCTGCTTCTTTTGTAACTTCAGTGCCAGTAATACCCATGGCTACGCCAATATCAGCCATTTTAAGCGCAGGCGCGTCATTTACGCCGTCTCCAGTCATAGCTACAACTTGATCTTTTTGCTTCCAAGCCTTAACTATACGCATTTTATGTTCAGGCGCAACTCGAGCGTAAATCACCACGTTTTCTACCAGGTCAAAAAGCTGTTGATCAGTCATTTGCTCGAGCTCAGCACCTGTAAGTACTTTGCCTTCGGTGTCGCCTTCGCCTAGAAGGTTAAGTTCTCGGGCCACCGCGGTTGCAGTGAGTTTGTGGTCTCCAGTTATCATAATCACGCGAATACCAGCTTGCCTACAAATAGCTATAGCATCTTTGACTTCGCTACGCGGTGGGTCAATCATGCCTATTATGCCTACGAAGATGAAGCTCTCTTCGAGCTTTTCGTCGAAAGTGAAAGTGCCGTCAGGTAGATCTCTGTAGGCAAAGCCCAAATTTCTAAGTGCCTGTAAAGCCATGGCTTCAGTGACTTTGTGCAACTCAACACGTTGTTCTTGAGTTAGTTGTCTGACTTTGCCGTTGAGTAGGATTCGCGTACATTTATCAAGAACAATTTCAGGTGCGCCTTTCATGTAGGCGATTTTCTTGCTGCCTGTATCGTGAATCGTGGTCATGCGTTTTCGTTCACTGCTGAAGGGGACTTCAGCCACGCGTCGTTCTTGCTGGTCAAGTTCCTGTTTTGAGATACCTGCTTTTGCTGCAGCTACTAGTAAGAGCGCCTTCAGTTGGGTCACCTTTGACTGTCCATTTCTTAGTCTGTTCGTCTTTTTCGAGCGCTGAATCGTTACATAATGACGCGATTTTCAGGAGCTCTTTAAGTTGGGCATCAGGGGTAATTGGTTTGTTTTCTGTTTCGAATTTACCTTCTGGGACATAGCCAATACCTGTGATTTTAATGGCGATGTTGTTGGTATAAATGCGCTGGACTGTCATTTCGCCTTTGGTCATGGTTCCTGTCTTATCGCTGCAGATGACGCTGGTGCTTCCCAAGGTTTCTACAGCCGGGAGTCGTTTGACAATTGTGTTCACCTTAGCCATGCGATACATGCCGATTGCGAGCGCACCAGTAACGATGGCAGGCATGGCTTCTGGAACCGCGGCGACCGCAAGGCTAACTGCCCACAGAATCATGTCCACTATGGGGCGTTGTTCGACAACTATACCCACTACACCTACGCTAACCGCCACGATTACGGCTAAGAATACCTATCCATTTGCCCACACTTCCCATTCGTTTTTCGAGAGGCGTTTGCTCAACCGGCGCGGCTTGAACCATCTGGGCGATCTTTCCAAATTCTGTTTGCATTCCGGTTGTCGTCACAAGAGCTTTTGCTCTTCCGTAGACTACGATGGTTCCCGTGAAAACCGTGTTGCGCTTGTCGTTAAGCGAGGTCTCCTCAGGCAGCTCATTGATGTGTTTGTCAACTGGAACAGATTCACCAGTCAACGCTGCTTCGTCAATTTTGAGGTTATGAACCTCGAGCAGTCTACCGTCTGCCGGGATCTTATCGCCTGTGTAGAGAAGTATTATGTCACCGGGGATGAGCTCAGTGGCTTGAATTTTGTTTTCTTTTCCGTCGCGTATTACAATAGCTGTTGGGGCGGTCATCTTCTTAAGAGCTTCAACTGCTTTTTCGCTTCGGAACTCCTGCGTGAAGCCTAAAACTGCGCTTGCAACAACAATGACTAGAATGATGATGGCGTCAACCGTTTCGCCTACGACGATTGACAGTCCGGTTGCTACTAGCAGAATTACCATTAGAACGTTGGCGAATTGTCCCAAGAAAAGTTTGATGGGTGATTTGCCCTTTTCCTTTTTCAGTTCATTGGGGCCATATGTTGCTAGTCGATTTTGAGCTTCCGCTGTGCTTAAGCCTTTTTCGTTGGTGGATAGCTCTTTTAGTGCTTCTTCAACGTCCAGGGAGTGCCAAGATTTAGACAATGAAGTTCTCTCCAGATCCCAGCTTACTTTTGACTTTGGAGCCTATAGCCTTTTCTGATAGACTTTCCAGATTTTGGGGAAACAAAACCATCTCCCTCCATAGACTCAATGCGCAACAAAACAGCGCGTTTCGTAAATCGTCCATCTGAAGGACACAAATATTGGGAGTACCCGTCTGGGTGAAATAGCCCCCCAGAGTTGCCCAGCAATTCTCCTTCTTTTCGCTCGTGAAGCTCAAAGCGCAGCCAAACGCCTTCCAATTTGCGCGTCGAAAGGTTCTTAAGTGATTGGGTCTTTTCCCTAACGGCAATAACGCATCAGAATTTACAGTTAAGCAGAGATCCTGAGCCACAACTGTGGAGAAACAGGTCTATGCGAACTGAGAAGGTTAAAATACCCGAATAGAGAGGTGAAAAAGTATGGAAAACATATACGCAGCAATGCTCCTTCACAAGGCAGGAAAACAGATAAACGAGGAAACAGTTACCTCAGTTCTCAGCGCTGCAGGCGTCACGGTTGACCCAGTCCAAGTTAAGGCACTTGTTGCTTCTCTCAGCGAAGTAAACATCGATGAAGCAATCAAAGCAGCTCCAACCATGATGGCAGCCGCTCCAGTAGCCGCAGCAGGCGGAGCCGCAGAGCAGAAACCAGCCGCAGCCCCACCAGAAGATAAGAAGAAGAAAGCTGAAGAAGAGAAAGCCAAGGAAGAAGCAGCTCTTGAAGGATTAGGCGCCCTGTTCGGGTAAACGCCAAAACCCTATTTTTAACCTATTTTCCGATAATGCCACTTTTGTTTCCCTGCAAACAGAGCATTCCATGTGGGAAAAGTCAGGAGCAGGGAGCTCAATATTTGATGCAGGCTATTTCTTTTGCTCGGTTGGCGGAGACTGCGTTTCCCCTTTTGACTTTTGGTCACGTCCAGACAGCATCTTGACAGCTACGATCGGGAGCCATCCCAGCAGAATCGGCAGCGTAGCAGGCAAAGCTTGGACGGGTAATGCTGCGGCAAGCGATTTGTTAAGCAGGATAATCTCGAAAAGCCCAAATGAAATGCAGATTGTTACTAGCGATGCGATGGCTGTTCTTTTGCCGAACCGCTTCATAGTCTGCGATGAAAGAACGCCTGCAAAGAAAAAGTCACCCAAGCCAAGCCTCATAATGAGTATGCCCTGTGCACTCGAGATTGTCGGGATAGTCGGGAACGCCACGAGAACTGGAAGCCCCAATCCAGAGATTTGTTCGGCCGCTTGCACCATAGTGCCTGTGAGCCAGACAAGTACGATGTCCAAGGCAGTTATAAAAGCGGCAAAGATGAAAACGGTTTTCCAGGTGAACAGGCTGTTCATGTACATGACGATAAGTAGGGCGAAGATGATGCCATAGACGTCCAACAGGTAAGGGAACCAGATGAAGGTGCCACTGAAGAAAGCGAAAAGCAGCAGGAAAAGAATAGGGGACAAAGCAGCGACGTACCATTTAGGCTTAGCAGTTGGATTTGTCTTGGCGTATGTTAACGCTAAGAATGCCAGCGTCGCAAAACAGGCAAACGACAATGTGCCGAAAACCCTCAGATCCGCGGGAATTAAGCCAAAAAATCCAGCTGCGCCGGCGATGATGCTTGCCAACATAAAACCAACTGTGTAGAGTGTCATCCGATTCGTTTTCATGTCGGAGAACGCGTAGGAAACCATGAACAACAACGAAGAGTAACTGAAAAGGAAAATGAGCCATGATTGCCATGCTTGGAACAAACATGACTATGGAGACTGCGACGGCGATTATAGCCACCATTATGATGGTGTCGCGGGTTTTGAATTCGCGTTGCTCAACAGTGGCTTTCAGTTTAGATTCGGCTTTGCGACCTAAGAACATGGCTGTCAAGGTCACAAAGAACAGTATTGCTGGCATGAGAACATCGAAGTACATGGGGTCAGACTCCATAAACGGGCATTTATCTCTTTACGTGAGATATGGGTATTTGAAAAGTAATGGCAACATGAAAGGGTACAAAAAAATAAGATGAAAATGTTGGATGTTTAGGAACGAAGTAAAGATATTAGCTTAATAGCTTAATATCGTCTTGGTGGTCTTCGTTTTGCGTAGCACTCTCGGCAGTATACTGGTCTGGTGCCGTCTGGCTTGAAGGGAACGTCACATTCCTTTCCGCAGTCAGCACAGGTTGCCTTGTGCATCTCTCGTGGATAACCCATTTCTATTTTCACTTCCTGTTACATTCGGTGCAAAACTGTGTTTTGCACATCCACAATACCTGCAGAGGTTAGGTTTAAACCTATCCATTTAGGCACCAGGCTTTTACATGGAATTTGACTATTATCCATGTTTTAGAAAAAGCGAGCAACCCGAAGAAAGCGAGGAGAACGCGAAAGACAGAGCCGGACGCCACTCTGGATATCGTGAAGGCGACCTAAACACGGGTCCGCTCCTATTTGTGAGAAAAGAAGCTGCTTTGGTCTGAAGAGCCGAACTCTAAGTTAAAAATTGCAAGTGTAGCAAGCAGGGCTTCTTCTGTACGCACGGTTTCGGTTCCTTGGTTTGGCACGGTGTTTAGCACGAAGTCTGCGAGGTCATTGAGGTTTGTGCCCTCGTCTTTCGCTATTTCAAACAAACCCCGTGTCGGCGCGCCGAAAATAATGAGGATGCGGTTCGCCTTTGCCCATCTGGCAGCCAAAGCCTGGACGGCGTCTTGCAGTCGTGTAGCAAACTTTGAGGTGGCGATTGTAAGGTCGGAGTTGCGACTTTTCGCGATTTTTGACAGAGTTGCCTTCTCGACCGAGACGTTATACCCCCAATACTCGTTGATTTCTTCGCGGTTAACCTCTTGGACTTCGACGTGGTCGCTGAGCTTGGTAATCTTCACAGTAAAACGCTTGTTTAGGACGGCTTCTCCGCGCAAAAATGCTGAGTGCTCAGAACCAATGTCGACAATTGTCCCTTCTTTAGTTTTTGACACTGCAATGCCTTCCCGGAAGTCTCCTATGTGTAGGTCCCTGATTTTTCCAGTCAGTGGGTGATGTGGTGTTCGCAAAGGCGGTAGAATTCCGGCGTATTGGAGTTCAGGCTTAATTTGGAACAGGCGTTTGCGGAGGTACTGGGGCGTCTCTATGTACCTGAGCAACTCAGCAATCAGTTCCAAGTCGAAGTTCTGGTCCGCTTTAGGGGTATCGGCGTAGACTATTATTTCGCGTACTCGGAAAATGGCTGCTGCTCGCCCGATTGAGCCGATCTTAGAGGTTTTCTCCCGCAGATGAGGCGTATCCGCGATTATAGAGGCGGGTATGGCGATGGCCAAATGCTTGCCAGTCATGTTTCGAACCTGAACGTGGGGATAGAGAGTGAAAAATCAAATATAAACCTGCAGACACTAATGCAGTGGGGGAAACACCATTGTCAGACCAAATCTTAAATGACATGGCGGAAATGCGTCGAACAGACAAGAGCAATATGCTGGCTTTCTGCACAAAAGCCGAGGATAACTACAGAGAGTCCGCGAGGAACGCCGAAAAACTCAAGCTCGAATACCCACAGCCGAAAAACGTTGTCATCGCGGGTATGGGTGGTTCAGCCATCGGAGGGGAAATCCTGAAAGACTACACGCGCGACGTGGCGAAAGCGCCCATCGAAATTAGCAGAGAATACACGCTACCCGCTTACGCTGACAAGAACAGCCTCGTCGTCTTAGCAAGCTATTCCGGCGACACTGAAGAAACTCTCAGCAGCTTCGTGGACGCCCTAAACCGAAAGTGCATGATTTTCTGCTTGAGCTCAGGGGGCAAACTAATTCAATATGCAAAGAAACTGAGTGTGCCTTACCTGCAGGTTGAGTCTGGAATGCCACCTCGAGGCGCAATGCCGCACATGTTTGTACCGTTGCTTAAGTGTATGGAGAAGATCAAGTTGATTCCAGGTTTCTCAGCTGAATTTGCGGAAACACTCGACGTGTTGCATGATATCAGCGACGAGAATCAACCTACAAGACCCTCGGACGAAAACTTCTCGAAAAAACTTGCTTTGAACCTACTTGGTATGGTTCCTGTGGTGTACGGTTTTGGCATTTACCGCGGCGCTGCTCTACGTTACAAACAGCAATTTAACGAAAACGCGAAGGTCCCAGCCAAATGGGAATACTTCAGCGAGCTTAACCACAACGAGACGATGGGTTGGGAAAGCGCCCAGGGTCTCGCGAAAGGCTACGGAGTGGTTTTTCTGCGGGATGACGCGGAACCCGTGGAGATTCGAAGCCGTATCGAAACCACAAAAGCGCTCATGCAAACCGCGGTGTCGAATATGTTCGAAGTCTGGGCACAAGGCAAAAGTGACCTTGCGAAAATGCTAAGCACGATTCTGCTTGGTGACTTTGCGAGCGTATACTTAGCCTTGGTTCGAGGCGTGGACCCCACTCCAGTCAACACAGTTACCGTGATGAAGGAGAAAATCGAGCAGAACGGTGTAAAAAGGAGAATTCTCCAAAAGCTGGACAAGATAAGCGCTAGGTAAAGTGCTTACATATTCTGGGCAATGAATTTCTTGAAGGCTTCTTCTGAAGCTTCCAGCGTAAGCATCTGGGGCGGACGCTTAAAACCGTAGGCACAGATTGCTTCGATTGCGCCTTTCCGTTTTTTGTTCAGCGCAAGTTTCATGGCGCGCATGACGTCAAAGAGCACACTGCCAGCGTTTGGCGCGTCGACCGTGCTGAATTTGAGGTCAATCTTCATTGGAGCGTTGCAGAAGTAGGTGCCACTAATCCAGAAGTAGCTGTCCCGCTTGTTCTGGAGAAAATCCACGTAGTCCGTTGAGCCGGCCACGACTTCAGTCTTGTAGGGTAACGTCGAAGCTACGGATTCGGTTTTGATGGTGCGTTTCGCGTCGCGGGTTCTGTCCATAGTGTCTAGTGATTCGGTGCCACCGCCAACGTCTAGCTGGTAGGTTTCGACAATTTTCACTCCGTTCTCGGATAAAAGACGCAGCAACGTTTTGTGAAGGGCAGTTGAGCCCACTTGGTCAATGAGGTCGTCCCCTACAAGTGGCAGACCTGCTTCTGCGAATTTTCTGGCCCACTTCGCGTCGCTGGCGATGAAGTGCGGCGTAGCATTTACAAACCCGCATTTGGCTTCTAGCGCTTGTTCTGCGTAAAAGTCCGAAGCCTTTCCGGCACCACTGGGAAGCAAGTTAATCACCATTTCTGCACCTGCCGCTCTGAGTGCTTTGGCAACATCTATGTCTTTTGCCTTGCTCACTTGAACGACACTTTGGGCTAATTTGCCTATGCCGTCGAGCAAAGGGCCTTTTTGCACGGTGACGCCCATTTTCGGAACTTCTGTGACTTTGGGGGCGTTGTTTGGCTTGGCGAAAATTGCCTCGGCGAGGTCTTTTCCGATTTTACGTTCATCAATATCGAAGGCAGCGACCACCTTAATGTCTTTGGGAGTTAAATTGCCCAAAACCGGGTTCCTGAGCCCCGTCAAATTCTCATCCTCTGATATTCCGTAGTATTGCAGCCCTTGGATTAGAGCTGATGCACAGTTGCCTATGCCTATTAGTGCGACTTTGGTTTCGGGCAATTTCCCACCTTATTTGGCATTCTTATTCGTGATTGCCTATAAAAGGCTACGTGCACCATCCTCAACTCCAGAAATCATAGCAAAAGCAACATCCAGCTCAAGTACCACACTCGACAACACTTACTAATAGTCGCCTCGGTTATCGTATCGGCAAATATGCTCGCAGCAGTCGGCTTTAGCCTGAGCAGAAAACGCAAATAAGAGCGTTACAAACTAAAGGTAAGACCCTTCTTCGGAGCCTTTCACATATTTTCAAGAACTATTCACGACGGACGTGCTGAAAGTACTTTCTTCTACTAGCAAGCTTTAATTTGCAAGTGGCAATTAACCAGTAAAAAGGATCGATGAGAAATTGGCAGAAGCCGCAAAAACAGACAAGTTCACATCCGTCAACGAGTTAGCACGACGCAGGGGCTTCTACTGGAACTCCTATGAAATTTACGGCGGTGCAGGCGGATTCGTGGCATATGGTCCGCTGGGCACGCGCTTGAAGCAGAACATAGAAAACAAGCTGAGAGATTTGGTCGTGAAGCAAACGGGCATTCTCGAGATGGAGTCGTCCGTAATAACGCCGGGCAAAGTTTTCGAAGCCTCAGGACACGTAGACCACTTTAAGGAACCCATGGTAGAATGCGTTAAGTGCAACAAACGCTTCCGCGCCGACCATCTCCTTGAGGAATGCGCGAAAATCACTTCCGCTGAGGCGGAGAAAATGCCTTTAGACGAGGTGCAGGCTGCCATTGAGAAGAACGACATCCGTTGCCCTGATTGCGGCGGCGGCTTTCGGCCCCCACAGTTGTTCCTTACCATGTTTGTAACCACAATTGGTCCGTACAGCGGTGCTGCCGGCTACGGCAGACCCGAAGCTGCACAGGGCATATTCGTTGAATTCAACCGACTGTACGCTGCAGCGCGTGAGAAACTCCCATTCGGAGTTATCCAAATAGGGCATGCGCTCAGAAACGAAATCTCGCCCAGACAGGGCTTAATTAGGCTGCGGGAATTCACCATCTGCGACCTGGAGTTCTTCTTTGATCCAGAAGAACCATGTTGTCACCTGCTCAAAGAAGTCGAAAACGAGACTCTGCCAATTCTCCTGGGTGAAACCAGGCTGAAGAATAGCGAAGAAGCCATCATGCTTACAGTTCGCGAAGCTCTTGACAAGAGAATCGTTCGTTCCGAATGGCAAGTCTTCTTCATGGCCATGGCCAAGAGACTCCTTGCTGAAATTGGCGTTCCCGCGGAGAAGCAGCGGTTCATCGAAAAACTGCCATGGGAAAAAGCCCATTACAGCAGCCAAAGCTTCGATCAAGAGGTTTTGCTTGACCGCTACGGGTGGACTGAGGTTTCTGGGCACGCTTACCGCACAGACTTTGACCTGTGCTCACACATGAAAGCTAGCGGGGTCGACATGCGCGTCTATAAGGAATATAAGACGCCGGTGGAGACCGAGCAGCCTGTTGCCAAACCCGTCATGGCCAAGATGGGTCCGGCTTTCAGGAAAGAAGCGGGCAAAGTTGGCGAACTGCTTTCGAAGGCCGATCCTGAAACCGTAGCTCTTGCCTTGAAGAAGGATGGTTTCTTTATGGTCGAAAACTACAAGGTGATGCCCGAGCACGTGCAGATTGTAACCCAGAAGGCGATTGTGCGGGGTAAGCGTTTTGTTCCGCATGTTGTGGAGCCGAGTTTCGGATCGGACAGACTCTTCTATGTTGCCTTGGAATACGCTTACTGCATAAAAGAGGATCGCGTGCTCATGAGCTTCCCAAGAAGCATCGCGCCCATACAAGTTGGTTTGTACCCGTTGATGAGCAAAGACGGTCTAGACACGAAGGCGAAGGAAATGCGGAAGCAACTGACCAAGCAAGGCCTTTCTGTGGAATTGGATGAGGCAGGATCCATCGGCAGACGATACGCGCGCGCAGACGAAGCAGGCATTCCTCTGGGGATTACTGTAGATTACGAGACGCTGGAGAAGGACACAGTGACTATACGCGACCGAGACTCGTGGCGGCAAGTGAGAGCTCAAGTCAACGCCCTCCCTGAACTCATGCAGAAGTACTTCCAAGGAAGAATTAACTTTGAGGATTTAGGCACATTAGTGCAGACTTGAAGGGGTACCTTTTTTAGTGCAACCCATACTACAAAATATAACATTTACTGACGGTTATGGACGTGAACTAGGACTTGGTGCTTCCAGCAGAAACTGAAGAGCGCGTTAAGCGCAAGGCGTTAACTATCTGTCAAGATAACCTACGCAAGGTGCTGGAGGTCACCCGGAAAACTCCGCAAATGGCTGAAGCCTTCGCGATGGGCGACAAAGAAGCAGCCAGGAGGCTTTTCAGCGAAATCAAACGCGGGGAAGAAGAAGTCATTAAAGCTCGTCAAATGGTTAGCACAGAACTCGCTGAAATAGGCGCAATACTCATTAGCCGTGAGGACTTTCTCAGGTTCACCAACTTGACAAGCGAAATCGCCGATTTTTCTGAAGGCATCGCCTTTTACCTTGTTGAGATTATGGAGCATAATTGGAGCGTTCCAGCAGACGTACGCAAAGACCTGCAGAAGCTGGCGGATTCTGTTTTGGATACAGTTCTTAAGCTCAGGGAAACCATGATGGTCCTCAGCTACGGCTCCACCAAAACCCTTGAGAAGGCCAAGGATGTGGAGACGGCGGAGAGAATAGTAGACGACAATTACCGTGCGCTAGCTATAAAAATCTTAACAAGCAAAATCGACTTACCTGCCCTGTTCATAATGCGTGACGTGCTTCAGTTGCTGGAGAACTCCGCAGATAAGGCCGAAGACGCCGCGGATGCAGCCCGATTGCTATCGTTCACCATGTAGCCAAAGGCGACGGTTCTCATGCCTAAGAAGCCCCCGAAAATCCACGTGGAACTACTTGAGAACTTTCTTGTCGTTTGGAACTCAACGGAAGGCTCTCAACTCTACAAGAATGGCTATTATGGCAAACCTTTGGGCATTGCTAAACCCAAGATTCCTGAGTTTGACGTTCCGCTGATTCTGGATTTGATGGAAGGCGTCTATCTTACGGAGAAAGGATCCATCTCCGTTTACGAAGGCGTAGAGAGAAGCAAAGTTGGCTTGGCGAAGCTGCGGCAAAAAGCCAAGCAGCTCTACGAGGAGTTTGAAGAGAAATACGCCGTTTATCAGAATCTGCGCGACAGCGGCTTAGTCGTTACTCCTGGCATAAAGTTCGGCTGCGACTTCGCTGTATACAAGTACGGTCCAGGCGTGGAACACGCGCCTTATATGGTCTCCGTCAAAACTGCCGCTTCAGACATATCCGCCACAGAAATCGTGAAGGCAGGACGATTAGCCACAACGGTGCGAAAAAGGTTTATTATAGCGGTCCCGGGCTTGGGCAATGAAAAAGTGAAGTACCTGATTTTTAAGTGGTTCAAGGCGTAGGCGCTTTTAGCTTGCAATTAGGGTTTGGTTTTTGAATTCTCCGCGCGCATGCTGGTGTGGGTAAATTTTTGACGCAGAAAGCATGCTGCCTTCTTCTATGGTAACATCGTCGGCGACGACGGAGACCTCCCAAATCTTTGTTGGTTTGCGAGCACTCGACTGCACGGTTGTGTGCCTGCCGATGATGCTGTCGCATATTTCCGCGTGTTCGCCTATGGTTGCGCGGTCCATGACGGCCGAGTTTTCAATCACCGTGCCTTTGCCGATGTGGGTGAAGTTGTCTATGCATGAGTTCACAATTCTCACGTCGTCGTCGATTTCGCAGTGTCTGCCGATAAGGACGGCGCCTTCGATATCGATTTTTCCTTGCTTTATTTTCTTGACGATTTCTTCGCGTCTTTTCGCAGCGTCATTGCTTTCTCCTTGAACCCAGATTTGCTCCTTTTGGCTGATTCTTCCGCCAAAATCAGTGAGCATTTGGAAGCCGCCGCGGAGTAGTTTCTTCATGGCTTCCAAGTAGTTCTTTGGAGTACCCACATCAAACCAGCTGCCTTTAAGGGCGTAGCCATAAACGGGGCGTGCCGTTTGAGTTAAGTAGGGGATGAAGTCGTAGCCGAAGTCTAAACGGTGTTTCTGATCAACAATGTCTTTGACGCCTTTTTCTTTGAAGATTTTCTTGACTTCGGGGGAAACCACATACAAACCTGTATTCGCCAATTTGCTGGGTGCGTCTTTGGGCAGAGGCTTTTCTACGAAACGCTTTATCCGGCAGTTTTTGTCGATGTCCGCAATGCCCAGTCCCTCGACGTTTTCGGCCTCGCGCAGAACAATAGTCATCATGGCGCCTTTGTTTCGGTGAAACCGCAAAAGGTCCTTAACATTGATGTCAAAGATGTTGTCTCCCTGCACCACGAAAACGGGCGAGTTGATCTCGTAGTAATCCATGTTTATCCTTGCCGAGTCAGCACTTCCAAGGTCTTCAACATTGGGCTGGTACTTTACATGGATGCGTGGCTTAATGTTGTATCGGGCGCTGAAGCCATAACCAGACTCGAAGTAATCATACAAGTCGCGGTAATTAGTGTAACCTTTGACGCCGAAGATGAAGTGGCGAATGCCCTGGTTAGCCAGCGACAGAAGCGAGAAATCCACCAGCGGACGATTCAGCAGGCGCAGGCAGGCTTTGCTGGTTTCCGCTGTGAGAGGCAGGAGACGGGTTGCTTTTCCGCCCACGGGGACTATGACTCGGATTCTCTCGGGATCATAGTTATCTCCGACGAGGGGAGCATAATTGTCGCTCAAAACCTTTCACCAGCAAACGTGTTTGGGTACTATTTCGCTGGGGTTGTTATAACCTTTTTCCACTTTCCAAGCACGTGTCTCCTGTTCCAAATTGAGTTTATAGCTTTGAGCTTAAACCTTAAGAATGCTGGTGCAAAGTCAGACATTACACTGCAAAACATCTCTTGGAAGTCTGCGTTCAAGGCGCATTTTTCACCTTTCTGTATATTGCTTCATGCATCAAAGCAAAAGTTATGTGGTTCACTGCATCTCGCATCAATTCTCGGAAGTCCACATGTATATGCGCATGATTCATGTATGTTAACAAGGCATAAGTACGTCAGGCACTTCACAAGTTTTGAGGATACTAACATGTCTGAACGCTTTGCCAAGAAATGGGAAAGCAAAAGAGAAGGAAACACGTTCACAGAAGCAATAAGAGGAACAATTCAACCACAACAACCCCTCAAGCCCCGCCTCGACTCCGCAATACGAAAGTTGGAATTGCAAATTCAAAAATTAGACCAAGCTAACGAACGCTTCACCCAGAAAGACAAATCCCTCTTCGCTAAACTGGTTGATGCCTATGCAAAACACGACACAGCGCGCGCCAACATTTACGCCAACGAACTCGCAGAAGTCCGCAAAATGGAAAGACTCGTCATGAATGCACGCCTCGCCCTAGACCAAGTCACGTTGCGAATGAAGACCATAACCGAATTCGGCGATCTCGTAACAACACTCGGACCATGCATAGGTGTACTGAGAAGCGTCAACGTCGGAATGTGCGGCGTCCTACCTGAAGCAGAAAACGAACTGGGCGAAATCGGCAACATGCTCAGCGGTCTCATGTTCGACGCAGGAACCAGCTGCGGCTCATCCCTCAACTTCAACAACGTTAACGAAGACGCAGCCAAAATCCTAGACGAAGCAGCAGTAGTTGCAGAACAGAGGGTAAACCAAAACTTCCCCGACCTGCCCACTGGAATGCCTCAAGCAGCCAACAAGTCAAAGACCTAATTGCCTTTTCCTCTCTTAGTCCTGAGCCCACAATTCCTTCCTTTTTCTTTTTTACATGCCTTTTTCTTGCTTTCCGTCCAAATCAAGAAAGCTTTGAAAGCAGCATTCTAAGAACTGGACTATTGCAGTCTCCCCATGCTAAAACAGGCACCCCCCGCCCAGCTCGCTTTGGCTCGTTATCGCTTGTGTCTCGCTGCTGCTCGATTTAGATTCCCCCATTCCCCTCCAACTCGCCTGCTGGAGTCAGGATTTCTCATCGTGCAATCGTCAGCGCGCGCATAAAGCCTCGGCATAGGTACGTTACCTCTCTATTTTTTTCCTCTTCAAGAAGCGCGAGCTATTAACTAACACAGCCAATTCTCTTTCGCGGATGCAGGACAAAGAAAAAGAAGGAGAGACAGTCGCGCTGACTACGCAGCCAAACCTTTTCCAAAGGTGCAGTTGAGTTCTGCCACGATCTATTGCAGTCGCTTTTTGATTTCTTCTGCTTTTGCCGCTTCTAGTTTTGCGGCTTCTGCCGCGGTTCTTAGCCTTTCTGCCTTATTCAATGTGTTTTCCTCAGAACTGAGTTGAGGCTGACTATATATAAGCTCTTCAATTGCAGCACGCGTTGTAGTGTTCTAAAGTCACGTACAAGCTTTAAAGAATCAGGCTGTTCAGAGCCAATTATTTGTACAAAATGTTCTAACAACTGGACTTATATCCATGTATGTTCCAGATTATGTTACATCTGGAGTAAAGCCGGTTGAAGGCTGAACAGGAAAACGAGCTGGAATACGCCCTTAGAGGTAAAGCCTGGAAAGTCTACTGGCACCTCCTTAAGAGTGGTACCCCCCAAAGCGTCCGCGAAGTCCAAAGGGCGCTGCACTTTAGCAGTCCCAGCGTGGCAAACCACCACTTGGAGCAGCTTCGTGAACTTGGTTTGGTTGAAAAACAGGATTTAGGTGGGCACTACTTCCTTACCAACGAGGTTAAGATTGGCGTACTGCGTCATTATGTGAAGTTGGGAAAACTGTTGTTTCCACGGTATTTCTTCTATGCCGTCTTCTCAACAACCTTCTACATTGCCTTCTTGACTATCCTTATGCAGGGACTAAACTGGTTTGCTCGAGAAAACTTGTTCATTGTTGCATTCGGAGCAGTGGTCTGCATTGTTTTCTGGTACGAAGCGTACCGGATGTGGTCTTTACGACCGTACTAAAATGTGGAACATAGTGTACTCAAGCTTAGGATAAAATAACGTCATTAACAGATAGGAATATGGTGAAAAACTTGGTAGAGAAAGAGGTTATGAAGAAGACCAAGAATTACGGCGTAATCGGCATGTTACTTGCAGTATTGTTTGTCGCCATGATTTACAGTTACGGTACGACTCCCGGAATATCCCCGCTTCTACCGTCGCCCAGCTTATCGCCCACGCCCAGCATATCGCCCAGCTTGTCACCTAGCCTATCGCCCACAGGCACACCCGACATCACTCCAAACCCTACGGATAGTCCTTCGCCAATCCCTGAGGTTCAAACAGCTTCCATGAAAACATTCTCGTCAATAGACGAACTCAAAGATTTCCTTAACGCAACCGCCCAAAGCGGCGGTTCATACTGGATTGGCACAGAAGACTCCCGCCAAACCACAACTGGACTGCCAGTTCCCAGCCCCACGACGGCTCCCGTGCCAGCATCCGTTCCCAATTCACAACTCACAGGCGAATCAAGCACAGCCACGAAAGACTACTCCACAACGAACATCCAAGTGGCAGGAGTCGACGAAGCAGACACCGTCAAAACCGACGGAAAATATCTATACGTCATTGGCAACGACACAAAAGTCGTTTACATAATTGACGCTAATCCACAAAACGCAAAGATCCTCGGAAAAATATCTTTCACAGATGCATACCTTTCCGGCATTTACCTGAGCCAGGACGGAACCAAACTCGCGGTTCTAGGCACCCAACAGATGCCATACAGAATCCTTACAGACAGTAGCGGCAAAGAAGCCACCGCAATGCCTGACATTTACCCCTATTACAATAGCGGTAGCACCTTCGTGTATGTCTACAACATAGCAAACAAAGCCAACCCTGTACTGTCCAGAAACTTCACATCAAGCGGCTACTACGTTAACAGCCGCATGATAGGTAACTACATATACAACATAGTCAGTGAAGGCGCTTACTTAGTGAACGACGCGGTTACTCTTCCCGCTGTCTTCTCAGACTCGAAAATAACCACCGCCGATCCGTCAAAAATCTACTACGCAAACACTTCAGACACTTACTACTCATATACAACCGTCGCCAGTATAAACATCGCAAACGATGTGCAGCAACCAACGACCAAAACAATCATGATGGGCGGCGCAGGCACCATATACGTTTCTCAAACCAACATTTACATAACATATCCAGTATCAAACTGGATGACAACTAGCCAGCCAACACCAGTCACCTCAAAAGACCCCACAACCTCCACTGGCACTATCTCAATTATGCCGGGCATCTGGCGGCCTGCATGGCAGGGAACATCCATATACCGTGTTCAAGTATCAGGCGACTCTATGAGTTTTGTGGCAACAGGAAACGTAACGGGCAACGTCCTAAACCAATATTCCATGGACGAAAGCAACGGGTACTTCAGAATAGTCACAACCGCATACGAATACGAAAACGAAGCCTCCTGGAACGGAAAACAGCAAAACAACGTCTACGTCCTAAACATGAACTTGAACGTAGTAGGTAAATTGGAAGACCTCGCAACGGGCGAAAACTTCCACTCCGCCAGATTCATGGGCAACAGACTATACATGGTCACTTTCCTGAAAACAGACCCGCTATTCGTGATCGACCTGAGCCAACCCAGTAGCCCAAGAGTTCTTGGTGAACTAGTAATCCCCGGTTACTCAGACTATCTACACCCGTACGATGAAACTCACTTAATCGGCTTAGGCAAAGACGCAATCGCATCGGAAGAAACCAATTTCGCTTGGTACCAAGGACTGAAGCTTTCCCTCTTCGATGTGACCAATGTCAACGCGCCAAAGGAAATCGCCAAATACGGCATAGGCGACCGAGGAACAAGCAGCCAAGCATTATACGATCCCAAGGCTTTCTTGTTTAATCCAGCGAAAAATCTCCTCGTAATCCCGGTGGAACTCTACTTGATTCCCGCGGACTCAGGCACAACCTCAACTCCAACAGCAGCACCAACGACGAAGACAGACGGCTCAACCACGGCAATACTGCCAATGCCAGCACCAACTACAGCGCCTGGAGCCAGCCAGTACGGCCAGTTCGTTTGGCAAGGGGTATACATTTTCAACGTCAACGACGGCTTTGTTCTCAAAGGCAGAGTCTCTCAACTAGATAACGCCGCAATTCTTCTAGCTAATCCATCACTAGCCGCGGTAAACAGCTACCAATGGGTAGACTACAACCAGTTCATCACCCGTTCCTTATATATCGGCAACACGCTCTACACCATCAGCAACAGCGCGGTCCAGCTAAACAGCCTCAGCGACTTCGCAACACTCGCGAAAATTAAGCTGAACTAAGACCCACTTCCCTTCTTCTTTTCTTTGTAAAACTTGAGTGATTGTTTTCAGGAATTGGTATTCAACTGCTCGCGTTCTTCTTTGATATGCCCAAGAGGTACGTGCAAGTCTATGCAGCCATAAAGGTTATATTGTGAAACATCGAACAAACGTTTTAAAACGTTTGGACTAACACGATGTGAAATGAATGAGTGACAAACTGGCAACTAAACTGGCAAATCCTGCACCGCTCGGATTACTCGGCTTTGGAATGACAACAGTTCTCCTCAATCTGCATAATGCTGGCCTCTTCCCCCTGGACACAATGATTTTAGCCATGGGTTTGGCCTATGGCGGCTTGGCCCAAATAATCGTTGGCATAATGGAATTCAGAAACGGAAACTCTTTTGGTACCGTCGCCTTCACCTCCTACGGTTTGTTCTGGTGGAGTCTAGTGGGTCTCTTGGTCCTCCCAAAAACGTCAATCTTTGTTGGCTTAGCCACACCGACTGGAACTGCAATGGCCGCCTACTTCTTCATGTGGGGATTGTTCACTTTCGCTATGTTCTTCGGCACGCTAAAAGCGAACCGTGCAATTCAATTCGTGTTCATGAGCCTTGCGATTCTGTTCTTCATGTTGACGATTCGTGAGCTAACTGGCAACCCAACACTTTTCGGATCAGTAACCTTCAACACGATTACAGGCATTGAAGGCGTTATCTGCGGCTTAAGCGCTGTATACTTAGCCATCGCGCAGATCATCAACGAAGCGCATGCAAAAACTGTCTTGCCGATTTGCCCAGTAAGCAGCTAAGTCTAACCTTCTTCTTTTCTTTTCGTCATTCTGTTTGAGACTACCGTGAATACTTGTCTATTGTTCCTCCGAATACATCAGAAGTTGCAGCTTCAGGTTTGAGAATGCGACATCTCATCAGTTGACCGAAATTGATAATCCGGATGCTACGTTTGAAAACCTCGTTCCGAAAATCGGGGAGTTTGTACTTGATGCCAGCTTAAAGAACGAAAGGAACTAGCAATAATATTGAAAATCAGCTCTACGCCTTACAGCCAATCGCATGTTTTCAAAGACAAGGATACTGCCGCTGCTTGCCCCGCGCAACTGAGATTCCCATATTGCCTTGAGCAGTTGAAATCGGTATAGTTTCAATTTTCCGTTTTTTGAAGAGAACCGAAAAGCTTTAAACTGCCAGAACTTAACCTTCACCCCAACAACAAGTGGAACGTGAAATGAAGTGTCTGAAGCAAGCTTACCCTTCGACGAGAAATATTATCCAAGCTTAGAAAAGATTTCTTCCGGAGAAAAACGCAAACAAGTCTGGGAAGAATCAATCAATAACCCTCAAGCATTCTGGTCTGAAAAAGCCAAAGCCATAGACTGGTTCAAATCACCAACCAAAGTCCTCGACGACTCAGACCCACCATTCTACAAGTGGTTCCCCGACGGCGAACTCAACATATCCTACAACGCCCTTGATCGCCACGTAAAATCCTCCAAGAAAAACAAGGCAGCCTATATCTGGGAGGGCGAAATGGGCGAAGTCAAAACCTACACTTACCATCAGCTGTACCGCGAAGTCAACAAGCTCGCCAAGGTCTTCAAAGATGCAGGAATCAAGAAAGGCGACCGCATTGCAGTTTACCTGCCAGTAATTCCTGAGCTTCCCATTACACTCCTCGCAACTGCGCGCGTAGGTGCAATCCACACAGTTGTCTTCTCGGGATTTAGCGCTGAAGCACTTGCTGACAGGGTGAATGATTCGGGTGCAAGAATACTCGTAACTGCAGACGGCAGCTTCCGCAGAGGCAAGCCCGTCGCTATTAAAGACAACGCAGACCGAGCGCTTCAAACTACTTCAAGCATCGAAAAAGTCATAGTTGTAAAACGCACTGGCCAACCAGTTAATATGCAGAATGGCAGAGACTTCTGGTACGACGCTGCGCTCGCTCAAGCTGGCTCAAGTGCGTACGTGGAGCCTGAAAAGATGCTAGCCACCGATCCGCTGTTTATTTTATACACTTCAGGAACCACTGGAAAGCCAAAGGGTGTGCAGCATGGCACGGGCGGATACTTGGTTTGGGCTTACTGGACTCTCAAGTGGGCTTTTAACCCGTCTGATGAGGACATTTACTGGTGCGTTGCAGACATCGGCTGGATCACTGGACACACCTACAACGTGTATGCACCGTTGAGTCTAGGCATCACAGCTTTCCTGTTTGAGGGCACACCTGACTATCCAGCGCAGGACCGATGGTGGGACATGGTTGAACGTCACGGAATAACCATACTCTACGGAACACCGACCGCCGTGCGCATGTTCATGAAGTTCGGTGAGCAATGGCCCAACAAACATAACCTTGACAGTCTGCGGATTTTGGGCACCGTTGGTGAACCCATTAACCCTGAGGCTTGGCGCTGGTACTACAAAGTCATTGGCAAAGAACGCTTAGCCATAATTGACACTTGGTGGCAGACGGAAACAGGTGGATTCATGATTTCCTCGCTGAGCGGTATAGAGCTTCCGCCATTCAAGCCAGGATCCGCAACTTTCCCGTTGCCCTCTGTAAACGCGGATATCTACGATGACAAAGGTAAACCAGTTTCTGCCGGAACTAAGGGGTTCCTCGTTGTGAAGTCTCCTTGGCCAGGTATGCTTCAGACGCTCTGGAAGGATCCTGACCGTTTCAAGCAGACATACTTTGGCAGATGGCCAAACATCTACTACACAGGCGACTACGCGGTGCGTGACCCAGAAGGCTACTTCTGGCTACTGGGTAGGGCTGACGAAGTTCTAAAAGTCGCAGGCCACAGAATCGGCACAGTAGAATTGGAGTCTGCGTTGGTTTCGCATCCAGCAGTTTCCGAAGCTGCAGTTATGGGCAAAGAAGATGCTGTGAAAGGCGAAGTTCCAGTGGCTTTCGTGACTCTGCGAAGTGGTTTCCAGCCAAGTGAAGAACTCAGAGCAGATCTTGTCAAGCACATCCGCACAACCATCGGGCCAATCGCAACGCCCGACGCAATTATCATGGTGAACAAGCTGCCAAAAACCAGAAGCGGTAAAATCATGCGCAGAATCCTCAAAGCCGTGCTTATTGGCGCACCAATTGGCGACGTTTCAACGCTGGAAGACGATGCCTCAGTTGAAGACATCAAGAACACATACGAAGAAATGCGCAAGCAGCTCGTAAAGTAAAACCCAAATCTTCCCTTCTTCCTTTTTGTTGTCTTTTCTTAATGTTTTTTCAATTATACACCTTTGCGGTCTTGCGTATCGACCTCTCTTAGAACTTTGGAGACTTGCTCCTGGTCAAGGTTCCGGTAATTTGTTTTTCAGTAGTTTCAAGCGAGCATTGAGAAAACAAATGACAAACTGTGCGGGAAACTTTTACTGATTTTCAGCAACGAGTGTCAGACAATTTCTAGGCGTGCATAATGCCAACCCGGTCTCAAGCTAGGGGTAAGTGCAGATCACAAAAGAGAAAGGTTATGGATTGGTGTTGAGGATTTTTATGAGCGAGAAAACATCGTACTTGTCGCCAAGCAGTTTCCTACCCGCAAGGTATTCCAGCTCGACCAGGAAGCCTAAGCCCACAACTTTGCCGCCCATTTTCTCAATAAGCTCAATATTTGCTTTGACTGTGCCGCCTGTTGCCAGCAGATCATCAATGACGAGAACTCTGTCGCCTTTCTTGACGGCGTCTTCGTGCATTTCTATTGTGTCTTTTTCGTATTCTTTCTGGTAGGTAAGTTGAACGCATTTACTGGGGAGTTTGCCTTCTTTGCGGACTGGGATAAAGCCCACGTCCAACTTGTAGGCCAGTGGTGCGCCGATGATGAATCCTCTGGCTTCGTTTGACACGATGACGTCGATATCTTTGCCCTTGTAGTGCTCTGCCAGTTTGTTTATGGCTTCTTTGAAGGCTTCTTTGTCTTTTAGGAGCGGCGTTATGTCCCAGAAGACCACACCTTTGAATTTGGGTATTCGCCTAATCTTGGCTTTCAGGTTCATTCTTTTTGCCTCTTGGGTTATATGCAAGCCCCTTCCATCGCGTTCTGGCAGCTGCAGCCTCGTTCCGCGGGCAGTTTTGCGACGGCTTCGGCAATTATCAGCTTGACTTTCTCGACGTTCGCTCGCATAATGGTCACAACATCTTCTGTGGTGACCGCATGCTCTTTCCATGCATCGTAGTCGGTAATCATCGCCGTGGTAGCATAACAGAGCTCAGCTTCTCGTGCAAGAACGCATTCCGGGACCATCGTCATGCCTACAACGTCTGCTCCCCATTTCTGGAAAAGTTTTGACTCTGCCCTTGTTGAAAAGCGCGGTCCCTCAATGCAGACGTACGTAGCAGTCGGGTGTGCGCTAATTTTTGCTGCTTTGGCTACCGATTTAAGGGTTTTTCTGATTTCGGGACACATGGGGTCGGCGACCGATATGTGGCACACTTTGTTCTCCGTGTAAAACGACTGCTCCCGTTTTGTGGTTCGGTCGATGAATTGATCAACAAACGCCAAGTCACCGGGCTTATACTCTTCCTTTAAGGAGCCTACTGTGGAGACTGCCAGAACCCGCGTTACGCCCATTTTCTTGAAAGCGAACATGTTTGCGCGGCTGTTAACGTCCGTTGGTCGTATTGTGTGTCCGTGTCCATGTCTTGCCAAAAACGCTACAAGTCGCCCAGACAGTTCGCCGATGGTTAATGTGTCCGACGGAGATCCGTAGGGCGTGTTGACTTCGACTTCCTGGGCGTTTTTGAGAAGTCTGGGGTCGTAAAGACCTGTTCCTCCGATGATTCCGATTTCAGCTTGCATGAAAACTACAGTCTGGCGTTTCACCTAATAAAAATACCTACCGCAGCGTAAAGCGGAAGGAAGAGATAAGTCAAAATTGAGAAGATGTGCCTAAACAAGTTTTCCGACTGTGACTGCCACGGTCTGTTTTCTTCCATCTCGAATGACGGTGAAGTTGACCGTCTGTCCTGGCAGAGTATGCTGTTCCAGGTACGAAAGCAAATCATCAGTGTTGCTTATCCTTGTTCCATTGATGTCCAATATTATATCTCCGCCGATGATGATTCTTGAACCCACAACTGTAGTTTGGGTTGTTCCACCCTTTAGCCCATTTTGGACTGACACGCTTTCGACGAGGAAACCATAGGTTACATCTACACCTGCAGCCTGAGCGATCTGGTAGTTCATATCCGTGCCCTCAGCATTAATTGTTGGATGTTGATCGTATAATCCGTTAGCTATCAGCGATGGAACTTCACGCATTATGGTTTCGGATGGGATAGCGAAGCCCAAACCTTCTGAATTGCTCACGGCTGCAGTGGTCATACCCACAACCTCGCCTCGGTAGTTAATCAACGGTCCGCCTGAGTTGCCCGGGTTGATGGCGGTACTGGTCTGTATGACATCTGGGATGTTGATGGAAGAGGATGAGCCGTCTGTTTCAGTGATTGTTCTGCCAAGCGCACTGATTACTCCTGTTGTAAGCGTTCCGGACAGCCCATACGGTGAGCCAACGGCGACAACGGGGTCGCCTACTTGAAGACCGGCGGAACTAACAATCGTCAAAGGCTGCAAGTCAATAGTGGATGTATTTAGAGAGAGAACTGCGAGGTCTGCAAGCGGATCTGAGCCAAATAGCGTGGCTGGGTAGCTGTCTCCGTTTGCGAAGGTTACTGTAGCATTAATGGCGTCTTCCATAACGTGATTGTTCGTTATGATGTATGGTTGGTTGTTGACTAGTGCGACGAATCCTGAGCCTTGCTGCTGACTGTAGCCTATGAGGCGCCGAAAGAACATGTCATACTGTGGCACCAGGTTCTGTATCACCACGACGGACGCTCTGGTCTGCTGGTATAGGGCGGCAAGCGAGACGTTGTCGTCTGCAACGTATGAGGTGTTTGCATACGACACGTAAGTGGCGTTCGTTGGGGGCAGATTGTCCATCTGAGCTTGCAGTTGGTCTATTCTTCCGTTGAACGCGGAGTAGCTCAGCGCATAGCCAAGTAAGCCACCACCAACCAAGCCGACTATTAGGACCACAGCTAAGATAGTAACCGGTGCAAAATGCTTCGCTTTTTTCTCAACTGTTGGTTGCTGCCGGGGAGGCTCAGGTGGCAAAGCCTGCGGGGCTGATGATGGATTGGGTGGTTGTTCCATATGCCTAAACCTCTTTATCACAGTGTTATGTTTGGCTCATGGCCAATGCTTCATCATGCTTTTCCTTTGCGGGCGTGGCCTTCTTTTTGAAACGCACAGTTTTTCTGCAGTTAGGACAATTCTCGTCTGTAGGCTGCAGTTTGCCTTTGCAGTAGGGGCAGATGTTCTTTTTCGCTAAGTGCAAACCCTCTTTTTCCTTGATTATTTTGCCATCCGTTAGGAAAAGCATGCGCTCAGTGTGTGCGGCGACTTGGCTGTCATGAGTTACCACGATGATTGTAGTTCCATGGTTTAGGTTAAGATTCGCAAGTAACTTGACGATTTCCTGCTTGTTCTTCACATCCAAGTTGCCTGTGGGTTCATCCGCCAAGATGATGGCTGGGTCGTTGGCTAAGGCTCTTGCTACGGCTACCCGTTGCTGTTCGCCTTGGCTCAGCCGTTGAGGCCTATGTTCTTCCCTGCCAGAGAGCCCAACAGTAGCGAGAAGTTCCTTTGCCTTTGTGCTACGTTCCGCTTTGGATTTGCCGTTGTTTTCCATGGGTAACTCGACGTTTTCTCGGGCGTTCAGGTACGGAAGTAGGTTGAAGCTTTGGAAGACAAAGCCAATTTTGTTTCGGCGAATCTTGTAGAGTTCCCCCTCTGCTAATTCTGCGACGTCAACGTTGTCTAAGAGGACTTTGCCGCTGGTTGGTTTGTCAATGCAGCCGATTACGTTTAGTAGAGTCGTCTTTCCTGAGCCTGAAGGTCCCATGATGGCGACGAATTCGCCTTTCTTGACTTGTAGGTTCAGATTGGACAAGGCTGAAACGTTGCGTTTGCCAAGGGCATACATCTTGGATACATTTTCGATTTTGAGCACATCTTCGCTACTCATATCGCATCGCCTCCGCAGGTCGCGTCCTGGCTGCTCGCCAAGCCGGATAGAGACTTCCCACCGCGCCTAGCAGGACTGCTACGCCGAAGGTCATCAGCATTAGCTCTGGACTCAGCGAGACAGTTGTTGTGGAAGGTGTGGTCATAATGGGTGCTCCCCCAGTGAATCTGACTGAGCCTCCACTGCCAAATAGGTTAACGCTTGAACTCACGGAGGGTAGCAGAACTGATGAAAGGAAAGGCGCCGCAACTGAGCCTATTACGATGGCTACTACGCCTGCCAGTAGACTCAGCAGGACGCCTTCCAGCATGAATTGGCTCATGACGGAGCGATTGCTGAAGCCGATAGCTTTGAGGGTGCCGATCTCTTTGGTTCTCTCTCGTACAGTATACAGCATAACGAAGAGTACGATTAAGCTGGTGGCGACAACGGCGACTCCTATCTCTTGAAACGCCTGGAAGTTGGTTTGATTCATAGTTGCCTGGGCGTTTTGAACCTGAGATTCGTACGTTGACTGGGCGTTTTTAAGCTGGGTTTGGTAAGTCGACTGTAGATTTTGTAGTTGCTCCAACCGTTCTTGCGCCGTTGTAACGTCGAGCTCTGGGTGTAATGCACTGACAGCACTGGCCACGTTGGTAACTTCGGTGGCGTCGCTTACGTACACGTGCAGCGTTGTCACATAACCTGTGTTGTTGGTGAGTGCTTGCGCATCGGAGAGGTTCATGTAGAGAATCAACCTGTCAGAAACACCTGAACTGCCGTGGATGCCCACAACCTCGAAGTCCTCTCCGAGGATGCTGACGGTGCTGCCTACAGCGGCTCCGAAGAGGGCGGAGTTGTTTTCGCTTAAAAGTACCTTCCCGACGTCACCCGCTTGCAGATTCCTTCCAGACGTGATGTTGGTGGGCAGAATCGGGTAGTTGTCAACCAGGTTTGAAGTTAGGGGGATGCCTTCGATAACATAGTCAGCTATCATGCGGGCAAACGTTCTCCCCCCGAACGGATTGTCAACCGTAACGTTGTGACCTTCCGAAGCCTGCAATACAGGTGCCACAGCATTCACGCCTGCAACATCCGCAATGTCAGCGTAGTAGGTTTGGTTCATGGGGTTGCTACCTCCGCCGCCGAATGCACCTGCACCGAACTCGCCGGGCGTTGAACCTCGACCAAACTGACCTGGGGTGAAGTTGAAGTCAGCTGGTGGGCCGCCGAATTGCCCAATTTGCCCCGAGAAGTTGCCTATGTCGGGGCTGAAGCCGAAGCCTTGTGGGGCACTGGGCGTGAGGCTGCAGTCTATCTGTGTCAGCGTCTGATTAATGGACTCCTCTGTCTGGGCAATTGTGCGGTTGAGGCTTTGTTGCGTTTGCGCGATGGCATCGCTCAGGTTGTTAGTTAGAGTCTGCGTGGTCTTTTGGTTAGCTGCGATACCTGCAGGGATCGAAATCATAATTGCCAAGGAAAATCCTAGGGCAATTATGACGAGTAAGGCCCTGATTTTGCGTCTGGAAATGTTTCTAAATGCTCGGTTAACAATGCCCAAATGTAACACTTCCACAGAAAACGTTGCATAGCAAGCTGGATAAATTCTGGTTTTTTAAGATTCTGTTCATTAGTAGGGTTGCTTCATTCATGTTTTTCAGTCTTCTATACTTTGAAGTTTCTAAGAGAGGAGGAACCCGGAGCGGCCAAGTGAGGAGATTGCTTGTTGCCGCCCTGGATTCGTTTTTTCGAGCACGGGAACTGCTCTTTTTGCTCTCAACCACGATAGCTCGAGTTTTGTTTAAAACGATTTTTCAGAATTAGTCCCAATTCTGTTCCAAATTCATGTTGCCTTTATCCTGGAGCCAAGGGGATTTGGGAACAAACTTATTACCTGAATCCTGTAAGTTCTGATAAAGAAATCCTCAACTGACGGAGAGAGCGCCGTGGCTTCTGGTGTGCGACCTCTGAAGTACTTGCTTGGCTGGTTAATTGCAGGTACCCGAGGCGGTGTTACGCGAGCTGAACTCATCAAAACCGTACACGACTCTCCGCAGAACGCAAACCAACTGGCAACAACGCTCAAAGTGGATTACAAGACTGTGCGTTACCACTTAGAAGTTCTGGAGAAAAACCACATAGTCACGTCTGTAGGCGACAAATACGGCGCGACATATTTTCTGACGCAAGCCATGGAAGACAACTATTTCGTGTTTGAGGAGATTCTGAAGAAAATCTGGAAAAAGTAGAAAAGGGAGCAACACAGAAGGGAAGACAAATGACCAAGAACATGAAAATACTCTTGCTTCTTGCGGTATTGCTAGCAGCAGCTGCTTTGGCAGTTTTTGTGATTGAATACGAAGCAAACCAAGCTTCCACAAATCCGCCTTTCCCATTCCAGCCTAGGGTAGGCAGAGTCAATCCAGGCGACATTGAACTGTACTACGTTGCACGGACAGTGTTTTCTACCATTAACATCGTGCTGCTGATCGTTCTGATAGTCAATTACGCCAGCATCTACCTCAAAACGAAGTCCGAGTTCACAATTGGTTTGCTCCTGTTTGCAGTGTTCTTCCTGATAAAGGACATAACGTGGAGCCCGTTCGTGGTCACGTTCATCGGTTTCAACGCTTTCGGGTTGGGTCCGTTTGCTTTTCTGCCCGACCTGTTTGAGCTTGTGGCGCTCTCGGTGCTCCTGTACCTGAGCGTCAAATACTGAGAGACAAGGAGCCTGCGCGAACGGTTAATAAAAGGCGCGTGCTTACTGGGGACTAGGAAGATTTCTCGTGCAAACCCAACCTGAAAGGAAACCTAACAGGCTCATCAACGAAAAGAGCCCGTACTTGCTTCAACACGCATACAACCCTGTAGATTGGTACCCGTGGAGTCAAGAAGCTTTCGCCAAAGCAAAAACAGAAGGTAAACCCATCTTCCTCAGCATAGGCTACGCTACTTGCCACTGGTGTCATGTCATGGAAGAAGAATGCTTCGAAGATGTCGAAGTGGCAAATCTTCTCAACGAAACTTTCGTCTGCATCAAAGTTGACCGCGAAGAAAGACCAGATTTGGACGCTGCATACATGGCTGTCTGCCAAGCTATGGGTCGAAGTTGCGGTTGGCCCCTAAACGTTCTTCTGACTCCCAAGATGAACCCGTTTTTCGCTGCCAGTTACATCCCCAAGAGCAGCTTACGCGGCATAATAGGGCTGATGGAGCTTATTCCTCAAGTGAAGCAGCTGTGGAAGCAGCGTAAGGCTGAACTCGAAATGACGGGCGCAGACATTAAGAGCCGCGTTGAAGCTATGGAGAAACGGTTACCTGAAACGGAGCTTGGCAAAGAAGTCCTGCAAGACGCCTTCGACCGGCTTAAGCAGGAGTTTGATGCAGAAAATGGTGGTTTCGGTAGAGCACCCAAGTTCCCGAGACCGCACAGTCTGCTGTTCCTTCTTCGTTATTGGAAGCGAAGCGGCGACACAGACGCCTTAACAATGGTTGAGAAAACACTTGTCAAGATGCGACAAGGAGGCGTCTACGACCAACTGGGCTTTGGCTTTCACCGCTACAGCACCGACTCCACATGGCTGGTACCGCACTTCGAAAAAATGCTCTACGACCAGGCTCTGCTGACTCTGGCTTACTCAGAGGCTTTTCAGGCGACAGGCGAACGCAGATATGGACTCGCAGCAGAGGAAATATTAGCTTACGTTCAGAGGGAGTTGACTTCGCCCTATGGTGCATTCTGGTCAGCTCAGGATGCTGATACAGCGGGCGAAGAAGGCAAGTATTACCTATGGACGTTGGGTGAGGTTCTGAATGTGCTGCCGCCTGCGGACGCTGAATTGGCAGTTCACATTTACGAACTTAAAGTCGCAGGCAATTTTCTGGGCGATATGGGAAAGCCTACCGGTAGAAACATTTTGCACTATGCAGAATCGTTAGAGGACCTGGCGGCGCGTAGGGGCATGACCCTCCAAGAAATGATTGCGCGAGTCCACTCAATAAGGTACGCACTTTTTGAGGCAAGAAAAAAGCGGGTTCCGCCACCCACAGATGACAAAGTCCTAACAGATTGGAACGGCTTAATGATTGCAGCGTTTGCTCAAGCTGGAAGAATCCTTGAAAAGTCCTGCTTTGTTGATGCTGCAAGGAAAGCGGCTGATTTCTTCCTAAGACAGATGCTCGATGGTGACATGCTCTATCACCGCTTAGCGGGGGGCGAAAGAGCCATAGGCGGCTTTTTGGACGACTATGCATTCCTTTCGTTTGGGCTAATCGAATTGTACGAGGCAACTTTCGACGATAGATACCTCCAAAACGCAATCGCTTTGACAGATATGATAATAAAGCGTTTTTGGGATGAGAAAAACAGCGGTTTCTACTTTGCAGCCAACACAAGTGAAGCAGGGTTACCTAGGATGAAGCAGGTCTACGACGGCGCCCTCCCTTCAGGCAACTCCGTGGCTATGTTGAACTTGCTACGGCTGGCAAAACTCGTAAACAGCCAAACATACGAGGCCTTGGCAAACAATCTTTCCAGAGCTTTCTCCGACGAAGTTCAAGGTGCTCCTGACGCGTACACGTTTCTGCTTGCGGCTCTAGACTACGCCCTTGGGCCATCATTCAACGTGACGCTTGTGGGAACCCAAGAGGAGGGCGAGCTGCAGGATATGCTAATTGCTTTGAGGAAGCATTACCTGCCTAGCGTTGTCGTGTCGGTTCAAGCGCCCAGCAAAAACGGTTTAGGATACCAAAAAGTCGAGGGAAAATCCGCCGCGTACGTCTGCAAAGACCAGATGTGCCTACCAGCTACAAACAGCACCGCGAAGATGCTGGAACTTCTCGGTCTGTCGCTAGAAGGAAACCGTTAAATCCACTGCAGCCGTAGGCAGATTGATTGAAATGGCCAAGTCAGTTTTTATTTCAGGGCCCATCCTAGGCGCTGAAAAGGAACAGGGATACCGAGAAACGGTCAGGCAAATCTGCAATCGCCTTGGCTTAGAAGTCATTGACCCTTGGCGCCGCGAACGAGTTCTCTACAACGGTGATGAGCAATGCTGGTGGAGCAAGGTTCCCGCTGGGGGCTTTGTACAACGTGACCTAGATGATGCTGACCGATGCGACATCATGGTCGTTTACTTGCCAAGGCTTTCCGCTGGCGCTTGCATGGAGCTCTTCTACGCCAAGCGCAAAGGCAAGAAAGTCATAATCATTTCCGAATTGCCTTGCATAAGCCCTTGGATTGTCGTGCATTCTGATGAGATTATAAAGACATTTAAGGAGCTTGAAACAACCCTGAGAAAGATGGTAAATCAGCCTTAGACAAACAGTCAAGACGCTCCATTAACCTGCATATGTAGACGTTCACACATACCCGCAACGGAGCCTGCCTAACCTTGAAAGGAGTCTACGCCCTCATCATCCACCTAACTAAGGACGTTGAAGTAAATGTGGGTGCTCTTAGAAAAATCCCCTTCAAGAAAGGACTGTACACCTACGTGGGCTCAGCGCAGAATAATTTGGAACTTCGCATCAAACGTCACCTCAGGAAAGAGAAGCGGCTATTTTGGCACATAGACTACCTCCTAAACTGCGGCAACGCAGAAATTGTGGAGGTGTTTCACAAGCAAGCGAGCAAATCAGAGGAATGCACCATAGCCTCGGAAATCATCAATCACGGCGAGGCAATTTTTGGCTTCGGGTGTTCTGACTGCCGCTGCAGAAGCCACCTCTTTAGGGTGGAGAACGGGAAATTTCTGACGGATTCCATGCGGATTCTTCGGCTGGAGGAGAGCGCTTAGGCTTCAGCATGGTTTTTTCAGCTGATTAGTGCCGTGCTATGCGGCTGGTGTTCCCATTTTTTGCTTCAGAAAGTGCACAGGCACTATTACATTCAAACATGTGAACGCAAACATCGCAGAGATTGTTGCTGTCCGGCATGGAGTTCGTCCGGTCTTTGCAGAGCAGAACCAAGGATAGAATGGTTCTCCAACGGCGGAGAATTAGTAGTAAGAAAGGCCTAGTTCTTTCTTGGAGGTACGCGTCATAACTATTACTCTATGTTGTGTGGCCTAGCCATTCTGAAAAAGGAGGCTGTTCTCAGACAATTCAAGACATGGTTATAATACAGAAAAGAATTTTGCAGCTACAATTCCAATAAATATGACTTCGCACTAAAGATTGGTAGGTGCTTTACTTGGCTCTACTTGTTTGGAATAAACCCGTTTTGACTTTTTACCGCGACAGAAGGCCGCAGCCAGAAAGAGAACCGTTTGCTGTTGTGCAGACGAAAAGACTCGCTGTGACCACTTCTGAAAAGAAAACCCTGGAAGGAAACCTGGATGATTTCTTTGCATTGATGGGCAATCTAGATTATATCACTTTTAAGGGAGGAGAGATCGACCGATACGTTATTTGTTGGTTTGACTATAAGGTAGATGACTTCTTCACTGGAGCAAGGCGCTTATCAGGGGTCACGTTTCCTCCAGGGATGTCCTTCAAAGTCGATGAAAGAGGCAAGAGAACATACAACACAAGTTTCAAGGCTGAATATGGAAAGTTAGAATAAGCATATTTCAGAGAAGGTGGAAAAGGCTACTCTAAGAAGGTAATCATCATGGGGACAACCGTTGGAGACGATTTCCAAAAAACGACAAAGTGCGCCCGCGGCAAAAGTTTAGGCAGCAACTTGAGCTGGGCGCACAAGCCAGAAATCTACAAGAGCTACCCGTCGTGCAAAACCATTCAACTGACCAGGAATTTACCCGAGCCAACTATTAGTTTCACCGAAATTCTTCAGAGACGAAAAAGCACACGGACCTTCTCACCCCATTCCTTGAGCAAACTTGATTTGGCTTTTCTTCTTTGGGCATCTACGGGTATCCAAAGAATAGAATATGGTTATGAGTTCCGCACGGCTCCGTCGGCTGGAGCATTATACCCGATTGAGACCTACATAGTCGCCAACAACGTCGAAGACGTGGAAAAAGGAGTTTATCACTACAACATACGGAATCACTCGTTGGAAGAACTAGCGACTGGAGGTTTCGGCGGCGTCTTGGCTCACGCCGCCATGGACCAAGAGATGTGTGCCGCCGCACCCTTGGTTTTTGTTTGGACGGCTTTCTTTAGGCGGTCAAAGTGGAAATACGCGCAGAGAGCCTATAGATACATCTATTTGGATGCTGGACACGTGGCGGAGAACTTGGCGTTGGCGGCGACAAGCATCATCTGTGGCTCGTGCCAAATTGGGGCTTTCTTTGACGATGAAATTAACTCAATAGTCGGTGTAGACGGAACGGAGGAGAGCGCAATCTGTCTTAGCGTAGTCGGTCGTCCTAAATGACCTCAAGCTAAACTATATCTCAGATATGGGAAAACTGTCAAATTCCGGGAAGCTTATGAAGGTAACTTAGGCAGATAACGCTTGCCCGTTTCTATGTCATCGTTGAATTGAAATCATAGAACATTTGATTGCATTTGACATCATTAGTCAAATTGTGCCAAGATTTTACAAATATGCTTTTCAGTCATTAAGACTTGTCGGTGGTATTGTTGTTTTTCAGAAGTTTGTTGTTTGCTTGTTCGCGTTTCAAGAACATGATTGATGCACTTAGAGCTATCCGAAGATGCTGAAGATTAGTTGGCCTAGAAAATGGCTTATAACTATTACTGGAATCGCGATTCCCAAGTGGACGGCGACTTCTCTTAAAGTGCTGGTTTTGCGTTGAACCCCTATTAGGTAGCTCAAGAAAATCAGTATTCCAAGTCCTATTATTGTGCAGGATGCAGCAGCGTAATCTATTGGTAATGCTGCAAACAATACAACAAAGGTCAGCGAGATGCCGAATCGGGTTATGAAATTGCTGATAGTAAACATTCTGGTGTTTTCTTTCTTAGTGGCGGTTGATTCTCTGTAAATGTGGATTCCGAGCGAGTCTGCAATGTTGTCTGCAACGGCGATTACGAGCAACGATCCAATCACGCTAGCTTTGGGATTACCTGAAGTCAGCAGGCCAAAAATTATTCCTAAGCTCGTAACAGTTGATGATGTGGCTCCAAAACTGAATTTGCTAGGGTCATTAGGCATCCTCACAAAGGTTATCTCCAATCCGTCTTGTCTGGATAGCTTGCAGTAATGTGCACGTTGGAAGTGTATTTAAATTTCTCCTTGTTAGTCGGCAAACGAAGAGCAAAAACGAAATTCAGGGTAGTCTAGTTGGGAACGCGCAACAGTCTCAATGCAGTTTGCCTCTTCAAGCCAAATTTTTTAGAGTTAACTGTGCCTCTGCACGGGTGAGAGGGTCCAAGTTTTCGTTGAGGTTGTTACGCAGAAGAAGAGAAAAACACTGTGGTGATTGTACTGTTGATGAAGAGGGATTCTTTGAGTACCTCTACTTAAGGAGGGACAGGCTAACCCCAAACAAGGTGGCCTTTGCCACCTCCACAACTTGTATTCCAATGCCTTGTTATCCATAGCAATCAGGCAAGTCTCGGTTTAACCCCCTTAAAGATTGTTTGTAAAGATCTCTTGTGTAAAGAAAAACTGTAGGTTGCCGATTTCGTGGTCTTGACCGCATTCTATTCTGCGTTATCTCATTTTGTTTCTGATTTTGCTGAACCACTTGGTCTGCCAAGGTCAAAGCCGAAAGAGTGTCATGAACAGACATTGAGACGCAGGACCTTTGGCTATGGAAAAGAGCTTGGCAAGTTTCTTATTATCACAAGAAGTAGGTAAATGTGAGAACGAGAAATGAATAAGGGTATAACTAAGCCTTATGGTGAAAGAATGAATGTTGAGCCAGTGAGATGCCAAAAATGCGGAAACCCCATAGGTTATGTGACAGTTCTTGCCAAGGGTTTGCTTGGTATGCAACAACCAGTTCAAAACGTCAAGATAGTCGCTATTTGTATGGAATGTGCTCAGAAGAAGTCTTAGTGTAAGGATTGTCTTTGCTTCACGTTGATTGGAGTTAGTTACCGGTTTGCCAATATTCCAGAAATGAAATAGAAGAAAGTCTAGTCCGTTAGACCTTTCGGAAATAGTGCTTGATAGGATTTGTCTGCTATCTTCCTTTAAGAAAATATATATTATTACAGGGTCACCTATTGCTATGCACTTTGGACAGAAGATGCAGTCCAAGAAGGAGCTTGTTGACTCTGAAGAGAACATGACTAAATGTCTCTGCCCTGAATGCCTAACTAATCCTGAGGATGGCTTGTTTTGCGTGAGAGGACTAACGTCAAAGCCAATTAAACAAGTGCGAGCATTAGGATGTGACTGTGCCTTGTGTTCCATATTCCATGAGTACAAGCTTTCAGGATGCTACCTTTGCCTAAACAAAGCCACTTCAGCGAGATAGCGAAATCATCTTTTCGATTCACAGACATTTCCTCTTCTCTATATTAGCATTCTAGCCTTTCTTTGCAAATTGGCAAACTTGTCTTCTCAAGAAGCCATAAGTTCTTCCAAGTGTCAGTTGTTGTTTTGAAGGTTGAAAAGTGAAGTAATGCTTGCTTGAGGTTTCTCCTACCTTCCCTTCTCCGCCTCAAGTGCAGGCATTACTTCCAACCCTCTCTTTTCACCTCACAAAGGATTCCGCAAGGAAATGGCGACACGTGTTTTATGCGCGGTTTGTTTTTGGTCAACTTGGTTTAGGGATATTGTGTTGTTCTTTTTTTACTCCGGATTTCATCATGTACAATCCAATTAGTGTGAAGATTATTCCGCCCACAATTATCGGGACATAAGACCACACGAAGCCGTAGGCAAAAGAAGAAGTGTGTTGGCCAGAATAGGATAGATAGTTCATGTAGCTGACGACAATTTGCCAAATTGCTGTAAACAAAACCAAAGAAGAAGAACCTAGAACAAGCAAGCCAATCCAAAACAGATTGGTCTTATCACCGTTGAACACATAGTTACCCATGCTACTATATGTGAAAAGTCTCCTCTTAACACTTTTCTTCCTGCTTTTTCGCTTCCCAAACCCTTAAAGGTTGGAGTAAGAAGCACAAAGCTTGTCGGTGTTGCTAAACTAATTTAAGGCATGACGCAAATTAAGTAGTGATCATCTTAGTGTAGTTGGACAACTCCCTTGCTTCAGCTATCTTGTGTGATTGACATGAAATTGAAGCTATCAGTTTCAAAGAGGCAAATTAACGGCGCTTCAGGTTATAAGGAAGAAATCGTTTTTGCAGTGGTGGATTACGGCAAGGCAGACGAGTATCCAGCCAATTTTGTTTGTCTTTTGCCAAAGAATATTGAAAAATGCAAGCCAAGCAGCAAATTTTTCGGTATCTTTGGAGCAGAAAGTAGCAAAATAGCCATTGAACTTCTGACAGATGCATTCAGTAGTGAAAGTGACGTTGCAGTAAAAAGCGAGATTAGGCTGCGCTTGAAAGCTCTGCAACCTATGCCAAAAATAAAAGCTAAATGTATTAACTGTGGTTGTGATTTTGAGGCCAAAAAGTTTGGACGTTTTTTGCAGAAAACGTGCCTAACCTGCAGAAACAAAAATCAGTTAAGTTGTTAGTTCTTTGTTTTGACCCGGAGGCACAACTAAACCTTCCCATGCAGTTTCTGAATCACCTGTTAGGTTCTCCTCTTCGACGTTAGCAGGTGTGCTGAGCCAGGTGACCTGCAAAGGCAAAAACCGAAAAAGTGTTATCGACAAGTATTAAGACGTAAGAGCTATTTTCGGAAGGCCACTTGGAGAAAACTTCTTCCTAAGCTATCTTTCAAGTTGTTGGGCAAGTTTTTGTGTTATCGTAGCCTATACGTAATGAGTAAGAATGCCGCTTTATCTCCTAGCCATCAAGTATTACGTTGGTAATAAGAAGAATGTGAGGCGTTTTCGTTCCTTCAATTGCTCATTTGAAGAATTGGTTACCCATTATGTTGAGTCCCATAACAGTAATGTGCCCTTATTGATCTCTGGAAGGAAAGTTATGCCTTCTCAGATAGAGCAATTTCTGGTTTTCTCAAGTCTTTCAGTCATTAGGCAAGACACGCTTCTTTCAACTGGGACAAAAATATGTGATGAAAAGCACGATGTTATGGTAAAGTGCCTTCTTAGAGGAGAATTCAATGTAGTCGAGGTTACTTCAGAGTTTCTTAATTCAATAGAGAACAAGAAGTCATAAGGAAAAATATGCAGGTTCTTCTCTTTTTCCTTGACTGGAAGAAGTAGTTGAACCGAAGACCCAATCAGTTTTTTGTTGAAATAAGCATATGCCCTTTGTGCTTAACCATACTGTGTACTCTTAGCTCATCGGGATTGGACAAACGGGTTTTGCACATTCTGCATTTAAAAGACACAAACCCTTTCTCATTATGACTATCCTTGTAAGTCTGCATACTATTCATTCCCCATAAAAAACGTTTCTAAATCTCCAATTATACAATGGCCCCGCCGCTAATAAACCACAGCGAATTAACCAAGAAATTCTTGTTTACATAGGGGTCAAACGCTATGTTCACTTCTCTCCTGCAGGTCCAGAGCCCCAGCAAACGCTGAACACGGATGCAGAAGGAGACTGCTTTGGTTGCTGTTTGGAGACGTTGCATAAATCCTATAAACCCAGCGCCTTCGGGTTTGGGTAATCCAGGCGGGTCGGCCTCGTTTCGGCGACTTGAGGGAAAAATTCTGGTCTTGAGCTACTTATGTACACCTGCTTAAAGAAAAACGCACTTGAGCAATTTTGGAAAAAAGGCGGTTTCAGAAACTATTCGTTATTCTGAAACCCTTATTTCAATGATTATTTCCCTTAGAGGGGGCTTGTCTTTTTCCCATGGCCGGTGCAATTGCAGTTTGACTTTGGTTTTTCCGGGTCTTAGGGCTTGGATTGCGAATATTTCGTTTATGCTTGAGGTCGTTGGGGTTGCGTCTTTTGGCGTAGAAGACGGAGGTGCCTCCGTGGGCTTTGATTCTATTGTGGCTATGTCTATGGGTCCGTCGATTGTTGGCTTCCATATGTAGCCGGCGGCGCCTAAACCTCCTAATTTGAGGGTGCGTGATTGTCCTTTTTTCAGGGTAATTCTACGCTGTTCCAATTATGGCTCCTTCATGCCAACCGTTTCCGTCTCGCCAATAATGTTGGAGCTTGTTGTCGGTTCGGAGTACAATCAGTTCGAGATTGAAGCCGTAGCTTCCTTCGACGAGTGAGGCCACTGATTTCACGTCGTGGGCGAAGGTTGTGGTTTTACGCCAAAGAGAGTCGCTGCTGTTTGCCCGCCACCAGTGTTCGACTTTGCAGCTTTGGTTTGCTACGCACAGTTCGAAGTTACCGACTTGCCTTTCATCTGGGGCGTTAAATTGTCCTTCGATCATGCATGGAGGCGAGTTTATTCCGGTCCCGAAGAGGGCAGTTGATCCCCATGCCATCCCATGGTCGTTATCCCGCCACCAATGTTGCATTTGTCCTGAGCTTAGAGTGCAGACCATTTCGAAATTGCCCTTCTTGTAATAGTGACTTTGTACTAAGGAGGATCCACTGTAGCTGACGTTGGCTGCGAATCTTCCGCCGTCGTGCCAGCCTGCTCCGTCTCTCCACCAATGGTTTAGCTTGTTATCCTTGGTCCGAACGACGACTTCAAAGTTGCCTGGCGCGTTGTAGTTGCCTTGGATGAATCCTGGCACGCCTGCTGCATCAGTAGGTCCAAAGATGCCTCCATCATTCCACTTGCCACCCGGCTGGTTGAACCACCAATGGTGTAGTCTGCTGGTTTTTGTGAGGTAGACTATTTCGAAGTTGCGGTTGAACGTGGTGCTTATGAGTGTGGGGAGGGATGCAGCATCGTTTCCAAATATGACGCCCGGGTACCATGGGTATCCGTTTGCTGAGTTGTCTCGCCACCAGTGCTTAAGTTGGTTTCCGTATGTTGCGATCATTTCGAAGTTCCGGTGTAGGGCGCCGTTGCCGCTTTCAAGCATACAGCCATTATGTAGTCGCCTTTTTGTCCAGGGGTCAGGGTTGGTCCCTTGGAGGCCAGTTTTGGTGTAGGCGTCAATTTTGCATTCTCCGTAGCCGATTCTGCCAAATCCGTTTTCACCCCATCCGGCACCCCAAGAATTTTTCACGATCCAGTACTTTTGTGTGTCGTTGTAGCCGACAACGAGCATTATGTGGCTACCTAGGAATTTGTTCGGGGAGTTTCCTATGGTTGCCTGTTTATGGTATATTCCTGTGCCGTAATAGTGAAATCTTGGTAGACGTCAATGCCGCATACCAGTGGTCCTATTGTGTCGAGCCAAATCTTTTGTTCAGCAACGCTTCCGACGTCGGTGTACGCAGGGATTCTGACTGATCTGCCGTCCCGATCTGCCGTTGGCGTGTAGGCGATGTTGTCGTAAGGTGCTCCGCCGGTGCCTCCGCAACTGCTGCAGGATGCTGAGGTGACTGGCCAAGCGAAGCAGTCCGGGTCGGCGGAGGCGTGGTCTTTCATCCAGTTCAATGCGGTGTGTGGGTTTCCACATTGGCAACATGTAGCGCCTATGCCTTTGTGCACGTCTCCTTCGGATATCCATGGCCAAACGCAGTGTTCGATACGGACCATGGCTTCCACGAGTGCTACCGGACCGAATACCCAGCAGGCTTCACAGCCGTTCTGGTCTCGGATTGTAGTTATCCATGGCCACCCCCATCTGTTGCGCCAGTCTACGGATGTCGGTAACGCTCCGGCTTGGGGGAGGGTGCCTGCACCTTCGCCTAGTTGGAGTTCAGGTGATGACCCCACCATTTGTTCTCGCGGGACCAAGTCTTTTGCGACGATATTGTGGGCCATTCTTCTTTCAAGGATGAAAGGATTGTTGGGTTGAACAGCCAAGAGTTTCTTGAAATCGACGGCGCGAACCGTTTTTGCTAGAACCAGTTTTCCCTTGACTGCACCAGTCCTGTAATTAGGGATTTCTTCTTTGTTCAGCAGTTTTTCGTTTACTTGCCATCGAGCATTGTTTTTTTCAAGATGTTCTTTGAGGTCTTTGCCAATTGTCACTCAAAAACCTCCAGTTTCTTGTATGGAATGACTAAATATAAAAGACTATTGCCTGCATTTTTCAACGTTTTTTGGTTAGCGAAAGAAACTGGAAGGTTTAGGAAATGAGTTCAACACCAGCTCTCACCCTCTTCTCCATCAACTAAATTCACAAAGTATCGTTTCGGTCCTGATATCCGAGCTTATTTCCTGTGTCTGAAATGGTGGGGTTTGACCTGGAACAGTATTCGTGGAATGATTTCGTCGCTCATTAATGAACAAGACACGGTTCAGATTGGCTCAATTTGAAAACATGCCAACTTGGCAACTTTGATTTTTGTTCATATTAAGATTTTTGTGTCATACGTGGGCGAGCTTGTTCTATCGGTCCACTTTTTTCTCAAGTTCGTTCAATGAAGATATTGTCTCTCCTTTTTCGACTTAGCTGATTAAGTCAAAGACCAATGAGAGGTGCCTGATTTGTTGGTCCTTGATAGACTGCAATATGCACCAGTTCGCATAGAATACTCCGGCAAGAATAATGGCCAACGGGATTAATCCCAAGAATCTTCCGCCAAATACATCAAAAACTCCCTCATAGAACAAAGTAAGAACTAGTACCTAGAATTCCGATTAAATCGCCCGAGCTCAGATCCAAAATATCCTACAAGTTAGGGCTAGAGTTCTGTTTGGCATGTGAAGGCCTAGAATTTCAGGTTCTACCTCCTCAAATGCTGCTCGCAAGCACCCGCGCTGAAGGTTAAGTCCTAAAGCGCGCGCCATAATCACTGAAGTCGAAGGTCCTTTTCAAAAGTAACTTTGAGAAACGGGGTAACGTATACTGCCGTGAGAGAGAGCGCAAACGAAAAAAGGGGATATTGCTATGTTCGTTTTCCTTGCTTCCAACTATGCTATGGCGCTCGCTTCTTTGCTGATTGCTTTATGGGTTAATGCCTCATGTGTCCCAAACAACAGCAGTAGTATATGACCTATAGTTCAAATAATTCCCGTCTGCATCGTATACGAGTTCGTACCGTGTCGAGGCTCCGGCAACTTGTCCGTTTTCACTAATACCTCTGGCAATACTAGCGGTATCACCTGATAACGGAGGCAACTCCATTATTCCTTTTTCAGTAGCCCATAGGAAGCCACGTTGATACACAGGTGGATAATACGGAGGCGGTGTAGGCGCAGGTGTAGTGCATATGCCGACGATTTGGTCATTGTTGCCAATGTCTATGGGTGTGCCGTAGGTGGCGTCTGGCAGTATTGGAAGTTCAGTCATTCCGTCTTTAGCAGTCCAAACGAACCCGTGTCGAGCTGCATTAACATCAAGAGACTCAGACCACATTCCAACGACCTGACCTTCCTCGTTAATGTCTGAAGCAGAATTTACCGCACTCTCAGGTGTCCCCTCTGGCAGGGGAATAAGCTGGGTACCTTCTTTGGCACTCCATATGAAGGCACAATATGTTACGGGTAAGCCTGTAGCACCCGGCTTTTGGAGACTACCTACTACTTGTCCCTTGCTGTTTATTCCGCTGGCAATGCTGGCTGCAGCTCCAAAGTCGGCGAGAGGAATTGGAATAATGGTCATGCCAGTTTTTATTGTCCATATGAAGGCGTTTCCAGGGCCAGTTGAGTAGTATGTTCGAGTTGGTGGTGCGGGTGGGTAAACAACCAGGGTGTAGCCTACTACCGTTCCGTCGCTGCTAATGTCTGTGGCTACGCTTGACTCTACTACGGACGACGGCTCTAACGCTACGACTGTGTTCTTATTGGTCCACAATACAGCATGCGATAAATATTGTGGCGGACGGGGAGTGGGCAACGTGGGGTCGTAGTTGAGATTAGGTGTTGTGCAAGTGCCGATTATTTGCCCTTTATTATTAATGGCCATGGCACTACTGGCTATTTGCGTGGACAACAGGTTTGCCAAATCAGTTTTGCCATCTTTGGCAGTCCAAACAAAGGCAAATGAACCGCTATTATTGCTAAATGAGCCAACTACTTGTCCTTGATTGTTTACGTCAGCGGCAGATGAGCTCGTGCCTCCGAAGGTTCCAAGGTTTGTGATTGATAGCGGCTTAGAGGCAAGAGCAGCGGAAATCTGAACCGTCAGCAAGGCGAAAGCTAAAGCCAAAACTACTGTTGGGAGTTTCCTTTTCACTTTTTTCACCTCCTCTTTTCTCCTCTCCAAATTGGTTTCTTTCAAAAACTTATTAACGCTATTTCAAAGGACTTTGCTTATAACACTTGGCAAGTATTGCTGATTGAGATTCAATACACAAAATAGCCTACCTTCTATCCTACGTGCGCTGAGCAAACTAAAGGTTAAGTGCTTTAATACTGAAAGCAGGAAGAGGTTTAATCGTTAATGTCTCAAAAAAGGAAAATTTTTCCTATAGGAACAAAAATCATGAGTGAAACTAAGACTGCGCTTGAAGTTCCCCCAGAGTACCGCGGATTTGTGCAGGATCTGCGGCTGCTTAAGCGTGATGGGCAGAACCCAAACAAGATGACGGATCAGCAGAAGGAGTCTGTCTGGGTGAGCCTCCAAAAGTACGGCTGGATCTACCCCATAGTCACAAACAAAGATGGCTTGCTCACTGACGGGGAGCAACGAGTTGACGTCTGCCTTGAACACGGCGAGTTTTTCGCTCCGGTGCTGCGAAAAGACATAGATGACGCTGCAAGGCGGGTTCTGCGTCAAACTCTTAACAAGCTGCGAGGCACGCATGATAAGCTGCTGGATACTCAGGAATTTAAGCGCATAGATGAGGCAGGCGAGGTGAAGACTCTGCGACAAGAGCGAGCCAGAAGCCATCGCCAAGTTCAACACGGGAGTCCCCGAGCGGCATCTCTTGCCAGTTTGAGCCTCAGCGTACCCTTTTAAGCGTGAAGATGGAATCCGCGAACTCGGAAGCCTATTCCCAAAAGCCACCAACGGACAACCCAGAATCTTCATTTCCAAGCGCTGCATAAACCTCATCAACGAACTTCTCGAGTACAAAGTCGAAGTCAAAGAACGCGACCACGCAGTAGATGCACTCCGATACGCCCTGAAACTTCAAAATTCGGCTCCGGTGCATGCCTTCAGGTTCGGGTGACCCAGGACAAGGTCAAACTTGAAGCAACGTACATGTTGGAGCCCGAACAGCATCATTAGGTGTGTTCCTCTTGCGTTACTGCGCTCTTCGAGCATCCATGGTAGCTTGCCCTGTCAGTGGAAGCAACACTTGGACTATTTTAAATACAAAGTCCGGACATAGCAGACTCCCATGGAATAAGGAGAGAAAGAAAAATGTCTACAAAAATCCCTGGAAAAAAATTTGGAATTGACAAAACAGCCAATGCAAAAGCTATACTACTGATTTGCATCTTCGCCGTATCACTGATTGCTTTACCGACTGCATACTCACAGGTCGCAGGAACAAAAAAGACATACGCGTTCATAGGAGCTAACCCAAATCCAGCAGCAGTCAACAATCAAGTCGCCATTCACTTCGGCATATCACACGAAGTAGGAGGCCCAACATCTGGCTGGGAAGGACTGACTGTGACAGTCACAAAACCTGATGGCACAGTTGAAACACTGGGACCTTATAGAACAGATTCAACTGGTGGAAGCGCTCGAATTTACACGCCCACGATGGTTGGCACGTACTATTTGCAAACACATTTTCCTCAACAACTCATGCCGTCAGCCTCAGCTGGCACCCCCGCGAACACAACCATGCTCGCCAGCGACAGCGAAAAACTAGCGCTCGTCGTCCAAAAAGAACCCTTAACATATTGGCCAGGCTTATCACTCCCGACTGAATACTGGACCAGACCCATAAACGCGCAGCAGTGGGAATGGAACCCAATCGCAGGAGATTGGTTAGAACCTAGAGCCTATTTCGTCAGCACCTATGCCCCAAACAACAAAGACGCCCCAGACAGCTCTCACATACTATGGACAAAACAGTTGGTAGGAGGGGGACTTGCTGGATCAGTCAATGGTGAGCCATGGGCATACGAATCCGGAGGCGCCTACGAAGACAAATTCAAATTCTCAGTAATAATCGCAGGAGTACTCTACTACAACCAGTACGAATCACAAGGGAGCACCAACGTCGAGCAGAACGTTGTCGCGGTTGATTTGCACACAGGTAAAGAGCTCTGGGTCAAAAACTGGAACAACTCAAGACTGGCGTTTGGTCAAGCATTTAATTGGAACTCATACAACTATCAAGGCGTTTTCGGATACCTATGGTCAACCACCGGTACCACATGGAACGCATATGACGCAACAACAGGACGCTGGGCATACAGAATGACAAACGTGCCCTCCGGCACAAACCTGTACGGACCAATGGGCGAAATCTACAGAATCACAGTAAACACAGGAAGAAGCTGGATGACCCTTTGGAACACAAGCAGAGTCGTAAGCGACGCGGGCAGCTGGAGAGCTCTTGGAAACATATTTGACTGCAATTGGAGTGCAGCAAGACACGGAGGCTTCGAATGGAACGTAACTATACCCACAGGCTTGCCGGGAAGCGCCCAGGCGTACAAGCTTGGGGACAGGGTATTCGGCGGCTTAGTAAATGGAACGGCAGTTTATTCGTGGGCTTTAAGCTTGAAGCCTGGAGAAGAAGGGAAACTGCTCTACAGCAAGACTTGGCCAGCACCTGCAGAATGGATTCAAGGTGGACGTACAAATTCACAGCGTTTCAGCGAAGTGAGCCTAACAGAAGGCTGTTTTCACGGTCGTATTTGTGGATACCAGGCAACACTGGGGTTTCAGCACTGAAACGGGCGAATACATGTGGGGTCCGAACCGAACCGCAACAATACTTAGAGCAATATCAAGAGGCAATGGCAATTATCGCTGAAGGCAGATACTTGTGCGGCACCACAAGCGGAATAACCTACTGCTACAACGTCACAACTGGAAAACTCTTATGGACTTACACCGCAAAAGATAACTTCCACACAAACCCGGTGGGCGTTAACTTCCCATTGAGGGCTCCAGCAGCACTTGTTGTCGATGGAAAAATCTACGGAGCTTACGGCGAACACTCGCCAAACAACCCACAACCACGCGGCGCACCCTTCTTCTGCCTCGACATAGAAACTGGACAGGAAATCTGGTCACAGTACCTGAGCGTTGCAAGCTACTCCTACACGCCGCTCATCGGAGACAGCATAATCGCCACTCTTAACGCCTATGACAACCGCATATATGCTATGGGCAAGGGTCCAACCGCCACCACAGTAAATGCATCACCAAAAGTCTCTGTACACGGCAGTAGCGTACTCGTAGAAGGCACAATCACCGACATCTCGCCCGGCACAGAAGAGTATGCTTTGACAGCTCGCTTTCCAAATGGAGTTCCAGCAGTATCAGACGCAAGCATGAGTGAATGGATGCGATACTTGCATATGCAGTTCCCGCGTCCAACGAACGCAACTGGTGCCGAAGTCGTTTTGGAGGTACTTGACCCAAACAACAACTACTATGAAGTCGGCAGAACCACAAGTGACTCAAGCGGCATGTACAAGGTATCCTTTAAGCCGCAAGTTCCAGGCACCTACACGATTATCGCTTCCTTCGCAGGATCCAACTCATACTGGCCCTCTAAAGCAGAGACTGCTATAGCCGTCGATCCAGCACCGGCAGCAGCAGTCGTCACGCCTACACCACCAATTGTAACTGCGTCACCTTCACCAACAACTACAACTCCAAGTCAAACAACTTTGCCTTCGCCAACCCAAGCAGTCACTCCACCGACCAGTGCAGAGCCAACAACCTCCTACATCGCCATCGGCGCAGCAGTCGTCGTAATAGTCATAGCTGCAGCAGCGCTAATCCTCAGAAGACGTAAATAGAAAACCGCAACAACAAATTCCCTCCCCTTTTTGTTCAGGAAAAACAATTCAGAAGCAGAGTTAGGGGCTGAGTGGGCTCTGGGAATGTTTACCCGACTGCTCGTTGGGTTTTCATTTTGTTCTCTCCTATGGGTCCAGAGCCCCAGCAAACCCTCACGCGATAATACAGAAATTTTTGGTTGCCGTTTTGAGGTGTTGCACAAGTCTCATAAGCGTAGCGCTTTCAGTTTTTGGTGACATAGGAAAAAGTAAAACTTGCACGGGTTGCTTGACTCAGTACTCATTTTCCTCTCCCAAGTTTAGCGGTTCAGAGCCCCAGCAAACTCTACTTTCTTAAAAGAGCAAACAGGTCAGGCAGGCAAATGAAGCAACACTCCCTGCAAATTTCAGATCAGGGTTACCTCGAACCAACAGTCAGGTGGAGATGCCACCCGCAATTCCCCCTTTTTCCCTCTCAAGTTGTGCCAACTATTGACATATTTCTGCACTCACGATATGTGAGCGAGGCTTATTAGGCCTCCAACTCCAACTTGGAGTTCACAAAATTTAAGGGAAAAAGAACATGTCTAAGAATCTTTATGGAAAACAATCGGAAATTCCAAGAAAACATTCAGCGGCGGCAGTTTTTTTGTTACTGCTGTTGACTCTCTCAGCATATGTAGCTGTTATTCCCTCAGTTGAAGCACATACGCCACCATGGACTATTCCTACATGGTGCTATATCAGCGTTTCAAACAACCCAATAGGCGTTAACCAGGAAACGGTTATTGTCTATTGGCTCAATGCGATACCACCGACAGCACGAGGCGCTTATGGCGACAGGTGGACCTTCAACGTGGAGGTAACTAAACCCGACGGATCCAAAGAAACCTTAGGACCCTTCACATCCGACCCAATCGGAGGCGGATGGCTTGTTTACAAGCCCACTATCGTGGGCACATATACTTTCGTAGCTAAATTTTCTGGAAAAGTAATAACAGGTCTCCCCCAGCCCTCAGATCCAAGATACCAGGGATACATCAACGATACCTATACAGCAAGTGAAAGCGATCCGCTAAAACTCATCGTCCAGAATGCTGCAATACAGCCATGGTCTGAAACTCCTCTTCCCACGCAGTACTGGGCTCGCCCAATAAACAATGCTAATAGAAGGTGGTCGCAGTTAGCAGCAAACTGGCTGGCAGGTGCCGCACAGAATAACGGACCAACTAGTAATTTTGCCTATGGGACAGGCCCAGAAAGCGCGCACATAATGTGGTCTACTCCGATGTGGGCTGGAGGCATCATGGACGCTCGATTTGGTGAGATAGGCTACCAAACGGCTCATTACGAAGGTCTAGGTTTTACTCCGCCGATAATACTCAATGGAAAAATCTACTACAACACTCAATCGCTACCAAGAGAAGGCTGGTACTGCCTTGATCTGTACACGGGCAAAGAGGATTATTTCTTCAACACCACTGGTCCCATAACTGGAGTTAGCCAGAGTTCCTCAGGAAGTATTTCTCAGCAGTCGCTGGCATTTGGCCAGATACTTGACATTGAAGACCCTAACCAGCATGGAGGCTTCCCATACTTATGGAGCACCAATGGACCAGGTGGAACATGGATGATGTACGACGCGTATACAAGCAACTACATCTGCAGCATAGCAAATGTATCTTCTGGCGGCACGGCTGTTTACGGTAAAGATGGAAGCATACTACGCTACAACATCGTAGGCACAGGCGCGAATATGCGTTTAACCGTGTGGAACACAACGCATGCTATCTGGTGGAGGGGTACTCAACGGCAATGGGATCAAGGCGTTGATTGGTCCGAAGTATTTGAGAGCAATTACTATTGGATGTGGAGACCGGTCTAAATGTGACTTATGATGGTCGCCACGGTTTCTCGTTGAACGTGTCTATACCTGCAGTACAGGGTACCATCAGCGCGGTTAGGGAGGACAAGTACGTCATCGGTGGAACTCAGGGATACAACGACGACAGAGGGACCGAAAAGGGCAATTTGTGGGCTTTGAGTCTGAAAAAAGGTCAAGAAGGCACACTGCTGTGGAACATTACCTTCATGCCTCCCCTGGGTGTACCAAATTCTACATGGACAAGTGCGTCGCATCAAGCAACCATGAGGCTGGGAACCGTGGATCCGAAGATGGCATCTTCTTCTTCACAGAAGATACTACGAGGAAAAGATGGTGCTACAGTCTCGAAACAGGGACACAACTATGGGAAACTGCACCTGAACCAGCAATGAACTACTATGGCATGAACAGCAATATCTACCAAGGCAAACTCTTAACTGGTTACGGTGGAGTACTGATAGCTTATGACATTAAGACAGGGAAGGTCTTGTGGAACTACACCGCTGCTCAAGTAGGCTTCGAGTCTCCCTATGGGAACTATCCAACTGGTATAACCGCATTGCTGACGGAAAAATCTATCTGATTCAGGTGAACACTCGGTTACTCAGCCCTTGTGGCGCGGTTTCCTTACGCTGTGTCGATGCCTCAAACGGAGCAGAATTGTGGAAGATATTGCACTTTGGGCGATGGGGACGAGTCTTGGCGGAAGTACGTCTATGGCAGATGGCTACGTTGTAAGCCTTGATGAGTATGACAACAAGATATACTGTTACGGCAAGGGCCAAATGCAACGACAGTTACGCACTCAATAATTTCACTGCGCCAAAGGGAACACCGGTCTGATTCAGGGTACCGTTACCGATCAATGCCCAGGCGCCAAGATGCCTTGGCATCCCCGCAGCAGGCACCCAGCAATTCTGATGCAGACATGAGTTCTGGATGGAGTACCTGTATATGCAGCAGGCGAAACCAACGGGCGAGCAGGGTTCAAGTTCACTTGACAGCTATCGACCCCAACGGTAACTTCCAAGACATGGGCACTGCAACCTGCGATGATACGGCATTTGCAATGACGTGGATTCCACCAGTTCCAGGACTTTACACGGTGACAGCGACATTCGAAGGTTCCAACTCCTACTATAGCGTCAAGGCAGGAACACGTTTGTAGTTTCAGAATCAGCCGCGCCGAGTCGTTACGCCAACAGCTACAGCTACCCAACGCACCTACGTCCAGTCAACCCAACACCTTCCCAACTCCAGTTTCGCCTTCGCCAACTCAGGCTGTTAACCCGCCGACCAGCGCGGAGCCAACGACGACCTACATCGCTATAGGCGCAGCAGTCGTTGTATTAGTCATAGCTGCAGCATTGTTAGTCCTTAGAAGGCGCAAGTGAAGAAAAAAAATCCACCTTTCCCTTTTTTTGTTCAGGGAAAAATCAGTAGAGAAGTCAAATTGGGGCTGAGAGGGCTCTGGAATAGCGTTTACCCATCTTGCTCGTTGGGTTTCATTCTCTCTCTCCTATTAGGGTTCCGGAGCCCCAGCAAACCCTTCTTAATGTAGTTATTTCGCCGCGTCCAACTTTGAGGCGTTGCATAAATCTCATAAGCGTAGCGCTTGAGGTTTGGGTGACCTGCCCATGCTCAAATTCCCATTAGAAAGAAGCCTCCGCAAGCGGTGAAGCCTGCAGTGTGTATGGCGCATCGCAACAGCATTGTGGAAGTTCCCGGGGACAACTCGCCTTTTGTTCGTAAAGATGTCTTTCAGGAGTATGCTAAGCGGATGGATGAGCGCTGCGGAAAACATGAGGACCTGATTAGGGAGCTTAACAGGAAAGTGGAGAAGACCAACCAGCTTATGGTGGGTTTGATTGTTTCGATGCTTCTCGCCGGAGTGAGCTTTGTTCTGAATCTTCTGTTGAGGCTGATTTGACTATGCTGCATAGACGATTTGCTTGAGCGCTCCTGATGTTGCCTTGGCGCTCGAGGAGATTGAGCGTTTTAGGGAGCATTTGGCGCTGCTTGACTGCCCAAGTTGCACTCAGAAGTCGCTGAAGCTCGTTGACTATGTTCAGGGACCTACAGGTTGGGGCTTGCAAGGTCTTCTGTACGACGTGCCAAACGAAAGGCGAAATCAACAGCGACGGCTTCCACGTGGAGCTCGCCGAGGCAAAAAAGCAGCTCAAGAGGAGAAACCAAAAGCCAAGCTTAAAAGGTGAATGAGAAACGGGAACCGGATTCAAATCAGTAATAGACAACAAAGAAATCGCCATCAGCCCTCTGGACATGAAGCGGCGCTTTGGCGCTGACACTGGAGAATCCACCTACTACGACCAAGTCTCCTATGCGACAATCAGGACCCCGACGAGCCGAGGCCTGTTTGGGTCCAAGGTTGACGAACGGGAACTCCTGTTTGCTGTGCAGCGTGAGCCAGCTGCTTTCCGCATAGTCTTTGGGGTCGCAAGGGACACGCTGGACAACTGGTTCACGATCGAACCTGTCAAGGAAAACAAGACCCTAAACGATGAAGTCCAAAAAGAGCTTGACCGCCGCAGACAAGTTGATCAAGCTCTTGTCGCTGTCTCGGCTCTTTGGCTACAGCCTGCTCCTGCTCGGCTACGATGACTCAGAGGCTGAGCTTAAAACCGAGATGTCTGAGGTAGACTCGAAAATCAGGTACATCGAGCCCTACAGCAAACTCGAGATAAACAGGATCCTCGAGGTTGACGATCCTGAGGATGACAGAGACGGCTACCCCAAAGCGTATTTTATGAAGAAAAGCGCGGGGCTCGCAAGCCTCCAAACCGAAGGTTCCCTCCAGCTAGCTTTGAGAGGATAGTATTGTCGGGTGTATACGCCAATGTTAAGCGCATAACATGTCCAGCAAAAATCCTGCATTGGCATAAATACGCCAAATCCAAACTGAAACTGCGTTTATGGTTTCTAAAGACTGGCGTGGTTTTGTTGTTTTCACAATTTTTCTAAACTTCGAAGTACAAAACTGCCGTCGGAAACAGATTTAACAGAAAAACAAGCATTACAGGAACAGGGACAAATTCCCTGGAGACTGCCCTTGCTTGGCGGGTCAACATTGGTGCAACGCGGAGGCTGCTTAGCCCAACCATACCTAATCGCATGGTCACTTGACCTGTCGCGTTAAACCTAAACGTGCTTTGACCCCCAAGCACCACAACTCCAACCAACATTTTTTCTCCCTTGTTTAAAGATTCACTCTTAACTGTTCAGAGTGAAAAAGGACCTGAATTTTCTACCCAAGAACCTTGCGAAGGCTCATCGACGCGAGTTTGAAGAAATCCTCTTTACCCATTGCCTAAGCAATGTAGCTAGAAAAACACGCGCTCCTTAATAGGAGGTTTTGCTGGGGCTCTGGACCCATAGGAGAGAACAAAATGAAAACCCAACGAGCAAGTCGGGTAAACGTTCTCCAGAGCCCTCTCAGCCCCAATTTGACTTCTGAACTGATTTTCCCTGGACAAAAAAAGGGAAAGGGAATTGTTTTGTGTTTTACTTGCGTCTGCGTAGAGCGATTGCTGCAGCTACCACTGCGACTATACCGATTACTGCTGCTACTGCTACGTAAGTTGTTGCCATGTCTGTGGTTGCTGGAGGCGGAGCTTGAGTTGGCGAAGGCGAGACTGTTTGAACTGGTGTTGGATTAAGGTTGGGGTCGGAGCGGTTGGGGTTGGAGACGGATTAGGCGTAGGAATTGCTGCTGGTGAACCAGAAGCGGTTGTCGCCGCGCTTAAGTATGTTGTTGCGCTCGAACCAAAGTAGGAGTTGGTTCCGCGGAAGGTTGCTGTTACTCTGTAGAGTCCTGGGACTGGTGGGATCCATACAAGTCCAAAGTTGCCATTAGCGTCAGTTGTTGTTTCACCGATAACGTATGTGTTTTGGTTCGGGTCGAAAACGCTTAATGTCACTGGGACGCCGGTTGGGGTAGGTGGATTATTCACCAACGTTGCGTCGTTTTGCATGTAGTAATTCATCTGCGTAGTCATGCTTGAATCTGACACCGCTGGCGTACCAGGTTGTGCTGGAGACAGGTCTAAAACGCTGCCCGTTACCAAAGCATTCGCTCCTCTTTGCAGTTCTATCATAGGTGCCTGAACTGTAGTGGAGGTTTGTCCCCTGCCAAAGCAGTATAGAGTTCCGTCATCGCCGTTATTCCCTAATAGGTAGCCATATGCGACAGCCGTTGTTGCGATAGCGCCAGTTACGTTCCAAATGAATTCGCCAGTTGTGGCATTAACGCAAAATAGTTTATTGAATCTAGTCATAGGTTGGCCTCGATAGTTGGTTTGCGTACTCACGTATAACTTTCCATCTGCACCAACACCCGGGTTATCGTTACCTGCATATGCTGATCCGCCAAAAATCCATGTGCCTTCAACTGTCTCACCAGTGGCTCCGACGCTGGGACTTGTCCAAACTATTTTTCCGGTGGTTTCGTTTATTGCGTAGATGTACCCGTCGTAGCGGGGTGAGTACCTTATCCCATTCATGCTAATTGAATAGTAGGATGGAATGTCTCCCCAAGGATATGCTCCAATAGGAGTCTTCCACAGCTGAGTACCTGTCTTCACGTCATAGCCGACAAAAGAACTTGTTGCACCGTCAAACTGAATAAATGGGCCAGATGGTCCGCCAAATCCAAAGCGGGGTATCTGCTGCACATTCTGATAAGTTGTGTTAGTTGTCCATAGCCATTTTCCAGTATTCATGTCATAGCCAGAAAACGTTACTCCGTTGTTTCCTGAATATGCAAAGATTATTCCTGCTGCTGCGTAAACATTGATAACGTAGTTGCCGGGTGACCGCAGATATGCTCCGGGTTGTGCCATAGAAACGTTATAGACTAATCCTGTGGGCCAGCTATTACCAGTCACTTTGCTGAAATTCCAGCAGATTATGTAGTTTCGGGATGCGTAGTAAACAATTGGGCTTCCGTCTTCCCACCATGGTGTTCCAAGGCCTGAAGGGACATTGGTAAGCTGCATGATTTGTGCGCCTGTCATGGGGTCGTAAAACTGATATGTTCCGGTATTAACCAGGTAAGGAACGGGTATTCCTTCATTTTGTTGTGCAGCTACTTGATATGGTGGGAGCAAATGCAAACCTCTGCTTATTGTGCCATTGGCAGTGTACTGTAGTTCTCCTGTTGCTAAGTCCAGGCAGTTGAAAGTGTTGCCGTAAGGGGAATTGTAGAAGACCTTTCCGTTCATGACTATGCAAGTTTGCCCGCCGTAGTAGGCCATGCTACCCCAGTCCCCTCCAATAAGACCTCCAAAGACTTGTTGTCTTTTCCATACAACATGTGCGGTGGTTGGTCCAGTGCTGTATGGGTTACTCTTGGTGCTTGGATTATTGAAACCGGACATTAGCCAGTCGCCTGAGATTGCGCTCCATTCCCTGTTGTTTATGTTTACTGGAGCTTTCCAGTAGTTTGTTGGAAGCGGTGCATATGGGGAACCGTCGAGTATGCCGGCTTTCACAGGGTCCTTTTGGACAGTGAAGTAGAATGGCGGCGAAGTAGATGGCTGAAAGTATCTGGTGTCGTTGGGGGAATTATATTGGACGAATGTTTGACCTGGAAACTTGAAGGTTACACTCCAGTTGCCGACCATGTTGGGCACATAGTAGAAGTATAACGCGCCCACGGATTCTGTCCAACCGGCTCCTATTCCGATTGCCGCCAGGCTGGGGTCTTGCGGCATGAAGGTGTCTTTCGTGCCGTCAGGTCTGACGAAGGTCACTGTTGTGTTTGCAAACCCTACGTTTGAGTTCACGATATTTCCAAGGTCCCCAAATGGCATTTGAGGCAGGGGGTCAATCCAAGCGTTGACAACGACCGTTTGCCCTAGACCTACTGGGTTTGGAGCCACGGCAATGAACGCTCCTGTTTCAAAAGGGGGCCATACAATAGCTTCTGCAGTTACACTTAGGAATACTGGTGTTGCTAGCAACAGAATTAAAGCAACAGCTATCAGCGCCCTTTTTCTTTGATTTTTAAGATCTTTAGAATTTACGTTAAGCATTTCGCTTTCTCCTTTCGGTGACAGCGTGTATATTTCGGTTTGGATTTAAGACTTTGCGGATCCGCCCCACCACGCCCGTTAAATCAAAAAAATTTTTCGCTGTGCGGCAAGGTAGCTGCGGGTAGGTTCCCCAATGTCCGTAACACAGTCAGTGGGGTAACCGGCAGTAGCGGGCATTTGGCTGTGCCTTTACTTTTGCGGTGGAACTACAACAAGTGGCGTTGAAACCGCACTATAGGCAAAAATCCCCCAGCGGGAATGCCAAAAACTCAGTATCTGCCGAAAGCGCACGGCAGTCTGATTTAGCAATTGGTACGATCTATGATTACAGCTACCAGTGTGCCGGGGCAGGTGCCAGACGTGCCCAGAGTAGGTTCGAGGAAGCCGAATGACAGCCGCGCCTCCTTTAGACTATAGCTTGTATAGTTTGGTACGGTGTTCGGTGCTTCTGCGGGTCTTGGAGAAAAACATTGCTCCAGACCAAACCGAGCCCGGGCATCATCAATCGTCAATCCTAAGTTGGGATTCAAGCTGAGGATGAGGAAGCCATCTTTCATTTTTGACTGTGGTCCGGGGTAACGGAGTTCGACCTCGGTCACTTCTGCTGAGGTATCCGTGCTGGAGCCATGGTACGTAGCGAAGTATGGGTCTTGCTCGTTGAACGAAACCAGTGGCAGTCCAGTAATCTTCTCGACTGACTCGCGGTTCAGCCTCGGGAGATCCAGCAGTTCATCAATCAGCTCAAACAGACTCTTGTTCATAGCGCTTTCTATTCAATGTGGAAGTCTAACCCGCCTTAAAATGTTATAATTGAAATTGGGACTTCTATCAGGCTTGTGCCGGGGAATTTTATGCAAAACCCCCTCTTAAATATTCAGAGTGAGAGCTTTTTCCTGAAATAGGAGGATTATTTGGCGAAATGTCTGCAACTCCGGCTCTTGGAAGAAACGCCAGGCTCCTCATGTTTGGAACACCAATCGGCTATGGCAAGAACATCTCCGTGAAGGCTGAAGCAGTTCTTGAGCAAATTCAAGATTACCTGATTGAGCGAGTTCTCTTAATAAGAAGAAACCTTTAGATTAGCAGGCACAAAGGGCTGACTTTGGGGGTAGCATCGCGGTGTCTGGGAGCTCAAAGGATATCATTAAACTCGTTGTACTTTTCCCCCGTGCCTGGGATTAGGAGAACTTCTGTCCACTTCAGGGATCCAAGCGGACTCTATGATGGGACTTATTTTGTGGCTGCCTTCAGAGTCACCGACTTTTCGCGAGGCACCTTCGTCAGGTTTGACTACTTGCTGCCTTTGCGGATTGTGACCTCCGTCAACGCGCAACTAGAAGAGGTGAAAGAGCCCGTTCAGAGACTATTGGATGCTGGAAAAAGAGAAAAGGGGAATAATCGAAAGAATCGCTTTGCTTTAACGTATTATCCTTGTAGTAGAGCGGTTATCTATTCTCCGTATTACTGGGTAGGATTTCGGCTTGTAGAAGGTAGCGCCTTTAAAATTAGTTAAGTGCCTCTTCTGTATTATGTTATCTGGCCAACTCTTTAGAGCATCTGCCACATTCTTCCTATTCACGACACCAATCTTCTTTTCAAGCAAAGGAATATCTGCATTCATTGGCAAAACAGGCGGCAGATTGAGCGCAACTTTGAAGTCGCTTGATAAAGCAGCTGTTAGGATTTGGCGGACGAGAGCTGCAACCTGAGAGTTGGTTAAGAGGCCGTCATAGATGAAGACGTCATTAGACATCAGGAACTTGTCATGGTACTTCAATTCGACGTTGCCAGCGCTTAGAGCCCCTTCAAGAACATTCTGGTAGTAAAGGATGACTACAGTAATAGCTTTTCCAGCCGGCACAGGATAATTTACTTTGTTCTGGGCCTCATAGGTTTCTTCTTCAGTAGACTTCAGTGTTTCTGCAACACTGTGCGTGACCTCAATATTGAATTTTGAATTAACCAGACCAAAGAAACTGGCTCCAAGTTCAAGGCCTGTTTTTACGCTTGTGGCTTTGGATGTGTCTATTGAGCTCCCTTTCTTGTAAGTATAGTGATGGCTTCATCGTAAACCGTGTCGCTGGAGCCTTGATTGCTGAACTGACGCGAGATGTACCCCAAATACACCTTCTTAAGTATCCCTTCAGCAAGAGACACGCTGCCGATAGGTATTTCCGTTGTTACGTCTATGCTTCTGTCACCTTCATCAGTTGCCAGCCAACGGTATAGATTTGCGGTGAAAGATAGCCCAGCTGTTACATCCGTTACCTTCACATAGTCAACAAACCATCCCGGCAACTTCCATTATTATAGTGGAAAACTCGAATTTTATCAATCCAGCCGACATCTTCTGCAAAGACGTTGTCGAATCTATCTAGTTTTCCTTTCTCAAAATTGTTAGCGTCGTTGTCAAGGTAAAGGGCAACGCTCGTGCTTTTTTCGCCAAACAATTGAATGTAGACGTCCGCATCTGTCCCAGCATAGTTTCTTCTCCCCGTTTGCACTTCAACAATGTATTGCTTCAACTACTTTTTCACCTCCTCCTAAATAGTTGTTCTCCACAAATATGGGTACTTTGAAGGTTGAATGCATGTTGTTAATAAGATTTGTGACCAGGCGTCTTGACATCGCATACGCCGAGGTCTTTATGTTGAAAGTTGTTTAGTTTATGAGTCACGATTTGTTGGTATGCCAGGCAAACCTGTAGAAGTCCTTATCCACAAAAGAATCGAAATAGCTTTCCAGTTGTTTTGCATTGTTTTCTCATGAGGAGTTTTTTGGTAGGTAACCTTTGGCTGTTCATGTTTTTCTTGGATGGTTTTTTCGCATACGGCACGCTGATTCTTCTATCTAGGAACAACAGTGTTCCGGAACTATCTTAATGCTAAGGGGCTATTGTTGACTTCATTGACTTTGTTCCAAAATATGCAGGATGTGTAGTTTTGTTGTGCGCATGTACAATTTGAATTCCTGATTCACAACCCTTTATTTGAATGGATTTGGCTTAGGTGAGTATGGGGCATAATCCTCCGCCGACTTTGCTGAAAGCTCAACTTCTGAAAGCGGGCTATTCTGAAAGAGCAATTGAAGAGCTGTGTAAATGGTATGATTCAGCAGGCAAAAGGGGCGCCGCCAGTTTCAAAAGAAAAAAATGCTGAAAAAGAAATGGATGTGGGCTATTCCATGCCCAAGCCCGAATAGCTTTCATGGTTGTTTATTGGGGGATGGAGAAGATTCCGTTTATGCTAAAGAAGCTTAGGACTCTGCTGCCGCGTTCGGTGGTGCTGTAGGTGGTTTTGTTGTTGAGGTTAGTTTGCTCCTGCACCAAGAGGTTTTCGACTAGCAGGTCTAGTGAATACTCAAGTTGATTTCTTTCAAGTTGCGTGACTGAAAGCAGATAGTCAAAAGTGGTCTGTTGCCTTTTTTCCAAGACCTTAAGCACATGCAAGCATGTTTGGAGTTTGCTTGACCGCATTGAAACCGAGAATATTAATTCGATAGTTGCACATAATATATTTTGCTGTCCATCAGATCCCACCTATTCAGAAATAAACCTTATTTATCGCGGTGTTTGTGTTTAAAGTCGGATTTTGCCCCGATATGATTAGCGATAGAGGACGCCCACGAACTTCGAGAATGAAACAGAAGCTTATCATGTGTGAGTGTGGGATGGGGATCCTGCTAATACCTGATGTTCAAGAGATGGATCGCGCCATAGTTAATCATGCAGAGTGGCATGCGGGGAAGGAGAAGGATCCTGAAAAGGCTAAAGCCGTTTTTGAGCAAATTCAAAATTACCTAGTTAAACAAGTTTTAGAGGCAGCAAGCAGAGAAACATCCCCGAAGCGAGACGGCTCAGCGTCTGAATAAACGAAGAAAGACTCTAATCAACATGTGCAAAGCAGGCTAATTAATAGCCAATCTCCAATTTAGCAACAAACTCAAAAAGCTGGGCGAGAAGATTCAATTCCGCATAGAGCACATTTTGCGGCTGCTTTCCTCGCATCCTTTTCTGTTCGCCTATGCTCATCTAAATGATTTCCAATCGCTACATCCATGGCTTTTGAATCCCTTATTATTAGTATTTTAACGCCGCAAAGACACCTAATTGTGGGCAAGATGTTTCTTAGATTGTGTTTAGGGAGGCGAGTTCGTTTTTTATCTTTTACTTTGAGTTTACGTTCGAATTTTGTTGGACTCTTTCGAGGCTTCTTTTTTTCCATTGCCCTTTCACTAGTTGGAGTGGTTAAGTGATTTCGTTTTCTTTATAAGGTTTTGCAGTAGCCGGTATGCAGCGATAGACATGTCGGATTGAAACAGGAATTGGAATGCGAACAGATAGGGGAAAAGATCCAAGTACGCATTTTTGGGGAAGAGAATTCATGCAATAAGCCTTCTAACCGTTCAGGATGAGACCTTTTCTAAAACAGGAGGATTATTTGGAAAAATGTCTGCAACTCCGGTTCTTGGAAGAAATGCTACGCTTCTCAAGTCTGGAACCCCAATTGGCTACGGCAAGACATCTCTGTGAAGGCTGAAGCCGAAATCATCAAGGACTACAGCATTGACGCGTTAACGCCTGCGGTCTCTGGAGCGGGAAAACAGACTTTTACCTGGAGCATGGAACGCCTCTTCACAGACGAAACCTACATTGCGCTTCTTGTTGCTGGAACAAAATTTGATTTGATTTTTGCGCCTGAAGGTACACCCACAACAAGCACGGAATACGAGACTTGGACAAACTGCATCATCCTAAGTTGCGAGCGCATAGCGGGAAAAGACGGCGCAATACTTGAGAGGCTTAGCGGTGAAGCCGAAGGCATAACCCCTGTCGCATAGACGTGACGTGAACTGAATGTCCGGTCAAGACGTTATGCAATAAGCCTCTTAACCAAAAACTCCAGAACAGCATTAAATTTTGATCCCCAAACCCAAACTACGTGCCTCTTTAGATAAACCCATTTTGCTTGCATGCCTTCTCAACGTCTATGAATATTATGTTATCAGAATAGTTTTGGCGAAACTTGTCAAGAACGTCTCGGAGGTCTTCTTTGCTTATCCCGCTTGTTCTTATTTTTTCAACTAGCCAACCCAAAACCATTTGTCCGTTCAAAAGACGGTTAATAGCGAATTCTACATTCCCTTTCACGCTTTCTTTATCAGACTGCACCTTAGCCAAAACAACACACCTTGATACCCAATCGATAAGCAAACTACTCATTCGTATGGATTTATTCGTTTTTGTTGGGTTGGTTGGGTTGAATTCTAAGGACCGCTTGGCGAGCTGTAGGTGGGAGGGAATGGCTGAACTTGCTGCAGAGGCAAAGTCTTCTCCTGACTGCGTATTTGGCGCCCAAACCGGTTCTAAACTTTGCAAGTCGCCCTCAAAGAACTAGGCGCCGGGCCAGGCGAAGCACTCCGCTGGCTAAGAATGGAACGACATCGACATAGCCAACAAAACAGTCAACATTTCTCATCCAGAAAATGACTTCTACACCTTCCGTTACTGTCGAGTAACAGAAGAATACGACAGGAGCCACAAAGACTATGATGCCGTCATGTATCTGCTGGGCTATAGCTAACTTAGGTACGTGCTACTCTACAAGCAATTGAGCCGGACTCGCAGTTGCGGACGAGGCGAGGAATACATCGTCAGAGAAGCGAAGACAAAAAAGGAAGCCAAAGCGCTGCTTGAAGACGGCTTCGAATGCGTTATGGATAAAGGAGGAGCCAGCCTGTTCAGAAAACTTAAATAACATATCTTCCATGTTGGTTAGACCAGTGCTATACCTTGTCCAACAGAAGGCGAAGTACATCACCCTGTTGGATTAGGGTACAAAAAGACCATGCATGCGGTTGTAGTCTAGCCTGGTTTAGGACTTCAGCCTGCCACGTTGATGACCCGGGTTCAAATCCCGGCAACCGCACCATAATTCAGGTTCAAAATCCGGCAAGCTTATTCTTGATCTAAAAATGCTCCACTGACCAAAGTATAGGCGCGTGAATTGGATAGGGATGGCACCGGACTTACCCCAAATGGGGTTGAGCCCAGCTTTAATTAGTCAACTTTTTCTGTAGCATGATAAAACCAAAACATGCCCTAATAAATAACATGCAACATTTTCTTGAAGAAGAAATGCGACAAAGGAATATGTGCACTATATCCTCAAATAAGCGCTCGAGACATTTTGGAGAAGGGTTTGTTATGGTTTTTAATTTGATAGAGTGCTATCATGTTTGTTGTTGGTACTTAACTTTTTTCCGCATTTTTCATTACGATTCTTCTGAAGCAAACCAAATCTTAAATACTAAGACAGCTAATACCATAAACGTTCTTCTGGAGGAGAGTTCGCTGAACACTCCATCTTGAAACCTTTCGTCAGGAGTTTGAGGGATGTACGCAATTCTTTTTCGTAAAAAGCTGCCTTCAACAGAATCTTGGAGTCCTGGTGACGAAGAAAAGAGAAAACTAAGAAAATCAACGGTGAAAGATTTTAGGAAAACTAGGCACAAGCAGCAATCCAAAATTTCTAGCAGAGTAAACGAGAAGTATCAACCTTTTGGAAAACAACTGCCCTTGACCGTAGCATTTCCCTGCCAATCAATATGCTACTGAATAATGTCAAGAAAAATGGGTGATAAGTATGGAACAAGAATCTGAGCCTCAAGGTGTAGAATATCTTATCAAAGGAACAGTTGCTAGTTTCCGCGGTGCAGAGGTCGCAGGATTACGAGTAGAGATAGTGGACAAGAATGTGGGCGCTGACGTGCGCCTAGGAGAAGTGTCAACCGTCGAAAGCGGAAACTACCAATGTACCTTCAAACTTGACCCCATCCGGCAACGCGGAAAGCAACAATTGGACCTTCAAGCGCGGGTTTATCTGCGCAAAACATTTCTTGGTTCATCAGATACATGCTACAATGCTACAACCCGTGAAACACTAAATATCATTCTGCCACAAGAAGCAGATTCTTTGCTTCCTTCTGAGCATGAAGCCCTTACAAATGTTCTGTCAAAAAACTTCAAAGGAAACCTCCGGGACCTGAAAGAGACAAACGACCGTCAGGATATCACGTTCCTTGCAAACAAAACCGGTTGGGATGCCCGCGCAGTTGCGTTTGCAGCACTTGCAGACAAGTTCAGTTCAAAAACTGTAGACGAAAATGGCAACCGTAGAATAGAACCTGCTTTTTTCTACTCTCTCTTCCGAGCGGGATTACCTGCCAACGAGGACGTACTATACAACACCGACATAGGAACAGTAGAAGCAGTATGGAAATCAGCAGCCAATCAAGGCCTGATACCTCAGGCATGCACCGCCCAAATCCCCAAGCTCATTGAGCAGTTTAAAAGCATCAGCGCAAATAAACTATTAGCAAGTCCAGCTCTTGTTGGTATTTCGTCAATTAAGAAAATGCTAACAGCCTCTGGCCTCAATAAAACGCAGCGAAGACAGTTTGCCGAACTCTACGCCACTTATAGAAAAGACATGCCGACTTTTTGGAAAATGTCAGCGAAACACTTTGGTAAGAGAAAGACAAACAGGTTGCAACTTGACGGGAAACTAGGATTTTTGACTATTAATAATACCCCACTTGTCCGAGTGCTCAAAAATCAAGTAGGCAATGAGCTTTTAGAGTCAGCTGCCAAGACAAGCATAACCGATCCACTTCAACTGGTACAAACAGGTTACTATCGCGCAGAAAAATGGAGAACACTGCTAAACAACAAAATCCATGTACCGAAAGAGATTCCAGGGGACACAATAGAAGCCAAGCGGACAAACTACGCAGAGTATCTTGCGGCTCAATTACGTCTCAGTTACCCGACAGCAACGGTAGCAGCGATGGTTAGTAGCGGGGACTTGAAGGTAGAGAGTCCAAACCAAGTATACGAGTTTCTTAGCGATAATCAGGGCAAATTCGAAATAGGGATGCAACCAGTTCAACAGTACATCTCTCGCAACGACTTGAAAGTCGCCGAAGAAACGATAAAACAAGTGACTCGACTGCAAAGGCTCTGGCAGATAACAACGAGCCATGAGGCGATGGCGGGATTGTCAAATCAGGGCATTGGAGCTGCCTACGATGTTATTCACTTCCAGAAAACGGCGTTCGTTAAGAAGTACGCTGGGGATGTGGGAGGACCGGAAATTGCTGCCCAGATTTACGAAAGATCTGTTCAAGTGCAAAACGCAGTAATGAATATCGCCCTAAGTTACCTGACCTCAAAAAATGGTATTGCACTGGGCAGACATCTTCCAAACGTTGATGAAAGCTCGACGAAAAAAATGATGCGAATTATTAACCTGGGGTCAAAAGGTACAACAGACAAAAACGTCAGTAACGTCTTAGCCATTTCAACGCTCGAAAACCTGTTTCATTCAATGGACTTTTGCACCTGTGATGAATGTCGATCGATACTGTCACCTGCTGCTTATCTAGTGGATTTGCTGCATTTTATCGATTTTCGCTACCGAATAACCCTCAGACCATTTTATTCCAGAAACGACCTGATATACAGTTTCTTCCATTAACCTGCGAGAATACAAAAACAGCCCTTCCATACATCGACATAGTAAATGAAACATTAGAATACTATACAGTAAAGGGGTCAATAACTGAATATGTCGGTCATGACACTGGAAAAGCTTTGTCTGAAGACTTGCTGGCTAATCCTCGACATTTAATGAGCCGATCCGTGATGAGGCTTATCGGATCCTAAGCCAAAACTGCTATTTTCCGCCTCCATTGCCGTTCCATCAACCATTGGAAGTTCTGCGTCGATACTTGAACAAATTTGGAGTTCCTTTGCCACTGGTTATGGAGCGACTATGCACAATCAACAAATTGGATAACATTCCACCAGAACCCGATTATCCGTGGCGCGATATTCTGATGGAGGAGATGAGTTTTTCCAAGGCTGAGTATCAGATACTAAGTCAATTATCCGAACTTTGGAAAATGTACGGATTCGAAAACAAGAATGATGATTATGTTGTTGATAATCTCTCAAACGTTGCAACGTTTTGTCGACGCGTTGGAATAACATACGAAGATATCGTCTCGATCCTCAAGACGAAGTTCGTTAACCCTAATAGCTACTTTATTCCGAAGCTCGAAAGGTTAGGTCTCAGTTTTGCTAACCTTAGCATTCTCTATAGCGATGATTTGGGCGCATGGAATTCATGGTTTAGTGATCATTTTCCTAAAGGTGCAGCCTCAATAGACCCGAGAGAATATGGTTACAACCAGTCGGATAAGCCAAACTTGCCAGAGGTTATTAGGAATTGGCTTAAGACGCTGTACACTGGAAAGGACCGCTTCAGCAAAATTTCAAATTTGATTGTTCTTATGGATCCAAATGTAGAACCAGACAAGCAGCCAGAATTTGAGAAATTCGAATTCCGGTATGCCATCCGCAATTCAAATGGGCGCCTTGATTCACTCGAGTTCATACGTTTGTTGCGTTTTATTCGGCTTTGGAAGAAACTAGGCTGGACAATTAGGCAAACTGACGCAGCGATTTCAGCCCTTTATCAGCAAGACGTTATTGGTACCACAGAAGTTGAGAAACTTAACAACGGATTCTTGAATCTGTTACCCCGTTTAGGAATTGTCGTTCGCGTGATGAAAGCATTAAACTTGACGCCGGAACGCGATTTGTTGTGCTTACTGGCTTGCTGGTCAGATATAGATATGCAGGGCGAAAACAGCCTTTACAAAAGCATGTTTCTTAACCCAGCCCTTCTGAATCAGCACCCTATCTTTGCCGATAATGGTTATGGCGAGTTCATGCGGCGAGCTGTCGTACCCTGCCTTTATGAGCTAAAAGCAAAGATTCCAGGCCTTTACTATGATGATCTTAGAAAACAATTATCGTACGATGATATTCAGAGCATGAGCAAGCCTATCCGTGATAATATCAAAGCGAGCGACACAAGTTCTGCGTTTCAAGCAGCAGTAGACGCTCTCTATGCGGAGCAGTTTCTCATCACGCATACTGAAGCGCTACGATCGGCTCTAAATCTCTCAGGGGATGAATTCAACAGTATAATTGCCTGGCTCAAGTTTGACGCCGAGACTCCATTAACTATTTCCAATATCAGCAAGATTTTCAGGCTTGGTTGGTTGGCACGCAAACTGCAAATAAGCGTTCGCGAACTTGTTCTCTTGATAGATTTTACGGTTTTCTATCGATTCGCTGCACCCGATATTACCGAGCAACCTGAATCGGAAGGTTCTCTAGCTCAATACCGCGAACCGCCAATAAGTCACTTAATCGCTTTTGTTAATGCTCTTCGAGAGCATTCGATTGGACCCAATGCCGCTCTCTACATGATCTGGAATCAAGACATAAGCGGCAAATCCAACCCCAATGAAGATGTGATTACCAGCTTCACACAAAGCCTAAGAGTGACACTTGCCGCCACCGAAAGCCAGTTTGCAGCAACGGACGATCCGGAGAGTCAGCTGGCCCGTTCAAAGATGACCTTGGTATATGGAAAAGACGCAGCAGAACTCTTCTTCAGCCTTATCGACAATACTCTGGTAACGATCATCAATTTATCTAAAACCAGTAGTCCCAAGAGCTCAACAGATTTAGAGTGCTGCGTTACTTTTAGTCCAGATGACTCCGTAGATTTCAGTACGCGAGTACCTTACAAACACGCAACACCCTCCTTGGAAAAGGAGATCTTAGATTCTGCTCCAGGGCTTGCTTATGACGATTCTCTACAACAACTTACTTTCAACACTATTGACAGAAGTATTGGAGGGGTTATGACTGATTATCTCAGAGGTCATATTGAAACCACGGCAGAAGAAACCCTATCGTCCAAATCTGCAGTTGACCATTTCAAGGATGCTGTAGAAAAACTCTACTCAGAGAATCAACTAATTGGGTCAGCCCATTTGGAACAGTCTATTGTAGACGCTGCTTCTGGGCTTTCCTATTATGAATCTAAGAAGCAACTCTCTTTTATTGGCATCCGAATGACTGACGCAACCCGGAATGCCTTCAAAGTCGCCGCAGCAAAAGTTTTCTCAAAAGAAGCCTCAATGCATTTCTGTGATGCTATAGACCAACTCTACGCCAAGAATCAACAAGTCATATCCGCAAATTTGGAACAGTCTATCGTTGATGCGGTTTATCCTTGCTTAATCGTCTACGATGACCTGCGCAAGCAGATCTGTTTTACCGGAGTTGTTACTGATCTTATCCAAGAGAAACTTGGGATGCAGCGAAAAGTTTGTCAAAGCAATATCGGGCGGCCACGGAGGGATCGGGCGACCACGCAGGGATCGGGCGGCCACGGAGGGATCGGGCGGCCACGCAGGGATCGGGCGGCCACGGAGGGATCGGGCGCCCACGCAGGGATCTGGGAATTGGTCACCACGGAGGGATCGGGCGACCACGGAGGGATCGGGCGACCACGGAGGGATCGCCCGTACGATCCACCCATCCTTACTCGAAGTTTGACCACCGGATTAGCCGACGGTGTAACCCAGTTGCTGGATCGCCGCGACGATCTGAGTCCGCGCTCACCGTCGCTTCGTCGAACTCGACTTCCACCTGCTGCTTCTTGTAGCTTGCCCGGACGCGCTGCACGCCGGGCAGGTCATCCTCCAGCCCCTCGATGCGCATCACGCAGTTCGTGCAGTGCATGTCCGTCACGCGAAAGACCTGCTTGACCATCTTGCGCTCCTCAGCTATCGAAGACAATCACGCCGCTGTACATGCCCATCGAGCAACTGTAGAAGAGCTTGCTGCCCGCGGGCTGGGCCGGGATGTCGACCATGACCGTGCCGGTCGCCGGCAGCATCTCTTCGACCTTCAGCGACGGGATGACGAAGGCCCGCGAGCAACTGTAAACCTCGTCGGTCACCAGCGCCAACTGGAACGGCTGATCGGGCTTGGCGTGCGTCACCTCGGGCTGGTAGCCGTCGTTCTTCACGTTGATGGTCACAACGCCCTCGGCGGCCGCGGCCGGGCCGAACTTGCCGGTCAGATCGGATTCCCGGTGTCATGCAGTGGCTTCTGATCCTGGGCCGGGGCGGGGTTCTGCGCCTGCGGTTGCGGCGCGGCTTCTTGCACCTGCGGCTGAGACGCGGCGACCGGCGGAGGTTCTGAGCCGCCCGCAGTCATCCGCAGGTTGGCGACGGAATAGGGAAAACCCGCCAGCGTGAGGCCGCTGTCGATGGAGATCAGCCCCAGCACCAGCAGTATGACCGCCACGATCCGCACGAAGTTCTTCTCCAACCGGGCGCCGAGCCGTGTGGTCAGATAGGCGACGGTGAAGAAGACCGGGCTGGTGCCCAGGACGAAGGCGAACATGATGGCGGCGCCGGTCCAGGGATTCCCGGTGCCCATCGCCACGGCCATCATGGCCTGGGTCACGCCGCAGGGGATCAGCACGGTGAGCGCGCCCAGGAACAGCGGTGTCAGCGCGTTCGCCTGGCCCTTGGATTTGCGGCGGATGTAGCGCGTGACCGATGACGGCGGTTCGATGATGAAGTAGCGGAAGATCGGATGGACGTTCAGCATCCGCAGCGCGCTGCCTATCATGAAGATGCCGATGGCGGTCAGCAAAACGGCGCGCATCATCGGCGTGAGCTGCAACACCGCCCCCAACAGCCCCAGCATGAAGCCCAGCAGCGTGTAGGCGATCAGTTTGGCGGTCAGGAAGAGCAGGATCGGCCGGCTGGCGCGCGTCTGCATCTGCTGCGGCCGCGGCGCCGTACCCACCTTGACGCGCTGCACGGACGCCGGCTGGTTCTGCACCGACTGCTCGATCTCGCTCGCGATCGAGCCGGCGAGCAGCCCGCCCTGCACGGCGAGGCAGCTCAGGCCGCCCGTGGTCAACCCGGTGATGAAGGCAAGAACGATCGGTTCCATGGCTCAGCGCTTCCCGCCGTCCCAGACGACGAACGGCATGTTGACGACGACCCCCGGCTGCTCGATCGTGACTTCCCCGGCATCCTTCGCCGCCATGACTTCGGCCACCGACTTGAGCTCGCGGGCCTTGGCCGGATCCGCCCAGGTCACCGCGTTGATGTTGCGGAGCGGGCTGTAACCGTCGGTCCCCGGTGGATCGGGGAACACGTCCGACTGGAAGCCGAACGGCCCCTTACCGGCCACGCCGTTGGTGAAGACATAGACCTGCGCCAGCGCGTCGGCGGGCATCTTGGCCAGTGAAGGCACAAGGAGCACCGGCGACTTCATCATGTTGGTCAGCTTCTCGGCGACGCCGGCATCGGATGCCTCGGTGTGGACAAAGAAGATCTCCTTGCCCTCAGCCCATGCCTTCCCGGCCGGCAGCGCGGCGGTCGGAATCTGCCCGGCCTTCGGCGCGCACCCCGCCACGATCACGGCCGCGAGCAGGACGATCAACGGAAGAAGTATGCGAGATAGTTTCATATAGATGACCTCCCGAAATCTTTGTTATTAGGGACTAGGGGCTAGGGACTAGGGATTGGCCACTAACTCCTAGTCCACTGATCCCTAGTCCCTAATCTAACCCCTGTCAAATCTTCTGCCCCCGCAACCGCAAGCTATTGCTGACCACAAAGACGCTGCTGAACGCCATCGCGCCGGCGGCCAGCATCGGGTTCAGGTAGCCCAGCGCGGCGGCAGGGATCAGGATGATGTTGTAGATGAACGCCCAGAACAGGTTCTGCTTGATGGTGCGCAGCGTCTTGCGCGAGAGCGTGATCGCGCGCGCCACCCCGCGCAGGTCGCCGCTGATGAGGGTGACCGGCGCGGCCGCCATCGCCACATCGGCGCCGGTGCCGATCGCCAGGCCGACGTCCGCCTGCGCCAGGGCCGGCGCGTCGTTCACGCCGTCACCGACCATCGCGACAACGGACGATTGACGATTGACGATGGACGATGGACGGTGGTCGGCGGTTGATGGTCTATCGTCCGTCGTTTCTTGCAGCGCCTTCACCTGCGCTGCTTTGCCTTCCGGGAGCACCTCGGCGAGCACCGAGTCCACTCCCACCTGTGCTGGCGATCGCTTCCGCAGTGCGCTTGTTGTCGCCGGTGATCATTACCACGCGCAGCTTCATGCGGTGCAGGTCGGCGATCGCTTCTTGCGAGCTATCTTTGACCGTGTCGGCCACGGCGATGATCCCGTGCACGGCGCCGTCCACCGCCACCAACATGGCGGTCTTGGCCTCGCCTTGCAGGCGCTCGACCGCAGCTTCCAGGCCGTTCAGCGCGTAGCCGCGGGCGGCCATCATGCGCAGGTTGCCGACGGCGACGCGCCGTCCGTCCACCTCGGCCTCCACGCCGTGCCCCGCCTCCGCCTGGAAGCCCAGGGGTTCGCTGAGGGTAAGGCCGCGCGCGGTCGCCTCCGCCCAGATGGCCTCGCCGAGGGGATGCTCGCTGCCCTTCTCCACCGAGGCGGCAAGCCGCAGCAGGTCGTCCGGCGGGATCTCGTCATCGGTCACGATGTCGGTCACGGCTGGTTGGCCCTTGGTGATGGTCCCCGTCTTGTCCAGCACGACCACGTTGACCTTGCCGGCCCGCTCCAGCGCCTCGGAGGTGCGGAACAGGATGCCCATCTCGGCGCCCTTGCCCGTGCCCACCATCACCGCAGTCGGTGTGGCCAGCCCCATCGCGCACGGGCAGGCGACGACCAATACGGCGACCGAGTTGACCAGCGCGCGCGTGAAGGCCGTCATGTCGGAGTTGATCGGCAGCGGCGGGCCGAAGAAGTACCAGCCGAGGAATGTCAGCGCGGCGATCCCGAGCACGACCGGCACAAAGACGGCCGAAACCTGGTCGGCCAGCTTCTGGATCGGCGCTTTGCTGCCCTGCGCTTCCTCCACCAGGCGGATAATCTGCGCCAGCGCGGTCTCCCGGCCGACCTTCGTCGCTTCGAACCTGAGCAGGCCCAGCTTGTTGAGGGTTGCGCCGATCACCGCATCGCCCGGCTTCTTCTCCACCGGCAGCGATTCGCCGGTGAGCATCGATTCATCCACCGCCGAGCGGCCCTCGACGACCACGCCATCCACCGGGATCTTCTCGCCCGGCCGGACGAGCACGACGTCGCCCACCCGGACATCATCCACCGGGATTTCCAGCTCGGCGCCGTCGCGCACCACGCGCGCGGTCACCGGCGCGCAGGCCCATCAGCTTCTTGATCGCCTCGCTCGTGCGCCCCTTGGCGCGCGCTTCGAGATACTTGCCCAGCTTGATCAGTGTGATGATCACCGCGGCGGTTTCGAAGTAGACGTGCCCCTCCAGCCAGCCGAAAACGATGGGCAGGCTGTAGAAGAACGCGGCCGACGAACCCAACACGATCAGCACATCCATGTTGGCGGAGCGATTGCGCACGGCTTTGCCGGCGCCGACATAGTATTGCCAGCCGACGTAGAACTGTACCGGGATCGCCAGCGCCAGCAGCAGCCAGTTGAACCATGGCTGGGGTGTGGGCATCCCATGCACGGCCGAAGTCGAAGCATAGAAGAAATCGGGCAGCAGGCCCCAATCCATGCCCATCGAGAGGAGGAAGAGCGGCACGGTGAAGATCACCCCGATGATCAACAGGCGTCGCTGGTTATTGATTTCTTCCTGGCGGGCTGCCGCCTCGGCGTCCTCGGCATCGCCGCCCAGTTCCAGCGCCTCGAAGCCGGCCGCGGCCACCGCGCGGCGGATTTCCGCCTGGCTGACGATCGTGGGCACGTACTGGACGCGCGCCTTTTCGGTCGCGTAGGACACCTGAACTTCGAGCACACCTTCGAGCTTGCGCAGCGCGTTTTCCAGGCGTCGCGCATCGTTGTCGTCGTCGAGCCGCTTGATGACCAGGTCCGCTTCGCCGGTCGCGACGCCGTAGCCCGCGCGCTCCATGCGCGTGATCAGATCGGTCAGCCCCAACTTGGCGGGGTCGAATTCCACACTGGCGCGTTCCGACGACAGATTCACGGACGGACCTGCACGCCATCCAACTTCTTCAGGTTGCGTTCCACGGTGCCGACGCAGTTGGCGCACGTCATGCCGGTGATGGGGAGGGTGAGCTGCCTGGTTTCGGACATCTGGATCCCTTTTTCGTCTCTTGACATCAGACAATTCTAGCGGAAAAGGCGCTCAAGACCAGCGCCAGATGACTGATGGAAAACGCGCCAAATGGCCTATTGAACAGGCGCCTGCGCCAGGCCTACCCTCGAACGCGTTCGTCGCCGTTGGCCGGACGAGGCTCGGAGCGACCACGCGTGGCGTGTCCAGACAGGCGATCCGTTCCGCGCCCGCAGCCGCTCGGCGTCGCCATGCGGCAGCGCCGGGCGGATAGCTATGTCATTCGATATATCCGTTGTCCGCAGTCTTCAAGTCGGAGTCTGCTTCTAACCACGCGATCCGGGCGTGCGGACTGGGGGCGCACCTTGGCCCGAGCCCGGTGAAGTGGGGCCAGGGTCGGGGCCAGGCGAGGTGGCAATCGGGCCGGGACCGGGCGAGGTCGCAACCGGACCGCGGGACCGGGCGAGGTCGCAACCGAACCGGGACCGGGCGAAGTCGCAACCGGACCGGAACCTGTAGGCGTGGCTTGCATCATCTCTCTTTTTGGCGTGGCCGTGTATCGTGCCCGAGGTGTTGCCTGCTGCCTGCCGGCATCATGCGTTGCTGTAGGAGTTGAACTGGCTGAAGGCGCGGGCGTAGGCGAAACGGTCGCGGTGGCAGGCGAGCGTGGGGATGGCGTGTGTTCAGGCGTCAGGGTGCCGTGCGACGCCGCAGTGGGGCTTCTCGTCGGTTCGTGCACTGGCCCGGCCGGCTGTGGCGTGGGCGAAGCAGGTCCTGCCCAGGCGCGCTCGGCTGCGCGACTCGCTCGCCTGGATGCGATCTGCAGTGTCTCGGCGTGCTGCGTACCGTGTGCGGACTCCGTGAGCCGGGTCAGCAGTACCGCTTGCTCCGCGATGCGAGCCGCAATCTCGATCTGCTCTTGCTCGGGCAGGTTCGTGGCCATCTCCGCTGCCATCTCCACGCTGGCCAACAGCGCCGCGACCGTCCGCTCGTCGAATCTTGATCCTGGCTGCTCATGTCCGGTCCAGGTCGGCCAGCCTGCGGCCGGCGATCCCCAACTCAGCTCGGGCCCGTCCCGCTGCGTTGGGCGCCAGCCGCGCCGGGATCCGTTCGGCCGCTATCCGCAGCCCGTAGGCCAGGTCGCCGGGCCCGCTGGCCGCGACCGTCCAACCGTCAGTAGGATGCAAAGTAGGACAGCCGCCAGACCGGCAGCCGCACGTGGTGTCAGGAACGACCCAAGATGCAGCCACCCCGGCGAGCTTGTGTGCTGGTCGCGCCGGGCAGCTTCCGCCCGGCGCAGTCGCGCCTTTGCCTGCAACCGCGCCGCGTCGCTCATCTTGTACTGGCCCAGCGTCCCAAGTTCGCCGGCCATCGTTAGCAACGGCCCAAGCTCGGCAGCGTGCTCGGGATAGCGCGCAAGACATGCGGCCGCGGTCTCACCTGCCGCCATCTCCTCCAGGCAGCGGCCGAGTATACTTGTCAGTTCTCTATCGTCCATTGCCATCCTACTTGGCGTTGAGCAGGCGGCACAGGGTGCGCAGCGCCCGGTGTTGCAGCGCCTCGATCGCCCCCTCCGTTTTGCCCAGCCAGGCCGCGGCCTCCGCGTTGCTCATGCCTTCACCAAACTTGCAGACAATCACCAACCGTTGCTCCTCGGTCAGTTTCTCCACTGCACCGGAGAGCCTGTCCAGCGCGTCCCTTCGCTCTGCCTGTTGAGCGGGTCCGGCGCCGCCGAGATCAATGAAGCGTCATCTTCGATGCTGACCGTCGGCCGGCGCTGCCGTACCCGGTGGATAATCCGCGACCAGGTTTGCAGCGATCCGATAGAGCCAGGCGCTGACCGATGCCGACGGCCGCGCCGTATCCAGCTTAAATCGGTGCACATGCTGGATCACCCGCAAGAACACCTCGGCCGTCAAGTCCTCGGCCGCGCTGACATCGCCGGTCCGTGCCAGGACGTAGTGATAGATCCGGTCGGCGTAGAGGTCGTACAGACCCTCCACGGCCCCGGCATCACCGCGCTGGCAGGCGGGTATCAAGGTCAGAACCTGCGTATCACTGATCGATGCGTACATGTAGCTGTATTCAGATAAACGTTGTTGCCGGCGAAGGCATACGGGGCCGACCCTCGACCTGAGTCTAACACGAAAGAAGGAAATCCTCATGAAGCGTGAGCATGAGGACTGATACCGTACCCCGTATGCTGGGGAGGGCGATGGCGTTTGTGTCAGTGACAGCGCTACACCACCCGGCAGGTGCTGGCCGGCAAGCGGGCGCCGGGCGGCTGGCGAGTCATATCCATCTCAGCCAAGGAGGTCCTACGATGAAACACAACATTCGGCGCATCTTGCTGCTGAGCGCGGTCCTGGCACTGATCGGGGCGCTGGTCATCAGCTCTGCGGCCTTCGCTGCCGGCGGCGGCAGTCAGACACACACGGGCGCGTACAGCCAGAACGGCAACACCTATAGTCCGGGCGATGGCAACGGCCCGATCGGCGACCAGAACGGCAACACCTATGGTCCGGGCGACGGCAACGGCCCGATCGGCGACCAGAACGGCAACACCTATGGTCCGGGCGATGGCAACGGCCCGATCGGCGACCAGAACGGCAACACCTATGGTCCGGGCGACGGCAACGGCCCGATCGGCGGCGAGCAATTCGGGCCAGGTCCGCGGACCGTGTGGGCCGTACGGGAAGTGCCTTGACGCGGACAACGACGGCATTTGCGACTGTCAGCAATAGACAGGAAGGAATCCCGATGAAGAAAACTTTCGCGCACGTGTTGGTTCTTGCACTGCTCCTGCTGTTCGCGGCGACGCCTGCGTTTGCAGGTGGCGATCAGGTTCGCGGCGACAACGCCCAGGGTTCAGCGGTTCAGGTGCAGGTGCAAGACCCACCCCCGTTCCAACCGTAACCTGAGAAGGCTTCTCTGTTCACCGGTGCCTGGTGATGTAAGCCAGGGACATCTCATCAGAACGGGACAGCGGATGGCGCGGACAGAATCAGCGCCATCCGCATTGGCCCTATCCCGTCTCCAGCACTGAAACGCGATCTTCCCCAACCCCTGGCGCGCGTCCAGCGTTGCCCGCAGAACCCCTTAGCTCGACTTTGTACATTTTTGAAAGCAGCCTACATATAGTGGTTTGCCGAAGATTGCCTACTGCATATAGTGGCTGTTTCTCAGGGATTCGGCCGTTTTTCGCCAAACACTTGACAATAACGCGATTTTGTACAGAGTCCAGCTTAGAGCCTGTCCGAAAACCCAGCAGGGGCGGCTCCTCGCGAAGCACCGCCGGTTGCGGGCGTGGGAGCCCGCGCTGCTGGTTTTCGGATTGATACTTGGCCCTAGGCGCTGAGATATCAACGAGGGGCGGCGCCCGCCCCGCGGTTACAGACCAACCGTTGCTCGCGGCACCTCATCTTCACAATTTCTTCGCAAGCCGTGCATCAGACCTTCGCATCGTGTCGCTATGATTCCCGTGTTACGGGGATTGAAGCGCCACCACGTTCGAGGAGGGTCCATGCTGCGGCAGTTCGCGCAGAGACTTTTGGGAAGGTGAAGCCCCGCCGCAAGGGGCTGGCCGCCTTGCGCACCCATCACACGTTCCGCCGGCTGGTGCAGCTCGGCGTCTTCGCGTTCATCGCCTACATCGCCATCCGGCACCTGTTGGTCGGTGAGGGCGGCGCCACCATGACGGCTTCCTGGGAGGCATACTGCCCGATGGGTGGCCTGGAGACGCTCTACAAGTTCATTATCACCGGCGGCAAGTACGTCCCTCACGTCCATCTGTCCAACGTTGTTCTCCTCCTGGCGACGTTGGTTACTGCCCTCCTGGTGCGTAACGCCTTCTGCGGCTGGCTCTGTCCCTTCGGCTTTGTCCAGGACATGGTCAGCAGTTTTTCGGCGTTTGTCCAGAAGCGTCTTCCCGGCCTCCGGCGGGCTGTCAAGAACTTCAAAACACGGGGGGGCCGGGCTGGCTATGCTCGACCGCTATCTCCGTTTCCTGAAGTACAGCGTATTGGCCTGGGCCGTGCTTGGCGCAGCAGCCTACGGATTCATGGTCTTCCGGGATTACGATCCGTGGGCGGCCCTGTGGAACCTGTTGGAGCTGAGCCTGGCAGCGGGCACCATCGTCCTGGCCATCGTGCTGATCGCTTCGCTTTTTGTTGAGCGCCCCTGGTGCCGGTACGCCTGCCCATTGGGCGCGGCAACGGGCCTGGTAGGCAAGCTGAGCCCGTTCTACCTCAAACGCGACGCCTCGGCGTGCACGTCGTGCGCCATCTGCACCAAGGCTTGCCCGGTGGGGCTGCCGGTCCACACGGCTGCCACCATCAAGCATGCCGACTGCATGAGCTGCCTGGAGTGCGTAGGCGAGTGCGCCCGCGAAGGCGCGCTGGAGCTGAAGCTGGGTATGCCGGTGTTCGGGAAGTGACGTGGTAGATCGGTAGACTGGTAGATTGGGAGCTTGCTGGAACCAGTCTACCTGCCCACCAACCTACTACAAACCTCAGGAGATCAATTCATGAAAGTCAATCCATTCATCTATGGGCTGCTGGTCGTCGTGCTGTTCTTCGGGGTGATCGGCGGGGCGAAGGCAGCGGGGATTTGGTCGGTTTCGGGCAAGTTGAACGCTTCCGGCGAGAAGTTGGCGCCCACCGGCACAAATGTGGATGAGATCAGGGGCTGGATGACGCTGGACGATATATCGGCCGCGTACTCAGTGCCGGTCGCCGAGATTCTTGCAGCGTTTGATCTGCCGACCGACACGCCAGGCAGCACGCAGATCAAGGCGTTGGAGAGTGCTACCTTCTCGCCGAACAATCTGCGGATGTGGCTGAAGTCACGCATGGAACAGTAGACATTCTCGCGGGCCAGCCACGATCGCCACCGGCCTCCACGTCCAAGCTGGAGCCGGTGGCTTCTCGACTCTGCGTCATCGCAACGTTCATGACAGGCCCACAGGGAATTCACGGGGCCTTCACAACTTCGCGGTATGGTGGTGTTAAGTCAGCGGTAATCGTGCTGAACGAGACCAGCAAGACGACAGACATTCCGGAGGGAAACACGATGAAACGGTTCATCTTGATCGCAGTTTTGGCCGGCGCCCTGGCGGCGCTGTTGGCGGGCACGGCGCTGGCAGCCGGCCCGGTGACCCCGCCCGCGCAGGGTTTCGGCCCGGGCATGGGCATGCGGGCTGCGGCTGCCGGATCGACGGCGCCGGACGCAGACCATCCGTGTGGCATGGGCGTCGGTATGTCCGGTGAGCAGGGCCGCGGGGCGCCGGCGTGGGCCGGGCAGCCGGATGAGGTAGTCAAGCTTCTGGGCATGACGCGCCGAGGACATTCAGACCGCACGGCAAGCCGGCAAGTCGCTGGTGGTTATCGCTGACGAGCAAGGGCGTCGGCGAAGAAAGGCTGATCAGCACCATCCTCGACGCCAAGAAGGCCATCCTGTCCGGGCTGGTCGCCGACGGCAAGCTGACCCAGGCGCAGATGGACCTCATGGTCCAGCACATGCAGACGCAGGTCAAGACGATGGTCGAGCGCACGTCCGTGGGGCCGATGCAAGGTCGACAGGGCATGGGCCGGATGCGTGCGGCATGGGGCGACGGATGGCCAGATGCCGGCATGGGCCGGGGCTTCCGCGGCGGCCGGGGCGCGAACCAATAGTCCTCCTTCTTTGTGATTGACAACTGGCGGGCCGCGAGGTCCGCCCGTTGTCTGTTATCCGCAAGCGTGCCATGACAAACGTGTTTGCGCTCGACCGCATCCTGCGCCATAATGAGCTTCGTGCACGGACTGAGGTCAGGGCAGATAGCGAAGTGACGCGAAACTGTGCGGTAAGTGATTGAAGCTAGGCCGGAGAATGCGGAATCCTTCGGAAATCTCCGTGCCCTCCGTGTCTCCGTGGTGATCTTCAGGCGCAGCGCACGTCGAAAGCGGAGGTCCCGTGAGCTCGAAAATCCTGGTGGTAGACGATGAGGCCAAGATCGTCCGGCTGGTGCGTTCCTATCTCGAACAGTCCGGCTTCATGGTCGTGGAGGCCAACGACGGGCAGACGGCGCTGATCCAGGCACGGCGCGAGAAGCCCGACCTGGTGGTGCTTGACCTGGGCCTGCCCGGCATCGACGGTCTGGAGGTCGCCCGCACCCTGCGCCACGAACGCGACACGCCGATCATCATGCTGACGGCGCGCATCGAGGATACCGACAAGATCGTGGGGCTGGAGCTGGGCGCGGACGACTACATGACCAAGCCGTTCAACCCGCGCGAGCTGGTGGCGCGCGTGCGCGCGGTGCTGCGGCGGACATCGGGCGCCGCGCCCGCAGCCGAAATCCTGCGGGCCGGCGCACTGGTGCTGGACGCGGGCGGACACCAGGCGACCCTCGACGGCCGGGCGCTCGATCTCACGCCCACCGAGTTCGAGCTGTTGGCCGTCCTGCTCCAGAACCCGGGCCGCGCCTTCACGCGGCTGGAACTGCTCGACCGGGTGCAGGGCGACGCCTACGAGGGGTACGAGCGCACGGTCGACGCGCACGTCAAGAACCTGCGCGCCAAGCTGGGGGACGACCCGCGCCACCCGCGCTACGTCCAGACCGTCTTCGGCGTGGGCTACAAGCTGGGAGCCGAGCTGTGAACCGCCTCTGGGTCAAGTTGAGCCTGGCTTTCCTGGCGATCTCCCTGGCCGCGATCGGGGTGGTGGCGGTGCTGTCGGCGCGCGCCACCCGCGAACAGTTCCGCCAGTATGTGGTCGCCAGCGGTATGGCCGGCCAGATAGGTTGGGCGCAGACCCTGACGGAATACTACGCGGCGCAGGGAAGCTGGGCTGGCGTGGACGCGCTGCTGGCGCAGCTTGGCCCGGGCGGTATGGGGATGGGCTGGGGACGGGCCGGGCAGGCGCTGCCGGCGCCGGCCCCAATTTTGCCGTGGCCGATCCGGCCGGCCGCGTGCTCGCCAGCAAGACCGGCGAGCTGGTCGGCGAGGTGCTGCCGGCGAACGTCCTGGCCCAAGGCATGCCGATGACCCTGGATGGCCGCGTCATCGGGACGTTGTTGAATGTGCGGCCGGTCGATGCGGTTTTTGACGCCCAAGGCCAGGCCTTTCTGCGCCAGGTGCAGCGGTCGTTGGTGTGGGCGGCCGTGCTGGCGGCGATCCTGTCGCTGGCCCTGGGCGTGTTTGTCAGCCGCCTGCTGACCGCGCCGCTGGCACGCCTGACCGGGGCCGCGCAGGCCATCGCCGACGGTGACCTCTCGCAGCGGGTGGATGTGCGCAGCAAGGACGAGATCGGCGACCTGGGCGCCGCCTTCAACGGCATGGCGGCCAGCCTGGCCGAGGCCGAGACATTGCGCCGAAACCTGATCGCCGATGTCTCGCACGAGCTGCGGACCCCGCTGACGATCATCCAGGGCAACATCCAGGCGATCCTGGAGGGCGTTTATCCGCTGGAGATGGCGCAGATGGCCGGCCTGTACGACGAAACGCGCCTGTTGACGCGGCTGGTCGATGACCTGCACGACCTGGCCCTGGCGGACGCGGGTCAATTGCGCCTGGAACGCATGCCGGTCAACGTGTCTGACCTGGCGCGGACGGCGGTCGGCCAGTTTGACCCGGTCGCCGAGGCCGCGGGCGTCAAGCTGACGCTGGAAACCATCGAGGACGTGCCTGAGGTGCTGGGAGACGCCGACCGGCTGGCGCAGGTGCTGCGCAACCTGCTCAGCAACGCCATCCGTCACACGCCGGCCGGCGGGCAGGTGATGATGCGCGTCGGACGCTCCGGCGAGCAAGTGACGATCCAGGTGGCCGATACCGGCTCCGGCATCGCACCCGAGGATTTGCCGCATGTGTTCGACCGCTTCTACCGCGGCGACAAAAGCCGCAGCCGGCGGGGCGGCGGCGCCGGGTTGGGCCTGGCGATCACGCGCCAGTTGGTCACGGCTCACGGCGGGCAGATCGAGGTCGCCAGCAGCCTCGGGGCTGGGAACCACGTTTGCCATTGCGCTGCCGGCAGCGACAGAGATCGCGCAGTAACAGCGAAGGCGTCGATCTCCACTCTCCTCAGGCAGCCACTCCGCTCGAAATCGCCCTATGTCGTGCACGCCGCGCCATTTGGCGTACTGGCGCGCACGCCGTCTGGACGTTACGGATCAGCGGCCATGTGTGGGACAATAGGGGCTGATGCTGGATGAACCGGTATCAAGGAGAAGAAAACATGATGAACAAGGGGAAGCTAGGTTTGGTGGGTGTCGCCGCGGTCGCCGCGCTGGTTCTGGCTGTCGCGCTGACAACCGGCGTGCTTGCCCAGGGCATGGGCCCTGGCCGCGGGGGATCCGGGATGATGGGCGGTGGACGAAATATCGGACCGGGTATGATGCAGGGTTCCGTCGTCACGCCGACGATGCCGTTTGCGCCGGCCCAGGGTGGCAACGGCGGTTTCGGTCAAGGCATGCTGGGGATGATGCAGGGCAACGGCGGCTTTGGCGGTGGTCTGGGCATGATGAGCCGCGGTATGATGGAGATGATGGGCGGCGGTATGATGGGGGATGATGGGCGGGGATGACGGCGAACCCGGCGTTGACCCTGGTCCTGCTCCCAAGCGCCTGACCGCTGCCGAAGTCGCGAAGGCCGTGGACGCCTACCTGGCTCAGAACTACAACAACCCCGACCTCGAGGTTGTCGAGCTCATGGAGTTCGAGAAGAACTTCTACGCCCAGGTGGCGGAGAAGTCCACCGAGATCAATGCTTTCGAGTTGCTGATCGACCCGTACACCGGCGTCGTCTGGCCCGAGTATGGCCCGAACATGATGTGGAACACCAAGTACGGCCACATGAGCGGCATGGGCGGCATGATGACGCAGGGTTGGGGCGGCAAGGGTATCGGCGAGCCTACTGCGGACACGCCGGTCACGGTCGATCAGGCCAGGAAGAACGCTCAGGCCTACCTCGATGCCCGCAAGTCGGGCCTCACCATCGAGGAGGATACCGACGTCTTCTACGGGTACTACACCGTGCATGCGCTGGACAAGGACGGCAACACCGTCGGCATGTTGAGCGTGAACGGCTACACCGGCCGGGTCTGGTATCACACCTGGCACGGGAAGTTCATCGGCATGGCGGACGGCATGTAGTTCGTACGTCACAAACCCGCTTGAAGCAGCAATCCGGTTTGTGTGTTAAGGCATTCTCTGTTAGAGTCACCGGCGCGACAGTCATGTCGCGCCGGTTGCCGTTCTGGAGCAGATAGTATGAATCGCCCGATCCGTGTCCTGCTGGCCGACGACCACGCCGTCGTCCGCAAAGGCATCCGTGAGTTCCTGGAAGAAGACCCGGAGATCACCGTCGTGGCCGAGGCCGGAGATGGCGGGGAGGCGTTCCGGCTTGTCGGCGAGCATCATCCCGACGTCGCGGTGCTCGATATCCAGATGCCCCGCGTCACCGGCATCGAGGCCACCCGCCAGATCAAGGCCGCGTTCCCGGATGTGCGCGTGCTGATCCTGACCGCGTACGAGGATGATCCCTACGTCTTCGCCTTGCTGCGCGCGGGTGCGGACGGCTATCTCCTCAAGAGCGCCGATCCCGATGACCTGGTACGCGCGGTCAAGGCCACGGCGGCCGGGGGCAAGGTGCTGGATCCCGCGGTCGCCGGCCGGGTCGTCGCGCAGATGGCGTCCGGCCGACCCGCGGCCGCGTCCGAGCAGGTGGAGCCGCTCAGCGAACGCGAGTTGGATGTGCTGCGCCTGGCCGGGCAGGGGCTGACCAACAAGGCTATCGGCCTGAATCTGGGCATCAGCGATCGCACCGTGCAGGGGCATCTGGCGAACATCTATGGCAAGTTGGGTGTTGCCTCCCGAACGGAAGCGGTGACCAAGGCGCTGAAGTTGGGCTGGATCGTGTTGGAAGATCAAGTAACCTGCTATGTTGCGTCGTTTGCGCGGCCTGCGCGCCCAATTGCTCCTCTGGACCATCGTGCCGCTGGCGGTGGTGCTGATCATCCTCTCGCTGGTAGGTGTCACGCGCCACCGCCAGGCGATGTCGCAGCTCGTCGAGGATCGCAACCGCGGCCTGGCGCTGGCTGAGGCGAACCGCCTGGGCCGCGAGATCGACGGGCGGGCGGCCCTGCTCCTGCGCCGGGCAACCGACCACGGCGATATCGGCAGGACTCAGCCGGGTTGACGGCCCTGGCTGACGATCTGCAGGACGCGTACAGCGACGGTCTCGCGCTTTTCGATGCCGACCGCTCGGCCGATCGCCGCCTCCGTTGCGGCGCACTCGTGGGCGGAGCAGCGAGATCGCACTGACCCTGGCCGCGCGCACGGTCACGGCGGGGCAACCTCAGTTCCACAGTCACTTCGATCCCACCGGGCCCGCCGGGACGCACCTGCTGATCGGCGTGCCGCTGACCGGCGGCCGGGCGCTCATCGGCGCCATCCCCACCGAGACGTTGAGCCTGGCCGAGAGCAGCGCCCAGGTGGAGACCGAGACGCACGGCGCGGTCTTCGTGCTCGACGCGACCGGCCAGATGTTGCACCATCACAACCCCGGCGGGCTGGCGGTGGACGAGGAGGCGCTCGCCGATCTGGCGCTGGCCTCTGCGGGCAGCGCGGGCGCGGCGCAACTCCGCGGCGCGGCGCCGGGCCTGCTGGTCACCTATGCGCCGGTGGCGCCGCCCGGCTGGCTGCTGGTGGTCGCCGAGCACGTCCACGCTGTGGACGTCATGGGCATGAGCGTGGTGGAGGTGCTGCCGCTGCTGCTGCTGTTCGTCGCGCTGTTGGCGCTGCTGGCGGTCTCCTTCGGCGTGGTCAACGTGGTCCGGCCGCTCCAGGAGCTGGATCGACGGGCGCAACGGGTGGCGTGGGGCGATTTCGACGCGGTCAAGCAGCCGGTCGGCGGCGTGCAGGAGATGGACGACCTGCGCGCCACCCTGGCGCAGATGGCGGAGCGCATCCGGGCCTACCAGACCGGGATGCGCGACTACCTGAGCGCCGTGACCCAGGCGCAGGAGGCCGAACGGGCGCGTCTGGCGCATGAGCTGCACGATGATACCGTACAGGCGTTGATCGCGCTCAAGCAGCGCGCCCAGATGGCGCGCAAGTCCCTCGCCGCTGACCCTACGCGCGCGAGCCAGCGGCTGGACGAACTCACGGGCCTGATCGACGGGGAATTGGTGGCCTGCGCCGGCTGATCGGCGACCTGCGGCCGATCTACCTGGAGGATCTGGGGTTTGTGCCCGCCTTGGAAATGCTGGCGCAGCAGATGCAGGAACGCCATGGACCTGCCGGTGCGCCTGGCGGTGCGCGGTCAGACCGTGCGCCTGGCGCCCGACCTGGAACTGGCCGCTTTCCGCATCGTCCAGGCGGCGCTGAACAACGTCGGCCACCCATGCCGAGGCGCAGGCGCGCCACTGTGACCGTCGACTTTGCCGCTGCCGGGGTGACCCTGGCCGTTCAGGATGACGGTCGCGGCTTCATCCCGCCCGAGCAGCCGGCCGAGCTGACCCGCGATGGGCACTTTGGGCTCATGGGCATGCGCGAGCGCGCCATGCTCTACGGCGGGCACCTCACGATCATCTCCGCCCCCGGCCGCGGCACCACGATCACGGCCTGGCTGCCCATTCTTGACATCATCTGCTACTCATCGGGAATGACTGTCCTCTGAGAACGATTCAACCACCGCAGGAGGAACCATGTCATCGATTGCCATCATCACCGACACCGACGCCAGCCTGCCCGCTGACCTGGCCGCGCAACATGGCATCCAACAGGTGCCGATCATCATCCATTTCGGCCAGGACACGCTGCGTACCGAAATCGACATCGACGATGTTGGCCTGTTTGCCCGCGTCGACCGCGAAGGTAAGCTGCCTACGACTTCGGCACCCAGCCCGGGCAGTTCCTTGAGGCTTATGAGGCGGCCTTTGCGGCCGGGGCCGATGCGGTGGTCTGCCTCTGTGTGAGCTCGGCGATCAGCGCGACCTACACCGCCGCGGTGACCGCGAAGGAGCTGCTGCCGGGGCGCACCATCGAGGTGGTGGATACCAGGGTGGTCTCGATGGCGCAGGGGTTCATGGCGCTCGCCGCGGCGGAGGCTGCGCGGGCGGGTGCAGACGTGGCAGAGGCCGTGGCGGCTGCCCTCCGGTGGGGGAGCGGTCCCATCTGTTCGGCGCGCTGTCGACGCTGAAGTACCTGGCCATGAGCGGGCGCGTGGGGCACGTGGCCGCGGGCTTTGGCAACCTGTTGAGCGTTAAGCCGATCCTGACCATGCGGGATGGTAAGTTCGACCTTCTGGAGAAGGTTAGGACGCGCAGCAAGGTGTTGGCGCGCGTGGTGGAGCTGACAGGCGAAGCGATGGCCGGCCAGCCGATTCGCCAGATGGCGGTGCTCAACGTGGCGGCGCAGGAGGAAGCAATAGCCTTCGAGGCCCAGCTCCGCGCCGCGCTGCCGTGCCCGGAGACGATTTTACACGCCAACTTGACCGCGGGGCTGTCGGTGCACACCGGCGCGGGGATGCTGGGGGTGGTGGTCGTGGGGTGACGGGGTGTGGGAGTGGATGAGTGTGGGAGTGACGGGGTATGGGAGTGACGGGGTATGGGGGTGTGCCATGGCTGTACACGCTCATCCCGTTTTCGCTCCCTATCTTCCCCTGCCCCCCACACTCTCACACCCTGATACTCCCCACACCCTGATACCCCACCCTGATGCCCCCAAACCGCCCAACTCACGGCGTAATTTCTACAACCACCCCTTCCTCTGCCCAATCGTACAGCAGCTTGGCGTTCTTGCTGTCAAGCAGGATGCAGCCGTAGGTGATGGGGCGCCCCAAGTTGCGCTCCCAGAGGAATTGCTTCTGGTCGCGGCTGGGGAAGCCGTGGAAGCCGTTCATGAAGTCCTGGTCCGGTACTGGCCGGTAGATGCCCATGAACCAGGGCATGTACAGGTTCCATCGCGCTGCATACGCCATCGGCTCGTGGGTCTGGATCTGAAACACACCCGGTGATGTGGGGCTGGAGGCGATTCCGGTACTGCCGATCCAGTCCCACTTCAACTTGCTGTCCTCGTATGCCTGCATCCGTTGATCCTTCAGGCTGACCTTGATCCGCTTGTTCTCCACCACGGGCAGCGGCAGCAGCCCGTCCACGGACGGAATCTTGATTTTGTCGCCCACGAACAGGTTGTCGCCTATCCCCGCATTGACTTTCAGCAGCCAGGGGTAGGGCATCCCATAATCGAAAGCGATACTGGAGAGGGTCTCACCCGACTTGACGATGTGTTCGCGTTCGCCGTGGCTGACGCGCTGGCTGATCTCCGGCTGGCGCGCTCTGAAGGCCGCAGCGAGGGCCGGTGCAGCAACATCAGGATCTACATAACGTTCATCGCCGAAGGTCGTGTTTTGCGTCTCGATGAATGCGGCTACCCTGTCCTCAGCCACCGACCATGAGAGCGACTTCTGCGTGTCGGTGACCGCGGTCGGAACGTGAGCCACTGCCCCATATCGGTTGGCTCGGCCGTCCAGGTCATGCGTTCGTCCCGAATAGGATCGTAAAGGCGCAGGGTGATTGGCGCGGCCAGGAGCGGCGCGACTTCGCTGACGACGCCGCTCACATCGGTGATCGCCGGCGGCCGGCTCACCATCGGCAGGGTGAAGCGGAGGGACTCCGAGGCCGAGCCTGCCAACAGCATCTCCCACGGCTGGCGTTCCAGCGTCGCCGACATCGTAGCGTTATCTTGTTGTTTAATCGTAAAATGAATTTTAAACAGATTGTTAAGCCAAACGCCCCGCACCAGATCAATAACCAGTTTTGTAATAACGCCCAAAGTGACACCGATCAATAAATCGGTCGCCAATACACCGATAATCGTAATAACAAACATAAACAGCTGATCTTTGCCAACATCCAACACATTTAGAAATGTTTTAGGCGATGCCAGACGATAGCCGGTATAAACCAGCAATGCCGCCAATGAAGCCAGCGGAATTCTTTGGATCAATCCGGGAAACAAGACCACAAACATTAACAATAACAAGCCATGAAAAAAATTAGCCCAGGCTGTTTTTGCCCCGTTATTGACATTCTCGGAACTACGGATAATTTCAGCAATCATCGGCAAGCCGCCTATAAAACCGGCAGCCATATTGCCGATTCCAACAGCCGTTAAATCACGATCAAGGTCGGAAGTGCGCTTATAAGGATCCAGCTTATCTACCGCTGTCGCAACCAGTAAACTTTCAATGCTCCCAACCAGGCTGATAGCAAACACGGCCTCCCAAAAGGCTATTGTGAACAGTTTGGAAAAATCGGGAAAATAAAAGCCGGCCAGAAAATTGTCGGGAATCGCAATCAGGTAGTTCGAACCGTTGATTGCCGGCTTCTGAGCCAGATCAAAATGCCAGGCGAAGACGATACCCACCAGCACGACAATAACCGGAGCGGGAACCCTGCTGCCGATTAAAGGCCAAATGAACAGTATTAGCAACCTAAAAAACTGATGAGAACAATATCCAGCTTCATGTTAAACAAGCTATGTGGAATCTGTGCGCTGATCGAAAACAGACTGCCCGGTTCCGGCGTGACTCCCAACATGACGTGAGTTTGTGTGACGATAATTATGATGCCAATCGCAGCCAACATCCCATGCACCACCGACGCGGGAAAAAAGGAACTCAACTGTCCCATCTTGAATTTCCCCATCAACACCTGTAACACACTGGCCACCACAATCGCCGCCAGGGTATAACGGTAGCCTGCCAGCGCATCGCCCTCGCCCAGCGCTTGCACAGCCGCTAAAACCACCACAATCAATCCGGCAGCAGGCCCATTGATGGTCAGGCAGGAACCGCTAATGCGTGATACCAGCAAGCCCCCGATAATAGCAGTGATAATTCCTGCCGATGGTGGAAATCCTGAAGCCATGGATACACCCAAACACAACGGCAAGGCGATAAGAAAAACCAGAAATCCTGACTGTAAATCACTACGCCAGTTTTCTTTTAAGCCCGCCAGGCCGGTTTGGGGAATAGTGGAAAAGGATGGTTTATTCATAATAGTCCTCGTTGAGGTTGTGTTTTTTTTTTTATTCGGGGCCAAGATACTTTGATAGGCCTCATAACACATAAACCACAACGAGTAGACAGTAATGCGTCCCCAGAAATCAACAAATACAATCATATCGGGCGTATTACTGATTTTGTCGAAATAAGCCAAAAGAAGAAATAATGGAATATATCAGATAAATATATAGTGTCACTACATGATTAACAGAAGAGCACTATACCACTGAAGCACTGGCAATAACTCCGGCTACAGTTGTCTAAAAAACGACTCTACATGGACCTGCTAAGATTTCACGCCTATACACCATAATGATCACTTTTACGACGGCTCATGTTGTCTCGTCTCATTCTGCGAACCGCCAAAGGATGCTTGAAAAAGTATCGTGGTTTCCATCCCAAGAAATTCACACTTGCCACCATGACCTTCATAGTTATGCTGAAAATCATGAAGAAATTCCATTACGGTATGATCAATCAGATAAGTATTGTTCATTTGAAAGATCACCGTTTTGCCGTTTTCCAAATTGGCTAAAGCGGTCTTCAGGGACATAAAGTTAGAGAAAATCGCAGCGCCGACTATGCTAACCACAAAAGTACCGGCATCTTTCTGTTCAATAACAAAGTGGATTTTGAACAGATTATTTAGCCTGACCCCACGCAGCATGTGGATAGCAAATTTGGTTACGATACCAATAGCGACACCGATTAATAAATCGGTTGCCAACACACCGATAATCGTAACAACGAACATGAATAACTGTTCCTTGCCAACCCCCATGACTTTAGCGAATTCTTTGGGCGAAGCCAGACGAAAACCGGTATAGACCAGCAATGCCGCCAGTGCCGCCAGAGGAATACTATGAATCAGCCGCGGAAACAGCACCACGAACAACAACATAAAAGTGCCGTGAAAGAAGTTGGACCACTGAGTTTTTGCCCCATTGGTTACGTTAGCCGAACTACGCACGATCTCGGCTATCATCGGCAGGCCACCGATTAAGCCGGCCACCAGATTACCAGCACCGACTGCTGTCAAGTCACGATCAAGATTGGAATGACGTTTATACGGATCAAGTTTGTCCACCGCCATGGCGCTGAGCAAACTCTCCAGGCTTCCGACCAGACTGATACTGATAACGGCTTCCCAGAACTCCAATGTGGCAATTTTTGAAAAGTCTGGAAAATAAAAACTGGACATAAAATTTTCAGAAATCGCGACCAAAAATTTGGGCCCGACGGTTTCTTCGTGATGCGGTAAAAAATGCGCATCCGGCAGAAACAAATACATGTGCTCATGTTCCAGATCAAAATACCGCGCCAAACCCATCCCTGCCAACACCACAATCAAGGGCGCCGGAATCATTTTTAAAGTTGGATTTTTTATCATTGACCAAATAATCAATATCACCAATCCGGTAAAGCCGATAATGGCAATTTCATGATTAAGATTCAGAAGGCTGTGCGGAATCTGTGCGATGGTCGAAAACAGACTACTGCCTTTCTCCGGCGTAGTACCCAGCATGACATGGATTTGTTTGGCCATAATAATGATGCCAATAGCCGCCAACATGCCATGTATCACCGATGCAGGGAAAAACGAACTCAGCCGCCCGGCTTTAAACACACCCATTAAAATTTGTAATACACTGGCAACCACAATAGCCGCCAAGGCATAGCGATAACCTGCCATCGCATCGCCTTCGCCCAGTTCCTGCACCGCACCAAGCACCACCACAATCAAGCCGGCAGCAGGACCATTAATGGTTATAAATGAACCGTTGATACGCGAAACCAGCATCCCGCCGATAATAGCGGTGATAATTCCCGCCGACGGCGGAAAACCGGAAGCCATTGATATACCCAGACACAGCGGCAAAGCGATAAGAAAAACCAGAAATCCTGATAGCAAATCGCTACGCCAGTTTTCTTTTAAACCAGCCAGACCGGTTTTTGGTAATACAGGCAGTGAAGCTTCACTCATATAAATCCTCGTTTTTGGTATATGTGTTTCTATCTTGTTATAAGCGATTATTGTGCCAATACTGTTAGTGTTTGTAACACTATGATTTCGTGGGTGTGTGGAGTTATCTTTTCAATAAAACAGGGAGATGAAAGTTGATGATAGGTGTAAAACAACCTATCAGTGGTTTATTTGCACCGGGATTAACGAAGGTTATCTATTTCCAAATCCTGATCGAGTACGGAAGCATTTGATTATATATAAGGCTATCTACATAAGTGCCTACTCCTTCTCCCTTGAGGGAGAAGCCTGCCCTGAGCAGTGTCGAAGGGGCTGGGATGTGCGGGATATACACGTTGATTTTATTCTCTTCTCCCCAACTCTCTATCCAGCAGGAGAGGGAGTAAAATTGACTTACAACTCATTGTATTTTATATGTGAAAAAGTTTTGTAAATACCTATGAATACTCACGAACAAAGACATCGCGGCGCGAATCTGAACGACAAAGCATTATTTAGCGGCGAACAATTGCTTCGTTTGCATGATGCAGTTTATGAACTCTGCTGGTTGCTTGATCGCGGCTATGCACGGCATTCGGCTATTCAATTGGTGGGTGACCACCATCAGCTTACCATGCGTCAACGTCTCGCAATTTCCAGGGCAGCTTGTTCGAGTGTCAACCGGGAGATAAGACATGCAAAGTGCCTGCCGATTGAAAAAATCAAAGACCAGCAATTGGTTATTGACGGATTCAATCTGATTATTACCGTTGAAACGGCTATGGCGGGAGGTTTATTGCTGGGTTGCTGCGATGGTTGTATACGTGATATTGCCAGTATTCATGGGACTTATCGGCAAGTGCATGAAACCCGGCAAGCCATTGAACTCATCGGTAATGTGCTGCAATCCTTTGCTCCTGAAAGTGTATTGTGGCTGTTTGACAAACCGGTCTCCAATAGCGGCCGGCTTGCTGTGATGGTTCGGGACATTGCCGAAGCTCATCGTTGGAACTGGCAAGCAGAGTTAATCGAAAACCCGGATCAGGCCATTCTGGACAGTCATAAAAGTCGCTATCACCTCGGATTCAGTGATACTGGATGGGGTAGTGCACTGGGTAAATCTGGGTGCCTATCTTATAACAAAGTATTTTCATGAGGCCTGGTTGATTGATTTTTCAGATGCGTTGAAGTGTTGATTTCAATACACACAATGGTTATACCTATGTCTAAACATGTATTTTTTTGAGTTTGTTATGACTGAAGTTGTGCTGGATATAAAACAATGGGGCAATAATTTGGGTGTACGCCTGCCTGCGGCAATCGCCCGTGAAGCCCATTTACACGCCCATCAACGGGTGCGGCTTTCCGTTGCCGATGGTCACATTATTATTACGCCCGTGGTTGATGAACAGTTGACTCTGGAACAACGGTTAGAGCACTATGATCCTGCCCGGCACGGCGGCGAAGTGATGACCACCGCGCAAAGACTGGGAGCTGAACAATGGTAAAAACAGCCAGCCCTTGGCTGCCTGATCGCCAGGACATCATCTGGATTGATTGTAATCCCCAAGTCGGACAGGAAATGCGCGACATTCATCCTTTCCTGGTGCTAACACCGCGCAATTTTAACGGTAAAACATCACTCGTCATTGGCTTACCCATGACTACGGCAGAATACAATTCCGACAATCCTGTTGCGGTTGCAGTGGGCAAAGCTTCCGGGAATAAGGGTGATAAAACCAGTTATGTGCTTTGCCATCAACCCAAGTTGTTTGACTGGCGGTTGCGGGGCGCAAAACCACATCCCTTAGGTACATTGAACGCGGCTTTGTTTGTTCAAGTATGTGAACGGCTTAATCAAATTATACAGTTGGTTTGAATGCTCCCCCAATCCGAATACGCCTTGAAAGTTGCCTTTATCTCTCTCGGCTCAACTGCATGGAATACCCCAGCCGTAATGGCGGGCAACGATAAAGCTGTTGTCCGACAAGGCTTATAATTATGCGAAAAAATCGCTAGCAAAGTTCACTTGAAAGTGGCAGGGTTGTAAGCTCGGTTTAAGGCGGATTGCTAGCGCGAATCCACCTTACAATTTATAGGCCTTAAGGATTGATTAGCAAGATACTTCAGCTATTCGCAGAAATCGTCTTACCGGATTGCCAGTATCCAGACTACATTTTAGACAGTCAAGATCTGGGGTGATGAAAATTACCAATTATTTACTGATTTTTCATCAACGAAGTGGTATGGTTTCTGTTCCATTTAAGGGATGAATAAACCACCGTTATGTTAGAACAAAATTCTTATAAAAGCCCGGTCAGAAAATTGGTCAATTTTTTTGAAAAAAGCCGAGATAACTGGAAAGAAAAATACCAGCGCAACAAAAAAGAAAACAACAAGCTGAAAAATAAAGTTTGCGCGTTAAAGGCATCCCAGGAGAAATGGAAAAGCGAAACATTACTGTTAAGAAAACAGCTCAAGCAAGCTGCCATCAATACGGAAAACACTATCTCCGTACCCACTAAAAAAAACAGGATTTGATGACGGCTGATACGCCACTCACTGTGGCTAAAATCCCGTACCACAGCTATTCTGCAACGACTATTTTTCTAATGCTACAGCTGGTTTTAAATGCGGCTGTCAGCCTTAGAGGTAGCGCACGCGTTTTAACTATTGTCAACAATGTTTTAGGTCAACCCTTAGCGCGTGTTCCCTGTTGGTGTTAGCGGCTGTGAAGAAACGCGGAAAACTGGCGGACATCGACGACGGAAAAAGACCGAGTATTCTGGTCAACAAAAAAGGGGCTCGTTAAGGCCTCTTTTTTGTTGTAGCAAGCGGATGTCAGAATGGTTGTTCGTTCTCACACGTGACGTCTGTAGCATCCAAGTCATCGAACGGGCCAATACCACGCTCTTCGCGCATCAGCTCCATAATCGGTAACTGGTAATGCAGCAAAATACGATCTCTCAAGTCATCAAGCAACTCGACGACCGCCAAAGCCTGTTCAGGCGTCCAGTCCCTATCAATCAAAAAATCTAGCCCTGTTGTTAAGCCGGAAGGCGGGTGATACGTTTTCACGGCGTGCTCCTGGCATCTGACTTGCGCTTTTTAGTACGCTGTTCAGCGCGTTCCTGTGCTTCCTTGAGACGATAGGAATCGCCCTTAATGTGGATGATTTCGGCGTTATGGACCAAGCGGTCGATAAGGGCAACGACACAGGCGGCATTGGGGAATACTTCCGACCATTCTGCGAACGACTTGTTGGTGGTTACCAGCGTGCTTTTCTGCTCGTGCCGACGGTTGATCAGTTCGAACAGCAGGTCGGCGTGGCGGTTCGAGTAGGACAGGTAGCCGACTTCATCGATGACCAGTAAGGCGGGTGCAGCGTAGTAACGCAACCGTCGACGCAGCGCCGAATCACTGTCGAGGGCGGCGAGATCGCCCAGCAACTGACCGGCCGTGGCGAACAGCACAGTATGCCCGTGAAGAACCGCCTGATGGGCGATATTCTGGGCGAGGGTGGATTTCCCCAGACCACTGGCACCGACCAGAATGGCGTTGGCAGCCGTGTTCATGAACTCCAGGCTTAACAATTCGCTGATGGCGGTCCGGTCGCAGTGCTCCGGCCAGTTCCAGTCGAAGTCGGCGATGGGCTTGAAGCGGCCGATATGGGCGCTGCCCAGACGTCGCTCCAGGCTACGCTTGGCCCGTTCGGTTTCTTCCCAGATGAGCAATTGCTCAACCCAGCCGCTGTCGGCAAGTTCATGCCAGTGTGCGAGCAGGCCGTAAAGGTGCAAGTCTTTCGCCCGTTGCTGTAAGTGTTCAATCGGGGTCATGGCTCGCCTCCGTGATCTGGTCATAGCTATCCAGTTTGTGCGCCTGAACCGGCATGTCGCGGTCTTGCACATGCCTGGGCAAGGTCATTTCCACTGGCGGCGGCAACTCACGCGCCTCGCGTCTGCGCTCCAGGGCGAGGCGTACCGCATTCGGGTGGGGCACGCCGCGTTGTAGAGCCTCCTGAATACCGGCTTGCAGTTCAGTGGCGCCATAACGATCGAGTAGGTGTAGCAGGGCGACGGTAATACGGCCCAAAGGCTCGCCACGATCGGCGGCCTGTATCAGCAGGTCACGACTTTGCGGTACGGCTTGCGCCAATCGATCGGTACCGCGATGTTGACTGGCCTGGTGTTTGTGTTCGAGCAGGGCCTCGATATGGGCCGGAATCTCAATCTGCAGCCCTTTATCAAAACTCCGAGGATGGGTAGCAAGGACCTCCTGTCCATTGAGGATGCGCACTTCCTGCAAACTGGACACCACGGTCAAGGTGCGCTGTACATAGTCAAGGGGCACTGAGTAGTCGTTGAGATCAAAGCGGGCATAGGGTGTCTTGTTAATCTTCACCGCCACTTGCTCGTCGGTCGGATAGGGATTTTCTGGCAATGTCAGAAGATGCTTGGTTTCCAGGGCGAAAGCTTCGCGAACCGTTAGCGTCGTATCTTCAGGACAGCGCCGGTCGGCGGCAGGTCCGGTCATCCAGCCTTCAGCCTGAGCGTTAAGATCATCCAGGCCGGTAAAGGTGCGACCGGCAAAAAAGTTGTCGCGGATGTAGCGGATAGCCCGCTCAACGCGTCCCTTTTCATTGCCACGAGCAACGGCGACGGGTCGCGGTTCGTAACGGTGATGTCCGGCAAAGCTCAGTAGCACCGGATTAAAGCGGATCGCCTGGCCCTGCCGCTCCAGGACGGCGCTTTTCAGATTATCATAGAGCAAGGTTCTCGGAACACCATCCCAGGCAGCAAAGGCGCCGACGTGACCGCGCAGGAAATTCTCCATATGGGCGCCGAGAAAAAATCGCAGGTAAATCATCCGAGACCAGGACAGCACCATGACAAAACCCATCAGCGGGCGTCGAGCACGGCCGATCTCAAGATGCCCGAAATGGCCCCAGTCAACTTGGGCTTGCTCGCCGGGCAGGGTGCGCAGACGCAAGTAGGCTTCCGCTTTTGGGCGGGGCCGATGTAAGGCAATAAGATGGCGAAAATGGTCGGGGCGTCCTGTATAACCGCGATTTTTCACCATGGCGTACAGTCGACTGGCGGTGAGTTTGGGAAACTTTTCCAGGGTTTCCCGGATAAACGGCAAGTAGGGGTCGATAGCCGAGGCACGGCGTGGCGCACCGATCCGCGGCAAGCCAGCTTGGGCCAGAACACGGGTGACGGTGCTGTGATGCACACCCAGTTGGGCGGCAATGGTGCCGGTACGCCATTTTTCGACATGATAATAACGCAGAATCTGCGCTTCGAGTTCAGGGAGAATAGTCATATTGGGTTCCTCTTCGGTCAAGTTGAGCGATGTTGGGAACCCGATGCCTGTGCAAAAAGTTTCTACGGACGAATTCCGGGCAAATTGCACCGCAAAAATGACAATGCACACGGCTCTTGTTGTTGGATAGCGGCTTAGCATCGTCCAGCTCTTGGTCCGGCACCGAGTTCGCTGCCAGTAGATCACCTTGGGCGGGTGTTGTGGAACCCTGATGCGTCACTTTATTTTTACGCTGCCGATAACGATAAGCGCGTTCGGCATGTTTGAGGCGTCCTTTTAAACTTTGTTGATAGCGCTGACCCGATGCCCGCAATGCCTCACAGCGGGCTGCCTTGGAACAGGCTGTAGAGCAATAGATCTGCCCACAATCACAGCGCCTGCAGATGATGACTTGCAGCCTGCAGCGTTGACAGAGGTATAGTCGGCCTGTGGATTCCATCGTTGGCTCCCGTCATACCAACAAAATATCGACAGGGATTTAAGTACGTGGAATACTCTCCCTGCACCCGTGCACAACACGAGTGGGGGCATGGCATCGGTTGGAACCTGGTAGTTTTGGGCCGGTGTCGTGCCTGTTCATATTGGCGGTTCCTTTTTACCGCATCTTGAGGCTTCTTGCCAACTGTCACAGGACAACCCAGCCAAACCCTTCTTGCGCTAGCCCTTGGCGACAGGCTCTACAAAAAAATAGGTTTTTACAGGAAAGCTATATTCGAACTACTTGAGAAAAGTATTCTTGGGTGCGTATTCCGGTTCAAAGCTGCCACCCACTCCAGACGAATGCTGCCACCCATTCCATTTCAAAGCTGCCACTGATTCCGGTTAATGTTGCCACCCTCTGGTGGTGATGTTTTAGCGTATTTTGACGCGGGATAACTAAACGATATTCTGCTGCCTCTTTTCATCATTATTAAGAGGAAGCAGATGCCAGCTAATAGGTTATCCATGCGAAAAATAAAAGAAGTATTGCGCCTGAAATGGGGCAATGATTTGAGTGATCGGAAGATTGCCCAAAGTTGCAATATCTCAAGGCCAGCGGTGGCGAATTACGTGGAGCGTGCCGAGCAAGCCGGGTTATCCTGGCCCTTGCCGGATACGTTAACTGATGCGGAGTTAGAGCGATTATTGTTTCCTACACGGCCTAAGTCATCAGACAGAGATCGCGTACCGCCTGACTTGTTAAAGGTTCATCAGGAATTGCAAAAAAAGAATGTCACTCTATTCTTATTGTGGCAGGAATACCGTGAACAACATCCCAAGGGCTATCAATACAGCTGGTTCTGTGATCAGTACCGGCACTGGTTAGGTACGCGGGATTTATCAATGCGGCAAACGCATCGCGCTGGCGAGAAGTTGTTTGTTGACTATGCCGGCCATACCTTGCCCGTGATTGATCCCCGTACCGGTGAGATCCGTTCGGCACAGATTTTTGTCGCGGTGCTGGGGGCTTCCAATTACACCTATGCTGAAGCCACCTGGTCGCAATCCTTACCGGACTGGATAGGTTCTCATCAACGCAGCTTCACCTTTTTTGGTGGTTTGCCTGAACTGGTTGTCCCCGATAACTTGCTCTCCGGCGTCACCAAGGCGCACCGCTATGAACCCGATCTTAATCCGACTTATCTGGAAATGGCAACGCATTACGGCGTCGCTATTGTCCCTGCGCGTGTTCGAAAGCCCAAAGATAAAGCCAAGGCGGAGGTGGGTGTACAAATCGTTGAGCGCTGGATTTTGGCGGCACTGCGCAACCACACCTTCTTTTCGCTCACTGAGCTTAATCAGACGATTCAGCAGTTGGTATTAAAGCTTAATCAACGGCCTTTTAAAAAACTGCCTGGTTCTCGCGGCGAACTCTTCCAAAGCCTGGATAAGCCGGCACTTAAAGCCTTACCCCTGACACCGTATGTCTATGCGGAATGGAAGCTGGTGCGTGTGCATATTGATTACCATGTGGACATCGAGGGGCATTACTACTCGGTTCCCTATCGTCTGGTCAAGCAACAACTGGATGCCCGCATCACTGAAAACACCATCGAAGTGTTTAATAAGGGTGAGCGTGTTGCCAGTCATCTGCGCTCCTGGCTGAAAGGACACCATACCACCCTCAATGCCCATAGACCGGAAGCCCATCGCCACTATGGCGACTGGTCTCCTGAGCGCTTTATAAGCTGGGCCGAAAAAATAGGCTCAGCAACCGGCCAGGTCATCACGGTTGTATTCCAGGAACGACGCCATCCTGAACAAGGCTATCGAAGCTGTCTGGGTATCTTACGGCTGGCTAAAGCCTACAGTGATGCCCGCCTGGAAGCGGCTTGCACGCGGGCTTTGTTATTAGGTACCTGTCGCTATAAAAGCATCGAGTCTATGTTGAAACACGGGCTGGACAGTAAGCCTGTGCTGGTAGAGGAAGAATCGGCATTACCACAGCAACACGAGAATGTGCGCGGCTCGGAGTATTACCACTAAGCCAACGCGCTCACGGGTCAGATTGTCTGAGAGGCCCATGGCAGCGCTCGCACGTACCAGGGCTGAGGGATCTTTCAGAAGCTGGCGCAATACGGGCCATTTCCTCTCGTCGTCGCTGTTTCTCAACAGCCTCACGAGCGAGGTGCGAAAGACCTCATTGTTCTTCGTGTTCTTGATATACGAGAGGAGGTCCGGGAACTTCGACCAGTTGCCCTTTCGGGCCGCTTCGATGAGACCGGCGCGGTGGAGCACGGCAGCCTGGTAGTCCCGCTTTCGCCACTTTCGCACATGGGCGTCGGCCCATTTCGCGTCCTTATCGCTGTGGCACAAATTGCAGGCGTTGGGGGATTTGAATTGAGAGTCGCCGAGGGAGCCGGTGGAAGCATGGAATGGTCGGTCCGGCTCATGCGCGCAAAAGAGGTCATCGGCATGTGACAGGAGATGCACTGGTTTCCTTTGCTTCCGGCCTTGTGATGGGTATGGGCAGGGGCATTCCCAACCTTTTCTGCATGGCAGGGCATGCAGGCGTCGTTTGCCTTTTCTTCGGCTTTGAATCGGTACCTGCCGCTGCTGGTGTGGCAGGTGACACAGTGGAGCTTGCCCGATTGCAGGCACGGACTCATGAGCCACAACGTGTACGTGTAATTCTCCCCGAGGTCACGTCCGTCGGGGTAGAAGTCCGGATCTTCGAGGGTGGTGAGGTCGTAGTGGTCAAAGAATTTCTCGCCCGGTGTAAACGAGGGCGTGAGGGGTATCATCTTGGCATGGCAGGTCGAACACGTGGCGTTGTGCTGGTCCGCTGTAAATCGCTTCACGCTGATGATTTTCAGGTCTCCGGGCACCGTCCCTTTGGGTGCCTCCCGGCAGACCCGGTTGTGCTCCCCGGAGGGGCCATGGCAGGTCTCACAGTTGATGCCCGGTTCGGCCCACACGGTGTGGTAGGTATCGGTCTTCAGGTCGTAGTTTGTCGAGAGCTGACTGACGTGGCAGCTGTAGCATGCCGTGTTGAAGGTGTAGACTGATTCTTTCCAGTGGATCGGTTGATCCGAGAAGTGCCGAACGCCGCTCGCCGCGGTGTCGAACCACTCCTTCTTTTTGACATCGTAAGCCAGAGGAAGGGTCTGCAGACGCCCCCTGTCCAGCGATGTGAGAAAGTAGTAGACATTCTTCCCCCCCAGCATGTGTTCGATCTTGTACTTCTTGCTATCCGATGGACCTTTTCCCTTCTCCTCAACATAACCGGTGCTGCCGCTGATCTCGGCCCGGTATGCAAAGCCATCGATCGCGATCTCTCCGGTGTGAGGCGTAAGCTTTGTGCGTGCAAGGTCAGAAGTGTAAGGCTGCATGGCGAGGCCGTGGAAGGATGTGGACCAGAGCTTGTAGAAATTCTCGTGGCATTCCCGGCAGCTCACAGAGCCCGCAAAATCCCTGGGCCGGGATGGAGCTTTGCACCCCGCCGTGAGAGAAACGGAAATCCCCGTTACCAGGGCTACAGCCCAAAAAAAGGAATACCGTGCGATCTGTATTTTGAGGCTCATTTCCTCTTCACTCTTTTCCTCTTGAAAACCATTCCCTGCTTGAACGAGACGTAATCGCCTTTCAGACGCTTCTCGACTTAGATCTCATAAGGAGGGGCTATGTTTTCTTTCTTATTCTCTTCAGGGTATCGATCCCCTCCCACGGCGAATCCTGGTCGAACCTGACCTTTGCCGTTTCGCTCAACAGGTCGACGGCCCCGAGGAGCGCGCTTCCACTGCCGGAGCGCACATAATGTTCGAGGCTTGCCCGCGCCTCCCAGTCGACCGAAAGAAAGAAGACCTCTCCATCCTCCACGTCCCGGTAGATCCGGCAGTCCCGGCATCCTTTCTCGCTGCGAATCGTTGGAAGGAGTGCCAGCAACGTCTGATAAAGCTCCTGAAATTTTCCCGGCCTAGCTCTAATCTCGATCGTGAGTTCCATAAACATCCCCTGCTTTCTTCTGGTCCGTGCCATTCGTGCCGGAATCCGTTGAGTGATTCACAACGGCACGCTTCGACGGGTCCTACGACAGGTCTATGGAACTCAATTCAAAAAGCATTCCGGTAGGGGAAAACCCAGAAGCTAGATTATAACCGCCGAAGATTATTCATTTATTTATGAATGGGGGTTTTTTCGAAAGGATGTGAATGAAGAAAAAGTCTCAACATATTGCGAATCGGCAAAATATTGCGACCTATCGGTTGAAGGCAGTGGATTCTCAGGGGCGCTTTATACCCAGCTTCTTGATCCGGAACCGAAGCGTGCTCGGGTGAAGTCCGAGGACGGAGGCGGCGCCGCCTTCGCCGGTGATCTTCCAGCGGGTTTTTTGGAGGACCTTGAGGATATGCTCCCGCTCCATCTCCGAAAGCGCTTTAAGCGGCTCCTCCCCCGCTTCGGCAGGCTCGCGTTCGAGCCCATCTACAACCCGAAGCATCGGCCCCGGGCTGCTTATTACGGCTCTTTCAATTACGTGTTCCAGTTCCCTCACATTACCGGGCCAGGGGTGCTCCTGAAGGGCTTTCATCGTACTCTTCGGAACGGATTCATACTTCCTGCCGAACTTCCGGGCGTACTTGTCAACGAAGTAATGGACAAGCTGTGGGATATCTTCGGCTCGCAGCCTCAAGGGCGGGATCGAAAGGGGGAATACGTTCAGCCGGTAAAAGAGGTCCTCCCGGAATCGCCTGTTGCAGATCTCAGCCTTGAGGTCTCTGCTTGTTGAGGCGATCACCCTCACGTCCACCTTGATTGTCCGGGGGCTCCCAAGCCTTTCGAACTCCCCCTCCTGCAGCACCCTCAGGAGCTTTGCTTGGAGTTCCAGAGGCATCTCGCCGATTTCGTCCAGAAAGATCGTTCCGCCATCGGCAACCTCGAAACGTCCGACCTGCTTCGCATGGGCCCCCGTGAAGGCCCCTTTTTCCCGCCGAAGAGTTCGCTCTCGATGAGGTTTGCAGGAAGGGCAGCACAGTTCACCGTGATCATCGGCCTGTCCTTGCGGGCACTCAATTCATGTATGGCATGAGCCACCAACCCCTTGCCCGTACCGGTCTCACCGAGAATGAGAACCGTGGCATCGGTGGGGGCGACCTGGTTGACCCTAAAGAGAACATACTGGAGCGTATCGCTTTTTCCAACAATCTTCTCGAAACCCTGCACTGTCTTGATCTCTCCGCGGAGATAAATATTCTCTTTCTCCAGCTGGAGTTTCAGCCTTTCGATCTCTTCGAGGCGCTCCCGGAGCTCAGACTCCAGCCGCTTGCGGTCGGTAACATCAATGGATGCCCCCATGAGGTGTTCTGGACGTCCCGATACCCCGGTAAAAGGACTCCCGCGAGACGAGATCCAGCGGATTATCCCGTCGGGTCGCACGATACGATATTCGATATTGAGGGCCTCATGCCTCTCCAGACTCTGCCGGATCAGCTCTCTGACGCGCTCGCGATCATCGGCATGGATCGCCGCCAGGAAGCGCTCGAAGTGCAATTCCTCGTCCCTGGCAAATTGAAACAATTCCCGGAGCTGTTCAGTCGCCCAGAGGAGTCCTTTCTCCATGTTCATGATCCAAAGACCCGCTTCCGCCGCAGAGGCCGCAAGGCTAAGGCGCTCCTCGCTTT
>CAVOWB010000002.1:0-14492 GCA_963699995.1 Candidatus Bathyarchaeota archaeon | reverse complement strand
CTGATCATTTTGGCTGTACCACATTGACTTATCCCTAATTTGAAAGGCTTGTTTTGAGCTTCGTGCAGTATCCTTTGTCTAATTCTGTAATGGGGAGACAGCTGATATTCAAACCAGACAGGATTACTTCATACCTCGGGCAAAGAACACTGCCTTATATAAAGAAAGCAAAGTATTACTGCTAACGTCAAAGTTTGGAGAAGCCTGACCAGATGAATTTCAACCAAGCAGCATTAACGAAAAAGGCATTATTGATTTTAGCCGTCTCGTTTTTGCTGTATACCATCTATCAGGCAATCACTTCAACAATCTTTGTTAGCCACTTCCCGTTACTGGTATCTCGATTACCCAATTTCATAACAAGCACCCAACCAACCCTGCAACTGGCACTTTTCTTATTTCAAGAGATTGCAGGTTCAGTTGGAAGTTACATACGTTTGATAGGCGCAATATTTGCCCTAAACGGCGCGGTTCTCTTTTTCAAAAACGACGCCAAATACCTTCAAAAACTAAGGTTCATATTTCTTTTTGAATCACTCTACTTCCTTCTGCTAATTCCAGCTGCGATAAACCACCTTGCTGGCTCAATTATGTCATCTAGCGTCTTTTTGAATTTTTATACCGGAATTTCATGTCTGCTTCAAGTCGTGCTGATTTTTCCTCCCTTGTTTATGCTAAGCCTCAAGTTAAGAAAACCTCAAAATCTGCTTTCGATTCTAAAGTGGACAAGTATAGCTGCTCCATTGTACGTCTTTCGTTTTGGGTTAGACATGGATTACTATGGGCATATGCGCTTTCGCCTTTAGGACCCCAGCAAGCAGGCTTGATTGAGTTTGTCGGATCTGTTAATTCAGTGCTAACTTTGCTGGTTGCTGCCATAGTCACCACAGTGGCATCGATAACTTTTAGCCAAATGAAGAAAAAACTGTGGTTAGTTGGAACCGCTATTATTCTGGCAGGAGTCTACCTTGTGGTTTATGCTTTAGTTTCAGTTTGGATACCAATTTATCTTGCTTTCTTGCCATTAACTGATTTTTGGATGATAACCTTGCCAATTTTGGGCATTGCAGTATTGCTTGACTCAAAAAATGACACTATCTAAGTTTCGGAAATAGGCTAATTCTGTTTGGATAGTTTTCTGTAATCAAGATAGGCGAAGATCACCAGCAGTACAGTCCATGTTATGAATACGAGATGAGCGCCGCCTATGAAAATGGGGTGTGAAATCACTCTATTGATAATTGAAATGGCAATCAGGAAAAGGGGACCAATTTTGTTTCTCCGAATAATCCAGATTAAAGCAGCGAAGTTCAGAACTGCAAAAACAGCAGCATTAGCAACTGCTATTGTGTAATCAACAGCCAAAGTGATGCGAGCTTGTCCAAGAGGAATTGTTGGATTTACTGTCCACAGAATTATTGAGGCAACTTCAGCAATAATTGTTAGCGCAGTTAGGAGTAACAAAATCTTATGCTTTAAATCTCGCATGGCGTAAACACTAAGTGTGCTATAATAAAAGGCTTTACGATGGAAAACCAATTGACAAAAACAATTGAACAGCAAACTATTTCTTATACTAAAGCAGGATCAGATATCAGACGTTCTATTCCTAACGCAATAACATTTCTACGTCTATTTGCGCTGCCACATTTGATTTGGTCGTTTAGCCACGAAATCACATTTGCAGTATATTCACTGTTTCTTTTCTCCATAGGGTCCGACCTTGCTGATGGGTACATATCAAGGAAAATTGGAGCAAATTCAAAATTCGGTGCTAATCTTGATGCGGCAGTAGACCTTGTATTTATAAGCGGAATGTACCTGACCTTCATTCTTAAAGGGATTTATTCAGCAGGTATCCTATTTCTGATAATCTTCATGTTTGTGCAATTCACACTAACTAATCGTCATTTAAAAAGAACCACCTATGACCCTATCGGCAAGTACTATGGCAGTCTACTTTACGGAGGAATCGGCTTAACCCTGCTATTTCCAGCGCAGATCATGTACCTCATAGTGACAGCGGGAATAATTGTGTCAACCATAGCTGCCCTACTAAGCCGATTAACAGTTTTTTGCAGAAACAAAACTTGACTTATATGTGCTCTTTTGATGTTTTTGTGTCTTTGTAGGCAAGATATATTATTATCAAACTCCAGATTAGCGTGGCCGTGTTTGGAATGAGAATTAATGGTTGAGCCAGAATATTGGAAAAATCTGGAAAGAACGCGTAAGTGCCAAAGGACCGTTGTGTTGCAGTGATAGCGATTGCGAGAAAGGGCGCCCATTTCTTCCTTTTGATTAGCCCAATTAACGTTATTGCAAATAACGCTGCAGCTAGAGCTGCTTCTGTGCCGACAATTGAGAATCCCAACCGATAAATGCTCCATTGAGTGGCGGGGAAAGCGGTCCAGAATGTTACTGCTATAATATCTAAAACTATGTTTGCTGCAATTAGACGGGTAAGCATTTTGTGTGAATTGACACGCAAATACTTTGATATTTCAAATTCCATTTCAATAATGCTCCTTTTTGGCTTTGTTCAGAAGTGCCGACTGATAGATTTTCTTTTCCATAGTTTTTTATTCCTTTGCCAATTTTCGCGTAAAACAGAATAAATTGCTTAATCGCTTTTCGAGAAAGCTGGGTTTGTGATATGCAATTGTGGCGTTTTTGCTGCTTCATAGCGCACTAATGAATACTACGATTCACTTGGTCAACAAGTCCACCCATAATCCCGTTCTGAGGGTAAAGCTTAGCCACCTTCCTTCTGAGATTTAAGTGACCGGCGCAAATCGCGTATCCTATTCGAGCCTTTTTTAAACTCTGAAATAGCTCGAACTCTCATAACAAGCTCAACACTCACTCGGATTGGGTTTAGATTAGGGTCAAAAGCCTCCTCGACGACTTTCAAATTGTCCAACCAAACTGGAACTGTACGGTTACGACCGAACAGGAAAACCAGGATCGGAGGCGACGGGGTTCCAAGTCTTGTATTGAGAGTACATGATTGTCTCCAAAACGGCAAGAGGAGGATGCAAACCGTTCTCAACAACGTCTCTGCTCTTATCAGCTGCCTCAAGCTGATCAGCCGCATCAAACTCCAAAGATCAGACTTATCAGCTCTGAGATTGAGCCGCATCGCTCTTTCCGTCCTTCTGGGATAATTCCTCATCATCTTTAGTCGAAGAAAACGTGTGTGCGAGCATTTCTGGATTGTATTGGAAGATTAAAGTTGGTGTATCAGGATCGATGAATATTCGAGAGTCAGGCCTAAGTGCCATTATTGCTCCTTTTGCCGTTTTTGGTCTGCGTGGAAATTCGAGTGACAACAGCTTACGCTCCAGTGTCAACTTTAAACTTTACAGGTTATAGCGAAGGCTCTGTTGGTTCGGTTACGCTAGTGTCTCTCTCCCAACCCTCGTTTTCTAATCTTTATATGCTGGATGGCAATAGCGTTGGCATTCGCGTCAAGGTCTGGTAAGGCTTGGTACTCAGAAACCCAACATCGATAGACTTTGTAGGCTAGAACTTTTTGACCTGCTTCGTTCAAGATTTCAATTATTATGTCCTTTCGGAAATCCTTGAGAGAAACTTCGGCGCCCATTCCCGCACCGAAATTCCACACTTTTTGGGCCCATTTCTCAAATTCCTCATCGTGGGTCACTCCACGCTCCAACGTGATGGCATCATACTCGGTGCGGCCTGGCGATTTCCTGCTGCTACTGGGGTCGCCTCCTGTCCGATGCTTAATGACTTCTGTGGTGCGTTTCAAGGCAGACATTTTGCTTAGACCAGCAACATACTTGCCATCCCACTTGATTAGGAACTTGAAGTTCTTGTAGGGATCAAAACGTTGTGGGTTAACACTGAACTGAACCATTAAATCACCATTCTCATAATGAACAACTTTAACTATTAATATTATCGCCAAAATGAAACAAATCAGGAGTTATTGGGTGAGCTACATTTTGTCACAGTTCCATAGATGAGCACTGTGGCTCCCAGCGGTTGCGTGTCTGCCGAGCTGAGATAGTCGTTTTGGTTAAGCCATTGCCGAAGCTGTACACTTGTCCGTCATAAGAGTCTAAGACTACCATATAGCCGTCAACGACAACGCGTGGTGCGCTATAAAAAAAGAAGGTAATTAACGTTTCTTGTTCACATGCTTGCTGCCACGGTAGTTAGATTTGCCAGGTCGATTTTTGAGTCTTTGTTGTAGTCCAGTTCAGGCACGTAGTTGCCTGGTCACGGCATAGCTCTAAAGCTTCCCGTCATTTGCATCAGATCTTTGAGACTCGATGGGGGACCTGCTCCAAAACTAAATGGGTTCATCATTTTGTTGGTTGTCATCTTAGAAATCTGAATGCCTTGAAGCGAATCGACGCCGTCAATTATGATGCTGAACTCTTCCAGTCTGGGGTAATATGTAGCTGCCCCTTTGCTTGTTTAGCTATTGAGGTCACATCACGAACCGTCTTGACAGGAGCACCGGTTTTGTCAAATTCAGTGGTAATCTTGATTTTGCTGACATTCCATATCCCCGTGATGTTTACAATCATGTCATCTTGTTTTCTAATTGACGTCAGTGTTACAAGTCTTGCACTGTAATGCGTGAATGTGAATTGTCCTTGCCCTGTAGGTTTCGTTGAAGGAAACGGCGGTTCATTCGACCAGAATGCGTCGACGGTAACCCAGGGTCTAAAGACCGTGGGTGGTGCGTTGCCTGTTTTTGTATTTACCGTTACGGATCCTTGGTAAGATTGACTTCCCCATTGCTTAATGGCACCTTGGTATCGCATCCATCGAAAGATAAGTGGTGGCTTAGTAGGAGATGGAGTTGTAGACCCAGTTGTTTGGGCAAATGCCTGACCCGCTAATAGTGCAAAGCAGCTAAATGTCAAAATTACGATGAGCAATGGCACTAAGATTTTGCGCATTTCCAGCTCCCTGCTAATAGTACAATCAGTTCGGGAATAAAACGCTATCTAAACGGTTCAATTTGCTCAAACCAAGTTTTTGTCAACGTTAGGTAATGGGCGAGAGCGAAATGTTCATTGTCGGGAGCACAGATCGTAGGAGAGAATAGATGCATACCTAATGAGCAACGGCATAATTACCCATTCCAGAGCTCACTCAGCCCTCTCAGTCTGCTTTCCAACTTTTTCCTTGAACAAAAAAAGGGAAGGAATGTTTTGTGTTTTAATGGTTTCACTGTTTGCGTCTTCTGAGCACTAGCGCTGCTGCAACCACGACAACTATGATGACTGCTGCACCTATGGCGATGTAGGTTTCGGTTGGCATGCCGCTGGTTGGAGGCTCAGGAGCTACCGTTGGCGAGGGCGAAACTGGTGTTTGCACTGGTGTTGGACTGACAGGTGTCACTGGCTCAGTGGCTGCGGGGGTAGGCGTGACGACTGCTGGTGACGCCGCTGAGGGCAGGACGACTGCCATATATGTTGACGCCGATGAGCCGCCGTACGATTTAGAGCCATCGAAAGTAGCAATGATCTGGTATTTGCCCTCTACTGGTGGGGTCCAGGTTACGCCGAAATTGCCGTTTAAGTCTGAAGCCGTCGTGCCCAAGTCTTGGAAGTTGCCGTTCGGGTCAATTGCAGTCACATGTACTGAAACACCTTTTGCTGTCGTGGGCATGGGTCTCTGCTGATAGAGGTACTCCATCCAAGCTTCCTGGTCAGCATCTGCGATTGCTGGCGTCCCTTTTGCTCCGGGAGACTGGTCAGTCACTGAGCCTGTCACTAGTATGGTGCTTCCTTTTGTCACAACGTCGTTACGCACTGTTACGGTGGTGGTGCTGGAGCCTTTGCCGTAGGCGTAAATCTGATTGTCAAACGAGTCAAGGATCACAAGGTATCCATCTGCAATAGCGGGGCTGTTTGCCCAACACTGAATCTTCCAAAGCAAGTTGCCGTTGCTTGCGTTTACACACCAAAGGAATGCGTCGCGCCTTAGAGGAACAGTCGGCGAGTGCTCAGAGGAGTACATGTAGAGTTTGCCGTCTGCGATAGCACCCATTGACAGTGGGGCGTTTCCGTAGGGGGTTTCGAAGCCGACTGATCCGCTGGTCCAGTTCCACAATTCTACGCCTGTCTTAATGTTGTAGGCGCGCACTATTCCGCCGTAGCCATAGGATAGCAGCATACCGTCAATTATTGTACTGCTCATTCCGTAGAAGTTCCACTGTTCCGAGCTGGCGCTTGGACCCCAGAGAAGCTGCCCAGTATTGAGACTATAAGCCCACCACTGTCGAGTCTGTGTGCACGAGAACAGGAACACGCCGTCTTCTGGATCGACTGTACCCATGCTTATGGATAGGTTGCCTGCTGACGACGGAGGCGTGAAAGTGATATTCCATAGCAGAGTCGGAGTGATAGTTCCGTCAACGCCAGCTTTTAGGTTTAAAGCCCACAAGTTGCCCTTGGTTAAGCCATCTTCGTTGTTGCTTCCTGCGGTTCCTCCGATCACGTACTGATCCTCTCTGACAGCTCGGATGCTGCCTTGTACGGCTGGAATCGAGGCGTTTAGTGAGAAGCCGTTGCGGCCATCAGCCGTCCAGTTCAGGTAGGGTCTCCACATCCAGTAGGTGTTCGTTGTCCAAGCCCGAACCCAGAGGGCTCTGCTAGTGTTCCAGACTTGCAAGAACGTGTCAGGCGACGTGGTGGTTCCTAAGTTGACAATGTTGTATCGCAGTATGCTACCGTCCTTGCCGTAGAGCGAAGTTCCTGTGGCTCCCGTGGTTATGCTCCTTGTTCCCCTTGTTTCAGTTTGCGTCACGTTATCTATGCGGCAGATGTAGTTGCCTGTGAAAGCGTCGAACATTCGCCAGGTCCTGCCGGCACCCATCGACATAGATCGGTCGTTGGCAAGGGGGTCTGCGCTCCAGAGGTATCCTAAGCCGCCGTGCTGGTTAGGCGATTCATAATCGTATATCTGTCCGAAGGCTAGTTGTTCGTATTTGATGCTGCCTGAGTCGTCAAAGCCAGAGTAGGTTATGCCTGTCACTGGACCCGTGGTGTTGTGGAAGAAGTCTTCGGCGCCTGTTCGCAGGTCGATGCAGTACCAGCCGAATCTTGGTGGCGTCAGAACGTTGTAGTAGAGTTTTCCGTTAAGGATAATCGGTGGGTTCAAGCCAAACTGCTCATACGACATGCCAGTGTAGTAGCTGAAGTCGCCGAATTGTCCACCCATTAGACCGCCCAGCCAGTATGGGCGCGTCCAGATTATGTGGGCGCTTTCCGGACCAGTGCTGAATGGGTTGATTCGGGTTGTTGAGCCAGTCCCAGGTGCTCCAGGACCAGTGTCTCCAGCGCTTAGCCAGTTGCCAGTGATTGCGCCCCATAATCTGTTGGCACCGTACACTGGGCGAGTCCAAGCACCTGTTGGAAGCGGCGTTTCTTCGTACTGTGATATTGGTGCTTGCTGCACGTTCAGGTATGCTGGCGCGCTTGTGCTTGCGGCGTAGGTGTCGTTAACGCTTGCTGCGCCTTGTTGAGCTGAGACGCTGTATGCTGGGTTCAGAGGTAGACCGGTTACAGTTTGTCCTGGGAACTTGGCTACGAAGGTGTACTTACCCGTTTGGTCGGGTATGTACGAAACGTAGCAGTTTCCTACAGGGTCGGACGTGATTGGTCCTTGCACTACTTTGGTTCCGTCTGGTTTTGTGATTTCCAAGTTGAATTTCCATCTGTCGCCGAAGGCACCTTGAGCTGTGGGTGGTACTGCATTTAGCCAGAGAACCACTAATGCTGGTTGGTTGAGACCTATCGTTATTGGCGAGATACTTACGTATGTCCATGTTGGGACGTTCCATGCGGGGGTATGCGCGGAAGCGGAAGGCGAGATGACGATTAGCGATGAAAAGACCGAGACGGCTAGGAAAAGCACCAAAGCAGTATTGAATGATTTCTTGTTTTGTTGTTTTTTCATTTTTTCTCTCTCCAAGTTCTTTACAGTTCCTAATGTAATTGCGACTATCAGTATTTAAAATAGTCCAAGTGTTGCTTCCACTGACAATTCAAGCTTATTGGGAACCGCCCGTAAATTCTCGCCTTAATTCGTGGCTTCTTGTCAAAAAATGAACAGCCTGGAAAACGCGTTCACAAAATCGATGCGTGAACATTTGCCAGGTTTGCTTGGGCTCTGGACCGCTAAATAGGAAAGGAGAACGAACCCAATGACCCTTGGAGCCACCGTGCTACATCCAAAAGAGCCTTCTCAGCCCCGAATTTTGCTTTCGAATTGTTTTTCCCAAACAAAAAAGGGAAAGGGAGATTTTTAAGATGTGCCTTCTCACTTGCGTCTTCTTGTGACAAGCACTGTAGCTGCAATGATTATTATGATTACAGCTATGCTGATGGCAACATAAGTCATTGTTGGCGTATCACTTGTCGGCGGAGGCGGAGCGATACTTGGCGAAGGAGAAGCTGGAATGGTTGTAACTGGCGGAACGGTTGGTACCGGAGTCAAAGGTGAAGTCGGAGATGGCGACTGTGTCACCACGGGGTTCGGTTTTGCAGGGTCCACGCCTATGTACGTCGTCGCTGTAGATCCGCCGTAGGATTCTGATCCCGCGAAGGTGGCTTTGATCTGGTAGAGTCCCGGAACTGGCGGAACCCACATGATTCCGTAGTTGCCGTTTGTGTCCGTGACTGCGGTGCCAAGGTCTTGGAAGTTTCCGTTAGGGTCAATTGCAGTCAGCTTCACTAAGACGCCTTTGGCGTTGGTTGGCATGGGTTTCTGCATATAGACGTACTGCATCCAAGGTCCCATGCTCTCGTCAGACATTGCGGGTACGACACTGAACTCTCCGCTTTGAACTTTCGCTTTAGCGCCTGCACATTGATCACTCACGGTGCCTGTAATCACTATGCTTTGTCCCTGGGTTGTAGCTGTAGTTGGTCCCGCGACTGTAGTTGCGCTTGGTCCCTTGCCGATGCTGTAAACCTGCATGTCATAGAGATTTATGTATGAGAAATACCCGTCTGCGACTGCAAATCCTGTGCCAGAGCCACCGCTTAACCAAGACGGAATCGTCCAGAGTTCTTTTCCGTCGGTGATGTTAACGCAGCGGAGCAGAACGCCTTTGTATGGCGGAACGTTTGGAGAGTGTTCGCTTGTGTAAAGGTAGATCTTTCCGTCGGCAACTGCAGCGATGCTAAGTGGATAGTTGCCGTATGGATTTTCAAACCCACTGTACGTATTGTTGTACTTCCAAAGGATGTTGCCGTTCTTTAGGTCATAGCAAGTTAGGATTCCTGTGTAGCCTCCTGTAAACAGGTATCCGTAGCCTATTGTTGCGAATTCGCCCAAGGCTGCAGCCGAATAGAAGTTCCAAGGCCCCTCAGACTCGGTTGGACCCCAAAGCGGTGCACCTGAATCCAGATTGTAGCCGCTCCATTTCATGATTTCTTTGTCGTACATCGTGAAAACGCGTTGATTCGCGTCAGCTTGGCCAAACATGCGTGTGATGTTGTTTGCCGGCGCCGGGTAGGTTTTGATCCACATCAGTTGACCTCTGGATGCAGGTTTTAAGCTAATCGCCCACAAGGTGTAGGGGTCAGGAGTTCCATACCCTGAGAAACCCGCAAGTGAAGAGCTAGCGCCAAGTATCAAATCGTCTGGAAAGACTCTGAGAATGCTGGGATTGGCTTGTCCTGGTAAACTAGGTATTGTGACGTTCCAAGAGAACGCCGTGCTGCCGTTAACGTTTTTGCCGATAGGTCTCCACTGAAAGGCATTTGTTGTTGTTCCAGGCGTCAAGAGTTCCCCTGGAGCTGCAGTGTTGTTCCATAAAGCTAGCCACCGCCCTGCGTAGTTCATTTGGTAGACCAAGATTTCGCCGTTGGGACCATAGACCTGGGTTCCAGAAACGACGTTTGTTATGTTGAACAGCCAGTTTCCGTCTAGTGGGTCATACGCCATCCAGACAGTCCCGCCGTTGCTGTTGTCAGTTAAAGTTCGCCATAGGTACCCGTTGGGTATTACTCCGTGTTGGTTGAAAGTCTCATAGTCATAGAGTTGACCAAACGAGGGCATAGTCATGTTCTGCCAGTAAATCTGTTCCCCTGTCCGCAGGTCAACGCAGACGTATCCGTTGCCCGTGGCAGCGTCGCCTCTGGGCAAATTGTAGTAGACTCGCCCGTACATTATGATTGGACTAGCCATCTTGACTTCGTAAGACAGCCCCGAGTAGAATGTTGCATCTGGTATTCCCGTGTTGCTGCCGCCGACGACGCCTCCGAACTGGAATGGTTTCGCCCACATTATGTGAGCACTGCTTGGCGCTAATCCGTCAGGTTGGAATTTGCCGATTATGTGCGCCCCCATTAGCCAGTTTGAGGCAATCTTTGACCATGCAGTGTTCTGGCCCTCTATGGGTCGCGTCCAATAGCCTGTTGGTAATGGAAAATTCGGAACTGGTGCTGTTTGCGTTTGCTGCACTGTCAAGGTTGTTGTGGCACTGCTTGGCAGAAATGTGTCGTTAATGTAGACACTGTCTGAACCCGGTATTCCATTTGGACCCTCGAGGTGCACCGTTTGACCAGGGAAGTTGAAGGTAAAACTGTAGGTTCCTATTTGCTCGGGCGTGTATTGAACGTAGCCATTGCCGACTGGGTCGGAAACGTATGGTCCTAAGGTCTCCTTTGAACCGTCAGGTTTCGTCACTGAGACTGCCAGGTTTACCCATCTTTCGCCGCCGATGCCAGCTGCGGTTGGTGGAACTTTATCAAGCCAGAAAACCAGAACCGCCGGTTGCCTAACGCCTATTGGGTTGGGTGATGCCGAGATGTAGGCAAAGGTTGGAACGTTCCATGGAGGGGTATGTGCAGTAGCGATTTGAATTCCTGCAGTCAATGTCGAAGCTAAGAGCAAAGCAAGAAACAAAATACATGTTGCCTGTTTTTTGTCAATTCTCATTCTTTCATTTCTCCAAATATTTTGCTCGTTCCTTAATCCAACTGGAGTACATTTAAGTTCTTTGCAAATCGCTCATTGGGCTAGTTAGTCTTCTTTGAGTTCCAAGAAGGAGGAATGGTGATGGGGCACAACCACAATTATGCCCAATATAACCTGGTAATGGACGGAGTCATGGAAAAAGGAAAAAACTCCGAACTTTGATTATCTTCATTATGGTTTGTCTTCCTTAAAGAAAAACGAGTGTTTCAAGTCAATAGTTGCTTATTATTAGTTCCGTGTGGCCTTTTCTTAGATGCCCTTTGCAGTTAATTGCCCGCAAGGCTGGAACAACCTTAATACAAAAATCTTCGTCAGTGTAAAGAGAGAGTATCTCTGGCGTGTTTGAATTGCTAAGCAGAACCCGGCAACCCTTATCGTGTAGCCTTCTGAACAATCTCGCCAGTTCTTGCTGCTCTCTCAAAGAGAAGCCGTTCTTGGTGTAGCTAGTGAAGCTTGCCGTGGCGCTAACTGGATGGTAAGGCGGGTCAAAATAGATGAAATCGTTTTTTTTAGCTTGCTTTGTTGATTCTTGGTAGTCTAAGGTGAGCAACTTGGCTTTTGACCAACGCAACGAGTTACTGACTGCGAGGAGGTTTTTTTCGTCGCATATGCGCGGGTTTTTGTAACGCCCGAAAGGAACGTTGAACTTGCCAGTTGAGTTTACACGGTACAGACCGTTGAAGCAAGTTCTGTTCAAAAATACTAGTCGCGCTGCCTTCTCCAGGTCAGTTATAGGTTCAGACGCCCTAACCTCATAGAAGTATTTTTCTGGTTCTACCTTGTATCTTCGTTCGTGTTCTCGGAGCCCTGCAAGTAAGTCTTCGACCTGGTCCTTAATGACTCTGTATGTTGTCAATAATTCTGCGTTGGTGTCTGACAGAACAGCATCAAATTTGAGTCCCATGCCGACAAGATGTAAAAAGACGGCTCCGCCCCCCAAGAAGGGCTCATAGTACGTTCCGAACTCTTCTGGAAAATAATCTTCCAGACGCTCTAGAAGCTGTCCTTTTCCCCCTGCCCATTTAACAAACGGTCTAGGCGCGATGTTATTGACGTTTGTTTGCAGAGTGGTAGTCATATAGTTCTTCTAACTTGTCTGCAATAGTTTATAGAGGTTTGGTTAAACCTGGACTTGATTGTTCCGATAGACTTTTCAGCAACTACAGGACAAATGGAATCGTCATGAACGATTTCAATCTCATTGAACAATTCATAAAAGATTTTCTAACAAAAGTAGGTATTCCGGAGGATGCCAAGAGGGTTAAAATCACGGATGCGACTGTAGGAGCATCCGTATCTTCAAAGGTTTTGCAGCTCATCAACAATTTCATGTACGTTACCGATTCAACCATAGGAAAAAACCCTGAAAATGGTAATGAGTTCATCTCGAAATTCCACAAGTTCTGGAAAGAACACCATGAAGCAATCATATGTCCTGTCATAGACGACCAAAAGTGCCTTGAGGTTGCAGAAGCACTTGAGAGGATACACTGTGCTTACAGCACGCAACTTCAATCGACCAAGACTTCATTGTTTACCCCTGGCAAAATTGCCGGTCTTACCCATAATCAAATAGCAAATATTAGATTCTTCACCACGTCTCAGGATTTTAAAATTAGGTTCAAAGACGACCCTTATCCACTTGCGTTAACCAAACCTCACTTGTTTGATGCCAAATCAATTGTGAAAGACCATCCAGCTGTTACAGATGAGCTCCTCCATTTGTTGGGTGCCGAAACTCAAACGGACAAACGGCATAAGTTCTCCAAACTGTCAGCCGAATTTTTGATAGAGAAGTACGATGGTCAAGCCTATAATATATGTCTCCGGCACAATAATGATGTTCTGGAGATTCGCAAAGCTCTGGTGAACAACCCAGATCCGCGTTTCAATAGCCAACTAGGGTACTCTGACAAGAAGGCTAATCTTCTAATAAGAGACCTGGTCGCGTTGGGAGTGTGGCAGGTGAAGAATCCGCAGGAAATTGATGTCGCCAGCGACGCTAACTTGATGCGTATAGCATTGAGAACGGGAATACTAAGGGTGAGGGCACCTCTTCTGACGAGTTATGTTGACGTATACGACTACCAATATGGCCTGATTGACGAATATGCCAAGATAGCCTGGAGGAGAGTTTGGGATGTTTGGGGAACTCTTGCATCAAATCATCGTGTCGAATCGCCGGCAATGTTTGATTTTCTTGTTTATAGAATCGGACAGAAATGCTGCAAGGCCAAGACTAGACGATGTGACAAAACATGCGGCTTAGATGCCCGAGATAAATGTCAACTGAAAGAAAATATCCTCAAAAAATGCTTTGGAACATGCGCGTTTTCTGGAATATGTAGTCCTGAAACCAAGCAGCTCAACCCACCCAAGGCTATCTCAATTCTGGGCGGGACCGGATGGGAAGACGGAAGAACCACTCCAGAAGGTGGCGGCATGGGAATAAGTTCATAGCAATATAGGTCCTTAGCCATGAGAGAAGTAACCCAGCAAGAGTTCAAGAAGTTCCTCAAGAAAAACGGTAAAGTAGTCATTGGTGAAACCACAATAAAGCTAGGCAATACAAGAATCACCGCTTTCCAGCCTGACCATTTTGAACTGGAACGAACAAACACGTGGTCATTCCCCGATAGGGGAACCTGGGCAACGCACAAAGGTGATTTTCGAGGAAATTGGCCACCTCAATTAGCTCGCAACGTCATACTCAGATACTCTAAACCGGGCGAGACTGTTCTGGATCAATTGTGCGGTTCGGGAACAACCTTGATCGAGTGTAAGCTGCTCGGCAGAAACTGCATCGGTATTGACATAAATGAAGACGCAATTATGATCGCCAGGGATAGGATTGGCTTTGAGTACAAACCGCTGGATTCTGATTTTCCATTTACAACCCTGTGGAATTATGTGGGAGACGCAAGAAAACTCGACTGAATCCAAGACGAAACCATTGACCTGATTGCTACCACCCACCCTACGCAAACATGATATCGTATTCAAGCAGGAAGAACCGAGTTCCTGGAGATCTTTCCTTCGCGCACAGCTTAGTCGGCTATCTGGAAGGTATGAAAGAAATCGCAAAGGAGAGCTATCGAGTCCTAAAGCCTGGAAGGTTCTGTGCCATCTTAGTTGGCGACACAAGAAAACACAGGCACCACATACCGATCGCTTTCGACGTCATGCAAAACTTTCTCAAGGCTGGATTCATTCTCAGAGAAGATGTCTTGAAGCACCAATGGAAGACCAAAACCACAAGGGAGAGATGGGCTGGGTTGGCTAAACTTTCCGAAGAGCAATGGATTGAGATAGACAAACATGCAAAAAAGGGGCGTTACACAGATTTCTTGCTTTTGTCTTACGAGCATCTCTTCGTATTTAGAAAACCAGAAAGAAACGAAGACCTTTCAAAACTGAAGAGTAGCATGACGACGGAAAATAACGTAACGAAATGAATGGGTTTAGTGCATTTATTGGCAAAATTTCAGTAACTCTAATTTTACCTGATTGTTCCG
>CAVOWB010000001.1:0-12417 GCA_963699995.1 Candidatus Bathyarchaeota archaeon | reverse complement strand
TTGTTCCTGATCATGCTGAAGAAAAATAGGTTCTGAACCCACTCTGGCATTGGAACTGGCGGCCATACTTAGCCTTCGGATTCAAAAAACTCGAATCATTAAGACAAGCGAATTATAGATTCCGATGGGGTAGGCAGGTAAGCGCGAACCTCTTAGAGATGTGGACTTGAACCCGTTTGGGTATGCAGCCCGGCAACCGCACCACTAAATTTTCCCAGTCAAATAAACAGAATACTGTCCGTATTTTCGTTTTAAGAAACGGTGAAGAAGAGAATTGAGAGGCTGCCACTTCTCTAGTTCGCCTAAACGTCAGCTTTCGGAGGTTCAGGCTGCAGCTTCTCTTCTTTAGGTTTGCCTTTCCTAGGTAATGAGCAAGCCAAATATGACTATAACAGCGACCAAAGCTATTATGACCACGTACAGCAGTTCCATTGGGATTCCTCCAGTTGAAGTTGCCGGTGAGGTCTCAGAAGGCGACGTAGAAGCTGACGTTGTTGGGTTCCCAGTTGGATTTACTGAGGGGCTAGTTGATGGCTCGTTTGATACTTTCCACAGGTTTGTGCTTTTCAGCTCAAGATGTTGCGTGTAGGCTTGGTTAGGCGTGTCTATGTAGACGGTTTTGAGGAAGTATTCCACGCATATGCCTGTTTGCTTGTCAAAATACAGGTCCATAACGCTGTATGCGACGCTTGAGCCTTCAGCGCCCGTGTTGTTGGCAGTTATATGGTTTGTTTCTCTGTAACTGTCGGCATAGGCGCGTATGGAGGTCTCGTTTATGGTGTAAGGCAGCTCAGAGGACCCTGGAAACAGTAAACCTCCAGCCGCGAGGTTAGCTGCGTAAAGTAATACCGTGCCCGTTATGCCACTGTTCACTTCATCGAGCTCAGTTTCGGTTTGAGTGGTTCCGTTGCGCAGAGTTAGAACCTTCTGAAGTTGTACCGTCGAACCTGTCACGGTTTGTACAGTTACCTGCAAAGTCGTTCCGTTTTGATTAGATAGATAAGTAGGGCCGACGTCTGCCGGATTCTTGGAAGTCCAGATTATCTCGTTGTAATAGATGAATTTGTCATCAACGGAGACGCCTGGTAAGGCTTGAGTTTGTGCAACCGCCGTTTCGACTATTGGAAACGCCATTAGCAATAAGATTAATGAAGAAGCAATGAGTTTTCGGTCCATGTCCCATCACACATACAGAAATATAAGTCGTGGCGCCCAGTTTTTATGGTTTGTGGAGTTTTTCCAAATCTCTCCCAAATTGGCGGTAGCAACGAATTTGGCCGTCCAATTGCCATTCTTGGAAAAACTTGCTTACTCAAAAGTGAGAAAAGAATCTGACAAAAGCGAGTTTATACTTCTTGGATTTCGCATTTGAGCTTTTTAATGGTTTCCTCAGCTTTTCCAGGTTCAACCTTCAGCGTGTAGAGCTTCCCTGCAGTGCGGAGTTTGAGTTTCACTGAGTTTTTCAGTCTTTTGACCGCGCAGAACTTGGCGTTTGCGCTCATCTCAACGAATTTTTCAACGTTAGTAATTTCAGCTGGCATATGTTCTTCACCAGTTTGACACCTGCATGGATACCCCGCGAGTTTTTATCTGTTTTGGTGAGAACAAGCTGGGAACAAGCTAACTTCACAGGTAAAAAGAAGTCGCCCATTTTGTTCCGATTATCGACTAAGAAATATAGGTAAAGTCCAAAAATGGCAAGCCTATTATCATGAAAAAAGGGATTTTCAGGCGCTAAGATACTTCGTCACATAAGACAGTTTGTTCGCCGAGGGCTTGCATCGAATCTACTTCTGCTTTGGTTTAACCACTACTTTGGCTTTTAAGTCGATTATGTATTCTTCGCCGCTTTTTCCAGCGCCGAAATTCCACTCTCGGACTTCAAAATCAAACTCCTTAAAGTGCGCAACCCAAGTCTTCCTGAATTCAGTCCACTTCTCGCCCATTTTCTGCATCTGATCCATCATATCAGGCTGTTCTTCTGGCATAGCTTGTTACACCTCCCAAAAAGCAATAGAAAATCCATGTAGTCATATCCAGTGGGTCGCTTCTTAAGCATATGTGATTGTGCAGTGACAGCCACCAAGCCTTCAGAGGCAATATGCATGGCGATTGGCGGTTAATGCTTTTATCCTCTTCAAAACATAGGCTTAGATGAGGCTTGCGATGTCGATAGCGGACATAGCTTTTGACTTGGCAAAGGCAGCCATCGTCCTCTTCATAATCGTGGATCCCTTCGGCAACATTCCCATATTCATAGGTCTGACGGAGAAGATGACAGAAACCCAGAAACGAAAGGTCTTCAACACCGCCTGCCTCGTCGGATTCATCCTGCTCTTGGTTTTTGCCTTTACGGGTCTAGAAATATTCAACATATTCGGCGTGTCAATTTACAGTTTCGAAATTGCAGGCGGTGTTCTGCTGCTCATCATTGCAATTAGAATACTAATTTCTGGAAGCATACAAGAGAGCTTTGAGTCGCCTGAAAGCATAGGCGCCGTTCCCATAGCCATTCCACTTCTTGTGGGGCCAGGAGCCATAACCACGACCATATTTAACCTTCAAACATACGAAGTCTATGTGACAGTGCTGGCAGTGATGTTTGTGATAGGAATCACTTGGTTCATCCTTCGGTATCTAAACACAATTTACAGGTTTCTAGGCAAAACGGGGTCGATAGTTATCGCGCGAGTCATGTCGCTTCTCATCGCAGCGATTGCAGTACAGTACATCTTGGTGGGGGTCACCCGTTTCCTGCCAACCATTGGCTAGTAACACTAAAAGATTTTCAAAAAATAGCTTCAAGCACACGAGCCAAAATTTTTTCTCCACTTAAGTCTATTTTCATAGTCGAAGGACGTATGCGGAACTGGCAGAGACGTTCCATGGCTAACACTGCATGACGCATTTTCTAGCAGGATATACCACGCCAATCTGTCATTTTCGCCGCCTTTTTGGTTTGCCTTGCTTTCCCCAATGGCGCCTGTACGCGGAATCTAACCGCGAGCGACTCCCAAACTTGTCCATACAGTTTAGTTGCAGCGCAGGACAGCATGCTGCGCACCATAATTATTAATAGGGCTGAGTAGTAACCAAGATACCTTACGTATAGAAGTGACTCGGATGGCAAACAGTCAGGGCGCAAAAATTGTTCTCACAGCGTCAGCCACGGAAATGAGCGAATTCGGCAACAGCCAATTCATTGCCTTCGTGGGCGGCTTCGGAATGGGGCCAGTCCCAAAATGGCTAACAAGGAAATACCTTTACCCGCCTGTTGAGCGCACACCCGAGGGAAGAGCTAAGGTTGCGCCATACGGCTTGAGAAAAGTGGAAGCAATATTACTCCAAAACGGCTTCAGCCAGCAGGAAGTCGCCGTTGTGCATCCTGCGGATTTAGACAAATTTGTTGGACCCAACACCAAAGCCGTGGGCATATCCAGCATGGACCCGACGGGCATGGGGTACGTCAGCAAAACCTACAGCAGCCTCGTAGGCGGGGGAGAACCAATGAACGCCATCGAATTCAAATCTCTCGCAAAGCACCCTGCCATCCGAAGGTACAAGCCCAAGGTCATCGTCGGTGGGTTCGGCAGCTGGCAGCTAGAACGCAAACATCTGACCCGAGACTACGGCGTTGACTGCCTCGTTATGGGTCCAGGACAAGAGGGTATCGCTCAAGCTTTCAAAAAAGCTGTCGCGGATGAGCCTTTGCCACAAAGAATAAAGTCCCCCGCCAAACCCGACGAGAAATTCCCAATGATTCACCACGCTGCCATTCACGGGGCTGTCGAAATCAGCAAGGGCTGCGGAAGGAACTGCCAGTTCTGCACACCAACCGTCCTCAAAAAAACAGATACCCCCTTGGAAGAAGTAGTCCGTGAAGTTGAGCTAACCGCGAGCGAATGCAAAGAAAAAGGCACCCATGTCACACTAGTTACTGAGGACCTTTTCCTATACGGCTCCAAAGACACAGCCTTCATACCCAACGAGGAAGCAGTCATCAAACTTGTTCGGAGTGTCGCGTCGGTGGAAGGTGTTAACGCTATCCAGCCAAGTCACATGTCACTGGCTCCAGTCGTTTGCAAGCCCAACATGGTAAAGCAAGTCGCTGAAGTCCTATTGGAACACAGCTGGTACAGTCATAACGGCAAACCCATTGTCACGGGCGAAACGGGCATCGAAACCGGTAGTGTACGTCTCATGCGGAAGTACATGGCGGGCAAGATGCTGCCCTACAAGCCAGAACAATGGAAAGAAATCGTTACGCAGGCCTTCGGAATTCTGAACGACAACGACTGGTACCCGCTCGCAACGCTGATTGTCGGCTTACCGGATGAAACAGAAGACGACGTAAACGAAACACTCACGCTCATGGACGACCTGCGCGACTTTAACGCTTTCTACGTGCCCCTGTTCTTCGTGCCGCTTGAAGACTGCCTCCTGATGAACAAAAGAGGTGCAGAGTATGACCAACTTACGAAGATGCGGTGGGACTTTCTGACCCGGTGTTGGGAGTATAACGTGCGAATTTGGCGTGACACTTTCCTGGGCAGCAGGATCACGAATCCAGCGTTGTTAAGGGCCGTGAATCGCGCTGCCATTCCAGTTGCGGCGAAGATTGCACAAAAATACTATGGGTTAACACGTGACGAAGAAATCGGCAACGTCATCTGGAAACTCGCCAACTCTTAGACGTTAAAAGAAAGAAGAGCTACTCTATGTAAATTGCTGGCTGATTGGGCAAAGCCATCGCCGCACGTTGCTTAGGGTCGTAGCGTTCCTTGTCGTTTTCACCGAACACGGAGACTTCCGCGTTAAACCGCTCCTTCAGGAAGCCCAAGGCGTCCTGCACCACACGCTTTTCGTCAACTTCTTGGATTTTCAGCAGGTTCGCTTTTCTTTCAGGAGTCACCTTAGTCAAAGCCTTGATTACGCGGGGCACTAATACTGCGGTTTCCTTCATGTGTGGCTTCAAAGATGGGTCAGCAGCAAGCTCTTTCATCATTTCGCTCATTCTTGCCTCGCCGGCAACTGCTTTGGACAGGACCTTAAGGTAAACTTGTCGCTTCCAAGAGGCTGCAGTGTAGAAGTAGACACGCTTAGGCGCTATTTTGGTAGCTCGCAGGATGTTCAGCGTGTCCTCGATTAAATCGGCGATTAGGTTCTCTTGTTCTTCGGCGGCGATGTCGATTTTGTTTTCGTCCACTTTTGGCCAATCGGCGACGCTGATGAAGCCTGCTTCGCCAGACTGGTTCCACAGTTCTTCACACATATAAGGCGCAAAGGGCGCGAGAAGTCTAAGCCAAACCTTGACTGCCTCTCTGAGGGTGGCTGAGTCGGTTTTTCCTTTCCTTTGAATGTAATATTTTATGTCGTTCCAGGTGTCAAATAGTGCTGCTTGAAGAGCTGATCTTGTTTTTAGTTCTTCCAGGCTGTTTGTGACGTTGCTGATGCGTCGCTGCAGTTTGCTGAGTAGCCACCGTTCCAATGGGGTTTCCTCGGGATTCGTTGCGGATATTAGTATGCCGCCTGCGAATCCGAGCAGGCTCTCGAACTTGCCTTGCAGGTCGCTTACGTTTTCTGCTCGCCAGTCAGGATCGTCCATGCCTTCAGCGCCCAGTAACAAGGCGCATCTTGTGGCGTCTGCACCGTATTTGTCCACTGCGCCCTTCATTGTGATGAAGTTACCTTTGGACTTGTGCATTTGTTTGCCCTCAATCATCAGCATGCCGTTTACGCCTATTGCGCGTGGCCAGTGTTCAGGGGGGAACAAGGCGGCGTGGTGAAAAATACAGAACGTCAGGTGGTTGGGGACTAGTTCTTTGGCGCTGTTGCGTAGGTCCATGGGGTACCAATAGAGGAACTCGCTGCGCATATCCTGCAGAAGTCTTTGGTTTATCCCGCTTGCTTCACTAAGTTCCTCTGGTTTCCCTTTGCCCAGAAAGATGTAGTCAAACACTTCGCGGGTGAGCGATTCAGGCTTTAATTCATTTTGACGTATATGCTTGTTTATAGTATAGAAGGCCATGTAGACGGTGCTGTCGCTGAGCGTTTCGATGATCCAGCCTTTGCCCCACGGCAGTGGAGTACCGAAACCTGTTGTGCGGGCACACGCCCACTCTTTAAGCCAGTCAATGACAGTGTTGAACCAGGGTTTGGCGGCGTCGGGGTAAGCCCTCATCTGCGCGACTACCGCTTTGGCAAGGTCTTTCCACTGCGGGTCGGAGTAATTTAGGAACCACTGGTCGCTGAGAACCTTCACTATGCATGGCGTCATGCAACGGCAGACAACTAGCTCCGGCAAATCAAACATGCTATCTGCCACTCGTTGCTGCTTGAAGTCACGGATAAGAATGTCTTTGACTTCCCGCACGGTCTTGCCTGCATAAGGACCACAGTTTTCGTTAAGGATGCCACCGTGAAATTCCTTCTTGTACAGGGCTTTGGTGGCTTCGTCAGCTTTTGGATCGTGTTGGTCTTTGATGTCCATCTGAACGACGATTTCCACTGCGGGGTATTGGCCGTAGCCTTCGACTTTGATTAATGAAATCGGCTTAATTGCCTTCACCATATCTGCATCAACGTTGAATTCCTTGAGAGTTTCAGGTTTCCGCTGCAGATCTCTGAGTGCGAGCCAATCAAATGGGGCGTGGGCTGGAACGCTGTAGACGACGCCTGTGGCTGTCTTAGCGTCGACAAACCAGCCTGGCAAAATCGGAAACCGTTTGTGCGTCACTGGGTTCTCAAAATTCTTTCCGATTAGTTCTCTGCCCTTGAACGTCCGCTTAACTTCAACAGTGCGTTCTTGATCCTTGAGCTTTTCCGCAGCGACCGCGCTGATTATCCAGTTTTCCCCGTTCACGGTTGCTTCCACGTAGTCTGCGTCGGGGTTAATCCACATGTTGGTCACTCCGAAGATGGTTTCGGGACGGAAGGTGGCGGCAGGCAGGAAAGTTTGCCCGTCCAGTTTGTACTTTATTAACGTGTATTCTTCGGGCGTGACGCCTTCACCTACTTGGCGATCATGGTCGCCTGTAGGGCTTTTGTCTTTCGGACACCAAACGACGGGATGCGTTCCCTTCGTGACATAGCCTTTCTCGCGTAGGTTCGCGTACTGCCACTCGATGAACTTCTGATAAGTCGGCCAAACCGTAGTGAATTCGCGGCGCCAATCGATCGAGAAGCCGATCCGTTTTGCGATTTGGCGTCCCTCATTCGTATAGTACTGCGCCATGTACAATGGGTCAACGAATTTCTTGAGCTCCTCTGCGGGGACGCCGTCGACTTCACGCAATACTCTGATGTAAGCTTCATCACCCTTTGCGACTCGCTGGCTAGCCCCAAGGAGCGGCTGACCAGTCCAGTGCCAAGCCCACGGCCACAGTACGTTGTAGCCTTGCATCCTGCGGAATCTGGCATAGGCATCCACGCGTGAGGCAGTGAAAGCGTGTCCCACATGCAAGGGGCCGTTCATGTATGGGTAAGGAAAAGTAACAAATACCTTCTGCTTGGCGGGGTTTGGGTCAGCTTCGAACACATGTGCAGTTTCCCAGCGACTGCGCCATTTGTCTTCGATGTTCTCCTTCGAGTTCATGAACCTGTTGAATGAACCCAACAGCTATTAAGATTTGCGCTTGAGCCTAAAGTGTGGACTTGTTAGACAGAAGCCCAGCAAGATTCGAAAAGCCAAGCATTTTATATATTGCGATACACGATATGTTTTCAAATGCTCCTTATCACAGAATGAGGGAGGCTGAGGCAGAAGTAAATTATGAAAAAAAGAATGAGACCCACCCACAGCGGCTGGTTCTAAGACTACATAGAATCCCCCTTTTTTCCCAAAAAGCAAGAACACAAAACGCGCCAAACAAAACTTGTCCGCTCAAGAGATAACGGTTAATGATTTAGCCCTGCTCTCAACACTATTTTTAACTTATGTTGGTTAGGGTGTCCAGTTCTTTCATCGTTCCCAAATAGAAGAAAGCTTTGGGAGAATTGCGTATACCCAAAAAAACAAATACAAACTCGATACTAAGAGCTACCCATGAACGCTGATCTAGATATTGTTGAAAACTGCACGCGCATCTTCAATTCAAGAGGAAAAGAAGCGCTAGAAAGAGCTCGAGCTGAGGTGCTAGCGTTAGCTCTTGATAGGGGAATTTTATCTTCAGCGTTGAAATACTTCGCCAAAGTGACTCTCCGAAATGCCCTACCCGTTTTCCCCGTTTTGATGTCTCTATCATGCCTGGCAGTTGGAGGCAAGACAGACAAAACTGCTGGAGCAAGCGTTGCATTGATGTTGTATGCAGGAGCTGCTGACATACACGACGACATAATTGACAAGTCAAATAGCAAGTACTCAAGAAAAACAGTGTACGGCAAATTCGGACCCGAAGTGGCATTGCTAACAGGAAATGCTCTGCTAATTCAAGGGTCGAATCTGCTTCACAAGGAATGTGAAAGCCTGCCTGAAGAGGAACGACATAGAATTCTGAACGTGACGACCAGAGCCTTTTTCGAAACAAGCATGGCGGAGGCAAAAGAAACGCGCTTGAGAGGTAAATCCACAATCACACCAAGAGAATATCTCGAGACTATTGAACTCAAAGCCTCGGTACCAAGAGTACACTGCGAAATAGGCGCAATTTTGGGAGAAGGAAGTGAAGACGAAAATCAAAAATTGGCAAATTACGGAAAAACCTTCGGGATTCTGTCCTTAACAGTTGAAGAGATTCGCTGACATTTTAACCCAATAGAGTTTGAAAGCCGTATGCGAAACGAATGCCCGCCACTTCCCTTTCTTTATGCCATCGGCAGTCTAACTGTTAGGAATGAGATACTTCAGTTGTTCCCAAGGCACGAGTTCTCACGAACTAATCTCGAAAAGGCTGCAACAATTGCACTGGTGTCCTCAGAGGTCAAGAAGCTGGCTAAAAAAATGGAGCAAAGAGTTTTTGCGCAAATCAATGAATTATCTTTTATAAAGGATAGAAAGATAAGGGAAGAACTTGCAGCACTGCTCTTTGCCCAGATCTCTTTGCTGAAGCATTCATTACAGTGAGCAAATCACTAAAGTTTAAAACCAACCGGCGTGTCGAATTGGTATTTTGGTTTTCACTTATCTCCCTTCTTACGTCTTTAGATTGAATTGCCTATATGTTCAACAGAACTACATATAAGACTTGTGGTATATACTTCTATTCGAACGATATTTTTAAGTACTAACCAGGGTCAGAATCTCAAATAAAGTTTTGAAATCCTTAATGTTTATCTCTCTTTTCTTAGACTCGTACTTTGTTGGCTCAGGTGTTCAATAAAAAACTCGGGATTAGCCCGTTACTAGCTACTGCAAACCTTGTTTTAGTAGTTAGTTCCTTTGCTTGGTACTATTTGGCTTTTATTGTTCTGCAAAATCTAATTGATGCGCTGAAAACCACTGCATCCGAAACTCTAGTCGTTATGGGTGTTAATATCGGTGCTATTGCAGTTAGTGCCGTTGTTGGCTCGTTCGTGGGAGAGAGAACCAAACGAGAGTCGGCATTACTCGCTTGGATGTTCGGCGGTATTTTTGTCTCCTTGATACCTTTTGTATTTGTGCCCTCCACATTTGTCGAACTCGCAATAGTTTCCACATTATTTGGAGCCTATTTCGGACTAGGGATGCCCGTCACAATGGGCTATTTTGCAGCTTCAACCACCCACGAGAACAGGGCTAGACTAGGTGGCATTGCGTTTCTTAGCAATAGCGTTGTCAATGTTTCTGCTCACAACATTAGCGGGTGACAACCTTGCCTCATCGAGTATTGTTCTAGCTGCAATTAGGTTAGTAGGTTTGTTGTTGTTCAACTGGACGAAAAGAAAGAACGCACCGCTCCAACAGGTTAAACAATCGTCCTACTTCCAAATCATCACTAGCAAATCTGTCTTTCTTTTTCTGATTCCATGGCTCGTCTTTAGCCTAGTTAACTACATGACAATACCGGCCATGAGTCAGTTTGAGATTTCTCAAGGATACGGTAACGTCCGGACTGTCGCTCTCTTTGAAACCATTTTTATTGCAATTTTCTCGTTAGTCGCAGGTTTTCTCGCGGATTCAATAGGACGCAAGCGCTTGGCTGTTCTTGGGTTTGCGATGCTCGGAGTCGGATATGCAGCGGTGAGTTTTTCTCAAAGTACTTATGGATATTACGTTTACACAGTGGCAGATGGCTTTGCTTGGGGCATATTCAACGTACTGTTTCTTTTCACTCTCTGGGGTGACCTGGCCCAAGAACAACATGCTGAAAAATTTTACGTTGTGGGCGCATTGCCATTGTTATCCTCCAATTTCATGAAGCTCCTGTTTGGGCCTTTTGTACTGAACGTGGCGCCGATTGCGATTTTCTCCTTAGCAAGCTTCTTCCTATTTATAGCGGTATTGCCCTTGGTTTATGCCCCCGAAACCTTGCCGGAGAAAATCATGAAGGATAGAGACCTTAAGAGCTACGTTGAAAGGGCCATGAAGAAGATGCAAAGCGAGACGGAAAAAAAACGTAGCTGTGAACGGGGAAAATCTGAAAAGGATTATGTGGAATTTGCAGTGAAAACTGAAGAAGGGACGGATGAGTATGAAGAAGCTCAGAAACTGGCGGAAAAATACTATTAAGCAAGTCGATGACTTGTCTTGACTCATGTTCTTTCACGTGGTACTGACGACTGAATGTAACCTCCAGTGCCGCTACTGCTTTGGAGAAACCATGGACGATTTCGACGAGGACTTCGGAGACTTCGAACTCGACTACTCGCTGCCCAAGAAAGCGAACTACGACTTCATCAAGCTGGATGAATTTTGCAGAAAAGACCCGGACTGCACGATAACCTTCTACGGAGGAGAACCCCTACTGAACATGGAAGGGCTTAGACAGATAATGGACACGGTTTCAGCGAGGCGCTTTATGATCCAGACAAATGGGCAACTTTTCGACAAACTGGCGCCTAAGTACGTTAACCGTTTTCACACGATTCTTGTTTCCATAGATGGCAAGGAACCCCTAACGGACTACTACCGCGGAAAGGATGTCTTTCGAAAAGTAATCAACAACCTGCGGCTAATCATGGCAAATGGATTCAAGGGCGAACTTATTGCGCGAGTCACAGTCATGGAGCAAACCGACATCTACAAACAAATCACCTGGCTACTCGACAACAACGAGTTCTCTTTTTCCAGCGTGCACTGGCAGCTGAACGCAGGCTTCTGGGGAAACGACTTCCAACGACGAAATTTTAAACAGTGGAGCCAAGAGAGTTACATGCCAGGCATAGACAAACTCGCACGATTCTGGGTCAATCATATGGAACAGAACGGCATCGTGTTGAAACTTTATCCGCTGCTGGGCATCGTCAACTCGCTCTTGTTTGCCAAGGCGCAAGTCTGATGCGTTGCGGAGGCGGATGGATAAATTATGCAGTTCAAACTGACGGTCATATTATTCCCTGCCCAACGATGTGGGGCATGAAAAAATACTACATTGGTCATATTGCCAACGCTGACCCTTTACATCTTGAAAAAACGCTCGTCAACAGCAAGCCCTGCACCGACTGCGACATATCGGGCATGTGTGGAGGGCGCTGCCTCTATGCAAACATCACCAAACGCTGGGGTGAGGAATCATACGCTTTGGTCTGCGAAACCGTCCGAAGCTTAATCAAGTCTGCGGAATCTCAGATGCCGCAAATTAGGCAACTCATATCAAACGGAAAAATCAGTTTGACAGACTTCGAGTTCCTCAAGTACAACGGATGCGAAATTATCCCGTGAATAGCCCATGGACTTTCTAGATTATCCATTGTACGGCTTCCTTTTCCTAAACAGCTTATGACCTTCAACTTCAGCATGGAACTCGAATCCGACTTCAATTAACCGAACTGCTTCATCCATTGTATCAGCAACTTTGACGATGAACAGGTCATCAGCTTCTTCATACATCATTTTTTCAAGGTGAATGTAGGCTTTCGTTGACTGGATGCTTTTGTGCCCGAGTAACATTTTGACGTGCCGGGGGTCTTTGGTCTTGTGCTGTTCTGTTGTTGCTTTCCAATGTCTGAAGGTGTGGAAGTGCATTTTTGCGAAATTTGAAAGGGCTTGACGCGTGTCACTTTTATTTTAGCTACGAGTGTCGCCGCAAGCTGTTTTTGCCGCTTGCTGCCCAACCTAAAAAAGTCAAGTCGCTCGGGTCCTCGCGAATACTTGTGATTCTTTCACCCTAAAGGACTCCCCACTTTGCTCGCGCCAAACGTTCACTTTTTTCCCTCGGCGCGCTATGAAATCATGAATGGCGGTGTTTTGTTTTTTGATGTTGAAATTTTGTTTTCTTTTCGCCTGCTCTATTTAGAATTCTTCATGCAGCTTTCGACAGGAAATACACCCAATAGTCCAGT